>JBBCJB010000009.1:0-191539 GCA_037190485.1 Parapedobacter sp.
GCTTACCCAGGCGTTTTCCAGCCCGGTGTACAGGGGCTGGAAAACGTCGGGAAGCGCGGTTGGAAAGGCTTTCTGGGGCCGCATGTCCGCCGGCCAATGGATCTCGAAATGCTGTGTTTTCATAAGGTATGCAGACTAAAAGTTTTTCAGCGGCTTCCGTTTCCTCTTCTTCTGCCAATACTTCAGCGGGGCGAAGTCCGTCCTGCCGAGCTCCTTGTCGGAGAGCGTCCCCGCGAACCCCTCCATCGTCGTGCCCGCGAAGGCCAGCAGCCGCCGCGCCACGAGGAAACTCAGCTCGCAGCGGTCGTTCTCGATGTCGAAGAGGTGGAGGCTGGAGATGTTGAGGATGATCGCCAGCGTAGGGATGTCGAGTCCCTGTTTTATCCGGATGTGTTTTACGGCTTCGCCGGTGGTGCGGTCCATGGGTAGTCGTTTTCAGTTATTCGTTACCTCATCTATTGGTTGTAGATATCGTTTATCTCGATTTCCGGATTGTCCCGTACCTGTTTGGTGAACACGTCCATCAGCTTCTTCAACTCCAATGCGGGCATGTGGCCGTAGATCTTGATGACATGGCCGTCGTGCAGGGTGAGCGAGGCGAAGAGGGGTTGGTCTTTCTTTTCGTTGTCGTTCATGGTGAATCGTTATTGGTTCTTTTTGTGTTGTGGTTTTGTATTTTGCTTCCGGTCTTCCGGACTTGAAATAAGCAGCCCTCGCCCCGATTTGAAACAAGGGACTGCTTTGCAAACACGTCATTTTTCGTTCCGCTGCTGCATTTGGCTTTATCGAATCAATGTTTCGTTATGTTTTCGGATTCGGATTTCGAATCCCGGATAACGACCACCTTCATTTCTTTCTCACCCATGACCAAGTCCAGGCCGTTCCGCTGCAGTTCCTTGATGACGGCTTCGCGATTTGTCATGTCGCAGTCCATGGTGATGTCGATGTTGTGGGTGATGCCGGTCTCGTTGAAATAGGGCGGTTGATTAATCCGGATGTAATGCATTGCCAGTTGTAGCAGATAACCAATGCTATGGTTTTTGAGCGTGAATCCGGCCGCACCACCCGAGGAGTCCGTGTTGGTAGACAGCGGAGTGCCGCCTTTCGTATTCAGCCTTTCCGCTGCTCCCGGTTGGGCGATAATTTTCCATACCGGAACCTTGCGGATCTCGACCGCGGCTTCGTAGCCGAATGCGTTTCTCAAATCGGTCTGCATCTGCTGCATCAATGTCTCGGCCTTAGTTCGCTCCGGCGGCATCCGCAGGAAGTAATTGTAGGTGCCTTTTCCAACATCCATTGAGAAGTCAGCTTTGAATGGGCTGGGGTCGGCAACCTCGTGGATGGCAAAAGGATAGTAAGTCGCATATAATAAAGAATCATGGGGCTGTAGGTTGCTGATATCCATACCAGCATAGGCATAGAAATACAGCCAATCCAGTGGAACCATTGCAAGCCTTAAGCCATCAGCTTTGACATACTTTATCCAATGTGAAATGTCATCGGCCATCGCGTGTTGACTTTCTCCATTCCAACGTGTAAGGATTGATTGATAGATAAGCTTTTCCTTTGTGCCGAATGCGTTGTGCATATCGAATTCCAGTTGCTCCCGGACGGAACCGTGTGGGAAGAAGGAAACCTCTTTTCCATCCATGATGTCCCGGATTTTTTGCGCTGTCATGTCCCTTCCATCGGTAATTGCCCTGACCACGCCACCCGGATCGACCACTATGATGTAGGGCATGGCACCGATACCCCATTGATCCACAAGCACCGAGTCATAGGCAGCAGACATGACCAATCCCTGCCGCTCTCGGAAGCGTTCATACAGTTGCTCAATCCCGTTGTTGTCCTTCTGGTCGTTCAATCCCACCAACATAAAGACCGCTTCACTTTCGAATCTTTCCTGGAATCCGCTAACTTTCGGGAAACTTTTTATGCAGGACTTGCACCCCGTAAACCAAAAGTCGAGGAAAAGCCATTTCCCCCTGAAATCCCCGTTAGTCGCCTTTTTTAGTTTGTAATGCGTGATGTGGTTTAACGTGAAAGCCGGAAGGGGTTTGCCTACTTTGGGTATCTCGGAGCTAGACTGTGTTGCTTGACCGATTTGCATACCGATCATCAATAAGACTACCACATATCCGACGGTCAATAACCTAGTCATTATCATTATACTCGTTTTTAGTTTTAATTTACTGCTCATAGCCCGGATTTTGTGCGTCATGCATAGCTGGAGCGTTTAAAATTTGGCTTTCCGGAATCGGGTAAAGTTGCTTATACGGTTGCCAGCCGGGTTTTAACGGACCGACGACGGCATCCAGCCGGTTGTTCCGCTTTAGGTCCAGCCATCGATCGCCCCACTCGGTGAATAATTCGTGTCGTCTTTCCTCCTCAATGGCCAATAATAGGGACGGCAGGTCACTGGCGGCTGTGTTCTCTAGACCCGCTCGATTGCGGATGGCGTTGATGTCATCTTTGGCACCATTGGCATCGCCTGATCGCGCACGGGCTTCCGCACGGATGAGGTATTGTTCGGCTAAGCGAAGCACAATAGAGTGTTTTATAATGGGCGTGGTGGACGGTGTGTAGTATTTTATAGGATAGAAATAATCGTCCCCGAAATTTTCCACTCTTATCCAGATTGATTTCCTTTCATCGCCAGGCTCGAAGGAAGCTACGAATTCCGACGTCAAAGAACAGTTGAAAGATATTGGAAAATCAAATAGAAATCCCTCGTTTGCATTCCCAGTAATTTTTCCGATTTGCCAGATGGCTTCCTTGCTTTGTTTAAAAAAGACATTGCCGACCGCCTCAAGACTATATAATGTCGAATTTTCAATCAACAAGGATGATTCCTGTTCGGCTTTTTGCCATTCGCCGGTATATAAATAGCAACGAGCCAACAATGCACAGACCGTACCGCTATTGGGCCTTACTCGCTCGCTCAGGGAACTGGCATAATTGCTGGACAGTAAGTCTCGTGCTGCCAGCAGATCTCGGATTATCTGTCCATATACCACCTCGGTAGGCGCCCTAGCTAGGGCTGCATTGGTTTCATAGTCAGTCGTGAGTACAAGCGGCACATCGCCGAACAGGTTGACCAGATAGAAATAGCAAAAAGAACGGACAAACAAAGCTTCCCCAATTAATTGTTGGCTCAAAGCCTGAGAGATATTTTGAGCGTTGGACAAACCCTCAAATAGCGCATTTGCTCGATAAATGATTTTGTATGGCTCATCCCATAAATAGGCTAGATTTGAGTTCCTCGGTGAAATAGCGCATTCGTTAAATTGTACGAAGTCCAAATCCCATGAAATGAAATTAATCAGTTCATCGGCTGATAATGCGCCCAAAAATGTGTAGCTGTAGGTGAATCCTCCACCAAAACCTCCAATAAGCATCTGGCCGTACATGTCATCCGCGGCTGAGAGCGCTGTGGCATCGCCTTCAAACACGGTCGATCGAATTAAGTCTGTTCGTGGCGGTGGGATTTCAATAAAGTCCCGGCAAGACATAGAATTTATTAAAAATATGAGATTAGCGAAAACGCCGATACCATACAATTTTCTCTGATTTTTCATTACGAAACTATCTTATTAAACTCAATATGTGATGGATAAACCTATTGCAACTGTTCGTAAAGCGGGAAGTGTTAGATCTGCAGTTTCTGGATCGAAGCCCTTGAATCTTGTCAAGGTAAACAGGTTCTGCGCCTGCAAAAACACCCTCGCCTGTCCGATGTTGATTCGCTTGATGCATTTATCCATAAATGTATATGAAAGGGAAAGATTTTTTAACCGGAGAAATGATTTGTCAATAACATAAGCATCACTGACCATGTAATTTTCGAACGCTGTAAATATGGGGTTTGATACGCCGAATCGCTGTACATCGGTTTCATCGCCGACTCGGCGCCAGCGGTCTAAAAAAAGTTGGTTTAGCTGAGTCGGGTACCCAGGAGTACCGCTTCTAGGGTTCATTCCAAGCTGTCGAACGACTTGAATTAGAAATATTAGCTCCACACCGTTGTACTGTAAGGTGTTTTGCATACCACCATAACAAGTCCGCCCCAAGTTCTTTATAATATGGCGGTCATCTTGATTGAGCCGACCGTCATCATTTATATCTTCGAATTGGTGGATACCCGTATTCGAGTCAACACCCAGGTGTCGGTAAAGCTTTCGGATACTTGTCGGCTCGCCTACAACAAACATGTTTGCATAGGTCGGCGATCCTTCAAGGTTCGGAAACTCGACCAACTTATTTCTTGGGATACTGAGATTTAGCATCGCTTTCCATTTGAAGTCGGATCGGTCGATGTTGACGGATGTCAGGAGAAACTCGAAGCCTGAGTTCTGCACGGTGGCGGGCAAGTTGGCCCGGATGCTTGTAAAGCCGGTGGTGGGGGGCAGTGAATAGCCAATCAACTGATTGGAAGATCGGTTGTGGTAATAGCTGATTTCGGCAGTGAATCGGTCGTCAACAAACCCGAGTTCGAGGCCGGTCTCAAATTTCACGTTAGTCTCCCAAGCAAAGGTGGGATTACTGAGCCTGACTGGGGCTAGACCCACACTACCCATATATCCGGTAGCAACAACCGGTCTATAAGTGTCGAGGTATTCATAATCCCCCAATTGGTCATTGCCGGTTAACCCGAGGCTGCTGCGCAGTTTGCCGTAGGATAAATACGGCATTTTTTGTTTGACAAATGCCTGATCGCTAAAAATCCATGCTGCACCGATTGCACCGAAATTGGCGAATTGCTTGCCCGGGCCAAAGCGGCTTGATCCATCTCGCCTCCCGGTGAGGTCTATAATGTATTTATTATCGTAGGTATAATTAATCCGCCCTAAGGCAGAACCGTAACGATACTGCTCGTAGGTGTTGCCTCCCCGAATGGTCGTTGCCGCACCTAGGTTTTTCATCAAAGCCTCACTCGAAAAGCCAATTCCTGTCATAGTCTTAGCTGCCCTGATTTGTTCAAAAAGGGAAGCGCCTGCCAGCAGTTCCAATTGCCCATTGCCAATCGGTTTCGAATAGGTGAGTTGTGGCTCCGCAATCCAATTCCGGAAATCGGTGTTCGCAAAGACCGAACGGTGTTCGATGGCTTCGGCTTGCGTAGGACTATTTGCACTTTTTGGCTGAACGTTGATGGCATCCAGCTTGGTGTTGGTCACGCCAACGTTGGCCCGGAATCGTAACCCCGTAAAGAATTCGTAGGTCAACACCGAATTCCCAATCAGGTTAACCGTGTTCGAACTGTATTGCCGTTTAAGATACCGCAGTGGATTTTCCCACGAATTATTTTCCCAGTTCAGGTTGCCAGTATCATCGTATAGGGCTGGTGCAACGGGTACAAGAGTCACGGCATTTCCGGTTAGGTCTGCGCCCAAAAGGTTGCTTTTTCCGGCTGAATAATTGACCGAAGTGGTGATTTTTAATTTTTTGTCGCGCGATATGTTGGTCAATGAAAAATGAGCGGCGATACGTTGGTCGGCATCCTTGCCCGGAAAGACGGTGGTTTCACGGTGATAACCGCCTCCGAGGGTGAATTGGATGAGTTCGGCGCCGCCGGAAAAAGCAAGCTGGGCATCGGTGATTTTGGCGGTACCACCGATCAGTTCTTTCTGCCAGTCCGTATGCCGGGTCGTGTCCCATGTTCCATTTAGGTCATAGTCGGAAGCATTGACAGGAGCATTGTCGTTTTGCTTTGCTTCGCGGCGCATGGTCATGTATTGTTCGCGATTCAGTAAATCGATGAAGCGCGGTACTCGCGAAAAGCCGGAATAAACATTCATGGTCACTTGGGTCTTGCCTGGCTTCCCTTTCTTCGTCGTGATGAGCACGACCCCGTTCGAACCCCTGGAGCCATAGATGGCTGTGGCCGAGGCGTCCTTCAGCACTTCGATGCTTTCGATATCGGCGGGATTGAGGTAGTTGAGCGGGCTCACGCCCCCCGCGTTCAGGCCATCTTGGGGCAGGATTTCGCCGGAAGCATTAGCGGAAGTCATCGCCGTCGAAGTAAACGGTACGCCATCGATGACATACAAAGGCTCATTCCCATTACCGATGCTGTTGCGACCCCGGATGCGAACGGTAAATCCACCACCAGGAACCCCGTTCTGCTGTATGATCTCCATTCCAGGAACGAGCGCCTGAAGGGTAGCCAATGGATTGGATACCGGTTGGCGATCGATATCGCTGGCAATAACCTTGGTAATGTTTCCTGGACTCATCTTGCGCGATGTTTCCCAATAGCCGGTGGACACAACCACTTCCTCCAGCGCGGAAGGCGATGACCGCAGGACGACTGTACCGATATTGGCGATGGCTTTGATTTCAAGTGTCAAATACCCAATGTATGCAATTTCCAGCACGGCACCCTCCGGCACATTCTTCAACACAAATTCTCCATTCCGATCCGTCTGCGTTTGTAGCGATGTTCGGTTTCCCTCCGCATCGAGCACACGAATGGAAGCGCCGGATAGCGGATTTCCCAACGAATCAACTACTTTTCCGCGGACTTCGGGGAAGGCGAGGTTAAGGTTTTCATTGGGCGGTTCGTTCGGCATCCCGACCTTCGGGACGCCAGTGGTGGAATGGGATGAAGTCGCTTCCTTCCGCGACAAATAAATCGTCTTGTTGGCCACCTTCGCTTCCATTGGCTGGCCTTGGAGCACGAGGTCGAGGAAGGCCTCCACCGGCATGTTTTCGGCCTTCACCGTCACCGGCTTGGCCTGCCGCAGGTGGGCCAGCTCGACGGCCACCTCATAGCCCGCCTGTTGCCGGATGGCATCCAGCACCTTTTCAAAAGGGAGGTTGCTACCGGCAAGCGTGACCGTCTGCGCGGTACCGGCAGCGGATACGTGCAGCAGACCTGCGGTCATGAACAGTAAAAGTATTTTCATTACCCTTACGATGTAAAGTGTTTTCATTCAGTTCTATTGTTAGTGGCAAACTTCCGGCGACCGATGGGAATCGGCAAAGTTGCTGCTGTTGCAACTTTTGCCTAAGTTTGCACTTGTTATTTGGTTAATCACTCGTGTTTCAGCAGCACGTATTAATCACTTGACTGGTTGAGGGGGGTGTTAGCGCACTCCCCTTGTTTTTGAGACGCGAGTCGGGGCGTCTGTCGGTTATTCAGTGCCGTTACCTCCCGCTTTATGGCTGATGACCAATGTCCGTCCGTCCATCCGGTAGTCCACGTCGGCGGTCTCCAGCAGGAGCAGCACCGACGCCAGGTCGTGGTCGCGGAATGCCCCGCCATAGAATTCCTTGTCGGGTACGCCCCCTTCGAAACGTACGTCGATGTCATACCACCGCGCCAGCTCGCGCATCACCTGGTCGAAGGGCTTGCCCGCGAAGGAGAAGCGGCCGGATTTCCAGGCGGTGTATTGTCCTACGTCGACGTCGTTGATTTCGATAACCGCTCCGCGGATGGTGGCTTGTTGGCCGGGGGAGAGGATGTTAGTCGTAAGTCTTGAGTCTTTAGTCGTAAGGCCATTCTGCGTGCCGGGCGTCACGTTGACCTTGCCTTCCACGAGGGTGGTTTTGGTTTCGGCTTCATCCTGGTATGCCGAAACATTGAACTCCGTTCCGAGGACTTCGACGGTTTGGCCGGAGGTCAGGACTTTGAAGGGCACGCGCGTGTCGCGCGTGCCTTGGATTTCCGTAATATCAAAAAATGCTTCTCCTTCTAAAAACACTTCGCGTGAAACTTCCGAGAACCGGCTCGGGTATTTCAATGTCGAAGCCGAGTTGAGCCACACCTTGGAACCGTCGGGGAGGGTGATCTGGTATTGGCCGCCCTTTGGCGTGGTAAGTTGTAAGTCATAAGTCGTCAGCCCTGCATGCGGGCGATCTACTGTACTAACGACGGATCCGTCGTCGTAGGTGATGTCTTCGGCTCCGACTACGATTCCGGTCTGGGCTTCGTCGAGGTTGATGACACGGCCGTCGGCAAGGGTCAAGGTGGCGCGGTTGCCGCCAGGTAGGATATTCGTCGCGGCGAGGCCATCGATTGACGACTGACGACTATCGACTAGCAGCAGCCAACCGACTGCCAGGAGGATGGCGGCTGCGGCCGCATACGGCAGCCACCGCCGCAGTCTACGGGGCCGGTTGTCCAGGTCGCGGCGCAACCGGTTCTTCACGCGGTTCGTCATCCGGTTATACTTGGCGAATTCGCGGTCGGAGAGGGGGGCTTCGCTTTCCACCTGCTGCCGGACGAGCCGTAGCAGCGCCTCGCGGTCATCGCCCAGTTGGAAATGATCCAGCAATGCCTGCAATTCCTGCTCGCTGATGGTGCCATCAAGCATTTTTCCGAAGAGTTCCTGAAGCGGTGAGTGTCTTTCCACGACGTCCTTTTACAGCTATTACGATCGGGAGGGGCAAACTACCTAATTGAAAAGTGATTTTTTTTGAAATAATTTTGGTTTATTTTTTATGTATCTGTTTTTGAGTGTTTTAAGTTTTTGTCGTATGCTGATTTTGATCGGGAGGGACGTGGCTGTACACCCGTGTTTTCCTATATAGTTTTTAAGCGCCTATGGTGCGGAATCCATCAATACCTCATAGTGCTTTGCAAAAAGAGCAGTTTTGAAAATAATCGCTTTATCCCCCTCACAACCCCGACAGCATCGCCGAGGCGCAGCCGTACACCAGCAGGGCACTGCCGCCCGATAGGCCCGCCTTCAGCAGCCGGTTGGCGCGGGCCACGTGGTTGTTCACCGTGGAGACGCTGATGCCGAGCAGTTCGCTGATTTCCTGGTAGCTCTTCCCTTCGATCTTGAACAGCTCGAAGACCTTGCGGCATTGGGGCGGAAGCGACGCGATGGCCTGTTCCAGTTGCGCAGCCGTCTCCTTGTAGGCGATGCCTTCCTCGATGTGCCGGTAGATCTCGGTGCGGTGCTGCATGAAGTGTTCCTGCATCCGCTTGTCGCGCGCCGCCCTGCGGAACAGGTCGTACACGAGGTTCTCGCAGATGCGGAACAGGTAGGAGCGGAACGATTTCGCCGCGTCGAGTTGCGCGCGCGTCTCCCACACCTTCATGAACAGGTCCTGCAGCAGGTCCTCGGCGAGTCCCTCGGATTTGACGAGCCGGTGGATGTTCGCCGCCAGCCGGATCCGGTAGCGGTCGTAAAGCGCCTCGAACGCGCGGTAGTCGCCCTCCCGTAGCTTCAGCAGCAGGTCCTTTTCATCGATGTTAGGTGCCGGTTCCATTCCGTCCACTTTTGACTGGTTGAATCAAAGATCGGCCATTCGGTTGGGAAAAAGAAATTTAGTTGAAAAAAGCGACGCGCCGAAACATGATCCAGTAACAGGAAAGAGAATAGGAGTGTGAATATTTAATAAGATAATCGGTTTTTTTTCGATTATCTTATTAAATATTTACATTTGTGGCGTGACGATAGACCGATTGATACAAGCGCATGCAGGGCAGGTCTTACCCCGCCATCTCCTGTTGTCATGGCTTTCTGGATACAAGCGGCCTAATGACAAAATAAATGCGTTGAAGGAAGAGGGGTTGTTGCAGGCCGTTAAAAAGGGGATTTATGTAGCGGGGCCCGCCATCGAAGGGTTGCGGGTTGAGCGCTTTCTGATCGCCAACCACCTACTTGGCCCGAGCTATGTATCCGTGGAAACGGCGCTTTCTCACTACGGCATGATTCCCGAACGGGTGCATGAAATCGCTTCAATGACCACCAAGGCCTCCAGGATGTTTGAGACGCCGCTGGGTACGTTTTCATACACGCATCTCCCGTTGCCTTACTACGCTTATGGATTGGACAGCGCGCAGCTTGCCGCCGACCAATGCACGATTATTGCAAGCCCAGAAAAAGCGCTGTGCGACAAAATCGTGGCTACAAAGGGGGTGATTTTCAGAAGTGAGAAGGGTGTTCGTGAATACCTGATTGACGGAATGCGGATGGATGAAGAGCGATTGAATGCACTGGATACGGATCGGATGACCGAATGGCTTCCGCATGCACCCAAAAGTGAGAGCTTGGCAAAGATGATTGACATGATTACACGGTTATGATAAAGGAATGGCTCGACGATTATAAACCCGCCAATACACAAGACGCCAAGGACGCATTGCGTGAAATCATGCAAGAAGTTGCCTTGGCCGGACTGTATCGAGCGGGCTTTTTCGAAAAGGCAGCGTTCTATGGCGGAACGGCCCTGCGCATATTCCATGGCTTGGATCGATTTTCGGAAGATCTTGATTTTTCATTGATGCACCCGGATCAGTCATTTTCGCTCACGCGATACCAGGATGCGATTACCCAGGAGTTCGACGCGTTGGGGATGAAAGTGTCGGTCAGGGAAAAAGTGAAATCGGTCGAGAGCCACATCGATTCGGCATTCCTGAAATCGGAGACCATATGGCGCGAACTTGTCCTGGAGGGGGTCATCCCCCAAAGCGGACTTGGCCAGGTGGCGTCGATCAAAGTCAAAATCGAGGTGGACAAAGACCCTCCATCGGGTTTTGAAACCGAAAATAAACTGTTGCTTCGGCCCTTTTCCTTTTATGTAAAGTGTTTTACGTTACCTGATCTGTTTGCTGGCAAGATGCATGCCCTGTTGTTCCGCAAATGGGGAAAGAACGTGAAGGGTAGGGATTGGTACGATATGGAATGGTATATACGTAAGGGGGTTCGGTTGAACCTATCGCACTTTGCCGCGAGGGCGCGAGACAGTGGGGATTGGCCGCAAGATGGCATCACGGAAGCCGAGTTTAGGGTACTGCTGGCGGATAAAATCGATCAAGTAAACATGCAATACGTGAAAGACGATATCCGGCGCTTCGTTAGGGATGCCAGTGCGCTGGATATTTGGAGGCCGGCATATTTCCATGAGTTGGTGAATCGGCTGAAATTGTAAACAAAACGAGAGCGGTCGCACGCCTGATTTCCGCACATTTTTCGACGATGCCTTCGCGCAACGAACGGTTCCCTTGTGTTGCTTACTCCAATTTCAACGGCTCGGCGGCGCCCTGCGCCCCGCGCAACGCCCGATAGCTTTCGATCATTTCCTGCAGCGTTGCCGGTGCGGTTTCCGCCAGGTTGTCCCGTTGCCCGATGTCGTCCCGGAGGTTGTACAATTGGTAACCCTTGGCGTTGCCCAATTCGATGCCTACTTGGTCGTTGCGTTGCGGGCCATCGTAGGGCGGGATCATCACCCAGTCGCCCTTGCGCAGCGCGGTGCGCGACGATGCTTCCAGGATCAGCGATTCGCGCCCGTCCGGGCTGTCGCCCAACAGGGCATCGAGCAAATCCTGGCTGTCCTGGGCCGTGGCTTGCTGGCCGGTCAGCTTGGCCAGCGACGCCAGCAGGTCCAGCTGGCAGATGAGGGCATCCGAGACGCCCGGTTGGATGCGTGCGGGCCAATGCGCGATGAAGGGCACGCGCGTGCCGGCTTCGTACAGGCTGTACTTGCCGCCGCGCAAGGGTCCGGCGGGCCGGTGGTCGCCGAGCTTTTCAACGGCATCGTCGTGGTAACCGTCGTTCACCACGGGGCCGTTGTCGCTCGAGAAGATGATGAGCGTGTTGTCGAGCAACCCTTCCTCGTCGAGGGTGTTCAGCAACTCGCCCACGCACCAGTCTGCCTCCACGATGACGTCGCCGCGCGGGCCCAGGCCCGACGAGCCCACGAAACGCGGATGGGGCGTACGCGGTACGTGCGGTTGGTGCATGGCATAGTACAGGAAGAAGGGCTCACCGTGGTGCCGCCGGATATAATCCTGCGCGCGGGTGAGGAAGGTGTCGGCCATGTTTTCATCCACCCATTTGGCCTGTTCGCCGCCTTTCATGAAGCCGATGCGGGGGATGCCGTTCACGATGCTGTTGTTGTGGCCGTGGTGCCAGCGCATCCGCAGCAGCCCGGGATTGTCCAGGCCGGTGGGCTCGCCGTCGAAATTGGTCGCGTAATCCACCTGGATGGGGTCATTGGCATCCGCGCCGACCACCAGGCCGTCTTCGATGAACACGGTCGGTACCCGGTCTTGGGTGGCCGCCATGATGTAGGCGTGGTCGAAGCCCACTTCATTCGGCCCGGGCGTGATGCGTGCGTTCCAGTCCACGTGGCCGGTGCCGAGCCCGAGGTGCCATTTGCCCACCGCGCCCGTGTGGTAGCCGGCTTGCCGGAGCAGCTTCGGCAGGGTCTGCTGCTGCGTATCGATGACCAGCGGCGCCGTTCCCGGAAGGATCTTGGCAGCGCTGTTCCGCCAGGGGTACACGCCCGTGAGCAGGGCGTAACGGCTGGGGGTGCAGGTCGCCGACGAGGCATAGCCATTCGTGAACCGTAGTCCGCCCGCGGCCAAGCGATCCATGTTGGGGGTTTGCAGGGCCGTGGCGCCGTAGGCGCCCACGTCGCCATAGCCCAGGTCATCGAGGTAGATGACGATGATGTTGGGACGGCCTGCGGCGGCCCGCTGGCCGGGTTGGCCGGGTTGGCAGGCGGCGGCGATGAGCAGCGCGGCCAGCGATCGGTAAAACAGTGGCATTCGTTTCGTCATGGCGGTCGTGAAAACCAAAGGTAGCACAACCGATTGCATTTACCCCATCGGTCAATCGATTTTTTTTTCTTTGGAACTTTGCCTAAGTTTGGGCAGACTTTGCAAATACATTGATATATAAATATGAGTAAACCCACCTTGTTGATCCTGGCGGCCGGAATGGCCAGCCGCTACGGAAGCATGAAACAGATCGATCCGTTTGGGCCCAACGGCGAAACCATCATTGACTATTCCATCTACGATGCCATCCGTGCGGGCTTCGGGAAGGTGAGCTTCATCATCCGCGAGGAATTCGCCGACAAATTCAAGGAAATCTTCGAACCCAAGCTGGCCGGCAAGATCGAGACCGACTACGTATACCAAAGCTACGACCTGTCGCCTTTCGGCATCGACAAGCAGATCGAACGCTCCAAGCCGTGGGGCACGGCCCATGCGGTGCTGTCGGCGCGCAACCAGGTCAACGAACCGTTCTGCGTGATCAACGCCGACGACTTCTACGGTTCGGAGGCCTTCGAGAAGATGGCGAAGTTCCTCACCACCGAGGTAACCGACAGCCAGTTCTCCTTGATGGGGTACCAGATCGACAAGACGCTTTCCGATCACGGTTCGGTATCCCGGGGGGTGTGCGAAGTGGACGACAACGGCAACATGACCGAGATCAACGAGCGCCTGAAGGTCTATTTCAAGGAAGTGGACGGCGAAAAGCGCATCTTCTTCGAAGAGGATGGCGTAGAGACGGAGCTGCCGCGCAGCAGCCGGGTGTCCATGAATTTCTGGGGATTCACGCCCGCGATCTTCAAGGTGAGTGAAGCGCTGTTCAAGGCGTTCGTGCCGGCCAACGAGGACAACCCGAAATCGGAGTTCCTGATCCCGAAGGTGGCCGACGAATTGATCAAGGCGGGCAAGGCGACCTTCAAGGTGTTGCCGACCTCACAGAAGTGGTTCGGCGTGACGTATCCTGAAGATAAGCCCATCGTGCAGGAAAGCATCGCCAAGCTGGTGAATGACAAGGTCTATCCCGAGAAGCTTTTTTAGTCCCAGGCGTTAGATGCCGAAATAAAAAAACCTCGCAGGCACCGGGCCTGCGAGGTTTTTTTATGATGGAAGTTTCTATTTACTTCTTCTCGTCGTCCTTCACTTCCTCGAATTCCACGTCGGTCACGTCGTCAGCGCTGCCGCTCGCCGACTGACCGGCATTGCCTTCGGGTTGTTGGGCGTCGCCGGCACCGGCTTCCTGCGCATGCTTGTACATGTCTTCGGATGCCGCATTCCAGGCGTTCTGCAACTCGGCCTGCACGGCGTCGATGGTGGCGAAATCCCGGGCCGCGTGCGCGTCCTTCAGTTTTTTCAACCCGTCCTCGATCGGCGCTTTCTTGTCGGCCGGCAGCTTGTCGCCGTATTCCTTCAACTGCTTCTCGGTCGAGAAGATCAGCGCATCGGCGGCATTCAGCTTGTCGATTTCGTCTTTCGCCTTCTTGTCCGCCTCGGCATTGGCTTCGGCCTCCTGCTTCATCTTCTTGATCTCTTCTTCGGTCAAGCCGGATGACGCTTCGATACGGATCTTCTGCTCCTTGCCCGTCGCCTTGTCCTTGGCCGATACGTGCAGGATACCGTTGGCATCGATGTCAAACGTGACCTCGATCTGCGGTACGCCACGCGGTGCGGGCGGGATGTCATTCAGGTGGAAACGGCCGATCGTGCGGTTCTGCGCGGCCATCGGGCGCTCGCCCTGCAGGATGTGGATTTCCACCGAAGGCTGGTTGTCCGAAGCCGTGGAGAACACTTCCGTTTTCTTGGACGGGATGGTCGTGTTGGCGTCGATGAGCTTGGTCATCACGCCGCCCATCGTTTCGATGCCCAGCGAAAGCGGGGTCACGTCCAGCAGCAACACATCCTTCACTTCGCCGGTGAGCACACCGCCTTGTATCGCGGCGCCCAGTGCCACCACTTCGTCGGGGTTCACGCCCTTGGAAGGCTCCTTGCCGAAGAATTTCTTGACCGCTTCCTGGATGGCCGGGATGCGGGTGGATCCGCCCACCAGGATGATCTCATCGATATCCGAGGGCGAGTAACCTGCGTTCTTCAGGGCCGACTTGCAAGGCTCGATGGTGCGCTTGATGAGGCTGTCGGCCAGTTGTTCGAACTTGGCGCGGCTCAACGTGCGCACGAGGTGCTTCGGGCCGGTCTGGTCTGCCGTGATGTACGGCAGGTTGATTTCCGTGGATGACGAGCTCGACAGCTCGATCTTGGCCTTTTCGGCGGCTTCTTTCAGGCGTTGCAACGCCATCGGGTCCTTGCTCAGGTCGAAACCGCTGTTGTCGTTCTTGAACTCGTCGTTCAGCCAATCGATGATGACCTGGTCGAAGTCATCGCCGCCCAGGTGCGTGTCGCCCTCGGTCGATTTCACTTCGAATACGCCGTCGCCCAAATCAAGCACGGATACGTCGTGCGTACCGCCGCCGCAATCGAACACGGCGATTTTCATGTCCTTGTTCGCCTTGTCCAGTCCGTAGGCCAACGCCGCGGCCGTCGGCTCGTTGATGATGCGTTTCACCGTCAAACCGGCGATTTCACCGGCTTCTTTGGTGGCTTGGCGCTGGGCGTCGTTGAAGTATGCCGGTACGGTGATCACGGCTTCCGTCACTTCCTGGCCCAGGAAATCCTCGGCGGTTTTCTTCATCTTCTGCAGGATCATCGCCGAGATTTCCTGCGGGGTGTACTTGCGGTCGTCGATCTCGACGCGAGGCGTGTTATTGTCGCCCTTCACGACCGAATACGGTACGCGTTTCGCTTCTTTGCCCGCCTCGTCGAAGTTGGTGCCCATGAACCGCTTGATGGAGTAAACGGTCTTTTTCGGATTCGTGATGGCCTGGCGTTTGGCAGGATCGCCTACCTTGCGCTCGCCATTCTCCACGAATGCCACGATCGAGGGCGTGGTGCGCTTGCCCTCGTTGTTGGTGATGACTACCGGCTCGTTACCCTCCATCACGGCTACGCAAGAGTTGGTAGTTCCTAAGTCGATTCCGATGATTTTTGCCATATCGTTGTTTCTTTTTTTTACGTTGATGATAAATCAATTGTATTGTATAGGGATGTAACAAGCCCTGTGCCAATCACGTAGGATGTGCCAATTAACACCCGAAGCGCGCTAGGGCGTCAGGAAGGCCTGACGGTGCCATGACAATGTGTCATTTGGGCGTCTTTCCAACTATTTATTACTTTTGGGGAATGCATATCGAACAACTGCGCGATTATTGCCTCGGCAAGCCGGGCGTGACGGAGAGCTGCCCATTCGGGCCGGAGGTCTTGGTCTTCAAGGTGGGCGGCAAGGTGTTCCTGCTTACCGGGCTGGACAGCCAACCGCTGTCGTTCAGCGTGAAGTGCGATCCCGACCATGCCCTCGAATTGCGCGATCGATACCCGCATGCCGTCAAGGGGGCCTACCACATGAACAAGCGCCACTGGAATGAGGTGGCCTGCAACGGCGCGTTGACCGAACGGCAATTGACGGGCCTGGTCGATCACAGCTATGCGTTGGTGGTGGCGGCGCTGCCCAAGCGCGAACGCGAGGCGCTGGCGATTCCCTAGCATACCGATTTCGATGTCCAGGATGAACGGTCGATGGTTTGGTGTAGGCGTGCTGCTGGTGCTGGCGAGCGGCCTGCCGTGTGCCCACGCAATGGCGCAGCTTGCCGACGAGCCCATCGTTACATTTGATTACCCCGATACCGTATACGTCTGCCAAACCGAGGATTATCCGCTTGAAATCCGCGATGGGCAGCCCGGCTACGTGTATCAATGGTTCTTCAACGGCGCCCCGATCAACGGCCAGGTGTCGGCTTCACACGTGGCTAGGCTGACTGGCCATTATCATGCCCGTATCAGCGTTGGTGGCGGCGCCCCGGTTTTTACGGATCGCGTGTTTGTCTGGAAATACCCGTTGGACAAGCCTGATTCTTCCGATGAGGAAATCCTGGTCTGCGAAGGGCGGACGCGGACGCTCACGGTCCGGGGGTATCCCGTGGCGGTCACCAAACGCTGGTATCGCGACGGCGTGCTCATTCCGGGCGAAAGCGACACGACGTTGCGGGTGACGGCCAACGGCAACTACAAGGTCGAGCTGTCGCTGGGTAGCTGCTCGGTCGAATCCGACGAGCTGGTGATACGGTATGTCACCCTCCCGGTGGCCCAGATCCAGGCCGCGCACGGCGATCCGCTATGCCACGGCACCACCACTACGCTGACGGCCGCGCATCCGGCAGGTGAGGCGTACGCCTACCGGTGGTCTACCGGCGAGACGACCCGATCCATCGAAGTGGGCGCCGCCGGCGTATATACGCTTACGCTTACCAACGCCGCGGGTTGTTCGGACGAAACGGATGTCACCGTTACGATGCGCGAACCCTTCGATGCACCTCGGATTCCCGACACGGTGGTCTGCCCGCAGGAACGCCGGCCGGTACGGCTATCGGCCCCCTCGGGCTATGCGGCATACGCGTGGAGCGGGGGGATGAGCCAAGGCGCCGATGTCGAGATCGCGACGCCCGGCACGTATACGCTCCGCGTGCAGGATGCCAACGGCTGTTGGGCAACCACCTCGTTCGTGGTCCGGCAGTCGTGCGCGGAGGTGACCATCCCCAACGCCTTCTCGCCCAACGGCGATGGCATCAACGACGCGTGGGCGGTCAGCGGGCTGGAATACGACCCCCAATTGGAACTCTTCGTGGTGGATCGCAACGGGCAGGAAGTCTTCCGGTCGCGCGGCACGGACAATCCGTGGGACGGCACGTTCAAGGGGCGTTTGGTGCCCGTAGGCGGTTACTACTACAGCATCCGCACCACCGCCGGTACGGTATACCGTGGCGCGGTGACGGTGTTGTATTAGCGGATCGGTTGCCGTCTATATGGCCTCCCATTTCAGGAGCCGCTGATTCGCCGCCGCACGGTCAGGCAATTCCCTGGAGCAACGGATAAGACGGCACGGCCCGAAGGGATGTGCCGTAGCCGTTGCTCAGGAATCGCTTGATCGATTGACGTACGCGGAGCTGGGAAGCCAGATCCGCATAATCCCGGCAATAGGAAAGCCCATGTTCAGGATGGTACGTCAGGTTGCGCTGGAAGACGATCGCGACCGGCGAACCGTTCATCGGAAAGTCTTCGAATCGCCGTTGTAGGTAGGCTGTAGGGTTTCCTGCTTTTTCATTGAACACGATTTCACGGAAGGTCCGTTTTGACGCGACATCGCCCAGTTCGCGTACGGCAACGAGATCGAAGTATTCCAGCAATTCGAATGGAAAGATATGTTCGTCCGTGTTCTTGAAAAGATAATATAACGCTTCCATATGATGTCCTCCGTTGTTTTTATGGGTTAATACGGCGGTGGTGGCCGGATTACCCCACGGCGTCGGCCGATTTTTGGGGTGTCCGTCATTCATTTCGTTCAGGCCGGTTATCCGGCGCCTCGTCAAACTCGGGTATGTAGGCCGGGATCCGGATGCGAAACGTCGACCCGATGGGCGGATTGGGCTCGATGATGAGTCTGCCCCAATGGCTTTCCAGTATTTCCTTGGCAAGCAACATGCCGATGCCAAAGCCCATCCGCAGGTCCTGTCGCTCCGTATGCTGATGGTAAGACAGCGGTTTCATGATCAGGTCGATGGCTTCCTGGGCGATGCCGCCCCCCTTGTCTTCGATGAAGATATCGGTGTAATAACCGGTTCGTGCCATCCCGACGGTGATGCGCTCGTGAGGGCGCGTGTGCTTGATGGCATTGCTCAGGATGTTCCTGACGATCACCTCCAGGACAAAGAGGTCGTAATGGACGGTTTCGTGCCCATCCAGCAACGTGTTCCAGCCGAGGCCCTGCCCATTCATTTCTTCCTCGTAATAGGATTGGATCTTTTCGATGAAGGGCTTGAGCGGGATGCGCTGCTTGGTAAACGTGAAATGGTTTAGCTCATCGCCGTGGTGGATGACGCTTGAATCGAGTATGTCAAAAACCCGGCTGATCTGGTTATTGATGCGGCCAAGCAATTGTTTCATCTTGGTTTCCGAACCGTAGCCCGCCGTGTCCTTGAACTGGATGAGCGAACGCAACGTGGCCAGGGGCGATCGGATGTCGTGGGCGATCGTGGCATTGAGCAGGTTGTTGAACTTGATCGTTTTCAACAATTGATTGTTCCGCAGCTGGATCTCGTTGACATCGACGAAAGACACGACTTTATACTTAGCGAGTTCATATTCGTGGATTTCGTACCACCGGTAATCACCGTTCTTGCACCGTATGCGCACCTGCAATTTGACGGGATCCCCACCCTGTCCCTTGTCTATCAGCTGACCGTCCCAAAGCCGTTTTGCCTCGTTCCGGTAATCCGCATCCGGAAACGCCACGTCAAACCAGCTGTCGCGGTCATGGACTTCGTCAAAACCATAACCGATCTGCTCATAGAATGCCCGGTTCCTGAAGAGGTGCCGGTAGCGGCGGTCGGTCAGCATCACGGGGGTGACGATCATGTCAAGCGTTCCGAAAAAATCTAGTGTACTGCTGTCCAATTCCTTACGATTCATTTCTTTATTCGTTAATACGGGATGGGGGCACGTGGGCCTTGGATAGGGTTTACGGTCGCTTTCGTTGTTTTACCCCATACCGCGTCGTGTTTTTGGGAATTGGCGCAAACGGTTGCGTAGCCCGCCGGCAGGCATGCAATGATCGCAGGTGCCGCGGTTTTTATCGGATTAATCTTATTTTCGTAACATGAACGATGGAAAATCGGATGCTGACAGGTCCATGAAGTTCGTTGTGGTCGCTACGTTGTTGATGGCGATCGTGCGCGTCGGTCCCGTCCATGCGCAGTCGATCGCATTGGATATACGTGACATGCCGGTCGAATCGGCACTCGAACGGCTCAACCGCCAGTACGGGTTCCATTTCGTTTACGTCGCTTCGGCCCTGGACGGCTTGCCGCCCGTCACCGTTGCCATTCGCGCACGGGATATCCAAGGCGCCCTGGACGTATTGTTGCGCGGGCTGCCGCTTTCCTATTCGATCAGGGACAAGGTCGTCACGCTTACGCGTGCCGGAAGCGCCGCCCAATCGGCAAAGCAGGCCGCGGCATTGGAAGTCCATGGCGCCGTGTTCGATGCGCAGACCCAGCAGCCGATCCCGTCGGCCAGCGTCATCGGCACGCGCGCATCGGCCGGGACGCTGACCGCCGAAACGGGCCTTTTTTCGTTGGCCTTGGCCCCGGCGACCGATTCGCTCCGGTTCTCGGCGGTGGGCTACCTGCCGCATGCCGAGGCCGTTGTCGGCACCGGTCCGTATCGGGTCGCGCTCACCCCGGTGGTGAAAGACATCGGCGAGGTGGTGGTGACCGGTATCGTGTATCGCAAGCGCGAGAGCTACACGAGCGCCACCACGGCGATCTCAGGCACTGAACTCCGCGAATTGACCAACACGAATGTCGTGACCGCGCTCCAGGCCATCGATCCGGCATTCGTGGTCATCGCCAACAATTTGCGGGGGGCAGACCCGGCTTTATTGCCCCAGATCGAGTTGAGGGGCAAGACCAGCCTCTCGGGCCTGACATTGGAAAGTGAGCTGGGCATCGATCCGAACCTTCCCTTGTTCATCCTCGATGGATTCGAATCGTCGGTTGAGCAAGTCATGAACCTCGACATCAACCGGATCGAATCCATCACGCTATTGAAAGACGCCGCGTCGTCTTCCTTGTACGGGGCGCGGTCGGCCAACGGGGTGGTCGTCGTCGAGACGCAACGGCCCGGACCCGGGAAGCTGGCGATCACCTACCGATCCGATGTCGGCTTGGAGGTCGCGGATATCAGCGATTACAACATGATGAACAGCTTGGAGAAGGTCGAATTCGAGGGCCTGGCCGGCCGGTTCGAATTGGTTGCGAACGAGTCGTCCCCCCAGAATCCGGCACTGCTGAGCCGGGTATACAATGAACGCCGGAAGAAAGCCTTGCAGGGGTATTCGTACGATTGGCTGCGCGTACCGTTGCAAAACGGGGTATCGATCAATCATTCGCTGTATGCCAAAGGCGGCTCGGACAGGTGGCAACTGGCTGCTGGCGGCAACCGCAGGGGGCGGACCGGCGTGATGAAAGGTTCCGAACGGGAAACGTGGGGGGCATGGGCGGATGTTGCCTTCCAAAAAGGCAAATGGCACATCGTCGGCAAGACGTTCGTGAATGCCGATCGCGTCGGCGACGCGCCGGCGAACGACTTTTCGCGCTACGTAAAGCAAAGCCCCTTGTATTCCCCCGCGGATACCGCACGTTTCCTCGACGAGATACCGTATCCGGATCGGGCCGGGTCTTATCGGGAACCGAATTACACCTACGATGCACAACTCCCATCTGCTTTCCACCGCCGGTTGGGGGGCGTCCAGCAAAATGTCGCCGTCAGGTGGGATCCGTTGCCGCGATGGCAATTCTTGGCCCGGGGCCAATGGGGGTACCAGCGGTCGACCGAAACGGAGTTCTGGTCCCCGAAAGACTCCCGCTTCGAGGATACCCCGATCGGGCAGAAAGGGACCTATACCCTTCGGCGACGCCAAGACGCGCATTACCAAGGCAGCGTGATGGCCACCTGGTTGCCGCATTTGCCGGAACGGCATGCCCTGACCGTCAACATCCGGACGGAGCTGCAGCAGCGCGATGTCAACAACCGTGGGTATTCGTTGGCCGGTTTCCCCGCCCATGCCGGAGGCGATCCAACCGAAGCCTTTGATGGGGCGCCCGGCAAACCGACGATGCAGCCATCGCCGCCTACCATACGTCGCGTGAACGGATTGGTCAGTGGCAATTACGTACTGGACAGGCGGTACTTCATCGACGCGACGATGCGCGTGGATGGGTCGACGCAATTTGGATCGGCCAATCGCTATGCGCTGTTTTGGTCGGCGGGGTTGGGATGGAACGTGCATGACGAGGCCGTGTTGCGCGACGTGGACTGGCTGGATGTTTGGCGCGTCCGGCTCAATACCGGCTTGACGGGCAACCAGAGTTTCGGGAGTTTCCTGTCTACCGTGGTCTATGCTTCCGTTCCGGGACGATCAGGCGGCGGCATCATCCACACGACACTGGGCAACCCCAACCTGGAATGGCAGCTTACGCAGCAAACCAACCTGGGTGTGGATGTCGAGCTCTGGAAGGGCAGGGTGGCGGTCAATGCGAATTGGTACCTGAAGGATACCGACCCCTTGATCGGCGTGATCGACTTGCCGCTCTCTACCGGTGTTTCTGACTATGCCATGAATGTCGGGCGTTTGAAGAGTCGGGGAATGGACGCATTCCTGCGCATTTCGCCCGTACTCGACCGGTCGCGATCCCGGGTTTGGTCCATCGGGGCCACCTTTTTCCGCCACCGCAGCCGATACGCCGACCTGGCCCCGGAATTGATTGCATTGAATGAGGAATTGCGGGCCAATCGATCCCTCCAGCAATACGTGAACGGAACCGGTCCGGACGACCTTTGGGCGGTGAAGTCGCGCGGCATCGATCCGAGCAATGGGCGGGAAGTGTTCCTCACCAGCGATGGCGTGTCGACCTATGACTACGATTTGGGCAATACGGTCATCGTAGGCAATTCGCGCCCTTGGGCCTACGGCGTGATCAATACGGTTTTGCAGCTCAGGCGATTCACCTTCGGTGCATATTTCAGGTATACGTTGGGCGCCGCGCTATTGAATGAGGCGCTGTACGAAAAGGTCGAGAACATCACGTTCGATGACCTGAGCGCGAACCAGGATCGCCGCGCGTTATACGATCGTTGGCAGCAATTCGGTGACCAGGCGCGATTCCGGGGCATCTCGCTGTTGGATCAGACGCCGATATCTTCCCGGTTCATCCAACGTGAAAACCTGTTTTCGGGCGAGATTTTATCGGTGGGCTATGCGGTTTCGGAAGTGGATTCCGGATTGCTCCGCAAACTCCGCGTCAGGCGTCTGGAAGCGATCGGCTATGCGCACGGTTTCATGCGCTTGTCCAATGTGCTGGCGGAGCGCGGGATCCAGTACCCGTTTTCGCGGACCTTTTCGATGAGTTTGGCCATTACGCTATGAAAGATGGATTGCAGGCATAGGAATAGGACAATAGGGGCGCTCGTGGTTGCATTGATGGCATCGTGCAACGCGTTCCTGGACGTGAAACCCAAAGACCAATACCTGGAAGACCGGGTTTTTGCCGACTCGGCGTCGATCGGGTTGGCCAGGCAGGGCATCTACGGCCTATTGGCCGCCGACGAGCTGTATGGCGGAACGTTATCGATGGGTGCGGTGGACGTATTGGCACAGTATTACGACTTGCCGACTGACCACGTCATGCAGGGTATCAACGGGTATGATCACGCCGATCGGTACGCGGCGAGTACATTTTCCGCCACGTGGCGGGCGGCCTATCAAGCGGTGCTGAACCTGAATTCGTTTATCAACGGGGTGAAGCAGGCCGCGCATGTTTTGCCGCCCGGCCGACAGGCGCAGTTGCTGGGCGAGGCCCACGGACTGCGGGCATACCTGCATTTTGATCTATTGCGGCTTTTTGGCCCGGTGTACGCACGCCACCCCGATTCATTGGCCATACCCTATAGCGTATCGCCTTCGCCGCGTGTCCAGCCTTTTTCCCCGGCGGCGGCGGTAGTGCAGCGCGTATTGGCCGACTTGGATTCGGCCGACCGCTACCTAGCCGACGATTTGCGACACAGCGCGGTATCGGATGCGGGTTTCGCCATGCGTTTCAATCGTTTTGCCGTTTTGGCCACCTTGGCAAGGGTCCATCTGTATGCCGGAAATGGCCAAGAGGCGAAGGGGTATGCCAGGCAGCTGGTCGAAGGGGGGCGCGCGGCTTTCCCTTGGGCATCCGACCGATTGCTCACCTCAGAGGTCATCTTCGGGATACCGATGCCGACGATGAACCAACAGTACGAACGGTATTTCCACCCCGGGCAGGAATACCACCTGCTGTTGTCGCCATCCACGCCCGTATTGGCGCAGGTGTACGATGGCAACATCATGGATATCCGCTATCGGTTCAACTGGGGGTATTTTCCCAAGGGGGGCATACGCATCGACGGCTTCCTGAAGTATGCGCCACCGGCCGCGCTGATGCCATTGCTGCGCCTATCGGAGGCGTATTTCATCTTGGCCGAATGTGCCGAAGACGAGGAGGATGGGATCGCTTTCCTGGAAGAGGTCGCGCGGCATCGGGCAGGGCTGGTTGTCCGTGGCGCAAGCCGTGCGGATGCGTTGATGTCCGCCTATCGACAGGAGTTTTGGGGAGAGGGACAATTGTTTTATTTTTATAAGCGGTTGAACAAGGCGGCGATACCGTCGGGCGGTTCGGTGGAAAGCGTGGTGCGGATGGATGCGTCGCGGTATCGCATGCCCATACCCAAGGAGGAAACGATATATCGATGATGAAACGGATTTGGATGCGTATCGGGATGATGGCCTTATGGTCGCTGGCGTTTGCCGCATGTAAGCAGGACGATTTGCCGTTCTATACCGGAGACAAGGTGTTGGTCATGCATGCGGGCGACGGTTCTTTTGTCTTTTCGGATTATTTTCCGTTGTACTACGAAGACATCATGTTTGCCGTGTATGTATCGCTATTGGGTGCCGACGGCACGGAAGCCCCGATTCCGTATACGCTGAGATTGAATGGGGACGTGACAGCCATGACGCATGAATCGTCAACCCACGAAATGCAAGCCTTTGATTCGGTTTATACCGTCACGGGCGAGCCGGACACCTTGTATTTCTTCTTTAAACGCGCACAGGTATGGACGGATACGGTTTACACCCTGGCGATCGGGTTGGAAACGGATTCACTTTACGGCACGCCATTCAGGAGCACCGGGTTCACGCGCCAGACGAGCCTGGAAATCGACGATCGGTTAGCCGAACCCGACTGGTGGGACGCGACGTTCATGGCGTATTTCGGTGCGTTTTCTTCGCGGAAAATGCGAACCCTGTTTTATGGACTGGATTTTGTGGAAGACGTCGCGCCGCACGCGGTATACGAAGAGCTGGGACGGTTACTCAAGGAAGATTTGCCTGGTTATTCGGCGCGTTTCAGGCAATACCTGGCCGATCGGGCGGCGGCGGGGAATCCAGCGTTGGAACGGAACGGCGAGCCGGTTTCGGTCGGACACAAAGCAGGCGAATGATGTTCAGGATGAGGGACACCGTACTTGGCCTATGCCGGTTGATCGCGGGAGCGGGTGTCTTGTTCGGCTCCTGTGGCCAAGAGCCGACCCTACCGCGATTGCGGCCGATCAACGAGGCCGTCATCACCGGCATGGACTCGCTATACCTGATCGCGGTGCACGATAAGCTGACCATCGTGCCTTCGGTTTCCTTCACCCAAGACAAGGTCCAATCCGATACGTCGCGATACCGGTACGAATGGATCTTTATCTTGCAACCGCCAACCGGTTCCGAATATCCCTACCGGACGATCGGCACGGGGAAATCGCTGGTGGATTATGATCTCGCAGCGGATATCCACGCCGTGGTGGGGGTTTATGATTTCACGTTCCGGATAACGGATACCGGCACGGATACGTTTACGGAGTTCCCGTTCCGCGTGATCATGGGCACGGATTTCTACGAGGGCTGGGTGGTGCTGCATGAAGCGTCGGGGCAAGCCCATCTGGATATGCTGTCCTACCAGCCGCACGTGGACACGTTCGTGCGTCATCCGGGTGTGCTGTCCTTTCCCGCACGGGGATCCGGGGTGCATGGGAACCCGGTATTCGTTGAATGCATATTCGAATCGATGGAAGGGCTGTCCTTGGGGGGGATCCTGGTGGGGACGGATAGCGCTTTGCTCGCGTTTTCGGAAGATCATTTGCAGCGAATGCACAACTACTATGAACGGTACTGGGCATTGGCGGCGCTAAGTGATGGGGAACGGTTGCGGCCGCGTTTTTATGGCCAGATGTATGACAACCATCTGCTTATCGGCCAAACCGCTTTCCGGAAAAATTTCGAGACATCAGGCGTTTTCAGGCCCATCAGCGTCCGGGAAACCGAAGGGGGGGAGGTGGCCAGGTTCCCTGCCGGCGCATACCTGGGTGTCGATCAGCGGGCGTTGTTTGATGTAACGGTGTTGTTTGACGAACAAGCCGATGAATTCGTTTGGTATAATTCGGAATCCGAGCGGTGCTTTGCGTTGGGTACGGTAAACCGATTCGATCGGGAGCGGCGATGGTCACTGTCGTATCTGGCGCATACGCGTTTCGGTGGCGGCCAATATTTCGCCGTGATGCGGGATGAAGAAAACGGCGCGATCCACGAGACCCGGTTCACGCTGTACGAGCAGCTCCATTTTACGCAGGTTTCGCCGGGAAGCCTGTTGCCGGGCGCCGAATGCCAAGCGCTTGATCCGAATGCGGGCCGGTTTTACTTCAGCGTCGGGAACACGTTGTATGAATATACGGGCGGTGGGGATCGGAAGGTCAAGGAATTCGATCAACGCATCACGATGCTGAAGTTTGAGCAATACCTGATGACCGGTGAATACATGACGGGGTCAAGCGTGAACAAAAGGCGTTACCATGCGTATGAGGCCCTGTTGATGGTCGCGACGCATGACGGGGCTCGACCCGCCCATTCCGGCAGGTACATGCTGTACGATCCGGCGCGCGATCGGATCAGCCAAGAACACACCGGTTTCGGTCGGATCGTGGACGTGACGTATAAGGAGCGCTAGCCACGAGCAATCGACGCCGTTATTCCTTTTTCAAAATTTTTTGTCCCACCATGGGGTAATACGCATGCCATCGCCGTATTAGTAGAAAAGCAGGGAAGCGTGGCGGGTGGCGCCATTCGGCTTGCACATAATGAACGCGAAAACGCGTCCGTGTCTGGAAAGCTATTGTTATTTTTAGTTGTTTTTGAATACATTTGATTCGAAAACGCAAATAAGCAACAATGCGCATCTTAGACATCCGGATTGATTGGACGGCCTTTGTCGCGGGCGACGAGCGTGTATTTGAACAGGTGTACAATACGTTTTACGACGTTTTATACAACTATGGATGCAAGTATACGTCGAATACCGAGCTGGTTGAGGACGCGGTGCAGGACCTGTTCGTGCGGTTCTGGAAGAACCGCGCAACGCTGAATGAACCGCCTTCGTTGAAAAACTATTTGTTCAAGGCGTTCAGGAACCACATGTTCGACCAACTGAAGGCCGATGGCAGATACGTAACGGACGATTTCGGCGACCAGCACCTATTCGAAGCGGTACCGTCGCCAGAGGATACGCACGTAGCGGGTGAAAGGGCGGATGCGATGGAAAGGCGGCTCACATATGCCATGAAAAGGCTTTCCGACAGGCAACGGGAAGCGATATTCCTTCGGTTCTATGAAGGGTTCTCCTACGTGGATATCGCCGAATTGATGGGCATCACGGTCAAGGCCACCTACAAACTCATGGCCCGCTCCATCGATGCGATGCGGGATGGCATGGGGGGGAGTGTCAACAGTATTTTGTTTATCCTGACAGGGATGGGCAGCTATTCGAAAAAATGAAACGACATGGAATCCGATAACGAATTCGACAGGATAACGGTTCAAGGCCTGATTGCCGACGATGCATTCCTGAAATGGGTGAACCAGCCCGACGAGGCGCTCGAAAACCGATGGAAGGGGCTGATCGACAGGCACCCCGAGCTACAACCCGTGGTTGACGAAGCGCGGGCATTGGTCAGGCAACTGCGGTTCGCCGAACACCGCGCCCCTGCGGAGCGGAAGCAATTGGTGCTGGATCGGATCAAGGCAGCGGCGGGGATGGGCCAAGAGGAACGCGGCAAAGCCGTATCCATGCGGCGGTGGGTGCAGGTGGCGGCGTCGCTATCGGTGTTTGTCTTGGCCGGGATTTGGTTGTATACGCGGTACGTCGGCAAGCCAACGGGAGGTTTGGGCGATTCCCCACAGCCGTTCGTCGCTTCCAAGGAGGGGCGGCTCTTCGTAAGCGATGGTCGCGCATTGTCGTTGGCCGATTGGGGAAGCGATGGCGAACACGTGTTGAAACTGACGTGGTCCGCAGACCGTTCGCTGGTCTTCGCGGATGGACCGGGGCAGACAGCGCTTGGGGTGGACAGCATCACCTCACCGATGGAGGCCGTGTTCCGGGTGGCGCTGCCCGATGGAAGCCAGGTGTGGATGAATAGTGGTTCGACATTGCGGCTGGCCGGACGCTATACCGGCGCCCGGCGGGGCGTCGGCGTAACCGGACAGTGCTATTTCACGGTGGCCCCCGATGCCGGCCTGCCGTTCACCGTTGCCGTGGGCGACCGGGAGGTGACCGTGCTCGGCACCCAGTTCGACGTGGCCAATTATCCGGACATGCGCCATGCCGTCACGCTGATCGAAGGAAGCGTCAGGCTCAGCGGCGAGGCCATGCCGCCGGTCTTGCTGAAACCGGGACAGCAGGCGCAAATCGGCCACGACGGCAGCCCGATCGTTGCCGACGTCGACGTAACGCGGGTAACGGCATGGAAAGACGGCTCCTTCGCGTTCCGGAACGATGCCATCGAGGAAGTCATGGCACAATTGGCCCGCTGGTATGGCGCCACCGTGGTGTATGAGGGCGCAAGGCCGGAACTCCCGATAAGCGGTTCGATCCCGACGACGCTTTCGTTGGACGATGCATTGGCGATTTTACAGGGTACCGGCGTGGATGCGGCCTTTGAAGTGGAAGGGAAAACGGTAAAGGTGTCAAAACTTGACACTCCGTAGACGGAAAGCGCGTGGCAGGAGCGTAATTTTGCGCGCAACGAGCTAGACTGCTCGCAACGTTAGCCATGGAATTTACGCAATATCGATCCGCATTCGAACAGCTCGTAAACGGGACGGCCTTGCCCGCCCCGTATGATAACCCCGATTATTTGGCCTACACCAAACTGAACTGGTCGCGGATGAACCGGTGGTTGAAAAAGGGGACGATATCCGAGCAGCTACGGGAAACCGTTGCCCGGATCACGAAGCCCCAACGCTGGATCGTCATCACCGAACCCTGGTGTGGCGACGCTGCGCACAGCGTGCCCTTCATCGAAATGGCCGCACGGACGAATCCGATGATCGCGGTCGAGTACGAACTGCGCGATGCGGCCCCTTTCCGAATCAACGGATACCTGACCAACGGCGGTAAGTCCATCCCGAAATTGATCGTACGCGATGAAGGCGGGCGCGACCTGGCGGTATGGGGGCCTCGGCCCGTCGAATGCCAACATCTTTTCGATCGATTGAAAGCCGATGGCGCCGATTTCGAGACCCAGAAAATCGCGCTGCAAAATTGGTACAACGCTGACAAAGGGCAATCGATGCAGCAGGAACTTCAAGCACTGCTGGCAAAAAGCCAATGATATGTTAAGCTAAAATTTGTAGCTAACTGATTTTTGGCTAACTTTGTTAGTTGAAAAGTGTGGGTATGCTACGGATTACTGAAAAATTGGAGATACTGGCCGATGCGGCCAAGTACGATGTGTCTTGCGCCTCCGGTGGAGGGTCGCGGAAAAACAAGGGAAAGGGGTTGGGCAATAGCCACGCATCCGGGATCTGTCACAGCTACACGGAAGACGGGCGATGCGTGTCCTTGTTGAAAATCCTCTTGACCAACCACTGCATTTACGATTGCGCGTTCTGCGTGTCGCGCCGGAGCAACGACATCCAGCGCGCGGCCTTCACCGTGCAGGAAGTGGTCGAGCTGACCATCAATTTTTACCGCCGCAACTACATCGAGGGGCTGTTCCTGAGCTCGGGCATTTTCAAGGATGCCGACTACACGATGGAACGCCTCTTGCGCATCGTCAAGCGGCTGCGTACCGAGGAGCGGTTCAACGGTTACATCCATTTGAAGACCATCCCCGGCGCGAGCGAGGAATTGATCCGTGAAGCGGGGCTGTATGCCGATCGCATGAGCATCAACCTGGAATTGCCCACCGAAGCCGGCTTGAAGTTGCTTGCGCCCGAAAAGAGCCATGAGTCGGTTGAAAAGCCCCTCGACTACATCAACAAATCCATCATCAGGCTACAGGATGAGCGGAAGCACAGCAAGCATGTGCCCAAATTCGTCCCCGCCGGACAAAGTACCCAGCTGGTGGTGGGCGCAACGGCCGAAAGTGACAAGGATATTTTGTACACGGCCGATCGCTTTTACCGCGATTTCGGGCTGAAGCGGGTCTACTATTCGGGTTACATCCCGATCAGCGACGATAGCCGGCTGCCGCAATTGCATAGCCAGCCCCCATTGCTACGCGAGAACCGCCTATACCAGTCGGATTGGCTGATCCGGTTTTACGGTTTCGAGGTGTCGGAACTGCTGCACGCCGATAACCCGTTCCTCGACGTAGAGGTCGATCCGAAGCTGGGCTGGGCGCTTCGCCATCCCGAGGCGTTCCCCGTGGACATCAATACCGCGGCCTATCGGATGGTGCTGCGCGTTCCGGGTATCGGGGTGGGGTCGGCCAAGAAGATCGTCGAGGCCAGGAAGTTCGGCCGGCTGCGGTTCGACCAACTGAAGCGGATAGGCGTGGCACTCAACCGCGCCCGCCATTTCATCCGGTGCGCGGATAGCGCGAGCTTCTCGCCCGAGCTGTCATCGATGGAAATCAGGCAGCGTATCCTGGCAACGCAGCGCCGTTTTCGCCCTGCCGATCAGCTCACGTTGTTCTGACCATGGAAACGTACGTGTTCGATGGCTCGCTCGTCGGATTGCTTTCGGCGATATTCACCCGTTACGAGCGCAGGGCGGCAGGGGTGGGGGTTATTGCCCAAGCCGCCCATCAACAGGCACTGTTGGGCACGCACCTGTCGATCCGTTCCGACGAAGGCCAGGCAACCCGGGTATGGCGCGGCTTGCTGGATCGCGTGGGCGCGGATGGCTGCAGCCGGTTGTATGCCGCATGCCTGAGCGAGGATGCGGGCGCGTATCAGTCGCTATTCAACGTGGTACACGATGTTTTCGACCGCGGCGGCGAGGTGTTGTCCGATTTCGGCAATACCGACGTGCTTGCCGTCTCGCAGTGGGCACGGAAGGTGCATCGCGAGAAGCACCGCATGGAAGCGTTCGTCCGTTTCCAGCGATTGGCCGACGGGCTGTACTTTTCGTCGGTCGAACCCGATTTCAACGTGCTCCCGTTGATCCGAAAGCATTTCACCGATCGCTATGCCGACCAGCGCTGGCTCATCCACGATGGCAAGCGGCGCTATGGGTTGTATTACGATGGCGTAAGCACCTCGGAGGTAACCCTTGGATTCGACGGGCATACGCAGCCGGGTTCCGGAAAATCGATTCCCGTGGAACTACTGGCCGAAGACGAGCCGTTGTACCAGCAGCTTTGGAAACGCTATTTCCAACGGGCCAATATACCCGCCCGGAAGAACATGAAACTCCACATCCGCCATATCCCGAAACGCTATTGGCGCCACCTGACCGAAAAGTGGTAGCGCAGGCCCTACATCTTCAGCCCGATTTCGCGTAGGCGTTCATCCAGGTATTCGCCGGCCGTGATGGCTTCGTAGGCTTTCGGATGCGCTTCATCGATGCACGACCCCAGTGCGGCCAAGTCCATGTCGGCCTTGGGATGCAGGAAGAAGGGCACGGAAAAACGCGAGGTCTTCATCAACTCCCGTGGCGGGTTCACCACCCGGTGCGTGGTCGATTTCAGCTTGTTGTTGGTGAGCCGTTGCAGCATGTCGCCAACGTTCACCACGATGTCTTCGCCGCGTGCCTTTACCGGATACCACGTGCCGTCGCGGGTAAGCACTTCCAAGCCGTCGGCGCTGGCGCCGATGAGCAGCGTGATGAGGTTGATGTCTTCGTGCGCGCCGGCGCGCACGGCATCATCGGGAAGGCTGTCCGGATCTTCGATCGGGAAATAATGGATGGCCCGCAGGATCGAATTGCCATCGATGACGTTCGGTTCGAAATAGTCCTCCGGTAAACCGAGGTAAACGGCGATGGCCCGCAGGAGTGTGCGTCCGGTCGATTCCAGGCGCCGGAACACGATGCCCGTCACGTCATCGAAGCGGGGCAGCTCCGCCACGATCGGGTTTCCGTCCTGCCCGCGCTGCCAGAATTCCTTCAGGTCCGGTACAACCGCATCCTTGGCTTTCTCCCGGCGTTTGGCCGTGTAACCGCGTTGCCCGGCAAGCCCCGGCAGCTCATAGCGCGATTTTTCGCGGTCCGAAAGGGCGAAAAAAGCCCGTACCACATCGTACAGTTCGTGGATGAGCGCATGGTCCAGCCCATGGTTGGCAACGGTGGCGAAGCCGGTGGAACGGAAGGCGCCGCCGATGTCTTGCGAGAAGCGAAGCCGCTGTTCGGGGGTGCCTTGGGTGTAGTGGTGCAAATCCAAGCGGGGGATATTGATTGTCGACATCGTCTGAATTTTTTTAACGAGTGGGTAAAGGTAGCCGTTTTAGGGAATTTCCACAAAAATTTGGTTTACATGAATATTCCCCTTAAATTTGCTATGCATGCATAATAAATTTTTGGGGGGTACCCGTTAGGCGATCGATGTATGAATGACGACAATACCATAGACTATTACCTGAAAACAGCATGGCAATCGGCTGCGAATAAATACAACCAGGTCGCATCCCGGTTCGGTATCACCCAAGCGACGGGTTACGTATTGATCAACATCCATAAGGAAGGTACGCCCGTGTCGCAGATCGCGAATTTACTGGGCGTGAAAACAACCAGCCTGTCGCGGATGTTGAATAGCTTGGAGGCGCTCGGATTCATTTACCGCGCAACGAACAGCAGCGACAAGCGTTCGGTAAAGGTGTACCTCACCGACCTTGGGCGCGAAAAGCGGGAATTGGCCAAGGATGTGGTGCGCAAATACAACGCCTACCTCGACGAGCACATTACCGGAAGCGAGCGGCGCATCTTGATCGATACATTGAAACGGATAAACCAATTGACCATAAGTTATAAACCGGAGGAACAAGGAGAAAAACAGGCATGACAAACCGTAGAATCAGACAGGTTGCCGTACTGGGATCCGGGGTGATGGGATCGCGCATCGCTTGCCATTTCGCGAACATCGGCGTGGACGTGTTGTTGCTCGATATCGTACCCCGCGAACCGAATGCACAGGAGGAGGCCAAGGGGTTGACGCTGGCCGACAAGGCGGTGCGAAACCGGATCGTGAACCAGTCGCTGGAGACCGCCATGAAGACGAACCCGTCGCCGCTGTTTTCCAAGCGCGCGGCGAGCGGGATCACCACCGGCAATTTCGAGGACGACATGCCAGCCATCGCGTCCGCCGATTGGGTGATCGAGGTGGTGGTTGAGCGGCTCGACATCAAGAAGCAGGTATTCGACCGCGTCGAACAGCACCGCAAGCCGGGGTCGCTGGTTACGTCCAATACCTCGGGGATTCCGATACACCTTATGGCCGAAGGCCGGGGCGATGATTTCCGGTCGCATTTCTGCGGCACGCATTTCTTCAATCCGCCGCGCTACCTGCGGTTGCTGGAAATCATCCCGACAGCGGACACGGACCCGGGAGTCGTCGACTTTTTGATGCACTATGGCGACAGGTTCCTGGGCAAGACGACGGTGCTGTGCAAGGACACCCCGGCATTCATCGGCAACCGCATCGGCGTGTACTCCATGCTCGCGCTGGCCCATTTGGTCGAACAGTTGGGGCTCACCGTCGAGGAAGCCGACAAATTCACCGGCCCGGCAATGGGCCACCCGAAATCGGCCACGTTCCGTACGGCCGATGTGGTGGGACTGGATACCTTGGCCAACGTGGCCGGTGGGTTGGCCGAGCATGCCAAAAACGACGAGGCAAGCGACGTGTTCCGGCTACCGGCCTACATCCAGCGGATGGCCGAACGGAAATGGCTCGGCGAAAAAAGCGGACAGGGTTTCTACAAAAAGGTAAAGGACGACAAGGGCAACAGCGAAATCCTGGCCCTCGACCTGAACACGCTCGAATACCGCAAGCAGGAGAAGGTCAAGTCATCCACGCTCGAAGCGACCAAGCCCGTCGACGACATCCGCAAGCGGATGAAGGTCTACGAGCAGGGAACCGACAAGGCGGGCGCGTTATTCCGCGCCATGCATTACCCGCTCTTTGAATACGTCTCGCGCCGCGTGCCGGAAATCACCGATGAGTTCTTCCGCATCGACGACGCCATGCGCACCGGGTTTGGCTGGGAACTCGGGCCGTTCGAGGTGTGGGACGCGCTCGGGGTGAAGGAAACGGTGGCCAAGATCGAGTCCGAAGAAAAGCGGGTGCCCGGCCACAGCGGCAAGGTGGCCGATTGGGTGCGTGACATGCTCGACGCGGGCAACGATACGTTCTATCGGGTCGAAAAGGGGGTGCGGCATTACTACGACATCCCGAGTAAATCCTATAAACCCATCCCGGGTACCGCGCAATTCATCATCCTCGACAACATCCGGGGCCAGAAGACGGTCTGGAAGAACGGCGGATTGACGATCACCGACCTGGGCGACGGCATCCTGAATGCCGAGTTCCACACCAAGATGAATACGATCGGTGGCGATGTCATCCAAGGGTTGCACAAGGCCATCGATTTGGCCGAGAACGGTTTCCGTGGGTTGGTGATCGGCAACGATGGCGCCAACTTTTCCGCTGGCGCCAACATCGGCATGATCTTCATGATGGCCGTCGAACAAGATTACGACGAACTGAACCGGGCGGTGAAAACCTTCCAGGATACGTCCATGCGGCTCCGTTATTCGGCGATTCCCGTGGTGGCGGCCCCCTTCGCGCTCACGTTGGGCGGTGGCTGCGAATTCTCGATGCACGCCGATTTCGTGCAGCTCCATGCCGAGACGTATATGGGATTGGTCGAGTTCGGCGTGGGGGTCATCCCCGGCGGAGGAGGCTCGAAGGAATTCGCCCTGCGCGCGTCCGACACATTCAAGGAAGGACAGATCGAGCAGAACGTGCTGCGCGAACATTTCCTGACCATCGGACAGGCAAAGGTTTCCACGTCGGCGGTAGAGGCTTTCGAATTGGGGTATCTGCAAGCGGGGAAATACGGCATGACCATGAACCGCAGCCGGTTGTTGGCCGATGCGAAGGCGAAGGCCCTCGAATTGGCCGAATCGGGCTACACGCAGCCCGTCCAGCGCACCGACATCAAGGTGCTCGGCAAACAAGGGCTGGGCATCGTCTATGCGGGGGCCAATTCGATGCGGGCGGGCAACTACATCTCCGAACACGACCAGAAGATATCCGAGAAACTCGGATGGGTGCTGTGCGGCGGGGATCTGTCTGCGCCTACGGAGGTCTCCGAGCAATACCTGCTCGATTTGGAACGCGAGGCATTCCTGTCGCTTTGCGGCGAACGGAAGACGTTGGAACGCATCCAGCACATGTTAACCAAGGGTAAACCATTACGGAACTGATATGATGGAAGCATATATAATCGCGGGTTACCGCACCGCGGTGGGGAAGGCGCCGCGGGGTGCGTTCCGCTTCACGAGGGCGGACGACCTCGCGGCCGAGGTGATCCGGAAGCTCGTGGCATCGGTACCCGGCCTAAACAAAGACGAAATCGACGATGTCATCGTGGGCAACGCGACACCCGAAGCCGAACAAGGGCTCAATGTCGGCCGGCTGATCGCGCTGATGGGCTTGGATACCGACAAGGTGCCGGGCGTCACGGTCAATCGGTATTGCGCCTCGGGGTTGGAAACCATCGCGACGGCGGTGGCCAAGATCAAGGCCGGGATGGCCGATGCGATCATCGCCGGCGGGGTGGAGGTGATGTCGGGCATGCCGATGGGCGGTTGGAAACTGGTGCCAAATCCCGACGTTGCCAAGCGGCATCCCGATTGGTATTGGAACATGGGGTTGACCGCCGAGGCCGTAGCGAACGAATACGGCGTAAGCCGCGAAGATCAGGATGCATTCGCGCTCCGATCGCACCAGAAGGCCATCGCCGCCATCAACGACGGTCGCCTCCAGGAGGGTGTGGTGCCGATCACGGTCACCGAGCGCTACCTGGAGGGCGGCAAGAACATCAAGACCCGCGAGTACGTGGTGGATACCGACGAGGGCCCGCGCGCCGATACCAACCTGGAAGCGTTGGCCAAATTAAAGCCGGTCTTTGCCGCAGGTGGCAGCGTCACCGCCGGGAATTCGTCGCAAACGTCGGATGGAGCGGCATTCGTGTTGGTCGTTTCCGAACGGAAGCTGAAGGAGCTGGGTGCGCAACCCGTCGCGCGGTTGGTGAGTTACGGCGTGGCCGGCGTGCCGCCGCGCATCATGGGCATCGGCCCAATCGCCGCGATCCCGAAGGCATTGGCCATGGCGGGGATGAAGTTGGCCGACATCAACCTCATCGAGTTGAACGAGGCTTTCGCTTCGCAGTCGCTCGCCGTGGTCAGGGAATTGGGCATCGATCCGGATGTGCTCAATGTAAACGGCGGTGCCATTGCATTGGGCCATCCGCTGGGCTGCACGGGCGCGAAGCTTTCGGTGCAGCTCTTCCACGAATTGAAACGCCGGAAACAAACGTATGGCATGGTGACCATGTGCGTCGGCACCGGACAGGGTGCGGCCGGGATTTTCGAGCTACTGTAAACGAGGATGGGCAATTAAGGACTTCAATCATGGAAACGAGAAGTAAATCAGCGATAAAAGGTGGGGAGTTCGTCGTCAAGGAAACAGCCTATGACGACGTATTCATTCCCGAAGGGTTCGATGAAGAGCAAGTGATGATCCGGCAGACCTGTGAAGATTTCCTCAAGGCGGAAGTGTTCCCGAACCTGGACCGCATCGATGCGCAGGAAGAAGGCTTGATGCAAGACCTGTTGGATAAGGCGGGAGCACTGGGCTTATTGGGGGTATCCGTTCCGGAACAATACGGAGGTTTCGGCAAGAATTTCAACACGTCCATGCTGGTGGCCGACGTGATCGGCGCAGGCCATTCGTTTGCCGTGGCGCTGTCTGCCCATACGGGTATCGGCACGCTGCCCATCCTGTATTACGGCAACGATGCGCAAAAGGAAAAATACGTGCCCAAGTTGGCCACCGGCGAATGGAAGGCCGCGTATTGCCTGACCGAACCGAACTCGGGATCCGATGCCAATTCCGGCCGGACGAGCGCGAAACTCAACGCCGAAGGGACGCATTACCTCATCAATGGACAAAAGATGTGGATCACCAACGGCGGGTTTGCCCACGTATTCATCGTCTTTGCCAAGATCGACGATGACAAGGACCTGACCGCATTCATCGTCGAACGCGATTTCGGCGGGATTACGATGAACCCCGAGGAGCACAAGCTGGGCATCAAGGGATCGTCGACCCGGCAGGTGTTTTTCAACGACTGCCCCGTACCCGTCGCGAATAGGCTCGCCGAGCGGGGGCAGGGTTTCAAGATCGCGGTGAACATCCTCAACGTGGGCCGCATCAAATTGGGGGCGGCGGCCATCGGTGCGTCAAGGCGCGTGGTCGGCCAGGCCGTGAATTACGCGAATGAGCGCGCGCAATTCGGATTGCCGATTTCCAAGTTCGGGGCCATCCGCCATAAGCTAGCCGAAATGGCCGTGCGAAATTTTGCCGTGGAAAGTGCGGCTTACCGTGCCGGGCAACATATCGATGATGCCTACGATGCGTTGGTTGCGGGCGGGATGGACGCCGCCAAAGCCAAACTGAAAGCGACCGAACAGTTTGCCATCGAGTGCGCGATATTGAAGGTCTGGGGATCCGAAATGCTCGACTACGTGGTCGATGAAGGCGTGCAGATCTACGGGGGCATGGGCTACTCGGCCGATGCACCGATGGAGCGTGCTTACCGCGATTCCCGCATCAACCGGATTTTTGAAGGCACGAATGAAGTAAACAGGCTGCTCGTCGTGGACATGTTGCTCAAGCGGGCACTCAAGGGCGAATTGGACCTCATGGGGCCCGCACAGGCGGTAGCCGCCGAATTGATGGCCATCCCCGATTTCACGGCCGACGACGACGCGCCGTTTGCGCAGGAAAAGAAAATCCTGGCCAACCTGAAGAAGGTCGGTCTGCTGGTTGCCGGATCCGCGGTGCAAAAGCTGATGATGACGTTGCAGAAGGAGCAAGAGATCCTGATGAACATCGCCGACATCATCGGCTACGTATATGTAGCCGAGTCGGCGTTGCTCCGCGTTGAAAAGCTGGCGAACCAACGCGGTGCGGATGCGGTTGGCGGACAGCTCGACATGGCCAGGATTTACCTCCATGGCGCGGTCGACAAGGTTTACTTGGCGGGGAAAGAGGCGCTCAATTCCTTTGCCGAAGGCGATGAACTGGGCATGATGCTCGCCGGGCTACGACGTTTTACCAAAGTGCAACCCTATAATGGCAAAGCTGCCCGGCAACGGGTAGCCAAGCAGCTTATCGAAGCAAATGGCTGGTGTTTCCAGTAGATTCACAAACACATGAAGGCGGAGCCGGGGCGACGGAAGTCGTTCCGGTTTCTTTTTAGGGGTGCCCCTTGGCGCCCCCGTTTATCGGACGGTGTCTAGCAGGAGGGTGAACCCCACATCGAAGGCATCCTTGACCTTGATCAAGCCGCCCACTTTCTGCGGAGGGGATAGGTCGAAATCGGCAAAGGAAAAGGAACGGCTGCCCTCCAGTTTATAACCTTGGCCGGTTTTGGAGAAAGCGTACCGGAGCGTGAACGGCTTCCGTTTGCCAGCGAGCTCGATGATGACCTTGCCGGTGATGAAGTCTTGGCCGCCATCGTATAGGGGCATACGTTCCAACGATACGAAATGGATGGCCATTTCGGGATATTGGCTGGCCTTCAGGGTCTTCCGCAAGTCGGCGGTCAGCATGCGTTGCTTGCAATCGAATTGGTCGATCCGGATGCGGACCGTGCCGTCCATGTCGATGCTTTTGCCGTTTTTGGCAATCGTGCCGGTAAGCGGTTCGGCTTTGAAGGTTCCGGAGGCATCGCAACCGAACGTGTTCACGTTGGAACTGCCGTTGATGGTGATGGAACTGTTGGGGAGCACGGCCCAATGCACGGTGGGCAAGTTGGATTCGTGTTGTGTTTTGGCGTGTTTGAAAGACACCAGCGTACCGAGCAGGCCGATCCAGAGGAGTAGGCGATAAGTGCGGAAGTGATGCCTTGTTTTCATGGCGTATTCGTTGTTGTTGGGAACGTCCAAAAAGCTCCGGCCTTTTCACATCCCTACCGTCGGGAGCTTTTTGGACGACTTCTTTGCGTCAGAAGCTGATGGCAGCTTCCAGGACCACCCCGTTGAACTTGCCGTTGTGACGGAAGTCGGTGTTGGGGAAATCGGTGTAGTTTTGGGTCACGTATTCGGCCTTGACCAAAATGTTCCTGCTGATGAACCAACCGCCAGCTACGGCGAAGCGATCGATTTTCACGTCTTGGATCGTTGTTCCATAGGGCATTTCGGCGTTCACCACGTTGTACCGTAAGCCACCGTACAGGTTCTCGTTCTTGCCGAACCGATACAGGCCTTCAGCGGCGTATTGGCTGGCTACCCGGCTTTCCGTCTGGTTCTTGGCATAGCCCTTGGCGTATTCGTAGGTGCCGAAGAATTCAAATCCCTGCACCTTGGCAAAGCCATTGACCATCACGGCGTCCAGCTTGCCATTGAAGTTGGGGTTGAAGCGACCGGAAGAATACATGGCCGTATACCCCTTGAGCGTACCGTCTGCCGTATAGCCCTGTTCCATGATGTTCTGGTAGTTGGAGCCGGTCCGGTCGCCGCTGTACAGGGTCAGCCCGCTGCCGCTCGTCCCGCTGTTGTGGTAGAAACTACCGGTCAACCGCAACCGCACGTCTTCCGTGACTTGGCTGTCATACCCGCCTTTGAGGTAAATGGACGGGCTGCGTTTGTCGGTACCGTCCGCATTGGCTGCCGTAGAGTCCACATGGCCCTTGATCATGCCGTTGCTCACACCGACCATCCCCAGCCAGCCATTTTTCTTCAGGTAGACTTCGGCGCCGATCTCCGTGGCGAAGGCGTCCATGATGTTCCCTTCCATGAATGGGCTATGGAACGTCTGGCCACCGTCTGGCCTGCGGAAGTGCGCGTCGCCGTAGTTGATTTCCATGTGGCCGGCCTTGATGGTCACCACCTTGCTCAGCTCGTCCCAGAATTGGCCTTCGAATGGCAGCTTGTCAATCTGCAGGTAACCGCCTTTCACCCAGAACTCGTTATGGTGACGTGAAGACATGTAATTGGACAGGTTCATCGTGATCCCTTCCATCAATTGCACGTCGATGTACAGGTTGGCCTGGGAGGTCATGAAGCCCGGCTTGATCGGAAACAAGTGGTTGGCCCCTTTATTGCCGTTGTTCAATGCACCGGGGTTCTCGTGCTCCAATGCCTGGAACTGCATCGTGAAGCCGGCTCCGATGTTGATGCGCCGTCCCGTGTAGGGCTTGTCCAGGTCGTCTTTCGTGGTTTCGAATACGTTGAGTCCTTTCTTGTCGTAATTCCTGAAGAAATCGGGTTTTCCGTAGGTGATGATGGGGTCTTTATCGTCCTCGCCCGTTTGCGCGAAGGCGGTGCCCGTCATGGTCGTGGCCAAGCATGCTGCGATGGTCGCGAGGGTTGTCAATGTAGTTTTCATGATGATCGTATAAGCAGGGTGTAAAAATGTGATATTATTGAACCGTTAATTTCGTGTTGTAGTCGATGGTGATCTCGTCGCCGGTCTTGATGGTGCCCATCATGACCGTGGGCGGTTTCACGTTGTATCCCGTCATCTTGAACGTGGTGCTTCCTTTTACGGCAATGCTTTTGTCCGCGGGGTTGAATTGCCCGTTCGCCGTGATGGTCGTCGGCTTTGTCGTACCGGCGATGGTCAGGTTGCCCGTGGCCTTTACCTGAAACGTGTTGTTGCCCGTTGAATTGACCGTGCCGGATGTCATCGTAAACGTGATGTTTTTGTGCTTATCGGTATCCAGCGCCTTGTAGGCATTTTTGTCCAAGCCGCTTTTGTCGCTCTTGAGCGACTCGGCCGGTACCGAGAACGCTAGCGCGCTTATCCCTTTGACTTGGTTTCCGTCTAGCGTAAAGGTCGCCTTGGTCTGGCCCTTGGATGAGGTCATGTCCCAATCGTGCAGCGTCGAGGTCCCCTTGACGGTGGCTTGTGCGTTGCCGCTTTGGTAGGCCGTTTGTGCATGTATCCCGTGGAGCGGCAGTGCGGCGATGGCGAATGCGATCGCGCCGATGGTTGCCAGTTTGCGTGTTGTTTTCATGTTCGTAGTCATTTTAGTCTTTGCCTTTTGTGCTATTGTAACCCTTTTGATTACACCACAAAACTAGCGCGATCCACACGATGTCCGCGTAGCGCCAAACAGCCGAAAAAGTAATCTTCGTTAGGTTTTCGCCGGTGTACACAAGGGCGCCAAGACCGCTCCTAACCGGGTTTTGGACGGTTTATGGGCGTGCAGTAAGCTGGATATGTGACCACAGTCACATAATTGCGGTTCCCAGGATGCGCCCGTTATGGAAATCGGGCTCGGCTTGCATCCAATCATTACACGGAGTTTCGTGCTTTTCCGCTGCGGGATCGATCGTTCAGCGGCGGCGGAGCGCGCGATCAAGTTGCTTTTTTATGCGATTTTAATTGCATAAAAAAGCAACTTTGGCTAAGTTTGATGAAACAACAAGCGAAAAGCGGGTGGTCGACGAACAGCGACTTTTGGAAGAATACCGGAAAACAGGCGATTTGCAACTGTTGGGCAGATTGTATGAACCGTACATGCCGCTGGTCTATGGACTTTGCCTCAAGTATTACAGAAATGACGTGAAAAGCGAGGATGCCGTGATGCAGATTTTCGAGTCGCTGGTCGCGAAGCTGCGTGTCCACGAGGTAAGCCATTTCAAGGGTTGGCTCTATACGTTGGCCCGGAACCATTGCTTGATGGACCTGCGCATGGCCAATCGCATCCATACGGTCGATATCGACGAACACCTTGTGGAAAGTGATGCGTTCCTGCATCAACAGGATGGTGCCGAGCGGGTCCCGGAAGAGCGATTGGCGCTGATGGAGCGCTGTTTGGAGGGGCTCAATGCCGAACAGCAGCGATGCATCCGGTTATTTTACCTGGAGCAGAAGTGCTACCGGGAAGTGGCCGAGCTGACCGGATATGAGCTGAATAAGGTGAAAAGCCATATCCAGAACGGAAAGCGCAATTTGAGGATTTGCATGGAAAGGGAACAGGATGAATGACAATTACCATATTATCCGCATACAACAATACTTGAACGGTGAGTTGAGCGGCGAGGAGATGCATCGACTGGAACGCGAAGCGCTCGACGACCCGTTGTTACAGGATGCCATCGATGGCTATCGAACGCGGCAGGAAGTAAGCCATCGTCGATTAAGCCTGTTGCAACAGCGGCTGGCCAATCGCATCGCGGGCCAGGCGCGTGAACGCAATGCCTTCTTTTTCGGTTGGCAGCGGTTGGCCGTGGCGGCCACCGCCTGTGTGTTGATGGTATTGGTCTTGGTGTTGCTGTGGATACGCAGTCAGCCGCTGCGGCCCAGCGCCGCGGAGAAGGAGGTTGAGGTCGAGTTGCCTGTTTCGGATACCAAGTTGGGCATACGGGCCGTGGCGGTAAGCGGGAGTGGGGCGGATGCCGTGCCCATGGAGGGCTGGGAGAAATTTAAGGCCTATCTAGTGGAAAACACGCAGGTCGAAGGCGCGTCGGGAAACGTGCGGCTGACTTTTGAAATCGATGCGGCTGGTAGGCCGACCACCATCCAGGGCAACCCCGGTGCCAACGGTGGGTTGCTGCTCGAGGCCACGCGCTTGTTGGAAGAAGGCCCCCGGTGGACGGGGCGAAAGGGTGCATTGGATATCACGTTCGAGTAGGCGCCGCGCGGGTTACTCCACCCAACTGATTTTCTCGCCAACGGGCGTACGGTTGGGCGTCCGCGCAGGTTCTTCGTGGTAACCCATGTAAAAGAATCCCAAGCATTCCTCGTTAGCGTTGAGTTCCAGTAAGTCGGCCACGTGCTTGATCGCACCGGGGCTGCTCCAATAGGCGCCGATACCGGCGGCACTCGCGGCAAGCCAGAGATTTTCGACCGCACACGCCGTCGCAGCCAACTCCTCCCATTGTGGCAATGCGCCACTGTAGGTCGCCACGATGGCAATCACCGCGCCGGATTGTAGCACCTTTTCACGCGTGTTCTCGTACTTCTTTTGCAGGAACTGTTGGGCAGGGGTATGTTCGCGGTAAAGCGCCGCAAGCCGTTCGGCCAATGCGTGGAGGCCATTTCCACGGAACACGACGAATCGCCAGGGTTGCGTGCGCTTGTGCGTCGGGGCCGCATTGGCGCAATCCAGGAGTTCGACCAGGAGTGCTTTCGGGATCTCTTCCTGCACGTAACTGGGCGGAAAGACCGAGCGACGGTGGTTGATGATGCGGACAATGGTCTTGAAATCGTTCGATGACATGTTTGTAGGGCTAACGACTGGCCGCCAACGCCGCGATATGCACGATCGTTCGTACGGCACGGTCCATGTCCTGTATGGATACCCACTCTTGCTTTCCGTGGAAGGCGTGGCCACCGGCGAAGATGTTCGGGCAGGGCAATCCCATGAACGATAGGCGAGCGCCGTCCGTACCGCCGCGTATGCTGCGCCTGATCGGGTGCATGCCCGCCCGCCGGATGGCTTCCAGTCCGATCTCCATCACGTCGGGGTGATGATCCAGCACGTGCTTCATGTTTCGGTATTGTTCCTTGACGTCGAAACGATACGAGCATCCCGGGTAACGCGCTACCACCGCCTTGACGATGGCTTCCAGCTCGGATTCGTGCGCCCGAAGGTTGCCGTCTTCGAAATCACGGATGATGAAATCGATGGTGGCCTCTTCCACGCTGCCGCTCACCGAGACCGGGTGCACGAAACCGTCGCGCCCGCCCGTGCTTTCGGGCGACAGGCGTTCGGTGGGGAGGCTGGCGATGATCGCCGACGCAATCTTGATGGCGCTTTGGAGTTTGCCCTTGGCGAAGCCCGGATGCACGCTGATGCCTTGGATGACCACGCGCACCCCATCGGCCGAAAAGGTTTCGTCCTCGATGGAGCCCGCGGTTTCACCATCGACGGTATAGGCATAGTCGGCACCCAGTTTGGCCAGGTCGGCCTTGTCGACGCCGCGTCCGATCTCCTCGTCCGGCGTGAACAGGATCTTGATCGCGCCGTGCTTGATTTCGGGGTGCGCCATCAGGATTTCGGCGGCGGCCATGATTTCGGCGACGCCCGCTTTATCATCCGCCCCAAGCAAGGTGGTGCCGCTGGCCGTGATGATGTCGTTGCCGACCTGGTGCCGAAGATCGGGGTGTTCAGCATACCTGATGACCACGTTGGGGTCATCGGGCAGCGTGATATCGCCGCCTGGGTAGTTGCGGTGCACGATGGGCTTTACGTTCGTGCCCGAACAGTCGGGCGAGGTATCCATGTGCGAACAGAAGCCGACGGTGCGAACCTCCCTATCCGTATTGGCGGGGATGGTGGCATAGACATAGCCATGCGCATCAAGGTGGGCGTCGGTAACGCCAATGGCTTGCAGCTCATCGACCAGGATTCGGCCCAGGTTTTTCTGCTTTTCCGTAGAAGGGCATGTGGGCGAGGCCGGATCGGATTGCGTGTCGACCTGGACGTAACGCAAGAAGCGCTCCGCAGCGCTTGATGCGGTGATGCCGTTGATGGGAGAACCGGTCATCCCCAATCAAGCCACCGGTTTGTTCTTCAGCAACACCACCGGTACGTCGGCGATGTTGAGGAGTTTCTTGCTCAAGCTGCCATGGAAAAGGCGCTCGAAGAACCCGTAGTTCCGGGAGGCCATCAGGATGAGGTCCACGTTGTGTTTTTTCACGTAGTCGAAGATACCGTCGGCCCGGTCCTTGTGTTCACTGATGACAGCGAAAACGGGTTGGACGGGCGCAAGGATGTTCAGGATTTCCTGTTTGCCGAGCATTTTTTCTGGACTCTGCCCTTGGGTGGAGTGATCCACATGGACCACATGGGTCTCTGCATGGAGTTGGGTGGCCAGGCGGATGATGCTTTCCGTCGGCGTGATGTATTCCACCTGTTTCAGGTCGGTGGCGTATACGATTTTTTGCACGGGTTTGAAGACGTGGTTGCGGGGCACGATCAGCAAGGGGGCGGAACCCGACTCGGCCACGGCCATCGTATTGCGGCCGATGAGCGTGTTTTCGATATCCGATAAACCAGCGATGCCCATCACGATCAACGAAACGGTATGTTCCTGTACGATGGCCGATACCCCGGATTTTACCGACTTGTCATCGGCGCGGTAGATGAAGTTCGCCTGATCGATCGTTTTGGGGACCTGCAATTTCGCCACCATTTTTTCCAGGTGCCTGACCGTGGCCTGCGCATATTCGGTATGCTCATCATACCCATCGGCGGGCCGGTGGGCATAGGAATGGTAAAAGATGATTTTGGTTGCCTGCAGGAAATCGGCCAAATCCAACGCATATTGGGCGGCCGTATACGATACATCTGAAAAATCAACGGGAATCAAAAAAGTCTTCATATCATCGGTCTGTTGTGTTTGCATCATTTTTTTTGTTGGTCTGCATATCCGAATACTTTCTGTAGCAATGGCGTGGTTCGCGTACCGCCCAGGTTATCCCGGATTTTCAGCTCTTCTTGCGCAACTTGGTGGAAGAGGCCATCGATGGCTTTCTGCGTCACGTACTTGTTGAGGTCGGTCTCGATTTTCTCGTTGATCAACGGAATCTGGTTGTAGCGCGATACCACGGCACTCCAGTATTGGGCTACCTGGTGTTTGCCCAGTGCACCTTCTACGATCGGGCTGAAGCGTTTTGCCAATTCGTCGGTGGTTGTCCGTTTAAAGAACGCGGTGGCGGCATCCTGTTGGCCACTCAGCAGGATGTTGGTGGCGTCGCGGATGGTCAGTTGCGAAAGTGCCGACACGAATACCGGCGCCGCTTCGTTCACGGCGCTTTCGGCGGCACGGTTCAGGCTTTGGATGAGGTTGTCGCACAGCGATCCCAACCCGATTCCGCGCAGTGCGCTTTCCACTTTCTGTGCTTCGGGGGGCATCAGGATCTTCACCGCGGCATTGCCCAGGAAGCCGTCCTGCACGGCCAGCGTTTTGATGCTGCGGTCCAGTCCTTGGCTCAGTGCCTGTTTGATGCCAGAAGCGGCTTCGCTGGAACTGATCGACGTGCCAGACGCCGCCGATGAGCCACTGGAACCCGTGGTGCCTTCGCTTCCACCCACCACTTGGCTCAGCGAGTCGCATTGCGTAAATCCAAAGAGGCACGAAGCAAAAGCGAGGATTTTAAAACTCTTCATGAAACGACATTTATTTATAGTTATGCATGGGTATCGCCCAAAGGTAACGGATTGGACGTAAAAAATGAAGATAAGTTTAACCTTTCAATACTGGATTTCGGCCATGACCGGAAAATGATCGGACGGGACCTTTCCCTGATAGCTGTCCGTGAGGATACCGTACCGGATCACATTGAAGGGTTTCGAAAGGAAAATATGGTCGATTCGGCTATCGCCGGTCCTCGCGATATTGAAGCCGGTGAATGTGCCGGTAGGGGCATACTTCAACGGCGAGAGCTCGTAGGCATCGGTGACTTCTCCGCCTTCGTTGAGCACACGGTAACTCTCGTTGCGCTGGTCGACGTTGAAATCGCCCGTGATGATCATGGGTACGCCGTTGCCTAGTTCATGGGCTTTTTGGATGATCAGCTTGGCGCTTTCTTTCCGGGCGACGACACCGACATGGTCGAAGTGCGCATTGAACAGGAAGAACTCGAACCCGGAATGTTTGTCTTTGAATAGGCCCCAGGTGCATATGCGCGGAAGGGCGGCGTCCCACCCTTTATTCGGTGCATCGGTATGTTCCGCAAGCCAGAAGTTGCCTTGTTTGACGACCTCAAACCGATCCGTTCGGTAGAATATGGCCGAATGCTCCCCCGCTTCCTTGCCGTCGTCGCGCCCCACGCCGATGTAGGCAAAGCCAGGCAATCCATTCCTGACATCCTCCAGCTGGTGTTTGAGCCCCTCCTGCGTACCGAAGATGTCAAACCCGTGAAACCGGATGAGTTGGGTGAGGTGGGGATGCCTGTCTTTCCACAGGTTGCCCACATCGCCCGATGCATCATAGCGGATGTTATAGGTAGCGACGATGAATGGCTGGGCCAACAACGTGGTTACGCCCAAAATAACGAAAACGATGGTGAGTATGACTTTGTTCATGGTTTGCATACGTGAGTTTTGCAAGATGGGTTAAAGATAATCATTTTTGCAAAAGTTGTTGTAACTTTATCGCCAATTGAACATCCAACAGAAAGAGATGTACCGCACGGGATGGGTTCAAAAGCTGCCATTGGAGTGGGTTTGCTGGGTGTCGGCGCTGGTTTTGCTTTACTCCTCCGATCCGGAGGCGCACCATTTCACGCTTTGCCCCTTGGAAAATGCGGGGATAAGTTGGTGCCCGGGTTGTGGATTGGGGCGTTCGATCGCCTTGTTCATGCATGGCGACATCGTTGCTTCATTCCAACGGCATTGGCTCGGGATACCGGCCTTTTTTGTCATCTTGTATCGGATAGCGGGCTTGTCAAAACAAACATATCATCATTGGACAACATATAAACACCATGAGCAACCGTAATATATTAATGACCATCCGGGGCATCTCTCCCGAGGAGCTGATGTACCTGGATCACGCGACGAAGACGTTCACGGAAGAACAAGCCAAGCATTTCGTGTTCATCTATAGCGGCAAACGCAAAAATACGCAGGATATCCTGCTGTTTACGTTATTGGGATTCCTCGGGTTTGCCGGTATCCAGCGGTTCATCCTCAACCAGGTGGCGATGGGGATCATCTACTTCCTGACGATGGGCTTCTGTTTCATCGGCACGATCGTGGATTTGATCAATCACAAGAGCATGACCGATGAATACAACCAGCGCGTAGCCCGGGAGGCCGCGATGATGGTGATGGGAGGGTATGTATAGCCGCTATCGGCCGTCGGAGCCGTTCCACTCCCGATGGAACTGCTCCAGGTAGCGCTCCATGAAGTCGTGCCGTTCGGCGGCGATTCGTTTCGCTGCGTCCGTGTTCATGCGGTCTTTCAACAGCAATAGCTTTTCATGGAAATGGTTGACGGTGGGGGCCGTGCTGTTCTTGTAGGCTTCCTTATCCTGCCCGGGATTGGCCGGGATGCCGGGATTGTACAATTCACGGTTTTTGAACCCGCCGTAGTGGAACGCGCGGGCGATGCCGATGGCGCCCATGGCATCCAGCCGATCGGCATCCTGCACGATTTCCAGTTCGCGCGAATGGAACGGGATTCCCTGGCCCAAGCCGGACCTGAACGACAGGTGCGCGATGATCGCTTGCACGTGCTCGATGACGGATGCCTGCACGTCGATTCCCCCCAGGAATTCACCGGCGATACGAGGCCCCAGCGATTCATCGCCGTCATGGAACTTGCTGTCGGCGATGTCATGCAACAACGCGGCCAATTCGCAGGTCAATGCATCCGCGTGTTCGGTATGCAGCAACAGTTTCACGTTGTTCCACACCCGAAGGATATGCCACCAGTCGTGGCCGGCCTCGGCGTTCGCCAGGCGCTGCCGGACGAAGTCAACGGTCTTCTCGATGGCTGTTGGCATCATTCGTCGGTAGCTTGCCGGATCCTGCGGCTTCCGTCATAGATTTCGTATTCCAATAGCCTGCAATCGAGCTTGCCGTTATAGAATTCGATCTTTCGGGAAGCCCGAAGGCCGATTTTCTTGGCGAGGTCGGGGTTGCCCGTGAACACGTAGCCGCGTTTGCCCTGGCACGCCTGTTTGAAGAAATCGCCGATGCGGCCGTAGGTGGCTTCGAGTTTCGTGTGCTCGCCCATGCGCTCGCCGTATTCGGGGTTCAAGACCACCACGCCTTCGCCATCCGGCAGGGGCGTCTCCGCGAAATCACAGACCTGGAATTCGATGAGCTGGTCTACCCCTGCGGTTTTGGCATTCATCACCGCGATGTCGACGGCCGCTTTGGATAGGTCCGAGGCGATGATGCGGGCAGGCGCCTTTTTGTCGACCTGTTCCTTGAGCCGTCGCCGTTCGGCGAAGAAGACCTGTTCGTCGTAGCCAAGGATGTGCATGAATCCATAGTTCATCCGGAAAAGGCCGGGCTTGCGGTTGGTCGCGATCAATGCGGCTTCGATGGCCAAGGTGCCCGATCCGCACATGGGGTTCACAAACGCCGATCGGCCATCCCAGCCCGTGGCGTAGACCACACCGGCTGCCAAGGCCTCGAGCATGGGCGCTTTGCCGGGATGCTTTCGGTAGCCGTGTTTGGCCAAGGTCTCTCCAGACGTGTCGATAAAGACCTCCGCCTGGTTGTCCTGCCAGTAGAGGTGCACCACCGCCTTGTGCAGGTCGGGGCCGCTGTCCGGACGCAACCCCTTCTTGCCTTTGATGCGGTCGGCAATGGCGTCCTTGACCTTGAGGTTGGCGAACAACGGCGTGGAAATGGTGGGGTTGTTGACATTCGAGGTAACGGAAACATACCCGTCGAATGCGATGAGCTCCTCCCACGGTATGGCCGATAGTGCATCGTAAAGCGTCTGCGGGTCGTTGGCGGCGAATGCCTTCACGGAGTACAGTATTTGGCTCGCGCAGTGCAGGTTGAGGTTGAGCCGGATGCTGTCGTTTAGCGTTGCCCATAACTCGACGCCCGTCGCGAACCCGCGTTTGATTTCGAAGCCTAACCGTCGTACTTCGTCCTGCAGGTAGGGCGACAGCCGTCTGTTGCAGGTAATGATGATCTTATTGGGGGTGTTGAAAACTTCCATATGATTTTGGCAAAGGTACCTATTAATAGTAAGTAAAAATGCCTAATTTTACCGTTTCATCAGCAGCAGCCAGGTGTCGTTTGATAGACGGGTTGGAATACCGGTTCAGCTGGTTTTTGGTGAAGCGTAACGGAGACAATAATTACGAGTAACGAATGGAAATACGAGGAAAAGTGCATGAAATCGGTGATACGCAACAGGTTACCGATTCATTCAAGAAGCGGGATTTGATTGTGCAATACGCAGAAAACCCACAGTTTGTTGAATATATCCGTTTTGAGGCTACGCAAGACCGAACGGCGCTCTTCGACAACCTGGGTGTCGGCGACGAGGTGGAGGTGTCATTCAACCTGCGTGGACGGCCATGGACGAATAAAGACGGCGTGACCACCTACTTCAACTCGTTGGTGGCTTGGCGCGTGGCCAAGGTAACCACGGAGCCGGTGGCCGCCGGTGCGCAGGCCGCGTCGGGATCGCAGGCCTTCAACGCGCCGCCTACGGTTGATATTTCGGCTGACGACGGCAAGGACGATGATTTGCCTTTCTGATCGGGAATAGTTTAGTTGATAATAAATCAAGGAAAGGTGTTCACCGGCTGGTGGATGCCTTTTTTTAGGCACCCGCCAATCTCATTCCCAGCGTTTTTTCGGTATGCAGGTGATGTCGGCCGTTTTGCGTAATAGCAACGGCCGTTGGTCGTGCCGGCTTTCCAGCACCAACGAATCGGTCGAATAGCGCACGATCTTGAAGCGGGGGAGGTATTGGCCGCTCCGATAACAGCCCGAGATTTTCTGGCGTCCGTTGGCCCTCGTGTATTGGCCATCCACCAACAGGCTGTCATCCCGAACCACGTAAACCCCTTTGGCGTATTCCGTCCATCGCCCGTTTCGGTAACATGAATCAGCGATATTCTTGGCCTTTGATACCGTTCGCAACGTCGCATAGACGGAATCGCAGGTGAACGTCAATTCCGGCAGCGTGTATTGAAGCAACGTGCCTTGCATCGGAACGCTGTCTTGTACCCATACGCCTTGCAGGTACTCCGCGCCCCGATGTTGGATGTCCGGGTTGACCTGGCAACCACCGATGCCAGCCATCAGCACCACGGCGGCCGCGCAGCGCCGGTAGGATTTCATTTCAATCCGCCGATCATGTCTTCCGGACGCACCCATTCATCGAATTGGTCGTTGGTGAGCAAGTCCAACTCCAATGCGGCCTCACGCAACGATTTGTTTTCCTTATGGGCTTTTTTCGCAATCTTAGCGGCGTTTTCGTAGCCGATATGCGGATTCAAGGCCGTAACCAGCATCAGCGAATTTTCGACGTGTTTTTTGATGCCCTCCAGGTTGGGTTCGATGCCGATGGCGCAATGGTCGTTGAACGACACACAGGCATCGCCGATGAGTTGCGCCGATTGCAGGAAGTTGGCCGCCATCACCGGCTTGAATACATTGAGCTCGTAGTGGCCGTTGGCGCCCGCGAAGGAGATGGTCACGTCGTTGCCGATCACCTGCGCGGCTACCATGGTCAGGGCCTCGCACTGCGTCGGATTGACCTTGCCGGGCATGATGGACGAGCCGGGTTCGTTTTCCGGGATCAGGATTTCGCCGATACCGGACCGGGGGCCGGAAGCCAGCATCCGGATGTCATTGGCGATCTTGTGCAGCGAAACAGCCAGTTGCTTCAGCGCGCCATGGCTTTCCACGATGGCATCGTGCGCGGCGAGCGCTTCGAACTTGTTCGGAGCCGTGCGGAACGGCAGGCCCGTGAAGTCCGCGATGTGCTTGGCGACATTTTCGGCATAGCCCCTCGGCGTGTTGATGCCCGTACCCACGGCCGTGCCGCCCAAGGCCAATTCGGATAGGTGATCCAAGGTGTTGTTCAGGGCCTTCAGCCCATAGTCGAGCTGCGCGACGTAGCCGGAAAACTCTTGGCCCAACGTGAGTGGGGTAGCGTCCATGAGGTGCGTACGGCCGATTTTGACCACATTGCCAAAGGCATCGGATTTGGCTTTTAGCGTATCGCGCAATTTTTTTACGCCGGGTATGGTCGTTTCCACGACTTTCTTATAGGCGGCGATGTGCATGGCGGTGGGGTACGTGTCGTTCGACGACTGCGATTTGTTTACGTCGTCATTGGGATGGATGAACGGCTTGCCTTCGCCGAGGGCATTTCCCTGGATGACATGGGCCCGGTTGGATACGACCTCATTGACATTCATGTTGGATTGGGTGCCCGACCCCGTTTGCCAGATCACCAACGGGAACTGGTCATTCCATTGCCCTGCAAGGATTTCGTCGCAGGCCTGACCGATCAAATCCCGCTTTTCGACGGGTAGGATACCGGCGTCGGCATTGGTGTACGCAGCGGCCTTTTTCAGGTAAGCAAATGCTTCGATGATTTCCGTGGGCATGGACGCCGAGGGACCGATCTTGAAATTGTTGCGCGAGCGCTCGGTTTGTGCTCCCCAGTACTTGTCGGCAGGTACCTGCACCTCGCCCATGGTATCGTGTTCTATGCGGTATGACATGGAATCGTCGTTTTGATTACGCGGCAAACTTAGGAAAAGTTGCCTGATATCTGCAATAAAAGGCAACATTATTCGGAAGAAGCAAGCCCGGTGGAAACTCAAGGAGCGACGCGGGATGTCGAAATCAGCTGGCTCCACAAGAGCCCCATCAGGCCGATGGCGATGGCAACGGAAGCCACGGCGAGCCCGATGGGGACGTGCGCGATGTAATGGCGTGTCAACCCCGACACGCCCTGTGCCATCAAAAGCAGTTCGTTAAGGACGATGCCCACCACGACGATGCCCGTGGCACGTACGGCCATCCTGTCGATCGATAGCAATCCCTTGCCGAAGGCATAGGCGATGATGAACAGCGTGATGATGACCAGGAGTACGAGGTGCAGGTAACCGATGACGATGGGCCTGAAGCTATAGGCCAATTGACTCAATGAGGGGATGACCGACAACCCTTGCAGCACGAATTTGACGGTCGTGGCCACGGTGACCCCCACGAGCAACACTTTCGCCATGGCCGGCAACCGGTATCCGCGGCGAAGCCATTTCGGTGTCAATACCCGCAGCCAGGCTACCCATGCTACGCCCTGCACGATCACCGCCGCAGCCACCAGCCAGTAGAGCCAGCCTGGCATATCCCACCAAAGCACGGAAAGGATATAGGTGGGTACGCAAACCCAGGCGAAAAGGCGGAATAGGGTATGCGCATGCCGAAGCCGTATGCCATTGCGCCGTAGCCAATGGTGGACCAACCCCATGCACGCGAAGAAGAACCACCCGTTGTATTGGAAATGGAGGAAGAAATACACGGCCGCAAGCTGGAGTCGGGCGTCGGTATTCCCAGTGGCCATCAGGTAGGCCAGGAAAAAGGTACCGATCGACGAGCCGACCAGGAAAGCCAGCGCGGCCCGGATCCAACCCCGGGTGGTTCGGTCAATGGGCAGCAGGCCCAGGTCGCGCCAACATAGCGCGGCGAAAACGTACGACACGAGTACGGTCAGTGAAGAGGCCGCGATGGAATAGGCCCCGTAGCCTTGCCAAGAGAAACCGATGAGCATCCCGTACGATGCGATCAGGTTGCCCGCCACGACCAGCTGATACCTATAGGGTATGTTCCCGGTGTTTGCCCGCCTGCAGATCGCCGCGGCGATGAGGACCATCAGCATGTGCGAGACCCAACCCGAAAAGGCGAAGTGAGAATGGGCATGCAGCAGGAATTTCTGGTTGAGGAACGGTAAGGGCAACAACACCTTCAGGCGCATCGTCACGCCCCATAGCGCCACCAACAGGAGGTTGGCGATGCCAAGCAGGATCCACTGGCGAATGGTTATCTTTCTGAGGAACTCCATCTCTTGGCCAAAGGTTCAGTTAATCCAATCAACTTTTTATGACCGTGGTCATATTCCGTCCGCGGGGATGAAAACCTTGCCCTTTACGATGCTTAGCCGATCGTCTTTCTCCATTTGCTTGATGGCGCGGATGATCGTTTCCACGCGCAGCCCGGTCATGTTGGCAAGCTGCTGCCGGGTTAGCATGAGCCTGTTGCAGTCTTGGCAGACGAATTTCCCTTGCCTATTGAAGTATCCGATCAATTTGGTGATCACGGCTTCCGGACTGTTTTCGGCCAATAGGTCCGTCAGGAAAAACTTGAACCGTAGGTGCTGTACCAAGGATTTCGTGAACGCAAAATGGATTTCGGGATTTTCCCTCAGCAATTGATGGAAGGAAGATACGCAAAGCCTGAGCATCGTGCACGGTGAATCGGCAATTGCGCTGGCCGCATAAGGTTCGCCATCGAATAGCGGCAGTTCACCGAAGCTTTCGCCTGCCTCGACCACTTTGTGCAGGATTTCCTTGCCATCGTCGGTGATGTTGCACCAGCGAACGCGCCCGGATACCAGTTGGTAATAATAAGCCGCGGGAGCACCTTCATTGAAGATGACATCGCCCGGTGAAGCGTTTCGGTGGGCGGCTCCCTTTTGCAAAAGAAGATGTTGAGGAATCATCTGAAAATGCATTTATGGTTTTTACGATGAATGCCATTACAAATATACGCCTATGACGAAATCACGGGGTTGACGGATGTCACTTGTCCAGGTGATGAAAATCACCAACGGGAGGTTGCTGCTCATAAGTGGTTGTTCAGTAGTTTGTTATGCTTTTCAAAAGTATCCAATAACCTAAACGCCGCAACGCGGGATTTATTTTATGATTCCACGCATAAAATGCGTCCGCACATGCAGGTACCTTTGCCTTGGCATCGAAAAGGAAAAGGCGCTTAGTCAAAATGGAACGGAATCGCTACATAACTATCTTACTCAAAAACAACTGAAAATGAAACAATTGGTCATCGTTTTGGTGCTGGGCATATTGGTATATGCCTGTTCCTCGGGAAACAATCAAAACTCGGAAAGCAAATCGGCACAGGCCACTGAAAACAAGGCCACCGATTACGATCCGAAACGGGGTGAAGGCAAATTCGACGACATCGAGGTGGGCGACAAGCTCGATGCCGCGATGGCGAAGGAGGGCAAAGTGGTCGCCGACCTGAAATGCGCCAGCTGCCACAAATACACCGATGAACGGTTGGTCGGCCCAGGCTGGAAAGGGGTAAGCGAAAAGCACCGGCCGGAATGGATCATGAATTTCATCACCAACCCCGATCCGATGATCAACAAGGATCCGGAATTGCAGGCCCAGCTTGAAATCTGCCTCGTGCGCATGCCCAACCAGAACCTTTCGGACGACGACGCCCGCAAGATCCTGGAGTTCATGCGCCAAAACGACGGCGTCAACTAGTTCGTGATACTTATTCACATTAATATATCGTACAATGAAGCCAAAACAATATCTTCTAGGGGTGCTCGCTGTAGCAGCGGTGTCCTTGTCGTTCAATGCCTGCAAGCCGAAAGGGGCAGGCAGTGCGGTGTCGGGTAACGCGGCGGAAAGGGCCTACGTCCCCCCGGGGAAATACGACGAGTTCTACAACTTCGTGTCGGGCGGGTTCAGTGGGCAGATGAGCGTGTATGGGTTGCCCAGCGGGCGCCTGTTCCGCGTGATCCCGGTGTTTTCCGTCGATCCGGAGAAAGCGTGGGGATTCAGCGAAGAGACGAAGCCCATGTTGATGACCTCACACGGCTTCGTGCCTTGGGATGACCTCCATCACATCGAAGCGTCGTTCACGGACGGGATGCCCGACGGCAAATGGATGTTTGCCAACTCCAACAACACGCCGCGCCTGGCCCGGATCGACCTGGCCACCCATCGCACGGCAGAGATCATCGAGATCCCCAACACCGGGGGTAACCACTGTTCGCCGTTCACGACGGAAAATTCCGAATACGTCATCGCAGCCACCCGCTTCAGCGTTCCGCCCGATGGACCCGAAAGCGACGTGCCGATCAGCTCCTACAAGGAAAACTTCAAGGGGCACATCAGCTTCGTGAGCGTCGACAAGGCATCGGGCGAATTCAACATCCAATTCCAACTGAAGACACCGGGGTTGAACTTCGATCTGTCGAGTGCGGGCAAGGGCGTATCGAACGGCTGGCTCTTCATGAGCTGTTACAACTCCGAACAGGCGCATACGCTGCTGGAAGTCTCGGCTTCGAAGAACGACAAGGACTTCGTATTGGCCATCAATTGGAAAAAGGCCGAGGAGTATTTCAAGGCCGGCCGGGGCAAGAAGCAGGCCGTCCGCTATGCACACAATAAGTATGATGAGCATAAACACTCGGCCACTTCCGAGATCAAGACCGAAGTGACCGTACTCGATGTGGCCGATTTCCAGGACCTGGCCTACCTGATCCCGTGTCCCAAATCGCCGCATGGCACCGATGTCAGCCCCACGGGCGAGTACATCGTGAGCAGCGGGAAGCTGGCCGCCTTGATACCGGTGTTCAGCTTCGCCAAATTGCAGCAGGCCATTGCCGACAAGGATTTCGAAAGCGAATTGTATGACGGGATTCCGGTTGTCAAGTACGAATCGGCTTTGTACGGCGAGGTGGAGAAGCCCGGCCTGGGGCCGCTGCATACCGAGTTCGATGACAAAGGAAACGCCTATACCTCCTTCTTCGTTTCCTCCGAGATCGTGAAGTGGAACCTCGAAAAACTGGAGGTTCTCGACCGTCAACCCACGTATTACTCGGTCGGCCACTTGATGGTGGCCGGTGGCAACGCCAAAAAGCCCTATGGCAAGTACCTGGTGGCCTACAACAAGATCACCAAGGACCGTTTCCTGCCCACCGGGCCGGAACTTTGCCACGCGGCGCAACTGTTCGACATCAGTGGCGACAAGATGGAACTGCTGCTCGATTTCCCCACCATCGGCGAACCGCACTATGCGCAGGCATTGCCCGCCGATATGCTCATGGACAAGTCGGTGAAGATCTACGACATCAATGCCAACCACCATCCGTTCAAGGCCAACGGCGAAGCGGAAGCACGCGTGGAGCGCCACGGGAATATCGTGCGCGTGTTCATGACCACCATCCGCTCGCACCTGACACCCGACGTGATCGAAGGGATCAAGCTGGGCGACGAGGTGCATTTCCACGTAACCAATCTGGAACAGGATTGGGACATGCCCCACGGGTTTGCCATCAAGGGCGCAAACAACTCCGAACTGCTGATCATGCCTGGCGAGACCCAGACCATCAAATGGGTGCCGGATCGCGTGGGGATCTTCCCGTTCTATTGCACCGATTTCTGTTCGGCGTTGCACCAGGAGATGTCGGGCTATGTACGGGTATCGCCTAAAGCGAGCAATGTGGCGCTGACTTCCTACACGGGCGAAAAACAGCAAAATTAGTGGTCGTGAAAAGCCCATATACCATAAAGCCCCTGCACGGCGCCCTGCTCATCGTTGGGGGGATGGCGCTGCTTGCGGTCATCCTGCTGCCCATCTGGCGCATCGAGCTCGATGCGGCCCAGTATCCCGAAGGCCTCGAACTGCTCATCTACAGCTACAAGCTCGATGGGCAGGTGGAAATCATCAACGGGCTGAACCATTACATCGGGATGAAAACCCTCCATGCGGATGATTTCGTCGAATTCACCGTCTTGCCCTACCTTGTTGGGCTATACGGGCTGGCGTTCATCCTGGTGGGGGCGGTGCGGAGACGGGGCTGGTTGTATGTGCTGTTCGGTGCGTTCGTGCTCTTTGGCGTCGTGGCCATGGCCGATTTCTGGCGATGGCTGTACGATTACGGCCACGACCTGGATCCCTCGGCACCGATCAAGGTGCCGGGGATGTCCTACCAACCCCCGCTGATCGGGTTCAAGCAGCTGCTTAATTTCGGCGCCTATTCGATCCCGGCCATCGGCGGGTGGATATTCATCGGCTGTGGCGCCGTACTGGCGTATTGCGTATATGTGGAATGGCGTATGGCCAATAAGTTGAAAAAATCATGAGAAATACGAATCATTGGATCGCAATCGTTTTGGCATCGCTCCTGTCGCTCGGCGCGCAGGCGTGCGGTGGGTGCGGCCCGAAACCCATCCATTACGGAAAGGATCAATGCGCCCATTGCAAGATGACGGTCAGCGACGCGCGCTTCGGTTGCCAGTTGGTCACCACCAAGGGCCGTGCATACCATTTCGATGACGTGCAATGCCTGGTGGCGTTTGTCAAGGCCGGCACCGTGACCCGCGAAGACGTGGCTGGCTACTACCTGCCCGACTATTCGAACGGGAACAGGCTGCTGCCAGCCGAAGGGCTTTGGTTGCTGAAGAGCGAATCGTTGAAAAGCCCCATGCGGGGCGATGTCGCGGCATTTGCCGATGAAGCCGACCTGGAAAAGGTGCGGGATGTGCATGGTGGCGAAACGCTGCGATGGGAAGACCTGTGGAAATAAAGCCGTGAGCCATGCGTCGGTGCCCCTGTTATTTGCTTAGCCTTTGCGTTTGCCTGCTGGCCGTCGGCAGGATCCATGCCGCGACCATCAAGGTGGGCAGCGAACACCGGATCAAATCCATCCAGCAGGCGCTCGAAATCGCCGAGGATGGCGACATCATCCACGTGTCGGCGGGGGTTTACCGGGAAGGCAACCTGGCGATCCGGAAGCGTGTCACGCTGGTGGGCGACGGAAGTCCGGTCATCGATGGGCAGAAGGAACATGAACCCATATCGATATTCGTGCCCCACGTAACCATCAAGGGGTTTACCATCACGGCATCGGGGCAATCCTCGGTGAAAGACATCGCCGCGGTAAAGATCTATGACACCCACGGCGTCACCATTGCGGACAACGTACTGGACGATAATTTCTTCGGCATCTACCTGCAGGCGTCAAAACGGTGCACGGTACGGAATAACCGGCTTGCGGCGTACGGAAAGACCGAACAACAGACCGCCAATGGGATACACGCCTGGAAATGCGACAGCCTCGACATCTCGGGCAACACGGTGTCAGGCCACCGGGATGGCATTTACCTCGAATTCGTGACGCATACCGATGTGCGCGGCAACCAAGCAACCGGCAACCGGCGTTATGGGCTGCATTTCATGTTCTCGCACGACAACGGTTACTACCGCAACACCTTTACCGGCAACGGCGCCGGGGTGGCGGTCATGTACACGAAGCATGTACGCATGGAACATAACGTGTTCGACGAAAATTGGGGCGACGCGGCCTATGGTTTGCTGCTCAAGGACATCACCGACAGCCACATCGAGCACAATACGTTCACCCGCAATACGACCGGCATCCTGATGGAAGGAAGCAACCGCATCCGCATCCAGCGGAATGACTTCGAAAACAACGGGTGGGCGCTCAAGATCCAGGCGAGTTGCATGGACAATGTGCTTACGCAAAACAATTTCGTGCATAACACCTTTGACATCGCCACCAACGGCTCGTTGGTGATGAATACGTTCGAAAGGAACTATTGGGACAAATACGAAGGATACGACCTCGACAAGGACAAGGTGGGCGATGTGCCTTACCGTCCCGTCAGCCTGTATTCGATGGTGGTCGAAAAGTACCCCATGGCGATGCTGCTCTTCCGCAGCTTCATGGTCACCCTGCTCGATCGTACCGAACGGGTATTGCCCAGCCTGACGCCCGAGGCGTTGAAAGACGATTTTCCATTGATGAATCCCGTAACCCGATGATCACGCTTCAAGACATATCCAAACGCTTCGGAAAGCTCCAGGTACTGGACGGCGTTTCGCTCACGCTCGAACCCGGGCAATGCGTCGCGCTGATCGGGCCGAACGGCAGTGGGAAGACGACGCTGATCAAGGCCATCCTGGGCATGGTCGTGCCGCAATCCGGCACACTGCTGGTCAAGGGCGCATCCATTGCCGGGCAGTGGGACTACCGCCGGGCTATCGGTTACATGCCGCAGATCGGCCGGTATCCGGAACACATGACCATCGGGCAGGTGTTCGACATGATGAGCGACATCCGGAACGTCGCGCCCGCGGCCTTGGATCGGGATCTTTATGAGGCCTTCGGCCTCGAGGCGATGCTCGGCAAACGGATGGGCACCTTGTCCGGTGGCACGAGGCAGAAGGTAAGCGCCTGCCTGGCGTTTATGTTCAAACCCGATGTCTTGATCCTCGACGAGCCCACGGCCGGGCTCGACCCGGTGGCGACCGAATTGCTGAAGGACAAGATCCTCGCGGAAAAGAAGCGCGACAAATTGATCATCATCACCTCGCACGTGCTCAGCGACCTCGACGATCTCGTCACGGAGGTCGTTTACATGCACGAAGGCCGGCCGCTGTTCCACCAGTCGTTGGATGCCCTGAAAGCCGAAACGGGGACCGACCGGCTGGGCAAGGCCATTGCCCAGGTGATGGTTAGCCAAGAAACCCAACGGATAACGGTATGAACAAAATCGTCAAATACGTCATCGCAGATTTGCTCCGCAGCCGGACCATCGTGGTGTACACCGTGGCGCTGCTGGTCTTGTCGGCCAGCGTCTTCAGCATGGAAGACCATGCCGAAAAGGGCGTGGTGAGCCTATTGAATGTCATCTTGTTCGTGGTACCCCTGATGAGCATCGTTTTCTCGACGGTGTACCTGTATAACAGCGCCGAATTCATCGAGTTGCTGGTGAGCCAGCCGCTCCAGCGCCGCACGATATGGGGTAGCCTGTTCGTCGGGTTGGGCGGTGCGGTGGCATTGGCCTTCCTGATCGGGGTGGGCATACCGATCCTGGTCTTCGCGTTCACGCCTTCGGGCCTGGTGTTGTTGCTGTGCGGTGTCGTGTTGTCGCTCGTCTTCGTATCGGTGGCCATGTGGGCTGCGGTGCACATCCGCGACAAGGCCAAGGGTATCGGCTTGGCGTTGCTGCTGTGGGTGTATTTCGCGTTGCTGTTCGATGCGCTGGTCCTTTTCCTGCTTTTCCAGTTTTCGGACTATCCCATCGAAAACGGCATGGTTGCCGTGTCCATGCTCAACCCGATCGACATCAGCCGGATATTGATCCTGCTGCAGGTAGACCTGTCGGCCATGATGGGCTACACGGGAGCCGTATTCCGCAATTTCTTCGGTACCTCGGGCGGGATGCTCATCACCGCGGTGGTGTTGCTGTCGTGGATTCTCTTGCCGCTCTGGCGATCGACCCGGGTTTTCAAGCATAAGGATCTATAATGGATAAGCTACAGGGAGGCGCACGCTCGGCGGAACCTGGATAAAGGATAAAAAAGTCTTGTATTATTTCGAGAAGTCAAACAGTTTTTTACGTCAAACAAATCTTTAACGTCATGATAAGAACAGCGTTACTGGATGTCACCCGGATCGAACCGCGGTTGAAGCATCCCACGATTTTCGAGCATTTCGATGCATTGGACCAAGGCGAGGACTTCGTGATCCTGAATGACCACGATCCCAAGCCGTTGTACTATCAATTGCTTGGCGAGCGGGGCAATTATTTTACCTGGGAATACCTGGAGGCTGGCCCGCAATGGTGGCGCGTCCGTATCGCCAAACCCGACGGGGCCGCAACCGGCGAAACCGTCGGTGAAATCGCGGCGAAGGACATCCGGAAAGCCGAAGCGATGCGGAAACTGGGCATCGACTTTTGCTGCGGGGGGAAGAAGACCTTGAAGGAAGCGGCTTTAGCGGTCGGATTGGACGAGCAACAGGTCAAGGCACGGTTGGAAGAAGCCGCTTCGTCGTCGTCCGGCGCTGCGGCGGTGGCCCTGGATTTCGACAAGTGGGACCTGGGCTTCCTGGCCGACTACATCTACAACGTACACCATCGGTATGTCCGGGAGCAGGGGCCGATCATCGAGCAACTCGCCGACAAGGTGGCCATGCGCCACGGCTTCGAACACCATGAACTCATGGAACTGGCCGAGGGGATGCACGCCTTCATGGCCGAGCTGTACAGTCACCTTGCGCATGAGGAAGAGGACCTGTTTCCGGTGGTGAAGCGGTTGGGAAGCGGGGCGGAGGGCCGTTCGCAGCACATCGCGGAGGTGGTGCGGCACATGGAAGACGAACACGAGTCGGCCGGGGAGGAGCTCCGGAGGTTCCGCGCCCTGACCAAGGATTATAGGCTGCCCGCCAATGCGTGCAATTCCTATACCTACCTCTTCGACAAAATCAAGGCGTTCGAGAACGACCTGTTCCAGCACATCCACCTCGAGAACAACATCCTGTTTCCGAAGGTGGTCAAACTGGAGAAGGAACGATTGGCAAAGGGGTAATGGTCATTGGCCCACATACGCGGATAGCGGAGCTGATCAAGGCCAACGACGCCAGCATCGACGCGATCGCCGGGCTGGCCAAGCCGCTGCGCAAGTTGAAGAATCCGCTTTTGCGGCGCGTGATGGCCTCGCGGGTCACCATCGCCGAGGCAGCGGCGATCGGGGGATGCCCGATCGCCCATTTCGCCCGGGTGCTCGGACCCCTGGGGTTCACGTTCAGGGAAACGGCGGCCGGCGGCGATCCGGTCGCCGCCGTTCCGGCGCCACGGCCCGATTGGCTCGTCCGGGCGGCCGGCCGCGGGGTCGAGGAATTCGATGTACGGCCCACCATCGACGCCGGAGACGATCCGCTGAAGGCCATCCTGCAGCGGTTCGGCGCGCTGGGGCCGGGGCAGGCGTTGTGCATCGTCAATTCGTTCATCCCCCATCCGCTCATCAGCCTCCTGGAAGGAAAGGGGGCGCTGAGCTTCGTCGAGCCGGCGGGCGACGGTGCCTGGCATACCTGGTTCCTGAAGGGCCACGGAAGCGGGGCCACCGACCACCCACCGACGGCAGGCGGCGTCGTGATGCACGATGGCGATTCGTTCGATCGGCAACTGGCGCGATACGCGGCGTCGCGTGTGCGGTGCATCGATGTGCGAGCGCTGCCGATGCCCCGGCCCATGGAAACCATCCTGGCGGCCCTTCCGGAACTGGGCGACGGTGAAGCGCTGTACGTCAGGCACAAGCGTGTGCCCCTCCACCTGTTGGAAGCATTGGATGGCCAGCCGTATGCGATCCACATCCACGAAGCGGGCGAGGGTGACGTGAAGTTGTTGATGGTCGTAAGTCGTGAGTCGTAAGTAATAGGTCGTGAGTCGTAGGTCGTCAGTATCGGTAGGTTAAACAGATGGCAGATCCCCGTATCGGAAAAACACCCCCCGCCATCGCCGTATTGCCCTTCTACGGCACGGCGGCCTTGTTCTTCGTGGCGCTTTGCGTGCTGTTGCTGCTGGCCGCCGACGAGTTGACCGGCCATTATTTCAGCCCGGCACTGCTGGCTGCCGTGCATACCGCCGCGCTGGGTTGGGGTACCATGGTCATTTTCGGCGCGGCTTACCAGCTGCTCCCCGTCATTTGCGAGCGTAGCTTGCATAGCACGGCGATGGCGGTGGGTTCGTACGCCCTGCTGACGGTAGGCACCATCCTGCTGGTGTGGGCGTTTTGGACATTCCGTGTGGGCATTCCGTTGATCGCCGGCGGATCGCTGGTGGTCGCCGCCGCATTGCTCTACGCCATCAATGTTTGCGCCACGGTCGCGGGCACGTCGGCATCCATCTATCGGCTATTCCTCGTCAGTTCCGCGCTGTGGTTGTGCATCACCACCATCGCCGGATTGTTGCTGGCCATCAACCTCACGCATACCTTCATCCCGCGCAACCACCTCGATATGCTTAAACTGCACGCCCACGCCGGGCTTGCGGGCTGGTTCCTGCAACTGATCGGCGGTGTGAGCGCCAGGCTCGTCCCGATGTTCCTGTTGGGCAAAAGCGAACGGACCGGCTTGCTGGTCATCGCGCTGGTTTGCCAGAACCTGGGTCTGACGCTGTTTCTCGCCGATGGCTACTTCAATCCCATCGACGGGGGGATGCTGGTGTACGGGGGGATCGTGGGCATCGGTACCCTCGCGTGGCTGGCTTACCTGGCCGATGCCTATCGGCACCGGTTGCGGAAGCAAACGGACCGGTTGATGGCGCATACGTTCTTTTCGCTCGCATGCCTCGTGGTGGGGTTCCTCCTGCTGCCCGTCGTGCACTATGCCGCCGACACCCGGTGGGTGTCGCTGTATGGCACCTTCCTGTTCCTGGGGTGGATCACCGGGATCATCCTGGGCAAGACCTTCAAGACCCTGCCGTTCATCGTGTGGAATATCCACTATCGGCACCGGCACGGAACGGCTGGGGTACCCTTGCCCAAGCACCTCTACAGCGAGCGGCTCGCGGCCTGCCAGCTTTACGTATACCTGGCCGCCTTCTCGACGTTGGCTGCCGGCCTGTGGATGGATAGCGCGTGGGTCATCCGCGCGGCGCTGTGGCTGTGGCTGTTGCTTGCGGCCGGCTACTTGGCCAATGTCTTCCGGGTCCTTTTCCATAAGGCGCCCATAAAAAAATGAAGGATGGAACCATCGCTTAGCAGCCCCTACGCGGCTGAACAACTCAAGGCGCTTAACGCCTTGCTACAGGTCATCGACCCGGAGCTCGGGATCAACATCGTCGATCTGGGGCTGGTGTATGCGGTCGATTTTTCGGATGCCGCGAAAGTGGCGGTCACGATGACCCTGTCCACCCCCTATTGCCCGCTCGGCGACGCGATACAGGAAGGGGTACGCAACGCACTTGCCCCCTGTTTTCCCGGAAGGGAAATCGAGATCGACCTGGTCTGGGAGCCCGCGTGGAGCTACGACCGGATTTCCGAAGCCGGTAAAGCGCAGTTGGGGTTGGCTTGACCCGATCGGGTATCGGCAAGGCACGGGGTGAAATTGTAACCGTGATCACAAAAACGGGTGCGCACGGTCATAAAACGGCGCGGCGTTAACCCTTACATTTGCACGCATACCCTACCAATGGCATCATTGATCACATCAGGAATGAACGAAGTACACCATCACACGTTTCACATCCCCGTCATGGGGTTAGGTTTTTCCATCGATACCCCGCTGAAAGTCGCGCGGCTTGGCATCTCGTCGGCAATATCCATCGTTGATGACCAACTGCTGGAGGAGATGCGCAAATTTTACCTGGAAACGAACGGGTATCCCTATAGCGCCATCTTATCCAGGTCGGCCGATTCGCGGGCCAGGCGCATCACGGCATACCTCGATTTGGTGCAGGAGCTGGTGGATGGGCAGCTGACCCGCTTGCGGCAGGAAGCGTTCGCGCCCGATAGCGCGATCGCGCGTTACTTTGAATTGCTTCCCGGCACGTCTCCGCTGCACAAGGAATACCAAGCCATGCGTGGCGCCACCGGGCAGGAGCGGGAGGCGTACGAAGCGCGGCTCCGCAGCGGCATCACGGCCGGCGCCATCGACGTCAATATCATGACCAAGGTAGACAAGACCAATCACGATCGCGACGGCAAGCCGCTGCCACCCGAATATTCGGATGCCTTGGCCGCGTTGCGCGGATTCGCGTTGAGCAAGCTCCGGTCATCGGTGATCCTATCGGCGGGCCTCAACCCGCGCCTGTACGGGTATTTCGAAGTGTTCGATGATTTCTTCCCGGATGCCGGCGGTTCGCTGGCCAAGCGGATCACCCTGAAAGTGAGCGATTACCGATCCGCCCTCATCCAAGGCAAATTCCTGGCCAAAAAGGGGCTGTGGGTTTCGGAGTTCCGGATCGAATCGGGGCTGAATTGCGGTGGGCACGCCTTTGTCAATGACGGTGTATTGCTGGGGCCGATCCTGGAATCGTTCAAAGCGAATCGGCAGGTGCTCTACGCCGAATTGAAGGCGCTCTGCGACGAGGCATTGCTGCGCAAGCGACGCCACGGGTTAGGCCAGGCCCCCATGCAGCGCATCACGGTGCAAGGTGGCATCGGCACGGCCGCGGAAGACCGGTTCTTGGTGGATCATTACCGGCTCGACGGTACCGGTTGGGGCAGCCCTTTCCTGTTGGTGCCCGAAGCCACGCGGGTGGACGCGGATACCCTGCGGAAATTGACGGAAGCGAGGCCCGCCGATTTTTACCTCAGCAACGCCTCGCCACTGGGTGTGCCATTCCATAACTTCCGGAACAGCAGTTCGGAGGCGCAGCGTAAATCGCGGATCGGCCGGGATCGGCCGGGCAGCCCGTGCCACAAGAAATTCCTTTCGTTCAACAGCGAATTCACCGAGACACCCATCTGTACGGCCTCCCGCCAGTACCAGCACCTGAAATTGCAGGAAGCCAAGGCCGCATTTCCCGATGAGGAAGCATACCGGGAAGCCGCCGCCGCCATCCAGGAGAAAGATTGCCTCTGCGAAGGCCTGGCCGCGCCGGCCCTGTTGGCCAATGGGATCGCGCCGAAGCACAACCTGCAGGCCGTGACGATATGCCCCGGGCCCAACCTGGCCTATTTCTCCAGCGTCCTGTCGTTGGAGGAAATGGTGGGGCACATTTACGGTAAGCTAAGCGTATTGAATAACCTGTTCAGGCCCAACCTGTTCGTCAACGAGCTGAATCTGTATGTGACCTACCTGAAAGCGGAGCTCGATAGGCAAGGCCTGGCGCTTACCGAAAAGCAACGGGGGTATTTCCAGGCGTTCCGGGAAAACCTGCTGGCCGGGATCGCCTACTACCGCTCGTTGCTGCCGACGTTGGAACGGCGGGCCGAGCTGCAGGTGGAACACATGAAATCGGCATTCGCGACGGTGGAACAGGCCCTGCACGAACTGGTCATCCCGGTTCCCGATGGCTCGCCGATCGGCCTGCCCGTGGGGTAATCCACAGCGCAGGGCCGTTGTGGATATCTTTTTCCGGCGATTGTGACCTGCGTCATAAAATGGCGCCCACCGGTGGGGTATTTTTGTCCATGGGCAGTGGCCCATTCAGTTTGTACGATGGAAAAATACGTGATCAAAAGAAACGGGGCCTATGAACCGTTCATGCCTTACAAGATCAAGGAGGCCATGGCCAAGGGGTTCGCAAGCGTGTCCGAGCCAGCGGACGGCCGGGTGCATGAAACCGTCTTGGCTGCGCTGGACGGGAAGGACACCTGGTCCGTGGAGGAAATCCAGGACCTGATCGAAAAAGCACTCTACGATAGCGGCCATTTCGAGGCCATGCGTTCGTTCATGCTGTACCGGCATACCCGCAAGCTGCAACGTGAGCACATCGATCGGTTCAACGAGGATACCACGTACGTGGACAGCACGCAAACCATCGAGGAATACATCCGGCAGACCGACTGGCGCATCAACGCCAATGCCAATACCTCCTATTCCAATGCCGGGCTGGTGAACAATACCGCCGGCAAGATCATCGCCAACTATTGGTTGGACAAGGTGTATAGCAAGGAGGAGGGGTATGCCCACCGCAACGGCGACATCCACATCCACGACCTGGATTGCCTGACCGGCTATTGCGCCGGATGGAGCCTTCGCGTATTGCTCAACGAGGGATTCAATGGCGTGCGCGGGCGGGTGGAAAGCCGGCCGCCGTCGCATTTCCGCGAAGCACTGGGGCAAATGGCCAATTTCCTGGGTATCCTGCAGAGCGAGTGGGCCGGCGCCCAGGCGTTCAGCTCGTTTGATACCTACCTGGCGCCTTATGTGTTCAAGGATCGCCTGCCCGACGTGGAGGTGCTGAAGGCCGTGCGCAGTTTCGTGTACAACCTCAATGTGCCCGCCCGATGGGGCCAGTCGCCCTTTACGAACATCACCTTGGACTGGAACGTACCCGATGACCTGAAGGACCAGATCCCCACCAGGCGAGACCGGCACCTGTTCGCCGACGTACAGGATGCCGAACTGCTCCGCTTGGCACGCGCGAAGGGCGTGGAGGCATTGGATGACCTGTGCTACCGGCATTTCCAGCGGGAGATGGACATGATCAACAAGGCCTATTACACCGTCATGACCGAGGGCGACGCGGGCGGCCAACCCTTTACGTTTCCGATCCCCACGGTAAACATCACGGAAGATTTCGATTGGGAAAGCGAGAATGCGACGCTCCTGTTCGAGAACACGGCCAAGATCGGCTCTTCCTATTTCCAGAATTTCATCGGCAGCCAATACCTCACCGATCGACAGGGGAATCGGGTCGAGAATCCGGATGCGTACAAGCCCAATGCGGTGCGGAGCATGTGTTGCCGGTTGCAGCTGGACCTGCGCGAACTGCTCAAGCGGGGCAACGGGCTTTTCGGCAGCGCCGAGATGACGGGCAGCATCGGCGTGGTCACGATCAACATGGCCCGCTTGGGTTACCTGCATCGCGGCGACGAGCAGGGGCTGTACCGTCGGCTCGACCGATGGCTGTACCTGGCGAAATCCACGCTGGAGAAGAAGCGGATATTCATCCAGGAATTGTACGATAGGGGACTGTACCCGTATACCAAGCGGTACCTGCCGCATTTCCGGAACCATTTCTCCACGATAGGCGTCAACGGCATGAACGAGATGATCCGGAATTTCACGGGCGATCGCGACAGCATCGTGTCAGGCCGGGGCATGGCGATGGCGTCGGCGATGCTGGAGCACATCCGGGGCCGGATGCGGGAGTTCCAGGAAGGTACGGGCAACCTCTACAACCTCGAGGCCACGCCCGCCGAAGGGACGACCTACCGGTTTGCCAAGGAAGACCGCAAGCGGTTCCCGGATATCCTGCAGGCCGGGGCCGGGGAGCATATCTACTACACGAACAGCTCGCAGTTGCCGGTGGATCATACCGAAGATCCATTCGAGGCGCTCCTGCTCCAGGACGGGCTGCAATGCAAATACACCGGGGGTACGGTGTTGCACCTGTACATGAATGAACGGATCGGTTCCTCCGATGCCTGCCGCAGTTTCGTGAAGACCGTCGTTTCGCGTTTCAAATTGCCCTACATCACGGTCACGCCGGTATTCAGCATCTGCCCCACACACGGATACCTCAATGGGGAGCATGAGTACTGCCCCAGATGCGACGACGAAATCTTATTGAATCAAAAATCGATAGCTCATGGATATGAAACAGCAGAATGACCTGATCTTGCAGCAACATCAGGAACAACGCAGCAAATGCTTGGTTTACACACGTGTGATGGGGTACCACCGTCCGGTCGAAAGTTTCAATATCGGTAAGAAGGGCGAGCACCGCCAGCGCACGCATTTCACCGAAGGGCATGGCGACGCCCATTTATAGCATCACCCCGTTCACGCTGCTGGACTATCCCGGCAAGGCAGCCTGCATCCTTTGGTTCGCAGGCTGCAACATGCGGTGTCCGTACTGTTACAATCCCGAGATCGTGTTGGGCAAGGGGCAGCTGGCAATCGACGATGCCCTTCGGTTCACCCGATCCCGGCAAGGGTTGCTGGAGGGCGTGGTGCTGAGTGGAGGCGAATGCACATTGCATCCCGGTATCTTTCCGTTGCTGGAAGGGGTAAAGCGCCAGGGGTTCTTGGCAAAGGTCGATACGAATGGTTCCCGGCCAGCGGTACTGGCCGAGCTGGTGGATCGCGGCTTGGTCGATCATGTGGCGCTCGATTTCAAGGCCATGCCGACGCGTTATCGTGCCGTGACCCGATCCGGCCTTTTCCCGGGGTTTGCCGAAAGCCTGTCGCTGCTGATCGATAAGGGCGTATCGTTCGAGGTACGCACCACCGTGCATAGCGCGCTGATCGATGCGTCCGCGTTGGCGGACATGTCGTCGTATCTGCAGCATGCCGGTTACCGGGGCCATTACTACGTGCAGCATGCCGTCAACGACGTGCCGATGCTGGGTACGTTGCCCCGGTCGGCCAAGCAGCGCATCGACCCCGTGGCTTTGTCCAACGAGCGGGTAAGGGTTGCGGTAAGGGGGTAGGTGCCTAGCCCCCTTCCGAACGATCATTTACTCAGGTACATGGATTTCTTCGCGTACATCTCGCGGAAGAACGGATCGTCCAGGTCCTTGATGAAGCGGATGGCCTCTCCGGTAGACTTCATTTCCGGCCCCAATTGCTTATCGACATCCGGGAATTTGTCGAACGAGAAGATCGGTTCCTTGATGGCGTATCCGGTCAACTTGCGTTCGATGGTGAAATCGGCGAGTTTATTGGCACCGAGCATGACCTTGGTGGCGATGTTGATGTACGGTACATCGTAGGCCTTGGCAATGAACGGTACGGTGCGCGATGCACGCGGATTGGCTTCGATGACGTACACCTTTTCGTCCTTGATCGCGAACTGGATGTTGAGCAGGCCGCTTACATTCAGTGCCTTAGCGAGCTTGACGGTGTACTCCTCCATTTTCTGCTGCACGTTTTCCGAAAGGCTGAATGGCGGCAATACGGCGCTCGAATCGCCGGAATGGATGCCTGCGGGTTCGATGTGTTCCATCATGCCGATGATGTGCACATCGGCACCGTCGCAGATGGAATCCGATTCGGCTTCCTCGGCACGATCGAGGAAATGGTCGATCAGCACGCGGTTGCCGGGCAGGTTGCGCAGCAACTTGACCACGGCCGTCTCGAGTTCCTCGTCATTGATGACGATGCTCATGCGCTCGCCACCGAGCACGTAGCTTGGCCTCACGAGTACGGGATAACCCACTTGCTTGGCCACATTGAGCGCTTCTTCCGCACTTTCGGCGACACCGTATCTCGGGTAGGGGATATCCAGGCTTTTCAGGAGGTCGGAAAACCGGCCCCGGTCTTCGGCCAGATCCATGTTGGCAAACGACGTGCCGATGATCCTGATGCCGCTCGACTCGAGTTGCTCGGCCATCTTGAGTGCGGTCTGGCCACCCAATTGGACGATCACGCCGACGGGTTTCTCCAGTTCGATGATTTCACGCACGTGTTCCCAATACACGGGTTCGAAATACAGCTTGTCGGCCATGTTGAAATCCGTCGATACCGTCTCCGGGTTGCAGTTGATCATGATCGACTCGTAACCGGCTTCCTTGGCCGCCAACAGGCCGTGTACGCAGGAGTAATCGAATTCGATGCCCTGGCCGATGCGGTTGGGGCCTGAACCGAGCACGATGATCTTTTTCTTGTCGGATGCGATCGACTCGTTCTCTTCCTCGAACGTCGAATAGTAATAGGGCGTTTGTGCCGGGAATTCGGCGGCGCAGGTATCCACCATTTTGTACACCCGTTTGATGCCCAGCTCCTTGCGGCGGTTGTAGACATCGTCCTCGGTCACATTGTTGCCGAGCAGCCACGCGATCTGGTTATCCGAATAGCCCTTTTGCTTGAGGGTGAGGAAAAAGTCCTTGGGGATGTTCGTCAATTGGTAACGGCGGAGTTCCGTTTCCAGTTGCACCAGCTCCTGGATCTGCAGCAGGAACCACTTGTCGATGTGGGTCACCTTGCGGATCGATTCGAACGGAACCCCCAATTCGAAGGCGTCCTTGATGTGGAAGAGGCGGTCGCTGCTCGGGTGCTCCAGGCTGTGCATGATCTCTTCCAGGTTGCGCAGCTGCTTGCCGTCGGCGCCCAGGCCGTGGCGCCCGGTCTCCAGGCTCTGGCAGGCCTTCTGCAAGGCTTCGATGAAGGTGCGGCCGATGGCCATCACCTCGCCCACCGATTTCATCTGCAACCCGAGTTCCCGGTTGGCGCCCTTGAATTTGGCGAAGTTCCAACGGGGTACCTTGACGATGACGTAATCGAGCGTAGGTTCGAAGTAGGCCGATGTCGTTTTCGTGATCTGGTTCTCGAGTTCGTCGAGGTTGTAGCCGATGGCCAGCTTGGAGGCGATCTTGGCGATGGGGTAGCCGGTCGCCTTGGAAGCCAACGCCGACGAACGCGATACGCGCGGATTGATCTCGATGGCGATGATGTCTTCGTTTTCCGGATTCACGGAAAACTGCACGTTGCATCCGCCCGCAAAGTTGCCGATGGCCCGCATCATCTTGATGGCTTGGTTACGCATCTCCTGGTAACACCGGTCGCTGAGTGTCATGCCCGGCGCCACGGTGATCGAATCGCCGGTATGGATGCCCATCGGATCGAAATTCTCGATGGTACAGATGATGATGACGTTGTCGTTGCTGTCGCGCAACAGCTCGAGTTCGAATTCCTTCCAGCCTAATACGGCCTGCTCCACCAAGACCTCGTGGGTGGGGGAGGCTTGCAGCCCGCGGCTGAGCGCGGCTTCGAATTCCTCTTTCTTATGCACGAATCCGCCGCCGGTGCCGCCCAAGGTGTAGGAAGGACGGATCACCAGGGGGAACCCGATCTGTTGGGCGGCTTCCTTGCCTTCCAGGAACGAATTGGCGATTTTCGATTTCGCCACGCCCACGCCGATGTCCACCATCAGCTGGCGGAACGCCTCCCGGTTTTCGGTCTTTTCGATGGCCGCCACGTCCACGCCGATCACCTTTACGCCGTATTTCTCCCAAAGCCCGCGTTCGGAGGCCTCGATGCAAAGGTTCAGCGCCGTTTGGCCACCCATGGTGGGCAACACGGCATCGATCCGTTGCTCCTGCAGGATCTTTTCGATGCTTTCGCACGTGAGTGGAAGCAGGTACACGTGGTCGGCGATGACCTTGTCGGTCATGATCGTTGCCGGGTTGGAATTGATGATGGAAACTTCGATCCCTTCGTCTTTCAGCGAAAGTGCGGCCTGTGATCCGGAATAATCGAATTCGCAGGCCTGTCCGATGACGATGGGGCCGGATCCGATAATCAAAACAGCGTTGATGGAGGTGTCTCTGGGCATTATATAGCGAAAAATGTTAACAAGTTCTGACGCATTTACCAAGTCAAAACAGCGCGAAAAGCCTGGGATTATTCGGGAGGATATTCCGACTGTTTTGTCGGAGTGCAAAGGTATGTTTTTTTGGGGAAACCATACCCTTTTTCGGGTATTTTTTCTGAATTGTCGAAATATGTTTTAGGCTAATCAACAAATATGTTACTTTTGCTGCGTTAAATTCAAAAATTTAAGACCATGAAAATTAAATTGACTTTTTTAGCGTTTTTCGCAGCCTTCGCTGTTACGGCGTCTGCCCAGGATTACAAGAATTCCATCGGTATCCGGCTTGGTGGCGGTTACTACGATTTGATCGGTGCGTCGTTCAAGACCTTCATCTCGGCCCCGGCCGCTTTGGAATTTGATTTGGGTTTCAAACCCAGCATCGGCTACGGGGGGTTCAGTGACGGAGTAACGAACCTGTCTTTGTCCGGAGCGTATCAGCATCATTTCCCCATCGGTACCATAGAGGGGTTCAAGTGGTTTGTCGGCGGGGGTGCGATCATCGCCAATACGTTTTCGGATTACGATGATTGGGCTGGTGTTTCCGTGGGTATTTTCCCTACCGGTGGGGTGGATTACAAGTTGAAAAATGCACCGTTTGCATTTTCTGCCGATGTTCGCCCTACGGCGCACTTTGTTAAATCTTACGGTGGAATCAATGGGTTCCTGTTTAACGGTGGTTTAACCGCGCGTTACGTATTTTAAGGAACAGCGCTTTTTAGCACGAAAAAGCCATTGGTCGAATAACCAATGGCTTTTTTGTGTTTCGGCGTTTTGTCAGATGCGCCCTAAAGGATAACCGTGGTGATGATTTCGCTGAACCGCGGCACGGGATCCACGCCCCGGCCGATGTAAGCCGCTCGGAATTCGTACTGCTTGTAGTTTTGCAGTCCCTCGATCGTGATGCGCGAAAAACTGGATGTCACGGTGGTCCATTCTTCGGCACCGGCCAGTCGGTAGTCAAACCGGTATAATAAGGCGGGTTCGAACCGTCCTGCGCTCAAGAAGGCCTGACCGCTACCTGGATCGCCATATTGAACCCTGAACCGTTTCGGCAATGGCATCTGCTGGAGCCGTTCTGCAGGTTTCCTGAGTTCCATGCCCGCGCTCAGTATCGCGGCCGGATTGCCTTTGGCTTTGCTTTCCACATATAACGCCAAGCCCCGGATGGCGTCGGTCAGCCGTTTTTTGTGCTGGCGTTTCTGTTCGGCCTTCAACCGGTCGCCACCCGCCGCTTCCGACAAGGATACGCGGTAAGTTTCCAATAACTGCCGCACGGTCGTGAGATCGGGGGTGGGATTCGGAAAGGAATCGTTGCCGGTCAATTTCGAAAGGATGGATTCGGCCAAGACCTCCAGTTCGGCGTCCTTGACTTTGCTGAAATCATAGATCACATACGCCATAGCGTTTCGAGATAAGTGTTACACAGGTAGTTTCCGTTTATTTCCCAAACATAATGAAAAAATCCCGATTCGTTTCGCATCATTTCCCAAAAGGAAATGCCAATTGTCCATAAAATGATAGGCATTGTCCAGCATGGCAGGGGCAATGGCCGAAACCGGAAACGAACAGTCCAACGAAGCCAGCCTGAATCCCATTGCAGTGGGCCATATTCCCAAGACGGCTTTCGCGATGCGCAAGGAGGGGTTTGCATCGGGCAATGGCGCGCTGAAAAATTCCATAGACGACAGCCTGATTCGCGTAACCCGCCAGCCGGTTCCCGAATGGCGATGGACAGCCCCCAATATCGTGGCTGTATCATGCAATGGGGTAGGGGTGTCGTCCAAAAACCGACCGATGTCGTCCAAACGCGGCCTGTCGCCGTGCATAATACCCGCCCGGATGCGTATTCGGTATTGCCGGAAGTGCAAAGGGTTTTGGTGGTTTCGAATATGCGACCAGCTACGGTGAAAGAGATATTGTTTCATATTCCTTGTGAATAGGATTGTATAGACGCGCTTGTTCACCCTTTCAGTATTCCCAAGGCCTTTTCCAACGCTGCTATCGTGTCGTTTTTAGCGTTCAGCGCCTCTTTCAACGCTTCGATGAATTGACGGAATCCGGAATCACCGAATCCCTTTTCCGTTTGGCTACTTACGCGTATCTTTAGCCGCTTCGAAGGGATTGGCCCAATTGCGTAAAGACTTGTATTGTAAATGAAGATTACCGCGATTTCAGACACCCATGGGCAGCACCGCGCGCTGGCATTGCCGGGCGGGGATTTGCTGATCCATTCCGGAGACGTGAGCAAGATGGGCAGGCCGATGGAAATCGAAGATTTTCTCGATTGGTTCCGCGTTCAGCCATACGCGCACAAGGTGTTCATCGCGGGCAACCACGATTTCTTTTTCGAGCAGGCCGATCCGCAGATCATCGCGCGGATGATTCCCGGAGGGGTGACCTACCTCAATGATTCCGGCTGCGAGGTCGAAGGCTTCAAGCTGTGGGGCTCGCCGATTACGCCCTGGTTCCATGATTGGGCATTCAACCGGGATCGGGGAGCGGAGATCAAGGCCCATTGGGATGGCATACCCGGCGATACGGATATCCTCGTCACGCATGGGCCGCCGTTCGGTATCCTGGATGAAACCGTCTATAGCAAACGAGTCGGTTGCGAGGAACTGTTGCTGAAGGTCTATCAGGTGAAGCCTAGATTGCATTTCTTTGGCCATATCCATGAGGATTATGGGCAGTATACCAAAGGTGAAACCGTGTTCATCAATGCCAGCGTGCTGGATGACCGGTATGAATTGGTGCATGGGCCGATGGAGATAAGCCTTTCCTCGAGAATCTCCGGGCAACCGATTTAATGCTTAACTTAGCCGGTGTAGGTGCCCATAAATTTAATCAGGAGTCAGGAAATCGCTATCGAAAATGCCAGAAACCAGCCGTATAGCATACAAACGCGAGCTCCATCCCGACGTGGATATCGAAAAGGAAGCCATCACCTTTTTGAATGACTACATTGGAGGTGCTATTTGTTATTGAAAATCAATATGGTAAACCGATACAACACGAATATCCACCATCGCCGTTCTATACGGTTGAAGGGATACGATTATTCCCGAGCAGGGTTGTATTTCATAACCATATGTTGCCACGATCGGATTTGCCGTTTTGGCAGTGTGGAAAACGGGGAAATGGCGTTGAACGAATTCGGTGCCATTGCACACGACGAATGGTTGAAATTGCCCGAACGATTTCATCCTGTTGAATTCGATATTGGGGCATATAAATCATTGGTGGCCAATGGTTGTTTGGACATCATCTTCAACCCCACGGAATGGCAGCGTAATAAATTTTACAGGACATGAAAAACGATACACAGATCAAATGCCCGGGTTGCGGTACGTCCATCGATGTACAGGACATCCTTGCGCATCAGCTGGAAGACGAGATCAAGCAGAAATACCAAAGCCAGCTGGCCGCCGAGCGACAGCGCCACGAGCAGGAACAGGCCAGGCTCAACCAGGAGCGGGAAGCCTTCGAGCAAAAGAAGAAGCAGGAAAACGAGCTCTTCCAGCAACGCCTGGACAACAGGCTCCGCGAAGAGCGAAAGGCGATCGAAGACCGGCTGAAAGCCAGGTTGCAGGAGGAACAGGCCGAGCAGTTCAAGGCTTTGCAACGGGAACTCAATGACAAATCGGAACAGATCAAGGAACTCAATAGCGCCAAGGCCGATATCGAACGCCTGAAGCGCGAGAAGAATGAGCTGAAGGAGACGGTTGAACTCGACCTGCAGCGGAAGATGAACGAGCAGCTCCAAAACGAACGGGAACGGATCAAGAAGCTGGAAGAGGAAAGGAACGAGCTCAAGCTAAGGGAGCTCCAGAAGCAGTTGGACGACCAAAAGAAGCTCACCGAGGAAATGAAGCGCAAGCAGGAGCAGGGATCGATGCAATTGCAGGGCGAAGTGCAGGAATTGGCCATCGAGGAGTGGCTGGCGCTGCAGTTCCCGCTCGACAGCATCGACGAAGTGAAGAAAGGCGCGCGCGGCGGCGATTGCATCCAGGTCGTGAATACGCACAACCGCGTCAACTGCGGCAGGATCTATTACGAAAGCAAACGCACCAAGGATTTCCAATCCAGCTGGATCGAGAAGTTCAAGGCCGATATGCGGGAGAAGGGCGCGGATGTCGGCGTGCTGGTCACCGATGCGATGCCTGCCGGATTCGAGCGCATGGGCATCAAGGACGGCGTCTGGATCTGCTCATACGAAGAATTCAAGGGCTTGTGCGCCGTACTCCGTGAAACCGTCATCCAGCTCGGATTGGCGGTGGCGTCGCAGGAAAACAAGGGCGACAAGATGCACATGCTCTATGATTTCCTCACCAGCAACACCTTCCGCATGCAGGTGGAGGCCATCGTGGAAGGCTTCTCGTCCATGAAGAACGAGCTGGAGCGTGAAAAGCGCTCCATGCAGCGGATATGGAAAGAGCGCGAGAAGCAGATCGACAAGGTCGTGACCAACACGATCGACATGTACGGCTCCATCCGGGGAATCGCGGGCAGCGCGATCCAGCCGGTCAAGGCCTTGGAGCTGGCCGAAGGCGACCTGCTGGATGACGACGGACAATGAATGGTGGGGGGCATGGCGGATCAGGAAAACCGATTGGTGAAGATCGCGGTCGTGGGGCCGGAGTCGACGGGCAAGTCGATCCTGGGCGAACAGCTGGCGCGGCATTTCGGTACCGTGTGCGTACCGGAATACGCCCGTGAATATTGCCGGTACCTCAACCGTGAATACACGCTTGACGACGAGCTCAATATGTTCCATGGCCAGCTGGCGTTGGAACGCAGTTTGGTGCCGCTGGCCAAAAACGACCTGTTGATCTGCGACACGATGTTCCTGACCATCAAGATCTGGTGCGATCACCTGTTCGGCCATACGCCTCCGGTGGTGATCGATGCGCTAGGATCCGTCCACTATGACCTGTATTTGCTGATGGATATCGATTTGCCTTGGGTGGACGATCCGTTGCGGGATTTCCCCGATCTGCGCGAACATTTCATGCAGGTATGGCATGACGAACTGCGGGCCATCCAGGCCAACTACACCGTCATATCCGGAGTAGGCGAGGAGCGGCTGGCCAATGCGTTGACGGCGATTGCCATCCTGCTGAACGAACGGAAGCGAGCCTAGGCTTCGTCATAAAGCGACGGGTCGATCGGTTGCCGTTGTGCCGTGCGGTAGAAATATTTCTCGATGACCAACAGCGATATCAACGCTTCCCGTTCGGCGTCCTGGAATTGCCTTGCATAGGCATTCGCGTTTTCGACGATGCGCAGCGCGGCATCGGGATTCGCGATGTAGTAGGCCAGTTTCTCTTCGAGATTGGCGTAATCGTCCGCGATATGGACGTAGTGATGGTCTGCGATCAACGTGGATTCCATGAACCAGGTCTCGAAGCGCGGCGTTGGCATCACCGCCAACGAGTTGGAAGACATGATCCATTTCAGGTTGGTCGCCACGTCGTTGCCTTCCAGCGCGAGGATGAACTTGTAGGCAAGGTGTTCGCCGATCGTTAGTTTATCTTTCTTCCATTGCGGATTCGGCGCATCGTTCGTCTGCCCCAAATCGCATAGCGGATGGTCGAAATAACGTTCATAGAAGCGTATGCGGTGCGGTTGGGTAATCGCCCCCCTGCCGATGAGCTGGTTTTTCTTGCCGGCGAATGGCCGCTCGTCCCTGATGAAATTGAAATGCCTGACTTTGTCGAGTTTCAGCAGGACGGCATTCGCGTTGTCGCCCCCGATCGGCCTGCTTTTCACGAAGGCGGGCTCATCGGGCACGTGCGTCACGTCGCCCCAGACGTAACGCAACCGTAGGGACGCATCGAAATGCCGCAGGTATTCTTGGGAATCGAAACTATACACGCGTGGACGGGCGAGCCGGTCGACGGCCCCGATGGCCAGTGCTCGATCCGAAAGCGTTTGCGGTTGGGTAAGGCCATTGCAATGGTTCACCCGCCGGCGGATGTATTCCCTGTCGTACCGCGCGACTTTCGCGAGTTTCGACCGGAGCCGGGCCCGGCAAAACCCACGCGGTGTCAGGAGCGTTTTGCAAACCGCGCGTACGTAATAGCGGAATTTGCTCTTTCGATACGTCAGCCGTCCAAACAAAGCGCCCTCCTGATGCGGCTAGTACCGGTAATGTTCCGCCTTGTAAGGCCCTTCCACCGCTACGCCGATGTATTCGGCTTGGTGGGGATCGAGCACATCCAGCTCCACGCCGATTTTAGCGAGGTGCAGCCGGGCTACCTTTTCATCCAGGTGCTTCGGCAACGTGTATACCTTGTTCTCGTAGTTTCCGGTGTTCGTCCACAGCTCGATCTGCGCCAGCGTCTGGTTCGTGAACGAATTGCTCATCACGAATGACGGGTGGCCCGTCGCGCAGCCCAGGTTCACCAATCGGCCTTCGGCCAACAGGATGATGTCCTTGCCGTCGATGGTGTACTTGTCCACCTGCGGCTTGATTTCCACTTTCGTGCTGCCGTAGTGGTCATTCAGCCATGCCACGTCGATCTCGTTGTCGAAGTGGCCGATGTTGCAAACCACCGCCTTGTCTTTCATGGACTTGAAATGCCCGGCACGGACGATGTCGCGGTTGCCCGTGGTGGTGACGACGATGTCGGCTTCCTTGACGGCGTTGGCGAACTTCTTCACCTCGTAACCTTCCATCGCCGCTTGCAGCGCACATATCGGGTCGATTTCGGTGACGATGACGCGTACGCCCGCGCTGCTCAGCGATTCGGCGGAACCCTTGCCCACGTCACCGTACCCGGCGACGACGGCCACCTTGCCCGCCAGCATCAGGTCGGTGGCCCGGCGGATCGCATCGACCAGCGACTCGCGGCACCCGTATTTGTTGTCGAACTTGGATTTCGTCACCGAATCGTTTACATTGATGGCCGGTAGGTGCAACGTGCCGTTCTTCATGCGCTCGTAGAGCCGGTGCACGCCGGTGGTGGTTTCTTCGGAAAGCCCTTTGATGCCATCGATCAATTCGGGGAATCGGTCGAAGACCATGTTGGTCAGGTCGCCGCCATCGTCCAGGATCATGTTGAGCGGTTTGCGTTCGGCGCCGAAGAAGAGGGTCTGTTCGATGCACCAGTTGAATTCATCCTCGCTCATGCCCTTCCAGGCGTACACCGGGATCCCGGCGGCGGCGATGGCCGCGGCCGCATGGTCTTGCGTCGAGAAGATGTTGCACGACGACCACGTGACTTCGGCACCCAGCTCGATGAGCGTCTCGATCAGCACGGCGGTTTGGATGGTCATGTGCAAGCAACCGGCGATGCGTGCGCCCGTCAGGGGTTTGGTCGCTCCGAACTCGTCGCGGAGGGCCATCAGCCCCGGCATCTCGGCTTCGGCCAATTCGATTTCCTTGCGGCCCCATTCGGCGAGGCTGATGTCTTTCACTTTGTAAGGGACGTATGCGGTATCCACTGCTGACATAGTATTCAATGCTTTGATTATTAAGGCCACAAAGTTACCCCATTTGGCGGTGATAATCAAATTTATCGGGGTTAATCTGGCCGAAAATTGACATTGTCCTGAAATGGGGCATTTGGTTTGCGAGGCAACGAGTGGTATCTTTGCAGCTTATTTAGGTAGAAACAAATTAGAAAGGACTGAACGCTATGTATCCCGAATACCTGGTAGCGCCGATGCGGAAGGAACTGACCGATGTCGGCTTTGAAGAATTGAAAACCCCCGAAGAGGTGGACGCCGCCATCAAACAGGATGGCACCGTATTCGTCGTGGTCAACTCCGTGTGCGGCTGCGCCGCGGCGAACGCGCGGCCTGCGGCCAAGCATGCCATAAAGAACGAGAAACACCCCGATAAGGTCGTTACGGTTTTTGCGGGCATGGAAAAGGCTGCGGTCGACCAAGCGCGGGGCTATATGCTGCCCTACCCACCTTCTTCGCCTGCCATGGCCTTGTTCAAGGACGGCAAATTGGTGCACATGATCGAGCGGCACCAGATCGAAGGCCGTCCGGCCCAAATGATCGCCGACAACCTGGTGGCCGCGTTCGACGAATATTGTTGATCAATTGTCTTACCATAAAAAAATCCCGGCTGGATTCCAGCCGGGATTTTTTTATGGTGTATCATTCCGTTTTCGCTAGAAATCGATCGGGCCGCTGATTTCGCTGACGCTGCCGGGTTGCGAAACGATCCTGACCTTGATCATGTTCCGTTCCGTCTTGGCGAGCGCGGATTCGACTTCGTCGGCGTTGTTCACGGGGGTTTCGTTGATGTGCGTCACCACGGCCCCGCGACGGATGCCATAATAATCGAACCAACCGCCCTGGTGTACCTGGCTAACCACCACGCCGGAAGAGACACGGAGTTCCTTTTTCCTCGCATCGGGGGCCGGCACGAATCCCGCGCCCAATTTGTTGTAGATCTCGGTGGCGCTCCGTTTGGCCTCGCTGTCCTCGCGGCTGCTTTCGGCCGAGGCGCGTGTATCTTCCTTCAGCGTGACCGTCACGTCGCGTTCCTTGCCATCGCGTTTGTAAGCCAGTTTGACCTTATCCCCCGGGCGCAGGCGATAGATGCGCTCCTGCAGGTCGGCCGAAGACTGGATGACGCGGCCATCCAATTTCGTGATCACGTCGCCCTTCTTGATCCCGGCAGCTTCCGCGGCACCGCCCGGTACCGTTTCAGCGACGTAAAGCCCGCTTGTTTCGGCCGTTTCGAATTCCTTGGCGAGGGCCGGGTCCAATTCCCGGAAGGAAATGCCGATCAGTCCGCGTTTCACCGTGCCGAACTTGATGAAGTCATCGGCGATTTTTTTCACGATGTTCACCGGAATGGCGAAGCCGTAGCCCGCATAGGTGCCGGTGGGGGTCATGATGTTGGAGTTGATGCCGATGAGTTCACCGTTCGCATTCACCAACGGGCCACCGCTGTTGCCCTTATTGATCACCGCGTCGGTCTGGATGAAGGACTCGACGGCCGTGTTCAGCATGGGCTCCTCGGATTGCTGATACCCGCGTTGTTGGTATTGGCGCTGTTGCAGCTCGCGGGCGATGATGCCCGTCGACCGACCGGTCGCGCTGACGATACCGGCGGTCACCGTCGACTCCAGGCCGAGCGGATAGCCCACGGCCAGCACCCATTCGCCGATCCGCACTTCGTCCGAATCACCGAACCTGACGAACGGAAGCCCCTTTTCATTGATCTTGATCAACGCGAGGTCCGTGTTCGGGTCGCGGCCGATGATCTTGGCTTCAACGACGCGTTTGTCGGTAAGCTTCACCTCGATCTTGTTGGCACCCTCCACGACGTGGTTGTTGGTGACGATGTAACCATCGACCGAGATGATGACGCCCGATCCCGTGGCCTGCGCCTGCCGTTGCTGCTGCGGCTGTTGCCGTTGTTGGCGGGGCATGCCGAAGAATTCCTCGAACAGGTCGAACGGGTCGCCCCCGGAACCGCCGCGTGACGCTGACCGGCCAGGATACGTGGTGGTGATGTTCACGACGGCGGGCGCGACCAACGCAGCCGCCTGCGTAAAGTCCGGATTGCCCGTCGACGAAACCACGTTGGGCATCGGATTGTTGGCGTAATGCAATTCCTGACGCTCTTCAAAAGATAATTTACTTTCCTGCTTGTTTTCAAACAGTTTATAACCGCCCACGGCGATCAAGCCTCCAACCAGTGCGGTCAATAATGTCAATCCAAACTTTTTCATATCAAATCCAATCGTTTATCAGTTGAACTTTTTGTTTCTACCAGCCGATGTTCAAATGTAATACCATTTGCCGATCGGAAGCAAGTGAATGGCAGTAGTTTCTTGTTAAATAATGTTAAAGCGGCAAAAGCATGGGGTCGCGGCGGAAAATAGGGGGAAATGGCCGGATATTGAGTACCTTTGCCCAATTGGGTAAAACAGATGGCGACATACACGTTCTATAAATATCAGGGAGCGGGAAACGATTTCATCCTTTTCGATAACCGAAACGGTTTTTTTGACCGCGGAGACAACGATTTGGTGCATCGGCTGTGCGACAGGCGGTTCGGTATCGGCGGCGACGGGCTGATGCTGCTACAGGAAGCCAATGGCTACGATTTCGAGATGGTTTATTACAATGCCGACGGACGCGAGGGCAGCATGTGCGGCAACGGCGGCCGGTGCATCGTGGCGTTCGCGCAGGACCTGGGCCTGATCGGCGCGGAAACTGACTTTTTGGCAGCCGACGGCGCGCATCATGCACGCATGCACCGGACGGTGGGCTGGATCAGCCTCGGGATGATCGATGTGGATGAGGTCAAGTCAGACGGAGGGGCCTATGTACTGGATACGGGGTCTCCGCACTACGTCGCGTTGGTGGAGGGGCTGGCAGGCTACCCCGTGGTCGAGGAGGGGCGTCGCATCCGGAACGGTCTTGCATACGCGGAAAAGGGCATCAACGTGAATTTCGTGGAGCCGGAAGGCGACGGATTCGCCGTGCGTACCTACGAACGCGGGGTGGAGGACGAGACCTTGGCCTGTGGCACGGGCGCCACCGCCGTCGCGCTGGCCATGGCGTTTCGGGCAGGTCGCCAGGGCGAGCTTGAAATCCCGATACGCGTGCAAGGCGGCGCGCTGAACATCCGTTTCACGAAAACGGGCGATCGCTTCTCGCAGGTGTTCCTGGAAGGGCCGGCCACGTTCGTGTTCAAGGGCGAAATCGAGTTGTAGGATGGGGCTCCCGCGCTTTATCCGCCATTACCTGTTGTTTACCGCGTCGGTAGCGGGCTTGGCCGTGCTGTTGCCTCGCCTATTCGATGGCGTCGCCCTGATGTCCCCTTATTTCTGGTGGCTTTTCGCCGTCGTATCCGTACTGACCTTAACGGCCTACATCATCAGCGACCTGGCCATCCGCAAAGGTGGCGAATTGTCGATCTACGGCCTTCTCGGCGGCCTTGCCGTCAAGCTATGCTCGTGTTTGGCGGTTGTGGCGGTGTTGATGTTCAAATTTCCTGAGAATAAGCTGCTTACCGCACTCAACTTTTTTTCGCTATATTTCTTGTTTACGGTCTTTGAAGTTATATGTTTGTTACGTAACTTGCGCGACCAAAACCAGACGTAAAAAATTGGGAATAAATGGATTTTAGGCACTTTTTCGATTCAAAAAAAATCAGCTTCGTAGCAATTTTCGCCGTTTTAGCCACCTTGGCTTGGGTTCAGCCGGCCAATGCCGCTACCGCGGAGGCCGCTGTTGACAGCAGCCACGGAACGCACGATGAAGAAAAATTCGAGCCGACCAAAGTGATCATGGAGCACATCAGCGATGCGCATGATTGGCACCTTTGGGGACATACATCCATTCCGCTTCCGGTGATCCTGTATACGGACAAGGGATTCGAGTTTTTCCTGTCTTCGCAGTTCCACCATGGCGAGCAAGATTACCAAGGCGAGCATTATACGTATCGATTGGTAGACAAGAAGAAAATCCAAGTGGTCAATGCGGCCGGCGACGTGGACGTGGAGGCTTCCAAGAACGTCTGGGATTTCTCCATCACCAAGAACGTGGCCGCGATGTTCCTGTCGGTCATCGTGCTGGTGTTGCTGTTCTCGTCGGTGGCCAGGGCCTATAAAAGGCGGGAAGGCAAGGCGCCCAAAGGGTTCCAGTCGCTCATCGAGCCGATCATCCTCTTCATCCGCGACGACATCGCGCGGCCCAACATCGGCCATAAGTACGCACGCTTCATGCCGCTGCTGCTCACCATATTCTTCTTCATCTGGTTCAACAACCTGTTGGGATTGGTGCCATTCTTCCCGGGTGCGGCCAACGTGACCGGCAATATCGCGACCACGTTCGTGCTCGCGCTGATCGTGTTGATCGTGGTGAATGTCAATGGCAACAAGTATTATTGGAAGCACATCCTGTTGCCCGACGTGCCTTGGTGGCTGTATCCGATCATGATTCCCGTCGAATTGGTAGGGGTCATCTCCAAGCCGTTCGCCCTGATGATCCGGCTATTCGCCAACATCACCGCGGGTCACATCATCATCCTCAGCTTGATCTCGCTTATTTTCGTGTTCAAGTCGTTGGCCATCGCGCCGATTTCATTGGCTTTCGTGTTGTTCATGAACGTGCTGGAGCTTTTGGTGGCCTTTTTGCAGGCCTTTATATTTACGTTGCTCACCGCGCTGTTCATCGGCATGGCGGTAGAGGAGCATCATTGATCAGTATACCCTTATATTAACTATACATTAAATTAAATTTGTTATGGTAGGTTCAATTGCGGCAATCGGTGCCGGATTAGCAGTGATCGGAGCCGGTCTCGGTATCGGTCAGGTAGGTGGCAAGGCGATGGAGGGCATCGCACGCCAGCCGGAAGCTGCTTCAAAAATTCAGACTGCGATGATCATCGCGGCGGCCCTTATCGAAGGTGCTGCCCTGTTTGCCATCGTGGTGGCCTTGATGGGTAACAACCCGCAATAAAAGGCAACTGAAAAAAGCCGGACGCCCGACGGTTGGTCTTGCGTCCGGCCTTTATTACACGAATCAAATTGAATACGATATATGAGTTTTGATATTGGTAATCCGAGCATCGGATTGGTCTTTTGGACAACGGTTGCATTCCTGTTGCTATTGGTGCTGCTTTGGAAGTTCGCTTGGAAGCCCATCATGCAGGCGATCGGGGAGCGCGAAAAGTCGATCGAGGATGCGCTGGCTTCCGCAGAGAAGGCGAAGGAAGAGATGGCGCGCCTCACCAACGAAAACGAGCAGTTGCTCAAGCAAGCGCGTGCCGAGCGCGATGTCATCCTGAAGGAGGCAAAGGAACTGAAAGACCAGATCGTGGCCGATGCGAAAACACTCGCGCAAACCGAAGGCGCCAAATTGATCGAACAGGCCCGGAAGGAAATCGACGACCAGAAAAAGCGCGCATTGGCAGAAGTGAAAACCCAGGTGTCGTCGCTTTCGTTGGAAATAGCCCGCAAGGTACTCCAGCAGGAGTTCGAAGACGGCCGGAAGCAGGAAGCGCTGGTCGCCGATCTGCTGAAAGACGTGAAATTGAATTAGACCAGCCAAGGCTAACCGCATAACGATATGTCAGAGTTTAAAGTTGCATCACGATACGCCAAGTCACTCATCGACCTGGCGCAGGAGCAGGGCAACCTGGAAACGGTGAAGCAGGATATGGAACAGTTCGTGGCGGTGTTGCGCGCGAACAAGGCGCTCCAGGCCGTGCTCAAGAACCCCATCATGAAGCAGGATAAGAAACAAGGCATCCTCGATGCGCTGTTCTCGAAAAGGATACATCCGTCCATCCTTGCTTTTTTCCATATCATGGTGCGGAAAGGGCGAGCCGGGATCCTGTATGCCACGGCGCAGGAGTTCATCCGGGAATATAATGAGGTCAAGGGTATCGTATACGCCACGGTCACGTCAGCGGCTGCGCTGTCGGCCAAGAACCTGGATACACTCCGGAAGATCATGGCCAGCGAGTTGAACGCCGACGTGGTGTTGCAGAATCAGGTGGATGCGTCGCTGATCGGTGGATTTATCGTGAAGGTAGGCGACCGGCAGATCGATACCAGCGTTGCCGGTAAACTCAAAAAGCTGGAACGGCATTTCGACGCGCAGCTAGTAAATCAATAAATAGGAACTTCCGACTAAAAAATAAGCAAATGATAGAGGTAAGACCCGATGAAGTATCGGCAATTTTAAGGGAACAATTGTCAGGCTTCAAATCCGAAGCCGAGCTGGAAGAGGTAGGTACCGTCTTGCAGATAGGCGACGGTATCGCGCGCATATATGGGTTGACGAAAGTGCAATCCGGTGAATTGGTCGAGTTCGAGAACGGCCTGCAAGGCATCGTCTTGAACTTGGAGGAGGATAACGTGGGGGTGGTGTTGCTCGGCCAATCAGACGAGATCAAGGAAGGCGACACCATCAAACGCACGCGTCGCATCGCTTCCATCAAGGTCGGCGAAGGGATGTTGGGCCGCGTGGTCAATACGCTTGGCCAGCCCATCGATGGCAAAGGCCCCATCATCGGGCAGACGTATGAGATGCCGATCGAGCGGAAGGCCCCGGGCGTGATCTATCGCCAGCCCGTGAATGAGCCCCTGCAAACGGGCATCAAGGCCATCGATGCGATGATCCCGATCGGCCGCGGCCAACGGGAATTGGTGATCGGCGACCGCCAGACGGGCAAGACAGCGGTCTGTATCGATACGATCATCAACCAGAAAGAATTTTATGAAGCGGGTCAGCCCGTCTTCTGTATCTATGTAGCCGTGGGCCAAAAGAACTCCACGGTTGCGAATATCGTGCGTACGTTGGAAGAGAACGGCGCGATGCCGTATACGATCGTGGTTGCGGCTTCGGCAGCGGATCCGGCGCCGATGCAATTCTACGCGCCGATGGCAGGGGCTGCGATCGGGGAATTTTTCCGCGATACGGGCCGTCCGGCGTTGATCATCTATGACGACCTTTCCAAACAAGCGGTCGCTTATCGCGAGGTTTCCCTGCTCCTTCGCCGCCCGCCTGGACGGGAAGCCTATCCGGGCGACGTGTTTTACCTGCACAGCCGCCTGTTGGAACGTGCCGCCAAGATCAATGCGTCCGACAGCATCGCCCAGCAGATGAATGACCTTCCGGATTCCATCCGGCCATTGGTCAAGGGCGGCGGGTCGCTTACCGCATTGCCCATCATCGAAACGCAAGCGGGGGACGTTTCCGCCTATATCCCCACCAACGTGATTTCCATTACCGATGGACAGATCTTCTTGGAATCCAACCTGTTCAACGCGGGCGTTCGCCCGGCGATCAACGTGGGTATCTCGGTATCACGCGTGGGTGGCAACGCGCAGATCAAATCCATGAAGAAGGTGGCCGGTACGTTGAAGCTCGACCAAGCACAATACCGCGAGCTCGAGGCGTTCTCGAAATTCGGGTCGGATCTGGACGCGGCGACGAAAGCCGTCCTGGACAAGGGCGTACGCAACGTCGAGGTCCTGAAGCAAGGCCAATTTGCACCGGTGCCGGTAGAGAAGCAGGTCGCGATCATCTACGCGGGCGTGAAGGGATTGTTCCGTAGCGTTCCGGTGAATAAGGTGAAGGAATTCGAGTCCGAATACCTCCACCAATTGGAGTTGCGCCACCCGGAGGTGCTGAAGGCACTGAAGGAAGGCAAGTTCAACGACGAACTCACCGGCGTGTTGGACAAGGTTGCCAAGGAATTGGCTGATAAGTATTAACATTGGATTTGATCTCATACCCCACGTCTCATAGCTAGTATCTAGAAAATGGCAAATCTAAAGGAAGTCAGGAACCGGATCGTATCGGTCACTTCTACGCAGCAGATCACGAAGGCCATGAAGATGGTCTCGGCGGCCAAGCTTAAGCGCGCGACGAATGCGATCGTGCAATTGCGTCCCTATGCCGAAAAACTGCGTGAGATCTTGGCCAACGTTTCCGCGAGCGTGGAAGACAGCTCCTCGCCGTATACCGTCGACCGAAAACCCCACAAGGTGCTGGTGGTTGTCGTCGCTTCCAATCGGGGATTGGCGGGGGCCTTCAACACGAACGCCATCAAGACGGCCAACCAGCTGATTTCCGAACGGTACGGCGAACAGTTCCGTGCGGGAAATGTGCGCATACTGGCCATCGGGAAGCGCGCGCAGGATTATTACCTCAGGCGGAAATACCAGGTGGTGGGCGACCATAACGAGGTGTTCCTGTCGCTTCAATTCGAGCACGTATCCATGATCGCTTCCGCGATCATGGAAGGCTTCGCGGCGGGCGAGTACGATCGCGTGGAATTGGTTTACAACCGATTCAAGAATGCAGCCGTGCAGATCCTCACCGCCGAGCAGCTGTTGCCGCTGGTACCGGCCGCGTCTCCGGAACCGGCCGCCACGGAAGTGGATTACATCATCGAGCCGTCGAAAGAAAAGATCGTCGAGGAACTGATCCCGAAAGCGATCAAGGTACAATTGTACAAGGCGGTCCTGGATTCGCACGCGTCCGAGCACGGTGCGCGGATGACGGCGATGGACAAAGCCACGGACAACGCGGGCGAATTGCTGAAGTCACTCAAATTGTCTTATAATCAGGCCCGCCAGGCAGCCATCACCACCGAGCTTACGGAAATCGTGAGCGGTGCGGCGGCCTTGTCCAACGGGTAGCGCAATGGATCGCTTCAAGGTGTTGGGGGGGCTTTTGCCCCCCTTCTTTTTTTTTGCGGTGTCCCCAAAAAAATACCCAATTATCGGTATTTATTCCCGAAAACATTTGCTATACTTTTGTGTTGTTAGTTCTGCGGTTCGTTTGTTGGGGGTTTGGCAAGGTTATTGAGAAAACAAACGTTCCCGTATTAGCCGGCCTAACTGGTCGATTGGTTTATTGGAATTAGTACAACATACATGAGAGAACTCATACTTCGCTTCAAGACCGTACCCCGGTGGGCGATATTGCTGCTCGATTTGGTGATATTGTTCTGGTCTTTCACCTTGTCGTATTTCATCGCAAAGCAGTTTAATTTCAGTGAAATCGTCAGGGGCCATTTCCTGGTTTACACGGCAACCTACTGCCTCATCGCGCTGCCCGTGTTTTACGTGATGCGTATCCATACGGGCCTGATCCGGTATTCGGATACACGGGATATGCTCAAGATTTTCAGTGCCATGCTGATTACGTCGCTGGTTTACGTGACGGCCGGCTATGCCGTCATCGACCCGGTCTTCGCGATCGCGGATGGGCAGATAGCCGCTGTGATGCTGGTCAATTTTTTCATCGCGACGTCATTCCTGATCATGCTGCGCATCGTCGTAAAGAGCGTATTCTTCATGCTCATGCGCAAGATACGCAACGTGGATACGGTGAGGGTACTGATCTACGGTTCCGACCAGAATGCCATCATGGCCAAGCAAGCCCTGGAGAACAGCACTGAATCCAAGTTCGTCATCATCGGGTTCATCGACACGAATCGGAGCAAGCTGAATAGCTATATCGAGCGGAAGCGGGTTTACCACGTCAAGGACCTCGGGCTTTTGAAGGATCGCTATGCCATCGATCAGCTGATTTTCGTCAAGGATCACCTGGGGGCCAAAGACAAGAAGGTCATCGTGGAACGCTGCCTGCGGCTGGACATCAAGGTGCTGACGGTGCCGCCGGCATCCGAGTGGGTCTCGGGCAGGTTGCGGTTGCAGCAGATCAAGAACCTGCGCATCGAGGATCTGTTGCAACGGGCACCCATCAAGATCAACAACGGCAAGATTTGCGAGGACCTCTGCGGCAAGCGGATCCTGATTACCGGCGCTGCCGGATCGATCGGTTCGGAAATCGTGCGTCAGGTGTTGCGCTACGAGCCCCAGATGCTCATCCTTTGCGATCAGGCCGAATCGCCCATGCATGAAGTGCAACTGGAGATCGAGGAAAAATTCCCCGGTGGCAATGTGGTCGTTGCCATCGCTGATATCCGGAACCTGGAGCGCATGCACCAGATCTTCAATGATTACCGGCCCGAACTCGTGTACCACGCCGCGGCCTACAAACACGTGCCGATGATGGAACGGAATCCGGGCGAAGCGGTAAGCACCAACGTGGCCGGTACCAAGAACGTGGCCGATCTTTCGGTCCTTTTCGGGGTCAAGAAATTCGTCATGATTTCCACCGACAAAGCCGTGAACCCCACCAACGTGATGGGGGCCTCGAAGCGGATCGCCGAAATCTATACCCAAAGCCTGGACACGCAGCAGTCGCTCCAATTCACGGATGCGGCGACCGGAGCGCAGCAAGTCGTGAAGGGGACACGTTTCATCACCACGCGTTTCGGCAACGTGCTGGGGTCGAACGGTTCGGTCATCCCCCGTTTCAGGTCGCAGATCGAGCGGGGTGGGCCATTGACGGTCACCCATCCCGAAATCACCCGCTATTTCATGACCATACCCGAGGCGGTCCAGCTCGTGCTGGAGGCGGGCACCATGGGTGAAGGGGGCGAAATCTATGTGTTCGACATGGGCAAGCCCGTCAAGATCGTCGATTTGGCCCGGAAGATGATCCAGCTTGCCGGCCTGAAGCCCGACAAGGACATCGAGATTACCTACACGGGGCTGCGGAGCGGCGAAAAGCTCTATGAAGAGCTGCTCAGCGACGAAGAGAAGGTATTGCCTACCTACCACGACAAGATACACATCGCGCGCGTGAATCCGATCGATTTCGATCGCGCGAGGCGCGTCATCCACGAGTTGATCGCACTCAACGAACGGAAGAACAGCAGCGGCGTCGTGCGCCGGATGAAGGAAATCGTTCCGGAGTTCGTGAGCAAGAACTCGCCTTTCGAAGCGCTGGATTCGGTGGAGTGAAGGAGTATTGGCCCCTCCGCTTACGGCGCTAGACGTCCGGCCGTGGGCCGATGGCTAAACGTTACCACCTGATGAGTGCGCTTGCCCACGTGAATCCGGATCCGAACGCCGCGAGGCAAACCAAGTCGCCGTCATCGATCTTGCCGGCTTCCCAGGCTTCGCACAGCGCGATGGGCACCGAAGCCGCGGTCGTATTCCCGTACCGCTGGATGTTGTTGAATACCTGGTGATCGGCCAACCCCAGGGTTTTCTGTACGTATTGGCTGATGCGCAGGTTGGCCTGGTGGGGGATCAGCAGATCGATGTCCTTCTCGACGAGTGAGTTGGCCTGAAGCGCCTCTTTGATGACTTCCGGGAATTTGACGACCGCTTTCTTGAAAACCGCAGGGCCATCCATGTAGGGAAGGGCAGCGCCCGATTCCAATTGTTCGGTGGTCAGGAAAAGCCCGCCCAGTTCCTGTTCCGGATAGGCCGGTTTATCCGCCAACCACCGGTTCGCATGTGCGCCGGGGTAATACATCGCCAGCAATTCAGCGTCGGCGCCGTCACTGTGCAGGTGCGTGCTGAGGATGCCTTGCCCTTTTTCCTGCGTGGGCTGGAGTACCACCGCACCCGCGCCGTCCCCGAAAATCACCGATACGTTCCGGCTGCGGGTCGCGAAATCCATGGCAAAGGAATGTTTCTCGCTGCCCACCACCAGGATATTCCGGTACATGCCCGTCTTGATGAACTGGTCGGCCACCGACAGGGCATAGACGAATCCCGAACATTGGTTGCGGATATCCAACGCGCCGATTTCGCGCATGCCCATTTCGCGCTGCAACAGCACGCCGCAACCCGGGAAATAGTAATCGGGGCTTAACGTGGCAAACACGATGAAATCGATGTCCTGCACCGACGTCCGGGCGCGATCGATCGCGATCTTGGCCGCTTCGATGGCCATCGTGGTGGTGGTCTCGCCGTAGCGATCGGCAAAACGACGTTCCTGTATCCCCGTACGTTCCTGTATCCACGCGTCGCTGGTGTCCATGAAACGGGTCAGGTCATGGTTCGTGTACGTGTTGCTTGGCACGTAATAGCCCATTCCCGCAATCTTTGATCGGTACATGCGTATCTCCTCCTTTAATCGGTTAACCCGTACAATGGTACGGATTTTCCCGGAAAAGACGTAACTTTGCAGCCATGACCGTCGAAACGCAAGAAGAAACCTATACACTCGATGAGCTGTTGGCTGTTGTCACGCCCGGTCACCGGCTGATCCTTTGGAATGATGAGACCAATACCTTCGACCACGTGATCGATTGCCTGGTCAAGCATTTGCAGTATTCGGCAAACGAGGCCGAAAAGATCGCTTGGAAAGTCCATACCGAAGGCAAGTGCGCGGTGCTGGAAGGAAGCTACACGGAGGTCGACGTTTACCGGAAGATCCTGAAATCCGAGGGCTTGACCGTGACGATCGAGTGAATCGGGTTGACGGGTACCGGCTCAAAGGTAACAAAGTAGACGAAGCAGCATCCCGGCTGTAATAATGCGGTTACCATCTTGACAGGATTGCGACAAAAGCACAATCTTTGCGGCAACGTTTTCAGATACTAATATTAAGAGAGAAAAATGGATTTCGTGGGTAGAATAGGGGGGACGTACGCCGCTTTGCTGTTGATTTTATCAGTTGCCTGGCCTGTTGGGGCCCAAGCGCAGCAAGCGACCATCACGGCCGTCGTCATCGATGAGTTGGCCAAGGAACCCGTGGGATTCGCCAGTGCGGCCCTGTTGACGCAGGATTCGAAATCCTATGTGAATGGTATGCAGACCGTCGACGATGGGGTGGTGAGGTTCGCCAATGTAGCCCCGGGCGTTTACGCGATGAGGATCACCTATGTGGGCTATGAAAGCCAGTTGAAGGAAAATATTGCCGTCGAGGCCGGGAAGACCATCGACCTTGGCCAGATCCTCTTGAAGCCTTCCGGCGAATTGCTTGACGAGGTCGTGGTGGAAGGCACGCCACCGGCCATGGAAATGGGCATCGATCGCAAGATCTTCAATGTGGCGCAAAGTGCGCTGAGCGTGGGCGGCACGGCAGCCGACCTGCTGGCCAATGTTCCATCACTGCAAGTGGACATGGACGGGACCGTGAGTTTGCGCGGATCCAGTAGCGTACGCGTGCTGATCAATGGCCGGGAGTCGGCGTTGGCGGGCAGCGACGTAAGCCGATTCCTCCAATCCATGCCGGCCACGTCCGTGGAACGGGTCGAGGTGATTACCAACCCATCGTCCAAGTACGATGCCGAAGGACAATCCGGCATCATCAATATCGTATTGAAGAAAAACGCCTACGTCGGATTCAACGGTTCGGTGAACGCTTCCGGGGGATCCTATGAGAATTACATGGCCGGACTGAACCTGAATTTCCGGAACGAGAACTTCAACTATTATGGGGGTTACTCCTTCAACCGGCGCAATATGGTTGGCGACGGGGTGAACAACACCGAGTTCCTGAGCAACAGCAGCCTTACCAACAACACCAGCGTAGCCGAACGTTTGGGACTGAACCACGACGTGCAGCTCGGGGTCGATTACTATTTGGGCGAGAAGACGCTCATCGGTTTTACGGGTAACCTGAGTATGCGGGGGAATGACCGGAACGAGGATCTTTTCTATCGTTACATCAATCATCCGGGGCTGTCGGGAAACAGCGACCGGTTTTCACGGCAGGATGAGAACGACCTGGGCTACGAGATGGCGCTGGATGTAAAGCGGACCTTGCGGAACAAGGGCGAAGAGTTCCTGGTCAATTTCACGTATGGCTATGACGGCGAAACGGGGGTGAATGCCTTCAACCAGGACTATACCAATCCGCCCATCGGCCGCTATGAACGGCAACGGATCAACGATACGCAAGAAGATGGCCGCAACATCAACGCCCAATTTGACTACACTCGCCCGTTCGGCGACAACCATAAGCTTGAGGCAGGGTACCGTACCATCATCCGCAACAGCAAGGAACATCAGTATTCCCGTGTCGACTCCACGGCCGGCTTGCTGCCGGATTACCGCGTCAGCAACGATTTCGACATGACCAGCAGCGTGCACGCCCTGTACGCGAACTACCAGAACAAATTGACCGACAGGCTGGGCTATCAGGTCGGCGTCCGGGCCGAGCAGGCCTATTTGGATACCGAACTGGGGCTGTTGACCCCCGGGCTATCGGCCCAAGACCGGAGCATGGTCGGCAAATTGGATTATTTCCGGCTTTATCCGAGCGTATTCCTCACGCAGGAATTCGGCGATAAGAACCAACTGCAGGCCAGCTATACCCGGCGGGTGAGCCGTCCGCGGGGCTGGCAGGTCAATCCATTCGTAGACGTGTCCGACAACCTCAACCACCGGCAGGGCAACCCGAACCTGATGCCCGAAGACATCCATTCGTTTGAATTGGGCTATACGAAGACCTGGTCCTCGGTGTTGCTCACCTCGTCGGTCTATCGGCGCTTGGTACGCGACATCACGCAACCCATCATCCTGGAAACCGATGACAACAGCGGTACCACGCTCATGCAATGGCAGAACCTGGGGCGCAATGAATCGACCGGTTTCGAACTGATTTCCAAGATCGATTTCTCGAAAAAGATAGACGTCATGGCCAACGTCAATGCGTTCCACACGTGGTTCAGTGGCGACCAGGCATTCAACGTCTCGCCAAACTCCGGTTTCAGCTGGAATGCCAACGCAACCGGCAACTATCGGTTCACGCCACGCTTTTCCTTGCAATCACGCTTTGAATACCAGGCCCCACGCATCATGGCGCAAGGGAAGACCATCGCAAATTTCGTCATCGATGCGGCCTTGAAATATGACGTATTGAATAAGAAAGGCAGCATCCTTTTCAACGCCCGCGACTTGTTGAACCAACGGCGGTTCGGCGGTTTTACCAACGACGGGAACGTGTATCGCTATTTCGAGCACCGATGGATGCGCCGGATGTTCATGGTTTCATTCAACTATCGGTTCGGTAACCAAGACATCAAACGCGAGGAGCGGAAACGCAACCAGGACATGGAAAATGGCGGCGGTGGCGGCGAACAGTTTTGATGCGCCGTAGCTCGTGTCAGAATAGCTGTTTGAGCTCGTTCAGCGTCACGATGCTCTTCTTGACATCGGTTGGTACCGCGGCACCCTTTGGATTGAAGAAAATGGCATCCATCCCGACGTTCTGTGCGCCTCGTACATCGGCTTCCACGCTGTCACCGATCATCACGCTTTCCGGGATGGCCGTCTTGGCGTTGGCCACGGCATAATGGAAAATTTCCGGATGGGGCTTATGGACACCCACGCGTTCCGAGATCACGATCGTCGAAAAATACTTCCTTAGGTCGCACATCGTTACCTTCGTTTCCGAAGCATCGCCAAACCCATTGGAGATGAGGTGGAGCGTGTACTTTTCCCGCAGGTAGCCCAGCGTTTCGTGGGTGTCTGGGAAGAGGTGCGTTTTCTGCGGGCACAGGAGCAGGTAATCGCGTTCAAACGCCAGGGGGAACAACGCGGCGTCAATGCCCAGTTCGATGAATGTGTCGGCGAAACGCGCTTCGCGGAGTTCGGATTTGCTGATCCGTCCCTGGTGGTACAGCGCCCACAGGCGGTGATTGTTGCGGTTGTAGGTCTCGATGAACAACGCCGCGGAGCCGATGCCGAAGCTGCTGAACCGATAGGTGTCAAACAGTTCCATGAGCGTCTCTTCCGCGTTTCGCTCGAAGTCCCAAAGTGTGTGGTCCAAGTCAAAGAAGATATCCGTTTTGCCGTTGCTCATCGGGCAAAGATACGGATTTCAGGAAGCATCTGAATTTCCGAATAGTGTCATAAAGTGGTGCGTGGTTTGTAACTATCCGATGTAAATCGATACTTTTGTGGTTGCTTTTCAAGAGTTTTGCGATGCGGAAACCGTTGGTGCTGTTTTATTTCCTTGTCTTCTATGCAACTGCGCAATTGATTTGGTGGGGCGTGCTGCTCATCGAGGCCCAGCCGTACCGAAAGGTCATGATCATCGGCGAAGGACTGTTCTTCATGCTGATCTTCGTCTTTGGGGCACTTAAGCTCAAAAGGGCGTTCGTGCGGGAACATCGGATCCAGCAGCAGCAGCAAAACTTCCTGCTGGCGGTGACCCATGAATTGAAATCGCCATTGGCGTCCATCAAACTGGCGATCCAAACCATCTTGAAGCGCGATCTCACCAAGGCGCAACGAGACCAGTTCCTGGCCAATTCGTTGAAAGATAGCGAACGCCTGGACGATTTGGTGGGCAACGTATTGATCGCGACCAAGGTGTCAGACCTGCGTTACAATTTCCCGAAGGAGCGCATCGAACTCAGCGAATTGGTCAAGCAGGTGGCAGGTAGGTTACAGATACACTCCTGTACCACGCAAGTGATCAAGACGGAATTGCAACCGGGTATCGATATCGAAGGCGATCGATTCGCCATCACCAACGTGGTCACCAACCTCATCGAGAACGCGGTGAAATATTCCCCGCCATGCGCACACGTGGTCGTGAAGCTCGCCCAGGAGGGGGGCAATGTGCTGTTCAGCGTGGCCGACCATGGCATCGGGATCGCCGATGGCGAAAAAAAGCTCATATTCAATAAGTTTTATCGCGTCGGCAACGAGGATACGCGGAAAACCAAAGGCACCGGACTGGGGTTATACATCGTGAAGACCGTACTGGAGCGGCATCGGGCACAGATCAAGGTGAAGGACAACATGCCCTCGGGCAGTATTTTCGAAGTTATATTTAACAACTATGCAACAAGCTAAGCAACGGATCCTGTTGGTGGAAGACGAAGAGCACCTGTTGGACGCCATCAAACTCAACCTCGAACTGGAGGGTTACCGCGTGTCTACCGCCACCGACGGAAAGAAGGCCTTGAAGATATTCAAGGAGGAGCGGTTCAACCTGGTGATCCTGGATGTCATGATCCCGGAGATCGACGGTTTCCAGGTGGCCGAGACCATCCGCCTGCAGAATACCGAGGTGCCCATCATGTTCCTGACGGCCAAGAACAGCAGCGAAGACCGTATCACCGGCCTGAAGAAGGGAGCGGATGACTACCTGGTAAAGCCGTTCAACCTGGAAGAACTGATCCTGCGCGTGGGGATATTGGTGCGCCGCGGGATGAAGGGCGACGAGTTGAAGGAACTCAACGCCTATACCATAGGCGACAAGACGATCTACTTCAATTCCTTTGAGCTGCACCATGCAGACGGGACGGTTACGTCATTGACCAAGAAGGAAACCATGCTGCTCAAGCTGCTCATCGAACGGCGCAACGATGCGGTGTCGCGCGAGCAGATCCTGGAAACGGTCTGGAATTACGATGTCTATCCGTCGACGCGCACCATCGACAACTTCATCCTGACGTTCAGGAAATACTTCGAGCCCGACCAGAAACATCCGGTATACTTCCATTCCATCAGGGGGGTGGGGTACAAATTCACGGACAACCCGCAGACGGCATGATGACCTCCAAGATGCGGGCCGTGGTGCTCGTCGTCACGTTTTGCGCATTCGTTTGGGCCTTGTATGCACGCGTCTACCAGGTGTCCGGGATGATCTTTGGGCTCCTGGCCTACCTCACCTGGAGCCATTACCGCGAAGGTACCGTGTTCATCGCGACGCAGGCCTTCCAGAAAAAGGACTTCGAGCGTGCGCGTTACCTATTGGCCGACATCAAGAAGCCCGAATCCCTGCGCAAGGGGCGGCGCAATTACTACGAGTTCATGATGGGCAACCTGGCATTGAAGGAGGAAGACTACGACGCGGCCGAGCGGCATTTCCAGATCGCTTCGCGGCTGCCCTTCCGGAGGCCCAACGACAAGGCGATCATCTTGGTGAACCTGGCCAACATCAACCTGCGCCGTGGGGATCATGCGCGTGTGCGTGCTTACATCGACGTCGCGCGAAAATTGGAAGTGACGTCGCGCGTTTCCCACATCATCGACAAAATCGAAGACGAGATAACCAAATAGCTAAACAACCGTAGTGACAGACAAACTGACAAACGATTTGCTGATCCGCGCTGCGTTCTCGCAGCCCACAGCCCGCCCGCCCGTGTGGATGATGCGCCAAGCCGGGCGGTTCATGAAGGAATATTGGGCTATCAAGAACAGGTATTCCTTTCTGGAAATGTGCAAGACCCCCGAGATCGCCGCGGATGTGACGATGCTCCCCGTCGATTTGCTGGGCGTCGATGCGGCCATCCTTTTTTCCGACATCCTCGTTACGGCGGAGGCCATGGGCGGCCAGCTCAGCTTCGAGCAAGGGGTTGGGCCACGGTTCGCCAACCCGGTGCGCGGCCATGCCGATGCGGAGGCCTTGCGGACGGACGTCTTGGATCGGTTGCAGTACGTGGCCGATGCGATCGTGGTGATCCAGCAACGCTTGCGGGGAAGCATCCCGTTGATCGGTTTCGCGGGAGCTCCCTTCACCGTGCTGAGTTACCTCGTCGAAGGCGGCTCTTCCAAGGATTTCAAGCGGACGAAGTTGCTGCTGCATAACGAACCCGAATTGGCACACCTGATCTTGCAGAAAATCGCCGACGTGACGGTCGATTACCTCAACCTGCAGATCGCCGCGGGCGTGAACGCGCTCCAGCTGTTCGATAGCTGGGCGCTAGCGCTGTCGTGGGACGACTATCGCGCCTTTTCGCATCGGTACAACGTGGAAATCATCGCTCGGCTCAATCGCGCCGATGTCCCCGTGATATCCTTTTGCAAAGGCAGTTCGGTGTTTGCCCCGTTGATGGCCGAAGCCGGCCCGGACGTGGTGTCGGTCGATTGGAACGCCGACCTTCGGCAAGTCAAGGATGGATTGCCCGCCGGTGTGGCCGTTCAGGGCAACCTGGATCCGTTCATCCTGTATGCCGATAAGGCCGTGATCAAGGAACGCATCCTTGGCCTGTTCGAGCGCATGCGCGGCACCGATGGGTTCATCTTCAATCTCGGGCACGGCATCATGCCGGATATCCCGTTCGATAACGTCAAATACGCCATCGAAGTGGTCAAGGAGTTTCGTTATTGATGCTTTACCTATACGCCAAGGCCATACACATCATCTTCGTCGTCTGCTGGATGGCGGGGCTGTTCTACATGGTGCGATTGTTCATCTACCATACCGAAGCGAAGCGGAAATCGCCGCAGGAATACCAGGTGCTGCACGGGCAGTTCATGGAGATGGAGCGCAGGCTGTGGTGGATCATCGCCACGCCATCCATGTACCTTACCGTATTGGCCGGGCTGGTCATGCTCCATGTCGCCCCTGCATTGCTCAAAGCCGGCTGGATGCACGTCAAGCTGGCGTTCGTGCTCGGCTTGATCGCGTACCATTTCGTGTGCCAGCGGATCATGTTCAGGCTTCGCGACGGGCGGAGCCGATGGACTTCGACCCGATTGCGCCTATGGAACGAGCTTGCCACGGTATTGCTGTTCGCGATCGTGTTTGCCGTGGTGCTGAAGAGCGCGATCGATTGGGTGTACGGCGTGGTGGGGCTATCGGTGCTCGGCATCGTGCTGATGTTGGCGGTGAAGTTGTACAAGCGGGTTCGGAAGTGATGAGCTGGCGGAGATGCATAAACGCAAGGCGCAAATGGATATCGTGACCCACCATAGGAACGACATCGCGATCGCAGAAGTCATTTCGAGCGAAACCGTGATCCAGAACGCTGACGATGCGCTTGACCTGATGGGAAACGTGTATTACCAAGGTTTTGACCGGATGATCGTTCACGAAACGAACATCACGCCCGATTTCTTCAACCTGAAAAATAAAATGGCGGGCGATATCCTCCAGAAGTTTTCGAATTACCGCATCCGCCTGGCCATCGTGGGCGATTTCTCGAAATTCACCAGCAAGAGCCTTCGTGACTTCATCTACGAAAGCAACCAGGGTAAACAGGTCTGTTTCGTAGGTGCTATCAATGAGGCGCTTGATTTGCTGTCACGCTGAACTATCGTTTGGTGCTTGCAACGCTATGGCTGTTCTTTCGTGAACGTGAATTCGCCGCCTCCCTGTTTGAGTACGAATGTGTTGGCGGTGGGGTTGAATTCCATGATGAGGCCGGCCTTGTCAAACTTGAATTTATCTTTCGCGGTTGGCGCCAAGGCAAACGACGGTTGCCCGGTAGCCTGGGCCAGCACGGTGTCTCCATCGTTCGTAATGGTGATCTTGATCGGCAATTGCGAAGAAGCGTATACCCCGAGATAGGCCGGTATATCGCTTGCTTCGAGTTTGTATTGGCTAAAGGCCGGAATAGCATAGGGCATCCCGAAAACAGCGCTTAGCACCGCAATAGCCACATCGTTGGTCCGCATGGCGCTTCCGTTTGACGTGATGGCGATCGAGAGCTGCTCATCCGGGAAGTATCCCCATGTGGAGGTGAATCCATCGATTCCGCCGGAATGGCCAAACGCCCTTTTCTCATGGAAGGGAATCTGGAACAAGCCCATGCCGTATCCATCCCGAAGGGTTTTCATCTGTTCCACGTTCTCCGCCGAAATGATCTTACCGCCAAATAGGGCTTCACCGAAAGCGATGATGTCGGCAGGCGTGGAGATGATGGCGCCCGCACCGAGCGGGATCGAGCTGTCGGTTTCGGCTTCCTTAACCCATTCGCCGTTGGCCTTGTATGACAGCGCCTCATTGTTTTCAGTGTCGATATGGCCGCCCAGCGACGTGTGGGCGAGCCCGAGCGGCTCCGTAATGTACTGTTCGAGCAATGCCGAGTAGGGTTTTCCAAGGGCTTTTTCAAGGATGTAGGTGAGCAGCACGTAATTTGAATTACTGTAGCTTGCTTTGGAATCGGGTTCGAAATCGCTGCCTGAGGCAATGATAATGTCGGTTAATTCCTGTTCTGATTTGGGTTGCATATGCCAATCCATGTAATCGGCATCGCTGGTGACGTTGTGTATGCCGCTCCGGTGGTTGAGCAGGTTGCCGATCGTTATTTTCGAAGCATTCGGCAGGCTCGGGAAATAAGATTCGATGGTCTGCCGTAGGCTTAGTTTGCCTTCTTCGACGGCTTTGAATGCCAGCGCGGCGCTGAAGGTCTTGCTGATGGAGCCGATCCGGTGTTTCGTGTGTTCATCGGCCAGCCGTTTCGCCTCCACGTCACGGTAGCCCACCGATTTGGCATAGATTAGCTTACCGTTTTTGGAGACGGCTACGCTGCCCATGAACTTGTCGTTGGAGGCGATGGTATCGAGATAGGCGTCGAGCTTGACCAGGTTGAATGCCTGGGGCTGCGAGCGGGCCGGTAAAACGAACAGCAGCAAAAGGAACGCGAAGGCAGGGTGTTTTGTCATTCCGTTTTGACGGTTCGCACGACGCTAAGTTACAGCAACGAACAAAAATGCCGTTTCGCCCAAACCAAGCGTCAATCCATCCGGCTACCGCCGAAGCACAGGTACTTCAGCTCGGTGTATTCGTCCAGGCCGTGCTTGGAGCCTTCCCGGCCGACGCCCGATTGCTTGATGCCGCCAAACGGTGCCACCGCGTTGGATAGCAATCCGGTGTTGATGCCTACCATGCCCGCTTCCAATCGTTCGGCTACGCGCCAGCAGCGGTTTACGTCGCGGCTGTAAAAATAGGCGGCCAGCCCAAACTCGGTGTCGTTGGCCAGTGCGATGCCTTCGGCCTCGGTCTTGAACCGGAACAGGGCGCATACGGGGCCAAAGGTTTCTTCCCGTGCGATGAGCGCGGAAGGGGGGACGTTAGCCAGCACGGTGGGCTGGAAGAAAAGCCCCTTTTTGGCCTTGCCCCCCGTGAGCAGATCCGCCCCACGGTCGAGGGCGTCCTTCACATGGGCCTTTACCTTATCCTGCCCGTCCTGATTGATCAACGGCCCAACCTGCACGCCTTCATCGAGGCCATTGCCCACCTTCAGCTGCTTGACGGCGGCGGTAAGCTGCCCAGCGAAGCCATCGAAAACGGCATCCTGCACATAAAAGCGGTTGACCGATACGCACGTTTGCCCGGCGTTGCGGAATTTGGCGGTAATGGCGCCTTGGATCGCGGCTTCGATGTCCGCGTCTTCGAACACCAGGAAGGGCGCATTTCCCCCCAACTCGAACGACACCTTTTTGATGGTTTCGGCCGCTTGGGCCATCAATGCACTGCCCACCTCGGTCGAGCCGGTGAAGGAAATCTTGCGTACCTGTTCATTGGCGGCCAGTTCGCTGCCCATGCCCTTGCTGTCGCTGCCGGTAACCACATTGAAGACGCCCGGCGGGAAACCGGCTTCGTGGGCCAACTTCGCAACATACAGCGCGGTAAGTGGTGTCTGCGAGGCGGGCCGGAGCACGACGGTACATCCGCAAGCCAGGGCTGGCGCCACCTTGCGCGTAATCATGGCCAGCGGGAAATTCCAGGGCGTGATGGCGGTAACGACCCCAACGGGTTGGCGGATCGTGACCAGCCGCTGCCCGTTTTTGGGCGCAGGGATGGTTTCTCCGTAAGCCCGCTTGGCTTCCTCGGCGAACCACTCCACGAACGAAGCGCCATAATCCACTTCCGCCAGGCTTTCGGCCAAGGGTTTGCCGCTCTCCATCGTCATGATGCGGGCGAGGTCCTGTTTGTTGGCGACGATGAGCTCGTACCAGCTGCGCACCGCCGCGCTGCGGGTAGCGGTATCGGTATCCCGCCATCCGGGCCAGGCGGCGTGGGCGTAATCGATCGCCTTGCGGCAATCGGCCACCGTCAGATCCGGAACCGCGGCGATGGCCTCGCCCGTAGCGGGGTTCACCACGTCAATGGATTTGCGGCCGTTGACGAATTTGCCGTTGAGGTAGGCTTTGTCGAATATGTTGGATTTTTGCTTAGCCATAATGAGTTAACAGCTGGCGAAATTAAAGGTTTTATCTGACTGTTTTTCTTGTACTTTTGCTCCTTTCGTACGTTCCGCTAAAAGGATTAATGGGCACAATCAAGAAAAACTATTTCTATAACGTATTGGTCAACGTGTTGAATACGATTCTGCCGTTGGTCAGTTTTCCTTATATCAGTCGGGTTCTGATGCCGGACGGTTTGGGTAAAGCCCAATTTATGATTAGTTTTTCGCAATATTTCGCAGTGATTGCTGCATTGGGGATACCGCTCTATGGTATTAGGGAAATTGCGAAAGTTGCCCATGATAGATCAGCTAGGTCAAAAACTTTTTCCGAAATATTCGCTATAAATTTTCTTTCATCAGGTTTTTTATCGATTATTTATCTGATCGTCATATTCAACCTCCAACCATTTTCATTGGAATCGATAGCTTATCTAGTGGTCGGAATGTTGGTTTTTTTTGGTTTTTTGAATATTGACTGGTATTATTCGGGACTTGAAAAATTCAAACTGATTGCGATACGATCGGCGACGGTAAGGATACTTTCGTTAGTTGCGCTCTTTGTTTTCGTGAAAACCAAAGATGATTTGGTGGTTTACTTAGTGATAACGGTTTTTTCTTTTCTGGCTGTGTATGTATGGAACGTATTCTTGCTTCGCGACCAGGTGGATTTCAGCCTTAGAAGGTTGGAGTTGAAAAGGCATATGAAGCCGATTCTACTTAACTTTTCGGTCTTGTTTGCCATTAGCGTGTATACCGTACTTGATACCGTTTTGTTGGGCATGTTGGCTGGAGATACCAGTGTTGGGTATTATTCGGCCGCAGTGCGAGTGAGCAAGATGGTCATACCGCTCGTTACGGCACTGGGGGTCGTTTTGTTGCCCCGATTGTCAAGAGCAATGGATAGTGACAACCGGTCGGAAATCCAATACTTGGCCGAACGGTCTTTCTGGTATATCGAAATCTTGGCAATACCGGCATTTATAGGCCTATTTATATTTTCCGAAGAATTTATTTACGTGTTGAGCGGCAATGCTTTTGGCGGCGCAGTTTTGCCTATGCAGATTTTGTCTCCATTGGTATTGATGATTGCTATGGCACATTTTTTTGCCTTCCAGCTCTTGATTCCTGCAAAGCAGGAACGATGGTACTTGATCGCCGTTACGATCGGCGCTGTGTCTTGTCTTTCGCTGAATATGATATTGGTTCCAAAATATCATGCTGTGGGTGCGGCTGTTGCAAATTTGACAACCGAGGCAATTATTACCGTATTGTCTTATATCTTTGTCCGACGATTGTTCAGCATCCAACTCGATTGGCGTAAATTTGTTTTAAAAGTGGTGTATGTTGGTGTATTGTTCGGTACAGTGGCAGCGTTCTGTCGTTTTTTGAGTGCTCAGGCTTTTTTCGTGCTTACGCTCGGCGTACCGTTATGTGTAATGTCATATTTTTGCGTTGTGTACTTCGTAGAGAAAGATGCCTATTTGAAAACTTTGCTATTGTTACAGCGGCAATATTGGTTTGGGAAACGGAAATAACGTATTGATATGTGGGTGTCAAGTAGGGGAGTATGAGTGATTCTGTATCGGTAAATGAAGGAGCGGAAATGTCGAATCAGGTTAGGTTGATCGCGTACTATCTCCCGCAATTCCATCCCATTGCCGAAAATAATCATTGGCATGGCGAAGGGTTTACGGAGTGGACGAATGTGGGTAAGGCCAAGCCGTTGTTTAGCGGACATTACCAACCTCGTGTGCCTGCAGACTTGGGGTACTATGATTTGCGGCTGCCCGAAGCACGACGGCGGCAGGCCGATATGGCCGCGCAATTTGGTGTTGAGGGGTTTTGCTATTGGCATTATTGGTTCGGCCACGGGAAGCGGCTTCTAGAAACGCCCTTCAATGAGGTGCTTGAGTCTGGAGAACCTGGATTTCCATTTTGTTTGGCATGGGCAAATGAGACTTGGCGAGGCGTTTGGCATGGCGTTGCAAAAGGTAAGACGCTCATTGAGCAGCTTTATCCGGGTAAGGCGGATTACATCGATCATTTCAATGCTTTACAGGAAGCCTTCCATGATCCCAGATACATTAAGATTGAAGACAAACCGGTTTTCGTCATTTATTCTCCAATGTCCGTCCCTGATTTCAAGCTCATGTACGATATATGGAACGAGTTGGCGGTTAAGAGTGGTTTAAGGGGTATATATTTTATCGCCCATACGACGGTCAAAGCAGACATAGACCGGTTGATTGGAATGGGTTTCGACGCTATCAATCTCGTCAGGCTATATGGCATCAGGGATGCTCAAGTTCCCAGATTGTTGGACAGGCTATTAAATAAAATCCGCGTGAACTATCGTAGGGTGTTCCCGTATGAAAAAGCGATTCGGTATTTTAATGGCGAGGAAGATTTTTTGGAAAAATGTTATCCTACGTTGATTCCGAATTGGGATCATTCGCCGAGAAGCGGCCTGAACGGATATATATTGACGGGTTCAACTCCTGAGTTGTTCCGAAAACATATACGAGCTACTTTTGATACGCTGGAACAGAAGCCGGATGAACACAAAGTGGTATTTATCAAGTCATGGAACGAATGGGGAGAAGGCAATTACTTGGAACCGGATCTGAAGTTCGGCAGGCGATATCTGGAGGTGCTGGCCGATGAGTTCTCCAGATTCGGCAAAAAGGTCCCGAAGTAACTGATTGGTCGAATCAAAATATGAAAAGGATCCTAGTTGTATTCGGTACGCGCCCGGAAGCGATAAAAATGGCACCGGTTATTCAAGCCTTTCGGAAAGCGGAAATCACGAGCGAAATCGCGGTGTGCGTCACCGCACAACATCGCGAGATGCTGGATCAAGTATTGGCCTTTTTCAGTATATCACCTCGATATGACCTCAATGTTATGCAGCAAGGCCAAAGCCTATTTGGCCTTACTACTGCAATCATACAGGGTATGGAGCATGTGTTAAGTGATTTTCGACCGGACATCGTATTGGTGCATGGCGACACAACAACGTCCATGGCGGTCGCTTTGGCGTCGTATTATGCGAAAGTGCCGGTGGCACATGTAGAGGCCGGACTAAGGACTTACCAGCGTTATTCACCATTTCCGGAAGAAATCAATAGGCAATTGACCGGGCGTCTCGCGACTTATCATTTTGCGCCCACGGACCGTGCACGGAAACACCTCTTAGAAGAAGGGGTTCCGTCGTCAGCGATTTACGTAACGGGAAATACGGTTGTCGACGCCTGCCTGCGTGCTCAGCAAGTGCTGAAGCGATATATGGACGATGAGATAGGGGAGGTGGATCGGGTGCTGGCTAATGATAGGCAGTGTATTTTGGTAACCGCCCATCGTAGAGAAAACCACGATAGCGGCTTGCGGAACATCTGTCATGCATTGCGTAGGCTTGCAGGACGGCCAGACGTCCAATTGATATTTCCGGTACACCGCAATCCGGCAGTCAGGCAGGTTATAAGTGCCGAGTTGTCTGGTGTTGCCAATATTGCGTTGATAGACCCCTTGGGCTATCCCGCATTTATGTGGTTGATGCTCCGATCTCATAGCATCATCTCCGATAGCGGTGGTATTCAGGAAGAAGCTACGGTTTTGGGCAAGCCCGTTTTGGTGATGCGCGATGTTTCCGAACGCCCGGAAGCCGTCATTTCGGGTTCGGTAAAGCTGGTAGGTACCGATGCTGAACGAATTTACGCGGCGGCGATCACGCTGCTCGACGACAAAGAGGCTTATGGGCGCATGGCCGGTACGTCTTCCGTATATGGCGATGGGAAAAGCGCTGAACGGATTGCTGATATTGTACTGAATTTGTAATGGATTAGGCATGCTTCTGATTTTAGCGGAATATCCAGACAACGATGCCCAATACGAGGGAATGTCCCAGCGGGTGATGGCCATCGACAGGCTGTGCGCTGAAGAAGAGCGGATATACCTGTTCGTGTCACACCGTAGGTTTTGGGCCAAGGAACGAAAGCAACTTTGTGAAAATGCCGTGCAATACCGTTGTAATATTGTGGCACACGGGGCTTTTATCCGAAGCCTGTTCAAGCGGGCGGACATATGTTATTTCCATTCCGTGATCAACGTTTTGCCGTTACTGCCTTTCCTATCGTCGATCCGCCAGCGCACACACGTGGTGTTAGATGCCCATGGCGTAGTGCCTGAAGAAAGCTTGTTTGCTGGTTACAGATTCAAGTCCAACTTGTACAGCCTGGCTGAGCGGCGTATATTCGATCGAGTGGATCGGGTTATCTGTGTTTCGGACGCGATGACCGCGCATTTTCGGCAAAAGCACAGCAAATGGCGAGGTCCGGCCACGACCTATCCGATTTTGCCTCCACACATCGATGGTGAATTCGATGATGGGTTGATTTACGAGAAGGATGATTTCGTGCATGTTATCTATAGCGGGAACCTGCAATCGTGGCAGAACATTGACCTGATGTTATCGATGATCAAACAACATCGCGCCAGCAATATGAAGTTTTGGCTCTTGACAGGCCAGCGCGAAGCGATGTTGGAGCGGTTGTCAGGTATCGGCATCGTTCCAGATGACCGTCTCCAGGTATTGACCGTTGCCCCGTATGAATTGCAACGGTATTATCACGCTGCCCATTACGGATTCATCCTTCGGGACGATATCGTTGTCAATCGGGTATCCTGTCCTACAAAGCTAGTGGAGTACCTGCAAGCTGGTATCGTACCAATCGTATCGACCCCGAAAATAGGTGATTTCGATAGAATGGGGTATGACTATATTAGTTACAAGGATTTTTCGGCAGATTTGCCGCAGAGGAAGAGCGAGCGAAACCGAGTGTTGATGGAACGTTATATCCATGACGTCCGTGCTATGGACTTTGTCAAATTGATTGCCGATGATTGAAAGTGCCAAAGTAACCATCGTCATGGCCACCTATAATGGCGAAGCGCATTTGCGGGAGCAGCTCGATTCTTTGATCGCGCAGACGTATCCTAATTGGCGATTGTTGGTGCACGACGATGGCTCAACCGACGCTACGTTGACCATCATCCATGAATATAGGGGTAAAGACCGAAGGATTTCCTTGTTGGACGATGGCGTTTCGGGATTGGGTGCGGCACGCAATTTCTTGCACCTATTGAACCACGTTGATACCGAGTTCTGTATGTGCTGCGATCAGGATGATGTTTGGCTAAGCGACAAAGTAGCCAAGATGGTGGCGGCGATTTCGTTTGTGGATGGTGCTGCCGCGGTCTATGCCAATGCTTACTTGTACGTAGACGAACAGGTGGTACGGCAATTATCAACCCGGATTCATCCGAGTGAGTTGCGCGATACGTTATTCCTGAATTCAGGGATGCAGGGCTGTTCGATGATTATCAATCAGAAGTTGTTGGAAAAGCTGAAACCGTTTCCGGATACCGTTGCCATGCACGACCACCTACTCACCTTGGGTGCGGTGGTGTTCGGAAAACTGCTCTACATCGATGAGGTGCTTACTTTGTACCGGCAACATGGCGGAAATGCCACAGGAAACCAAGAGATTGGCTTTTTCCGAAGGATTTCTTCGTTTTTCATGAAATCCAAACCGGTTGTCGATCGGGTTCATTATGATGCGAATAACGCCTTTTACAACCGGTACGGAAATTTGCTCAACGAACCGGCGCGAATTCTTTTTATGGACTATTTCCGGTTTGCGTCGGAGGCTAACCTCATTCAGCGACTATTGATTTTACTGAAAAATAGGTTTACCTTGGGAGACAAACGTGGGATTTTGTTTGTTAAGACCTTATTGCGGAAACCTGTTTGAAGAAGTGTTATGGAAAAGGCCTGCCCATTGATTACCGTATTTACTCCTTCCTTTAATAGGAGGCCGTACCTTCGGCTGCTGTACGACAGTCTCAAACGGCAGACATATCGTCGTTTTGAATGGATAATCGTCGATGACGGTAGTAGCGACGGTTCGAATGAGGAAGTTGCCGCCTTTATCGCGGAAGAACAGATTCCCGTTCGGTATTATTTTCAAACCAATGCAGGTAAACACGTCGCGATAAACCGCGGCGTGGAGTTGGCCAAGGGCGAGTTGTTTTTTATAGTCGATAGCGATGATATACTTGCTCCTCACGCGCTTGAAAGCGTTGTAAAACACTGGACTGACGTGCTGGCCTTACCCAACGCGGAACGGTTCGCCGGTGTCTGTGGCCTACGAATACATCCAGATGGAGCGGTAATAGGTGGCAACGTGGACTACGGCGTACTCGATGTATCTGCAATCGAATACCGATTTAAGCTTGGCTACCAAGGCGACCGAGCCGAGGTGGTCCGCACAGACATCATGAAGCGGTTTCCATACCCAAGTTTTGCAGGTGAACGATTCTGTGCTGACGCGTTGGTGTGGAATCGGATAGCCCTGCATTATGTGATGCGCTATTTTAGTGATGGAATATATGTTTGCGAATATCTACCCGGCGGGATTACGGATACCTCGGTACGGCTGCGGCAACGTAGCCCTAAATGCGCATGCTTGTATTATGCTGAAATGGCTAGATTACCAAGTTTGACGATGTTCCAGTATTTTAAGGCGGTAATCAATTATTGGCGATTCGCAGTTTATGACAAAGGTGTATCTTTCGCGGAACATAGGAGGGACATGAATCTAGTTTTGTCTTATTTGACTTATCCTTTTGCGTTATTATGGAAACTTTTTAAACACTGAATAGGTTCTTAAAAAAGAGATGATAGCCTACTATATCTTCTTTTGTGTAATAGTACTCTTTACTGTTTTTGATTTTGTGAAAGATCGAAGTGTACAGCTATTAGCCTATGTGTCACTTTGTATTTTGCTGGTAGCGTTTGCTGGTTTAAGGTCTTTAGGGGTTGATAATGACGGGGTTGCCTACAATGAAGCGTTTCGTCTGGCGAGCGAACATTCGTGGTTGGATTTGGCAACGGGTAATTATTCAGACAAAATGGAGCGAGGTTACCTATTGCTTAACAAGGGAATATACACATTGGGGGGAAACATCCACCTTGTGTTTTTTTTTATGGCGCTTTTGACAGGACTGTTGAATTATACCGTCATTTTTAAGTATAGTCCTATGCCCTTTCTTTCCGTGTTGGTGTATGCTTGTTTCTTTTACCTTTATCGTGACTTTACACAAATCCGATATGCACTTTCTGCAGCCTTTGGAATCGGAGCCATGTTTTTGCTCGTTGACCGTAGGTTTGCAGGTGCAGCCGCCCTGGTTTTTTTTGGCACTTTTATTCACGGCGCCGTGTTAATCTTACCAGTCTTTTATATAGTGTACGTCTTCATGAAAAATTATATTGTTTATTTGGTTCTACCGTTGATAGGACTTTTTTTAGGGTTTCTCAATCCAATTACGTACTTGTTTATGCTTGGCGGATTGCCTCCAACGCTGGCAAGTTATGTTGAACAGGATCAATTGGGAAAAGGAGGATATATGTTGTCTGCGGTTGCTCAGATTTTCCTATTGGCGATTTTTTTTTTTAGAAACAAACTAATCGAATTTTACGAAACGCGTTTGATAGATTTATTTTTGGTTGCGTTATCATTGGGGTCTTTCATCAATCTGACATTTATTTCCTTTTCCATCATGCAACGTTTGTCTTCTTTATTGTTTACGGTAATAATATTTATAATGCCTTATATTTTTAATGTCATGGAAGATGACGGAAAAGATCGGAATTTGGCGCTGATTCTACGGTTTATTTTTATATTATTCGTGCTGTATTACGGATTGAAGATGATTGATATGGAATTGGTCAGGCCTTACTCAATTTTGTGAAACGTATACGATGTCTATGAATCGGAAAGTCGCTTATATAATTCATGGTATTGCCGTTGGAGGAGCCGAATTAGCCTTTCTTTCTGCATTACCTGCATTACACAAAGGATATGATTTACGAGTAATCGTTTTAGGTAGGTCTAATCCCGAATTATTGGCTAAATTAGATAGGTCTGTTCGTAAGGTGATGATTTTTCTGGAAATACCGTCTTACCTATTTCCTTTTTATCTCTTCTCGATTTACCGATTACTGATTAGGTTTCGACCTGATGTTGTTATAAGCTCATTATGGAGGTCTACATTGCCTGCTGTGATGTATCGGATTCTGAATCAGCAGATCAAATATTTTGTAATGATTCACAACACCGCTTTTTTTCATATAGCAGATAGAGTGTTCACAATTTATGCTATAAAAAAGGCAGATATAATATTTGCGGACTCTGCTGCATCCCAGGTATTTGTAGAGAACCTGATTGAAGGTAAAAAGCCTGTCTGGAAGTTGTCATACCTCACGGTGCCAACACCCAAACATATCGTAAAAAAGCGATTTGACATGAAATTCAGCTTTTACTTCATGGGTAGCTTGAACACCGTTAAACGCGTGCCGTTGGCAGTGAAAGCCATCGCTTGGTTGCGTCATCAAGGTATAGACGCCTCGTTGCATATTTATGGCAGGTTTGGGAATGATGAACAGGCCTTACGCAGCGAAATCGAAAAATCAGGCGTTAGCGAAGCGATCGCGATTTGCGGCGAGGTGGCGCCCGACGAGAAATCAAAAGTCTATCAGTGTCATAATTGTTATATCCAGTTGAGTGCATATGAAGGTATGGCAATGAGTGTCGCTGAGGCGATGCAACAGGGTATGTTGTGCGTGCTGACACCCGTGGGCGAAATACCGAATTACGCCATCGATGGAAAAAACGCTATATTCATGGACGTGACGGATGGAGGGGTATCAGAACAGTCTTTAGGGAATTTGCTGTCAATATTGAAAGATAAAGAACGATGTGAAGCGATTTCTTCGGCTGCGCACGGACGGTTTAAAGATGCACCGTTGTTTGCGGAGTCCCTTGTCGAAGCGATCCAGAGGTCTTGAGTAGCTATGGGTAAGAAAATCTGTCTGGTTTCAAATACCTCGTGGAGTTTCACGCGCTTTCGCAGGGAATTGATTAAGGCATTGATTGCAGACGGTCACGAGGTTCTTTTATTAGCGCCCGAAGATGAGCAAACCCCGGAGTTAGTAGCTTGGGGAGCTCGTGTGATCGCGCTTGAAAAATTAGCGCGAAAAGGGCTTAACCCAATTAGTGATATCCGGCTTTATTACGAGTTCAAGTCAATTTATAAGCAAGAGCGGCCTGATTTGATCTTCCAGTACACGATTAAGCCGAATGTATATAGCACCTTAGCTGCGGCAACTTGCTGCATTCCGGCAATTGCCGTGGTGACGGGATTGGGTTACTCGTTTATCAATGGCGGTGTAATCACCGCCGTGGTACGAAAATTGTATCGGCTAGCCCTTCGGAAAGCGAATCAGGTATGGTTTTTGAATAAAGACGACCAAAAAATGTTCGTTGAATCGGGTTTGGTAGAACAGGGACGAACGAAGCGAATTCCAGGGGAAGGTGTGGATTGCCATGGACGTTTCAATCCGTTTCTGTCTTCGACGATCGATTCCGAAGAAGGCGCTCGTACGAATTTCCTGTTTGTAGGTCGCTTGTTAGTTGACAAGGGGTTAAGGGAATACGTAGCGGCTGCGACTCACATTCGTCAGCGACATCCCAAAATAATTTTCGGTATACTTGGCTATTTGAATGCTGATAACCCCGCAGCCGTAGGGAAAGCGGAATTGATGACGTGGGTTGAAAGCGGGGCTGTCGAATATTTCGGTCATACGGATGATGTTAGACCTTATATATTGAAAGCCGATTGTGTTGTATTGCCCTCCTATCGCGAGGGGATGTCCACAATATTGCAGGAAGCGGCTTCGCTAGGCAGGCCAATCATTTGCAGTGATATCGTGGGTTGTCGCGAGCTTGTGGAGCATAATGAGTCTGGCTTTTTATGCAAGGCGAAAGATGTAGCCGACCTTGAGCGTCAAATGGAGAACTTTTTGAAGTTATCAAACGAACAACGGAATTTGATGGGAGGTAAAGGTCGTAATAAAATGTTGGGTGAGTTTTCGGTGGATAAGATTATCGAGCTGTACCGTAAAGAAATAACATTAATCGTTGGCAAATCATAGCCCAATTTCTTACCTTCATCGCCGGTCAAAGGTCCGGCTATGTGAAATTTGAAATCATGTACAAACAAACTTTGCATGTATAAAGAAACTTTGAAGGGACTGAACCAAGGCAAGCGGTTCTTGTTTTGTTGGTTCTTTTTGATAATTGGGCTTGAAACGCAAGCCCAGGTCTTACCGGTAGGTACTCATCTACTTGAAGACAAGTATAGAAGAGATCAATTATTGGGCCACATCGATTCGACGGTTTCCTTTACGATCCGGCCGCTCACGGCAGCCGCTTTACAACGTCAGAACGTGTTCGCCAAGTGGGATTCCACGAAGTCAAAAAGCGTGGTCTACGTAACACCGGATGAGCAAGGATACGTGCAGTTGATGCCGGCTTCCTTGATGCTACAGACTAATACTGCGTATCCGTATGGCTGGAGCGATGGTGCTATGATACCCGCTAGGGGGCTTCAGCGGAAACTCACTGCGGGCGTATTTGCCCAATATAAATTTTTGACCGTACAATTTCAACCCGAATATGTTAGCGCCGATAATTTAGATTACCACGAGCTAGCCGCGACACCAGGTTACGGGCATCATTGGTATATCACGTTCGGCAACCGGATGGATATGCCGGAGTTTTTCGGTAAAAGAAAGTATACACGCGTTGGATTAGGACAAAGCAGCATCAGATTGAATTTTGAACCGGTTTCAATCGGGTGGTCGACCGAAAATCTGTGGTGGGGGCCTGGTATTCGTAACTCTTTGCTTATGGGTAATACGGCACCTGGTTTTCCGCATTTCACGATAAATACGGTAAGGCCCGTGGAGACGCCTATCGGTACGTTTGAAACCCAATTGGTAGGCGGCTTTTTGAAGCGTTCCGGTTTTCCGCCGTCTTATACCGAAGAAAGCAGACATCACGAGATGTATTATATCGAAAAGCCAGAGACCGGGCGTTACTTTTCGGGATTTGTCATTACCTATCAGCCGAAGTTCCTTTCTGGCTTGTCATTGGGCTTGATTAGGTCGTTCGTGGTCAATAGGACCGATATGAATAGAAACGTTAGAGACTACCTGCCGTTTTTCTCTCCTACGGTTAAAGAAACCACTTACCTTCACCCCGAATATGGGACCGTCCAAACCACTGATGAGGTACGTGATCGATATGGATCTGTATTCTTCCGATGGGCTATGCCAGCTGGAAAATTTGAGGCTTATGGCGAATACGGGCGCAAATCTCGGCCTGAAAACGGCAGGGATTGGATGGTACAGCCTTCTTATTCACGGGCTTTCGTGCTAGGGTTTCGAAAATTGGTTTCATTCCCCTTGACCGGGGCCGAAGATTTGCTTCAATTTGATGCTGAGGTAACGGAAATGGCGTTCAATCGGACTAATTTTCAAAAAGAGGCCCCTACTTGGTACGCACATAATGTTGTAAGGGACGGTTATACGCACAAGGGACAAGTTTTGGGTGCCGGTATAGGGCCTGGCAGCAATGTGCAGTCTGTTGATATTTCATGGGTAAGACAAATCAAGCAAGTCGGTATTCGATTTGAACGATTTGTGCACAAAGAGGATATGATGTATCGTGAACATTATGTCAACGATTTGCGGAGGGGCTGGGTGGATCTCGGTGTGGGCGTGTTTGCATCTTGGGATTATAAAAACTTGTTGGTGTCTGCAAAAGTACAATACATGTATTCCAACAATTATAGGTACCAGATTTATTTTCCTCCAGAGCATACTTTTTGGGGGTTTGAACCGAGAGATAAGAAAAATTATCATTTGCAGTTTGGCCTCTCGTATATTTTTTAATCGCTTGGTGATGGAATCAACTGTTATGGAATCTGTTGGAGCAAGAGGACTTTGGCGCTACGCGAAGCTTTTTGTAGGGTATGTACTTTCGTTATTTATAGTCTCATTTTCGAACGGCCAAACCGTACCAGTTGGTACCCCTGTGTTGGATGATTATTTGAGGAGGGCACAATTGCTTGGAAAATTGGATTCAAGCATTTCTTTTAATGTGAGACCTTTATCGTCAAGTGCTTGGGCTGAGTTTGATGTGTTTGAGGAAGGAGACCTAACAAAGTCAAATAGTGTATTGTGGAACAGTAGGGGAGGGAAGGATTTAGTTCGGCTGTTACCTGCTCAATTGATACAGCAAGTCAATACAAAGTATCCGTACGGATGGAATGATGGAAGTATGATTCCGGCAAGGGGATATCAGTTGTTTTTTAGTGCTGGTATTTTTGCTAAATATCGATTTCTAAGCATCCAGTTTAACCCGGAGCTGATAGTAGCACAAAATAAGCGCTATGAAGGCTATGGAGGTGAGAATGGCCCCGACGGTGCATGGTATGCGCGTTATGGTAATATTATCGATATGCCTGAGTTGTTCGGTAACGGTACCTATACGCGCTTGTTCCCGGGTCAAAGCAGCTTTCGAATCACATTTGACCCCGTATCATTCGGTTTGTCCACGGAAAACTTATGGTGGGGGCCAGGTCGACAGAACTCCATTTTGATGAGTAATACGGCTCCGGGTTTTGCGCACTTGACGCTTAACACAAGTAAGCCTATCAAGACTTATGTTGGGTCATTTGAGGGACAGCTGGTAGCGGGAAGGCTAGAACAATCCGGGTTCTTGCCATCATTGTTGGGCGATACCAGCCGGCATCATCGGCTTTACAGGGCAAAGCCTGATACATGGCGCTACCTGTCTGGAATGGTGTTAAGTTATCAGCCCAAATGGGTTCCGGGGCTGAGTATTGGGATGAATAGAACGTTTGTAATGAATCGTGATGGCATGGGACGTTCCTTTAGAGACTATTTTCCCATCATTATACCCGCATTGAAGAAAAACGATTCGGACGATTCCGAAAGTTCCGATTCAAAGGATCAGTTGATATCGTTTTTCTTTAGATGGGCTATTCCGAAAGCTCATGCTGAAATATACGGTGAGTATGCTAGAAACGATCATGCTTGGGACAATCGGGATTTGACGGTGCAATTGGATCATACACGTGCTTACACCGTTGGACTGAGAAAGCTGGTGCCGCTAAATTCCAGTAAGGGTTCGATGCTGGAACTGAATGGCGAGGTTACACAGTTGGCAGTGACAAACACTCGGCGTATAAGACAAGCAGGCAGTTGGTATGGGCATCATCAGGTACGTGACGGCTATACGAACCGAGGACAACTTCTAGGAGCTGGAATTGGCCCCGGTAGTAATTTGCAGTCGGTTGGTGTTAGTTGGATAAGACAATTTAAGCAAGTTGGGATACAAGTTGAACGATTGGTACACAACGAAGATTTTGCACTAGATATAAAAAGTGACTTCAGACGGAATTGGGTAGATGCTGGTGTAGGCGCCTTTGTCGATTGGGATTACGGAAATTGGCTGGCTTCGTTAAACATAAAGTATATACATGCTTACAACTACCAGTTTAAGTTTGAGGCGCCGGCTCCCTCCGCTGATTATTGGCATTTTGATGGTCAGGACAATAATAATGTAGCTATTAGGTTGGGCCTAATGTATCGGTTCTAGGTGGTGTGGATAGGGGGTGAGAAACATAAACTTGAAATTTGTTTGTTTACCTTATCTTTGCGCATGGCTTGGGGAAGATGGAATACTTGGCTTTGAAGTTGGTCGGTTTTTGTACGTTAACTTGGCTGGAAATATAAAAAGCGGTATGCTAGTGAACGTTAAAGTTTTGGTCGTTGTTCTTTGCATGGCTATCCTGACTGTTGGACTTAGTCATGTGGTTTTTGGGCAGTCGTTAAATCCCAATGACCTTTCCCAAGTCCGTGTTGACGAATTGTCGGATGAGCAGCTTTTGGCGTACTTGCGCCAAGCGGAGTCGATGGGGCTATCCGGTGAGCAACTGGGACAGATGGCCCGGCAGCGTGGGATGCCCGCTACCGAAGTGGCGAGGCTGCAAGAACGTTTGGCTGAATTGAGTACGGCGACGCTGGCGAGTCCACGTTCCGTGCAATCAAAGGAAATCCGACAGGAGCGTCGACTGGTCGATTCGGTGGTGACGCAGCCAGCGAAACCGGATACGGCAAACGATGGTGCTTTGAAGGTATTCGGGGCCAGCTTGTTCCAGGGCGCAACGGCCCTGTTCGAACCCAATCTCCGCTTGGCCACCCCCAAGAACTATGTGCTTGGGCCCGGAGATCAGGTGTTGATTGACATCTACGGCCGCTCGGAAGACAACCATTCCTTGACCATCACGCCCGAAGGGACTATCAATATCCCGTATGTCGGCGTGGTCGCGGTGGGCGGGATGACCATCGAGCAAGCCACCGCGCGGATCAGCAGCGCGTTGGCGACCGTATATAGCGCTATCCGGACGGGAGCCACCAAGGTAACGGTTGCATTGGGCGATATACGAAGCATCAAGGTAATCTTGACAGGCGAAGTCGTGAAGCCGGGATCCTACACGCTGCCCTCCGTTGCGACGGTATTCAATGCCTTGTATTATTCGGGAGGTCCGTCCGAAAGCGGATCTTTCCGTAATATCAAGCTGATCCGAAGCGGCAAGGAAATCGCAAGATTGGATATCTATGAGTTTCTGATAAACGGCGATTTCACGGGCAACATCCGCTTGGAAGACCAGGACGTGCTCATGGTTCCGCCGTATGAAAGCCGCGTGACCGTACAGGGCGAAGTGAAGCGTCCGGCCATCTTCGAGTTGAAGGAGGGCGAGACGTTCGACGTATTGTTGGCGTATGCGGGCGGGTTTACCGAAAATGCCTATCAGGCGAGGGTCAAGGTGACGAAACGTACGGCTCGCGAGCAACGGATCGAAGACCTATTGAATAGCCAATTCGCCAATTACGAACCGAGGTCCGGGGATGCCTATGTTGTGGATCGCCTCTTAAGCCGGTTCGAAAACAGGGTAAATATTGCGGGTGCCGTGTTTCGCCCGGGAGATTATGAACTGAGCCCTGGGCTGACACTATCCATGCTGATCAAGAAGGCTGAAGGGTTGAAAGAGGATGCGTTTTTGAACCGCGGAACGATCTTGCGCCTGAAAGACGATTTGCAGCGGGAGCGTTTGGCGTTCAACGTTGCAGGAGTGCTTGCCGGCACCGAACCCGATATCGAACTCAACCGGGAGGACGAGGTCACGATATCGTCGATATTCGAATTGCGCGAGGCCTATACGGTGGACATCGATGGGGAGGTGCGTTTGCCTGGCCAATTCGGCTTTGCCGAAGGCATGACGTTGCAGGATCTCATCGTCCTGGCCGGCGGATTTCGGGAGAGTGCCTCCGGCAGTCGTATCGAGATATCCAGGCGAGTCAAGGATGCGGATATCCACTCTCAATCCGCTCGGATTGCCGAGATATTCCAGGTGGATGCCGATAAGGGATTGCGTAAACAAGACCAGGATTTTGTATTGATGCCATTTGACCGGGTCGTGATCCGCACGTCCACCGGATACGAAACGCAAAAGCGGGTGCGTATCGTGGGCGAGGTGCTGTATCCCGGTTGGTACGACATCAACCGCAAGGATGAGCGGATTTCCGACCTCATCAAGCGGGCCGGAGGGCTAACGCCCTTTGCCTATGTGGATGGCGCATCATTGAAGCGTGGCGACGTGCGAGATACAGGACTCGCTTACGTTACCGGGGCGGAAGCGGCCGAACGGGAGCTTAAGCTACAGGAAGAGTACAGCCGTATGCCTGCATTGCAACAATTACAGAGCGATGCCACGGCGTTCAACCAGCTGGATATCGAAAACAGCATCGATAATGATCTCGTTGGCATCAACTTGGAGCGCATCATCACGACGCCCGGCCGTCGCGGCGATTTGATCCTGCAGGACGGCGACGTGATTTATGTGCCGAAAGAGTTGCAAACGGTCAAGATTTCGGGCGAGGTATTGGCTCCTTCCACGTCGGTCTACGCACCCAGCAAGGGGTTCAAGCAGTACATTTCGCAAGCCGGTGGCTTTTCTTCGCGGGCTTTGCGCAAAAGTGTGTACGTCCGGTATGCAAACGGTTCGGTGAAAAGCACGAATCGCTTCTTATTCGTGAACAATTACCCACCGATCAAACCGGGCGCGGAGATATTCGTGCCACGGAAGGAGGTAAAGGCGCCGATAGGCCCGCAACAGTGGTTGGGATTCGGCACCGGTATTGCATCGTTGGCTGCAATCATCGTGACGATATTCCGTTAATGTATTGTTTTGTTGCAACTTGATGAAAGCTGAAAATCAACGTGCGGTTTTTTCTTCACGGCGAGCCGATCAGGTCAGCTTGAAGGAACTGATCTTCAAAATCCGAGGATTGATACGCTACCTATTGGGCAAATGGTTGCTTATCGTGGTCGTGGGGTTGGTTGGTGGGGGAATCGGATTACTGTATTCCCTTACCAAAAAGACGAACTACACCGCCAAGTTGAGTTTCGTCGTGGATGAACAAACAAGCTCCAGCAGCAGTTTGGGCGCGGCCGCGAGCATCGCCGCGCAATTCGGATTTAACCTTGGGGGGCTTGGTAATTCAGGCGGGTTTTTCCAGGGCGACAACATCATCGAATTCCTGAAATCGCGTTCAATGATCGATAAGACGCTGTTGACCGCCGTTCAATTCGAAGAAGGAACGGATTTGCTCGTCAATCGGTATATAGCATACAACGATTTGCGGAAAAAGTGGGATGGTAAGCCCCAACTGAAAGATATCCAGTTCAAGGACACGGTTGGGATATACCTGCAGGATAGCCTGATGGCCGAATTTTACGACGCTATCCTGAAGCGGAATCTGGTGATCGGCAAGCCCGACAAGAAATACAATATCCTGGCGTTGGAAATGAAAACACCCGATGAGGCATTCTCGAAGGCTTTCGCGGAGACACTGATCAAGAATGCGTCCGATTTCTATATCCATACCCGGACGCAGAAGGCACAGGAAAATTTGTCCGTGCTAACCCATCAAGTCGACTCCGTCCGGAGGGAACTCAATGAGGCCATCGGTGGGGTCGCAGCCGCAGCCGATGCCAATCCAAGCCCAAACCGTGCGCTTCAACAAAGCCTTCGGGTCGGGTCGCAATTGCGCACCGTAGATGTGCAGGCCAACTCTGCGATATTGACGGAATTGGTCAAGAACCAGCAACTGGCGAAAATCACGCTCAGCAATGAGAAACCGGTCATCCAAGTGCTGGATAAGCCTATACGCCCGCTCAAGCACGATAAAATAGGCAAATTGACATCCATCGTTATCGGCGGATTTATTGGCGGCTTCCTGATTTGCTTCTTTTTGGCGCTAAGACGAATTTTTCAGCTTGTCATGGAAGCCGATCCTTCATGATGGTGTGTCCCATCCGGTCGCGCTTGGCCCGTAGGTACCGTTCGTTGTAAGGATTGGCTTCTATTTCGATGGGAACATTTTCTACGATTTCCAATCCGTAGCCGATGAGGCCGGCACGCTTTGTCGGATTGTTGCTCATCAATCGCATCTTGGTTACGCCGAGATCCCGTAAGATCTGGGCACCGACGCCGTAGTCGCGGTGATCCGGTTTGAAACCCAGTTCCAGGTTCGCGTCTACCGTATCCAGCCCGGTTTCCTGTAGGTTGTAAGCATGGAGTTTATTGACCAGCCCGATACCCCTGCCTTCCTGGTTCATGTATACGATGACCCCTTTGCCCGTCTCTTCGATCATTTGCATGGCGCGGTGCAGCTGGGGTCCGCAGTCGCAGCGGCAGGATCCAAAGATGTCGCCCGTGATGCAAGAGCTATGTACACGGACCAGGACCGGTTCCTCCGGTTCCCATTCACCTTTGTAGATGGCGATGTGTTGCTCACCCGTGTTTTTTTGTGTATAGGCCATGAGGTTGAATTGGCCCCATTGCGTAGGCATATTCACCGAAACCTCACGTGTGATCAGCGAATCCTTGTTGAGTCGGTACTCAATCAAATCCTTGATGGATACGATTTTCAAGTCAAAATGCTTGGCCACTTGCATGAGATCCGGCAGCCGCGCCATTTCGCCATCATCCTTGAGCACCTCGACCAACACCCCGGCGGGTTCGAATCCAGCCAGACGCGCCAAATCGACGGAAGCCTCGGTATGCCCGGCACGGCGTAGCACCCCGCCGTCTTTTGCAATCAACGGAAAAATATGGCCAGGTCGGCCGAAATCCTCCGGCTTGATGTCGGGATCGATCAGTGCTTTAATGGTTTTCGATCGGTCGGAAGCCGAAATGCCGGTTGTGCAACCATATCCCTGCAAATCTACGGATACGGTGAAATTGGTTTCATAAACCGCCGTATTGTTCCCAACCATCAAGTTCAGGTCCAGTTCTTTGCATCGTTCTTCGGTGAGCGGTACGCACACGAGTCCCCGGCCGTGGGTCGCCATGAAGTTCACGATTGCTGGTGTCGCATTTCGTGCGGCGGTGACGAAATCCCCCTCGTTTTCCCGGTCTTCGTCGTCCACAACGATGACAACTTTACCCAACTTGATATCCTCGATAGCTTCCTCAATCGTATTCAGTATGATGCTCATCTACGTACTTTACTAAAAATCGCGCTGCAAAGTTACATCACTTACGGCGTTAATGTATAATCGTCACGTAAAGATTTGTGCGGCGTTACCACCTGCTTTTTCTGGAGGCCAAGTTTCTTTTTTGTCCAACCGAAGATTTTGGCGGCCTTCAGCCGGTATTGTTCGATATCGAATAATGCAGAGTCGGTCGCCGCTTTGTACGTTAGGAATATCGCCAGCGGGGTCAAGATGAAAATCGCCATCCACATGCCCCAAAACGTATCGATGTTGCCTTCCTTTGCCGATTTTTCGCTGACCGTTGAGATGATGTGATAAATAAGGAAGAAGATGATGGCCATGACGACCGGAAGCCCCAGCCCCCCTTTGCGGATGATGGCACCCAACGGCGCGCCAATGGAAAACAACAGCAGACAGGACACCGCAAGCGTGAACTTTCGTTGGAACTCGATGTTATATCGAATGTCTTTGTCGCGATAAAACGAGTCCTCATTGGCTTTCAAACCCAACGCGTCCTTGATGTAGCGGACTTGGTTCATGGCGTTGTTGATGGCCGTGCTGCGTCGCTCCTCCGGAATGGTCTCGAGAAAGTTTTGCTGAAAGCCAAGGGCTGCACTTGCGACAAGCGTGCTGTCTTTTGGTTTGTAGTAGTCATTGAAATAGTAATAGTATGACCGTATTTCCCGAAGCACGGTGTTGCGCAGGCTGTCCATTTGCACCGCATTGGAATCCGTGTAGTGCCTGAGCTGCCTCAGGTTAAGCATCATGTGATGGCTTTTGAAGAGGTTTTCATCCGTGCGTTTCATCTGGAAAGCCGACATGTCGAATTTCTGTTCGGTTTCCTCGAAATGGAACCGGGTGAATTGTTGGCGCGGATTGTATACCTTTGATTTTCGCGCCCTGCTGTCCTCATACCTTACGCCATCCTTGAGTTTGAGGATCATCGTATTGTTGTCGGGTGAGTTGTAGATATATCCCTCCCTGGCAAGCAGGACATTGCTGGCGTTCGTGTTCTGTTTATGGTCGTAAATCATCAGGTCGTACAGGATCTTGCCATCCTTGCTTTTCCCTTTCGCCCGGATGGAATAGCCGGGGATGGTATTGTTGAAGATGCCTGGTTTGATCAGGAAATCAGCTTGTTTGATCCGGACATCGTAAAGCAATGCGCCCATTTTCAGGTTAACGACCGGCAATATGTAATCACTGAACAAGAATGCACCCCCGCTGAAAATCCCGACGAGGATGAAAAGCGGCATCATGGCTTTGCGAAGTGAAATGCCAGCGGCCTTGATGGCGACCAGTTCGTAGCTTTCGCCCAGGTTGCCGAATGTCATGATGGAAGAAAGCAACATCGAAAGCGGCATGGCCATGGATATCTGCACAGCCGATTGATAGGCAAGTAATTCCAGGATGACGTACCATTCGAATCCTTTACCGATCAAGTCATCGATATACTTGAAGAGGAAAAGCATCAGCAATACAAACATCACGATGAAAAACGTGACAATGAACGGCCTGATGAATGACTTAAGGATAAGCAGGTGGATTTTCTTCATCGCTATGTGCCCTAAACTACCTTTCGTATACAAAGGTAATATTTTTCAGGCACCGATCACGCTTTGGAGGTATGCGATTTGGTTATCCCAAATCAATCGGCGGTCGTCGATGTTATCCTCCCATGCAAAATCGGTTATGGTCAATGCCACGTCATTGGTCAGTTCATCCTGCACGATCTCCAGCTCGAAGTAATAGGGGTCGTCATCCAACCACTTGTATTTAACCAATTTGTTTTCTTTGAGACTGATCAGTTTTGCGGCATGCCGTTCGTCGTCCCAGCTGAATTCATAATTTCCATCTTTGACACTTACATCGTCTGCAAACCATTGCGCCAGTGCATTGGGTTCATGTAAGAATGAGAATAATATCTTGGGGGAAGACTTGATTTCGTATTCCAGAAGGAATTTGATTTTTTCTGTCATGCCAATCGTAGTAATTAAGCGCTCAATTTGCCCTATTCGTAGTTTGTTAACTTTTTTTCTAAAGAAAGGCAAAATAAACTATATTTGCAAACTAATTTTTTGGCGGGGTAGCTCAGATGGTTAGAGCGTAGGATTCATAACCCTAAGGTCGGCAGTTCGATCCTGCTCCCCGCTACAGTGAAGAGAAGCGGTTACACTAATGATGTAGCCGCTTTTTTTGGTTTGGGACAACCCCCGTGGATATTATTTGCTATTGTCTCAGCAACCAGAAACACTGGCATATGGCCCCGAAGACGTTTTTTTCTGAAATATTCGCGAACAGTTTGAACTAATGGGTTATTTCTCTATTTTTATGCACTAAACGCGCCGGAATCGTTCAACGTCATTCGAGGACTTGGATATAGGCCTAAAAATATTCAGATATGGATTGCTTCGAAAACATAATCTCCGTTGGACATGATTGAAGAGATGAAACAACTACTGGCTAATCGAGGGAACGATGATGATGCGGTAGCACCGGTTTTTTTCAGGTTGGTTAGCGAACCCGATTACGTAGCAATGGCCAGTTTGCTCAAAGCACGACCCCATATCCGCGTTTTTGATTCCTTGGAGCGGCAGTTGCAGGAGCTTGTTGAATCCAGTCATCCGGGTCGTACGCTAAATCCGGAAGAGAGAAAAGCATTGGTCGAGGCCCATTTAGGCGATGTTCCAATGGTTGAGTACGGTGTCTGGGTATACTATCCCTGGAATGATACACTCGTACACATGCTGGATGAGGAGGAATTCGTAAATATGCGCACCAATCGAAATCGATACAAGATAACGGATGATGAACAAGCATTATTGAGGACAAAAAGAATCGGCGTTATCGGCCTGTCCGTTGGCCAGTCGGTTTCGCTGGCGCTAGCTATGGAACGTGGATGTGGAGAGCTCCGGATTGCCGATTTCGACGAACTTGAAATCACGAACCTGAATAGGCTAAGGAGCGGTGTCCAGAATTTAGGCCTAAAGAAGACCGTTATCGTTGCGCGGGAAATCGCCGAGATTGACCCGTTCTTAACGGTTAAATGTTTCCATGAAGGGATAACAGAAGCGAACTTGGCGTCGTTTCTTTTGGGAGAAGGCAAACTGGATTTATTGATTGACGAATGCGATGGAATAGCGGTCAAGTTGAATTGTCGTATAATGGCGCGCCAACATGGCATTCCGGTCATCATGGAAGCGAGTGATCGCGGAACCGTGGATGTTGAGCGTTTTGATTTGGAACCGAACAGACCGATTCTCCATGGGTACGTAGATCACCTGGATCTTTCAGCTGTAACTCACCTGAAGACCAACGAGGAAAAGTTGCCCTACATATTGGCTTTTGCCGGCGTTGAAACGCTTTCCGTTAGAATGAAGGCGTCGGCTATCGAGGTTGGGCAGTCCATATCAACGTGGCCTCAATTGGCCAGTGCGGTGGTAATGGGAGGGGGGATGGTGGCAGACGTTTGTAGGCGTCTTTTGCTTGGTCAATTTCATCAATCAGGAAGGTATTTCGTCGATTTGGAGGAATTGATTGGTGACCCCAAGACGCAGCCTGCTCGATTTGACTATCGGCGGAAGTCGTTGAGTGAGGCCGAAATGATGCGTGCAGCTGCACGTGTTCCTGCATTTGGGAGCGGGGGGTATGCAGGGGTTGGAGAGCAGTTGGTTATGGAAGTAGTGCGTGCAGCTACGCTTGCCCCTTCCCCCGGAAACAACCAGCCCTGGAAATGGTATTACGACGGCGGATTGCTTTATCTTTTTCATGACATAGCCCGGTCGGAGTCGTTAGGTGATTTCGATAATATGGCTTCCTATATGACCTTTGGTGCCGCTATAGAGAATTTGAAATTGAAGTGTGGGGAAGTTGGTCTAAGGGTCGAAGAGCGGCTTTTCCCGCTTCCTGACGAACCCCTGTTGGTCGCGGCATTCACCCTCTCACCATCAAAGTCGATTAACGATGAATTGGTAGATTACATCGGCCGACGTGTTACCAACAGAAAGCCCGGCGATGGTAGGCAAATAGGAAAGGGTGAGCTCGTTGCGCTACGGCAAAGCATAGCGCAATATCCTGACGTGGCACTTAGATTGTTGAGTGGCCGGGACGATTTGATACGGTTGGCGACGATTGCAGGAAAGGCGGATAAGCTCCGGCTTTTCATACCGCAAGGACATCATGAGTTGTTCGAGAAGGAATTGCGACGTGATGTTGGTGACGCAGACGGGATGAAGGACGGGCTGGATATCCGAACGCTGGAGTTAAGTCCAAAGGATGAGGTCGGATTCAGGGTGGCGCGAGACCCTCGAGCAATGAAACTCATTGCCCGATGGAATTTGGGAAAGGCGTTGGAAAACCTCTCCGGGAATTCCGTGCTCGCGTCATCATCGATGGGACTGATCACCGTCCCTGCGTTTAATCCGGTGAATTGTATCGAAGCCGGTAGGGCCATAGAACGGTTGTGGCTAACGGCTGAAAAGCACGCCATCTCATTGCACCCCATGCTGGCTTCGGTGCTACATTTTGCCCGATTGCGGCATGGGAACGGCATCGGGATGCCAAATGACATCCAGCAAGAATTCAGGGCGTTGGAGCGGGAATTCAATGATTTGTTTGATATCGATCCCAGTGTTGAGGTGCCGCTATTTCTCTTTCGATTGTTCAAGGGAGTGGAACCGACCGTTCGTTCCTTACGTATGGATCTGAAAAACGTCTTTTTTTCAAAGGATAGCCAATGACAATGGCGGTAAGCTTCAGAGCTTTTCGAGCCGTGGACGAGCCCGAGTCATGCCTTCGATTCATCGAAGGGCATCGAAAGGTGCTGGAGATTTTTGGTATTACCATGATTACATCCAACAAGGCTTCTTGGACGACGCATCCGAATACCTATGTAATCCTGGTGGAATCCAAGGTTGATGGTCGAGCCATGGGCGGTGCGCGATTGCAAATCTTTGATGATAGCTTGGCCTTGCCCATCCAAGATGCCGTGAGTAAGGTCGATAGAAAAATTGATGAAGTGGTAAAGCGATACAGTGAAGCCGGCCCCACGGGAGAAGTTTGCGGATTATGGAATTCTAGAGAGATTGCAGGTTTCGGGATAGGGAGCGCTTATTTAACAAGGGCAATAATCGTATTGGCCAAACGGCTGAAAATCAAGACGCTTTTCGCATTGTGCGCTCCTGCAACCGTCAAGACCGCTGGGCGCGCGGGCTTTGTCATCGAGCGTTCGTTGGGAAATGATGGTTTTTTCAATTATCCAAAACTCGATTTGGTGGCAACGGCAATGACGATCGAAGATGTGGAGGACCTATCAAGGGCGACACCCGAAAACCAAGCCTTTATATTGGAGTCTGAGGTGAACCCGCTGCAATGTCGGATGGAAAAAGGTCCAAAGGGTGAAATCATGGTAGACTATGACCTTTCTTTGAGTACGACTCGATAGCGCAGATGTTATTCCAAAAAGCAATGAAAGTGAACATTAGTTGGTTGGCAAAGGCATTTCTATGCATCTTGTTTTTCGATAGTTTCAGCCCCGTGATGGCTCAGGATGTTGGAAGTCGGATATTTGGCAATGTTGACTTAAAACTTAGTGTATTGGAGGATGAGGCTGGTGAGCTTGGTCTGAAGGATATCCTTGGGGAGCAATTTCGAGATGTGCCAGGGCATTCTGTGAATTTAGGTTTGACACCTTCGATTTATTGGCTGAAGATAGAAATAGCCAATCCCGGGCCGGATAGTGTTTTCCTGTTCCAGATCTTGAATCCGAATATTGATCAAGTAGCATTGTATGGTCTTGATGGGCCGAAGCCAAAAATCAGTTACATTTCCCAATCGGCCCCACTGGTAGAAAGGGAGATCAATACGCAATACCCCTTGTACCGGATCCATGTGCCTGACGATTCAACAAAGACCTTTTTTCTGCGGGCAGCTGGCTATGGCGTGTTGGAGATTCCCATTGCGATTGGTAGGAGCACCCAAATACTGGAATGGATTGCAAACGATCAACTCTATTTTGGACTTTATTTAGGCATCATCGTCGTGATGTCACTGTATAATCTATTCCTTTTTCTTTCGATAAGAGACCGGCAATATTTGTTTTATGTTGCCTATATATTGATTGTCGGACTTACGCAGATGTGTTTGAAAGGATATGCGGCTAAATTCCTATGGTCGGAATCTGAGTGGCTTGTGATGAGGGCAAACCATTTTGTCACGGTTTTTTCTGGCATTTTTGCGATTCTCTTTGCTCAAAACTTCTTGCGAGTGAAGGATTTCTTTCCAATTTTCAACCGGATCTTGTATGTTGCGATAATAATCCATGTGATTTCGGCGTGTCTGTATATTGGTGGCGATTACATCATTGGCCAGCGGGTATTGCAAATCAACACAGGCGTCGCTTCCGTGATCGTGTTGCTGACAGGTTACTTAACCTTTACCAGGAAGCGGTACAGGCCAGCGCTCTTTTTCTTTGTCGCTTGGTCTTTTTTCCTGTCTAGCGTAATTGTATTCGTACTCAAAGAGGCTAGCATTTTGCCATACACCACATTAACGAGTAACGCCATATTGATTGGTTCGGCCTTGGAAGCCGCTTTGTTATCTTTTGCGCTGGCAGACAAAATCAATATCTACAAGAAAGAAAAGGAGGACTCACAATTAAAAGCCGTCGCCATTGCAGAGGAGAACGAGCGATTGGTACGCGAGCAAAATATCGTGTTGGAGCAACGGGTAGAGGAACGTACCCTAGCGTTGAAGGAATCAAACGAATCGTTACAAGAAACGCTTACACACCTTAAGGAAACACAGTCGCAACTCGTTGAAGCCGAAAAGATGGCGTCACTTGGCCAGCTAACAGCTGGAGTTGCACACGAGATCAATAATCCAATCAATTTCGTTACATCCAACGTGGCTCCGTTGAAGCGGGACGTGGCCATGGTTTGGGAGGCGGTCTCGGAAATCGAGCGATTGGCTATGGCTGATTTGCCGATGGCAGAAAAGGAGCGCCTCATAAACGATTACAAAGAAGAACTAGATTTAGATTACTTGAAGGTTGAGATTGATTTCCTATTGAAGGGAATGCATGAAGGCGCGACAAGGACAGCAGAGATCGTGAAGAGCTTACGCATCTTCTCCAGGGTAGATGAGGATTCATTGAAGTTTGCAGACATCAATGAAGGGTTAGAGTCTACGATGGTCATCCTGAACAGTGTGTTGAAAGAGGAGGTCAGCGTGGCCAAGTCATTGGGTCGTATGCCTGCTGTAGAATGTTATCCCGGCAAACTCAACCAAGTATTCCTCAATATCATTACGAATGCAATTTACGCGGTCAACAAGAAATTCGGAGGAAAGCCTGGCGGTGTCTTGACAATCGAGACACAAGCCGACGAAACAAATGCGTATATTTCTATAGGCGACAACGGTATAGGTATGTCGGAAGAGGTAAAGGGTAAGATGTTTGAGCCTTTTTTCACGACGAAAGAAGTGGGAGAGGGAACGGGGTTGGGCATGTCTATCGTTTTCAACACGATCAAAAAGCACCAAGGCGAAATCAAGGTTGACTCCGTGGTGGGTGAAGGCTCCACGTTCAGGATAATTCTTCCATTGAAACAAGAAATTTCATAAGTGTTCGCTTTTGGTCACATTTATATTTAACTTTGTGTTCTAGCTTCATTTGGCCAATAAATTTTCGTCAGCTATATGCTCAAATCGCCGGAAATACTTTATATCGATGACGAGGCCAACAACCTGATCAGCTTCAAGGCGACATTTAGGTACCGTTATCCTGTTTATACCGCGGTCAATACTGCAGATGCGCGTGAAATACTGCGCGCCAACCCAGACATTCGCATCGTCTTCTGTGACCAACGGATGCCGGGAGAAATGGGCATCGATTTCTTTCATGACATAAGACATGATTTCCCACGTCCAATCCGTATTCTTCTCACGGCATATGCGGACATGGAAACGGTTGTTGATGCCGTCAATAAGGGGCATATTTTCCGTTTCGTGCGCAAGCCTTGGTTGGAGGAAGAAATCATTTCTTCCATCGAAGAAGCCAATAAGTTTTACATTGCAAATTCCTTGCTGGACGTTCGCAATGAAGAATTGCAAAAGGCGTACGACGAATTGGACAAGTTCGCCTATAGTGTCAGCCATGACTTGCGCGACCCCCTGACTGGCGTCCTATCCGCGATAAAGCTGGCCTTGGAATTCGATTCCGTTGACCGCATCCATGAAATCCTGGCCTTAATGGAAAGCTCCATACTGAAGCTCAATGGGTATATCAATAGTTTGCATGACTACTACCTGTTGAAGCGCGGCGAGTTGACCATATCGGAAATCGATTTTGAGTCGTTATTTGAATACTTGCGTACGTTTTACAGTATCTATACAAATAACAACAATGTCGAATTCAGGACGAGTGCCGATCAAACGCATGAATTCAAGAGCGATGAAACGGCGTTAAAGCTCATCTTGCATAATTTGCTCTCAAACGCCTTCAAGTATCAGAAACGGGATGATGAGAATAAGTCGGTCGAATTGTCGGTTACGGTTGATGCCAACAACGCCATTTTGCAAGTCCGCGATACAGGAATAGGCATTGCCAAGGAAAATTTCGCCGATATTTTCAAGCTGTTTTTCAGGGGTAGCGATCAAGCCGAAGGCACCGGATTCGGGCTTTACAATGTCAAGACGGCATTGGCCAAGCTCCGTGGGGAAATAGAGGTCGATTCGGTCGAAGGCGAGGGAACCACGTTTACGGTAATTATTCCTGCCAAATAGGCCTAGGATAGCAGCTTCTGCCTGAGCAGGAATTCGAGCTGGTCGTTGGTCAGTTCAAGTTTTGAAAAGGATTCCTTGATTCGTTTATTTTCGGCGTAGATTTCGTAGGCGCGTTGGATGGTCTTGTCCAGTTCTTCCTCGCTCCAAGGCTTGCTCAGGTAATGGTAGATTTTTCCCTTGTTTACGGCGTCGACCACTGCGCCCATGTCTGCGTATCCAGTGAGTAGTATCCGCATCGGTTCTGGATTGATCGCAATTACCTCCTCCAAGAATTCGACTCCTGTCATCTGCGGCATGCGTTGATCGGTAACGATGATATCGATTGGCTTTTCCTTGATTATTTGAAGGGCTTCGGCACCGCTCAGGGCCGTGTGAATTTTATACTTTATACGGAACGTCGCCTTGAAAGAGATGAGGTTGTTCTCTTCGTCGTCTACATACAAAACTGAAATCTTGTCCTCCATAACCCCTTATTATTCACTATCCGATGCGCGTTACGATTTTAAAAAAACCAAGTTAGTAAACTTTATCGTAAAGTAGGTAACAATAATCAATAATCTCAATATAATTACCGAAAAAAAAGGTTTGGCTGAATGTAATTTTCTCTTTGTGGAATTAAATTTCCTAATACGAGATCTGTATTTCTTAATAAGATAATGATGGAAGTTTAGATAGAAGCACCTTGCCTATAGGCTGGCAAGGTGCTTACTTCGGGCAAGGCCCGGGGTGAAATCAAGCACCCAATTGAACCCTTTTGAATACGGTCACGGTTAGCCCTTTGGCTACGCTATCCAGGAATTGCGCGATGTTTTTCGAGGAATCCTTGACGAATTCTTGGTTGAGCAAGGTGGATTCCTTGTAGAATTTGTTCAATTTGCCCTGCGCGATTTTTTCTACCATCTCTTCCGGTTTCCCTTCCGCGCGGATTTGTTCCTTGGCGATTTCCAGTTCGCGTTCGATGGTACGTGCGTCCACGCCGTCTTTATCGATGGCTACCGGATTCATTGCAGCGATTTGCATGGCGACGTCCTTTCCAGCCTCTTCCGCGCCTTCTACGGCATTATTCAAACCGACCAACACCCCTAAGCGGTAGTTGCCGTGGATATACGCGATTACCTTATCGGCCGCCACGGTCTCGTATTTGGAGACGTCTATTTTCTCGCCGATTTTGCCGGTTTGGTCAAGCAACAGGTCAGCGATTTTCACGCCGTTGATTTCCAGTTGTTTCAATGCATCCAGCGACTCGGGCGCTTGGTTGACGGCCACGTTTGCCACGTTTTCACCGAAAGCGATGAAATCCGCGTTTTTCGCTACGAAATCCGTTTCGCAATTGAGCTCGATAATGACGCCCTTTTTGCCGTCGGCAGTGGTTTTCGCGATCACTACCCCTTCGTTCGAGTCGCGATCCTGGCGGCTAGCAGCTACCTTTGCACCCTTTTTACGCAGGTAGTCGATGGCTGCCTCAAAGTCGCCATTGGCTTCGATCAATGCTTTTTTGCAATCCATCATGCCCGCACCGGTCTGTTGGCGCAGCCTGTTTACGTCTGATGCTGAAATTTGTACTGTGGACATTTTATTTTCCTTGTTTGTAATTTACGAATCTGTTTCCTTGAGATAGGACAATATTAGCTATTAAAAAAGCCGGATGACACGGATTAACGGAAAGATAATCCTCCCGAAACCTCCTGTTAACCATCCGGCTTCCTTATGGGATTATTCTCCGTCTAGCGTGTCTTCGTCGGCATCGGCTGTCGCTTCTACCTTCGCTTTCCGTGGGCGCTTACCCGTTGCATCGAAATCGGACGTTGATTCAACGGCATCCTTAGCGTCCACTTCTGCTTCTTCGCCATTGTCTATCTTCGCTTTGGCTGCGGCGGCTTCTTTCTCAGCCTCGTCCTCCTTGTCTCGTTTGCGTTCCTCGATTCCTTCTTGGATGGCCTTCCCGATAATTTCCGTGATCAGGCTGATGGATTTGGTCGCGTCATCATTTGACGGGATGGGGAAATCGATGTTCGTAGGATCGGAATTGGTATCCACCATCGCGAACGTAGGGATATTCAATTTCAACGCTTCGCTCACCGCAATGTGTTCTTTCTTGACATCGATGATGAAAAGTGCAGCAGGTAGCCTGTTCAAGTCGGCTATTCCACCAAGCAAGTTCTCCAACTTGATACGCTCGCGTTGAATCATCAGCTTTTCTTTCTTCGACAATACATCGTACGTGCCGTCCTTTGACATTTTGTCGATGTTCGACATCTTCTTGATGGACTTGCGCACGGTGGCGAAGTTGGTCAGCATACCGCCAAGCCAACGCTCGGTCACGAAAGGCATGCCCACGGCTTTGGCCTGTTCGGCCACGATGTCTTTCGCCTGTTTTTTTGTCGCTACAAACAGTACTTTGCGCCCCGATTTTACGACTTGTTTGATGGCAGAAGCCGCCTCTTCAAGTTTCGTCAGGGTTTTATTCAAGTCAATGATATGGATTCCATTACGCTCCATGAAAATGTACTTGGCCATTTTCGGGTCCCATTTGCGGGTAAGGTGGCCAAAATGCACACCTGCATCCAATAACTCTTGATATGTTGTTCTTGCCATTGTTCTGTTCTCCTTGAAAATTAACGTTTACTGAATTGGAACCTTCTGCGTGCTTTGCGGCGTCCTGGTTTTTTACGCTCTACCATGCGGTCGTCGCGCGTTACCAATCCCTTGGCACGCAACGCCGGTTTCACTTCCGGATCCAGCTCGATAAGCGCTTTTGCAATAGCCAAGCGAACGGCCTCCGCTTGTCCTTTTACGCCTCCACCAGCCACGTTGACTTTGACGTCGTAGTTTCCGGTGGCTCCCGCAACTTCCGTGCTTTGGGTAACAATGTATTGCAATGGCAATGTGGGGAAATATTCTTTGTAATCTTTACCGTTTACGGTAATATTACCGCTGCCAGCGGCCAAATAGATGCGGGCAACCGCGGTTTTCCTTCTTCCTGAAGTGTTCGTTGTTGACATTTCTTTGCTCCTTAGAATTTAACAGTTTTTGGATTTTGCGCCGTATGCGGATGCTCATTGCCCGCATATACATACAGGTTTTTGAACAACGCGCGACCCAACCGGTTTTTGGGTAGCATTCCCCGTACCGCGTGCTCGAGGATGCGCTCCGGATGCGTGGCCAATAACTGTCTCGGAGAGCTGAAACGCTGGCCGCCCGGATACCCGGTGTACCGCTGATACTCCTTGTCATTGAGCTTGTTGCCAGTTAACTTGACTTTGTCTGCGTTGATTACGATCACGTTGTCGCCGCAGTCTACGTGTGGGGTGTACGAAGGCTTGTGTTTGCCCCGGATTACCTTCGCAATCTGGGATGACAAGCGCCCCAAGATCTCGCCTTCAGCATCAACAACGATCCACTCCTTGTTGACGGTGCTTTTGTTGGCAGAGACAGTTTTGTAACTTAACGTATTCACTTGCTTTGTTTTGAAATAATTAATAAATATATTTATCCCCTTATTTAAGGGACTGCAAAGGTACGATAATAAAATTGATTTTTCAAAGTTATGCGGCAACGAATAATCCAGGGTTTTTTTTTACGGGTCACACTGGTGGCGATGGGGATGGTTATTGGAGGGAACACGGCTTTTTCACAAAGCGAGCCCATCTTGCCAAAACACCTAAGCAGCGGCGATAGTTTGCTTATCAAGGAGCTGTATTTCAAAGGTATGCAGCAGAAATCGGCCGGTCAGCTCGTCGCAGCGGAAAATACCTTCGAGCAGGTGGTGCAACTCGATCCGGACAGCGATGCCTCGCATTTCGAGCTCGCACGCATTTATGTCGAGCGTGGGGATTTCGCTGCCGCCGAGCGTGCGGCCAAGCGTGCCGCGGAGATCAATCCGGCTAACGAATGGTATTGGTCGACGCTGTTGGATATCTATAAAAAGACCTCCAATGTAAAGGCGATGCCACAGGTCTTTGATGAGCTGATCAGGCTCCAACCCGGGGAGTCATCCCATTATCGCGACAAGGCCTATGCATTGTACCTGGACCAACAATATGCGGCTTCTTTGGCCGTGTATGACACGATAGCCGAGCGATTCGGGGCGGAAGATGGCCATTTCCTAACCAGGAGCCAAATCCATATGGCCCAAGGGAATGCCCCGTTGGCAATCAGCGAATTGGAAGCGCTCGTATCCCGGCAGCCCACGGAACGGAAAGGCTACATCTTGCTGGCTGAGCTTTACACAAAAACCAAGCAAACCAAGAAGGCAATCGCGTTGCTGGATCGGGCAGGCGTGTTGTTCCCAAATGAACCGCTCCTGTTGCTGGGAAAGGCAGATGCACACCTTGCTGCCGGCAAGCAAAGGCAGGCCTATGAGTTCCTCCGTCAAGCCTTTGGCAACGACAGCCTGGATTTCGACGCCAAGGCAGGCATACTCTATACTGCGATTGCCGCCGACGAACGTCGGCTCTCCGAAGCGTCCGCGCTGGGGCTTGCCGATCTGCTCGTGGAACGTTATCCGCGGGAGGCGAAGGCATATGCCGTCAAAGGCGACGTGTATATGCAGCTTCAGCATCCCGAGCAAGCACGCGAAGCGTATCTGCGGGCGTTGGATATCAACAGGTACATCGACGGCTTTTGGCAACAGCTTCTGCAAGCGGAGCTGCAGCTGGGCAGGTTCGACGATGTCGAAGCGCATGGAAAGGAGGCGTTGTCGGTATTTCCCAACCACCCGCTGTTGCTTTTTTTCACGGGCCACGGTTTCCTGGGCAACAAGAACTACCCCGAAGCCCGCCGTTACCTCGAGCAGGCATTGAACCATGCCGACGAGGGGCACACCCCGTTATTGGCGCAGTTGTATAGCAATCTTGGCGATACCTATCATGCATTGGAGATGCATGCTGCATCGGACGTAGCGTATGGCGAAGCGATCGCATTGGATAGTACCAACGCTTACGCGCTAAACAATTACGCCTATTACTTGGCAATACGTAAGGAGCGGCTCGACTTCGCTGCCGAAATGTCAAAGCGGTCGAACGAGCTTACACCCGGTTACGCGTCGTACGAAGACACGTATGCGTGGATACTTTTCCAACAAGGCAACTACGCGGAGGCATTGGTCTGGATCGAAAAGGCCATCAAGCATTCGAAAGAAGCGTCGAGCACGTTGCTGGAGCACTACGGCGATATCCTGGCGAAAGTGGGCGACATCGATAAAGCCGTTGTGCAATGGAAGAAGGCAAAAGCCATCCCTGAATCGACTGGCAAGGATATTGATAGGCTATCCAGAAAGATCGATGCGAAGCAATTCATTGAGTAGGACCGTTATCCTTTGCCTTGCACTGGCGGCGGCGTGGGCGTGCGCCCCCAAGAGGCGGTTGGTCTCGTCCGGCATATCCGGGAATGAAGTTTCGGGCGTCGAGCGCCGCGAGGTACTCGGGCATGTCGATCGGCACCGATTGGTTTTCGCGACGTTCAGCGGTCGGGCAAAAGGTAGGGTTGTCCTGAACAAAGACGATTATGACCTAACGGCCAATGTGCGTATTCAACGTGACAGCGCGATCTGGATTTCCGTTACGGCACTCATGGGCATCGAGGCCGGTCGGATAATGATTACGCCGGATAGCATCAAGCTGGTCAATCGGCTGCGATCGGAATATGCGGTGAAGGCATTCGACTATGTTCACCGTTTCACGAACGATCGATTGGATTTCCATGATCTGCAGGCCCTGTTGCTGGGCAACGTGCCCCAGAGTGTCCTCGACGAAATCCAGGTCTGGGCATCCGATAACGGCCATGTGCTACGGAGTGAAGCCGATGGAGTCCGCTGGGAAATACGGATCGATGCCGATTCAAGGCCTGCACAAACCAAAATGGAGAATGACTTGTACCAGCGCCTGGAAACCACGTATGGCAATTATCGAGGAGAAGCCGGGCGCTTGTTCCCTCATCGCTTGGCCATTTCGCTTTCCGCGGATGGACTTGATTTGCGCTCGGAAATGAATTTTACGCGGGTTTCCTTTGACGACGTAGCTGAAATGCCCTTCAGCATACCGTCTACCTACCGCGAAATCCAATAATCCCGATCCGGTGTATGATTATCGCGGTAGTTTTGTTAATTTCGCAGCAATAACTTTGGTTGAGCGATGCGGTTTATGAATAAGTTCATTGGTGGAATGTTGAGCACGTTGGTGTGCCTGCTGCTGTCTTCTGCAGGATTTTCGCAGCAGAGCAGTGCCGAGCTCAAGAAGCAACGGGAGCGGTTGAACCGGGAAATCGAGCAACTGAACCAGAGCCTCAAGACCACGTCGAGCGACAGAAGCCTATCGTTGAAGCAAGTGAACGCGCTGAATACGCAATTGCGTTTGCGGGAGCAGAAAATCGGCACCATCAATAGCGAGATCAAGCTCATCAGCAACCAGATCGCATCGCACAACAAGACCATCCAGAACCTGCGCGACCAGCTGACCAAATTACGCAAGGATTACGAACGCATGATCCTATTCGCGTTCCGGAACCGGAATGCTTACAATAAGATGATGTTCATCTTTGCATCGAGCGATTTCAACCAAGCCTTCAAACGGGTGAAATACCTGCAGCAGTTCAACGAATCGCGCAAGGAACGGGCCAAGGAAATCGAAGACACACAGCAAGCGATCGAACAGAAGGTCGCGCAATTGGAGGCCAGCAAGAAAGAACAGGCAGCTTTGCTCGCCGACCAACAGGCCGAGCGAAAGGTCATCGCGCAAGAACAGGGTTCGCAGTCGAAGGTTTTGCAGGCGCTTACCCAGCAAGAAAAGCAATTCAAAAGTGAGCTGCAAAAGAAGCAGCAGGAAGATGAACGTTTGGCAAGGGCCATACGCACGGCTATCCAGCGGGAAATCGCCGAACAGCGGCGGTTGGAAGAAGAGGCACGCCAGGCCGCGTTGGCGTTGGAGGCCGAACGTACAGGCAAAACCGTGAAGGAAGTGGAGGCCGAGAAGCCCGTTGTCCGCAAGAGCGACGCCGAAGTGCTGGCCAATACACCGGCAGCGGCCAAGTTATCGGCCGATTTCGCAAGCAACCGGGGGCGGTTGCCATGGCCCGTCCAGCAAGGCATCATCACCCAACGATTCGGACGGCACGTCGTGGCGCGCAATGTGCCGGTACAGAACGATGGTATCAACATCAGGACGAATCCGAATGCGCCCGTCCAGGCCATTTTCGATGGTACGGTACAAGCGGTCGGGAACATGACCGGCTCCTATTTTATCCTGTTAAAGCACGGTAAGTATTTCACCGTATACCAAAATCTGGGCAATCCGTCAGTCAAGCGAGGACAGGAAGTGAAGCGCGGGCAGACATTAGGTACTGCATTGGCCGATGCGGAAGACGGTGCCGCGGAAGTGCATTTTGAGCTCTGGGAAGGTACGGCCCCCATCAATCCCGAGCCTTGGCTAGCGAAATAAATTTATACAGGATAAACATATTATCCGTAACTTTGTAAAATCCCCTGTCAAGAAATGGGGTTGCATTGGTAATTTAAAACAAGGATTATGTTAGATTCAGTGTTGTTGTTTCTAGGTGCGCAGGAAATCATTCTGATCGTGTTGGCGCTTCTGTTGCTTTTCGGTGGCCGGAAAATCCCTGAATTGATGCGTGGCATGGGCCGTGGCATCCGTGAGTTCAAGGAGGGGCAGAAAGAGACACCGAAGGAAGGGTTGGAGGAAAATAAGTAATAGGCAAGACCTATCATATGTAAAACTTTACAGCGGGCGGAAGCGTTCGGTGTAAAGTTTTTTTGCTTTAAGGGGTGTCCTTTGCCAATCGTTTATTGGTAGGCCCGTACAATAAAATCGCCATACGTGCGTTTTCCTGACATAGTATATTCACTAGCAGCCCCAAAGGCTTTATGGTATAGTACCTACTAACGAAAACGATGAAGTTAACCGTAATTTCGGCAATCGCCGTAAGTAGTATGTTGTGTGCCCAACCGGCGCTTTCCAAAACTACCCCAATTGACTCGCTGAACGAAAATCCGATTGAATTCGAATATGGCCTGGCTGATAGTATCGGCACGCGCCTCGATCTCATCGCCGACAGCATCCATTTCGTGCATTTCGAAGAAGGCATCGAGGTGCCCCCCATTTTCGAGTTCGAACCCGCTACGCTAGAAGGTCGGTTGGCTTACCTGCAAAAGGTCGTACCGCTTACGTACAATGCCGAAGTACGGTCGTATATCGATGTTTATAGTACGGATCGTTATAAAAGGCACCTTTCGCGCATGATGGGATTGGGGTCCTTTTATTTCCCTATTTATGAGCGCATTTTCGAGGAAACAGGTGTTCCTGAAGAAATCAAGTACCTATCCATCGTCGAGTCTGCGTTGAATCCACATGCGATTTCGCGGGTTGGCGCCACGGGTTTATGGCAGTTCATGTTTGCCACCGCCAGGATGTATGACCTGTCCATGGACAGCTACATCGACGAGCGGAAAGATCCCGTTGCAGCGAGTTATGCTGCCGCGGCTTACCTGTTGGACGCGTACAACGAATTCGGGGACTGGCTGTTAGCCATCGCCTCCTATAATTGCGGGAAGGGTAACGTCATGCGGGCCATCCAGCGATCCGGATTGAGTCAGCCCGATTTTTGGGCAATCAGCCCGTACCTCCCGCGCGAGACACGAAAATATGTGCCGGCATTCATCGCCATGACCTATATGCTGGGCTACCACAATGAGCACGCCATCATGCCCGAGGCACCTGAGAACTTCCTGCAGCAAACCGAAACGGTCTGGGTACAGAAGTTCGTTCCGTTCAGCAACGTGGCGCAAGCGCTGGATGTCGATGAAGACGTGATTCGGGCACTCAATCCGGCCTATAAGCGAGGCATCGTGAACGGTAGTATCGAGTCTCCGAAAAGGCTTACCTTACCTGAGGTACCGGCCGAGTCCTACGCGATGTTGTATGCAGCGCTAAACTCATCGAAGGATGCGCCGGCGATGACGGTATTTGCTTCCAATACGGACGGCGCAAAGGCCGCGGTGGCTAGTCATGTGGTGCGTAAAGGCGAGACGTTGGGTAGTATCGCTGCGCGTCATCGGGTCACCGTGCAGGACTTGCGCGCGTGGAACAACATCAAGAAGCACGTCATCGTGCCCGGTCAGCGACTCAGGGTATCCGCGTCGGCAGACAACACCACCGCTGCATCAGGTCGTAGCGCACAGCAGGCTTCCGGCTCCTACATCACCTATCGGGTGAAAAAAGGAGATACGTTATCAGGCATCGCCCAGCGGCACCGCTTGGCCAGTGTGTCAACCCTGAAATCGGACAACGGTTTGACAAGCAATAGCATCAAGCCGGGGATGGTATTGAAGATCAAGTCGCTATAGCAGCCAAGCGGCATCTTCGCCGCCATCGCATTCGTGGAGGTTCACCGTGACGTGTTCCTTGAGGATGGTCGATAGTTTCAAGCCAGAAAAGTCGCTGAAAATCGGGAATTTATGATGGCTTCTGTCAATCAGCACCACCGTTCTCATTTTCTTTAGCGGCACGTCGAAAAACACGCCCATGCCGTAGGCCAGCGTTCGCCCGCTATTCAGTACGTCGTCTACCAAGATCACCACTTTGTCCTTGACCTGTGTCACCGGCACGTCCGTCTGCGCATCCAGGGTACTGCTGTTCTTGTCCAGTGTTACCCGCACCAAAACAATATCCATCGTTGAAATCCGCTCGAGTACCGCTTTCAGTCGTTGGGCAAAGACATAGCCGCGATCGGCGATGCCTACCAGCACCAAAGACTTTTCTTCGAAATTGTCTTCCAGCAATTGATAGGCGATGCGTGTTGTTTTTTGCTGTATTTGCCCCTGATCGAGGATTAAGACTTTTTTTGCGGACATAGTGATTTACCAAAGAGCTTGTTTAAACTTTATTTTTGATGGCGAAATTGATGCATCTTTTGTTCAATCGAGGCTCGTTTTTGAGTTCGTAGCTGGTTGCTACGCGCTCAAAAATAGCCGAAGAGTGGGCGAAAGAGGCGCAATTGCAGACCAAAGGATAAAGTTTAAACAAGCTCTATAAAAGCCCTAGCACAAAATAATCGAAAAAAAAAGGCCAAAGCGTCCTGCGCTTACCTGCATCGCCGCATTACAAGCGCCCTCAAATGCAAATTCATTGCGGAATAAACAAAACTTTTCCCTAGGTTTGTTCCGCCGTGTCGATCAAACAGTATCCATACCAGAACCTGTCGTTGGATGACATGCCCGGCGAGATGTGGAAGGACATCCCTGGGCTGGAAGGCTATTTCAGCATCTCGAACATGGGGCGCGTGCGCCGATTGGCCCATACGGCCACCACCAAACGCGGCCCCCGCAAGGTGAAGCCGATGATCATCACGCAGACCATCGTCGCATCGCACAACGCCCACATGGATGACCACAACTTCTACATGCGGTTCGCGGCATCCATGAACAACAAGGTGAACAACTTCACGACGGGCCGCCTGGTCTATCACCTGTTCGTGGAGCCGTTTGACATCAACGACCGGGACCTGTTCATCCTCTACAAGGATGAAGACCCGCTCAATGTGCATGCAGCCAACCTGTTGTTGGCCAACCAAGCCGACAAGCAGCGGCGCATGGAGGCACGCGGGCGGCGCGGCACGCCATTCTTGGACATGACGCCCGAAAAGCGTAAACAGGTGCAGGAAAAGATCCGCAAGATCAAGGCGCAGAACCCGGTGAACCAAATCAGCCAATACGACACCAACGGGCGGCTCATCCGGACGTTCCACAATGCGGAAGAGGCGGCAAAGGTCATCGGTGTGTCGGGCAGGCACATCGCCCATGCCGCCGTGCGCAAGAAGGTCCTTACCGCAGCGGGATTCATTTGGCGCAGGGGGTCGGCCTTGCAGGTAGACCTCACGCCCGTCCTGGATGCACCGGGCATCCGGCGCACGCCACTGGCCAAACACGTGCCGCGCATCGGGCAGTATGACCTGGAGGGCAAGCTCATCCGCACCTTCCCGACCATCCGCGAAGCGAGCGTCGAATTGGGTTACAATTACGGGCGTATACAGGAAGCCGTCAAAGGCCGCCAACTCACATACAAAGGCTACATCTGGCGGGAAAGCATCGCGCCGAAAATCGACGTGAGCCACCTACATAAAGCCAAGGGCTACCGCTATTCGCCACTATCGGCACACGAGCGCAAAGTCACCCAGTATAACCTCGATGGCGTCCGCATCCAGACCTTCCCCAACAAGGCCGAGGCCACGCGTGCCACCGGCGTAGACAACAAGAGCATCACCCAAGCCGTGAAAGGCGAGGCCATCACCGCCGGTGGATACCTCTGGAGCGAAGGCACCGCGTTGCGGCTGGATCTTCGGAAATTTACGAAACTGCCTAATTTCAACCACTCCCGGCTTGACTCCTACCTGCGCCGCAAGCGCGAAGCCAACCTCAAGAAACTGGGTGGACGGGGGAAAACGCCGAAAAAGACCGGCTAACGGTAAATCAGGATAACCTCTCGGTTCTAGCCTCGCAAAGCCCCGGTTATCACTAAAACGAAAAACGATGAACAGCTACCTTACAATTACCCTGGTTGCAATCACGCACGTTGTCATAGCTCCAGCGTTCGGCCAACATATCGCCGATACGCCGCAAGGTTTCTCATTCGCATTCATGACCGATGTCCACATCCGTCCCGACCCGGCGGTCGTACACGTATTCAATCGGGTGGTTGATACCATCAACACCCTGGACGTCGATTTCGTGATTTCAGGCGGCGACCAGGTTTTTGACGTGATGCGCGGCAACCAAGCAAAAAGCGACAGCCTTTTCTCGCTCTACCAAGCGTTAATCAAGAACATCAAGGTACCTGTATACCATACCGTCGGCAACCACGAGCTCTTCGGTATCTACCCCGAAAGTCCGGAGGATTCCACCCATGCTGACTATAAGTATGGTATGTTCGAGCGATATTTCGGCAACACATACTATTCATTTGATCATAAGGGATGGCATTTCATCGTCCTTAACGCACTTGACGTAGTAGACAAAAAATACATCGGCCGTATCGGCAAGCAGCAGCTTGCGTGGCTGAAGGCAGACCTGGCAAAGGTATCGCTTGAAACGCCCATTGCCGTTACCGTACATATCCCGTTGGTTTCAGCCTTTAACCAACTATACCCCAAACCGGGCCAGTCCAGTGATGAACCGGCTATTGCCGATCGGGACGAAGTACTGTCGGCGTTTAAGGATCATCGGCTCAAACTGGTGTTACAGGGCCACCTGCACTGGTCCGAAGCGCTAACCATCGAAAACCGGACACATTTCATTACCGGCGGATCCGTGGCGGGGCGACCAAGCTGGCGCGGCACGAACCACGGACCACGGGGTTTCCTGAAATTTGATGTTACGGCGGATGGTCGATGTGCGTGGCAGTTCATTGCCATGGACGAGGAATAACATTTAAGTACATCGCTTGCTCACCGCTGCACCCAGCTCGCCGCGGAACCCACCACCGCGCCATCGCAGCCAGCGCTATTGTCGTCAGTACGTCGTGCGTGTTGGGGCAATGGCAGGGAGAGGTGAACCTTCCGATGACGCACCATACCGGCATTACCCAACACTTCGCTTAATTGTTTATACAAGGCCTCTCCGTGGCTTGGCCGCATGGCCTCGGCGGTAACCAACTGGCCCGACCGATCGAATATGGCATAGGTGGGATAGGTGCGCGGCACGTTTTCGGTCTGCAGCAGGTCTACCCATAACGGTTCCATGGCCGTTTCGTTCTTGCGCAAATGGAAGCCCACGACGGAATGAAGCCTGACAAATTGCTCCCATTGCCGATGATGCTGGTCACGATCCATGGCGAGGTATAGGAAAACGAGATCGTCCCGGTGTTGGAACCGCGCTTTCAATGCCGGTGTGTGCGCTTTGATTTCCTGTACGCAGGGCCCGCACCACGTCCCCCAGATATCCAGGTATACCACTTTGCCACGGAATGGTTCCAGAAGCGCTGCCAAGGAAACCAAATCGTCAGCCTGATCCAAAAAGACAATGGCCGGATTCCGGGTATTGGCCAACAGCGTCTCTTGCCATTCATCGAACGCGGGGTTGCAAACGGTCAAAAAACCGCTCGTGGGGAAGTGTGCGACCAATTCCCGCCGGATGGCTGCTGCCGCCAGCAGGTCTTTCTCACCGATGGTCTCCATGAGCCGATAGGCGAGGTAGCGTTCATGCACTCCACGCGGGAAGCATTTCTTGGCCAGCAAGATGGTCAGAAAGGTTTCCCCGTGTTGCTCGGCGATGGACATCAGGGAGTCCATGGGCAGCCCAAACGGCACCGTCAATGCTTCGGAACCTTTTTCATTGTACTGCAGGCTGATTTCCCGCAATTCGTGCAGGACCAGGTGGTGAAGGTACCGATGGGCTATCGGACTGGCGGCCAGTGACGACTCATCGGGAATCGGGGTAGAACCGGCTACCGTATCGGCGATAACCTTCCAAGCCTCGCCCCGCTTCATCTTGTAAAGGATGCGATCGGAAAGATCGAACAATCCATTGGCGTAATGGTATCGTACGGCCATCTTACCAGCAAGGTCATCAACGGCATGCAGCAATGAGTCGCGCTCGTTCCATACGTTCGGCAAAAAGACCTCGAGCAGCGAGTCTTTGCTCCATGCATGACACCCATCCGCAAACTTGCGGTTGATAAGCAATCTGTCGTCTTGCCAAACGCCATGTTCGATGATCGGCCGCTTCATCAAGAGGTGGGTCAAATCCGTAGGGGTCTGTCCGTGCATCGTCGCAAAAGAGAGCAGGCACGAAGCAATAATCGCTGTAAGTTTCATACTGGGTGAAAATTAAGTGCTCAAATGTAACCTGTACTACGGCACTCGGCGACAACATGGGATGAATGGTTGTGAATAAGGGATGAATTCCTTAAGGTAGCAGAAGATAATTTAAATGATACGGGGTTTAGGCGTTTTCGGGGAAAATTAAGATGGGGATGGCCGTAAAATAAATTGGGGCTGTCACAAGCATTTACCGTTGCGCCAGCCCCAAGTTGAACGTAGGTTTTTTCATCATCCAACGACAGTAGGGTTACGGCTAGCGATTACGCCCGGATGTTTCCTAAGTCCTCTGACCGAAAAACGGGTCGGGATCAAAGCGGTTTTGCGCCTAGCCGATACGGCTGTCTTCTGGATGGTCGGTTGTTCTTCCTGCGTGCTTTGTGCTAAAACTTCGTTATTCATGTTCTGTTACGATTTGATTGTATAAAAATTATTGTTCCTTAATTACTGTTGCAAAGGTACGCATTAACGCCATTCAAATTGTATGCTTAGTGTAAAAATTACACAATTAAACATCTCGTTTTATATACCTATATAACAGCTAATTAAAAGAAAAAAATGAAATGATAACTAAAGACAAAATTTACTACCTTTATCGCTAGCATTGCAAAAAGGATAGCCACTATAGATAACCAGGCACGCTATGGCAAAGACAAAGACAGCCTACACCGGACAGGACGTTGCGGATTTCGTGAACGCATTCGTTGACAATGAAGAGAAAAAAGCCGACAGCTTTCGCTTGATCGGGCTAATGGGACAGTGGACAGGCTTTGAAGCGAAGATGTGGGGGCCATCCATTATCGGGTTTGGCAGTTATCATTACAAATACGCAAGCGGACACGAGGGCGACGCACCCATGCTCGGATTTTCGCCAAGAAAGGCGGCTATTTCGCTTTACGTGTATTCGCCTACCCCGAAAAGCGAACAATTGCTGCATGGACTAGGCAAGTATAAAATGAGCAAAGCCTGTATCTATGTGAAAAAACTTGCAGACATCGATGTCGAAGTGCTGCAAGCGCTTTGCAACGAATCCATTGCGTACCTCAACGAGCATCACGAATGCGCCTGCAGGCATTGACAAGCTCATAAAATCGAATCGCTACGCAATTCCACGGCGCAAATAGTGAGTACCATATCTTAGATAAATTGCTTAGCTTTGTACGCTTGGACATCATACGGTCCTACTTGAACTAAACATTATTTATGAGCAGCTATAGTGAATATCTAAAGCAGAATATTGATAGGGAATCTCAGGGGCTTCATCCCTTGCCGATCGACGGCGCCGAATTGATGCACGAAGTCATCGAACAAATCAAAGAGGCAGGCCATGAACACCGAGAAGATTCACTGAATTTCTTTATTTACAACGTATTACCGGGAACAACAAGCGCTGCACGCGTAAAGGCGAAGTTTTTGAAAGAGCTCATCCTTGGTGAGGTTGAAGTCAACGAAATTCCACCCGACTTCGCGCTCGCGCAGTTAGCGCACATGAAAGGGGGGCCTTCCATCGAGGTCTTGTTGGACATCGCATTGGGCGATGAACCGGTCATTGCACAAAAGGCTGCCGAAGTACTGAAAACACAGGTTTTCCTTTACGAAGCCGATACGGACCGCTTGGCGGAAGCATTTCGCAACGGCAGCCAAGTAGCCAAAGACATTCTTGAAAGCTATGCAAAAGCCGAATTCTACACCAAGCTGCCCGACATTCCGGAAGAAATCGAATTGGTGACCTTCGTTGCGGGCATCGGCGATATTTCGACAGACTTACTTTCTCCCGGAAGCGATGCGCATTCCCGGTCTGACCGTGAGCTTCACGGCCAATGCATGTTCGAGCACAATAAGGAACAGCAGCAAAAACTAAAGGCGCTCATTGAACAACACCCCGACAGAAGGGTGATGCTGGTTGCCGAAAAAGGCACCATGGGCGTGGGTTCGTCCAGGATGTCGGGCGTGAACAACGTGGCGCTTTGGATCGGCAAAAAGGCAAGTCCGTTCGTACCCTTCGTGAACATCGCACCCGTGGTGGCGGGCACAAACGGCATTTCCCCGATATTCCTGACCACGGTTGGCGTAACGGGCGGTATTGGCCTCGACCTGAAGAACTGGGTGAAAAAGTTTGATGAAAACGGAAAGCTGGTGGTCGATGCCGATGGACAGCCCGTTTTGGAACAGGCTTACTCCGTCGACACCGGAACGCTCCTGACCATCAACACGAAGACGAAGAAGCTATACAAGGATGGGCAGGAGGTGATGGATGTGAGCTCGGCCTTCACGCCGCAGAAAATCGAATTCATGAAGGCCGGCGGGTCTTACGCCATCGAATTCGGCAAAAAGCTGCAAACTTTTGCCGCCAACACCCTTGGCATCGCCGCCCCGACCGTGTTTGCCCCGTCCAAAGAGATTTCCCATGAAGGGCAAGGCCTTACCGCGGTCGAGAAGATATTCAACAGGAATGCCGTCGGTACTTCCGGAGCAACCTTGCATGCGGGTTCGTATGTGCGCGTAAAAGTGAATATCGTTGGCTCTCAGGACACGACCGGATTGATGACAGCCCAAGAGCTGGAAGCGATGGCGGCCACCGTGATTTCGCCCATCGTGGACGCCGGCTATCAATCGGGTTGCCACACGGCATCGGTCTGGGATAGCAAGTCGCAGCAGAACATCCCCAAGCTGATGAAATTCATGAATGACTTCGGGCTCATCACCGCCCGCGATCCGAAAGGGGTATATCATTCCATGACCGATGTGATCCATAAGGTTCTCAACGACATCACGGTGGACGATTGGGCGATCATCATCGGTGGCGATTCGCACACCCGGATGTCTAAGGGGGTTGCGTTCGGTGCCGACTCCGGCACCGTTGCGCTGGCATTGGCTACGGGTGAAGCCGCGATGCCCATCCCGGAATCGGTAAAGGTGACGTTCAAAGGCAAAATGAAGGATCACCTGGATTTCAGGGATGTGGTGCATGCTACCCAATCACAGATGTTAAAGGCCTTCAATGGCGAAAACGTATTCCAGGGAAGGGTTATTGAAGTGCACATCGGCACGTTGCTTTCTGACCAGGCGTTTACCTTCACCGATTGGACGGCCGAAATGAAAGCCAAGGCCTCAATCTGCATTTCGCAACCGGATACCCTCATCGAATCGTTGGAAATCGCAAAAGACCGGATCAGGATCATGATTGAAAAGGGCATGGATAACGAACGGCAGGTGCTTCAAGGCCTGATCGATAACGCCAATCACAGGATCAACGAAATCAAATCGGGCGAAAAGCCGCCTTTGGCGCCTGACGACAACGCAAAATACTACGCCGAGTTCGTGGTCGACCTGGATATCATCGATGAGCCGATGATTGCCGACCCCGATGTACATAACGCGGATGTATCCAAGCGATACACGCACGACACCATTCGGGACCTGACCTATTACGGGGGCGAAAAACATGTCGATCTGGGCTTTGTGGGATCCTGCATGGTGCATAAAGGCGACATCAAGATCGTGTCCAAGATGCTCAAGAACCTCGAGGAACAAAATGGGAAGGTAGTCTTCCAGGCGCCCTTGGTGGTAGCGGCCCCGACCTACAACATCATCGATGAACTGAAGGAAGAGGGCGATTGGGATATCCTGCAAAAGTATTCGGGCTTTGAATTCGATGACACTGCCCCGAAAATCGCGGCCCGTACCTCGTATGAAAACATCCTGTACCTGGAGCGGCCGGGCTGCAACCTGTGCATGGGCAACCAAGAAAAAGCCGAGCAGGGCGACACGGTGATGGCTACGTCCACTCGCCTGTTCCAAGGGCGCGTGGTCAAGGATTCAGACCGCAAGAAAGGCGAGTCGCTGTTGGCTTCGACGCCGGTGGTGGTGCTTTCTGCCATCCTGGGCAGGACCCCTACGGCCGAGGAATACAAGGCTGCCGTAAGGGGCATCAAGCTAACGCAGTTTTCGCCACCCATCAAAAGCATGACGACGAACGCTTCACCGGCCCATCAGATTTCTTTTTAGGTTGTAGAAAGACCTCGTTGGCGTTTCCCAGCCGGGGACGTATCGGTCGGTGCCTAGGGCGCCAACCGATACGTCCCCGGTTTCAGTTCGTAGCGCAAAAAGCCGTTCGCTTCACCCAACGCGGTCATCGAAGCGTAGCCGGCCGCATCGACCGCGTCTTCGGGCAGGAGCTGCAGTTCGGCGATGGCATTGGGCGGAACCGTGATTTCCAGCTTCAGCCTTCCATCCGCTCGCGACCAATTGGATGTGATGGGCCCAACGGGCGAATCGTAGGCGGTATCGGCCCATTGGATATCCGTTGCGCCCGAGGCCGGTGGCCGGACGATAAACCGGCGGAAACCGGGAACGGCCGGATCGCGCCGGATACCGGCCACACCGTCGACGTACCACGCACCGGGATAGAGGTAAGAGCTGTGCAACAGCGAATGGCCGGGCAAATCCTTTTCCCACATCTCCCAGATCGTGGTGGCTCCATTCGCCTTCATGTAGCCCCAACTCGGATACGTGGTCTTCGAAACCATGCTGTAAATCAAATCGTCCCTGCCTTCCTCGCGCAACAGTTTGAACAACAATGCCCCGCCGGTGATGCCTGCATGGATGTGGCCCTTGCGCACGTCAAGGATTTCCCGTTCCAAGCGCTGCATCACCCGCTCGCGCAAACCCGCAGGCGGTATTTCTGCGAGCAAAGCGGCTGCCAGGTTGGCCATGGAGCCATCGGCGTAGCTGGAATCTTCGGCGTTGTAAAACCGCCGGTGCGTCGCTTCGGCGGATGCCGTGGCCTGCCGCTCCCATGCGGAGGCCGCTGCCGTGTGGCCCAATACACGCGCGATCTTTGCCGCCGTACGCAAATTGAACACGTAATACGCATTGTTGAGGCAAAGGGTCTCGGGTTTGTCATTATTCATCCCTTCGGCCGTGGCATTCGGCCAAAGCCAATCACCCAGGAAATCCCACTGCCCACCGAATCGCTGCAGCAGGTCGCCTTCGGTATTGGACGCCAGGAAGGACAGCCAGCCCTGGATGAGCTCGAAATTCTCGACCAATACCTGCCTGTCGCCATAATGCTGGTACATGAACCAAGGCAAGGTAACCACGATGCCGCCCCACGATGGGCCGCCACCGCCCCAGTAGGTGGGCGCGGTATGCGGAAGGATACCGTTGTTCAGGATACGGCCACTGGTCATGGCTTTGCGCGCGTAAGCGGTGTCCAACATGTTGCCTACCATGGCCTCGGTGCCCTGCACGTCGCGCCAATCCTGCATCCATTTCGAATAGAAGGCGGCCAAGTTGTAATTGAACATCCCGGTTTCGCTGGTGGCGTGCGCATCGCCGCCGTACCCCATCCGTTCGCGCTGCGGACAATCCACGATGAAACCGCCCAATGACAGGTTCTCGAACGTCCAGCTAACCCGGTCGTAAATCCAGTTCTGCAACGTGTCTGAGCTCTTGAACCGAGTGGCATCGGCAAAGTCGGTCCGCACCATCCACCCCTTGATGTCGCCTAGCGAAGGTGCCTCCTTCAATCCGTGTATGGTGATCCATCGCCCCGAACTGTAGTTGAAGCGATTGCGGAACGTGCCCTTTCCGCCTTTTCCGAGCACATAAGCACTATGCAGCTTGAACGTGATGTCGTGTTGTTCGCGCTCGGAGTATTGGAAGCGGATGGTATCCCCTTCGTTGCCGGTTACCTTCACTTCGGTCCAGCCAGCGAAATTGACGCCCATATCCACACGATAGGTGCCGTCGTCACGTGCTTCGATGGCTACGGGACGGATTTCGTCGGCTAGCCGGTTGCCTTCCACGCGCTGGGCGGAACGTGCCAGACGCGTGGGATAAACGGTCGCCGGTTTCCAACGGCTATCGTCCAGGTTGCGTGCGTTCCATCCGGGAACGGCCTGCCGGTCGTCCCAGATTTCGCCGCCCATATTACCGAAATCCCATTTTCCCAGCAACCGGTTGGGGCTGGGGTGTGTTTTCCACGTACCGTCGGTCGACACCGTGGCCACGGGTGCTTCGCCTACCCCGGGATGACGATTGCTATAGATCGCCACCTGGGCGGAAACAATGGGCGTGAGTGGGCGATCGTCATGGAGGATGTATCCTGGAAAGATCGACCACGACGTACCCAGCCAGATACCGATCACGTTCTTGCCTCGCCTGAGCTTATGGGCGATATCATACGCCACGTACCGGGCCCGTTTGGTATGATCGGTGACGGCAGGCGCCAGCACGTCGTCACCGATCCGCTCGCCGTTGACGTACACCTCGTGATAGCCTACCGAAGCGACGAACAAGGTCGCTTTGCCGGGCTTGCTCGAAAGTTGCACCGTTTTGCGGAACCACGGGTCATGGATAGTGTTGCTTGCTGCTTTGCGGTCATACAGCTCGTCGCTGCCGATCCAGCTGGCTTGCCACTCACTGGGGGAGAACAGCCCCGTGGACCAAGACGCCGTCTCGCTCCAAGCCGATAAGGTGCCCTGCTCGTCCTTGACCTGCACCTTCCAGAAATACGTGCGGTCTGATTGCAGGTCGGCGCCGCCATACGGGATGTGCTGTGTTTGATCGGCATCGACCCAACCGCTGGCCCACGCATCGGCGCTCCCGGCTGCCAGCTCTTTTTCGGTGGTTGATACCACAATCCGATAGGCGGTCTGTCGTTGACCGAATGCCCTTTCGTCCGTGGCGGCCAATGTCCAACCCAAGCGTGGGTGCGTCGCATCCAGGCCCTGGGGGTTCGCCAGGTATTCGACGCGCAGATTGACGGGTGTTATGGAAGGTTGTTGGGCGATTGTCCCAACGGCGATGGTCAACAAGGAACTGACAGCAAGGAAGCGTAAAACGGATGGCATCATCATCGAACGTGTTTATTGTATCGGTAAGCCGCAAAGATAAACGTTAACGGCAAAGGACCATCCTGAACCATCGGCCTCTCGGTCCGATCCGCACGCGAAGTGCAGACCGTAAGGCCTCAGCATTCCGGCAAACTGAGGGGGATGTTCACCGCCAAGCCACCGTCTGCGGTTTCCTTGTATTTCACGTTCATGTCTTGTGCCGTCTCCCACATGGTCTTCACCACGGCGTCCAAGCTTACCTTTGCCTTGTCGGGATTGGATTGCAGCGCCAGCTGCGCGGCCGTGATGGCCTTGATGGCGCCCATGGTATTCCGCTCGATGCAGGGAATCTGCACGAGACCGCCGATGGGATCGCAGGTAAGGCCCAGGTGGTGTTCCATGGCGATTTCGGCCGCCATGAGCACCTGACGCTGCGAGCCCCCCAAGCGCTCGGTGAGCGCCCCTGCAGCCATGGCCGAGGAGACGCCGATTTCGGCTTGGCAACCGCCCATGGCCGCCGAAATGGTGGCGCCTTTCTTGAAGATGCTGCCAATCTCGGAAGCGGTGGCCACGAAGCGGATGATCTGCTCCTCATCCAATCCCTCATGGAACACGATGAAATACTGCAGCACGGCCGGGATGACACCGGCAGCGCCATTGGTCGGGGCGGTGACCACGCGCCCGAACGAAGCGTTCTCTTCGTTGACGGCCAGCGCGAAGCAGCTCACCCAATCCAAGGTATACTGGAAACCATTGCCGCCCGCGCGGATGGCCTCGATCCAGCTTCCGTAGTCGGCATAAGCGCGCCCGGCGATGAGCCGTTTGTTTAGTTTATTGGCCCGGCGTTCCACGTGTAGCCCGCCTGGCAGCGAACCGGTGGTGTGGCAACCCCGGTAGATGCAATCGCGGATGGTTTCGAAGATCCGCAGGATGCCCGCTTTCGTTTCCTCTTCGGGTCGCCAGGCCTGCTCATTCTCAAGGACCAACTCGGATATCTTCAGCCCGGTACGCATACAACCGACCAACAAGTCATTGGCCTGCTGGACGGGGAACGGCAGGTCGACCTCCTGCTGGTTGCCGCCAGCGTCGCCCTCTTGCACCACGAACCCGCCACCGATGGAGTAATAGGTTTCGCTCACGGCGTTGCCACCGTCCAGCAAGGCCTGGAACGTGACGGCATTGGGATGGAACGGGAGGCTCTGGGCATACAGGAACAACAGGTCTTCGCCGTACGCGAACGGGATTTCGTGTTCGCCACCCAACAACAGCCGCTGTTCCTGCCTGATGCGTGTTACCTTGGGGGTCACCTCATCGACAGCGAACGTAACCGGGTCATCGCCGCTCAACCCGAGCAGGATGGCCACATCCGTGCCATGCCCGATGCCGGTCTTGGCCAGCGACCCGTACAACAGGATCTTGATCGCTTCGGTACGCGCCAACACCCCGCGTGCGGCCAAAGCTTGCGTAAACCGCTGTGCGGCACGCCACGGGCCTAGGGTATGCGAACTGGACGGGCCGATGCCTATCTTGAACATGTCGAAAACCGAGATCTGCTCTTTTATCATGTGTGAGGTCATTGGAGTTTGTGCAGTGCAAAGGTATGGGTTTTATTTCATGTAAACTTCATGTTGCATTTCTCGAATTAACTTCTAACTTTGGGCTGAATTTCAATAATTTCAATGTTACATTTCACCTTTAAAACGTAAAAATTATGGATGAGTATGGAAATTATGACGCCGTGACTGGCGGTTTGTTCGCCGGTATCGGACTGGTAGGTGGCCTGTTTTACCTGGCCATCATCGTGCTGTACATCGCTGGCCTCTGGAAAATGTTCGAAAAGGCAGGCAAGCCCGGTTGGGCGGCCATCATCCCGATCTACAACATGATCATCATGGCCGAAATCGTCGGCAAGCCCATCTGGTGGGGTATCGTGGCGGCATTGGTGCCGTGCGTGAACATTGTGTTCTCCATTTGGTTGCTCAACCTGTTGATGAAAAGCTTCGGCAAGGAAGTGCCGCTATGGACCATCCTGAGCATATTCTTCGGATTCGTGACCATCCCGATGATCGGTTTCGGTGACGCCAAGTACATCGGGCCTACGGCGGCGGAAGCGACGGGAGGCAACTCTTTCGACCACTTAAAACGGGACCTTGACAATTTCGGTGACCGGAACAACCCCCAAAATCCGACAGTATAAGCTCATTGACACGAAGTCATTGGCGTTGGCGATCTGCAGCTTGGAAGGCGTTTCCAAGCTGCAAGCGCTTTTCTTGCCCTGCCCATTCAAAAGCCTAACGGGCATCGATTGCCCGGGATGTGGGTTCCAACGCTCGCTGTATGCCCTGATCGAAGGCAATTGGGCAGAAAGTTATCACCTCTACCCGCCCACCGTTCCCCTGCTCGCACTGGCCCTATTTGCCCTCGCCAAATGGTGCTTCGGGTTCGACAAACGCGACGTCCTCATGAAAATCGGCGCCGTGGCTGTAGGCTGGTTTGTCATCGGCACCTATTTGGCCAAGATTTTAGCGAACCATTAAAATCTTATTATCTTTGTCGTGGATGATGCGTTCGGCGATTTTTCTTGGACTGTTACTCTCGGCTTCCATCGGCTACGGCCTCCCAGCCCCTTCGTTAGACCCTCTTCCCAAACGCGAGCTGCGCGGCGTGTGGGTAGCGACCGTGGCCAACATCGATTGGCCATCTGCAGCGGGCCTGAGCACAGACAAGCAAAAACAGGAACTCATCCAGCAATTGGACAATCACCAGCGCGCCGGCATCAATGCCGTGATGTTGCAGATACGCCCCGCGGCCGATGCGCTGTATGCGAAAAGCAAGGAGCCGTGGAGCCGCTTCCTATCGGGCAAGCCCGGCCAGCAGCCCACGCCATTCTACGACCCGCTTGAATTTGCCATCGAGGAGGCCCACAAACGCGGCATGGAGCTACACGCGTGGATCAATCCCTACCGCGCCACGTTCGACCTCGTGTCGACGAACACGACGGGCGACCACATCACCCGCCGTCGGCCCGACTGGTTTTTCGTGTATGGCGGTAAACGGCTGTTCGACCCCGGACTGCCGGAGGTGAGGGCTTACATCACCGACATCGTCATGGATATCGTACGCAACTACGACATCGACGGCATCCATTTCGACGATTACTTCTATCCTTATCCCGAGGCCGGCAAGGCCATCCCTGACGCCGAGACGTTCAAGCGGTATCCCAACGGTTTCCGCAACGTCGCAGACTGGCGCCGCAACAACGTGAACCTGTTGATCCAGCAGGTTTCTGACAGTGTGCACCATGCCAAAAAGCACATGAAGTTCGGCATCAGCCCGTTCGGCATCTGGGACAACAAAAAGGATCACCCGCAAGGCTCGGCATCCGCCGGGCTCAGCGGTTACCGCCAGCTCTACGCCGACGCGCTGAAATGGCTGGAAGAGGGATGGGTCGATTACATTAACCCCCAGATCTATTTCCCGTTTGGCCATCCGGCGGCACCTTACGAGGTGTTGGTCGATTGGTGGGGCCAACATGTGAATGGGCGACACTTCTATATTGGCCACGCCGCATACCGTGCGACCGAAAATCGGGACGGATGGCGCAACCGCAACCAGATTCCGAACCAGGTTCGATACGCGCGAGCACACGGCTTGGTGCAGGGCAGCATCTACTACAGCTCAAAGCACATCGCCAACAATGTAATCGGCCTGCGCGATTCGTTGCAATACAACCTGTACCGCTACAAATCGTTGCCGCCAACCATGCCGTGGTTGGACAGTATCGCGCCTGAACCGCCATTCGGCCTGCTGACCCGCATAGCCGACAACGGCACGTCCGTGATCCTGCATTGGCAGCCTTCTGCACCTGCGGCAGACGGCGACGAGGCCTACGGCTATGTGGTGTACCGTTTCAACGAGGGCGAAAAGCTCGACCTGGACAATCCGCAGAATATCCTGCACATCACCTACGATAGCAATCAATTGCAGTACACCGACAACTTGACACGCCCACGAAGCCACTACCGCTACGTCGTCACGGCCATCGACCGGTTGAAAAACGAAAGCACGCCGTCAAACGTTCGCGAACTCTACATCCAATAAACTTTTCGACCTTCGGGCTTTCGGATCTCAAAAACTACTTTCCGTCTCCATAACGGAAAAATGCATTGACCGTCACCGGTAATTTGCCGGTTGGCGTGAGCCTGCGCAAGATGACCTTTGCCGCTGCCCGTTGCATGATGTCTTCGTTTTGGTAACACACCAATATGGATTTGGCCGTTTCAATGCCGGGCAGCCCGGCGATGCTATAGGGGTTGGCGAATACGCAAAAGACGCTGTTCCGTTTCGCTGCCAGCTCGCTGATGAATAGGCGAACCGTACCGTTGTAATGCAGCGTGCTGCGCGGCCGCGCGCGACTGTCGTGCAAGGCCACGATGACCTGCCGATACCGACCGAGCTCATTGGCGACCGCCGCCACATCATCGGCCGTGGCGTTTGCCGACAGGACGTACAGCGTATGGTTGTCAAAGCGCCACCCCAGCATGTCCTGGAACTCAGAAATCCGGTTTACACCGATGCTGATGATCGCTGTCCGCTTGGTGTAGTCGAGTGCCTTGACCAAGCTATCGCCGTTAAGGAGCGTCATGGCGGCATCGGCCAACCGCTGGTTCAACGCCTCAGACTGCGGTCGATTCAAATCACGGTGCAAATTCGCCAGCGCGACGTCTTCCCGCCTGTCCAACCCCAGCCAGTACTTGGCGGCCAATATCTTCTTGACACGCGCATCAATGTCCTGCTGGGCAATCCGGCCTTGCTTGATGGCCTGCAACACCATATTGATGGCTCGCGCGCTGTTCTCCGAAAGCTCGAGCAGATCGTTGCCGGCGATGATGGCACGCACATCGGCCTCCCCGTTGCGGAAATGCTTCACCACGCCTTTCATGTCCATCGCATCGGTAAAGGTCAGTCCTTGGAAACCGAGGCGCTTCTTCAGTATGTTGGTGACGATGTGCGGCGAAAGGGAAGAAGGCAGGTTGGGCGTTTTATCCAAGCTGGGGATGTTCATGTGGGCGATCATGACGCCCGATGCGCCCGCGTTGATCAGTTCACGGAACGGATACATCTCGAGCGAATCCAATCGGCCGGCCCTGAACGGGAGTCGCGGCAGGTCGTAATGCGAATCGACATCGGTGTCCCCGTGCCCCGGGAAATGCTTCAGCGACGTCACCAAGCCACCATCCGTCATTCCCCGCATATACGCCAGCCCTTTGCGCGTGACATTGCCTTTGTCTTCACCGAATGAACGGAAGTTGATGACGGGGTTGCGGGGATTGTTGTTGATGTCGACCACGGGGGCAAAATTGACATTCATCCCCAACCGCTTGAAATCCCTGGCGATCTCTTGCCCCATCTGATAGATCAAGGCTTCGTTCTGTATGGCGCCCAGCGCCATTTGGTACGGATAGGAAACGGTTGAATCGGCCAAGCGCATGCCAAGTCCCCATTCGCCATCAAAGGCAACCAATAAGGGCACCTTTGACAACCGTTGGTACCGGTTGATCGCTTGGGCATGGCGCACCGGACCGCCCTGGAACAACACGATGCCGCCCAATTGCTCCCGCTGCACGACGCCGGCCACCGAATCGATGTACCGCTGGCCCAGATTGGTGTGGGCACGGACCATGAAAAGCTGGGCGACCTTGTCCCTTGCGGTCAGCGTGCGGAACACCGAGTCGACCCAAGCATGCTGGGTATTGATGAAGGGCACAAACGCCTCACGGCGCTGCGCGAACGCCGCGATGCACGCCAGCGATAATAAACCGAATACGACAACAGCTTTCCTGCCCATGCATTAGTTAAGTTTCCAGCCCGTACTTCGCCTCCAATAACCGGGCCACCTCGGCCGAGTGGCCCAATTCGCCATTGGCTTCTTTCTTCCATAGGATTTCGATGACCATCAGCAGCAGTTGGGTCTCCAATTCGGGGTCTGCGTAACCCAGCTCGGTAAACGCGCGTTTGATGGTGGGATAAACCGGTTTCATGAACGATTCGTGCTGCTGCCGGGAAAACTCATGGTGCGACAGGCGCTCCTGCAATTTCCAGAAAAGGGGCTCTTCATTGACCAATTCCCTGGGTAAATTGATCATGCTCCGCAGGAAACTCTTGGCGTCGCGGTAAGTCATCATGCCCCGGTGGTGTTGCAATACGCGTCGGTACCCAGATTTGATCAAATGGAACAGTAGATTATCCTTATTGCCGAAATGTTTGAAAATTAGCGCCTCCGAAACGCCTGCCCGCTGGGCGATGACCTTGGTCGACGTATCGATATAGCCCTTTTCAGCGAACAACAAGAGCGCTTCCTTCAAAATCTTTTCCTTTCTGCTCTCCACTTTCTGTTTCATCACGATTTATCGCGAAATGAATTGCAAATATATCACACTGTACGGGCTAAAACGAGCCAAATCGATAAAATGTACGTTAAGTCAGACCAAAATTGACCATCGCCGCCGCTGTAACAATACGATTACGATTAAACGGGACGTTCCTCGATCCGTCATAAAACACGACATTGCCCGTCCAGATACGAACAACGAAACATGAATACTGATTTTTTACGTTACTGTGCAATCATACCGCTCATTTTATACGGCTCCGCCACCTTCGGCCAATCGGGCATCGAAGGGAAAGTGGTAGACAGCGCCGCCAACGCCGGCCTACAGGGTGCCAGCGTACGGCTGCTTACTGTCCGTGATTCGCTTATAGACCACCGCACAACGACCGCGGAAGGGCGCTTCCAGCTCAAGCAGGTACCGCCCGGCAGCTATCGTCTCCAGGTCAATTTCCTGGGATATCGCCCCGCGTACGACGCCATCAAAATCACGTCGGAAACTGCGCTCCCCTCCCTGACGATCCGGTTGCTTCCCGAATACCGGACGTTGGAAGAGGTGGCGATCATCGCCGCTCCGCCTGCGGCTGTCCTGAAAGGCGACACCACCGAATTCGATGCAGCCGCTTTCAGCACCGAACCCTACGCCGATGCCGATGCCCTCGTCATGCAGATTCCCGGCGTCGAAATCGATGAGGATGGGCAGGTGAAAGCACAGGGAGAAGATGTACAGCGCATCATCGTGGATGGCAAGGAATTCTTCAGCTCCGACCCGCGCATCGCGCTGAAAACAATCCCGGCGGATATCATCTCCAAGATACAGCTCATCGATGAAAAAAGCGAGCAGGCCCAATTCACCGGATTCGATGACGGGCAACGCCGCAAGGTGATCAACATCGTGACCCGCCCCGACCGCCGGAAAGGTTATTTTGGCCGGGCCGCGGGGGGCTACGGTGACAGCGAACGCTACAATACGGGCGGAAACGTGAACATATTCGACGGCGACCGGCGCATCACGGTATTCGCCGTATCCAACAACGTGAACCTATCGGATTTTTCGATGGCAAGCATCGCCGGCGGCGATGAACCCAATGAAGGGCGCAACAATCGCGGTGGGAGAAACCGCAACAGCCCGTCGGCTGGTGGCAACGGCCGGGGCCTGAACAACACGAGCAGCGTCTCGCTCAACTTCAACGACGAATGGCTGGACGATCGGTTGGACTTCAATGCCGACTACGCGTTCAATACCACCGACAACAGCACCATCGGCCTCACCAACCGGGAGTACCTCATCGGTGCCAACGCAAACCAGTTCAATTCGCAGGCACAGGAATCGGCTAGCGTCAACTACAGCCACCGCACGAACATGCGCATCCGATTTGACATCGATTCCAACCAACGACTCGATTTCAGGCCAAGCTTGTCTTGGCAGCGCAACACCCGCCACTCATCCTCCGACAACCAGACGATCATGGCCAACGAAGACCCGGTCAATGCTTCGCTGCGGAACAACGACAACCGGTATACGAACGTCAACTTCAGCGGCAGCCTCGATTACCGCTTCCGCCTGTTCAAACCCGGCCGCACCCTCTCGCTAAGCGCCAACGGCTCGGCCAACAGCAATAAGGGCCTCGCACACACCTTTTCGCGCAACGAATTTTTTGCGCAGCAGTCGCTCACCCGCGTCGACACCATCAGCAACCAGAACAACACCAACGGGTATGGCAATGGCATCACGGGACGATTGGCGTACACCGAGCCGCTGGGCACGAACAGCCGAGTCCAAGCCAACTACAGCTTACGGAACACCGCCAACTACTCCAACCGGGAAACTTTTGAATTCTTGGCTGAAACGGGGCAATTGGGCGAACTGGATCGCCTGCTATCCAACGAGTTCAGGAACGACTACACCTATCAAAGCGGTGGGCTTTCCTATCAGGTATCGAAACGCGACAGCTTCCGGTTCGAGATCGGGATGGATTTCCAAGACGCCCGCATCAATAACAACCGGACTTTTCCCGATGCCTCCGTTACCGGCAGCCGGTTTACCAGTTACCTGCCCAGCGCCAGCTTTTCGTACGATATCTCGCGCGACAAGGAGCTGGAAATCCGCTACAACACCGCAACGAACGCACCATCCATCCAGCAATTGCAGGATGTGATCAACAACCAGAATCCGCTGAACATCCGCACGGGCAACGCCGACCTGAAACAGGAATACGGGCACCGGCTGGGATTTCGCTTCCGGCGTGTGAACCGCGAGTCTGGCAGCAGCTTCTCGACGAATATCGACGGCGAGTTCTCCAACAACCGCATCGTCAATTCGTCGTACATCGCCACTGCCGACACGCTCATCCTTCCGGATGTGCTGCTGGGCGCCGGGGGCCAGTTTTCCCGGCCGGAAAATATCGACGGCTACTACACCCTCCGGGCCAATGCCACGTACGGCGCCCCCATCAAGCCGTGGAAAATCAACATCAACCTGAGCACCAATGTGTATCATAACCACGATATCGGCCTGGTGAACCGGGCGAAGACGGTGTCCAATTCATATGGCATCAACCAGCGTATCGGCGCCAACAGCCGTTTTGGACAGCACCTCGTCATCGGGCTGAGTTACGCCGGCACGTACAGCATGGTCCGGAACAACGCAAGCCCGGAGTTGAGTTACAATTACTATAACCAAATCATCCGCAACGACGTGGCGTATACATTCTGGAAAGGCATCCGCGTGGCTTCGTCCCTATACTACAACTACAACCAGGGGCTTGCCGATGGCTTCAACCAACAATTCGTACTCTGGAACGCTTCGCTGGGCAAGAAGTTGTTCAGCAAGCAGGAGGCAGAAATCACGCTATCGGCCTATGACCTGCTCAACCGGAATACCGATGTGAACCGCAGCATCAGCGAACGGTACATCCAAGATAGCCAAAACAACGCCCTCCAACGGTATTTCTTGCTGGGCTTCACCTATAACCTGCGGCATTTCGCAGGCGGGGGCGGTGGTCGCGGCGGTAGCGGCGATGCACGACCGTCCGGTGGTGGCGGCCGTCGCTTTTAGCATCGATTGCGGCCGGTGTTACAACGAAAACTGCAGGCCGACCAGGCCACCCACGAAAAATCCGCTGGTCGTATCCTCGCCGTGCCATTGCCACAGGTACCGTCGGCCTTGGATCTCCGGTTGACCGGATGTGGAAATCAAGTGATTGAACGTGGGTCCCGCGAACAATTCCAACTTGGGCGTGATCCGGAATCCGGCGAGCGCGCGGAAGCCCTGCTTGCCATACACCCCGTCTTCGAAGCTGGTCATCGCCGCACTCGCCAGCTCGGCACGGAGCCCAAACGCCCTTGACCTGACCAGGTGTGCACCGATACCCGCCTCGACCACGTAGCGCACCTCTTCGTGCTTGAAGTTGTAACCTGCCCCAAGGATACCGTACAATACGCGTCCACCAGACCGAAAGGCAACCAATGACGTACCTAGCTCATCCAAGGTGATTCCGAGTTGCATCTCCCCTTGTTTGATGATGTTGATGAGACCGATCGGATAATCGCTTTCTTCGGCGATGTTGATCAGTCCGGCAAGCTGGATGCCCTCCACTTTTGCCGCCACGTTGATCAAACCGGCCACTTGGGTGGTTACATTGCCCGATCGGTTCAGGAGTCCCGCAACCTGGATGCCCCGCGTATGGCCGGCAAGATTGACGAGTCCCGCGAGCTGGGCGCCGTCGGCACGATGCCCGATCCGGTTCAGGAGCCCCGCAACCTGGATGCCGGTGGCATCGTTACCAACGTGATTGGATACGCCCGAAACCATCACCCCGTGCGCATCGCCCTTCACCACGCCAGCAACCCCGGCGATAAGCAGCCTGTTTTCCTGCTGGGAAACCCCGGCGATGGCATGCAACGAAAAGTCATTGGTGTCTAGGGCCGCAGTGGTGCCATTGGTACTCAATGGATAGACGATACCGATGTGCGCCAGGTTCGTCTTGCCTTGTTGGGCAGATAACTCGACGGTTTGACCGACCATGAACAGGCTGAAAACCACCCCTAAGGTGGCAGAACGGGTATACTTGCTTGGATTCATCATTGTTGTTTTCTTATCCAGACAACAACCTGATGGCTTACCCTTACTGTACGGTCCCAAAATAAAGAACGCATCCGCCAAAAGACGGATGCGCGTTTATGTCATGGGCTTGGACGGGTTATAACAAGCCCTTTTCCACCAATTTCTCGGCAATCTGTACGGCATTGGTAGCCGCACCCTTGCGCAGGTTATCGGCCACGATCCACAGGTTGAGGGCCTTGTCTTGGCTCTCGTCACGCCGGATACGGCCCACGAACACCTCGTCTTTGCCATGGGCATCCTTGGGCATCGGGTATTCGAGGTTGACGGGATTGTCGACCACCACGACACCGGGCTGCCCGGCCAAGAGGGCGCGAACCTCATCGAGGTCGAAGTCATTGGCAAACTCGATGTTCACCGATTCGGAATGCCCACCGATGACGGGTATGCGTACCGTCGTGGCCGTGACGCGGATGCTGTCATCGCCCATGATCTTGTTGGTCTCCTTGATCATTTTCATCTCTTCCTTGGTATACCCGTTATCTTGGAAGACGTCGATCTGCGGGATGACATTCAAATCGATGGTGTAGGGATAGGCCTTTTCGCCCGATACGCCCGCGCGTTCGTCGTTGAGTTGCTGTACGGCTTTCACACCCGTTCCCGTTACGGATTGGTAGGTCGAGACCACCACCCGCTTGATGGTATAGGCTTCATGCAACGGTTTCAGCACCACGACCATCTGGATGGTCGAGCAGTTGGGGTTGGCGATGATCTTGTCATCGGCACCCAACGCGTCTCCATTCACTTCGGGCACCACCAATTTCTTGGTCGGATCCATCCGCCAAGCCGAGGAATTGTCGATGACCGTGATACCGGCCTCGGCAAACTTCGGCGCATACGCCGTCGAGGTACTGCCTCCGGCCGAGAACAAGGCCACGTCGGGTTTGCGCGCAATGGCTTCGTCGGGTGTCACCACCTTATACTTTTTTCCCTTGAATTCGATTTCCTTGCCCTTGCTCCGCTCGGAAGCTACCGGAATCAATTCTGTTACGGGAAAATTGCGCGCTGCTAACACGGTTAACATCTCCGAACCCACAAGTCCGGTCGCGCCGACTACTGCCACTTTCATTTTTGCGTTGTGATTTTGTGTACTGATTTAATTTTGTTTAATTTTATCCTGCATTTAAAAAGCTGACAAACATACGAAATATTCACGTCAATAGTTCGATGCGGCTACCGAAAACATGATCCGTCTCCACCAACCGATGAACATACGAATAGGCATTGGGTATAGACCGTCGCTATTGCTGGCGATGCTTACGGCATCGCCCTTAGCCGTGAAACCACAGGCGATCCGACCGGGCGAACTACTGATCGCTGAAATCCTATCCAACCCCAAACCGGGCGGCGTGGATTTCGTTGAAGTCTACAACCACTCGGATCGAACGATAGACCTTCGGCAGGTATCCATCGCAAGCGTGACCTCGGCGGGGCGGGCAAACACCGCCAGGGCCATCGCCAATCGTTATGCACCGATCGAACCCCATGGCTACGGGGTATTGACGGCCAACCCCGCCATCGTGAAGCAGCACTATCCGGCGAGCGAATCGGCCCTATTCATCGAAATGCCCAACCTGCCGAACTTCAACAACGAAACCGGTGGGGTGGTGCTGTATAGCGGTGGGTCGGTCATCGACAGCCTCTTCTATACACCGGCGATGCAATCGTCGTTCATCACCGACCACCGGGGTATTTCACTGGAACGGCAACGCTTCGCCGTCGCGACCCTTGCGCCCGGCAACTTCCAATCGGCGGCCACCTCGGCAGGCGGCGCCACGCCCGGCTATGCCAACCCCCAAGAGCCAGCCGACGTTACCGAAGGTGATTTCGTGCTGGCATCCAAGACCTTTTCGCCCGATGGGGATGGGTACGAAGACCGCCTGGAAATCAATTACCGCCTACCGGAAAGTGGCTTCATGGCCAACATCGAGGTTTTCAACGACAAGGGCCAACGGGTACGGCGGCTGCAACGCAACCAACTGATGGCCACGCACGGCACGATTACCTGGGATGGCCTATCCGACACCAACCAGCGCCTACCCATGGGCATCTATCTTGCGGTCATCGAACTCTACCACGCGCAAGGCATCCGGAAAGTGTATCGCAAGCCCTTTGTTATGGCTGCCCGGCTGTGACGGAGCTGGAAATTTTACTAAGTTTGCAACCAGTGGAAGAACGGATCATCATCATGGGATCGAACGGCCAAATCGGGACGGAATTGGTCATCGCGTTGCGGGCCAAGTTCGGCGCGCAACAGGTGATCGCATCGGATGTGCGTGCATCCCAAGCCCCGGACAGGGGCGCACCGTTTGAAATCATCGATGTCTTGGACAGGAAAGCACTGCACGTGCTATTCGCTGCATACCGGCCCACCCAGGTGTACCTCTTGGCAGCAATGCTTTCGGCCACTGGCGAACAACACCCCCGCCAAGCCTGGGAGCTGAACATCAACGGCTTGCTCAACGTATTGGACCTATCGCTCGAATATGGTGTCGGCAAGGTTTTCTGGCCAAGCTCCATCGCCGCATTCGGATTGCACTCGCCCAAAATCGATACGCCCCAGTATGCCATCATGGATCCAAGCACCGTCTACGGCATCAGCAAGCTTACGGGGGAACGCATCTGCGAATACTACCATACCCGCTACCGGCTGGACGTACGAAGCGTCCGGTATCCGGGCATCATCAGTTGGAAAGCTGCACCGGGGGGTGGGACGACCGATTATGCCATCGACATTTTCCACGAAGCGTTGAAAAGCAACACGTATGATTGCTTCCTCGCCGCGGATACCGCGTTGCCCATGCTCTACATGGATGATGCCGTGCGTGGCACGCTCGCGCTGATGGATGCGCCGGCGGATGCCCTGCGTGTCCGATCGAGCTATAACCTGACCGGCTTGACATTGACCCCGGCCATGCTGGCCGAAGAAATTGCGCGCATCTTGCCCGGATTCACCATTACCTACCAAGCGGGAGACCCTCGCCAAGCGATCGCGGATACCTGGCCGAGTAGCATCGACGATACCGAGGCGCGGCAAGACTGGGGCTGGCAGCCCGAGTTTGACCTGGCCACGATCACCGAAACCATGATTACGAACCTTAGACAGTATAGATCATAGCAAATGGGAAGAGCATTTGAATTCAGGAAAGAACGGAAATTCAAGCGGTGGGCCAAAATGGCCGTCCAATTCACGCGCTTAGGAAAAGAGATTGCCATGGCCGTGAAGGAAGGCGGACCGAATCCCGAAGCGAATTCGCGCCTTCGTACCGCGATCCAGAACGGAAAGGCCGTAAATATGCCCAAGGACCGGATCGAAGCGGCCATCAAGCGGGCTTCGGACAAGGACGCCAAGGGCTATGAAGAACACGTGTACGAGGGCTATGGGCCCCATGGGGTACCCATCCTGATCGAAACCGCGACAGACAACACCAACCGTACCGTGGCCAACATCCGCAGCTATTTCAGCAAATTGGGCGGTGCACTCGGCAAGACCGGCTCGCTCGATTTCATCTTCCAACGCAAATCGATTTTCCGGTTTACGGTAGCCGAAGACGTAGACCTGGAAGAATTGGAATTGGAACTCATCGACGGTGGATTGGAGGAACTGTATGTCGAAGCCGACGAGGAGGGAAATGACGTGGTGGTGGCCCAGACCTCGTTCGAAGATTTCGGCAATATGCAGCGGCTGCTCGAAGAGAGGGGCATCGAGGTAACAAGCGCCAAACTGGAGCGTATCGCATTATCGCATACCGATGTATCGGAAGATGACGCCGCCGAGGTGTTGAAACTCATCGACCGCATCGAGGAAGATGACGACGTGCAGGCCGTCTACCACAACATGGGTTAGTGACGGCTTGGGCATGACGTTCGAAGAATTTTTCGCGAAGAAGAAAATCGACTTGACGCAGCTGTCGGCCGCCAAGCCTATGCTTTACGAAGAATTCAGGGAACATTACGCCCTCATGGGGGAGAAGAGCTTCGACCACACCAAAAAATATTGGTTCAACCGGCTCCGCAAAGACTATCTACTGAAAGCGGTGGGGATGCCGGTTGAACGTCTGCAGACCGTAGCGGTGGAGGCACCCAAGCAAGCGCTGGCAAGCAGCCCGGCTGAAAGCAGACCGGAAGAAACGTCAAAACCGTCGGCAACGGCGCCCAAAGGTTTTAAGCCCCGGTTTAGACCAAATGCCACGGATGAGGCGAAACCCGAAAGCCAGCCCCTGGCAATGCCTCCAGAAGCGGCACCGGAAACGCCCGAAATCGCGCCCGCTACCAAGCCGATGGGGTTCAAACCCCGGTTCAAGGCCGGTATGACTGGCGTGGCCAAACCTGAAAATACGGGAACCGAAACACCTGCTCCCCAGCCGGAAAGCCCGACTACGGAGAAGCCAGCACCCCCCGCGCCGCCAACCCCTACGCCGGAAACGCCCGAAATCGCGCCCGCTACCAAGCCGATGGGGTTCAAACCCCGGTTCAAGGCCGGTATGACTGGCGTGGCAAAACCTGAAAATACGGGAACCGAAACACCTGCTAAGCAGCCGGAAAGCCCGCCTACAGAGAAGCCAGCGCCCCCCGTACCGCCAACCCCTACGCCGGAAGCGTCCGAACCTGCACCGGCCGCCAAGCCGCTGGGGTTCAAACCCCGGTTCAAGGCCGGTGTGACGGGCGTGGCCAAACCCGAAAGCACCAAGGGCGAGACGCCTGCTCCGCAGCCGGAAAGCCCGCCTACGGAAAAGCCAGCGCCCCCCGCACCGCCAACCCCTACGCCGGAAGCGTCCGAACCTGCACCGGCCGCCAAGCCGCTGGGGTTCAAACCCCGGTTCAAGCCTGGCGTGACGGACGTAAAGAAAAAAGACAACCCGGAAGAATAGTCCGTTACCGGAACACGCGATCCTCTTTCTCGAATTCCCGGCGTATGCCGCCAATGATATCCGCTTTGTTCACGCCACCGTTTTGGCGGGAAAACGCGCGCAATGTGGCGAAATGGACGGCCTGCACAATCGAGGAACCGCTGAGTTCATATTTTTCCGCGATTTCGCGCAATGCCGCTTGGTCTTCAAACCCCGCCTCGCCAGGAAGGATGGACTGCCAAAGCTTGAGGCGTTCCGAAGCCGTGGGCACGGGGAAATGGATCACGGCATTGAATCGCCGCATGAACGCCTTGTCGACGTTGTTCTTGAAGTTGGAGGCCAGGATGACCAAACCCGAAAAGTCCTCCACGCGCTGCAACAGGTAAGACACTTCCTGGTTGGCATACCGATCGTGCGCGTTCTGCACACCCGATCGCTTGCCGAAGAGTGCGTCGGCCTCATCGAAAAACAAAATCCAATCGCGATTCTCGGCTCGTTGGAAGACCTTTTCGAGATTCTTTTCGGTCTCACCGATGTATTTTGACACCACCTGCGATAGGTCGATGCGGAATACCTCGCGGCCGAATTCCTGGCCCAGCAACATGGCGGTAAGCGTCTTGCCGGTACCGGGAGGACCGTAAAAGAGCGCTTTGTAGCCGGGTTTGATGACCTTTTGCATGCGCCATTGGTCTAACAGCTGGCGATTGTGCTGCAACCAAATCTTGATATCATGGAGTTGCTCCCGCGTTTTATCCGCAAGTACCAGATCGTTCCAACCCAACCGCGTACTGATCGACTTGGCAGGGAAATCAGGCCCGAACACGGGAAGGGTCTCCTTGCCGAACAACAGCTTGGATAACCATTCGGGCGAAAGGATCAATTTTCCACTCATCGGCGGTTCGCCATCGTTGACCGTCTCGACATGGACCGCACCTTCTTTGACCAGTCGGCTTTCTCCCATCAGCAACCCTTGCACTTCCAAGCGCTTGCCAACGTCTTCGCCAGCCACGATAAACAACGCGGTTTCGCCCGTGGGCAGGAACCCGCGATGGTTGCCCGCATTCTTCACGCCTCCCAGCTCCAGGATATCGCCGCCGTTGGGCAAAAACCCTTGGATGATGCGGTCGTAGAAAGCGGGCTGGATGTGGGGGGCGATAACCGTCATCAGCAGCAACTCCTCGTCAGCCCAATCAGCATTTGCAATTCCAGAGACAGTACCGCCAGCAAAAAAAAGACGAAGCTTTTCCGAAACCAAGCTTTCGAAACGCGAAAGTTTATCAGCCAGCCAATTATTCGTCAAAGGAACAGTGTCTACTATATTATCCATTATATCGGTGTTATTCTTTATACTTGACAAATGCCTTTGGAATACCGCGTTCCTCCATGACCTTGAAAATAACGTGCTTGATTTCTTCGGCGTTGAGCAGGGCCGATTTGCGCTTAACCTTGATCCTTTTTGCCGCTTCTGCGTCGTGGAGTCTTTTCATCGCCAATCGGTTGTATTCTTCTGTCCACTCTTTTCTTGCCAGCTGCCAATCACCGCCTCCGTGTTGGGCTTGGTGTTCCGCCTTTTGTAATTTGACAGTGAAATTATCGATATCATCCTTGCCTTTCATCCCCCGCGTTTCGAACCAGGCCCGTTTTTCCTGAGGGAAAACATGGTGTTTATCCAGATTGAACAGCCCCGCTCCTTGTGCGTTCCGTTCCTGGACGCTGCGGTTGCCTGCATTCAAATCATCCAACGATTCGTTTCTTGCCCCGGGCACATGGCTATCTTCGGCAAAGCCCTTGTGAAAATCCGGATCATCGTCAAACGGAATCCTTTTGGTACGCGTCGGCTTGCCTGAACCTGCCCCAATCGGAGCATCCATCAATTCTTCACCTTGCCTACGGACCAACCCTATCCTTCGTTCCAAATCCTTGCTATCCGTTGCCTCATGGAAATAGTTTCTTAATTTATCGTAGTCAACGTGTATTTGTCGTGTTTCTGCATGGTTTAGTATATTTTCCACTTCCTTGATCTGCTCTGGGGTCAGGAAATCCTTGTAACAAGGTGAAGCACACTTCTTCAGCGCCTTGGCCGCCCGCTTGTTTTCCGTAAGCGCATCGAGCGTGGGTGCGTGCTTGGGTTCACGAAGCATCTTGCGCGTCTCGCCCGTCAGCTCACCCAAGTCGTCGATGCGCTTCTCCACTTTGCCCAGTTTGGCCACATCTATACCACCTTTCGTGGGGATATCATCCAGCTTGGTCCCGACCTTGGTCATCACCTTCCTTAGGCCCGGCAACGCCTCGAACAGTTTATTCAGCTTTCCGATATGCCTTGCGGCTCCGGCACCCGCCGTTAGGTAAATGATCACGACCTCAAGCAAGATCATGCCCACGATCTCGCCAAAGAATTTCCACTTCTGGTAGGGGTTGGGGTCTACCCAGGCCGTCTTGATCCGGTCGTAGATGCCGATGGCAAAGCCCTTGATCATTTCCCAGATGACCGACCAGCCTTTTTCGTCTATCTGCTTGTATAGTTCATACGCCTGATTCAGCAATTCGCCTGTGATGAGTCCCTTGATCAGGTCCCATAGTCCCTTGAGCGTATCCCAGATGGCCTTGAAGAAACCGACGACGATACCTTCCAGAAACCCTTCGATGCTTCGTGCAACGGAAATGGCCGTGTTCTTCCAATCTTTCCTGACACCCACCTCCCCTTTGGCGCGCAGGTAGTCGATGTACGCCACCGTCGGGAAACGGATGTCGCGGCCGGCATACAGTTTTATCGTTTGGTAAATATCCCTCGATTTGGTAAACTCCGGGTCGAACATATCCTTCCAGGAACCGGTGCTTCCCTCGAAATAGATCGCCGGATTGCCTTCGTTCAACACGGAAAACGCATGCACGATGGTACGCCGGTCGTTGCCCGTCGTGTAGGGGTAGCCCCTGTATATCGTTTTCACCAGCGGCTCGAGCCTATCGCCTGGCTTGGTGGTATAGGTGAGCAGGGTCACTGCGTCCATTGTCTTGTCGTTGGCCGTGATGCGCTTGACAAATGTTTCCTGTATCCACCCTTCGTGCTGTCCGTCCCCGATCTGGATTTTCACCCATTGCTCGTGCGCCGCATTGCCTTTGCCAATGATCATCAGGTCGGTGCCCTTGGGGAACACCTTCGCGGCGATGCCGATTTTGCCCACATAGTCGCAGTCGTCGACGGCAGGGGTGGTGTGCAGCCGGATTCCTTTGGGAGCCGTCACTTTGCCTGGCGTCATTTCATCCTGACCGGCGTACGCCGTATCCGCGCGACAGACCTGCTGTTCGGCGGGCACATCGTCTTCCAGATTCGGGGTACAGTCCTTGAACCTACTCTTCCAAGCAGGTACCAACGCGTCGAACTGCACATCGAACGAATCGTCGACGGCGACGGCGACGGTTATCCCCTGGCCGCCGTACAGTTCGCCGTCGATTTCATTTTGGGTGATGTCGCCGCGCAACAGTCGGCCGCGCGGCGGGCATTCGGGGATGACCTCGATCTCGTTCCAGAGCTGGGACGATGCGGCTGTGTTGCCGGGTGCGGCCGAAGCCGTCTCAGCGGGCTTTGCGGACGCCGATTCGGCCTTCCTGACATACGCATCCCGAATCCAAAAGATCTCTGCCTCCGCCCGTTGTGGCCCATTCAAACAGACCGCACGCCAAAACCGATAACCGAGCTGCCCGATGGCGACTTTGTCGTTGTGCGGAATAACGACGTTTTTCCCATCTTCTCCCTTTAGCGGGTTACCGGTATCGCCCTGTTTCGTCGGCACCCCGCCGTGCTGGTAGACAACCTCGCCGCTGGGATTGTTGATGTACCCTTCAAACTCGAACTTGAAGCTGTCGCAACGCCGGGATTCGCTGATTCCCTTGGGCAGCCGCTGTACGCTGCCAGCGCTGCCTGTACCCCCCTGCTGCACCACGTGCGTGAGTTCATGCGCCAGTAAATGCCTGCCGCTATCGGCATCGGGTCGGTATTGCCCCGCGTTGAACACGATGTGTGCACCCGTGGTATAGGCCCGTGCCTGGATGGCGTCGGCCGATTGGGCCGCATCGGATCCGGTATGGATCCGCACGCTGGAGAAATCGCGCTGGAAACGCGGCTCGAAAAAATCGCGATCTTCAGCAGCCAAGGGTTGCCCCCGCCCGTCCAGGTTGGTGGCGTACCGTTCGAAATCGGCGTCCACTCCCGGCGCGCCCGCATCCATTTCCTTTCGCTGCACCTGCGTTTCTTCGTCTTCGCAGCGTTTGCACTTGCGTTGCACGCGTGGCTTTTCGAGTTGCTTTTCCAACTGTTCTTCCTCGGCACAATGCTTGCACTGCCGTTGCACCACGACTGGTTTCGGTGCAAAAAAAGGTAACCGGTCTCCGTGCGGCAGGGCCATCCGCATGACGCTATCGGCCATGGCGTCTGCCTCCCGTTCATAGCCGTCATCGGGCTGGTTTACGGTGAGTTTCGGCTGGAAGAACACACGCCCATTTGGCGCGGCGTTGCCGCCAGACGCGGTGCGTGATGTTTTCGGGGCGGTATGTTCGGCTGTCTGCTTCACGTGCTAGCGGGTTGTCATGCGAAATGCTAGGGTGCGACGGCCCGTCGCCGTTCGATGAAATCTGCTACCGATACGGTTTCGCCCGCGGCATTGATCACCGTGACGGTTCCACCACTGATCGCGCGATCCTGGTGCCTGAAGGTATGCCGGATGCGGTACCCCTCGGCGCTCCGAAACGTAAATATCGCCGTGGTGCCACGCGCCGTTTCCGAGACGAAACGGATGGAGGGATCATCGAATACATCCCGCAAGAACGCGGTTTCGGCATCCATGCCTGCTTGGTGGGCACGCCGGAATTCCGGGGTGATGTTTCCTGCCCCATCGACCGGACTCAGGCCTGGTGAGCCAATCCTTCGGGCGTAGTTCCGGGCGCGCGACCGTTCGGTCAAGATGTGCAGGAGGTTCATCTGGAAACTCGTATCATCGCTGGCCATCATGTCTTCCAGGTCGAGGTAACCCGTCATGAATGAGTCGATGAGTAACGTCGAAAATCCGTTCGTCCGGTCGCCTACAAGCCCGGCTCCGGTAATTAGCCGAAGCGGCAAAACGGCCTCATTATCGATAAATGCCATCATTTGCCGGTCGAAAAATGTCGGTGTTTCACCCTCCACTACCTCGTACGCCAGCACCCGGCCATTCAAGGTGTATTGCACGGCACTGCTTAGCGCGTTCAGGCGATCCACCATCTCCTGCCGCCGCTCGAACGCGCTGGCTTCGCCCCGGCCTGGTGGCCGCAGCTCAACGGCACGTTGTACCGCCGGACCACCTCCGCCCGTTTGCTGCACGATGTGCGTCAGCTCGTGGGCCATCAATCGCCTGCCCGGTGCCGAACCGGGTTGGTATTGTCCGGTATTGAACACGATGTGACGGCCCGTGGTGTATGCGCGCGCCTGGATGCTATCAGCGGATTGGGCGGCATCGGATCCGGTATGGATGCGCACGTTGGAAAAATCCTGGTTGAAGCGGGGTTCGAAGAAGTCGCGGTCCGCCTGCGGCAATGGCGTGCCGCGATCACCTAACGACGATGCGTAGCGCTCGAACCGCCCATCCGCCTCGACGGCACCTGAACCGGTCTCCTTCCGGTGCACTTGCCGGTCTTCCTCTTCGCAGTGCTGGCATTTGCGTTGTACCGCCCCGTCGGTCGCGGGCATCCGCATCACCCGGTCGGCCATCGCGTCCGCCTCCTGTTCGTACGCGTCGTTCGGTTGGTTTACGGTTAGCTTCGGCTGGAAGAAAACGCCGCTACCTGCCGCTTGCTGGGATGCATTCCTTTTCGAAATCTTTGACGAAAACATAGCGCTTGATCTACAGGGTGGGAACCTATACGCGGGCAAACCCCAAGAGTTTATCCATCCGCGTCTTCACGTAAGAAAATCCGGCAACATTGGCCGCCTTGTTGCCCTCGATGGTATACAGGAATCCATCCTTGCAATGGTGTACGATGCCGATGTGCCCGTTGCCTGATGCCAGCGACGTACGCCACCAACAGACGATGTCGCCGGGCTTCGGTTGCTTTCCGGATTCGCCCGTGAAACCCCATCCTTTACCTTTCAATTGGTTGAAGATGTTGCGTGCACCCGCCGAGTAATTGAATGGCATATCCCGGCGATTGCCGCCGACGGCTTGCAGGAAACACCAACTCAAGAAAGCGGCGCACCAGGGATACCCATCCGGCAACCCGGCCGGTTCCATGTACTTCCGTACCCACGGGCCCTTGTTGTTGCCACCCACCTCGCCCGCCCCGGCCTTCAGTTCGCCGATCGCGAACCGCAACGCAGCCCGCCCCAAGGGGCTTTCCCCCGGCTCCACGGCCGGAAGTTCGTGATATGCGATGGCACCCGACACCACGTTCGGCCGCGGATGCTCGAGCGCCCACCAGGTGAGTTGCCCCACCACACCATCCACCGTGAGCGGTTGCTGGTGCTTATCGAGGTGCGAGCCTTGGAAGTCCTTGACCGCCTGTTCCGTTTTGGCATCAAACATACCCGTTACGGGCACGGCATAGTCCAATTCGTTGAGGATGGCTTGCAACTCGCTGACCAATGCCCCGCTATGTCCCTTCTTGATCGATGCGCGGGGCGTGGTCGTGGTGGGTTGGTTGGATGATGCCGCAGCCGCGTGCTTTTGGTAGGCTTCCTTCAACTTGCTGTCGTATTGGTTTTCGGCATAGCCAGCACCGTTGTACCGTTTGGCAAATTCGGCCCATTGCTTATCCCGCAGGTAGCCCACCAAGCCATTGCTTTCCAAGAACCGCCCGAAGGCTTCCAGCTGTTTGCCTTCGCTCAATTGCATATCGCCAACGAACTCCACCACGGATCCATACCCCAACGACGCGTAGTGGTAGCCCATGAGCTGGAACAACCCCCACGAAGCCGATGCATACGCGGCGGCCGCGGTCTTGCTGTTATTGGCGATCAGGTTGATGGCTTTCTCCAATCGACCGTGTTCGGCGATGCCCCCTTTGTAATGTGCTTTCGTCCACTTTTTATAGAGGATGTCTTCATTGCCCACCGTATATGCCGATGGGTCGATGCCCCGCCTCTCGAGCTCCTTCCAAAAAACATGCCCTTCGAAGAGGATCTTCGGATTGCCATCGGCATTGAACCCGCGCCCACGGCTTTCCACCTCGTTGACGGCTTTGATGATGGCCACCTCCACCCCCAGGGCCTGTGCCAATTCCGTGATATCGGCCTCCGTCAGGTATTTCGTTTCCATGTTGCCGATCGCCGTCGGCACCCCATTGATCAATTTCGTCCAGGTCTTGGTATACACGATGCCGTCTACGACCAGCTGGTTTTTTTCCTGGAACGCGCGGACGGCGCGTTCGGTCGCGGCATCGAACTCCCCACTGATGATGAGTGAATACCCATATTCATTGAGCAATTCCTGGAGCAATTCCACGGCATCTCCGCGGCTGTTTGTCTTTAACAGTTTCATGGTATTATTTCTTTAGCTAACCGGTCCATTCCACGTGCAGCAAGCGATCCATCCACGGCAGTTTGATGACCCCGATGGACCAGGGCAGGCTTGACAGCAATACATCCGCACCGCGTGATTCGACGTGCAACCGCCACTGGTCACCCTTTATGGTCAGTTTCCCTTCGCGTTGCAAAAATGTTTCCTGCAGCCCCGCGATGGACGTGTTGCGGAGCACGTTCCAGTGGCCGATCACGGCGGCAAGCAATTCGTCGCAGGCCTGCTGCACCGCAGGGGTAGATTCAACATGCGTGCAATCCACGAACGCTTCGGGCGGCAGGCCACAAAGCACCTTGTTCAAGGCCAGCTCCTGTTCGTCCACGTATTGGCCAGCCAACGGCGATCCGTACACCACCTGTTGCAGCACCATGGGCACATCGCGTTGGCGGTTTGGCAAAAACCGCCCCTCATCATCCAGGAAGCCGATGTTTCGCAGCAACGGCTCGATGAACGGGTAAAGGAGGACCAGACCGGCATTCCGGACGTACCAGCTCGCATCGTCGCCGCCATCCACGGATGCCTCCCGTACGGCCGCCGGCTTTTCGGCAGCCCCTTCAACGCGGTCCGCTGACTGGCGGCCTGACGGCCGCCCCCGTGCATCCACCTGCGTCCCATTCCCATCGGTGTGTCGGAAGAGGTCGGTGTGTCGTCGCTGCCGGAGCAACGTGGCCGATTCCGGGAACTCCGAGGCGATCAGCGCAAGGAACGATGCGAAGAACGCCCGGCTTTCCCGCGTCGTTGGCCGCTCGATCGACTCGTCGTCCAACGCATCGCCCTGCCGCGACTTCACTTCGGCCACCACGGCCTGCTCCACGATCCCCGCCTTTTCCTCGCGGGTCAGCGCGGGCCATAGCAGCGCCATCCAGTACGTTGCGAACGGTTCGGACGCGTTCGATCGGTGACCATGCCGCGCATAGGCACGGACGGCCGATTGCGCGATGCGTCCCGGTGCGACGCGCGCCTGTTCGAGCCATGCCAGGCAGTCGGTGCCATCGGGTACGACACGGGCCAACAGCGCCTCGGACAGGCGACGGACAAAATCGGCCGAGAAGTAATGGAAGAGCCGATCGACCGCATCCCCGGACGCACGCAGGACGTCGATCACCGTATCCAACGCCGCGCGATTCCAATGGAACGATTGCTCCAGGTGCGCCGTCGACTCGACCGCGCTGTCCCATTGCCAACGCCCCTGTTTCAGGAAGTAAGCCAATTCGTTGGCCCATCGCTCGGGCGGGGCATCCACGGCGGTCGGCGTGCCGCGCAGCGATCCAACCAATTCCTCCCGCAACCGGTCGATGACGGCTTCCGTCAGTTCCTGTTCCCAATTCGCTTCGCGCAGCACGCCGCAATCGATCGTGAGCTGCGGGATGCGCCGGTCGGCTTGTCCGTATTCGTCAAACAACGCACTGAGCTGCGGTACGATCCGATCGTAATACACGGCGGCCACGCGCTCGTGCATGCCGGGTTCCTGCCCCGGCCGTCGGAATGCGACTTCCAGCGACTGCCGGTGTATGCAATGGTTGAGCGCGCGTGCCATGGCCTACTTTATTCGACGGTGATCGTTCCGTTGTTGGCCTTCAAGAGCCGCTGCACCACCGCCAGCGATTCGGCGAACGTCTTGGCCGTGCCGCACGGGCCATCCCCAAAGTCGATCTCGTGCGAGACGGTCAATTGCTCGAGTGCGGCAAACTCTTCTTGCGACATGCTGAGCGCCTCTTTCGCGTTCCGGCCTTTCAGCCTGCTGCCATTTACCGTCCAGGTGGACTTGCCTCCGCCCGACAACGCTTCGAGCGTGATCTCGATGGGGCTTTTGATATCCCTCGTGACGATGACGCGCCCGGTGGGCACCTGTTGCGCGATGGCAAATCTAAACGATGCCGTGCCCAGCACCACCGTCAGGACCGTCAAGGCCACTTGATCGCCCTCGGTGTGGTAATAGGCGGCAACGACACTGCCCGCACCCGCTTTCGCCAATTCGGCCACGGCGACGACGAGCACGTTCCCATTTACCGTTATCCCCTTGGAGGCCGATGCCAAGTGTATCGCTCCGGCGGCCTTGATGGGTATCTCCACGGTCTTTGCCGTTGCGCAAACCGTCTGGGATTGCTCGAGCCGGGCAAAGGTGCGAAGGCGTTCGCCCGACCCGCAGGCATCCTCGCGGATGGCGAACGAGATCGCGACCTTGGGTTGGTTGGGCGTCAGCACCTGATCCAACCGGGGTTGGTTCTCGGCCACGGTCTTGCCATCCAATGCCCATTGCGAAGCCAACTTGGTCTCGGCGGGCAGGTTGGACGCCAGCGTCAGCGTCCAGTTTCCGTCGCGCTCGCTGTATGTGGCCGCCGACACCTCGAAATCCGCGTCGACCGCTTCCTGTACGACAAATCGCGCGTGGGCCTCCGCTCCGGCCGGCAACGCATAGGTGATGTCGTATGTCCCCGCACCGAGCTTGGCCGGCACGAAATCCGTCTTGTGCACTTTGCCGTTGATCGTGAGCTTTCCACCTTCGGGACCCGCCACGATGCCATAGGCTTGCTGGTCGTTGGCACAGAACACCGTAGGCGTAATCGAAACCGTCGGTTCCTGTCCGGTAGGATCTTCGGGTTCCGTGGGCCCGTCCGGCTGCCGCTGGAATACGTAGGCAATCGGTGCGCAGTTGCTCCGGCACAGGTAAGGCAGGTAAAAGTCTGCGATGACCACACCCGCGGGCAGTTTACTGACCTGCTTTTCTTCGTCCTCGCGCCTTTTCAGGGCGTCGAGTACCTTTGACGCGTCTGCGCCAAGCCCCAACCTTTCGATCAGGCTGACGGTATCGGCATACAATAGGAGGTTGGGTTTGCGGATATCGCGATCGGGGATCACCGCCGTGTACCGGGGTGCCGCTGGCTGGTACACCAAGACGAAGGTGCCACCCTTCGGCACGCCGGCCTTGTGTTCGAGCCCCTTGTGCTTGTCGACGTACTTGGCGAAGGTGACGGCCTCTTGGTAGCGCGCCAATCGTCCTTGGTATTCTTCCTTGATGGCATACAGCTCCTCATTGGCGCAATTGAACAGTACGTTGTTGTTTTTCGGCGCGAAGTAGGCCTTGAGCTCTTCGTTCTGCCCATTGGCAGATTCCTTGATGATGCTGTTGACCGTGGCGAGGTAGTCTGCCCATAGCTTGCCGTACGCGTCCACATCGAATTCGTCCAGCCCATGCTCAAACAGGTAGGCAAAAATGGCATTGAGCCGCTGGAGGAACACCAACAGCAAATCCGGTTTCGGCAAAATGTATTCAAAACGCTTCCGATCGGCCACCAGGAATGCATTGATGTCTTTCGCAACGAAATCCATCAGCTTGATCTCGTCGTCTTCCGCCCCGAAATCGACGATTTTGCCGATGTAGTTGACTTTTTCGAACACGGGGGTCGTAGCGACCGCCTGCTGTTTGGACACTTCCTTCCGGATGGCCGTGACCTTGGTCGAAAAGGTGGGCAACTTGGAGAAGTCGCGATCCAGGACGGCATCCACGATGCGGATATCGCCAAGGTCGGTGTCTTTTTTGGGTCGAAGTCCGCCCACATAGGTCAGTAGCTGCTCCAACCGGCAAAGTAATCCCGCGATCATCACGTTGTAGGCAGATTCGAGGTCTTGCACCTGGCACGTCACCGCATTGCCGTTGGCGATGCTTTCCAGGTCGGTGGCGCTGAGTGCCACCACATCGAACGGCAAATTATAGCGATCGCGGGCGGCGGCGATCTCGGACAGCGCCGTGGCGTACCGCTTGCCGATATGCCCTTCGATCCGGAACGCGTTGAACCGCTCGATGTCGTACAGCAGGGGATTCTTCACCATCTCGGGGGCATCTTCGGCCAGGCCGAGGTGGTAGCCTTGGTTGGCGTCGGCGGTCGCTCCACGGCGCGATTCATACCGCCACCACGGGCTCAGTTGGGCCGCTTGGTAATAGAAGGGGATGCAGCGTTCGGCTAGCGGCCGGTACCCGATGTGGGTGGGCGTGATCCGCAGCGCCTGGTGTTTCGCGGGCAGCATCGCATCAAATCCCTCCACCATATACCGCAGCCTTTGCAGCAATAGCGCAGCCTCCGCATGACGCCGTTGCCCGCCAAGCGCATGTGCGGGCACGAAATGATGCCGGTAGCCGTCGTCGTATCCGACCTGCGTGCTCGCCGAAGCAAGGCCCAAGTTGAGGTGCAATGGAAAGCCCAGCAACGGTGTTCCGCAAGCGGCGACCGTGTCAAGGGCCGCTTCGCCGAACTCCCGAGACGCTTTGATCAAATCATCGATGAAATCGTAGAAGTATTGGATGTAATGGAAATTGCCGCTTCGGTAATTGTACTTGTCGCGTATGGCCCGCAAATCCAATTTTTCAAATGGATTGGCTTGCGGAAGGCCGAGGCTCGATGCGTAGCGGCCCCAGCATAGGCGCAGGTTCTGCGCCAGCTTGGTGAGTGTGTCGTCATTGACGATGTCGTAACAGGCTTCGAGCAGCTGCTCGCCGCTCTCGATCCGATCGGCCAACGGCACGCCGAAGCGTTTCAGCAGCACGGTCTCGAACGGGGCCGCATCGCTGCCCTCCAGCAGGCTGACATGCACGAGCAGCGGCTTCACTTCGAAATCCAACCTCCCGCCCTTGTCGTTGCAGTCGGTCGTATCGCAGTTCTTCAACTTGACCTGGTTGGCCTCGAGCAGCAATACCACGGCATATTCGTGCCGCTGCAGCGCGGTCAACGCGTTCTTGCCCGCTTCTTCGGCTTCACCGTCCACCAATCGGAACACCCCTTCGATGCCGTAGAAGGGCAATCCGGCCTCCGCGCCTTCTCCACATGCCGTTACGACGTTCAATGCGGTCGGCACCGCAGGCGATTGGTAGTCGACGTAGTGCGTATAGTCCCGTTCACAGTGTTCGATGAGGTACCCTTGCGAAGTGAGTCCGTAGCCATCGCCCACGGTGACCCGGTCATCTGCCGCCGTGACCTCCAGTCCGCAGACGATCCCGTTTCCGATCAGGCGGATCCTGGACAGGCGATCCTGCCGTTCCAGGTAGTTTACGGTGTCATTCAGGTGATTGTTGGTCAATACCTGATCGGCCTCGAAAATGGGGTATGACGCTATTGTCTTCATGGTCATTGAGTTAAGAATGTACCTAAATTTGTTTTGCCCAGCATGACCGGGTTGTTTGCGATGTTACTTTCTGCGCAATTGTGCAAGGTTGCCACCGGATGGACGGTCTTGAGCTGTGGCAGGAGCGCCAGCAGGTCGTCATTGGCCTGTTTCAAGCCCGAAACATCCGCCTTTCCGCCGTCGAAATAGGCCGCCAGTGCCGCTTTCCACGCATGGAACAGGCGCTCGAATTCGTCCAGTTGCGCTTCGCTTATCCAACATACCTTGAGCTGGATGTGTGCCGGAGCCTCTTCCTGCAACTTGTCTTCCATGTATTTCCGGAAGGCCATGTTGTCGAAATGGTCGGGCCAATACGGAAATACCACCGATGCCCTGAACGAGTACAGGTCCCATTCGCACGCGCAATCGCTGTCGGCGTCGCACAGCTCCAGCAAGCTGGAGTCGGTTGTGCGCGGGCGGAGCAGCACGTGTTCGACCAGGTAACCGGTTGCGTCGCCGATACCCGTCAGCGCCCGTATCCGCTTTTCCAGTCCGGAGACATTGCCCGCATCCCAAAGCCGGTCTTCATCCAGCTGGAACGCGTCGGTCTGTGGGAAATAGTTGAAGGCCTTGGATCGGTTGGCGCTGATTTCGGGGTAGTTCTTCAGTGTGTGTATCTTCGCCTCGATGAGCTCGGCGTGGCTGATCCGTTCGGTGGTTTGCGCTTCGAAGTTGATGCGGTATTGCAGCAACGTGAAATCGTCGAAAGACTCCGCGAAACGGGCAAGCAGGTGGTCGAGGAATCGACCGCGGCGTTCGGCAAACTGCTCCTGGTTTTCATACAGGCCCTGCCAACCGGCACCCGTCGGCGCTTGGGCCAACGCATCGTGCAACGCGCCGGACAGCAACCCCTCGGTATCCTTGATGCCGTCGAGGTACTGGGCGAAATAGGTTTGCTTGATGTCGTCGACCGAGAATAAACGCCCGGCGTTGGTCAGCTGCGCCAAGAAATCGGCCAAGAGTTGCTCGAACAGCAGGAGGTACCCCTTCAGTTGCCGCTGCTGTGCTTTCCGGAGCCCATCGGCATGGGGCGGCAATCCGGCTTCGCCGACGCCATAGCCCTTCGGCAGATCGTATTGCACCGGCCGGAAGCTGCGCGTGTCACGCGACCTCCCGTTGCCGGCGGGCAATCCCGCATCGTACCCCTTGCGTTTGCCAAATGTACGCTGCGCCTGCATCACCGCCAACGTATCGCTCACTTCGTCGCTGTTGGCATGGAATGGGAAACCGTCCTTGTACAGCAGGATCTTGGATCGGGTCAAGCTCAAAACGGGCTTGTGCTGGCCACTGATCCGCATGCACCAATCCAGCCCAACGAACCCATCCACCGGTTTGCCTGCTTCGTCGTATTTGGTCATCACCAAATTGCGGACGGCAAGCACCCCTTCGATGTCCATGAGCAGGCTGATGAGGTCTGACGCGTACACGTGGGTGCGCAGCTGCGTCCCTTCCAATTGTTGCGGATCGACGAACCCGTGATCCAAGGCTACCCCGTTATAGATCTCTTCGATTGCCAAGCCCCTGTCTAGCAACTCCTGAAGCGTATGGAACTCGACCGAGGGCGCCAGGTAATCCCCGATGGCGAAAAACATGGCCGCCTGTACCTGTTCGAGGTCTGCGCCCGGCGCAACGTCGATATCGACACAGAGCGCCACCTCCTCGTACGCCACTTGGGCGATGGACACGAAGTCTTCGCCTAGGTTCCGGTGTGCGAGGAGCCGACGGGTCGCCTGGTTGAAGATGCCACCCACGCGTTTCATTTTCGCCAGGTACGTATCGGCCAGTTGCTGCGCATATCCCGCGGTTTGCAGCAACGCCCACACCATCCCGTCGTCCACGTGTCCGGTGGCTGGATGCTTGGGAATCGTGACGCTGAACGCCACGAGGGCCGTTCCGGATTCGGCGCCCGCCAAGCGAAGCTCGTACCGATTGACGCCCTCCCTTTTGGCCAGCGTAGCCGTCGCCGCTTCGATGCGCAGCACCTCGGGCGCCACATCGGCATACCGGGGGCATTCGAATTTCAGGATGAAATCCGCTTCAGGGCTTTCCAATTCCACGTCGCCCGTGTTGAGGTCTCCGAGTAACTCGTCACGTTCCAGATCCAGTACCACGGCATACAAGCCATTGATGTGGATCGCGACACCGGTATTCGGCTCCTGGAAATCGACTTCCTGCTTGCCATCGGTATACAGCCAGGCGTTGTTCACGCCATCGAGGTCGACCAGCAGTTTCCGGTAGTCGGCGATCGTGAACGGATGGTTTGCCAGTATTTGCCGCGCGGGGTACATCACTTGTCCGGATGCGCCGTGCAGGAGGTCTTTCATCTCGAAACCGCTCCGGTAACCCAATTCGGTGATGGCATAGCTCAGCGCCTCCAGGAGCGTTATGCCGGGGTCGTGCGCGTTGTAGTCGGTCCACTGCGCACTGCCCAATTGCTCGATGTATTTCAGGCCTTCCCTGCGCAGGAATTCATAGTCCATGGACGGCGGCAATTGCCTATCGGTGGGTATCATATGGCTGTTCATTTGCATTCACAGTTTTGGATGACGCGAATCAAATGCCTGGTCGTCCCGTCGGCATACGATACCAACACGGAGCGCGGCGATGAAGCCACGGCCTCCTGAACGTCCTGCTCGATCGATTGCACGCCACCGGCTTCGTTACGGATGATGTGGTGCATCTTGAATGCGCTGACCACGTGTACATACGGCCGTTCATCGATGAAATTCACCAAGGTAGCCTGCTGCATACGGCCACCGAAAGCGACGGATCGCGACGTGTCGAACGCCCACGGGCACAGGAACCGCTCGATGTCGTCGTTGAGCAGATTCAGGTGGAACGCCTCGTCCAGGTTGGCCTGGAAGATCACGTCGAATTCCAGCTGTATTTCTTCGAATTGGGGGTTGCGGACGTGTAGCGTCACGAACGGGTTACGCAGGCCGTCGAGGTAACCGGCGATGTCGACCAACAGCCCGATGGGGGTATACGGGCGCAGCGCGTTCGCGCGCGTTGCCTGGCGCAGGTCCGGGATCGCGATCACCGTGACATGGCCCGGGTAGTTTTCGCAGAACTCGGTTTTGCCGTCGTGGTCTACGAATCCCGCCCGATTGATGCATTTCACTTTATAGATCGCTGGGAAATGCTCCAGTACCAGGTGCTCGTAGTCCCAGATCGTGATGGCGCGCTGTTTGTGGCGCAATCGCTCGCTCACGCGCGTGTAGAATGCGCTTGGCTGCTCGGTGGGCCTTCCACCGAACGAATCGTCGGGTTGCTCGATGCGTTTGATGGCCGCATCGCTGGCCAACGCCTTGGTGATCGTACCCTTGGGCAAGGTGGCCTTGAAATAGCTGCCCGACGGGATTTCCTGCACCAGCGCTACGGTCGCGGCCTGTGCGGTGATCGATACCGGTTTGCAAACGGCGTCGATGTTGCTCGCCACCGCCATCTTGATCCAGTGCATGCCCGAGGGCATGGTCGTGCCGGCCTGCGTGGCCCCTGCGGGGAGCGACAGTTGGACGATGCCCGTACGGGTCAGGTTTTTCGTGCCATCGACCAGCGCCGACCGGTCAAACGGTTTCCAATCGTTGGTGCCATCCAGGTAAAACCACCGCACCGGCTCACCGGCCTTCAACGGATTGGCGCTGCCTTCCACCACATCCACGAGCAGGGAAATGGTTTGGGGGGGCCTGGCCTGTGCCAACCCGACGAACCACTCGCCTTCGTTGGGGAAGGCCGGGAACACGCCCGCCTGTTCGTTGTTCGCGATCCACCGATAGCCGGATGGATACAGGTGAAGAAACCCCTGCTTGGTTGCCCGCTGTGCGAAGGCGATGGTTTCGGTGGCCGTGTAGTTGATCTCGAAGGCATCGACCACCAGCTCCCGCGGTGTCGGCGTGGAGTTTCGCACCAGGCGATACCCCTCGAACTGCGTGGCAGCGGTCACCGCCTTGAGCACATCCTTGTGGACGGATTCCGCCGATACCATGACCGTCTCGGTGGCCTTCTTCGCGGTTGCCGTGGCCATCGTCGCCGGGTCGGCGAACAGGCGTTCGACCGCCACCGATGCGGCCATCGGTATTTTCATCAGCTTGGTTTCATTGAAGCTTTGGGTGAGCCTATCCATGAATGACGCCAGCGAGTACCCGTCGCTCGTGAGCGACAAGCGGATGTATCCTTCGCGCTCGCCCGCGCCAAAGCCGCGCTTCACCCCCATTGGCACGGTCGTCCCGGCCATGGCTATGCCCGGCATCCCGAGCGCGTACCCGCCTGCCACCGGCGTCTTCGTCAACGGGTTCCATGCACCGCGATGGAGGTAACTGGCCGTGAATTCGTTCGGCAAATCGGTCACCAAACTTAAGGACGTGAGCGGCTTGCGGAATAGTTCGTCGCTTCCGATGTAGCATCCGGCATTCCGCCGCGGCAGATCGCCGAATGGCTTGAACGGTTTGCTGGCATCCAACAAGCCGATGTCGTTGCTCAGTACCGCGTCCTTATAGCCGCGCACGTCTACGCTCAGCTGGACCCGATCGATGACCGGCCGGGCAAACTGGTCGTAGGCCGCACCCATCGCTTGCTGATCGAGGTAAACCAGGAGCATCGGCAGCGATACATCCATTTGCTGTTGATGGATCTGCTCGTTATAGGGCACGATTGCGTCCGCTCCGCCGTCGAGCGTGATGGAGAATGACAATTCGCCTCGCTGCGGTTGGTAGGTGGCCTGCACCCGGTCATCGAGCCATCCCTTCTCGCCGGTCAACCGGGTGCGGAAGGCCAGCCGTTGCACCCGGGAGCGCAGGCCCAGCCCGCTGGCTTGCTTGAATCGGATGGATACCGAGACGGTACGTTCACCGCCCGTCATGTGCAATAGGCTCGACGCCACCGCGAAGCCCACCTGCGCCAGCGACCCGTCGGCCGTTCCGGCGCCGTACACGACCTTCCCGCTGCTTTTCCGCAAGGTGTCCAGGCGCGATACGTTCGCTTGATTGAGCACCACGTCCTGTGCCAGCCGATAGGTGAGCACCTTGCCATCCTTGTCCTTTCCGCCCTTGAACAACGTACCGGCTGCCAGCAGGTGATCGGCGACGTGCCGATGCAAACCGAACACCAGGTGTGCCCTGTCCGGTTCGGGATCGCGCATTTTCAGCTGCAGGACATCGCGGTAATAGTATTCCAAGTGGCGTTTGCCAAAGTCGTTCAATTGCTGTTGGGCATGGCCAAACAGCCGCAGGAATGCCAATAGCAACGTGATATGGGGCCGATGGTTATCGTGGTGGGTCAACGATTTCGTCAACGACGTCTCCGCATTCCGTACCGCCAGCGTCGCCCCGGCCAGCACCGCTTTCACGTGCTGCTGGAACAGGTTGTGGTGGACGATGAAGTTGATTTTCGTCAGCTCGTCGGCATCGGGTACGGAGATGTTCAGCGGTCCGGACGTCAGCTCGATGTACCGGAACGCGTAGGCCGGTATCGCCGCGTTCTGGATGGCGATCGGGGCTTCCGTGTCGATGTGGGGGGTTGGTGGCCAGAGTGCGGGATGGGCTTTCGCCAATTCCAACACCTGGCAAACCGGCTTGCCCATCTTCCGCGTGAGGATATCGCGCAGCTCCTGTTGGTACACCGGATTGTCTGCCAGCCCTGCACATTGGTCGTCGATCAACGTGGCCAGCGTATACACGAAATCGATGATGAACTTGAAGCGTTGTTTGGCGGCGGCGGTGTCGTTATCCCTGATGGCCAGCCGGACGCCTTTTACGAGCGCCTTGTGGTAATCGGCGAGACGCACCGGCTGCAGGACCGCCAGGGTAGCCAGTGCCATGCTCACATCGCGTTGGATGAGCGCCTTCCAGGTACCGTTCACCTTGTTTTCGGCGTCGATGTACGCGATGTGGTCGGCATACCGCTGCAGGAAGGCCAACAGGTGCGGAAGCCCGCGTTCGTCTACCTTCGCAAAATCGGGAGACAGCGCTTTCAATTGCCTGTCGTAGCGGCCCGTCCCTTCACGTCTTCGTTCATTTTTGTCAGCGCACGCCATGGCTTATCGTTTTACTTCTGTGCCTTCATGGATGTAAAAAGGAAACACGTAATTGAACCGTGAATTGGTGGATCGCACGGTATAGTCGATGGTGATCAGGATACGGCCCTCCAGTTCTCCGGTATCCACCAAGTCGACCCTGTTCACGTCGATACGGGGTTCGTGGTACAGGATCGCGGTCTGTATCAGGTCTTTCATGTAGGTTTTCATGGTGGTCGTGAGCGGCTCGAAGAGCAATTCTTCGAGGTTGCACCCGTAATCGGGCAGCATCACCCGCTCGCCGGGGCGCGTGACCAACAGGATTTCGAGGCTGCTCCGGATATCTTCCTCATCGCTCAGCATGTTCACTTGGCCGCTTTGGTCGTCAAACTGTGGCGGAAAGCTCCAGCCCGTGCCTAAAAATGATTGATGTAACCGCTCCATAGGTCAACCCCCGATTAAAACCGTTGCGCATCCACCCGTCAGCGCCCCACCGTGTGCCGTCGGATCGCCCATCCGCGCCGCGGGCTGCCCGCCGATCAATACCGTCGCCGACCCTTTCACGATGGCGTTCGGTGGTCCGGGGCAGGCGCATAGATCGCCCATCCGCGCCGCGGGCATGCCGCCGATCAATACGGTGGGACATCCTGCCGGCAAGACCACGCCCCCGACATGTGGGTTGGGGCTGGTCATCGGGCAGGCATGCATATCGTTTACTCGTGCTGCTAAACTCATCGTTACCTAGTTTATCTTTACCATCGAACCTTTGATTTCCGTGATTCCCGAGCTCTCGACGCTCAACGAACCCGCTCCGGATAGTTTTGCCGTTGCATCGGCCTTGATTTCCAGCTGCGGCGCCGCGAGCGATAGCGAGGATGTGGCTTTCAGTACCAGGTCTTTCGCCGCGGAAAGGGTGATGCCCGCATCGTCGAGCACGAGCTTGTTTCCCATCGCGTCTTCCAGCGTGCAGGCCCCGTTCGCGTCATCGAGCACCATGTTGCGGCCGCCCGGCGTCTGGATCGATACCCGTTTGTCGGCATCGTGGATCAGGATCTTGATTTCCGATCGCGACACATACCCCTTTTCGTCATTGGCATCCGCTGCCGTCAGCGGGGGGGGCTTCGCGGCACTGTGCAGCATGCCCAATACCACCGGATAGTTGGCATCGTCGCCCAGGAAACCGACAACGACTTCATCGCCCACCTCGGGCAGGAAAAAGGTCCCTCGGTTGTCGCCCGCATCCAAGGTGGCCACGCGGGCGAAAATGCCATCGTCGACCATACTCACGATCGGCATCCGGATCTTGATGCGTCCTTGTCCTTTCGGATCCTCCAAGCCCGTGACCACCCCGACCTGCAACCCCTGCATCGCTGCATATTGGCCCGTCAAGGCGACGGGATGCTCCGGAAAGATGCCTTCCGAAAAAAAGGCTTCGTCGCAACCCAACGTCAGTTCGGTTGTCCAGCTGCCTTCGCCCAACTCGTGGGTCACGCCAGCCACGAACACTTTCCCATTGAATTGGTTGCCCAATCCGGCGAGCGTGATGAACGAGCCGGGCACGAGCGATGGCTCGCCTGCACAACTTATTTTTCCCTTGATTTTGGCCAGGGCCTGCCGCATGCGCTTGGCATCGGCCAGTAGCTGGAGCGCTTGCGCGGTCGTACCGCCCGAAAGCCGCAGTTCGATGGGCTGTCCGATGATTGCGGCCAGGTCGGCCGCCGACGGCACCCCTGCATAGCCCGACAGCGGATCGCTCGCCTCGGAAACCTCCACGTCCTGCGCCGTTTGGTCCCACGCATAGCCCGTTACGCCCAAGGGCTGGCTCCGCGCATCCACCGTCGCATCGAACGCCAGGATGTTGTCGCCATAGGTCAACGTCGCCACCGGATCCGGCCGGTCGTCGCATCGCTTGATGATCACCTTCCCACCTTCGGTGGCATAGTACCATCCATTGACATCGAGCCGGGCCATCATGAAATCCCAGTCGCTCACCTGGCTCTGGAGCAGTTGTTCGTGGACGATGCCCGTGGGCTCGACCGAAACGTTATCGATGCCGTTATCGGCCAGCAATTGCTCGGCAACGTCCGAATCCTTGACCTCGGCGTAGTGCCGGCTCTTTTTCCCCACCGTCATGCGCACGGCTTCGTGCTTGCAGGTGACCAGCAGCGAGGCATGCGCCCCTTCGATCCGGTGGCTATTGGCCACGATGATGCCTTTGAACACCGTCGTGTTGTCGCCGTCATAACCCAACTGGATCTCGATGAACCTGCCCGGTGCCAACAGCCCGGCATTGCTGACCTCGAAGTCTTGCTCATACGGATTGCCATCGGCGATGGACAACGTTGCCGAGGGGATCTTGTTCAACACATTGTCGACCTGGATATCCACCACGTGGAGTGCCTGCGGCAGCTGGTCGGCCGCCGTGAGGGCAGCGCCGCTGCCCACGAGAACGGTGTAGGTTACCAAGTCCCTGTTGTCTGGCGATGGCATGGCGCATTCACTTCTTTAATGGTGGGAAATAGAGTTTGGTGCCCGGCTTGATGTCGCGGAAGCCGTCCAATCCGTTGAAGGCCGCCACATCCACGTAATAGGCACTCCGGTCATAGAGCCGATGCGCCATGCGGTCGAGGCGTTCCGATTCGGTGAAAATCCGCTCGTGCGTGATGTCGGGGCTTTGCTTGTTTTCGATGGCCTCGCGCAGTTCGTCTTCGATGCTTTCGGTAAAGGCGCACTTCGCGACGGCCCGTATCGGTGTCCCGTCGGTGGTGAATACCTTGTACTCGATATCGATCTGATTCAGTACCCCCTTGAACAACAACGTGCCCCAATGGATCTTGAGGTAATACGGACGGTGCGTCTTGCCCTTGAATTCGATGATTTTCTGCTTGAATTCTTCGATCTGCTCGGCCACGGACGTCGGTTTGGCGAAGGGATTGGCCACGCCGATATTCAACACCGATGCATTGCTGACCACGCCCGTACTGTCAAACAGGAAATCGAACGTAAACTTCTGGGGCTTGATCTTGTTGAACTTCATCTTCACCGAAGACTTCCCCCCGGCTTGCGTATCGTCGTACTCAAACTCGTATTTACAGGTATACGTAGCCGGATTGATGAGCGCATTGAACTTGTCGCCCGGTGCTTTCTGTTTGAAAGCGGCATCCAGGTAGGGCTCGACGTACAATTTTTCGGCAGCTGTCAGGTCACCAAACATTATCGTTCATTTTTTTGTCGGAGTTTCCACATGACTTTCCTGAAGACCTCTTCAGCAATGTCCTTTTTCATCTTTGCCGTCATCACCGGTTCTTGTTGGGTGGGCTGCTGTTGCTCGGCCACCACCACCGCTTTGACGTGCAATTCCTTGATCTCGATGGGCATATCGCAAGTCGTTCGTTAGATACTGATTGAGCCGCTGATACTACCCGCTGCCGATAGCAGCGAATCGACACTGATGATGTTGAAGTACTGGTAGCTGAGCGTGATGCTCTCGACGACCACGGTGCTCTTTTCGGCATCGAAGGCCGAAACCGACCATTTCTTCGGGATGGCGTTGACCACGTACCACGCCTGTATCGGCACGTGTTGATCGTTGAGGAGTGCGATCAGGACATTCACGGGTTCGAACACGAAATTCTCGAACGCGTTCTTGCACCACAGCAATATCCCCGATCCGATGAACATCCCGCGCTTGAGCGTCAGGTCGCTGTACTTGGCCCTGACTGGCAGCTCCCAAACGAAGCGGTTCTGGCCGCCTTCGATGATTGTCTCGGTCTCCATCGTCATTTCCAGCCCGCCCACTTCCTGGAAACGGAAGTCATTGGGCGTTTGCGGAAACAGTTCGAAGGTGACCAGGAAATGGAAGCCAACCGGCGGATACGAGAACATCACCCTTCGTTTTGTATGGTCAACCCTTCGTGCGCGATCTCGATCGTCTCGATCGCCACGTCGTTGCCGGTCGCGTTCAGGTCGGTAGACTGCACCTTGAGCGGCCAGGCGTTCTTGATCTTCCACACCACCACCGGTGCGTGTGACTCGTCCAACAGCGAAATGATGATGTCACGTCGTTCGATCGTGTTGAGCGCAACGGTATTCCACCACTTGTAGAAATCGTTGTCGCCCTTGAACGTACCCCGCTTCAGGGTGATGTTCGAGAAACTCTGCAAGCCGGGCATCTTGATCTTGTGGTATTCCGGGCTTGCGCCATCGCGGTATTCAATGGCTTCGACAGACACGTCGAGGCCTGATACTTCACTGAAGCCGATTTTTGCTCCACCCCATTCTACTTGGAAATGGAACTTTGGTAGCGGGTAATTTGCCATTTTATTGCTATTTTATGGGTTCAACATGCATTGGATTACGTGGGTTATGACTCTTGCATTTTATGCGAGAACCGCAGGATGATGAATTCGGCCGGGCGCACGGCGGCCATGCCGATCTCGACGATGAGCCTGCCTTCGAGGATATCCTGTGCCGTCATCGTCTGGTTCAAGCCGCAGCGCACATAGAACGCATGCTCGGGCTTGCTCCCCGCCAAGGCGCCCTGCCGCCAAAGCAGCGTGAGGTAGTTTTCGAGCATCGCCCGCAGTTTCACCCATGTATTGGCGTCATTCGGTTCGAAGACGAACTGCATGGTTGCCTTCCTGGCCGATTCTTCGACCGTGATGAATAACCGCCGTACGTTTATGTAGCGCCATTCGTTGTCGTTACCCGCCAACGTACGCGCCCCCCAGACCAAAAACCCCTTCCCTTGGAAAGACCGGATGGCATTGACGGATTTCCCGCTCGTGGCATCGATGTTCATGCCTCCCTGTTCGGCGTCGGAAATATTGGCGCTCAATCCATACACGGAATTGACCGATACGTTTGCCGGGGCCTTCCATACCCCCCTTGAACCATCCACGCGGGCATAGATGCCCGCCATCGCGGCCGAAGGGGCCAGCGTGGGGCTGAGTTTGTTGCTGATGGTTTCGGTGGCCAGGTTATAGATCGCCGTCTGCGTGGTCTTGAGCGTATTCAGTTTCACGGCGGCGGCGGCCGTACCGTTGGTAACCACCACCACGTTCACCGCCGTATCCGCATAGGCATACTCGAACGTCGTTTTCAGGTACGGATAGTACGCCGCGGCATAGTTCAGGTTATCGTTCTTGGTGAAGTCGGCCCGGAAGGTGCTTATCGTATTGGTCACGTTCGTGCCTTCCGTATGCACGTCGATCAACGTAAAACGATCCTGGAGCAAGACACATTGGTCGATGGCCTTGCCCATCAATTCATAATACTTGTCTTTGGCCAATGACAGCCCGTCCGGAACGGCGATGATCGTGGGTTCGTCGACGGTGGCCAGGGCATTCAGGCCACCTTCGAGGGTAGCCGGCGTAATATTGGCCGTTGTGGCCGCTGCCGATACGATGTAACAGGGACCGCCGCCGTTGGCGAAATAGAGCCGCAGGCTGTAATACATCCTGTACTTGGACACCTTGTCGGCAGGCAGTTCGGCCACGGCGGTCAAGGACATGACGGCCGTGCCTTCCTTGACTTCATTGACGGTGACCTTGATGTCGGTCTGGTTCTCCGGCCCACCGAAATATTGCTCATATTCCTTTAAGGAGAATATCTTGGTGGGTAGGTTGGTCAGTGATTCGCCCAGTTCGTTTTCGGCCTTCTGGGTGTGGCCGATAAACGCAGGGACTGCCGTTTCGACCTGTGCCACCGATGGTGGGAACAAGGGGATCTCGTTGACGTATACCCCTGGGGTCTTGATCGCTGTTTCATTAATTTGTGCCATTTCGATAAATTTTAGTTTTTGAAGTTTGTATCATTCACGCTTTCAGGGTGACCGTGTAAAGGTGTTGGTCGGCCTTGCCGTTGCCGACGGTATAGTTGAGCAATTGCGAGGCTTCCTGTCGGAACAGCCGGTTTTTACCATTTCCTTCGGTGACGATATCCAGCACGCCCAAACAGCCGCTGATGGCCACCGTCCGTGATTCCCACCGGTCTGGCCTATCGGCGTATCCCGGCAGAAAGACCAAGTCGGGTGTTGCCGATGCCACACTGGCCAATAGGCTATCCGTCAACCGCACGCCCGAAACCGTGGATTTGAGTTTCACGCGGACATGGTAAAGACGTTCGCCACCAACGTGCGGGGCCAACGCCGATCTCGCGATCAAGGCATCGGAAGCCTTAAGCAGGAAACGGGCGCTGAAATCGGGAGGCAGTGGGTGGAAAGGCCTGTCATGCAGGGCCTCGGTGCGGATGTAGCAGCACAACGCGCCGTCCTCGACACGGGGAATGATCCCGTGGTTGGCAAAGCGCACGCTGGTGGGCGCATCGGGTTCCACGGTCAGTTCATCGGCTAGTGATGCCGCCCCGTTCCGACCATTCCCGGGCCCTGGAAAATCGGCGTGCACCCAAGCGATGGAAAACAGCTTCTCGTATCGAATGATGAGGGTATCCATGGCGTTTTGTGGTTAGTCCTTACGCTTGAAACGGGCCTGGATCTGTCGGATCGGCGCCACCGGCCGATCATTGACACTGTCAATGGTAACCATGCGTACCCTATACAGCACGGAAGGTTGGTATTTGCCGCCCAGCATGGACCACAATTGCTGCAATTGCTCCAAGCCGAGACTCACCATCTCGACCGTGAGCCGATCGATGCCGTCGGCAGCGAGTTGCGGGGTATCCGTTGCCCGGAAAACCGGTTGCTTTTGAAAGAAGGCGATCACTTCCTGCAGGTTACGGATGTTGTTTTCATAGCCCGTGCCATGGGCGACGAACAGCAAGGAAAGATCGAGGTGTACGGGGGCATTCTTGGGCAACAGCTCGCCATCGATCTTCACGACGTACTGCTGATCCCGGGCCAATCTTACTTCTTCGATGTTGACCAGTGAAATGATGACATCGGCATCCTGTTGCTCGTCGCCGCCATTGAGCATTTCGGCGGCATTGGCCATCGCGGCCGTCGCACCGATGTGCTCGTTCAGCAAACGCTGGATGTTTTCGATAGCGGGGTAGAGCATCGCCGATTCTTCATGACGTCCGATGACCATCATCGAACAACACAAATATCCTTATGCGATCAGGCTTGGGCAATACCCATTTTGGTGTAATTTTACTTTCGGTTTATTCGTTATCAGCAAACGAAAAACCTGATAGGTATTCGGCGGAACGCAAAAAAAAACGCCCAGCTGCTGTTGCAACTGGGCGCTATGAAATCCGGCACCGACCTACTCTCACGCCTGTTACGGCAATACCATCGGCTCTGGCGGGCTTAACTGCTCTGTTCGGGATGGGAAGAGGTGGACACCG
>JBBCJB010000010.1:0-309798 GCA_037190485.1 Parapedobacter sp.
CCGTTCAACCACCTCCTTCATCCGGGCGACCTTGCCGATCAGGACCTCGAGTTCCTCCGCGGAGATGCGGTATTCCCGCTTGTACCGCGACTCCTTGTAACCTTGCTTCAGCAAATCGAAGAGGTACTTCTCGTTCGCATCGCCCGATGGTGTCAGGAACAATTCGTACAGGTCCTTCGAGAGGTATTTGGAATAGTTGCGCAGGAAGGACAGGCTATGGGATTTGGGTTTGTAACCGGTATGGACCAACAATACCGCGTGGTAAAAGGCTTCGGTGGCTTGGTGTAAAAGGAATATCCCTGCTTTAGGGCGGTTTTTCATTGCGAAGAACTCGGCACCCATCAGAAAATCTTCACCCCTCGGAAAATAATCCTCGTAGTACATCCGCGACCGCTCACGCACCTCCTCGGCCGTCAATGCCCTGGCTTCGGCAAAGGTGGCCTTGCCGGTATCGTACAAGACGATGCCGTCGCGGATGATCTCCGTGAAGAAGTACTGCCCGATGCGCAGCCCCTGGTTGATGTAGTCGATGTCGTGCACCAGCACGCTCACCGCGTTGCGGTAATGCAGGCAGCGGTTGGTGATCTCGCTGGCGATGGCCTCTTCGAGCTTGCCCGTGCCCGGCGGGACCACCACCAGGAAATCGTAGTCGCTGATGTAACTGTAGCGCACGCCGCCCGAAACGTAATGGTCTTCCACCCAGTTGCCACGCGCATGGCTGCCGAAAAGGATGACCTTCTCGGGCCGCGCCACGTCCACGATGCGCTTCACGATCTCGGCGATCTCCCGCTGTTTCTCGTCGGGCAAATGGGAAATGTTCATGGCGATAAAGATAATATATTCAGGCCTGTTTTTTCAGTATAGCCATCCAAAAAGCCATAGTGGGATTTTATGCTGATGGCCCACTTCAATTTCATCTGCGGCTACAACTGATTTTTCCAGGTGTTTAATCTGCTTATTCGTCTTATTTTTTCCGCCCACTTCAAACGTGTAACCTTTACTGGCAAAATCGCCTGCTTCCGTATAGGTAACCGGTGCTACACTGCTTAACTGGTTGATGAAAAAACTTTCCCTCATATTGCCGGCATTGCTGTGCTCACTGGCTAAGGCATATTGCAGGTTAGGATGGTGAAGGTAAATTTTTTCCGGCTTCTGTAAGATCCCGATCCCTTTGGTATCGGGATACAGGCCACGGATGATCCGCATGTCTTCCAGATACCGGATAAACTGGACCAGGCTGTTCCTGCTGATGCCTATGCGCTCACTTAATTTCGAGATATTGGGCTTGAAAGGGACAGACTCTGCTATAATGTGCAGCAGCAGGCGTATTTTTTCGATGCTGCTATAGCTGATGTCATGAAAGGATGGAAGATCTACGGTGATGGCCAGTGAAATCGTTTCTGCCAGTTTTTGCGGATATAGTTTCTCACTTTCTAAAAAATAGGGATAATGCCCGTATTCCAGGTAGTTGCTGAAGTGCGGGATGGGCTTTAACTGCGACGAGATATCAAGTGCGATAGCCGTGTGCCGATGGAGCAGGTCGTCAAAACTGATCTTTTTGAAGGTAAAATCATGGGCAACGTTCAGGTATTCCCTGAATGATAGCCCATTGAGCTCATACATAACGGCCCTGCGGCTAAGATCGCCTTTTGCTTGGTTAAGGTGCATAATGGATGACCCCGTAAAGATAACCTGCAGGTCTGGGAGGTCGTCATAGATATTTTTCAGTTCCTGGGACCAATTCGGATAACGGTGTACTTCATCCAGTAAAAGATACCTACCCCCCTGAACCGCGAACTTTTCAGCCAGGTCAATGAGGGTATTGGCGGTGAAATACAGGCTATCCAGGCTGGTGTACAGGGTTTGCTGATCTGCCGGTAAATGTTGTTTTGCGTACTGGAGCATGAGGGTGGTTTTGCCCACCCCCCTGGCTCCTTTAATTCCGATTAGCCTCCCTGACCATACTATTTCTTCTGCTAGATACCGCTGGAAGCGTTCCGGGGCCCTGGCTATTTTAACATACGATTTTTCAAATAATTTATCCATATTGCTCCCTGCAAATAGCAAAAATAAACATTTTTGTTGTTTTCAAACAACAATTATACAAAATACTGTTGATTACAAAAAGCAGAAGGCATTCCAGGACTGTCTGCCATTCACGATCTCGGCGATCTCCCGCTGTTTCTCGTCGGGCAAATGGGAAATGTTCAGGACGATAAAGATACCGAATTCTTTCGGTTATCACCGGATAGTCTTGCATTCACCGGTGCCTTGACGCTGGAACATGCACCTTGGCGCCATGAAGAAACCGAAAAGGCTCATCATCCAGCCCCACGACGTCTGTGTCATCATGGGCAAGAGCAAGCGCCAGGCACAGCGCCTGCTCCAGACCATTCGCGACGCCCTCGGCAAGGCCCCGCACCAACCCGTATCCGTCAAGGAATTCGCCGAATACATGGCCCTGGATTTGGAAGACGTGGAGGGGGTGGTGGGATGAGGATATTGTCCAACCACAGAATAGGGAACAGCTTCAGGCGGTGGAATCTGTATTGAAGTTGCTTAAGGTCAATTTTATCGTGGACGAAGAAGAGGCTTTGCCCGAATACGTGGTGAGCGGTGTTAAGGAATCATTGGCAGAGGCAAAAGCCGGAGCGTTAACCCAATTCACAACTATTCGTGAAATGCTTGATTTGGAATGAGCCTAGAAATCCACTATACGCCTAAAGCCAAAAAATCACTCAAATTCCTATATGCGTTTATTGCCGATAAATTCGGAAAAAGGCATGCGAACAAGTTCCTTAAAAATGCAGAAGAAACCATACTTCTCCTGAGGGAGCAACCCTACTTATTCAAGAAAAGTGAATTCGGGGAACACATCAGACTAGGCTTGATTGCGAGGTATACCTCAACACTCCCCAATAGACCGCCTGCCTGCCGCGCCTGATACCCGTCCTTGTTTTTGTAGAAGGTCAGATCCCCGATCCTTCCTTTCAATTTGATGATACTTTTCTGTTCCGCCATGATCTGGTGATTTGAACAACGGAACAAAAGTCAGGACAATCGGCAAGAGCGATGTCGCATAGGGCACGTTATGGCGTAATTGTCGCAACATGACGCAATTGTCTTGTCGATGCACTTCGCGGATTCGCCGTTTGCAGGTTCACCCACGCACACGCCCAAAAACCTATCATTCACCCATGGCCCATCCCTATGATATCCCATGCATAGCCTATGCATCGTCGATACAATGCCGTCAAAACGCCCAAAACACGGCGTTTCATCGGGAACCTATTGGGAAAGCATAGGGAAAGACGGGGAAAAACCAATGTTGACCACCATGCGTGATGACCTTTTGCGACCGTGCACGATATACCCTAAAAACATGATGAAGAATCGATTGATGCTGGTATTGCTGGTAGCGACGACATGCACGGCCTTGTCCTGCAAAAAGAATGAAAACGTATCGGGATTCACGGGAGCCTGGGGAGGCGCGTATGGCGGGGATGACTATGGGATGTGGCGTTTCAAGGTCGGCAGCGACGGCAAGGTCTCCGGTTCCGGTAATTCACTGTGGGTAAGCACCCTCGAATTCACCTTGGAAGGCCGCGTGAGCGACGACGGGCAATTCAGGGCCACCACCGGCGGCAGCGACATCAAGTGGGAATTCACCGGTACCTTCACGCGCGACGGGCATGTCGAGGGCACTTGGAAGAGCACATCGGGCAGCCCGGCGATGGAAGGGATGTTCTCCGGCAATCGGGATTAGCAGCGCCGGGTCGATTGGACGGTACCGCCAAGTCCCTTTGCTGCGAGGTTGGACGTGCGACATTTTTTTTTAAGTTTGTACTGAAATCGTACAATCGTTAAAGAATGAAGAAGCAGTTTATGTTCGTATTGATGCTTGCGGTCGGATTGGGTACCGCCGCGCAAGCACAGCCTTCGCCATCGGCACCTGCCGGGTTCACCACCATTTTCAACGGGAAGGATCTACAGGGTTGGCGCGGCCGGCCGGGCGGTGGTGGCGTGTTCAGCCCGTATGTCGAAGCGCGTTTCACCGCCGAGGAACGTGCCAAGGCCCAGCAGGAGTGGAACGAGGATCGCGACAAGCATTGGTCTGTCAAGGATGGCATCCTGGTTTCCGATGGCCATGGCGTGCACCTGGCGACCGACCGCCCCTACGCCGATTTCGAATTCTTGGTCGAATACCGATTCATGGGGCCCAATGGCGATTCGGGCATCTACTTGCGCAGCTACCCGCAGGTACAGCTTTGGGACGTGGACAACGTGGAAGCCCACAAACACGGCAGCGACAAGGGATCCGGTGGCTTGTGGAACAACAATGACGACAACCCGGGCAAATGGCCGCTGGTGAAGGCCGACAAACCGCACGGCCAGTGGAATAGCCTGAAGGTCAAAATGGTCGATCAGCGCGTCTGGGTCGAACTGAACGGCAAGGTCACCGTGGATGGCCAGATCCTGAACAACTTCTTCGACCGTAGCCTCCCCTTATTGCCCAGTGGGGCGATCGAGTTGCAGACGCATGGCACGGAAACGCAATTCAGGAATATCTTCATCCGCGAAATCGGACAAGAGGAAGCGAAGCGGCACTAAAGCCGCCTAGCGCTTCTTCTTGAGCATCATCCCGAGCAAGCCATTGGCGAGCCGGGCCAGCAGCTTCGTGCCTTCACGGGCTAACGTCGTGGTGGCGGCCTTTTGGGCCGCCTCCAACGGCGTCTGCCGGGTGCTTCGCCGGCCTGCCGATTTCTTGGCGGTCTGTTTCGATTCGGCTTCACGGGTTTCCTGGGCTTCGTGGACCTTCAGCTTCTCGTCCAGGATCTCGGCGGCGCTCCGCCGATCGACGGCCTGATGGTATTTCGCGTACAACGGCGAGGCCTTGACCAATTGATCGTACGTCTGCCTGTCTACCGGCCCCATCACCGCGCGCGGCGGGATCAAGTGCGTGGCCACCACCTCGGTGGGGATGCCTTTGTCGTTGAGCACGGTGATGAGCGCCTGCCCGGTACCTAAGGCGGTGAGCACGCGGTCGATCTCGTAGAAATCCGACCGCGGATAGGTCTTGACGGTCTTGCGCAGCGCTTCGGCATCGTTGGGCGTAAAGGCCCGCAACGCGTGCTGTACGCGGTTGCCCAGTTGGCCCAACACGCTATCGGGGATGTCGGTCGCGGCCTGCGTACAGAAGAACACCCCCACCCCCTTGGAGCGGATGAGCCGGACGATCTGTTCCACCTGCGTGAGGAACGCCTTGGGCGCATCCTTGAACAGCAGGTGCGCCTCCTCGAAGAAGAACACCAGCTTGGGTTTATCCAGGTCGCCCACTTCGGGCAGGGTCTTGAAGAGCTGGGCCAGCAGGCTCAACAGGAAGGTCGAGAACAGGATCGGCTGATCCTGGATGTCGGAGATATTCAGCAGGCTGATCACCCCCTTGCCGTCCACCTTTTCGAACAGATCGTTGGTATCGAATTCCTTTTCTCCGAAAATATCCGATACGCCCTGCTGCTCGAGCGCCACCAGCTTGCGCAGGATGGTACCCGAAGTGGCCCCGCTGATGCGGCCGTAGCTATCCTTGATCTCGGCCGCCCCCGGCCCATCGGTGAGGTAGGTGAGCAGTTTTTTCAGGTCGGCGAAGCCGACGATGGGCAATCCGTGGTCTTCCGCATACTTGAACACGGCGGCCAGCACGCCCGTCTGCGTGTCGTTGAGTTCGAGTATCCGCCCCAGCATCACCGGGCCGAAATCTTCGACCGTGAGCCGCATGGGATTGCCGACGTTGCCCGAGAGCGAGAACAGCTCCACCGGGAAGCCCGATGGCACGAACGGCCACTGCAACACCTCGCCACGCTCCACCAGCGCCGGATTGGACGCCCCGGCTTGGTGCAGGCCCGAAAGGTCCCCCTTCACGTCCAATAGGAACACCGGTACCCCGGCATCCGACAGCTGTTCGGCGATCAGTTGCAGCGTGCGCGTTTTACCGGTACCCGTCGCGCCCGCGATGAGGCCGTGGCGGTTCATCATCTTCAGCGGCAGGTTTACCTGGGCCGGCGCCACCACCTGGCCGTCGAGCAACCCCGCGCCCAGGAAGATAAATGCCCCCTTCGGGCTGTACGAAGCGGTTACTTTCTCGATAAATTTAGCTTGGTCTCCCATAACGCGTGTCCTTTATGCTCAGTATTCCGTGGTCGGCCCGTTCACCGTGAGCACGCCGTCGTTTCCGATGGCCATCTCATCGATGAACACCACGCGCTCCGCGCCGGTCTTTTCCGTACGGCCGTGGTATACGCACAGCATCCGCCCATCGGGCAGGAACACCACGCTATTATGCCCGGTACCGCTTACCTGGCCGCCTTTGCCCGTATTCTTTTCGAGCACGGGGTTATTCGACGCCTTCACGTAAGGGCCAAGCGGATGCTCAGCGGTGGCATACCCCACCGCATAGTTCTCGCCGGCGAAATGGTTGGCCGAATACATCATGTAATACGTGTCGCCGTGCTTGAACGTGAATGAACCTTCCGTCCAGCGGCGGTTCACCTCCTTGCTCGTCACCGAACGGCTCTCCCACTCGGCCTGTTTGTCGCCCATCGTCACCGGGGGGCGCAGCAACAACACCGGCTCGCCGATCACGCCCGAAAAATCGGGTTTCATTTCCACGCCGTACACCCAGCTTTCCTCGATTTCGTCAAACCAGCCTTTCTGGCGTGCCCAGTTGGCCACTTCGCTCTCCACGGGGTTCTTGTAACAGCAGCGCGAATAATAGAGGAACGTGCGGCCATCCTCGGTAAAATGGACGTTCGCGTCGATGATCGGATAGCCGGGATCGAACACCGGCCGATCCCGTATATCGATGAATGGCCCGGTGGGCTTGTCGGCCACGGCCACGCCGATGCGGAAATTCTCCAATTCGTCGGTGGGGTTCTCTTTCCATTGCGCGCTGTAGAAGAGGTAATACTTCCCGTCGCGCACGTACATTTCCGGTGCCCAATAGGCCCCGCCCCATGCAGCGGTCGAATCGCTCCAGCCGTTGACGTTGCCAGCGTGATACACCTGCCCTTCGTCCTTCCAGTGCAGCAGGTCGGTCGAGGAATAGGCGGCGAAGCCGTTCTTGGCACCCCCTCCGGTGCCATACATGTAGTATTGCCGAGACGCATCATCATAGATCACGTAGGGATCGCCGAACGCCACGGGTAACGGATTCGCGAACGAAGTGCCTACCTGCTGCGCGGTCGCGCCCGCCATGCCAACAACCAATCCCAAGGCGCCTAGCCAACCTGTCTTTCTCATCGTTTCCGGTTTGTTTTTACGTTTTATGTATTCGTGATAGTTTAACAAGCTCATGGGTTGCCGAGTTCCCTGACGTGCTTCAACAGGATGTGGAAGCCCGGGGCGGCCATGGCCCCATGGTCGAACCCGTCCAACTCGTAGAGGTACACCCGTTCATGGCCCGCTACCTTCATCATGCGGTAGAAGTAGGCGGTCTCTTCGTATCGCCCCAGCAATTCGAGTTCCCGATCGCCCGACACCAACACCAACGGCGGTGCATCGGCGCGCACGTGGTACAAGGGGGCATACGCGTCCACGATGGGCTGCTTGTCGCTGATGCCGCGCTCGGCACGGATGGTCATGTGCGTAACGGCGTGGCCGCTGAAGTCGATGATGCCCGCCAGCCTATCGGCATTTTCGCCGTACTTTTCAAGCCACGACCTGTCCAGGCCCACCATGGCCACCAAGTAACCACCGGCGGAATGGCCGGACACGAAGATCTTGTTCGGGTCGCCGCCGTAATCGGCGATGTGCTTGAACGCCCAGGCGATGGCCGCCGCCGCGTCATCGATGTAAACCGGGTTTTTCACCTTCGGGCTCAGCCGGTAGTTGACCGCGACCACGGCCAGCCCCTTTTCCTTCAGCTCCTGCGGGATGAACTTCTCGCCGCCCGTGATCCCGCCGCCATGGAACCACACCACGGTCGCGAAGCCCGTGGCCTGCTCCGGGTAGTAGATATCGAGCACGCAACGTTCGGTCGCGTACGCATCGGCTGCGATACCGGTGCGATAGGGCTTATTTTCCTCGAGTTGATACGTTATCGACCGATCGGCCTGCTGTCCGTGCGCGAAGCGCGTAAACCCGAACAGGCAACTGCCGACAATCAGCGCATACAGCGTTTTCCTTCTTGCAGCGATCATAGCATTATTGATATCCAAGCCCCCTGGCATTGGAAACGCTAAAATACGCATTCCCGGCGGAAACAAAAAATCTACTCGCGCCGGGGTCGGGAAGCGGCCGGTTCCGGATGCCGTGCCAAGATGGCCTGGAGTTCCTCGCGTATGCCCAGCTGCTCACCGGCGATGTTGCGGCGCTCGAACGGGCCGTCCTGATAATCATACAATTCGTACGCCGCCGGCTCATCGGCTTCGCCGATTTTCTTCCACTCCACCATCCGGTACCGGTCTGTCCGGATGGCGCGCCCGAGGTAGCCGCCCCGCGGGAAACAATGGTACGCGTGGTCGCGGATGCGTGCCTCCGGGTCGCGGAGGACGGGTACGAGGCTCGTGCCGTCAAGCGGCTGGCTCACCGCTGCCGGGGCCAGCCCCGCAAGTTCGACCAAGGTGGGCCAGATATCGACGGTCTCCGTGAGCTGCGCGGTCGCGCTTCCGGGCTGGGTGGTACCCGGCGCGGCGATGATGATCGGAATGCGGTTGGCCAGTTCGTAGTTGACGTGCTTGGTCCACATGCCCAGCTCGCCGAGCAGGTACCCGTGATCGCCCCAAAGCACCACGACGGTGTTTTCGGCCAATCCGGAAGCATCCAGCCCGTCGAGCACTTTCCCGATCTGCGCATCGACGTAACTGACGCCCGCGTAGTAGCCATGGATGAGTTTGCGGGTGAGGCTATCCGCGAACGGCTCGGCCGTGACCCGCTCGGGCAACGGGACGTACTGGCTGATCTCATCGCCGTACTTCACCGCGTAGGCGGGAGCGCCTTCCGGCCGGTTGTTGGGTTCGGGCAGTGGCAGCGCATCTTCGTCATACAGCTGCCAATAGTGCTTGGGCACCGAGAACGGCAGGTGCGGCCGGGCAAACCCGACGGCCAGGAAAAAAGGATCGCCCGATTCGGCTTTCAGCTCCGCGAGCCGCTGGACGGCCCGGTTGGCCGTCCGCCCGTCGGCATAGGCGTCGTCCGCGACATCGGGCGATTCCCAGGCCCATCCCCGCGGCAAGCCGCGGCCGGGTTGGTTCGAAAACAGCGCCTCCTCGCGCGTGAACCCCATCTCCTTGCTGACAGGGTCTACGTACTCGATCACCAGATCGCCATGGTGGGGCACGCTCCACGATGCCTCATCGGCATAGGTGCCGTGGCCGATATGGAAAACCTTGCCCATCGATTCGGTGTGGTACCCGTGCTGCTTGAACAGCTGGGGAAGCGTGGTGGCATCGGGATAGTAGTCGCGGAAATTCTGGCCGAACCCATAGATGCCCGTCGACGTAGACCGGCTGCCGAGCAGCAAGTTGAACCGCGACGGGGCGCATACCGCTTGGTTGGAATAGGCCTGTTCAAACCGCATGCCCCGCGCGGCCAACCTATCGAGGTTTGGCGTGATGGCGAGCGGGTCGCCATAAGCCCCGATGGCCGGCCGGAGGTCGTCCACCAAAATCAACAGGATGTTGGGCGGCCCGTTACGCCTGGATCGATCCGTACTGCAGCCCGCGATAAGCGGCATTGCCAAAAACAACCCGAAGACGACGACAATCCAGTGTTGCTTACTCATTCTTGATTGCATAAACCTGAAATTTGAATCCCTAACTTAATTCCTTGCACTTTTCTCCGCCCGGATACGCAAAACTTCGCCATAGTCCAGCACGCCGTGCTCCGCGGCCCATTGCGCGTAGCGGCGGGAGAGTTCTTCCACGAGGTCAGGCCTGCCCGGAGCCAGATCATTCAGCTCCGACCGGTCCCTACTGATATCGTAAAGCTCCCAATTCGACCGATTTTCCGGGTCGTACGCCTTTACCAACTTGAAATTGCCCAATCGCACCGCCGCATTGCCTTCATGCTCCCAGAAGATGGGCTCGTCATGGATGGGCCTGTCATGGCCAGCGATGACGTGGAGCATGCTACGTCCTTGCAAAGGCGCGATCGCTTGATTGTTGTGGCGCGTTGGATAGGTTGCACCCGCAACGTCCACGGCCGTTGCCATGATATCCTGTATGAATCCATAGTGATCGGTGAAATTGCCCTCCACGCGCTCGGGGATGGCATTCGGCCAATGGACGATCAATGGCGTGCCGATGCCACCTTCGTGTACCCAATGCTTGTACGTCCGGAAGGGCGTGGCCGAAGCGTTTGCCCACGATTGGCCGTAGCTAAGCATGTATCCCTCCTTTGTTCCCAAAAGCTCCGCTTTGCCCCCGCCCAAAAGCCCGCCTTCGGCACATGCGCCGTTGTCGGTCAGAAAAAACAGCAAGGTGTTATCGAGTTCGCCCAATGCCTCAAGGGTATCGATCACCCGCCCGATCTGCTGGTCCATGCGATCGACCTGCGCGGCGTATATCGCCATCCGGTAATCCATTTCCGCTTGCTGATCCGGTGTCAGCGAGTCCCAATCGGCACCGTCGTCCGGGCTCAACCCGGTGGTTTTTGGATCGATGACGCCCAGCGCCTGCATCCGGCTGAACCGTTCGCGGCGTAGCGTTGTCCACCCGGCGGCATACCGACCACGGTATTTGTCGATGTCGGCCTCCAATGCGTGGAGGGGCCAATGCGGACTCGTATAGGCCAAGTACAGGAAAAAAGGCCGTTCGTCCGCCTGGTTTTCGCCGATGAACCGTACGGCGTGATCGGTAAACGCATCGGTGATGTAAAAATCGGGGCCTCCGGGCTCAACCGGGTCGTTCATCAACGTAAGCCCCCGTTTCCCAACCGGGTTGAAAAAGTTGGACGCACCGGCCAATATCCCGTAATACTTTTCGAAACCCCGTTGCAAAGGCCACCTATTCCGGTCGTGGTAGCCCAAATGCCATTTACCGGTCATCAGCGTCTGGTAACCCGCGGCTTTCAAGACCTCGGCCATCGTAACGCTCTGGAAATTCAGGTCGCCGGCATACGCGGGCACGCCGTAGTCGTACGCCGAACTGTTTTCGGGGTCATTGGTCATGTGCCCGATTCCCGCTTGGTGCGGATAAAGCCCCGTCATCAGCGACGCGCGGGTAGGGCAACACCGCGCTCCATTATAGAACTGCCTGAAACGAAGCCCGTCGGCGGCCAGCCGATCCAGGTTGGGCGTCTCGATTTCGCCGCCATAACAGCCGATATCGGAATACCCCATATCATCGGCCATGATCAGCACGATATTGGGTCGCCTGGCTTGGCCATGGCCCGCCGACGACAACGAGCACAGCCCCACCAACATCAATAAACACCTAATTTCCACGGTTATCATCATCACTTTCTATTTATCGGTACATCCAGGGCCGCACCGGGGTCATCCTGATCGGCCATCCATTCCTTCAGCTTTGCCGAATACGCGTCAACCATCGGTCGATAAGCCGGATCTCCGGCCAGGTTTTCCAGCTCATCGGGGTCAGCTTGAAGGTCATAAAACTCGATAGCGGGCTTTCGGACGATCCGGTCGGTCCGTTTCCGGGCTTCCTCGCTCACTGCGGCCTGGTCCAACCAGGTTGGCCAGTCCAAGTCCGCTTTCTCGGTATTCATCGAATACTTGATGTAATAGGCCGAGTCTGGGGTAAGGTTCCAGATGAGTTTATAACGCTGCCCGCGTATGCTGCGCATGGGATATGCCGGTCCCTCGGGGATATTGTTGTGGATGCCGTAGGCTACGTCGCGGTGTTCGGCGGTCGCGCTTTCCAACACCGATTTGAAGCTCCTCCCGTCGAGCCCCGCGACGGGATCGCCACCAAGGATGTCAATCAGCGTGGGGGTGACGTCTTCGTACTGGACGATGGCGTCGGTCTCACGGTTGCCAACCACCGTGCCCGGCCATTTGACGATCATGGCGCTCTTTTGGCCATTGTCGTATAGGGTCCACTTGCCTCCCGGAAATTGCGGGCCTTGCTCACCCAGGAAGATAACGATCGTGTGCTGATCTTGCCCTGTTTCCGTGAGCAGATCGACGATGTCGCCTACCTGATCATCCAGCCGGCGCACCTCGGCCAGGTATCGCCTGAAATTTTCCCTGGTGCGTTCGGTATCCACCCAATGTGCAGGCAATTTCAGCTGGTCCGGATCGAACTCGTCGGGGTCGCCGACGGTCCACGGTCGGTGGGGATTGTTGCTCATCACGAAGAGGCAATAGGGCTCATCGCGCAGGATGTAACCCCTGACGCTGTCCAAAAAATAATCATCTGTCGGCGACACGCAATTGGGTTCAAACCCGGGCACGATGTCAAACGGGAAAACCGCCGTTGGCCGGGTCACGTGGTCCTTGCCCGTCAACCCCACGCGATAGCCTAGCGCATTCAAGTAGTGACCCACGCTTTGCAGGTCGTCGTGGACGGGCTTGTGGTTTTGGTATGCGCCGTGCCGCGCGGGATACATCCCGGTAAACAGCGACGCCCGCGTGGGCACGCACATGGTCTCGGAGGCGATCATCGCGTTGAACTTCAGGCCTTCCGATGCCAGCCGATCGATGTGGGTGGTTTCCAGGTTCTCGCCACCGTAGCAACTCAATTGCCTGGAGTCCAAGTCGTCGGCCATGATGACGACGATGTTAGGCCTGCGTTCGATGCCGGCTGGCGCCACGGCGGCGGCATTGCCTTGGCGTCGCGGCTGCCGCTCGAACGCTTTCATCTCCGTTTCGACGCCCTCATCTCCCTGTTGGTCCATGAATTGCGCCAGCTCGGTTTTTAGCTTCGCCTTGATCGCGTCGTATCGCGGATCATTCGCCAAATTCACCAACTGATAAGGGTCTTGCACGACATCGTACAGTTCCTCCTCGGGCCTGGTCAGGTAAGCCGAAGCGCGGGTTGAATCCGCGGCCATCCACGACCTGAACAAAGGCGAACCGACGACGGTATTCGAGTACGTCTGCCGGTAGTTGAGGTTGTGGATGTACAGGAACCGGGTGTCGCGCACCGACCGGATGGCGTAGGCATCGCTGCCACTGATGATGCCGCGCGTGGTGTTGACCCCATACACGTGCGCGCGTTGGGTCGTACGCTTGCCCAATAGGACATCCTTGAAGCTGTGTCCGTCGAAACCCGTGTTTCCGCGCGTATCCGTAGACCCCGTATTGGTGTTTTCCGGATCGCCACCGGCAATGTCGATCAGCGTCGGCAACACATCGGTGTACTGCAGCAAGGCCGCATTGCGGGTGGCGGGGGCCACCATGCCCGGCCACCGCACGATGAAGCCGGAGCGTAGCCCCTGATCATAGAGCGTCCATTTTGAAAACGGAAATGAATTGCCCTGCTCGGTGGCAAATACGACGATCGTGTTGTCACCCTGCCCCGAACGCTCCACGATGTCCAGGCAAACGCCCACAAGGCTATCCAGGTACGTGATCTCGGCGAAGTAGCTGGCCATTTGCTGCCGGGTGAGTTCGGTATCGACCATGTTTGGCGCCAAGGTGATGCCATGGGGATCGTAGGCCGAAGCATCGCCCCTGTTCCACGGACTGTGGGGCTGGTTGCTGGTGAACATGAGGAAAAAAGGGGCATCGTCCGCCTTGCGGATATACGCTTCGGCGAGGGCCAAATCGACGTCTTGGCCGTCGCCATCGTCGTGCCCCCTTCCGCCCAGGAATTCAAAGGGATACGATGACTCCGGTTGGTAGTGTTTCTTTCCGATCAAGGCCGTTCGATAGCCCAAGTCCTGCAAATAAGTAGGCAAGGTCTTGATCCCTGCGTGTATCTCGCTGTGATTGGGGTACGCGCCGTTCCTCACCGGGCCGAGCCCGGTGAGGAGGGTTTGGCGCGTGGGTGCGCAGATCGGCACGACATTGAACATGTTGTCCAAACAGACGCCTTCGCCAGCCAACCGGGCAAGACTAGGTGTATGCACCTGCTTGCTACCGTAGGGTTCAATATCCCAAAGCGTTAGATCGTCGGCCATGATGAAAACGATGTTGGGTTTGCTGGCCGTGCCCTGTGCCAGCGCACCCTCCGGGAATACGGCCAGCGACAAAAGCCCGTGGATGGCGAGCAATGAGATAACGATGGATAACCTATTCATACCGTGATTGGTTTCATGTACCTTTGTCGTTTAATAGCCTTCGGTCTGCACGATCATCTCATTGGCGTCCACCTCGCTTTGCGGAATGGGGAAAACGAGATGGCGCTCATCGGCATTGACCCCGCGCGCCCTAGCCAATGAAATGAATTTACCGTGGCGGATCAAGTCTTCCCGACGCTTGCCTTCGGAGAAAAACTCCCAGCCCCGCTCACGCAGGAACGCTTCGCGCAGGGATTCCTTGTCCGGGAAATCGGCCAGCATAAACCCATCCAATGATGACCGTGTCCGCACGGCGTTGAGCAGATCCAACGCCGCTTGGGTCGGGCCACTCAGTTCGTTCAGCGCCTCTCCACGCGCCAACAGGATGTCTGCGTAACGCACGATCGGCAGGTCGTTGCCGTGTGCATTCGATACCGCGTTGTTGTCGAAGTATTTCAGGCTCCGTGTATTGTCCACCGTATTCGTCAGATCGACCGTTTGACCGGCCGTATTGACGTACGTCCTCACCACCAGCACATAGCGGTCGTCGTTGGGTGAAAACGTACGGACGAAATTGTCGCGCAGCCGATACTGGGTCGCAAAGTTCTGGATGCCGGGTATCCAGCGGTATTCGGGAAGCTGCGGTGTCGACACAAACCCGGCGGGCATCGCCCCAGCCGGGAACCAGTTACCGAAATCGAATTGGTTGATCGCGGGCATCACGAAGATCATTTCCCGGTTCTGTTCGTTTTCCACTTTGAACAGGTTCTTGAATACCGGGAAAAGCTCGTAGTAGCCCAAATCGATGACCCGCTGGGTGGCAGTGGCCGCCTTCTCCCATTGCTTGGTATTGAGCAGGAACTTGCTCAACACCGCAAGTGCGGCACCGCTATTGGCCCGTCCCCACAACTCTTCGGCTCCCGGATTGGGCAAGTCTGCCACGCAGGCTTCCAATTCCGTTTCGATGAACGATGCCAACTCGCTTTCCTGGGCGCGGGCCAAGTCCTTTGCTTGCGCACTGCTGGTCCGCAACGGAACCGTTCCATACCAACTGTAAAGATACGCATAGCAATACGCGCGCAAGAAACGGGCCTCGGCCACGAACAGCCTTCTTTTTTCGTCTGAAATCTGCACGTTCTCGATATTCTCCAATACCGAGTTGGCGTCGCGGATCACCCGGTAATACGGCCCCCATATGATTCCCTGCAGTTGCGTGACCGAAGGATCCCACGAAAAATTGATGAATTGGGTGAGATAAAGATTCTCATTCCCACCCGTGTTGAATGCCATATCGGTAGTAACCTCCGAAAAATTGATCACATCCTTCATGGCGGTTTGGCCTTGAAAGTTCTGATAGGCAGAATACAGCAACGATTTGATGCCGTTCTCGGTTGTCAATACATTGGCTGGCGCAAACTCGGCTTCCGGCTCGATATCCAGCATGCTTTCGCACGCCACGAACGGCATGGCCAACAATCCGATAAAAAGTCTATAACGTAGTGTTTTCATTTTGGTGCAATTATCAACTGTCAATAACCTTCGTTTTGTACCATCAGCGCGTTGGCATCGACTTCGCTCTGCGGAATCGGGAAAACCAAATGCCGATCATCGGCATTGACGCCACGCTCGCGCGCCGAGGAAAGGAACTTACCATGACGGATCAGGTCTTCACGCCGCTTGCCTTCGGAGAAGAACTCCCACCCCCGCTCCCGCAGGATCGCATCCCTGAACGACTCCTTACCATCGAAATCATCCATGCCGAATCCAGCCAAAGCCGAACGGCCCCGAACCGCATTCAGTAACGCGATCGCCTCCGCATTCAAGCCGTTGAGCTCGTTGAGGGCCTCTGCCCGGGCTAGCAAGATGTCAGCATAACGAGCGATTGGCAGGTCATTGCCATGGGCATTGGAGACGGCATTGTTATCGAAATACTTGAAGCTCCGCGTATTGTCTGCCGTAGCCATTAAATTGACCGTCTGACCCGCGGTATTCACGTACGTCCTGACAACCAATACGTACCGATCGTCTTGCTCGGAGAAGGTACGGATAAAACGATCCCTGAACCGATAGTGCGTGGCGAAATTCTGGATGCCAGGAATCCAGCGATACTCGGGCAGCTGGGGTGTCGATACAAATCCAGCGGGCATCGCTCCCGCCGGATACCAATTGCCGAAATCAAATTGGTTGATACAGGGTATCACGAAAATCAGCTCCCGGTTCCGTTCGTTTTCGACCTTGAACAAATCCTTGTATACCGGGAACAGTTCGTAATAATCCAAATCCATGACCCGTTGGGTCGCCGCGGCCGCCTTCTCCCATTGGCGCGTATTGAGCAGGAACTTGCTCAGGACAGCCAGCGCCGCCCCCTTGTTCGCCCGGCCCCAAAACTCCTCGGCTCCCGGATTCGGCAGGCTGGCGATGCACGATTCGAGTTCAGTTGCTACAAAGGCCTTAAGCTCCTCCTCCGAAGCGCGAGGCAAATCCTTCCCCTGTGCACTGGTGGTCCGTAACGGCACCGTTCCATACCACGTGTACAGGTAGGCATAACAGTACGCCCGCAGGAAGCGGGCCTCGGCGGCCAGCAACTGTTTGGTGTCTTGGGCGGCCTGTACGTTTTCGATGTTTTCCAGCACCGAATTCGCATCCCGGATTACCCGGTAATAGGGGCCCCATATCAACGTCTGCAATTGGGATAGCGAAGGATCCCAGGTAAAGTTGATGAACTGGCTGAGGAACAGGTTGGCATTCCCGCCGGTGTTGTACATCATGTCCGTCGAAACCTCGCATACCGCCAGCACATTGTTGATCTCGGCCTGTCCCTGGAAATTCTGGTACGCCGAGTACAACAGGGATTTGATACCGCTTTCCGTAGTCAGCACGTTATCCGGCGCAAACTCGGCTTCGGGCGAAATATTCAGCATGCGCTCGCATCCCGTCAGTTGGAAGGCGAAACAGCACAGCAACAGCAAATATCTGCGTGTTTTCATCGCTTTCAAAATTCCAAGTTAATCCCCATGAGGTAGCTACGCGTGAATGGATAGGCTGCGAAATCTATTTTAAGCACATCGCCACCAATCGAATTGACCGCGGGATCGACGCCCGTGTATTTCGTGACCGTGAAGAGGTTTTGCCCCATCACGTACACATTCAGGTTATTGAAAAAACCCACTTTGACCGGCAACGTATACGATAGCCGAGCCGACTGAAGCCGTAGGTAATCCCCGTTCTCGACGGTCCGGGAGTTGACCTGTCGTTGCCCTTGCGACGTCGGATTGACGAATGAAGGGTACAGATTGGTCGGGTTTTCAGGCGTCCACCGATTGAGGTACGGTTCAGCGACCTTGTTTCTCCGGAAACTGATCGGGAAATAGGAATCCACCAGCATGCTGTTGAGTATACTGCTTCCCTGCGATCCTTCGAAGTAAACCATCAGTGACAGGGTCTTATAACTGAACGTATTGGTGAAGCCGTACGTGAAGTCAGGCAGTGGTTTGCCAAGGATAACACGGTCGACGTCGGTGATGGTACCGTCGCCGTTGACATCACGGTATTTCAAATCGCCCGGCTTGACATTGTCGTTCGTCGTTGAAAAATCATCCCCCGCTTGCCATACGCCGAGCACATCATACCCGTAATACGAAGCGATGGATTCTCCCGGCGCGATGATGCTCGCGTTATTGATGAACCCGGCTCCACCTTGGATGATCCTGTTGAGCGGCCCTAGATCCAGGACACGATTCTTGAGGAATGAGATGTTGCCGTCTATATTCCAGTTAAAGCCATCGCCTTTGAGCAACTCGGTCGAAAGCATGATGTCGAAGCCGGTATTGCGCATGCTGCCGATGTTCTGGGTACGGTTGCCGAAACCGGAACTGAGCGGCTGCGGCAAGCTTAGCAACAAATCCGTGGTCTTTCGGTTGTAATACTCGACGCTACCCCGAAGCCGATTACGGAAAAGCGAGAAATCCAGTCCGATGTCGGCTTGGATAGCCGCCTCCCACTTCAAATCTGGATTGGGATTCCGCGAAGGGGTAATGGTCGTGTAACGCGCATCCCCGAAGACGGCGTCACCGCCGATGGAAAATGTAGGGATGTACAGGAAATTGCCGATGCTCTGGTTACCGATAGAACCGTAACTGGCCCGCAATTTCAACTCATTGATAAACCCGTAGCCTTTGAAGAAATCCTCCTCGTGCATTTTCCAGGCCAAAGCCGCCGAAGGGAAGTATCCGAATCGGTTGTTTGGCCCAAACCGCGAGGATCCATCCGCGCGGAATGATGCGGTAAGCAGGTATTTATCGTCTAGCGAATAGTTTACGCGCGCGAGGTAAGACGCCAATATCGTCGCGGCCCGACCGCTGCCGATCACGTTCAGTGCTTGGTCTCCCGATCCGATGGCGTTGTATTCCAGATCCGGCAACGCATACCCTCTTCCATTTCCCGTGAACGAATAAGACCCGAATCGCTCATAGGTAACGCCACCCACGCCATTGAAGGCATGCCGGTCGCCCACTTTGTGGTTGAAATTGAGCGTACCCTCGGCCATGTAATAATTCCTCGTGCCGGTCAAGATGGAAGCGACCCCACCGGGCAATCCTTGGGTGGTGAATGGTGCAACGAAGACGTTCCGCTGACTGTTGTTGACATCGCCGCCCAGCCGACCTTTCACCGATAGGCTCGGGAGCACGAAATATTCGCCATATATCGTGCCGAATGTACGGTACGAGTCGCTATTCGCATTTTGTCCGTCGCGAAGCGCTACCGGATTGTCCATCGTCATGAACGTGGATCGGTGGTAACCGCCACCTGGCGTGTATACCGGTGAAGTGGGATCGTAGTAGATGGCTGAGTAAAGCGCCCCACTCTGCTCGTTGATGCCCGTACCGAACGAATTCAGTTTATCGCGAATGTAGGAGGTGGTCATATTGATGCCAAAACTGTACTTCCCGCTCACCGTGTTATCGTAATTGATCCGCGCGGTATACCGATTCACGGACGACGTCATGACCACCCCCTCTTGTCCGAAATAGCCAAGCGACACGAAAAACCGATTGTTGTTCACGCCCCCTGAAAAGGACAGGTCGTGCGTCTGCGTCTGGGCGCGTTGGAACAAGAGGTTCTGCCAATCCGTATCCGCTTCGTAATTGTCGTCCACGCGTTCGGAGGCAGACCCGCCCCCATCATCGATGATCGCATTCAGCACGTCGTGATAATCCCGTCCGGTGAGCACTTGCACGCTGTTTGCAACTTGCTGAAACCCATAGTTGGCTCCGTAATTTACTTTCAGCGCGCCCGAAGCGCCTTTCCGTGTCGAGATCAATACCACGCCATTCGCGCCGCGCGCGCCGTAAATGGCGGTAGCCGAAGCATCCTTCAAAATCTCTATCGATTCGATATCGGCTGGATTGAGGCTGTTTAGCGGATTCCGCGGGTTCGGATTGGCAACGAAAGCGGCTCCTGAGCCCGTCACCGGCGGGGCATCGTTCACCGGCATCCCGTCGATCACATACAGGGGCTCATTGCCTGCCGAAATCGAACTGACGCCACGTATCTTGACAGACATCGCACTCCCGGGCTCTCCGCTTTTCTGCGAAATCTGTACGCCCGCGGCCCTGCCTTGCATCAATTGCTGCACATTGACGTTGGCCCCCGGCGTCAGGTCAGACGCCTTCAAGGAAACAACGGAGCCCGTGACATCACTTTTCCTGACCGTACCATAACCAACCACGACCACCTCCTCCAAATCAGAGACTTCCGGATTCAAGGAAATGGCCGAGAGATTGGCAGAGGCGGAAACCTCCCGGCTCTCGTACCCAACGAACGAAACGACAAGGATGGCATTTCCTTCCACATGATTGAACGCGAATCGGCCGTCGCTATCCGTACTGGTTTCCTGCGAAGACCCTTTGACGCGCACGGCGGCACCATAGAGGGGCGCTCCCGTTTCGTCGACCACCCTGCCCGTCAGCGTTTGCTGCTGCGTTTGCACGGCGGTGGGAACCGAATTCCGCGACGCTAACCTTGCATTTTTGCGTTCCTTGATCACGATCTCTTTACCGGTAATCACGAAATCCAGGGGCAATCCGGTTAACAATTGTTTCATGGCTGCCTCGAGTTCAACGTTTGCCAAGGAAACCGTCACTGGCGGTAACCGTTCAATGTGCTTTACACTGTAAACAACGGAATAACCTGTCTGGTCGTGGATCTCCGAAAAGACACGCCTCAGTTCCACGCGTTCTCGCTGGATCGTGACCGTTTGCGCCGACGTTTCAGCAAATGCTTGCGCTAAGCAAACCGTTAACAGAAAATACGTAATCTTCATAACCTTTAATAGCCAAGTTTTCCGGATGGCAATCGCATGTTGTTTGAGTTGCGGTATCTTATAAATATCCATAAAATGGTTAGTGTTTTGACAAATTCATCCAATAGCCTTTGAAAGCCGGGCTGTGTTGGCTATGTTTGTCAGGTGTTTGATCTTCGGGCAAGCCCTTCAGTCGCTAAACGGCGGGCTGTCCGAACGTTAATTCATCACAATCAGCCGGAGGTGGTGAGATACCTCCGGTTTTGGTTTACCGAGTGGGTTAGCTATGGCGTAATCACAATCCCCCTTTCCTCGATTTTAAAACGTACCTGACCGGTCAACTCCAACCGGCGCAATACCTCCGATACATTGGCGTACCGCGAAACCGTACCACCAAATCGGAGTTGCTTGTCCACGCCTTCGAAATGGATATCGACATCATACCAACGGCCGATATCGCGCATGATGTGTTCCAGAGGCTCTTCATTGAATGCGAAATAACCCGACTTCCAGGCCACGAACGGTGCCGTATCGACCTCGCCGACCGATACGCCGTCGTTGTCGATTACCGCCTGTTCGCCCGGCGACAACCGGAAACGTTGTCGCGGCGTGGAAACTACGATACCCCCTTCCACCAGCGTGGTCCGTTCGGATCCGTTATCGGCATAGGCGGAAACGTTGAAAGCCGTGCCCAACACCTGTATTTCCTGCCCGGCCGTCTTGATGACAAACGGCCGACTGGGGTCGGTCGCCACTTCAAAATACGCTTCGCCGTCCAAAATGACCTCCCGTCTGGCCCGGGCAAAGCGAGGAGGGAATTTGAATGCGGAACCCGAATTGATCCATACCTTCGTGCCGTCTTCCAACGCGATCCGGTACATCCCGCCGCGTGGCGTGACGATCTCGTTGTCTGGATACGCCTCGCCATCACGGGCACTGGCCACGCTGCCCAGGAATGTACTGTCGGCGTATACCATCCGTCCGCCAAGCACGGCAATCCCCGATTGCGCCGTATCTAGATCGATGATCCGGCCATCCGCCAATCTAAGCACAGCCCGGTTACCACCCGCGGGGATGTCCGCCACCGCCTGCTGGACAGGCCTTTCGGTTGCTGTCCCCAACCAAAGCGCAAGGGCAGCGACGGCCAATACCGTTGCCGCAATTGCCAACCGCCTCGCCATTGCATGGGTTCGGGTGGGCTGCAGGTTGACGGCGAGCTTTCGCCATATACGCCTCCTTTCGGCAAAATCAATCCGTACCGGATCGGTCCCATAGGCATGCAGGTGCAGGCTCTCCACCAGCCGGCGCTCAGACTCGGTGCAGGTGCCCTGCCGATAACGTTCCAATAGCTCCGCTAATTCCTTTTCGTCCATCAATCATTCCGGTTTACAGTTTGATGACGGTTGGAAGGTTAGTTAGGGTAAAAAAAATGTTGAAATAATTGCAACGGCCAATAAACTACGTTTCAACAGGATCAACGCGTTCTTGATTTGCCTGTTCACGTTATCCCGGGATATGTTCAGGGAATCGCTGATCTGTTGGTGGCTCATCGCATCGAACCGACTCAGCGTGAATATCGTCCGCATCTTTGGGGGCATCCTGCTTACGCAGGCATCCACACGTTCCAGCAATTCCTTTTCGAAAAGGGAATCCTCCGTGGTGTAGCTGCCTTCATCATAGGTTTGTTTCAGCCTCTTCAAATACGAATCCCGGTATTTCGAACGGTCTGCACGGTCAATCACTTTATTGAGTGCCGCCCGGTAGAGGTAGGCTTTGAGCGATGTATTGATCTGCAGGACGGCACGCCGCTCCCAAAGCGCCAGGAACAATTCCTGTACGATATCTTCGGCATCGTCGGAATCGATCATGGCATGCTTGGCGTAACCGAGCAATGGAGACCAATAGCGATCATACAGCGCTTTGAATGCCTGCCGATCTCCCTGTCGAAGCGACGCCAACAATACGTCGTCTGTCTGTTTGATAAAATCACTCATGAGTAACCATTATCATCACCCTGGTTCACCAAATATCCGATATCCATACTGGATTTCAAAGAAACAGGCACAACGTGATGCGCAACTAGGCAGTTTCCATGCGTAGCTGGCAGGACATTCGGTCTCTAACGAATCAGCTTCATCCCGAATCCTGGCGAATTCGGCGGGATGAGTTTCCCGCCTTCGATCCGATAACCGCTCAGGTCGACATCATCCGATGCACTCGTGACCCCTTCGATGGTGACGGTATTCCCAAGGCCTCCGGCCAGGTGGGCGGTGTAATACGATTTCAACAACGAACCCCACGCGTGCGGCGAGGACTGTACGTTATACTGCACCAACTTCGGCATCAGCTTCCGCCAGTTCGTGAACCCGAGCCCCTCGATGTCCGTGAGGTGGACGTCCATGAGCTTCAAGGCCATGAGCTCATCCAGCAACGCCGGATCCGGATCGGCCTCGCCGTCCGCGAGCAAGCCACCTACCCCGGCCTGCTGCATCCAGTTGCGCAACTTCCGATAGTCATCGACCGTTTCGTGAAATGGCTCTTCGATCCAGAACAACGGCGTGTCGCCGATACCCTCCAGGTACTTGATGAATTCATTCACGGTGAACCCATTGTTGCCATCCACCAGGATCTCGCAATCCGGGAATGCCTTGGCAACGGCCTTCGTGATTTCGATGTCGCGGGCCAGGCCGTCTTTCTGCGACATCCAACGGTGACCACGGCCAATCTTCAGTTTGAACTGCCGATAGCCGTAATCGTAGTCGTATCGGCAATTATCCAGGACCTTATCGATTCCACCCGGGGCGTGTCCCGGTTCCAGGTCATCGAAATAGATCATGCCGCTGTAATATTTGGTCGTAAAGGGGGTTTCACGACCTAACAGCGCGTAAACGGGCTTATTCAGCACCACACCCGCCAGGTCATGCAAGGCCATGTCAAAAGGCAGGTGGCGATCGTCGGTGGTACCGACCTTCACCTGAAATACATCGGCCAACCGCTTGCCGACCAAATCGGCGACAAGACGTTGCGCACCACCTTTGCCGCCACGCAAGGAGGCCCAGCCTTTGGCGCCTTTATCGGTGGTGATGACGCAGATTTCGTTCCGGATGCCGTAACCATGCAAATCCAACCGGGCGTTCTTGCCCACCAATCTCGGATACTGGAGCCGCACGTCGCCGAATGCGATCGATTGGATGGTGTGATACCCCAATTCGTCTTGCATGCGTGCATCCCGGTCGGTGTGCAACAAACCGGCAAATGCGCCCTTTGACACCAAGCTCAACGCCGCACCGGCTTGGAGCGCGTGAATGAATTCCCTTCTTTTCATCATAACATGGTTATTTAATAATTGCTTCTAGGTAAACGTGCTTTTCAAAAATTCAAATCCTTCGGTGGCCAGTTCGTCGGCGCTGTTCGCCAACGGCCGCCAGATGCTGGCGGCACGCGCCAGCTCCTTGGAAGGTGCCCCGAACGTTTCGATGACCAGGCTTCCTGGATAGCCGATTTCGACAAGGGCATCCCGGATGCCCGTCCAATCCAAGTGGCCGGTGCCTGGCGTGCCACGGTCGTTCTCGTTGGCCTGGACGTGCAAAAGGCGATCGCCCAATTTCCGGATGCTTGCCGGGATATCCTTTTCCTCGATGTTGGCGTGGAAGGTATCCAAGGAGATTTTCAGCCAGCGGCTACCCACGTCGTCGACCAGCGAGATGGCTTGGTCCACCGTGTTGACCATATCGGTCTCAAAGCGGTTCAAGGGCTCCAGGCCCAAGCCCACGCCCAGTGATTCCGCACGCTTGCTGGCCTGGTACAGGTTCTCCAGGCACCACTCACGCTCTTGCTGCTTCTGGTCTTCTGAAACCAACCGGGTCTTGCCAACCGCTGAATAAAGCGGCCCGCCAAAGATCGGGCTTTCCAGGTCATTGGCGATCTCGAGGCAATCGATGATATAGGAAAGCCCGTTCGTGCGAATCTCGGGCCGGTCGCTTGAAATATCGCGATCCATGCCAAAAGCACCGCTAACCGTTACCTGCAAACCCAACTCGCGGCAAATCCGCTTCAACCCCACCCAGTCGATCAAGGTCCGATCTTCCACCGCAATCTCAATGACATCGTAACCGATGTCCTTTGCCTTGCGCACGATCGCGAAATCGCTCGTGGAAAATGGCGACACCCACACAAACGTGCTTATCCCTATCCTCATCTTCACTAACTAACCAATCAATTGTTATTCAAAACTCGGAATGGCGACCCGAATGCCCCCTTTCATGGCCGACTCGTGGGCACAGATCCCGGCACAGGTGTAGTTGGCCGCCAATGCGGCATCCACGGCCGAATCACGGCCTTCGACGATGGCCGCCACGAACTCCTGCACCAAATGCGGGTGCGAACCACCATGCCCAGCCCCTTGCAGGAACGACACGTGGTTGGGGTCGTCAATTTTTTCACGTTTGGTGAAATCGGCGATTTCGGGAATCAACAATTCGTCTGTGTCGGGCACGTCGATGCGGCGTGCATTTTCACCCCCGTCGAAAATCACGTGCTCTTCGTCTTGCAGTTGCTCCCACTCGAACGACATCTTCGTGCCGTAAACGTCGTAGCTCTCCCGGTACTGGCGCACCACGTCAAACAATGAACGCGTGGCCTCGGCCACCACATCCGAATCCTTGAGCTTGAACGTCGCGGTCTCGACCGCGTAAGGCGCGTTGTAGCGGCTCGCCAAATCGTCCGATAACCGGCCAGAACCGTGGCATACCACGGATTCGGCGATGGTATTGTTGATGCGCAACAGCGGCGAAATGGCGTGCGTACCGTTGAGCATGGGTGGATAGCCCTTCCAGTATTCGGCCCAACCGTCCATGCTCATGTCCTGGATGTGCGACCCACGCACGAATTGGATCTTGCCCAATTCACCGCTTTCGGCCAATTTCAGCCCGTACAGGAACTCGCGGGTATACAACGCGGTTTCCATCATCATGTACACTTTGCCGCTACGGCGCTTCGCTTCCACGATGGCTTGGCAGTCTTCGACGGTCATCGCCATCGGAATGGTGCAGGCCGTATGCTTGTTGGCATTGAGCGATGCCAACGTCATCTTGGCGTGCTCGGGAACCGGGGTGACCACATGGATCGCATCGACGTCTTCCCGCTTCACCACGTCTTCGAAGTCCGTGAAGATCAGGTCCTCATCCAAATTGAACTTTTCCTTCAACTCGTTGAGGGTGTTTTGGTTCCGTGTACAGATACCGACGGCTTTAATATTCGGGTGCTTTTGGTAAATCGGGATAAACTCTTTACCGAATCCCATACCTACGATAACGACAGTGATTTTTGACATGCTTGATTTTTATTATTTTAGATTCTACTTACTGACTGATGCACCCCTATTTCGCAACCCAATTCACGGCGTTGACCAACAATGCCTTGTAGGCTTCATGCTCGTGGCTGTGTTCGTCGTGCCCGAGGGTAATGCCCACGATCCTGGCTTTCGGGTGCTTCACGGTATACACGACCGGGTAGACCTTGTCCGTTTCCTTGGATTGCCCGATGACCAATACGTCCGCGCCCTTCGCCGCTGGGTCAAGCACATGCCGGTACAACTCATCCTTGAACTCGAATTTCTCGGGCACGCCCCGCGTGATCGGGTGCGCGGCATTGACCACGTAGTTCTTGAATTCCTGGAACTTTTCGTGGCTCTTGCTGCCGCCGCCCACGTAATTCAGGTTATACGCTGGCCAATCTGCCCAATTGTACCATACCGCGGCGTGCAACAACACCAAGCCCTTGCCTTTTTCGACGAATTTGGTGATCGCCGTCTGGCCAGCTGGACCGATAGGCTGATTATTGGAAAGCACGAGGATATCGGTATTTTTCAGGTAGGCGGGAATCGAATCCACCTTGTCGGTGTACGTCACCGTAAAGTTTCCGGCTTCCTTGATCGTCTTCACGTCCTCCTGCCGATACCACCGTTCGAAATCGTGGGAAGATCCCCCGCCGACCAGCAGTATGCGTTTGGTCTGTGCGCTCACCGAAACCGCCATCGCCGTGATTAACGCGAGGACTAAGAAGCTGCTTACTTTGTTCATGTTTTCGTTTATTTTTTTGTAACTAACTTATTCCACTACTTTCATCACCCCGTTCATCCCTCTCCAGTGCCCCGGAAACGTACACACATAGGGGTAGTCGCCCGGCGTTGCCGGGGCCGTGAACTCCAGCGTGAAACTTTCGCCCGGATTGACCAACGGCGTGTAGTGGAGCACTTCCGGAATGGCGGGGATGTATTGTTTGTCATAGGCCTCGTTCGAGCGCAACATGTCGTCTGCCGCCTTGCCCACGATTTCCAACGTTCCCGGTTGGATGATCAACAGGTTGTGCTGCATGCCGTCGGGGTTATCGAATACGAGCGTGATCCGCTTGCCTGCTTTCACGGAGAATTGCTTCTTATCGTATTGCATGATGTCCTTTACGGCTTTCAGCTCGATGCGCTCGGAGGGTGTCGCGCTGGCCCCATCGGCCCCATCCGCCGCGGTCTGGGCCTGTTCGGGCAAGCCGAAGCCCTTCGACAGCCGGACGGTGATGTCGCTCAGGTTGCCTGTGAAACGCGAAGGCCCACCGTAGTCCAAGAATGCATCCGCCTCGCCGAAATCCTCGCCCGAGCGCAGGTTGGCGGCCAAGGGGCCCATGAACAGGTGCATGGCCTTCGCCTGGCCCTGGCTCACCCCATTCACCAACAGCTCGACCGTCGCATCGGCATTCACCTTCGCTTCGGCGTTGAATGTGGCTGGCAGGTTGCCGCGCGAAGAGACCGTGGCCGTCTGTCCATGCTGGTACACGTCAAAGAAAAGCCTATTGTCTTTCACGTAGAGCGCGTAGCCGCCGGCCTTGTTCCCCTGGCCTACGATGAAGCCGTTGTAGGGTTGCTTCTCGCGGCGGCTCACCTCCGTTTGGATATGGATGGCCTTGTTCGTTACATCGGGCGAGAATTGGTAACGGCTCCGTCGGCCGAGCACGTATTGCTCGTTGGCCAGCGATTCGATGATCCGCCGGGCAAAGCTGTTGGCCGACTGGGTAGCAGCCAGCTTCATGAAGGCGTCCTCTTGGCTGGCAATCGCTCCGAACAGCGCCTGCGCAAGCCAGCGATCCGTTTCGTTGGCCGAATCGTTGGTGGCTTCCAAAAGGGCTTTGGCCACGGCCTCGGAAGCCGGGTATTCGGTTATTTTCACCAGTGCGGCCAAGCGCGTATTCAGGTTGGCATCGGCCAATACCCCACTGCTCAACAACACATCGCGGAATCGGTCGTTTACCGGAAGCACCTGCACCGCCGCCTTCCGTACACCGGCCGCGGGGTGCTTGAATGCAGCCACCACGGCCTCATGCACATCGTCACGCTTCTCGATCAGGTTCAAGCCGTGCAACGTCCACAACGCGTGGATGGCCGGCGCGTTCAGCCCGATCTTATCGACCTGTTTGTCGGCCGCAATGCGGATCAAATCACCGGCCACATCGTCCCGTCCGCGCTCCACCAACAGGCGCTGCGCGTGCATCCGCCAGAATTTATTGTCGCTCTTCAATGCCTTCAGCAAACCTTTCGTATCGTCCTTGGCCAGTCTGAAAGGGGTCTTGTGTTTGGCGTCTTTGTACACCAACCGGTATACCCGGCCGTATTTCTGGTCGCGCAGGTCGCTTTCGAACGCATTGCCGGGGCCATGCGGTTGCTCCACGAAAGGCAGCACCTTGTCCGATGGCGCCTGGGCCGGCACGAATACGTTGTGCTGGATGATGAAGTTATACCAATCCAGGATCCAGACGGCACCATCGGGGCCCACCTCGGCATGCACCGGGCCAAACCATTCGTCCGAACTCGCGGCCAGGTTCCAGCCATCGCGTTCCTTGAAGCCGGCGCCATCGGGCTCCACGATCGCATTGTGCACCAAGCGCACGGTCGGCTCGGTCACAAAGGCCATCCGGTTCCAATACGATTCGGGATAGTCCCTGGCGGTATACAGTTGATGGCCGGCCGCGGAGGTAAAGCCACCGACCACATCCACCTGCCGTAGGTTCGGTGTCAGCGCGTGCACATCGTAATGGCCATCGATCTTCTGCACCGCATTGATCCCCACTTTCCGGTCGTCTTCTTTCAGCCGACGTTGCACCAATCGCTCGGGCATGGAATAAAACGCGCTGTGGGTATTGTTTGCCGTGGAGATGAATACGTTGTTGTCTTCGCTCATGCCAAGCCCCCACGTGTTGTTGCTGGTGGTGGCCAGGTACTCGAAATCCGTACCATCAGGCTTGAAACGGTACACGCCCTGTCCGAATGTCATCCGTTTCCCGTTGATTTCGCCATTGAACCCGGCATAGCCGGTTACGCCCCAAATCTTGTTGTCAAAGCCATACTGCAGGTTGGACGGCCCGGCATGCGTATCGTTCTTGTTCCAACCGGTCATCACGGTATCCCTTACATCGGCCACATCGTCGCCATTCGTATCTTTCATGAAGATGAAGTTCGGTGCCATGGCCACCAGCACACCGTCATTCACGAACACCAAGCTGGTCGCGATGTTCAGGTTATCGGCAAATACCGTGAATTTATCGGCGACGCCGTCTCCATCGGTGTCCTCACAGATCTTGATGCGGTCGTTTGCTTCGCCCTTTAGCTCAACGAAATTATTGGGATAATCCACGGTCTCCACCACCCAGAGCCGACCGCGCTCGTCCCAGCTCATCGCAATCGGATTGATGATATTCGGTTCCGCGGCAAACAGCTTCAATTCAAAGCCCACGGGCACCTGGATCAGCTTCTGTGATTCTTCGGGCGAAAGCGGATCCTGCATTTTGGGCACCAGGTGCCGCGCCGCAAAATCCGCGATCGTATCTTCGTAAATGCTTACGCTGGGAATATTCAGCTGCGCCACCAGGTCCATCACGCGCTCGCCAAGCGCCCATTTGGCACCATCATTGACATCGCGCAAAAAGGCCAGCGTTTTCCAGGTCAATTCCTCGCCACCCTCGGCGGTGTAATAGACCCGGCCTTTGCCTTTCTTCAGCCGGGTTGCCCGGCTGGTCGCTCCCGCAGCAGCCGAATCCACGACCGCCTCGCCGGTTAGCAGTTTCTTGAACCAATCGGGGCTATTGGCGCTTTCCGGTTGTGCATTCAGCGCCACCAGCGCCTTGCCGCCTTCCACGAACCGCGTGATCGCCGCGCCCTGATTGGCCGAAATGGAGTCCAGTCCCGCAAATAACACCACCCCGTCATATCGCGCAAGGTTCTTCCCATCCAGATCCTCCGGATCAATCGTATAGGTGAGGTTTATCCCGCTTTTGAACAACTCGACCGCCAACCAGGTGGCATATTTACCCGATTCGTCGGCCACGTCCGCGCTTCCCACGAACAGGATTTCGGCCCTCCTCGGGTAATCGACGTTCGAACAACGGACAAAAAACAAGCATATAAAGACAACAAAGCAATAGGAGATAATCCTCATAAAATATCAGTACTATAATCGTTAAAGCAAAGGTAAAGGAGAATGCTCTTGGAAAACCACGGTATTATACCTCTTTATAATCAAATTATATCATAAATTCATATATTCGCAACGCAACAATGATAAACAATGAAGAAAGGCCATATTATCCCCAAAGCGCTGATTCCCGACAACCGGGCATTCGTGGTGCGTAAACAAATCGAACCTTATTTCGATCCGACGTTCCATTTGCACCCCGAGTTCCAAATCTCGTACGTGGTCGAAGGCGAAGGCAACCGATTCGTCGGCGATAGCATCAAACCCTTCGTTGACAACGACCTTGTGCTGATCGGCCCCAACCTACCCCACGTGTGGCGCAGCCACAACGCCTACTTTGAGAAAGACAGCGGATTGAGCACCACCGTGGTGGTCATTTACTTCCACGACCATTTCCTTGGCGAAGCCCTTCACAACAAGAAGGAATTCGAAAGCATCAAGCACCTCTTCCAGCGATCGCAATGTGGCATTGAAATCACCGGTGAGACCCGGAAGCAGGTAACGCGGCTCATGGTGGAGCTCTTGGACTTAAGCGGAGCGGACAGCATCATCCAGCTGCTGAAGATCCTGAACACCATCGCCCTGTCTACAGAATGCCATTTGATTACGGATACCCACTCCAAATCATACAATACCGAGGCAGAAACAGACCGCATGAATAAGGTGTATGAATTTGTCATGAAGAATTTCCAGCAGAAAATCCCGCTTTCAGCCGTGGCCTCGATTGCCAGCATGACCTGTACGTCGTTTAGCCGCTATTTCAAATCGCGCGTCAATCAATCCTTCTCGGATTTCCTGAAGGAGATTCGCATCGAATATGCGTGCAAACTGCTCAAGGAAGACAAGATGAACATCGATCGCATTTGCTTTGAATGTGGATTCCAGTCACTCACCAACTTCAACAAACAGTTCAAGGCGGTTACGGGCAAACAGCCTCACCAATACCGAAGCGAATACCAACGGATAACGTTGGACGCATACCACCAATACCATTAATTTCGTTCCTTTGCAAGAAAACATTCGATTAGCTGATATCACCATGACAAAATACTCCAAGCAGACCCGCATCCTCGTAGCAGTCGACTGCATCATTTTTGGATTTGATGGATACGAACTCAAAATTCTGCTGATCAAGCGTGGGTTTGAACCCGAAAAGGGCAAATGGAGCGTCATGGGAGGCTTCGTCGGCGCTGATGAAAAACCGGAAGACGCTGCCTCACGCGTGCTCAAACAACTTACAGGTCTAAAAGACGTTTATATGGAGCAATTGCTGGTTTTCGGCGAACCCAAGCGCGACCCCATTGAACGGACCATCAGCATCACGTATTTCGCGCTTGTCGATATCCAGCAATATGAAAAGCAACTCAGCCACGAATACCGCGCCGAATGGATTGCATTAGACCGGATACCGAGGCTGATTTTCGATCATGAGGAAATGGTTGATCAGGCCAAAAAGCGTCTTCGCTACAAAGCGGCGTTACATCCGATCCTTTTCGAGCTCCTCCCCGATAAATTCACGATTCCGCAGATCATCTCGTTGTATGAGCAGGTTTATGACGTCGAATTAGACAAACGGAACTTTACCCGGAAGCTTCGGTCGACCGAATTGCTCCTTAAACAAGATGACAAAGACAAGGAAAACTCCAAGAAAGGCGCATTCTATTACCGTTTGGATAAGGCAACCTATAAAGAGAAATTCACGCAATTCCTCAATTTCGTATCCAAACCAGAGCATTAACCGGCTTATTATCAAACAATAACACATTTATCATTATTCGTCTTGTTATTTTGATAAAATAAATGTTAATTTGACACCGAATTCCAATTACAAGCTACATGAGCATGAACTATGTGATAGGTGTGGATTTCGGCACGGATTCGGTGCGTTCCGTGCTGGCCAGTACGGCGACAGGTGAAGAAATCGCTACTTCGGTTTTCGCTTACCCCCGCTGGAAAGCGGGATTATACTGCGATCCAGGGCAAGACCGCTTCAGGCAACACCCACTTGACTACATCGAAGGGTTGACGCACACCATCCGCTCGTGCGTCGTGCAAGCCGGCGAAGCGGTTGCACGGCAGGTGGTGGGTATTTCGGTAGATACCACAGGATCCACGCCCGTGGCAGTAAATGTCAAAGGAACACCTTTGGCACTGCTGCCGGAATTCGCCGAAAACCCCAATGCGATGTTCGTGCTCTGGAAAGACCACACCGCCGTAAACGAAGCCACGGAAATCAACCGCCATGCAAAGAAATTCGACACGGACTTCCTGAAATACGTTGGCGGCATCTACTCGGCCGAATGGTTCTGGGCCAAACTCCTTCATGTACTGCGGGCCGACGAACCGGTGGGTCGATCCATCCACACGTGGGTGGAACATTGCGATTGGATCCCTTTTCTGCTCTGTGGGGGCACAAGAGCCGAGCACATCAAACGCGGTGTATGTTCGGCAGGCCATAAGTCGCTGTGGGCTCGCGAATTCGGCGGTTATCCGCCCAATCACTTCTTCGCTTCGCTAGATCCGCTGCTGGATGGGTTCACGGCGAAATTGCCCGCCGACACCTACACCGCAGACCAGGCAGCCGGGACGTTGAGCCTCGAATGGGCCGAACGACTGGGCCTATCCACCGATGTGGTGGTCGGCATCGGTGCATTCGATTGCCATATGGGTGCCGTGGGCGGCCAGATCGAACCGTACTACCTCAGCAAAATCATCGGCACCTCCACATGCGACATCCTGGTTGCTCCTCGGCACGAAATGGACGGGAAATCGGTCAAGGGCATATGCGGACAGGTGGACGGTTCGGTCGTACCCGGCATGATTGGCCTCGAAGCCGGCCAATCGGCTTTTGGCGATGCCTTTGCCTGGTTCAAGAACCTGTTGGCATGGCCGCTGAACAACATCCCCTTGGATGGCAACGACGACACGACCATCCTGATCCAGCAACTGGAAGACCGTATCCTTCACGAACTCGGCAGGCAAGCGTCACTACTGCCCCCAACCGCCACCAGCGAACTGGCGGTGGATTGGCTGAACGGCAGGCGTACACCAGATGCCAACCAACTCCTCAAAGGGGCCGTTTCGGGCCTTGGCCTGGCAAGCGACGCTCCCCGTCTATTCCGGGCGCTGGTCGAAGCCACGGCTTTCGGTGCCAAATGCATCGTAGATCGGTTCATGGAACAAGGCGTTCCCGTGAAAGGGCTGATCGCATTGGGCGGCATACCACGCAAGTCGCCTTTCGTGATGCAGGTGATGGCCGATGTGATCGGGATGCCGATCCGGGTACACCGGTCGGCGCAGACCTGCGCCATCGGCGCGGCCATGTTTGCGGCCACGGCGGCAGGGGTGTTTAAGCGCGTAGAAGATGCGATGCGACAAATGGGCCAGGGTTTCGATCTTGAATACGTACCCAACGGGCAGCACTCGGCGATCTACGCCGCACGTTATGCACGCTACAAACAATTTGGGGGCTTCATCGAACAACAGCTAAAAACCGATCCAACCCATGAATAGGTATCGAGCCATCAGGCAATCGGCATACGATTGCAACATGCAATTACCCGAACTCGGACTGGTATTGCTCACCTTCGGAAATGCCAGTGTGGCCGATCGCGAGGCGGGTGTGTTCGCCATCAAACCCAGCGGCGTTGCCTACAAGGAACTCTCGCCCGAACTCATGGTCATCGTGGATTTCGACGGTAACGTGGTGGAAGGCACATTACGGCCATCGTCAGACACCCAGACCCATGCCGTCCTGTACAAACACTGGACGGCCATCGGCGGCATCGTGCACACCCATTCCACTTACGCCACCGCGTGGGCACAGAGCCAGCGGGATATCCCGCTATTCGGCACCACCCATGCCGACTACCTGACTTCGGACATCCCCTGCGCCCCACCCATGGACGACAGGATGATTGCCGGAAACTACGAGTACGAGACCGGTTTCCAGATCCTGAACCATTTTGACCAGCACGGCCTCGACCCCACTGCGGTCGAAATGATCCTGGTGGGCAACCACGCCCCATTCACCTGGGGCAAGACCGGACAGCAGGCCGTGTACAATAGCGCCGTATTGGAATCCGTGGCGCAGATGGCCCTGCTGACCGAACAGATCAACCCTAACGCGCAGCGGCTGAAGGATGCGCTCGTGAAAAAACACTTTGAACGCAAACATGGCCCAGATTCGTATTATGGACAATAACAGCAACAAATTGACAAATCAGCAACATGAACATGACCGACCTTAAGCATTTGGAAGTATGGTTTATCACCGGTAGCCAACACCTATACGGCGAAGAAACCCTGAGACTGGCGGCTGCCCATGCAGCGGAAATCGCGGGACACCTTGACCGCTCGGGCCGCATTCCCGTTCGCGTCGTTTTCAAGCCCATCGTCAAGACCCCGGAAGAAATCTATCAGGCAATCGCGGCGGCGAATCAGGCCAACACGTGCATTGGCATCATCACGTGGATGCATACCTTTTCGCCGGCCAAAATGTGGATCCGCGGCCTCGGTATACTGCATAAGCCACTGTTGCACCTGCACACCCAGTATAACCGCGACATCCCCTGGGATGCCATCGACATGGACTTCATGAACCTCAACCAAAGTGCGCACGGCGACCGCGAATTCGGCCATATCGTCACCAAACTGGGCATCGACCGCAAAGTCGTTACCGGCTATTGGCAAGACGAGGATGTACTCGGCCAGATCGACATATGGAGCCGGGCAGCGGCCGCCTGGCACGATTGGCAGGGAGCCCAGTTTGCGCGCTTCGGCGATAACATGCGTTTCGTGGCCGTGACCGATGGCGACAAGGTGGCTGCGGAGGCCCGGTTTGGGTTCTCGGTGAACACCTACGCGGTTGGCGACCTGGTTGCCTTCGTAAATCGCGTGACCGATGCGCAGGTCGATGCGCTGGTCGCCGAGTACGGACAGACCTACATCCTGGCGGCAACCGTACAGGACGGGGGCCGTAAACGCCAACACCTACGTGACGCCGCGCAAATCGAGATCGGACTCCGCAAATTTCTGGTCGACGGCGGGTTCAAGGGTTTTTCCAATACGTTCGAGGACCTACATGGTTTGAAACAGCTACCGGGCATCGCCACGCAACGGCTTATGCAGGAAGGCTTTGGCTACGCCGGCGAAGGCGACTGGAAAACCGCGGCGCTCGTGCGCGCCGCCAAGGTGATGGGCACGGGCCTGCCCGGTGGCAATGCATTCATGGAAGATTACACGTACCACCTGGATCCGGCTGGCGCCATGGTGTTGGGGGCGCACATGCTGGAAGTCGATCCGGCGCTGGCCAGCGGAACACCCAAACTCGAAGTCCATCCGTTGGGCATCGGCGGTAAGGACGACCCGGCCCGACTCGTCTTCGATGCGCCGGGAGGCCCCGCCCTTAACGCAAGTTTGGTGGACATGGGCAACCGGTTCCGGCTGGTGGTCAATGCGGTGGAAGCCCAGGAGCCTCAGCACGAGCTGCCGAAGCTGCCCGTGGCGCGCGTACTCTGGAAGCCGCTCCCCGACCTGAAAACGGGGTGTTCGGCGTGGATCTATGCCGGTGGCGCCCACCATACCGCCTACAGCCAGAACCTCACGCCACAGCATTTTGCCGACTTCGCGAAGATGGCGGGCATCGAGTACGTCTGCATCGACGGCGATACCCGGCTGGATCGGTTCGAAGACCAGCTGAAGTGGTCGGAAGCGTACTACAAACTCAATCGGGGATAGTCAGCGACAATCACACAAAACGACACCAAACCAATGACCAATTTCGCAACCATCGATTACGTGATCTTCCTGATCTACTTTGTCATCGTGGCCGGGTACGGCTACTGGATATACCGCAGGAAATCAAAGAGTGACTCGGCGACGAAAGACTTCTTCCTGGCCGAAGGATCGCTGACCTGGTGGGCCATCGGCGCATCGCTCATCGCCTCCAACATTTCGGCCGAGCAATTCATCGGGATGAGCGGCAACGGCTTTACCGTGGGCATTGCCGTTGCCGCGTACGAATGGGTCGCGGCCATCGCACTGATCATCGTGGCCGTATGGTTCATTCCGGTTTATCTCAAGAATGGCATCTTTACGATGCCGCAATTCCTCAAGATCCGCTACAACGAAACCACGGCGCTGATCATGGCCATCTTTTGGCTATTCCTGTACGTATTGGTCAACCTCACGTCGATCCTGTTCCTGGGCGCCATGGCCATCAATAACTTCGCCGGGGGCCATAACTTCGAGATCATCATGACCGCATTGTGCGTGTTTGCCATCGTCATCACCCTGGGCGGCATGAAGGTGATCGGCTTCACCGACGTGATCCAGGTACTCGTACTCATCGTCGGCGGCCTGGCCACCACCTATGTGGCCCTCACGCTGGTGAGCGAGCATTTCGGGCTGGGCAAAGACGTATTGGCCGGATTCAAGGCGATGATGAACGATTCGCCCAGCCACTTCCGGCTCATCCAGGAGAAACCCGCGGCGGATGCACCGCAGGAAGAAATAAACAAATACCTGATGCTGCCCGGCATCGCCATGTACTTTGCGGGCCAGTGGATCGTGAATCTGAATTACTGGGGCTGCAACCAATACATTACCCAACGCGCACTCGGTGCCGACCTGAAAACGGCCAGGACGGGCATCCTCTTCGCCGGATTCCTCAAGCTGCTGATGCCCATCGTGGTGATGCTACCGGGTATCGCGGCCTATGTACTTTACAAAAACGGGGCCCTGCAGCAACAGATGGCACCGGGCGGCAATTTCCACGCGGACAATGCCTATTCCGCTATCCTCAGCTTCCTGCCCGATGGCATGAAGGGCTTATCGTTGGCTGCGCTCACCGCCGCCATCGTGGCCTCACTGGCCGGCAAAGCGAATAGTATCGCCACCATTTTTACCCTCGACATCTACAAGAAGTACCTCAATCGCGGGGCATCCGAGAAAAACATGGTCGTCATCGGCAAGGTGGCGATCGTCGCGTCGATGCTGATGGCGCTCCTGCTCACCTGGGAAGACGTACTGGGTATCGGTGGGGCCGGTGGCTTCACGTTCATCCAGAAGTACACCGGCTACGTCAGCCCGGGCGTACTGGCCATGTTCCTGTTGGGCATGTTCTGGAAACGCACCACCGGGACGGCAGCCGTCGCGGGCCTGCTGGCGGGCTTCTTCCTTTCGGTATTTTTCAACGAGTTTGCCCCGGCGGTATTCGGCCCAGAAACCTGGTTTTACACCGCGTTCATCAACAGTGCTGGCCGGTACGAGATCCCCTTCCTCATCTGCATGGGATTGGCCTTCGGCTTCACCGTCGTCCTGATGGTTGCCATCAGCTTATTCGGCCCAAGGGTCAATCCCAAGGCGTTTGCCATCGAGCGCAAGCTATTCAACGTCGAACCGTCGGTGTTGGTCCTGATCGTGTTCACGTTGCTTATCTTCGCTGCGCTCTATGTCAAATTCTGGTAGGATCACCGCGTTACTTTCATCACGCCATGCATGATGCGCCAATGGCCCGGAAACGTGCAGACGTAGGGATAATCGCCAGGTGAATCCGGCACCTTAAAGGTCAGCTCATGGCGCTCTTCGGGATTGATCAGTGGCGTGCTGAACAGCACGTCGGGCGTGGCAGGGATGTATTGCGATTCCACCCCATTGGGCTGTTTGGCCAGCGCGTCGGCGGCGGCGCCCACCTTTTCGAGCGAACCCGGTTTCAGGATCAGCAAATTGTGCTGCATGTGATCCGGATTCTCAAAGACGATCTTCAGCGTCTGTCCGGCCTTGGCCGTAAAGGTGGTCACATCGTATTTCATTTCGCCTACGATCGCCTTGATGGTGATTGACTCATCTGCCACCAATGCGGCCTCTTCGGCAATTTGCTCGGTGTTCACGACGACAAGGCGGGCATTTTCCAACTGGCCGGTGAAATGGAATTCTTCCGGATAGTCGCCCACGTTGGGGATGCGTGGCGCATTTTCGGGCCACCGCGGTTGCCGGTTGTGCCCTAGCCGTATGAACCCTTCAGGCACCTGCGCGTACAGGCCTGCTATTTTGCCTTCGGCCACCTGCCTACCGTTGATGGACAAGGTCATCCGTCCTCCGGAAAGCAGCGATGCCTTGACCGTGAATTCCTCCGGCAACGGTTCCACCGAATGGACGATGGCCTTCCTGCCGCCCTGATTCACCTGGAAATGAACCTGACCATCTTTCAGGTACAGCACGTGGCCATGCTGTTTGTCTCCATGCGATACGATGATGCCTTCCATCAGGATGCGGCGCATTTCGGGGCGCTTGATATCCGCCACGAAGGTGATTTCCTGGTTGGCGAAGTCGGGAACCTGACGCCCACCGATCATGCCGCCGCGTTCGGTGCTCAAGGGGAGTACCGTCATGCGTTTTCCAGCAAAGATGCGTTCGGCCAGCGATCCGTCGGTATTGGACAGGTCAGGATGGCCCAGTTGCCGGTGATAGGTGGCCATAAACGCCTGGCGGTGTACGGCACCTGCGATGAGCAGGGCGTGCGACACCCATTTGTCGGCTGCATGTTCAGGTTGCCGCACCGCTTCGAAGACCGCCTCTCCGATTTCGGCGGTTGGGGCTGCATCGGCCAAGGCCAGGAATGCGGCCAAGCGCACCCGCAGGTCGGCATCGCGGATTGCACCCGATGCGAGCAGCCGTTGGATCGCCTCGGGCTTGTTCACCGGCAAGGTTTGGATCGCCGCCCGGCGCACGCCTGGGGCCGGATGGGCCAGGGCTTCAATGGCCACGGCCAGGCTTTTATCATCGGCGCCATCCAGCAACCCCAGCCCATGCAATGTCCAAAGCGCGTGTATGGCCGCGCCATTTACGTTTACCTCATCCACGTCGGTATCACGGATCAGTTTGTGCAGGTCGGCGGCCGCCTTCGTCGCGCCGGTCTCCACCAACAGCCGTTGGGCCGTGAGCCTCCAGAACTGGTTGTCGCTTTTCAAGGCGTCCACCAGCGTAGCGGGCCGTTCGCGGTTCAACTTATACGATTTGGAAGGCCTTCCTTCCTCATGCACCAGGCGGTAGATACGGCCTTTGGTATTGTCGCGCAACGGATCGATGTAGGCGTTGCCCGCACCATTGTCAAAACCTTCCGGTGTGGGATTGTGCTGGATGATGAAGTTATACCAATCCAATACCCAAAGCGCGCCGTCGGGCCCCACTTTCGCTTCCACCGGGCCGAACCAGTTGTCGGAACTCGCGATGACATTCCAGCCATCGCCCTTTTCCCTGAAACCCGACCCAACCTGCTCCAGTACGTGACGGTGCACCAAGCGGCCGGTAGGCTCGCTGATAAAGGCGACGCGGTTCCAATAGTCTTTGGGGAAGGCCCTTGCCGTGTACAGGCTGTGGCCGGCAGCCGCCGTAAAGCCGCCGTGTACATCCACCTGCCGAAGCGCCTTGGTCAACACGTGCATGTTGTAATGCCCGTCGATCTTTTCGATACCCCGCTCACGAAGGTTCGCGCGCTCATAGTAGCGTGCAGGAATGGCGAAAAAGTCGCTATGCTCGTTGTTGGCGGTGGAGATGAACACGTCGAAATCCTCCGAAAACCCAAGCCCCCACGTATTGTTCGAGGTGCTGCCCAGGAATTCGAAGTGTTTGGCACCCGTATCAAACCTGTAAACACCCGCACCGAACTTGAACGGCTGCCCACCGATGCTGCCTTCGAAACCGGAGTATCCGACCGTACCCCAGAGTTTATTGTCCAACCCGTAGCGCAGGTTAGACGGTCCCGCGTGCGTGTCATAGGTACCCCAACCGGTTATCAGCACTTCGCGCACATCGGCTTTATCGTCGCCATCGGTGTCTTTGAGGAACAGGAAATGCGGCGCTTGGGCCACGACGATGCCCCCGTTGGCAAACGTGAAAGCGGTCGGGATGTTCAGGCCTTCGGCAAATACGGTGAACTTATCCGCCTTGCCGTCACCGTCGGTATCCTCGCAGATGGTGATCCGATCGTCGCCCTGCCCTTTGTCATCACGTACCGTATTGGGGTAATCGACGGTTTCCACCACCCAGAGCCGTCCGCGTTCATCCCAATCCATCGCAATGGGCTTTTTGATGTCGGGCTCGCTGGCAAACAGCTCGAGCCGGAAACCGACGGGCACCTGGATCAGGGTCTGTGATGCCGCAGGCGTGAGCGGAAGCTGATACCGCGGTGGCGGGTCGTGACGCTCATAGTTGGGCATACGGCCTTCCTGGTAGGTGGGCTGTGCCACGGCATACGCATCCATCCGCTTCACGGCCTGCTCACCGACGGCCCATCGGATGCCGCTTTTCACGAGCTGTAGGAAGCCTGGATTCCGGAATGTGCGTTCATCGTGGCCAAATGCGGTATAGAACACACGGCCTTTGCCATACTCCTTCACCCATGTATAGGGTTCACGGTGGGTGCTATCCACCCGTTCCATCAACACCAGGATATCGTCGGCTAGCTTGTCGTGCACGTAGGTCTCATCCCACTCGGTCTCGAACGGCTCCACCCCGTCCATCGCCGGATGATCGGGCTTTACGATGTCCGCCGAGAACGCTTCGCCACCGTGGCTCCTGAATTGTCCGCCGATCAGCGCCACCACCTCCGGCGAATTGCGGAAACAATACGACGCCGAATGCAGGGGGATGAAGCCCTTGCCGGAAGCGACGTAGTCCAATAATGCTTTTTCTTGCGCAGGGCTGATCGAGTCGTGGTTGGCATACAGCACCAGGCCATCGAAGCGATGAAGGTCGGGGCGCGTCAAGTCTTCGGGATCTACCGAATACGTGATATTGATCCCGTCGGGAAAGTATTCCTGCGATAATATCCCGGCCAGCACTTCCGAATCGTGGTGCTTGCTCGCGTGACCAAGAAAAAACAGTTCCAGCCGCCTCGGTGCATCATCACTCCGCTTTTGCGTATTGCAGCCCAAGAAAAACAACGGCACGACCAGCAGCAGTAAAACGCTCGTAATCTTATTCATTTCTTTCCTTTTATCCATTGGCTTAAAAATGCATGCCCTTCGCGTCCAAACGTATCTTGGTCTGCCGCCAGGTTGCGCCAGATACATACCGCGCCGGCCAGCTCCTTGTTTTCGGGCGTAAAACTTTCGATGGACACCACACCCGTATAGCCGACGGCCTCCAGCCCCTGGTAGTAGGCATCCCAACTCGCATTGCCCGTGCCGGGCGTACCCCGGTAGTTCTCGGACACCTGCACATGGATCAGTTTGTCGCCGGCTTTCCGTATGGCGGCCTCGGGATTGGGCTCTTCGATGTTCATGTGGAACATATCCAGGCATATCTTCGCGGCGGGATGGTCGATCTCATGGATGAGCCGAAGTACGTCATCCACGTTGTTGATCAAATCCGATTCGAAGCGGTTCAGCGGTTCCAACGCGATTTGCAGGCCCTTTTTCGCTGCCCGTTCACACACCAAGCGCAGGTTGGCCACGGCCCGCTGCCATTCGATAGCCCGTTGCGCTTGCGGTACCATCCGGGCCTTTCCCACCGCCGAGTACATCGGACCGGCAAAAAAACGCGCACCCAGCGCGGCGGTAATCTCCAGGCACTGGTCGATATACTGCAACCCCTGCCGTTGCAGGCGCTCGTCGTCGCTGGTCAGGTCCCTGTTCGGGCCAAAGGCCCCGCAGATAATCACTTCAAGTGCATTTGCCGACAAGGCGGCCTTGATGGCCGGTATATCGATCAATTGCGGGTCTTCCACGGCGATTTCCACCGCACCATATCCCATTTCCGCAATTTTCCGGAAAAGGGCCGCAGCTTCCTCAGCCCGGAACGGGGATGTCCACAACCACGTACTTACGCCTAAGCTAACATTCAATGCCATAATTAATTAACGAATTGATTGGCTAAAAATAGGGAATCCGTACGTACAACCGCTCCTATTTTATCACAAAAACTAACTGTTTCTTTTCCGTTTAATGTCAAACAGACACAAATACACACTCCATCCGCAGCGGCTCCAGCGGTGGCAGCACTGCCTTACGGACAACATACCCTGTTAGATCAATAACCGTCATTCTGCGAGAGCTTGGGGTTTTTGGACAGTTCGGCAAACGGAATGGGGAACAGCGTTCGTGTCTGCGCCGCTGCGTGCGGGCGGTGGTTGAACCAAGTCTTGCTCTGGAACACGCCAAACCGGATCAGGTCTTGCCGACGATGTGCTTCCGCGGCGAACTCCCAGCCCAGTTCGTCAAGGAACCGGCCAAATTCAATATCCGCTCCGCCGCTTACCGCATCCACAGACCCATCCTTGTTCTGCCAACCGTAATTGTAGCCGCTTCCCTCCCGGAGCTGCGCGCCCGTAACCGTCGCTTTCTCCGGGTTATTCCTAAACGCACGCTGCCGAACCTCGGTGACCAGGAGGGCCGCCCCATTGGCGTCGCCCGTACGCAGCAATGCCTCCGCCTTCATCAGCAGCACGTCGGCGTAACGGAACAGGGGAAAATCATTGTCGAGGTGGTTGGTTGCCCCTTGCTTGATCTTGTACTTGCCAATGCGGTAACCCGAATTCTCCGGCGCAGATGTACCGTCGCCACCGATACCAGCCACGTGCTTGCCATAGTTTATCACCTCCTGTCCAGTGGTTGCATGGTACTGCGGGCCCTGTATCCAGGTATCAACCAATCGGCCATCTTCCGGATCGTACGAATCGATGAACTGTGGGGTGGCACAGTTGCCGCCCCAAGGCCCCGCGGACATGGCGTACACCAACCGGCTCGCACCATCCAATGTCTTCATGTGCACGATGTTTCCGATGCCGAATACGGCATCGTAGGGTACCGCAAAAATAATTTCGCGCGAATTCTCGTTGTTGAACGTAAACACGTCCGCGTAATTGGGATCCAGGATATAGGCTCGGCTGTCAATGATGTCGTCCGCTTCGTCGATGACCTTACTCCATTGCGGCGTACCCGTATACACTTCGGCATTCAGGTAGACCTTCGCCAACAATGCCTTCGCGGCCCAGCGGTTCATCCGTCCGTATGTGGGCGCCGCGTCTTCCGAAAGTTGCGGCATGATTTCGGCTAACTCAGCCAACACAAAGTCGTAAACCTCACGCCGGGTGCGCTGTTCGGGCAACGAGGCATCGCGATAGTCCGTTACGATGGGTACGTTGCCATGGTTGTCCATCAACAGGTAGTATGCCAAGGCGCGCACCGCGCGCAGTTCAGCAATGGCATCCCGGCCGGCTTGCTCCGGTAAGGGCAGGCTTCCGTCTTCGATCTGCATGATCACCCGGTTGGCGCGGCTGATGACCGAATACGCCTCTGTCCACAACTTGGAGGGTTGATATTGTTCCGATGTCCACGTGTGCTGGTGCATCCGTCGGTACGTACCCCCATCGTCCCAGCCGTTCGGCCTCACGGGCGTGATGATCGCATCCGCAGATTCCTCCTGCAAATCCAGGTAGCCCTGCCAATCCAGCATCATTCTCCGGAACGGCGCATAGATTGGCGCCAAGATAAACGGCAGGTCCCGTTCCGCAGGCTTGAAATCCTTTTCCAAAACCTCCGAGTACACCTTTTCGTCCAGGTTGGTACATGACTGGAAGCCTATCGCAAGCAATAAAACCACCACTATTCCTGATTTTGCCATTTTCGTTTTCATGATTACATCAACTAGATTAACGAGTCATTAGAAAGTAACGCTTAGTCCGAATGTGAAGGTCCGGGTATTCGGATACTTGTCGCGATGGTCTATCCCCGGTGAAAAGGTAAAGTTCTCGGTGCCGACCACCCCCATGTTCACCGCTTCGGGGTCGATGCCCTTATACCCGGTGAACGTGTAGAGGTTGAGGCCAGACACATACAACCGCAGGTGGTTTATGGCCTTGATGGCGTTCGGTTGGAATGTGTACCCGATCGTCACGTTATCCAGTTTGAGGTAATCGGCATCTTCGATGTAGTGCGAGACATAGACCAAATCATTCCTTAGCTGCTGGCCATATACCGGATCGTACGCCGTTTTCAGCACGTTGTATGCTTTATTCACGGGGTTTTCATAATAGAGCCGCTGCATGTTCAGCAACTGATGGCCGAAAGCGCCACGGAAGTTCACCGATACGTCAAAACGGTAGATGTTAACGGTATTGTTCCAACCCAGGTTATGTTTGGGTATACCGTTGCCATAATACTGCCGGTCTTCGGGCGTCGCATCGGCAATCGGGATCGTTTCGCCCTCCCTGTTCTCCACCAACCACTTGCCATTGTCGTCCACCCCGACGCTCTTCAGCACGAAGAACTGGCCTATGGGTCCGCCCACCCGTACCCGGTGCGTGGTCACCTGGATGGGTTCTCCCGTATGGCCCCAGTCGAAATACTCCGTCGTTACATTGAATTTGTCATTCGATATGTTGACCAATTCGTTCTTATTCGTCGAAAACGTAATGTTCGAGTTCCACCTGAAGTTGTCTGTCTCCACCGCGCGGACATTGACCAACGCCTCGAAACCAGTATTCTTCATCTGTCCGGCATTCAGCATCATGTTCCCGTAGAGAAACGGCGGGGTGGGCACCCCAAAATTATACAGCAGGTCTTTCACGTTGCGCGAATAGTAATCCAACGCACCCGAGAGGCGGTTTTCAAACAATCCGAATTCAAGCCCAACATTCCATTCCTCCTTTTTCTCCCAGCGCAGATCCGGGTTGAAATTGCGCGCCGGCACGAATCCCTGCACCCATTTCCCATTGATGAACGCCCCCTCGGTCCAATTGAAATTATAGCTCGTCTGCGACATGTACGGCGCGGATGCAATGGTGCCGGTTACCCCAAACCCCGCACGCAGCTTCAGGTCGGATACGAATGCAACGGGCTGCATGAACGCTTCCCGGCCCAAATTCCAGGCAGCCGAAAACGCCGGGAACGTACCCCACCGGTTGTTCTCGCCAAATGTGGTCGAACCCTCGCGCCTTACGCTGGCCGTCACGATGTACCGTTCCTTCCACGCATAATTCACCCGGCCGAAAAATCCGATCAGCTTCCACATGTCCTTGTTACTTTCCATGGTTGCCTGTCCACGACGCAGGGCCGCACCGGTCTGCAACTTGTTGTAGGAGTAATCGTCGTTCGGAAAATCGAAGTTATAGATGTTATAGGTTTCACCTACATTGTGCTGATAACTATAGCCTCCAAGCAGCGTCAGGTGATGATCGCCCATGCGCTTGTCATAGTTCGCGGTGAGTTCCATCAGGTCTTCCGTATTGGAAGCCGTTGAGCGATTCGCCGTGCCATTGAGGTTGTTCTTGGTCGTATTCACGTGCTGGAATGTGGTCGAATTGCCCGTCAGGTTGCTGTTGACCACGCGCGACACCAGCATTTTCAGGCTCAGGTCGCCAATAGGCCGGTAGTCGAGCATGCCACTGAAGCGGGTTTCCCGGTAAATCCGGTCATTGACCGTCTCGTGGATGATGCCCAGCGGATTGTCATACATGTATGCCGTTCCCTCCTTCCAGGTGCCGTCGGCGTTCTTGATTTCATCCGTCGGGTTACGGATCATCGCCTGCCGCCAAGCCCAACCACCGGCACCCCCCTGTTTGGCCGAGAGGTTCTGGTTGATGACCTGGATATTGGTGCGCAATTTACCATCAAACATATCGTGATTGAGGTCTGCCCTGAGGTTAAGCCTTTCCTGGCCCGTTTTGAGCAGGATTCCCTCCCAACCGCGGTAATTCAGCGAGCCCGTATAGTTGGTCCGTGAGCTACCGCCGAAAAAGGTAAGGTTGTGGTTATGGCTTACCGGATCCTGCAGCACTTCATCCACCCAGTTGGTATTGCCGCCAAGGTCCTTGTAGTCATACCCCTCGCCGATCAGGTTCCTGTAGTCTGCCGCATCCATCATTTCGGGCTTCCGGAAAATCGCCTGCACATTCGCATAGCTGTTGTATTCGATAGCGGTACGCGACGCTGCGCTGCGGTTCTTGCGCGTCGTGATCAATACGACACCCCCGGTTGCGCGCGTACCGTAAATGGCGGCCGCGGAGCCGTCTTTCAAGACATCTATCGATTCGATGTCTTCTGGTGCCACGGTTGCGATGTTTCCGGGCACCCCATCGATCAATACCAACGGGTTTTGGGAGCCATTGATGGAATTGAGGCCGCGCAGGTTGATCTGCGTGGTGGCATTCGGGTCGCCACTGGGCGTGGTGATGCGGAGACCCGCCACCTTTCCCTGCACCAATTGGGCGGCATCGCGTACGGTACCTTTCACGAAATCGTCAGCTTTGACGCTGGCGATGGCACTGGTTACCTCACCCCGGCGCTGGGTGCCGTAGCCCACTACCACCACCTCATCGAGCGTCTCCTTTGTAGGCACCAATCGCAGCGTCATCGTGGTCTCGCCGGTAAGGTTCACCTCCTGCGCGATATAGCCGAGTGCCGATAGGTGCAATGAAGCCGGCGACGTATACTGGATGGTAAATTCGCCCGACGCGTTGGATGACGTGGCTGCCTGCGCATTGCCGATGCTGATGGATACACCGGCAACGGGATCACCTGTTTCATCCAAGACTTTTCCCCGCAGCACGATCGGCGACTGCGCTATGGCTAACTGGGTGCACAACACCCCAAATAACAAAAGACAGATGGGTAACTTTTTCATAAATTGGACATTTTATCATTTCACTGGTAGCGATGCTAACCAACCTATAGGTTGGCTCTCTAAATGTCTAATAGACATCTAATAAAGCAAAGGTAGGTGCCAACCCCTTGCATGCCTAACCACATATTCGCCGATGTAAACTAAAAATTAACATGCCGGGACCATGCCCAACTTCCGAAGTTTTCCACTACTTTTACTATTGAAAATAGCCTATTGCGGGGTACGACCAATTGAACCTATCGATACGAGTGAAGATACGGGTAGTAAACGGCAAATATTGCCTATGAGTTATGTAATGTCGTTACTACATTTGTTAAAAAGAAGCTAACGTATACAATGAGAAGAAAACAAGTAACAAGCGGAATAGCAAAAGCCGTCCTATCGGTCGGTTTACTACTCCCGCTCGCCTCCCCCGTGCACGCGCAGTCGCCTTGGGAGCGGATCGCGGCCCGCCCAGAGACACTCGGATTAGCCAGCGGTATCGATGCGCATGTCGTCGAGCCGTTCACGCTGAAATTGGTCAAATCCTCGCAGACCGCAGCCGGCCTTATCCCGCTTGCGGATCCGTCTTTTGACTATACGCCCGACGAACGGCTCGAAACACGGGCCAAAGACGGACTCTACCACCTCGGGGACATCAACTTCCGTGTTCGACACGGATCGACCGGCGACTGGAAAGCGTATTCCACGGCGACCAAGCGCGCACCCGTCAGTCCATTACCGCCAGCGGCCAACACCCTTGCTGCAGCCGACCTGGCGGCTACACTCCCTGCCGACGTGCCGCTAGCGGTGACGCGTTCGTGGCAAACGGCAGACGGCCACCTGATACTCCGTTTCCGGCTCACGAACAAATCGGAACGTGCAGTCGAAATCGGATCATTGGGCATTCCGCTGGTCTTCAACAACATTTTGGAAGGCAAGCACCTGGATGAGGCCCATGCGGACAATGTCTTCTTTGATCCGTACATCGGTATGGACGCCGGTTACCTCCAGGTCAACAGGCTGCATGGCGAAGGCCCGGTATTGCTGGTCATTCCGCATGAAAATGCCCCGTTTGAAGCCTACAATCCGCTTAACGACGACCCTACGCCCCGTGGCATCGTGTTTGAAGGTTTTCACGAATGGATGGTTCACAGCAAGGCCCATGCAGAAACCGAATGGAAAGGCGTCGAGCAATGGAATACACCTACGTCGTCGATATTGGCTCCCGGTGAAAGCAAGGACATTGCGCTGAAATTCGTGCTGGCCCCGGATGTGCGCGGCATCGAAGCCGAGCTGGCCCGCCAGCAACGGCCCGTGGCGGTGGGCATCCCGGGTTACGTGGTGCCAAAAGACATCACGGCAAAGCTGTTCCTGAACCACGGCAGCAGCGTCAAGTCGATCGAGGCCAGTCCTTCCGGATCACTCACCATCAACCGCGGCAAGAAAACCAAGCACGGATGGGAAACCTACACCATCTCCGGTAATCAATGGGGTCGCTCCCGGTTGACCGTGACCTATGCCGACGGTTTGGTACAGACGATTAACTACAAGGTGATCAGCCCCGAGCACGAAACGGTAGACAAGTTGGGCGACTTCCTCACCAAGGCGCAATGGTACGACGATGCCGATGACCCGTTTGGACGTGCCCCGTCCGTCATCAACTACGATTACGACGTCAAGCGCCTGCTCACCCAGGAATCACGGGCCTGGTTTGTGGGGTTGAGCGACGAAGCCGGGGCCGGAAGCTGGCTCGCCGCGATCATGAAGCAGGTATTGCGTCCCGAAAAGGTGGAAGTTGAGAAGCTCAAACGATTCGTCCATGAAACGCTGTGGGGAGGCATCCAATATGACGAAGGCCCGTTGAAGTATGCGGTCAAAAAGAGCCTGTTCTATTACGAGCCGGATTCCATGCCGAAAGGCACCTACGTGGATACGATACGTTTTGGCGGCTGGACGGCGTGGCCACGGAAAGAAGCCGACAATCCCGGCCGCTCCTACAACTATCCGCATGTGGTTGCCGCCTACTGGACATTGTACCGGCTGTCGCGTTACCATGTCGGGTACACCGACGATATCCCTTGGCGGCAATCGCTCGAAAACGCCTTCCACACCACGATGGCGATGATGGAACATGCGCCCTACTACACGCGCTTCGGCTTGATGGAAGGCTCGATCTTCCTGCTGGTACTTAACGACCTCAAGCACGAGGGGCTCACCGCGCTAGCCAACCAACTGGAAGCCGCGATGAAACGGCGTGCCGATCGCTGGAAAGAACAGGCTTACCCGTTCGGCAGCGAAATGCCCTGGGACTCGACCGGGCAGGAAGAGGTTTACCTGTGGTCGCGGTACTTCGATATGGAAGAAAAAGCGACGGTCACGCTCAATGCCATTCTGGCCTACATGCCTACGGTACCCCATTGGGGTTACAACGGAAGTGCCCGCCGTTATTGGGACTTCGTCTACGGCGGTAAACTCTCCCGCATCGAGCGCCAGCTGCACCACTACGGCTCGGCACTCAACGCCATCCCCGTGCTTACCCACTACCGCGATCATCCGGACGACTTCTATCTATTACGCGTGGGCCATGCGGGTGCCATGGGTGCACTGGCCAACATCACCGAAGACGGCTTCGGGCCAGCTGCGTTCCATTCCTATCCCTCCACGTTAGCGATCGATGGTTATGCTGGCGACTACGGTTGCGGTTTTTATGGATACGCCGTCAACGCGGGCACCTACATCGCCAACCATCCCGAATTCGGTTGGCTGGCCTTCAGCGGCAACCTGACCCAAAAAGGCCGTTGGATCCAGACGCAGGTTACCACCGCCGCACAAAGCAATGTCTACTTGGCACCGCTGGGCCTGTACATCCAAGCCGATGCCGGCCGGATCGAACAGGTTGCCTACCACGAAAAAACCGGCGAAGTACGGCTAACCCTGGCGGCGGCCGATCCGCACACACCCAATACGTTGGTGCGCATCGCGCAATCCGCTGGCCGATCGGCCCACTCCCCCGCGATCCTGGGCGCGACCAAAAACCAACAGGGCCAGTTCGTCATTCCAAACCAGCCGAATTCTCATGTCGTCCGGCTTCAGGACAACTAACTACAACAAACCCCGTATCCAGCAGGATACGGGGCTTTTTCCATGACGATCGGCTGGGGATATTCCGGCAACTACTTCAAGGTCACATCCAGGTACACCGAATGCCGGCCATACGTCTCATAAAATGGTTTGAACACCACCCCATCGATCGTGAATTCCAGTTGCTCGGGGTTGCCCTTGATAGACTTGCCGATATCCTCGGCGTGCAAGGTTACTTTGCGCCATTCCTTTCTCGCTTCGGGCTCCTGCGCTGCCAGCAGGATCGGCCCGTAAAACAGGCTGGCGATATTCTGCTGATCCATCACCGGATCCAAGTGGAATCGGAACGGCATTTTCAAGGTGATGACGTCGCCATCCTTCCAGTTGCGGCTTAGCTCCAGGTAGCTGCCTGGCTCGGCCTGCACCGGCTGTGCTTCGCCGTTGATCGCTACCGAGAACCCGTTTGTAGCCCATGCCGGCACACGGACATGGATAGCAAACGTGCCGTTGCCCCGAATCGTCAGGCGCGTATGGTCTTCGTTCGGAAAACTGGTCTTCTGCTCCACAGTCACCTGGCGTTCGATCCAATGCACGACAGAGGGAATATACAGGTTCACATAAAGCGACTCGTTATCCGCACTTTTGAAGTAAATGGCGCTTTGCAATTTGGTGCTGCTCTCAATGGCCGTACCGTTGCAACAGGTAAAACCGGTCATGTGCGGGTTTCCGAATTGCTTGATGGATCCGGGCCTGAGCGGCACATGGTAGGTATTCGCTGGGCTGTCCTCGGCGACCGAAGCCAGGATGTGGTTGTACAGCGCACGTTCGTAATAATCCATCAACTCGGCCCGTTGATCGAAGCGGAACAGGTTACCGGTCAGTTTCAGCATATTGTAGGTGGCACAGGTCTCATTCTGTCCGCCTGCGGAGAAGCCGTTTTCATAGAGCGTGGCCGGCTCGCTGATGAAACACTCCGCGTTGGCCGGATTGCGCGCCCCGGCAACGCCACCGATACTATACATGTAGTCGTTCACGGCCTTATACCAAAAGTTATCGGCCACCTTGTAATATTCCGGCTTATCGGATACACGATACATCTCGATGCTCCCCACCACCTGTGGAATATGTTGGTTGGCATGCAAACCACGGAACGTATCCACATTTTTGGCCAACCCGTGCGAGCGCTCGGCATCACCGAAGAACATCCGGATGTTGTCGAATAATTTCGCCGTTTCCAGGTAATTCGGGTCGTTGGTGAGGCGGTACAGGCGGGCCATCGCTTCGTTCATGCCCCCAAACTCGCCGGCGATGTACGTATTCCACATCTTGATCAGCGTCTCCGCAGGCAACTGGCTCAGGCGCGCATGCACCCAGTCGCTCATTCCGATAGCGATATCAAGCGCCTGCCGGTTGCCGCTCACTTCATGGATATCCATCAGGCCCGCCAGGATTTTATGCAGGGTGTAATACGGTGCCCATACCTGGTTTTTTTGGCCCCCATAGGTGGCACCGTGTTCGAGCATGATAAACTGATCCGGCGGATAGGCGCTGATGAATCCCACGCCCCAATTCCAATAATCGGTTCGGATGCCCGCTTCACTCAGGTCCGAATCGTAAGCCGACTTTCCAGGGCCATGTGGCACCGCTGTCGGATCGGACACGAACGGCCCGCCCACCTCCTTCGCCTTGCCAGCCAACTGCGACAATTCATATAGGCTACTCACCATATACACCATTTTTTCGCGGAAATTGGCTTGAAATGACGGATCATGTCCCGTACTGGCGTACGCCTGGGCGATGGCCGTGAGGTAATGCCCGGTAGCGTGCCCGCGTAGTTTGGTATCCTGGCTATCCCATACGCCCAGGGGTTTGGCCCCTTCGGGTTGCGCCTGGCCAAACGCATGGCGGAACATGTAGAGGAACGCATCGGGGTCGGTGTTGGCCAGTGCGGTGATAAACTTATCCCTGTTTTCGATGAATTTGGTTGGCCGTGCCTGCCCGTCGGTTTCCAACGAGACCTGGGCCAGATCGAATGCTTCCAGTTTCAAGCCTGGCGTCGTCGACGGGGCACCGCCGTTTACGTTGACCACGGCCTTGGGCTGCAAATCCGTTCCCGGCACGTGCCCCGTCACCGTGTAGCGCCCGGCTTCGAGCACCGTGCCATTGTCGGTTGACGAAGGCCATAGCACCCGTACTTTGGGGCCCTTGATGCCATCCCTGTAGGTGCCTTGCACGTAGCTGGGCAATCGGGGCAATTCGCCGATCGCTGTCTGCACCTCTACGTCGGATACCCCGATCAGGTACGCGTTGTAAAGCTGCTCCCTGGTGATGGGAAACTCAGGAAGATCATCCTCGGGCTTCCCCATGGTGGCCTGGTTCTCGCGGGTGCCTCGCAGCGAATTGTAGTAAATCCCTGCGACCTGCTTGGCACTCAGGGCCACGCGGTACACACGGAAATCGCGGATCAGCGCATCCAGGTTGGGGGTTCGCGGCAAGAGCGACCTACCGATGTAGAGGCGGTTCTTTTCGCCCGATGGCTGGCCGAACAACGCGCCAAGTTCGAGCGAGACGTCTTTCGCCTCGCCCACCGGCTTGCTATCGGCATAGGTCGTGAGCGATTTGGAAGCGACGTCGAAGACGATGGCCAGGTGAACCCACTTGTTCGCTGTTATAGCCGCGGCGACGGCATCCTTCACGCCGGCTGCTCCCGACACCAGCGATGCCCGGTAACCTTCGCCGACGGTTGTCCCGGTAGGAGCCACGGCAAAACGGCGGGATGCGTCCGTCCCGAAATCGAATAAATACTGGTCGGGCTGCTCCGACCGCAGGTAAACCCATCCGGAAATACTCAGTGATTCGATGCCGGCCAACGCGTCTCCGGGCAGGCTCACGAAATCGGAAGCCTTACCCGAAAGCGAAAGCACCTTCCCGAATCGCTCATCGGCGACGAACCCCGCTTCTCCGCCGTGGAATGTAGCGTGCAGGTTATTCCGCGACCAGTCTTTCACATCGCCGTCAAACACGTAGCGGGCAACCATTCCGGTCTCACCGATCCCGTCCAGTATCTGGTCGCCCTGCGCACGGGCCGTAGCCGTACCAGCGGCCAGTAGCATAGCGGCCAGCACGACCTGCAAGCATCCATTGTCTATTCTCGTCATTACACGAATCCGTTCTAGCTAAATATACACCAAATAAAACCAAGTTACTGCATCAAAATCGGGCACGAACACGTGACTATTCAATGGTCACATTAAACACAAACGTAGCCTGTACCGTCAACCCGGATACAACCTCATAAACCAAGGCCTGCTTGATCACATAGGTGGTTCCAACGGTCGTTTGTCCGGGGTACTGGCCAATGGTAAACACCCCGGCAGCTTCATTGAATTCCGAATATACGCGCGCGTCAGGCCCCCAGTTGGTCACGTTCCCATTTGCATCATACCAATGGCCGTATCCATTGGCCGTGGTCGTGGCGTTCAAGCGACCATTGGGCTCCACCCCATAGAAGCCGATACGGCTGCCCAACAGACCGGCAATCTGGCTCGGTTGCAACACAAATGCGTTGCCCAATTGCCCTTGGTCTACGCGCACCGTGGCGCCGGCATACGCCGAGGCGTCGAACGGGAACCGGATGTCGTAGGTAAACGTGATGTCCTGCGGTTCGTCATCTTCATCAAACGTCAGGTAGCCGGCCACATCGGTGTTGTGCACCTTGATGCGATACGGCCACTGTTCGTCATTGCTTTCTTCCTCGTCCCATGCATGCGATGCATAGGTTTTGGGCGCGCCGGTAACGACAAACCAGAGGCGGCTGGTCGTTTGCGGCACCGTGAAGCGGGCCGTTGCGGTCGTGCCACTGTGCCGATCGCCATACACCCGTGTACCGTTGTCGAGCAAGGCCACGTAGCCGTAGCGCCAGCCTGCCCGCGTGGGATCGGCAATCGGATTGAAATCCGCATCGTCGACCAAACCCGTGAAATCGACCGACACTTCGGTGTTGGCGGCCGGAACGTCGAGCGGGATTACGTTGTAGCCCGTCGTACCCGGAACGCGGGCGCGGGTAACGCGTAAACTTCCGTCCGCCCGTGCATCGAATCCGTAAGCCAAGGTACCGACGTGATCGCGTCCCAACGCCCGCAGCGCATCGATGTCCCATGTGGTGAACTTCGCCGCCATGTCATAAACCTCGTCATTGAGTTGTTCGTCGGTGATTCCCGTTATGCGCCTGTAAGCCTGGATCGGATCTTCGGGCTGTTGCGCTTCACGCCAGATACGGCCGACGATGTCGAGTCCATGCCGGTCGGCCCAGTAATGATGGATGAAATAATTGGCATACCGATACCATTCATGGAGCTGATGCCGGTGGTAATGCTGGGCGTATACCGAGAAATGGTGCGATCCAAAATTCTCATCCGGATAATACCGGTGTGCCTGCCACTGGGCCGTCTGTTCCCAGAACCCATTACCGCCATTGCCACCGAATCCGTAACGGAATCCGTGCGAAGCCCCCAAATCACAGCGCACCTGATACTGAAAGCTGTGCCCGATCTCGTGAGCGATGGTAGGCCCTACGGGCTGCGCAGTGTTCGGGCTGATCCATAGCGCGCCGATCACGTCATCGTACCCACCGCCGTACGCCATCCACTCGGTGGTATGATGCAGGAAAATCATCATCTTGTACCGATCGAGTTTGGATAAGCCTTTACCACGCTCGGCAAATCGGAGGGTGCCCACGTTCAGTTCATAAAACGCCTCGGCCTTCTCGAGCAGGTCATCGATATCCACCCGATGGGTCGCCGGCACCGCTTCCGCATTGGGGTCGTTGCTGCCATATCCAGCGCCCCAAAAAACGACGAAATGTTCCGAATGCCGACTCCGTTGGTGGCACCAGGTGCTGGCGGCGTCGTTGAAGTCCATGTCGGCAAACTCATTGGGCATATAGATCGTGAGCGTATCCGCCACCGGTTCTTCTTCCTTCTCCGTGATGCCCGGCTTTTTACAGGATACCGACCACGACAAGGCGATTCCCGACAAAAAAAGCAGCAAGATCCTAACCGGCCTTCCCATACCCATCATTGTATTTCGTATAAAAAACGTGATGCCAGCGGCCTTGCCAGCATCACGGCAAGCATTATTCCACGGTGATGTTAAAGACAAAGAACACCTGTACGGCATCGCCAGAACCCCGATAAATCAAGGATTGGCGCACCACGAAATTATCGCCCGCGAAATTCCGATCCGGGAATTGACCAATATTGAATGCCAGGTTTGCCGGCTTAAATTCGCAATACAACCGCGCATCCGTCCCCCAATTCACGATACTGCCATCGGCACCAAACCAATGGCCCGGATGGGCAGCGGTACTGTTGTGATTCAGCGAACCATCTGGCGCCACCCCAGAAAAAGTGGCCCGTTGGTTCGCCAGATGCGCTGAAATACTGCCCGCTGGAGCCCCCAATATCCGGGATAAGCCCAATGAATCGAGCTTGACCTCGGTAGCCGCGTAGCCGGCACCTTCGGGCAACTTCACGTCCAATACAACGGTTTCCTGCCTTAGCCCCCATGCCACGTTCGTCAATTTGAAGCGCACCACGTGCGTACCCGGCTGGTAAAACCGGGTCGTCGTGGACGTATTGATGTTCAAGGCGATGCTGTTTACGGGCATGCTGTTTAGCATTGCCGGAATCCGGTAATGGGATATCGGGCCCGCATTGAATTCGGTCGTGCCCACCCGCGCGATGCTTTTCAGCGGATACGTCATGCCTTTGAAGAATGGGTATTCGTATACGATCGACGTATCGGTGAGCACTTCAGGGTAGTAGGGCGACCAATCCGCGAAACTCGGCAGCGCGGCACGACGGATCACCTCGCCTTTCTTCGGATTGAAGCGCTTTCCGTCCCGGTCTTCCCACACATAGATGATCCGGTTTTCGGGCGTGGCCCGGTATTCCGTCGTTACGCGGAAATCGCGCAATTCGGTGGCCGGGCTTTCCGCTAGCATGGGCGTGGTGTTGGTGGCCGAGGCAAATACCGAGTCGGGCTTGATGGGAAGCAGGTTGATGTCCAACGCCTCCTTGTACACCTTGGTTCCCGAAATATTCGTCACCTGCAGGTCCAGGGTGTACAATCCCGGCGGCACGTGCTGCGTAGCCGGCGTGATGGTCACCTTGCCGCCGATGTCGTTCACCGATAAGGCCGGTGCCGAATCCGGTCCGATCTTGGCATTCAGTTGCTCCAAGGTATTGTCATCTGCCCCCACTTGCGCCAGAAAGACGTGGAAGTCGTGGGTATCCAAAAACTCGGTCACAACCGCACCCGTGTTCTTATTGCGGACTTCGAGCAATTCCACGGTCATCGGGGTGGAGCTGCCGTTGGCGATCAACGGCGGCGTACTGGCGGCCATCCCCTGCATGACCTGCAACTCGGCGATGTTATAGCGCAGGCTATCATTCAAAAAACCGATCTGTTCGGGTTTGCATCCCTGTGCCACGACCAGTGATACCAGGGCCAACCGCCATAAATTTCTCCAATTCATCGTATTCGGATTTAAACCTTAGTTAATCGTTATATTAAACACAAATTCGGCGCGGATCTGCTGGGCATTGCGATTGGTATACACCATGGCCTGCCGCAGCCTGTATTTGTCGCCGGATGCCAACCGATCCGGGAATTGCCCGATGGTGAACGTGAACGTCGAACCGTTGTACTCGGAATAGAGGCGGGCATCGTTGCCCCACGCCACGACCCGGCCCGTACCATCGAACCAATGGCCCGGTGCCACGGCAGTGTAGTTGCTGGAGAGGCTGCCGTCGGGCTCGATGGCGTAGAAGACGATCGAACTGCCGAGCAGCGAGGTCAGTTCTTCCACCTGCAACTTGAAGGTCTCCGCGATCCAACCGGTCTGGGCTACCACCGACGTACCGGAATACGCGCTTGCCGCGTTGAACGCGACATCATAGGTAAACCGGATGCCGTTTGGCAAATCCTCGATGAGCGGCCCCGTTTCGGTAACGGCGATGAAGTCGAGGATAAAATTATGCGTATTGTTCAGCACGTTCAATGTCGTACCCGAAGCCGTCTTGATACCGGACGTTTGGCACAGGATCCGTGCATCGGGCACGTCGTTCCGATCCACCCGCACGTTCCCATCCGGGCCAACCTGATCGGGTTCCCCCCGCACTTTCACCATAAAGAGCAGGTATATATCCTGGTAGGTCCACTGCCCACGCGGTTGGAGTACCCGTTGGTAGGCAAAACCTTCGACCTGGGCGGTATTTTCAATGAACGTGTAGGCATTCTTTGCCGTTCCCAACCAGTGCGAACCGTCGGTGTTGATGTACATCCTGATCAGATCCGGCTCCAGCTCCTGCATGAAGTCGGCGAAGGCATAGTTGGCGTTTTCATCGATGTTGCGTACCGAATCGCGTTTAACTTTGAAATAACGGGATACGGAGTAGTCGGATGGTGCCCAGAACGTCTTCGCGTTGTTGATCTCCTCGCGCAGCCCCAGGTGGTCGATGATCATCAGGAGGCTATCGAACATGCGATGCGGATGCGAGGCGAGGTATTCGTACGTACTTTTGCTCACTTCGGCCTGGTGCACGCCGTCATCCGTGAGGTAGGACGCCTTCTGGCACCCCGATGCCGCAAGCAGCATCCCGATACCGAACATATATATGGCTTTCATATCAATCGATTTAACTGTTTATAAATTTACCGTGGCCCAATACGGGGTCTGGTTCAATAACGGGTTCTGATTGAGCATACTCGGATCGAATGGCCAATAATACTTACCCGCATTGAACTGCATCGAGGTCATCTTCACGGCCGGGAATTCGAACACACCGAAGTGCTTGAACAGCCGTACCATGTCGTAGTAGCGATGGCCTTCCAGGAACAATTCACGGGCCCGTTCATCAAAGATCGCCTTGATCAATGTCCCTTCGCCATTCCACGCCGGCAAGCCTGCATGCATCCGCACCTGGTTCAGGATTTCCGTGGCTTCGGTTGCATTCCCTGTCGCGGCCAATGCTTCGGCCCGCAGGAGCTTGATATCCGAATAGCGGAACACCACGATGTTGTTCTTGTAGATCGGCACGGCGTTGTTGGTTGCGTCGCTGAAAGTGAGGTTGGCGTATTTGCTGCAAATGACGTAGCTGGTATTGAGCGTGGTGTCGAATGCAAATTTGAGCCGTTTGTCATCGGGATTGGCATACAGCGTCCGGATACGGGCCGGCGGTATGACCAAGCCTACACTGGTTAACCGGTTGTAGGGGGCAACCAAGGTCATGTTTCCGATTCCGGTGCGTGTACCCTCGTTGGTCGCATTCTGGGAAATCTCGAAAATCCCTTCGGAAGAATTGCCTTGGAAGATGTTGCGGTACACCAGGCTGTCTCGCGACACATACGTATACATATCACTCAGGATTACCGAATCGGCAGCAGCCGCAGCCTCGCTATACGCGCCTTTCCACGCCTGCAAATGGGCCTCCAACGCAAATACGGCCCCCTTGTTTGCCCGCACGCCCAAATCGGCCGAAGTCGCGTTGTTCCAGCCCAGCAGTCTTTTTGCCTCCGCCAGGTCGCTCGCACTTTGGGCCAGCACCGCTTCCGGGGTGGCCGCGGGATGGTTCTCTGCATACAGGGGCTTCACCGCATCGGTGATGATGGGTACCCCGCCCCACACGCGCCCCATGTAGAAATACATGAAGGCACGCAGGAAATAGGCTTCCCCCAACAGGAAATTCCGCCTCGCCGCGCTGCTGAATACCGACGCGTCCATAGCTGGAATGCGGTCAATTACCCGATTGGCTTGATCGATCACCCGATAGAACGAATCATAGCGCCTTAATTGGTACATCGGGTTACCTACATCGGCCGAGCCAACGGCCAGGTTCCATTGTCCATTCAGCACTTGGCTGAATGGATAGACATTCGCCGCGCTGAACTCGTCAGACGGCAGGTCGCCGTAGGCATAGAAGGCGATTCCGTTGGCACTGTTAAACGCCGTTCTTATCAAGGCGTAGGTACCGGCAACGGCAGCGTCCACGTCGCTTTGGGTCTTCCAGAAATTTTCATCCGTCAACGCGCTTTGGGGTTCCAAGTCCAAAAAATCCGTGCATGAGGATACGGCTATCAACGCACTTAGCAGGAATATGTATATGTAGTTCGTTTTCATTGCGCTATCGTTACTATAGATTGAAATCTAAACCAAAGGTCCACTTCTTGGGTATCGGGTAGCCATTGCCACCGGAGTAACCGTTTGGATCCACCGCTTCGGGATCGGGTACCGACGACCACGATATGATCGCGATGTTGTCTAGCACGGCATAGAGCCGCAGCGAACGCAAGCCCAACCGCTTGGCGAAACCGGTCGGGACGTTGTAGCCCGCGCGCACGTTCTTCAGGCGGATGAAGCTGGCATCCTCCACGAAGGTACTGTTGGCGATGTGCCAATTGTCGACCGTATTCCTGAACAACGTCGGGAACCTCGCAATGTCTCCGGGCTGCCTCCAGAAGTCGGCCAGGTCAAAATCGCCCGATATGGCCGAGTTGGTTCCCCACGTGCTGTACAGTAAGGCAGACCCCGCGTCCTGCAAGCGATCGGACAAGTATCCGTTCCATAACGTGCGTCCAAAAACGAAGGTCGTCAACGCCGTAAGCGACCAGTTTTTGTAGGAAAGCGTATGCGTCATCCCGCCCACGAAATCGGGGTTGGGATTACCCATATCCAACTTATCGTTATCATCGATGATGTAATCTCCATTCATGTCCAGCCGCCGGGGATCGCCGGCCCGGTACTGGTTGCCCGTGGCGGATCCATGCCGGATGCGGTCGCCGGTCAAGGGATTGATCGGGACATCGGCATCGGTGGAGTACACGCCTTCGACCTGCCAGATCTTGAATGGATACAGCGGTTGGCCTACATTCAGCGCGCGTTCCATCCACGGTGGCCCCACCTTGATTTCACGGCCACCATACGGCAGTCGCGTCACGTAATTCCGGTTGTAGGAAATGTTGAAGTTCGTGTTCCATTGGAAAGCCGATCTCGGCCCCATGTTCCGTGAATTGATCGTAAGTTCGACACCCGAGTTCCGCAGATTGATGAAGTTGTTCTCGATCGTGCCGTACCCCGACGTCACGGGCATCTGCAGGCCATAGACGAGATTCACCGAATTGCGAACATAGAAATCCGCGTTCACTTCGATGCGGTCGTTCAGCATGTTCAGGTCGAAACCGACATTCAGCTGCGGCGAACTTTCCCACTTGATGCTTGCCGAGGTGGCGGGGGCGTTGTAGTTCGCGTAAGCCACGGTCGTACCGTTGTAGGTAGGTTGGTTACTCACCGCAGGCATGCCCAGCGAGGCTGGCTGGTAGCCGGCCACCCCATTGTCCAAGACCGAGCCATTGTAGGTGGCGTCATAGGAAAGCATGGTAAAATGTGCGTATTCCGAACCCGGATCACGGCCGGTGAGGCCGTAACTGCCCCTGATCTTGAAAAACGTCACGAAATCGCCCCACTCCTTGAAAAAATCTTCCTCGCTGATTGCCCATCCCGCCGAAATCGACGGGAATACCCCCCAGCGGTTGTCGGCGCTGTACCGGGATGAGGCATCCATCCGGTAACTGCCCGATATGAGGTAACGGTTTTTATAATCGTATCCCAGCCGTCCGAAAACAGACATACGCGCACGCTCGGCTATCGTGGATCGGCCGTAGAGGTTCGGTCCGGAGCCGATGCCCGCGACGGTTTTGATGGCCTCGTTGTTCAGGCTCCTGCCAAGCAATTGCGACACATTGCCCACATTCTTTTCCATCCCATAACCCAGCACCCCGCTTACGGTGTGGCCAGCATCGAATGTCTTGGCATAGTTCAGGTAACTTTCCCACTCCCACCGCCGATTCTGGTTCACCCAGTTCTGCGCGGTGTTCCAATTGCCGGTGAGCAATACCGGCCGGTAAAGGTCGCGCGTGTTGTTGTTCACGTTGAATGAAAACTGCGACCTCAGCGACAGTTCGGGGACAAACAGCTCCTGGATGGTACCGGCCACGTTACCGTTGATGCTTGTGGCCCGGTCGTTGTCGAGCAAGCCATCGTAACGGCCGGTATAGATCTGCCGATCGAGGTCGCCGATTTCCCAGAACGAAGATGGGAAGCCCCACGTGTTGAATGGATATTTCTGTTCGTCTCCGGAACCGTGCTTGGATTTGGTGAAGCCGGCAAAGACATTGGTTTCGAATTGCAGGTTCTTGATCGGGTTTACCTGCAGCATCAACCGCGGCGTCAGGCTCTGGTTGGCGAATCCCATCATCACGCCCTCTTCGTAATAATGTTGGGCCGAAATGCGGTATACGAACTTCTCCATCGCCCCCCCGATGCTCACGTTCACGTTCGTGATCGGGGCAGACTGCAGGAACAGCCCCTGCCAGTCGGTCGCGTTGTTAAAGGCTGGGTTCAGGCTGTCGGTGAGCATCTGGTGGATCTGGCCGGAGTAGAACCAGTCGTATTCGCCGGCTCCGTACAGCAGTGCCATCTTCATCCGCCTGTCGGCGGCGCCCACCATGATGGGTTTCATGGCAGGACGGCTCGAAATACCCGAGTAGGCGGCTACCCGCACTTCGGGCACGCCTGTCATGGGGCGCTTGGTTTTGACGATGATCACGCCGTTTGCCGCACGCGCACCGTAAATCGCAGCGGCCGACGCATCCTTCAGTATATCGACGGATTCGATGTCGTTCGGGTTGATCGCTTGCAGCGGGCTGGCATTCCCGTACGCAGCTTGGATGTCGCTTACGTCGTAGATGATGCCGTCGATGACGTAAAGCGGTGCCTGCAACTGGTTGTCTGCCAGTCCAAGGTTGCTCGATCCACGGATATTGACGATGTTGTTGGTGCCCGGTTCGCCCGACGTACTCAATACGGTCAGGCCCGCCACGCGCCCTTGAAGCATCTGGTCGAACGTGGCGTATGGCGTGTTTTCAAAATCACGCCCCTTCACCGTGGAAACGGCACCCGTCATCTTTCGGCGCTGGATATCCTGATACCCCACCACCACCACTTCATCCAAGCTTGAAGCATCCTCTTCCAGGGTGATGTCCATGCTCGTCGTGCCACCCGGAACAACACGCTCCAACGGATGGAACCCCACATACGTGAAAATCAACGTCCTGTTGGGCCCACGTGGCGTGATCACGTAACGGCCGTTGTCATTCGTCACCACGGTGTTCGGCTCGCCCTTCTCTTTGACGGTTACGCCAGCCAATGGTTCACCCCGCTGGTCTTTCACGATACCCGTTACCGACCGGTCCTGTGCCTGCACCGGCGGGTGGCTACCCAAGGCCCAGCACAGAAACAATAGGTACCGAATGTTCATCATGTATTGACTCTTCATTTTTAGATAATTTGGTAAAAAAAATAATCCCGATCGTAGCCAACTCTTGCAATCCAAACGCTAACAACCCTCAGTTTAACCGGCTAATTGGCTGTAAAAAAGTCAAACTGACATTTAATACAGGTCAAATGTAACAGAAATATTCATACAATATTAATCAGATTTTAACCGATAACCATCCAAATTTGGCCGATCCGCTACCAAGCATATCCATCCCATCCTGGCGGGACAATTCCCAAGAGGTGTTTTACGAAAAAATCGCGTCGTTTTCGTTCGCCATAGTCGCCGCCTGCAGCGTGGCCGAGCCCCGGTACCACGACCAATTCATGCTCCTTTCGCGCTTTGATGAGTGCATCCACCACCTGCATGGTCGACGCCGGATCCACGTTGTCGTCCAGTTCGCCCACGATCAGCATCAGCTTCCCCTGCAGTTTGTGCGCATTCACGACATTAGAGCTCTCGGCATACTGTGGGCCGATGGGATATCCCATCCATTGCTCGTTCCACCACAGCTTATCCATGCGGTTATCGTGGCATCCACACGACGATACCGCCACCTTATAAAACTCCGGATGGAACAGCACCGCACCAGCGGCATTCTGCCCGCCTGCCGATGTGCCGTAAACCCCCACGCGGTTCAGGTCCATGTAAGGGTATTTCGCTGCCGCGGCCTGCATCCAGCGTATCCGATCGGGGAAACCTGCATCCTTCAGGTTCTTCCAGCACACATCGTGAAACGCCTTGGATCGGTTGGACGTTCCCATGCCGTCTATCTGCACCACGATAAATCCCAGTTCGGCCAGCGCAGCCATGCCCTGCTGCGTGCCGAAATTCTTTGGTACGAATGACCCCTGTGGGCCGGCATAGATATTTTCGATGACCGGATAGCTTTTGGCCGGGTCAAAATTGGATGGGCGGATGATCACCCCCCAGATATCGGTTACACCGTCGCGGGCTTTCGCATGGAAGACCTCCGGATACGTCCATCCCGTTGCCAGGAGCTTGCCGGCGTCCGCGTTTTCCAGCTCAAGGATCTCCTTGCCGTCCACTGCACTGCGGAGCACGGCCACCGGCGGCCTATCCACCCGTGAGTACGTATCCACCAGCAACCCGTAATCGGACGAAAAAGTTGCCCGGTGATTGCCGTCGCCCTCGGTTAATGCCACCAAGCCCGAGCCGTCCAGGTTCACCCGGTAGTATTGCGTGAAATACGGATCCTGCCCCCGCTCACGGCCACTACCCGAAAAGATCACGCACCGCTTTTCCTCATCGACATGCACCACCTCGCGGACCACCCACTCCCCTTGGGTGATCCGGTTCTTTACCCGGCCGGTCTGCCCATCATACAGGTAGAGGTGATTCCAGCCGTCGCGCTCCGACGCCCAGACGATTTCCTTTCCATCTGCGATGTCATACCGGTACTTCTTTCCGCTGTAGTCGATGAAGGTGGGACTGGTCTCGGTAATCAGGGCCGATACCTGGCCGCTTGCGGCATCGACCGAAAACACCTCGTAGCGTTGATGGCCCCGCCGGTTATACTCAAAGGTAAACGCCCGGCTATCGGCCCGCCACTCCAATCGGGACAAACCATACTGCTCCGCAATCAGCGCGGGGTCTACCGCAAAAGACTGTCGGGTGTCAATCACGAACAGCACCGGCTGGCTCTGCGGCAGGGCGTCGCCCGGCTTCAGGTAGTTGCGTTCCTGTAGGATGGGTTGCAGTTGCGTGCCGGGCGAAGACTCCACGAAATAGATCTTGCGTTGGGTGTTTGGCCGCACCCTGTTTACCGCGAGCTTCCTCGAATCCGGCGACCAGGCAATCATGGGCACATAGTGCTGGCCCAATGCACCGTCATGGCTCAGTTGAATCGCGCCATCCGGCTTGTCCTTGGGGCGGATGAACACGTTGTAGTCTTTCACGTAGGCTACCCAATTGCTATCCGGCGAAGGGACCTCACGCATTTCCGATCGCTCGGGATCGCCCCAATAACCGCCGCGACGTCCGAAGCGCGAAGGCTCCGGCTTACGGCCGGTATCGGTTACCGTATAGGTAGCCAGGTCCACGCTCCAGACGGCGTCGAAGGCGACAACCTCGAGCTTGCCGTCAGCCTTGTAGTCCAAGCTGTTGAATGGCAGGTCGGCCGCGTTCACGGTTTTGCCACTGGCCGAGGCCAAGGCTTTGGCCAGCCTGTCCTGGTCGAAGGCATCCGACTTCTGCCTGGCCGCTGCATCCACCAGCACAAATCGCTTGCCCTCCGGTGTGGCCTTCACGTACCAAAACCGGGGCTCTTTCTCCAGCCACGTAAATCCGCTTGGCGCATGGAATACCTTGTCCTTCGTTCGTTCACCGAACGTAGCCGCCCGCTGGTAATCCTCCGCGGTGCCCTGGGCGAGCGTGCCGATCCAAAAAAGTGAGCCTGCGGCCAATAGCACGCAACGGCGATGGTTTAATCGCTTAGTAGTCATCAGTTCGTTCATTTATGCGTAATCCATTCGTGGTAACCGGATAGCCCTTCCAGCAAGGCCCGTTGCCGTGGCGAAAGCGGCTCCTGGATGGCGAGCTCGGCCCTACGCCGCCCGTCGGTCCCCTCGGCAAATCGTAACGTTAATCCCGCCTTTTCCAGATGCATGCTGTAATCAATGGGCTCGGTGGTATCGATATACTTGAAAATGTGTTCCAGCGACTGCCCGGCCAACTCTTCGCAGACTGTCCGGACCTCCGCCTCGCTAAAGCCACGCCGCTGCGCCTTTTCGTAGCGCTCATACAGTGTCCGCATCACATCGTCGAGCGAGCGTTTTTGCTGTGTCAAGTGACGCAACTCGATATCGAGCAGCATCCCGATGATCGGCCCCTTTACGTAATAGGATATGGTCTCGCCGGGTTTGCCGAACGGCCCGTCCTCCCAGGTCTGCCAACTGGCTTCGGCCAGGGTTTGCTTGAAGCGGCCCGGGTTGTTTTCCAGGTTGGTCATCCAGCCCGCCCAGTCGTCCAGCAGCTGCCGGGCCGTCATCAGGCCTGCGCGGCGCAGCAACACGTTTTCGTAGTAAACCGTCAGCCCCTCGGCCACCCACAATAGGTTGGTCCGGTTGGGTTGGCTGTAGTCAAATGGACCCAGCTCTCTCGGCCGTATCCGCTTTACGTTAAAGAGGTGGAAATATTCATGGGCGATGAAGCTGAGCGTACCCAAGCGTCCGGGGCCATCCATTTCCTGGCCCGTGAAACTGATGGCCGTCGAGTTGCCTTGTTCGATGCCGCCTTGTCCGGCCCCGAGGCCGATGAAGGTGTAATGTCTGTATGGGAGTTCACCCATCAATTCCTTGGCAGCCTGTACGATCTTCCGGATATCATCCATCATCCGGCGTTCATCGAAAGCCGCCATACCATACCCGATGAACCGGTGGGCGATCCCATCCACCTCAAAAGCCGGGAGTGCGCGCAGTTTGCCGACCAACAATGGACTGTCGTACAGCGTATCGAAATCGGGCGCCACATACACCCGGTCACGGCCTGACAGCTCCTCCAGCGCCGTCGCGACATCGGGCCAGCTATCGGGCGCATCCAGCACCATCTTTGCAGGCAGGCCCAATTCGCCGTCTCGGTACATGAACAATGCCGCCGGTTTGATAAATCCACGGTTTGAATCGATGTAGGCGGTAGCAACGAAAGGCCTGTCAGCCAATACACGGTAGGCCAGTTTAATCTCCTGTGCGCGGCCGGGAAAGACGCGCCACGTATCCGATGCCAACCGCTCCCAGGCCAATGCCTCGCCGGCTGCATCCCGCGCGGCAAAGTCGCTCACGTTGTCCGCATAATCCATCAGTTGATAATAGCCGGGTGACCAGACGGGCATGCGGAAGTCAACGAAACGCTGTCCGGCCGGTAGACGCGCCTCCATCCCGATGCGGAATCGGTGCGCAGCCCCTTCGTGCAGGCCAACGGTAAAGGTTACGGTATCCTGCTGTCCATAACCGCTTATCGCCGCTATCGTGAGCAGCCAAGCGCCCACATATCGCCTAACCCAAGCCCAGTTGCCCATCATGCCGACCGCCGTTTACTTGAAGGTATAGAACTTCCAGTTGGGCACGTAATCCCGATTAAGCTGCTGGTTTGTCAGCGTAGCCCGCAGCATTTCCATGGGCAGGTAATTTTCCTTGATCACCGCATCGTGAAATTGCTTGAACGTCATCTCGCCCGTATCCACCAGTTCTTGCTTGATGCTGAAAAGCTGCAGGCCACCCACCAGGTAGGCGAGTTGGTACAACGCGCCGTAATTGGCTTCGAATGACCGTTTGACCTCTCCATGGGCATTCGCTGGTTCATGCCCTACCCGGTCTACCAGGTAGTCGATACACTGCTGCGGCGTCCACTCGCCCAGGTGGAACTTGATCGAGAACGTAATCCGTGCACAACGGTGCATGCGCCAGAACAGCATGCCGATGCGCTCTTCGGGCGTCTTGGCAAAGCCTTTGTCGTAGAGCAACAGCTCCCAGTAGAGTGTCCAACCCTCCGTCCAGAACGGCGTATTGAACGCTTCGCGGCGGTAAGGCTTGTACCGCGTGTTCATGAAGTACTGGAGGTGATGCCCCGGTACCAGTTCGTGCTGTACGGTGCCCCGCGAGAAATACGGGTTGTTCCCCCGCATGCTCATCAGCTTCTGCTCATGGCTCATCGAATTGGTTGGATAGGATACGCTGATTTCCCTACCCCCGGTAAAGAAGGGATTCACCAGCTGCCGCTCGGGCGTCATCATGATCATCCCCCAGGTTTCCTCGGCCAGCGGCGGCAGGTCCATCAACCCTTGGGCATTGATGAAGTTTATGGCGTCATCGTTCAGCTTAATGATCAGTTCGGGCTGCTTGCCCACGGGCACATAGCTGTTCTTCACGTGCTCCTGCGCCGCCTTCCAATCGTTGCCGAATCCCAATTCGGTGGAAGCCTTGAGCAACTCGGCTTCGCACCAAGCGAATTCCTGGTCGGCCAGCTTCAACAGTTCGTCGGGGGTGTAGGCAATCATCTCGGCTTGCAGTTCGCGGATAAGCGCCTCCCGGCCGATGGGTCGGCCACCGATGTCGCTGCCATCGTCGAATACCTTCGCATCGCTCTTCGACCGGATCAGCTTCGCATAGTTTTCTAATGCCTCATCGAGCACCTTGTACGGCTCGGGCACCCACCAGGTGAACATCGGGTCGTAACCGTTGTAAAAGTCAAACGCGCTTTTCAGCCGGGCCTTCAGGCCATCCACCACATGCGCTGCCACGTCGGCCTCTCGCTGATCGAGCTGCGCGCGTTCAGACACCTCCTGGCTTGCCCTTTGCAATGCCTGCCAAGCCCCGTGCAACGACTGGGCCACATCGGCTCCCTCCACGGATGTGCCGCGGCGACGCTTGGCCTCCAACTGGTAGATCGCTTCGGCGAACGGGATATACCCGATGATGGCCTGGTACTTCGTTTCGTCTTCTTTCAAGCTGGCGATGCTGGCCTCGATCTTCCGCTTCAACAGCACGTAGTCAACCTGGCCGTGGATGCTCATGGCATCAAAATCGCGCTTGGCCAGCGTTGCCAGATAATCGTTGTCCAATTTCAGTCGGCGGGCACGCTGTTCGGGGGCGATGGCTGCGGCCGGCGCCCAGCGTCCGGCGCCGGAAATCATCGGGCCATAGAAATAGTCGATGGCACGTACATCGTGGCCATACTGAATCACCAAGCCCGAGGTCTCGCTTGCCTGCTCATAGAGCGAGGCACGTTCCGGGTCGGTGGTTTGCGCGAAAGCGGTTGCGGTTTGAATCATCATGACCACTGCTATGTCTCTTAGATAATGTGTTCTCATCAGGCTACTCATCAATTGAATTTTTCTTACTATTGGTTCTTCGATGCCGGTCGGATCAGGAAATACACCGGTACGCCCAACGCTGCGATGACCACGCCGGGCCATGTATATTGGGGTTTGTACACCATCATCAGCACGATGAATGCGATGCCCATCGCGATATAGATCATCGGCAAAACGGGATACCCGAAAGCCCGGTATGGCCGCGGGGCATCCGGTCGGGAGCGCCGCAGCCGGAATATCCCGATGATGCACAGCACATAGAAGGCCACCACCACCACGGAAATCATATCGAGTAAATCACCGTATTTTCCACTCAGGCACCACAGCGAAGCGATGAGGCACTGCAGCCACAGCGCTGTGCCCGGCACGGCAAATGCGTTGAGCCTACCCACCCGCTTAAAAAACAATCCGTCCTGCGCCATCGAGTAGTACACCCGCGCACCCGCCATGATCAACCCGTTGTTGCACCCGAAGGTCGATACCATGATCATCACCGCAATGATGGTGATGCCCACGGGGCCGAAAATCTCCTGTGCGGCCGTCATCGCCACCCGATCTTTCGCCGAGCCCGCCATCTCGGCCATGGTAAGCACGCCGGTATACATCAGGTTGGTGGCCAGGTAAACCACCGTTACGATCACCGTGCCCAGCGCCAGGCTCAACCCAACGTTCCGGCTTGGGTTCTTGATCTCGCCCGCCACCGCGGCCGATGCATGCCAGGAATCGCTGCTGAAGATGGCACCGACCATCCCGGCGGCGACGCCGCCCAAGGCCGCAAACGCGGTATACGACGCCAATGAGCCATCCGCATGCAGTCGCTGGAGGTTCCACGCATCGCCAGCCAGCCAATTGGCACGCCACACGTCGGCGTCAAACGCCAGGAAACCGAAAAGGATCAAGCCCAACAAGCTGGCTATCTTCGCCAATGTAATGGTGGTCTGTACCGCCTTACCGCTGTTCACTCCGCGGGTATTGATGACCGTAAGTACGAAGATCACCACGATGGAAACCAATTGGGCAGACGATATCCGCATAAATCCCAAATCGGCCACGATCACATCCTCGTCCAGCGCCGGAATCAGGTAGGCGGTAAACTTGGAAAACGCCACGCCCACGGCCGCGATCGTCGCGGTTTGGATCACCGTGAAAAACGTCCAGCCAAACACGAAACTCACCAACGGATTATACGCTTCGCGCAGGTAAATGTACTGCCCGCCTGCCTTGGGGAACATCGCGCTCAACTCGCCATAACTCAACGCGGCGGTGAGCGTCATAAAGCCGGTGATCAGCCATACCATCATCAGCCACCCGGCGCTGCCGGTATTGCGGGCAATGTCTGCGCTTACGATAAATATCCCCGAGCCGATCATGCTCCCGGCCACCAGCATGGTGGCGTCGGTGAGGCTCAATGACGATTTGAATCCGTTATGTTGCATATGTTACGCACTATTTAAGGCATACGGCCAGCCGATTCTACAACGCGAGACCGCATCAACTTATCAGTTAAGTTAGTTAAAGCCAAATATAGCGCAACGTGGGCCAATCCGCATAGTCAAATATTAGCTTTTACTGCCCTGATTTAAGCCAATCCGCAACCCGGCACACCGCACGCCAAGGTGAACCATTTTTAGCTGATTGTCTCCATATTTTAACAATTTTCAACAAAATCTTGCAAGAATCAGGTTAATATCCGTACATTTATGGGAAGTTTAACTAACCCAACGCAATTATGAAAGCGCTTCAATTTACGATTCCGGTCGTGCCCGATAAGAGTGTGGTTGTACAGGAAGATGTCATTCCACAATTCTACCCGCACCTGCACCGCCATAAAGAAGCCCAGCTCATTTGGATCATCAAAGGCAGGGGTACGCTGATTGCGGACAATTCCATGCACGCCTTCAAGGAGAACGACATTTTCCTGCTTGCGCCAAATCAATCGCATGTTTTCAAGGCCATCAAACAACCTGCCGACGCGCCCGAATCGGAAAGCGTGCATACCATTTCCGTTTTCTATGACCCCAACGGCCGGCTGTCCAACCTGCTCCAATTGCCGGAACTGAGCCAGCTCAACAGTTTCCTGAACAGTTACCGGTGTGGTTTCAAGTTACCCAAAGCACATTTCGCCACCGTATCCAAGCACATCCTGCAACTCAAGGATTCAAACAGTATGGATCAGGTGCTCAATTTCCTGCTCCTGTTACGCACGTTCTGCAACATGAACCCCAAGCCCGAACACCTCTCCACGTTCGGCAAAGAACACCTCACCGAAGGCGAAGGCATCCGCATGGGCAACATCTATAACTACATCCTGCAACATTACCAGCAGGCGCTTACCCTGGAAGAAGTATCCGAGGAAGCACATTTGACCCCGCAGGCCTTCTGTCGCTATTTCAAGAAGCATACGGGCGTTACCTTCGTGTCGTTCCTCAACGAACTGCGCATCAACCAAGCCTGCAAAAAACTGACCAATGGCGATTACGACAGCATCTCGACGGTAGCGTATAACTGCGGCTTCAACAGCATCACCAATTTCAATCGGGTATTCAAGAGTGTCGCCGGTTTATCGCCAAAAGAGTACCTCTATAAGTACCTGCAGAATGTACAGTAGCTGAACTTGTTAAAATATGCACAGTATTGATTAATTGCCGGGAGGTCTAACCTAACTACACCCGCTATCTTTGCCCTTGTCATATTAACGGGAGCCACATCACCGCCCGCATAACGAGCGGCGGGCTGTGCCCCACTTAAAAACACATTATTGGAGAAAAGATGAGTAAAGAAGCACTTTGGCATGGGGTGTATCCTGCCCTCTTGACGCCTTTTACAACCTCGGGCGCGATAGATTTCGACATGTTCAAGAAAAACTTCCTGGCACAGATCGATGCGGGGGTTTCCGGGCTGATCATTGCCGGATCGCTTGGCGAAGCAAGCACGTTGAGCGCCCAGGAGAAGTTCGAATTGCTGACATTCGCAAAGGAACATGTGCCAAGCCACGTTCCAATCGTGATCAACATCGCCGAGCAAGCCACGGCCGATGCAATCGGCTTTGCCAAGGAAGCCGAACGGCTGGGGGCCGACGCGCTGATGCTACTGCCCCCCATGCGTTATCGGGCGTCCGATAGGGAGGTTGTGCAATACTTCCAAACCATTGCCGATGCCACGAGTCTGCCCATCATGATCTACAACAATCCGGTCGACTACGCCATCCACATCACCGTGGATATGTTTGCGGCGCTGGAATCGTCGGCCAACATCCAAGCGGTGAAAGAATCGACCCGCGACCTCACCAACATCACCCGGATGATCAACCGGTTCGGCGACCGATTCAAGATCCTGGGTGGCGTAGACACCATTGCGTTGGAAAGCCAGCTGGTAGGCGCTACCGGCTCCGTGGCGGGATTGGTCGATGCCTTCCCCCGGGAGACCGTAGCCGTGTACCGATTGGCGAAAGCGGGCCAGTTGGACGAAGCGTTGGCAATCTATCGCTGGTTTATGCCCCTGCTTGAGCTGGACATCCACCCCAGGCTCGTGCAATACATCAAACTGGCCGCAACGGCTGAAGGGTTGAGCAACGAACACGTTCGCGCTCCGCGCCTGCCGCTGGCGGGCGAAGAACGGCAACGTGTACAAAAGATTATCGATGATGCCATCGCTACACGCCCCATATTGCCGGATTACTTAACTTTGCCGTTAGTTCCAGCAACGGATCCTTTGTAATGAGCAAAAACAACGCGATAACGGAAATCGATGAAGTCGTAGCCTTGGCCCAGGGCGCTTACCTGGCCTACAAGCGTTCAACGGTTGCCCAACGTAGGGCGATGATGCATCGGATTGCCGACACCATTGAAGCCCTCGGCCCTGAATTGATCGCTACTGCCCAGGCCGAAACCCACCTGCCGGAAGCCCGCCTGGTCGGCGAAAAAGCCCGGACGGTATTCCAGTGGAGAAGCTACGCGGATGCCCTGGCCCACGTGGTCGAACCACGGATAGACTCCGCCGATCCGACGCGTACCCCGCCAAAACCGGATATCCGAAAGACAAGCCAGGGTTTGGGCGTGGTGGCCGTCTTCGGCGCCAGCAATTTCCCGTTCGCCTTCTCCACAGCCGGCGGCGACACCGCCTCGGCGATCGCCGCCGGCTGCGCGGTGGTGGTCAAAACCCATCCGGCACACCCCGAGACTTCGGCCATCATGGCCTCGGCGGTGCTGGACGGCATCCGTCAAGGAGGTGGCCCGGAAGGGTTGTTTGCCGCCATCGCGGCAACGGGTATCGAAGCGGGCCAGTACCTGGTTGCCCATCCCACGATCAAAGCAGTTGGCTTCACCGGGTCGTTTGCCGGAGGCAAGGCCTTATTTGATTTGGCGAACAAACGGCCGGCGCCCATCCCCGTTTTTGCCGAAATGGGCAGCGTCAATCCGGTATTCGTGTTCCCGGACAAGCTGGAACAGGACGCTGTGGCCATCGCCCAGCAATATGCCACATCGCTCACGCTCGGTGTCGGCCAGTTCTGTACCAATCCGGGGTTGTTGTTCGTGCCGGATCAACCTTCGTTACCCGCGTTCCTGGATGCGTTGCGAATCCATGCCGGCGATACCGCTGCAGCCCCTATGCTCCACGATGGCATTGCCGTTTCCTACCACAGCAACAAAGCCGCGCTATTGGAACAGGAAGGCGTTTCGGTACTCGCCGAAGCGATGGAAGTATCGCCAGCCACCCATGGGAATACGGTCATCGCCACGACAACCGCCCGTCAGCTTGCTGCCCGCCCGTCGCTTGCGCATGAAGTGTTCGGCCCCTTTGGGCTCGTGGTCACGTACCATACGGATGACGAGCTGCTGGCCGTTGTGCGGCAGCTCGATGGCCAACTCACGGCCACGTTATGGGCCGGTGACGAAACCTTGGAATCCAACCGCGAACTGATGGATATGCTCACGGAAAAATGTGGCCGCTTGCTGTTCAACGGCTTTCCCACCGGGGTGGAAGTGTGCTATGCCATGCAGCACGGCGGCCCGTTCCCCGCCTCGACCGATAGCCGGTTCACCTCCGTGGGGCCTGACGCCATCAAGCGGTTCCTGCGCCCGGTGAGCTATCAGAATTGCCCAGACAGCCTGCTACCGGAAGAACTGAAAGACGCGAATCCATTAGGCCTGTGGCGCATCGTGGACGGTGTACCCACGCAGGCAGCCCGTTAGCCACATCCTTAGACAGCATAACCCCATGAGGAAAACCTTTTTCTGCATCGATGCGCATACCTGTGGCAATCCGGTGCGGCTCGTCGCCGGTGGCGGCCCGCCACTTATAGGCAACAGCATGATGGAACGCAGGCTCCATTTCCTGGCCGAATTCGATTGGATCCGCAAGGGATTGATGTTCGAACCCCGCGGCCACGACATGATGAGCGGCAGCATCCTGTATCCGCCGGTCGATCCGGCCAACGACACCGGCGTGCTCTACATCGAGACCAGTGGCTGCCTACCCATGTGTGGTCACGGTACCATCGGCACGGTCACCATCGCCATCGAGGAAGGCTTGCTCATTCCCAAAACACCGGGCAAGCTGCGCCTGGAAACCCCGGCCGGATTGGTGCTCATCGACTTTACCCAGCAGGGGAGGAAGGTGACCTCGGTCAAGCTCACCAACGTCAAGTCATTCCTTGCCGCCGAGGCGCTTACGGTTGAATGTCCGGACCTCGGTACCCTGCACGTGGATGTCGCCTACGGCGGAAACTTCTACGCCATTGTCGACCCGCAGGAAAACTACGGTGGACTGGAAAACCACACGGCCGACCAATTGATCGGCTGGGCAAGGGTATTGCGCCAGCGGCTCAACGCGCAGTATACCTTCGTCCATCCCGAAGACCCACACATCCGGGGGCTGAGCCACATCCAATGGACCGGGGCCGTGCTTGACCCAGCGTCGACCGCCCGGAATGCCGTCTTCTACGGCGACAAAGCCATTGACCGTTCGCCCTGCGGCACGGGTACGTCGGCCCGGATGGCCCAGTGGCATGCAAAAGGCAAGCTCAAACCGGGGGATCGGTTCATCCACGAGAGCATCATCGGCTCCACGTTTACCGGGACGATCGAATCCGAGCTGCCCAATGCGTTCGGCGATGGGCGCCCCGCCATCGTGCCCGGCATCGAAGGGTGGGCCAGGATCACCGGCTACAACACCATCATCATCGACGACGACGACCCGTATGCACATGGCTTCCAAGTGATTTAGCACGGCATATCCAATTTCATATCAAAAAATGAACATTCGTCATCAAGCGGCCCACATCGCTCCCAAAGGTACCGTACTGGTCATCGGCGGCGGCATCGTCGGGCTCTCGTCGGCCTATTACCTGGCCAAAGACGGCTGGAACGTCAGCCTGGTGGACAAGGATGTTTTCGGTGACAATTGCTCGTATGGCAACGCCGGAATGATCGTACCCAGCCACTTCACCCCGCTGGCCGCACCGGGCATCGTGGGGCAGGGCATCAAATGGCTGTTTGACAGCCGAAGCCCGTTGTACATCAAACCAACGCTTAGCCTATCGCTGCTATCCTGGGGAATGAAGTTCCTCCGCCACGCCAACGCCAAGCACGTCGACCGCACGGCACCGCATCTCCTGGCGTTGAACAACCTCAGCAAGGCGCTTTACGACGGCCTGGCGAAGGAATTGGACGACGATTTCGGTTTGGCGCATCGCGGCATCCTCATGTTGTACAAAGACGCAAAGACCGAAGAAGAAGAAATCCATCTGGCTGAACGCGCCCGGTCCCTGGGATTGGCCGTGGACGTATTGACCCCGCAACAGGTGCAACGCCTCGAGCCCGATGTCAGGCTTGACGTACGCGGCGCGGTGCACTACCGCTGCGATGGCCACCTCGATCCGGCTGCGCTGATGAAATCGCTGACCGACAAGGTCCGGCAACTCGGTGTCACTATGGTGCCCGACGCGGCGGTCACGCGCCTGGTCTGCCGTGGCGGCACCATCGCGACCGTTGAAACGTTGGCCGGAAGCTTCACCCCTGACATGGTGGTGCTCACCGGGGGCGCCTGGTTGCAGGGGCTTGCCAAAACGGCCAACTTGAGCATCCCCTTGATGCCAGGCAAAGGCTATTCGTTCATGACCACGGCATTCGGCGGCAAGGTACGGCATCCCGCATTGCTGCTCGAAGCCCGGGTAGCGCTTACACCCATGGGTGGGCAAGTCCGCGTCGGCGGCACCATGGAGCTCGCCCCGATCAACCACACCATCAACACGAAACGCGTTGAAGGCATCGTCAACGCCATCCCGGATTACTATCCGGAATACCCGTTGCCGCAGCCCGCCCCATCGACGGTCTGGCATGGGTTCCGTCCCTGCTCGCCGGACGGACTCCCGTATCTCGGAAAGCCGACATCAATCGGCAATTTGATCGTCGCCGGCGGCATGGGCATGATGGGACTTAGCCTCGGCCCGGCAGCGGGCAAGATCGTGTCCGAACTCGCAAGCGGAACCGAGACCTCGGCCGACATCTCGCTTTTCGGTCCCGATCGATTTGATTAACTTTACGGCCATGTTTGCCACACCAACCTATAGGGCACGGCGAGACGCGCTGCAAGCACACCTTGGCTCAGGACTGGTCCTGCTGCTGGGCAACGGCGAATCACCGATCAACTTCGCGGACAATACCTATCCGTTCCGGCAGGACAGCACGTTTCTTTACTATATCGGCATCGCTTCGCCCCACCTAGCGGCCATCCTGGACCTGGATGACGACCGGACCATCCTTTTCGGCGACGAACCGGGCATCGACGACATCATCTGGATGGGGAAACAGGAGACCCTGCGCGAGCAGGCGGCCAAATCCGGCATCGACCAGGTGTTGCCCTCGGGGGTACTGGCCAAGCTCCTTTCGGATGCCCGTCGCCAAAATCGGAAAGTCCATTTCCTTCCACCGTATCGGTCGGCGAACCGCATCAGGCTATCCGAACTGCTGGGCATCCCCACCGCGCAACTTGCCGGGTCGGCATCCGTGCCGCTCATCCGCGCCGTGGCCAGCCAGCGTTCGGTGAAAACGGATGAAGAAATCGTAGAAATCGAACGCGCCGTCGGCATCACGGCCCACATACACGAAGCCATTATCCGGCTGGCCCGGCCCGGTATGCTGGAGCGGGAATTGGCGGCGACCATTGCCTACGAAGCCGAACGGGCCGGTTGCAAGCTGGCGTATCCCACCATCCTCACCGTACGTGGGGAGGTGCTCCACAACCATGGACATGGGCACACGCTCCGTGACGGGCAACTGGTGCTAAACGATTCCGGCGTCGAAACCGCCTTGGGCTATGCGGCGGATCTTACGCGCACCTTCCCCGCCGGAACGCGGTTCAGTGCTACGCAGCGGGCGGGTTACGAGGTGGTGTTGCGTGCATTGGAAACGGCCACGCGAGCATTGGCACCCGGTGTCCGGTACCTGGATGTGCACTACCTGTCGTGCCGTACGCTCGTGGAAGGACTCGTCGGCATGGGCTTGATGTGGGGAGACCCTGACGAGGCCGTCGCCGCCGGCGCCCATACGCTGTTCTTCCAATGCGGCACGGGGCACCTGCTGGGGCTGGATGTGCACGATATGGAAGACCTGGGCGAACCCCATGTGGGCTACACCGATGCGCTGCCGAAAGATACGCAGACCTTCGGGCTCAAATCGCTCAGGCTCGGCCGCGAACTACGGGCCGGCTTTGTGGTCACCGTCGAGCCAGGCCTTTATTTCATCCCGGAGCTCATCGACCGTTGGACGGCGGAAAAGCACCTGTCGGCATTCATCAACTACGGCGAGCTGGCAAAGTTCCGCGATTTCGGCGGCATCCGCATCGAAGATAATGCGGTGGTCACCGCGGCTGGCCATCGCGTATTGGGCAGGCCGCTGGCAAAAACCGTCGCGGAAATCGAGGCGCTGCGAAGCTAGCGTGTCAAGTATTTATTTCCGCATCAATGCGCGTCCGGCACTTTGGCGATGCAATCGATCTCGACCTTGATGCCCTTCCCTAAAACGGACTGCACGGTCGTCCTTGCCGGCCTAATGCCTGTAAAGAATCGGGCATAGACCGCATTGTATCGATCGAATTCATTGATATCGGTGAGGTGAACCGTACATTTGACCACGTCGTCCATGGTCGCGCCCGCCGCCTCCACGATGGCTTTGATGTTTTCAAGCGTGCGCTCGGTTTCCTCCTCAATGGTGCCCAACACAAACGTTGAGGTTTCGAAATCGACAGACGCTTGCCCACTGACGAACAAAAAACCGTCGACGACGATACCGTCGGAGAACGCCCCGGTTACAAAATTTTGATCCTTGACAGGATGATTCACCTTTATTTTCTTCATGAAACAGTTAATTATTGTTATTCAAACCGAACCTCACACCAAGTGGAAGATGCGTCGGGATGCGCATTGGCAATGCTTTCCTTATATCCATCGCTATCCCCGTAAAAGTTCACCAACTCCAAATTGACTCTGGAAGGTGAAAAGTCGCTCTTACCCAATAAGCCGAAAGGCACCGCCACATCCAAACTATAGCCACTGCCGTGGTGTTGCATTTCCAATGCTACGGAGCCATTTTTTAGCAAATGCCACTTCCCTTGTCTCCCTTCGTAGACGTCGACCCGACCATTCGCCCCGCACCAGATCCTGTAGATACCGCCGTCGGGACGAGCCAAGCATTTATTCAATGGATCCAAATATATAAATACCCCGTGGTTTTTACTTACCGCGGGTGGTTCCTGGCCAAAATCGATGTCTACTGCAAAAAAAATGGATTTCTTATCATACCAAATCCCAGCTTCCAATTGCGTATTCCCCTTATGACCGATGAAAATCGGTCTATTCGCATGATCTTTATGGGGCAATGCAGTCAATTCAGGTATCACACGCCCCAGGATCATCCACGCGCCGATGGGCGCTCCATCGAAATTCGTCGCCGAAGCGGCAACAAGGGTTCGCTCGTCCCATAGGGCTATGGAGTTCCACTTGGCCTCTCGACCAACGGGGACAGGAAAAGGCCGCGTAACGTTACCGAAGCTCCTGCCGCTGCGGTCTCCGACGGCGACTTCCATAGTCGATTTCTCCCAGTCGTCGCTTCTATCCCGGGTGGTTTGGTAGGAAAGCACCACCGCTCCGCCAGGTAGCCTAGCCAGGTAAGGTGCCCCGGCGTAAACACGCTCCGGAAGCCGCTCGCTAAGCGCATACTGCCGTTGGCGGCTATCACCTAAAACCGGATGCTGCCATGGTGCGGTCAACGCCGTACGGACCACGTAAGGTTTGAATGGGTCTCGCTCGTTATCTTCTATCGCCACCAGGATTTCGTCGCCATTAAGCAGTGCCACCGGCATGCCATCCCGTTTTCCCTTGCGGAACGACACCATCCGCGGCCCGGTCCATGAGCTTCCGTTGTCTGCGGATTCCATGACGGATATTTCCTGTTCATCTGATGATGCATAGGGTGCCTCGTTGGCAAAATACACCTGAAGCTCCCCGTTGGGCAGTTGCAGCAAGGCGGGTTCCCAGCATCCATTCCCAAAATCCTTGCCTGCATTGAAAATCACCGCTGGCGATGTCCAGCTGGCACCTTTGTCCAAGCTTTTCGAAATCACGATTGAAAAAGGGGCGACACCATCCTTTTGCGGGCGGTAATTGCATGCGGCTATCCATTGGCCATTGGTCAACTCGGTGATTTCCACGTTGGAAATGTGTATGCGCGTGGAGTCTCCGTTAGGGCCGGTCGCAAAGAACGTGTTAAAAATCACAATCGGTTCGCTCCATGTCCTGCCGTGGTCGAGACTTTGTATCAATTCGCCATTTCCGCCGGCTTCATAAACCGCCACAGCACGGCCATCGTGAAACCGTTTCACCCGTGGATAGCCTGTATAGGCTAGCTTTCGCCCATCGCGAGGTGCCAACCGTTGCATCGAACGAAAGTTCCACGCGATGCGAACCCCCTGAATCGGCGAGTCGTAGTCCTGCTCGTCATTCACCTGCGCCTTCGCATGGATTCCGCTAACCAAAACCACCAACCCAACCAGAAAGAGACTCCTACGTGTCATGCGAGATTCACTTAAGTATGATTTCACCGGAACCCACCGGATATTTCCTCCCGTTTATGACCACTTTTTTTAGCGTCGGGAGTGGCGGTATGTGTACGACCACTTTACCGGGCTTGGCCCTCCACCTACCTTCAAAGCTTATGTTTAACCGCTTACCGTCCTCGGCTAATCCAAATCGTAAGTCCACCGGGCCATATTCCGTAGGCATGTTGCTAAACACGGTCTCTTGATTGGACGTCATCCACGCAAAGGGGCAAATACGCATAATGTGCAACACGTCTGCATCGAGCTGATCGTCGATCACCGAGAGGCGAGACAGATAAACCGCCAACGGCGTCGCGAACAAATTACCCTGGATGCCATGCCGGTGTTCGCAAGAGATGTACGTGTTTTGGGAAAGCGCGCCCATATATAGGCTGTACATCCCTTCCAGGAAACGTCGCCTATCGTTCAATTGCCACGAATGGATGATGTTCCAGCTGTAACAGGGTTCACACGTAGACATTTCATGGACCAGGTATGGCCTCCATAATGCATGTGGAATCATGCCGCTCAACCGTTCATTCGGTCCCTCCCTGAAAAACGCGACCGTGTCTTTCATGAGCGGATCGTCGGCATCCAGCAGTCCTGCCCATACCAATGCCATGGGCCCCGTATCCAGGTAGAACGCATCGGAGAAGATGTGGTGGGGCTGTGGTTCGACAGACATGACGGTGGGCGGTTTGTGCCGTCTACGTCCATTGCCGTCTGTCCAATACTCGCCAATTTCGGCAAGCGACGTATACGTTTGCACGAAAAGTCGCTTAAACCCGGCGGCAAAGGCCGAAAACTCGTCGGCCCTGGGATGCTTGATTTTCTGCAAAAGCCGGACAGCGGTGGTAAGCCCTTTGTAATTCCAGACCAAGTTCCATAAGGCCTGCATCGGGATTTCTTCGTCTGTAGCCACCGCTGGTGGCAATAGTCCGTGCACGCCATCGTGGTCTGTTTTGCCGCACATATCCTTGATAAAATCGCAAGCCTTGACGATCGATTCGATCCACTCATCGACGAATTTCCCATCTGCCGTTAGCAACGCATGTGTGCAGGCCTGGTGCAGTACGGCCCCGTGATCGGTAAGCCAATCGATGGCCGTCAAGTTTTTCGGTGTGCTGTAGTATCCGGGATGCAAATCGTACGCAGGCCCGGGAGGTTTTACGGTTCCTTGATTCTTCCTGAACAGCGTTAGGTATCGGGCGACCGCTTCATGATACCCCAACAGATCCAAGAACATATGGGAAACCATCGAAGTCGGCGTGGTCCATAAGTTATCGTATCCCCACGAACCTGAAAGCGCTGTGTACTCACCGGTCACGTAGTCTTTCTCGGCGATGATCTCGGCGAAGTTCAAGCTCTGCTCAATCACCTTGTTGATGTGTTCTTCGGGAACGCGTACGGTGGCCGCCGAACTTGGCCGGTATGACCAAAACCGGTCGCTTTCGGCCAGCGCCGCTTCATATCCGAGCGTCAGCTCCTCGTCTATTTCACCCGTAGGAACGCTGAGCATGGGCAGCAGGATATCGATGTGATCGCCAACCCACGCTTCCAAATCGGCTTTTACGGCATAGACACCCGGCTGTACGTCCGTAAACACGAATTGACGGGATGAAGCACTCACCGCCAGCAACCGCACGTTCCCATCGGGCTCCGTAACCCGTATACCGTTCCTCCCATTCTTTGCATATTCGGACGATACCAACGCATGGGGGTACGCAGCGGCAGGAGGATTGATATCCACCGCGACCGCGTGTTCGAAATGGTCGTAATGATCGTAATAATTCTTACTCAATTGAATGCATACCGGAAACCGCTCCGGATGCCGGAGTTCGTCGACGTGCACCACCGATATACGAATCCAAGCATACAGCGGATCGATACTGCTCGTCGGCTCCTGCCCGCCCCTCACGTGTGCAAAGATCTCTTTACGGATCACCAACCCTTCCTGCAACGGATAGTCGGTGTACAGTATCGGGGTTTGGTGTCGTTCATTCCAGCCCTGCAAGCCCACACCACCATCGACCTTGAAAACGGAAACACGTTCCTTGGGGAGCGGTCGCGGCACACCGTCCTTGCTTGGACGCACGGATACCAGGAAATCCTTGCCCACAAACGGGATGGCATTCCGCCTGGGCGACAACCAGCTTCCATTCGGATCTGTTATCACGTCCCCGTTATACAGCACATTAAACCTGAAATAATGGTTCTTCCAACCGATCGGTGTCCATACATTGCGTTGTTCGGGCCACCAGCGTTTGGCCATCGCGGCATTAGGCTCGCCGGTGGTTGCGTCGGTGCAGCCCTCAGCGGCCCCATGGGCAAGGTGTGTACCTGATCCGTGGGCCAGCAAATAGCCAGGCAGTACGGAAGCGGCCGTCACTGTCCCCGCCGCTTTGCGAAGGAAGCTACGCCTGGAAACATTGTCCGTAGTCTCTTTGTCTCTCATATCATTAATTCAATAAAAACAGGCCAATACAGGCATCGACCAGCTATGTCAACGAAAAACCGGCGCCAACGCCTTAATGGTGGGCGTGCCGTCGCCGATGACGGGCCAACCAGCAGCATCCCATCCTACCCGGTCGAGCAGCAGTACACGGCCAGCTGGATTGTCCGTCCGCACACCGTGATAGAGGATCCAGTCGTTACCATCGTCGTCCGGCACGATTTGGGAACAATGGCCATTTCCCACGAACGCCGTGTTTCTATCCACCAGCACGGTGTAACCATTGGACATCATCAGCTGTCCACCCCTATCCAGGTAAGGGCCGGCCAATTGGGTGGAACGTCCAACCACCAATCGGTAGGTACTGTTCAATCCATTGCAACACGAACCGATCGACGCAAACAGATAGTAGTAACCGTCTCGCTTGTGCATGTATACGCCTTCGAAAGCCGTTCCCGCAACCTGCTGCTTTTCAGCCCCTTGTTTCACCGATAATCCGTCATCGCTCATCTCTATCATGTATATCCCCCTGAAGCTACCCCAGAAGAGGTATTTCTTGCCGTTGTCTTCGATCAGGTGCGGATCAATCGAATTCTGGACGTCGATCTCATTGCTTCGGAACAATTTGCCGCGGTCGGTAAATGGTCCGGCGGGACTGTCGGCCACCGCCACGCCGATACCGCAGGTCCACTCGCCACCCCACACCGACATCGAGTAATACATGACGTATCGACCATCGATGTGGTTGATATCGGGCGCCCAAAGCCCTCCATTCGCCTCGAATGTAGGCCTGGTCGCGTCCGTGAACGCGGTGGCGAAAAACGTCCAGTCCACCAGGTTCTTCGAACGCATGATGGGCATGTTTCGCGTATCTTCGGTAGCGTACAGGTAAAACCAGCCATCGGGGGCCTTGATCAGTGTAGGGTCGGGTAAACTCCACGTGGAGACCGGGTTTTGGTACTGCAAACCCGTATAGTTGAATGCAATCTTGTTCGAAAGCTTGGCCTTCACCTTCACGGCCACCTCGACCGTTCGCTTTCCGACATCGCCCGGAACGACAACCTTGATCAACCGATCGGAAACCGAAACCACCACCGCGGATTGCCCGTCGAACGTGACCACCACGTCTTCAACCTGGCTTCCAAATCCCGTACCGGTGATGTCCATGCCCGTGCCGGCGGCTCCTTCAAGCGCCGAAAGGGATTCGATCACCGGCGCCGGATAATCGTACGCAAACGGGAATGCGTCGGTGGAGCGTCCGTCCACCGTGATCCGTACAGTAGTCGGCAAGGTTTCACCGGGCCGAGGCACGACCACCTCGACCCTTACATCCGAAACCGATACGATTTCCGCTTCCCGATCGGCAAAGGCTACCGTAACCGCATCGCGTCGGCTTCCGAAATCCAATCCCGCAATCGTCACCCGTTCGCCGGCCGACGCCGTAGACGGCGTTACACTCCGGATACTTGGCCCTGCGCCGGGAACGGCCGTATCCGGATCGAGCGTATCGGTTCCCTTACCTGCCGAGCAATGGGAAAACACGGAAATCACCAGCATGTACAACATGGAATATCCCATACCTTGCCGCATATCCCTAACCATGTCAGATAACGATGGCATCGGCCGGCTTATAACGCTTGCCGTTGATGACCACATGCTTGAACGCCTTGGGCGACGGCACGTGCACCTCGATCTTCGCCGGCTTTTTTGACCACTTCCCGTCGACCGACACGAACAGCGTATCGCCATTTTCGGATTTCTTGACCTTCAGGTCCACTACGCCAAACATCGTGGGCATGTTCTCAAAGATCGTTTCCTGGTCGGCAGCGATCCACGCCTCCGGGCATATCCGCAGCAAGTGGAGCGCATCTTTTTCGATTTCGTCGTCTATCATCGCCAGCCGCATCAGGGTAAAGGCCAATGGGGTGGCAAATAGGGTCCCCTGTACGCCATGCCGGTGCTCGCAGGAAATGTAGGTTTGCTGCGATGTCGCTCCCAGCAATAGGCTGTATAACCCTTCCAGGAAATGTTTCCTGTCGTTCAGTTGCCAGGAGTGGAACACGTTCCAGCTATAGACCGGCTCGCACGTGGATATTTCCCGGTTCAGGAACGGCCTGCAAAGCGGGTTGAACCGCGTGCCATAAAAATCGCGATTGGGGCCGAGGCGGAAAAAATCAAGCACCGAACGCATCACCGGGTCATTTGCGTCCATCAATCCGGCCCAGACCAACACCAGCGGCCCGGTATCCAGGTAAAACGCATCACTGAAGCGGTGGCGGGGCGCAGGCGCCAATGTCAGGTTTGTTGGCGGTTTGGGTCGCTCGTTGCCGTCGCTATCTACCCAGGTCTCGCCCTGCGCCACCAGCTTACGGTATTCGGTCACGAATGTTTCCTTGAATCTGGCGGCGAAAGCTTCCAGCTCGGCTGCACGCGGGTGGTCTATGGATCGGAGGAATGCAACGGCGGTGCGGAGTCCCTTGTAGTTCCACGCGATGTTCCATATGGCCTGTATCGGGAACAATTCGTCGGTTGCCGTTCCAGGCGGCAGCAATCCCTTTACGCCCTCGAAATCAGTCTTTGCACTCATGTCCTTGATGAAGTCGCAAGCCTTGACGATAGACTCCGTCCAATTCGCTACGAATTCCGCATCGCGGGATAGCAATGCGTGCGTACTCGCCTGGTGCAGGATGGCGCCGTGATCCGTAAGCCAATCAAACGCCGTCAGTGTTTTCGGCGTGCTGTAGTAGCCGGGGTGCAAATCATAGGCCGGCCCAGGCGGCTTCACCGTGCCCTGGTTTTCCCTGAACAGTTCCAGGTGCCGCCCTACGGACTCGTGATAGCCAAGCAAGCTCAAGAACATGTGGCTGGTCATGGAAGTGGGGGTGCTCCACAAGTTATCGTAGCCCCACGATCCGGACAAAAACGTATACTGCCCGTTCACGTAATCCTTTTCGGCGATGATTTCGGCAAACTTGACACTATGTGACAACCAACGGTTGACATAGTCTTCCGGCACCTGGATACGGGCAGCCGTTTCGGGCCGGTACGACCAATACGGCTCGGTGTGTTCGAGCGCGCCATCAAACCCAAGGGCCTGCTGCGTATTTACCTCGTCCAGCGTTTCCGGAAGCATGGGCACCAATACATCGACGTAATCACCGACGCGTGCGTTGAGGTCTATCCGCAGGTTATAGATACCGGAGTCCAGACCACTCAACGCCACCGTCCTATCCACATCGGTTGGCATCACCACAAGGCGTACCTTTCCATCCGGTTCGAACAGCCGGTATCCCTTTTTGCCTTGCCCGGCGAAACCCGATAGCGAGAGTTCTTGGGGGTACGCCGCGCGCTTTGGATCGATGTCGACGGTGATGCCATCTTCCTGGAGATACCGTTCGTGATGGATATGGTAAACCCGACTCAATTGCGTGGCCACAGGGATCACACCAGAAAATCTGTTCTTGTCTACCTTTATTACCGAGAGCCGGATCCAGGCATACAAGGGTTCTATGCCGGTCACGACATCCTTGCTGCCTTTCACGTTGGCGAAGATCTCTTTCCTGACCACAATGCCCTCTTGCAGGGGAAAGTCGGTATAAAGCACGGGGGTCTCCCTATCCCTACGCCAGCCTTGAATACCCCTCCCGCCGTCGATGCGCCATAGCGGAGTCATCTCCTTGGGCAATGCTGGCGGCGTCCCGGAAGGCAGCGGATAAAAAGAGAGCATGAAATCCTGCCCAAGGAATTTCCTGGAATGCACCCGCATCGGAGCCCAGTTGGGCGCGGGTTCAACGATAACCGTGCCGTTGTACAGTACATTGAACCGGAAATAATGATCCTTCCATCCTATCGGCGTCCATATATTGCGTTGGTCCGGCCACCACGCCTTGGCCAATTCGACATTCGGCTCGGCGAAATCACTGTTGAGCGGGGCGAATACAGGCTCGATGTAATGATCAGCCAACCGTTGCTGTGCCCAGCCAGTGTTCTTCAAACTCATTGACATCAGGAAGGCCAGCAATCCCAATCGTACTATCATGCTCATTGTCTTTTAGTAGAAAATTATTTAAGCGCCCAAAAACCCACGGGATTGAATTGATACAGGTACACGGCATCATCGTCAGCTATGCCAAGCAAATCATCCCCAAAAGGCACCACTTGGCGATACATATCCCATCCGCTGCCTACCTGTCTCCTTGCGGAAACCACCCCCTCCGCACTAACGGGATACTCCCACATATTGCCGGTAACGTCGATGCACAACAGCGTATTCTTATACGGTATGATCTGCGTAAACGCGTGCCAGCCGGTACCTAACGTCGTCATTGCACCGAAATTGTAATTCGCATCTATCGGATACCGGCGCAGTTCGCCGGTGGGGAATCGGCACAACAGGCTACCGCGGTAGGGGACGATCAAATCAAACACCTGGAAACCACCAGAAAACCATCCCCCCACCAGTCCGGCTATGGCACCGTCTTGCGCTACAGAATAGCTATTCAAAAAGCCGTTGTTGCCTCCGGTCCAGCTCCCCCACCTCACGATCCAGCGATCGGCAAAAGGCAGCACCGTATCAAAGGCATCCCATCCGGTATTGATCACGCCGCCCGGCCCGAAGCTTCCGTCCTCTTCCAGGTACGGATATAGGCGTATTGCCCCCGCCTCGCTCTGTGTAATCAGGTTATTGTAATACTTGAAGATGGATCGCAGCGGCCCACCTTCCAGCTGCAACACCTTTTCGGTCGGCACATTCCCAGGTTCAAAGGAACCCGCGATCACGAAATAAGCCGTACTGAGTTCTGGGTGAAGGGCCGTCCCATCACTTACATCGGTGATGCGCACGGGCAACAGGTAGGGGACAAACGGATCGATATAACCCAGCGACTTTACTTTCACCACAATCGTAGACGAATGCGGCTGGCCGCTCGCGATGGTCGCCCCGCTAGTCTCAAACGCATAGCTCCCAACGGGCATCGCCCGATAGTCTGTCCCTTTCTCCGCGTTGAAATCATTCACCAACTCCGGCGCAAAATCAACGTTCACCCGGATGTCATTCACGGGGTCGGATGCGCCACCATAATAAACGCTAAAAGACAGGGTCTGCTCTTCCTCCCGCATGTAAATGCTCTTGAGGTTAGGGCTTTGCGTAGCCTGCGGGATATACAGATTGGTATATTTTTCCTTGTCCAGCACATCGATCATTTCGCTCGTGCATCCATTGATCAGCATGCATGCTGTCATTGCCACGGAAAATCCGAAGCATCTCATTGCTATTCTTTCCATAACGTACACGATTACTGCCACTGCGGGTTTTGTACAAGGTTGTTGTTTTTATTGATCTCGGACTGGTAGATCGGCCACAAGTAATGCTTGGGTGCCGTAAAAACGCGACTCTCTACCCGGGTCCTTACGTAGAACGCATTGTCCTGCAAGGAAGTGCCTTCCTGTATGTTCATGCCATGCACGTCTTTATTGTCTACGGTTTGGGCAATTTTCCAGCGCCTCACGTCAAAATACCGATGGGTTTCAAACGCCAGTTCTATCCGCCGTTCGTGCCTGATGCGTTCTCGCATGCCTTCCTGAGACAACCCCGCGGGAAGCGGCGGCAAACCCGCGCGCCGACGGATGAGATTCACGTATTTGTAGACATCATCAACCGGCCCTTCAGATTCATTAAGCGCTTCCGCATAGTTCAGGTATTGCTCACCCAGCCTGAAGAAAACCCACGTTTTCTGCGTGACCCGATTTGCCGGCACGCTCACATTCGGGTCGGAAAACTTCTTGATCAGGTAGCCCGTACTGCTGTAATTCTGTCCCCCGGCACCGCGTCCGTCCAAACCGGTGCGCCAGAACTGAATCTGCTTGTCGGCCCAGATCGAACCGCTGAAATGGATCTGTGCATAAAACCGCGGTTCGCGATTCGCATACATATTGTGTATGCCTGCGGGATAGTGTCCTTTGGGATGGGCCGTTTCAGCGTAGCCAGACTCCGTGTAGCCGGATGATGCATTGATGACGGGCACGTTTCCGGCATTGTACCCGAGTATGGGCCGCTCGCCATTTTCCATTTCGTAGGCATCAACGATCTCCTGTAGCGGGCAATAACCGGAAAAACCGCCATGGCTCAAGGGCCCCGCGGCGCGTTCGAAGATGAGTCCGGCGCCCAAGTTCCTGGCCAAGAAAATCTCGTCATTGTTGTTCACCAGGAACAGGTCTTGGCATGCCTTGGCAGGATCCGTATTATTCAACCGGAATATCTCGTAGCCCGCCGCCTCAGACTGATCGATGCAGTCTTTCGCAGCAGCGTAAGCCCGCTGCCACCTTTCTTGGCTGAACGAAGGGAACAAGGCGACACCTTCATGATCGGTAAACCCGGCATAGTCAGGATTACCATTCCACAATGGGCTTGCGGCATACAGCAGTACACGCGCCTTCAAGGCCAATGCCGCGGCCTTGGTTATCCTGCCAAATTCGCTGTTGGCGCTGATCTTCGTGGGCAAAAGGGCCATTGCCCGATCGCATTCGCTGACCACGAACTCGATACAAGCCTCCAAAGGCTGCCGTCTCAGTGCCAAGAAATCCTCGCTCAACAGGAAGGAACGGTCGGCTATCGGTATGGGGCCATGTACGCGCATCAACATGAAATGGTAGAAAGCCCGCAAAAAAGTCGCTTCGCCGATCCACCTGCTTCGATGGTTCTCCGTGAACGTGGGTGGCGATAACGGCACATTCTCCACGTTTTCCAGGAAGATGTTGGCCTTCCTGATGCCTTCATACATGAAGCCCCATATATCCACTCCCATGTTTGACGGCCCCCAGGCCCCTGTAGCCATCTGGTGCGAAAACGCATAGGACCAGGTGATGTTCATCTCGTCGGTAGCCGCGACGAACGGATTCCGGCCTGGCGCATCGCTCAAGTTGTACTCCTGCGGCAGGTTAAAATAGACCGACGACAGGAACGACTCCGCATACCTGTGCTGGCTGAAGACATCCTCGATGGTCAGGTCTTCGTCGGGCATCTTTTCCAAAAAACCCTTCCTGCAGCCGCTGTACGCCGTAGCCATCAAGACCACGACGCAAACCCATATTTTATTCATCATACCATTCATCTCTTTAAAATGTAATTTGCAGTCCCATGTTTACCGAGCGCTGTATCGGGTACGCGCCGGTGCCGTTGTCGGCCTCCGGATCAATGAATTTCAGTTTATCCCATGTGTACAGGTTTATGCCATTCACAAAGAACCTCACGCCCTGTACATGCAACCGATCGAGCGTCCGCTGCTGGAAATTGTATCCGATTTCCGCATTGCGCAAGCGAAGGTAGCTGGCGTCTTTCAGCCATACGGTTGATCGCTGGAAGTTGTTGGGACTATCCGAGTCGGACGGAGCCGGGTATTTCGGATCGGCATTTCCCGGTGTCCAGCGGTTGTCGTAATATTCCCTGACGATACTGTTGGAACCCAGACCGTCGCTGAAGGGGTACATGGATGCCCCTTCCAGGAAGATGCTGGTCCGGGTGGCGCCTGTGAAGAACAGGCTTACGTCCACCCCTTGGTAGGAGACCGTTCCCCCGAGGCCAAACATGATTTCCGGCGTCCGGGGATGGCCGATGAACACCCGGTCATACGTATCGATCACACCGTCGCCGTTGATATCCCGATATTTGACATCTCCGGGCCTCACCGTCGAGCTAAAGGTCTGCACGGGGCTGTTATCGATCTCGTGCTGGTCCTTGAAGAAACCGATTGCCACCAAACCCGCGGGTTGATCGACCGGAATCGCCTGCCCGCGTGCATCCTGGTAGGGGAACAACGATACCGGCTCGTCGTTTTCAACGATCCTGTTCCGTGCGAAGGTAAAGTTGCCGCGGAACGAGTAATACCAACCGGAAGGCGTCGCGTTCTTGAATTCGACCAAGGCATCCAACCCTTTGTTCGCCACCCTGCCCAGGTTGGCATACGGAATCGTACCGGCAAAGATGCCGCTTATCAACGGGATCGTCCGCCGTTGCATCAATATCCCTTCGCGCTTTTCGTTGAAACCATCGAGTTGGACGGTCAGCTTGCCGGCCAGCATTTCCACGTCCAACCCCAGGTTGGCCTTGGTGGAAACTTCCCATGTCACGTCCGGATTCCCGATCTTGGCTTCATCGAAACCCTGGAAGAACTGTTGGTTGTCGCCGAACATGTACGACTGCCCCAACCGGTTTATCGTGGTGAGGAACAAGAAGCGCTCGGCACCGATCAAATCATTCCCCACGCGTCCTAAGGAGCCCCTCACCTTCAAGCTGTTCACGAGCCATTCACCCCAGAAACCCTCGTTTGAGACAACCCATCCCGCCGATATGGAAGGGAAGAAGCCGAATCGTTTGCCTTTGGGGAAATTTTCGGAACCATTATAGCCCATATTGGTCTCGAGCAGGTACTTATCGTCAAAACTGTAACTGATGCGACCCGCTACACCCATCCGTCGGGCAGGCAGGTTGCCGATCGAGGTACCGGCCATCAGGTTCACGTGATCCCGCTGGTTGTACAGGAGCAAGCCAGCCACTTGGTGCGCCCCAAACGTTCGGTTATAGTTGATGGTCGCTTCAGAATACAACGTCCGGTTTGCCACATTGGAAACCTGGTACCCCATGGGCTGTTCTTCCCGCATCAATTGGTAGATCTCCTCGCCGGTTTCCGGACTAACGCCTTGATACCGCTTTACTTCAAAGTATTTTTGGCGGGTAGCTTGGTTGAAGGAATAATAGTCGTAGGCAAACCGGCCGCCGATCGATAGGCCAGGTGTCACCAGTTCGGCCAAGTCCCACTTCGTGCCGAAGGTGCCCTGCAGCGTGTTCCTGAAATAAGCCATATAGCCCGATTGCGTCGCGATGCCATAGGGGTGGTACCCCACGTAGCTGGGCACCCCGCCCAGGCTACCATCCGGGTTCCGGATCGGATAATCGATGGGCGAGGTCTTCTTTATCGCCGTAAACAGGTCAAGCGACGTATTCCCGGGATAGTTCTGGTGATGGATGATACCAGCCAGGTTCAGGTCCATTGTCAGGTTCTTGGCGAGGTTGATGTCGATATTCGATCGGAAATTATACCGCTTCATGTTGGCGTTCGTGTTGAACGCATTCAGGTTATCTTCCTTGTAGATCCCGTCTTGGTGGGTGTACCCCACGTTGGTATAGTACCGCACGATCTCGCCGCCGCCGGTGATGCTCAAGTTCGAAATATTCTGGAAGGTGTTTCGTTTCAAGACCACGTCTGTCCAATCCACGTCGGGGTATAGGTAGGGATCCGAGCCGTCGGCGAACTTCTGCAGTTCCGCATCGGAAAACGACCGCGGCCTCCCTACGTTGGCCAACCCCTCGTTGATCAACCCGGCATACTCATGGCCATTGATGTAGTCTGGCATGCGCAGGGAGGTCAGCATCGCCGTTTCGGTCCGGAGGATGATCCTCGGCCTACCTACCGTGCCTTTTTTGGTGGTGATCATGATCACGCCGTTTGCACCCCTCACACCGAAGACAGCCGTGGCCGACGCATCCTTGAGGATGGAGAAACTTTCTACCTCCTGTGCGTTGATGTTATTCATGTCGCGCTCGATGCCGTCGACCAGGATCAGCGGAGCCCGGTTCCCCCAGGTTCCGAACCCCCTGATGAACACCTGCGCCGCGTCACCGCCCGGCATTCCCGAAGATTGTCGGGATATAATGCCCGGTATCTTACCACTAATGGCATTTGAAAGCGAGGGCGTTGAGAACCGTTCGATCTCTGTAGCCGAGATGGAAGATACCGCGCCGGTTACGGTAAGCTTCTTTTGCGTCCCGAAACCGACCACGACCACCTCGTCCAGCCTGGATTGCTCTTCATCCAGTTGCATCTCAAACACGCGTTCCCGCTCGTTCCCCGCGGCCACGATCAATTTGAAGTAACCTTGGAAGCTGATTTGCAGCGTATCCGCGGCGCTGAGTATCTCCAGCATGAAGTTGCCGTCTATGTCGGTAACCGTGCCCCTGTTTGAATCCTTGATGATTACCGAAGCCCCCAACAACGGCTTTTGTTCCTGATCCACCACCTTGCCTTTCAGGATGTGCTGCGCTCCGGCCACCAGCGATGACCCCATGAGCATCACGAGCATCCCAACACACCGGATACGCATTCCCAGCCGTGCGTGTTGCACCAACCAAGCCTGTGCAAGCGGCAAAAGCCGTCGCTCATCGACCCGGAAAAAGCATGATAAAACTTTTCTTTTCATTTTTCATTTAGTTTTTAATTTTCAGTTCAATTCGAATGCATTGGCATCAAATCTCCAGTGCCGATTTACCGCGCACCTGGTGCTTCTTGCCGTTTACGACGACTTGTTTCAGTCCATCTATCGGTGGCAGGTGGAGGATTACCTTTGCGGGCCGTTCCCGCCAGTTGCCCTTGAAGTTTATGTGGAGCGAACCATCCGCGTCGTCCTTTTTCATGACCAGCGTCACGGGGCCGAATTGCGTCGGGAGGTCTGTGAGTACGGTTTCCGTATCGGCGGCAATCCAGGCCAACGGGCAGAAGCGCAGCAGATGCAGGGCATGCGCCTCAACCTCATCGTCTACCAGCGCCATGCGGGCCATCCAAAAGGCCAGTGGCGTCGAGAAGAGGGTTCCCTGCATCCCTGTCCGGTGTTCGCAAGACGTATAGGTGTTCTGGGATAGTGAACCGACAAATAGGCTATACATCCCCTCCAGGTACCGTTGCCGGTCATTGAGCTGCCAAGAGTGCACCACGTTCCAACTGTAGCAGGGCTCGCAACTGGACATTTCGCGTTCCAGTACCGGCCGGGATATCGCGTTATGCCGTACGCCCCTGATCTGCCAATTCGGGCCCTCCCTGAAAAATTTCGCTGCCGCCTCCATGAGTGGGTCGTTCGCATCGAACAACCCAGCCCAAACCAGTACCAACGGTCCGGTATCCAACGAAAACGCGTCGTCATACACATGCTTCGGCGTGGGCGTCTTCGAAAGCGTGGTAACCGGAATGGGATAGACATTCCCGTCGCTATCCCTCCAGGTAGGTGCGTTTGCCGCAACCTCCCGGAAAGCCCTTACGAATGTCTGCTTGTATTGGGTTGCAAATGCCGCGAACTCTGCGGCACGGGGGTGACCTATCTTTTTCAGCAGCTGCACCGCTTTCACCAGTCCCTTATAGTTCCAGGCCAGGCTCCAGATGGATTGCGTGGGTATCATGTCATCGGTGGCCACCGCCGCCGGCATCAATCCTTCGATGCCATCGTGGCCCCGCTTTGCGCACGCATCCTGGATGAACTCGCAAGCTTTTACCACCGAAGCCGTCCAATCCGCGATAAACGCCTGGTCGCCGCTAAGCAGTGCATGCGTTGCGACCTGTAGCAAGACCGCGCCGTGGTCTGCCAACCAGTCGATAGACGTCAGGTAACTCGGAGAGGCATAGTACCCTGGATGCAGTGTATAGACCCCTCCCGGCGGCTTTATCGTGCCTTGGTGCAGCTTGAACAACTCGGTATACTTCGCCACCGTTTCATGTTCGCCCAGCAAACTGAGGAACATGTGGCTATTCATGGATGTCGGTGTGGGCCAGAGTTGGTCGTAACCCCAGGAACCCGACAAAAACGAATACTCTTTCGTTTCGTAATCCCTTGACGCCAACACGGGCACGAATTTCACGTTGTGGTGTATTGCTTCCGTGATATACGTTTCGGGCACACGGAATCGATTTTCGGGCAGCAAGTCGCGCTTCCAATACGCGTTGCTCCGCGCCAGTGCCCCGTCGAAACCCAGCGCTTCCTCTTCTTCGATCATCGATGTGGGAACGGGGAACATCGGCATCAGGAAATCTACGTGATCGCCGACTTCGCCCCTGAAATCAACCTTTATGCCATATATGCCGTCGGCCTTCTCAAAAAAGGAAACCCGTTCGGCAGCCGTCGGCAACACAGCGAATCGAACCTCGCCATCAGGCTCCAATACCCGCAGCCCAGACGCCTGTCCTCTCCGGTGTTCCACCGATGACAATTTGTTCGGATACGCAGCACGATCCGGTAGCACGTCGATGGTCACCCCGTTTTCATGCATGAACCTCCCAATCAGTTCGTGGTAGTTTCCGCTCAACTGCAACACTACCGGAAACGTGTTGACCGTACGGATGGGATCCACGTGGACAACCGATAAGCGGATCCACGCAAACAAGGGATCAAGTCCGTCGGTCACGTCCTTTCCACCGAGTAGATGGCCGAATACTTCCTTCCTGATCACCAGCCCCTCCTGCAGGAAAAAGTCGGTCCAGAGTACCGGCGTTTCGGTATCTTCCCGCCACCCCTGCTTACCGTGTCCACCATCGCGCGTCCATTGCGGCACCTGCGTTGCGGGCAAAGGCGGCACGTTGCTATCGGGCCAAGGCGTAAAGCTTACCAGGAAATCCTTCCCGTTGAACTTCGCAGCGTGCTTTCTCGCGCTCAGGTCGGAAAAGGGTTCTGACACGATGGTTCCATTGTACAACACATTAAACCGGAAGAAATGATCTTTCCAGCCAATCGGCGTCCAGACATTCCGTTGGTCGGGCCACCACAGCTTGGCCAGTTCCACGTTCGGTTCAATAAATCGATCATCAAAGGGTTTGGCCATCGGCTCCTGTGCAAAACAGCCTATTGCAGGCAGACAGGCAAGCCATATCACCAACGGTATTCTCATGCTCTCTTTCATATCCTAAGTTAGTAGTCGTTACCGGTCGGCTAGCCGACCGCTATCCACTATCCGTGCGCCCGAATCGGGCGCACGGATAGCTAGTTAAATGATGCCGGCATCAGTTCCTGCACGGTGCCGATCACCTGCTCCTCGATCGACTCGTCGAACGGCCCCGGCATGTTGTACCAGTACATGCTAGACTCGCCCTCATACCCGCCTTCGTTGATTATCCTGCGCGAAGGGATGTAACAAGACACATCGTTCGCATAGGCATTGATCCAGATCCGTTCTGGGCCATATCGCTGTTTCAGTGCGTTCGCGTAGTCGACTACGACCTCGCCGCCCAAGTTCACCATCACCAGCTTGTTATCGAAATTCCATGCCTGTATGGGGTAGTTCAACTCGGCAGCAAGCTCCTCGCCGCGTTGTACACGCTCCAGCGCACGCCTGGCATAATACCCCTTGATGGTGGTATCGCTCGTAAACTCAATCAGGTCGGCGACAGTGGGAACCTTAGCGAACGGCAATTTCACCCACTTCATTTTGCCCGTCGGCGGAGCGTTTAAGGCTGTCAGATCCGAAGCGATCACGCTATCCACACCGTCTGATATCTCTTTGCCATAAGCCTGCATGTAGGCCAGCTTATCGCGCATCGCCGGATGCGCATCACCGGCGCAACCAATGGCGACCAACGCCACCACCCCGGGGTGCCTGGCTTCGATAACCTGCTGTGCCTCGCCCATCCAGTCGCCGTGAAACTTGTTTACATCCGCTCCCAAGCTAATGCCGTGGCAGGCATAGTTGACCAGGATCGCCCGAAGGGAACCGTCTGGATCGGTGACGCGCAGCACCGGCAACGATTGGTCTACCGGCCCACCGTCCGTGCGCCTGTTTTCCGCAAACGAAGCGCGGCCTTGGCCCCAGGCCACACGCGCCGGCTTACGGTCGTCCATCGCGGCGAGGGCGACCTGTTGGAGCTTTTCGATAAGTGATTCGTTGAACCGCGCGATGTGGATCAACTGATCGAGCTCCAAAAGCGAATCGCTGAAATGGAATTTGGTGGGATAGTCGCCTCGGCATTGCAGGTGGTTGATGAAATTCCCAATCTCGGGGCCGCCATGCGTATGTGTAGCCAAAATCGTTATCTGCTCCGGCTTGACCCCTAGTTTGGACGAAAGTTCCTGCACCACGATGCGTGTAACGCGCCATTGTATCCCCAATAGATCGACGGTGATCAATAGGGTTGGTTGTTGGGCATCGCTTCCAAAGGCGATGGCTTTGGCAGACAACCTGCTCAGCACGCTATCCGTTTCCTGCTTTTCCCTCGCCGCGAAACCAGATAACCGTATCGGCCCTTCCGGCGTGATGTCGATACGCGCAACGCCGACGTCCATGAGTTCGCTTTCAACCGCTTGCTGGGATGTGCAGCCCATACAGACCGCTATGGATAGGCAAGAAATGAGAATTGTATTATTTAGCATATGTCAAATTTACCGACCAACGAATGTTTTTTTCTACCCGATATAGACCATTATGTAACTTATTTTGACTTTTGTGGCGTCGTGCCGCCAATCACTGGAATATCAGCGTGTAATAACGCTCCAATTCATGGAAAGAGGTGTCGATCGGCGCCCATGCCCACTTCACCATGCTACCGCTGTCGTAATCCAGCCTGCAAAAATTCGCGCGCCACTGCGCCCCTTTGGCCGGCGGAACACCTTTGAGCGGGCTCAGGATACCGTAGGGAAAGAAAAGTTCGGCGGTCCAGGAGCTGATGCTGGCCCCGTCTCGCTGCGGTCCACCCGAAACCGTCACCTTCTTGCTTACCTTATCGCGTTCGTACGGCCAAGGCGCCCAAGACCTGATCCCATCCTCATCCTGCACCAGCAACAACACAAGTTCCCGCGCCAATGGGGTTACCTCGTACTCGAAATAAGCCGGTACGGCAGGATTCGGTTGGAAGAAAACCTCGAACACATCACCTTTGAAAATCTTGTCGAAATCACGCGTGAACGGCGACGTGATCTTGCTGTCGTCTCCAGCGAACAATACGTAAATCCCCTTGGCGGAATACATGATCTTGAACCGCGTCGCGTAGTCCGCCCCTTTGCTGTCCAGTTTCACCAACGCCGTCCACTCCACGCTATCCCATTGGCGGTTATCGCCTTTGCCGTTCACGGCAAAATCCGAACAACGCCGTACGGCGAGCACATCGTTGGGCGTGCCTTCGCTACCGTAAGCCGATGCCAGGGCTGCAAAGGCCAGCACCACCGAAAAAACCATCACTGAAAAAAAACGCTTCATACAAACTACCAAAACCGCCAATAAATATAACACCAAGCCAACGCGTAAAGCGCCCCCCAAAGCCAAATACTTTTCCACCAAGGCCGCTTGGCACCGTCATCGAGTATGCGCAGCCAAGATCGCTTCCAAGTGAAAGGCTCTACTTGGGCCGTAGCCGGCGCTTTCGTCCGCAATGAGACGATGACAATGAGCAACATGATCAATACCTGTGCGATTGCACCAACGTAAAGCCAGTGCAAGCCGATCTCGAGCCACTCCAACCCGAAAGCCACGCCCAGTTGTATCGCAACGCCACCAGCAAGCCCCACGACCGCCGCCGTATACGTGGTCCTCCTCCAGAAAATGCCCATTAGGATCACCGCGATGAACGGTGTCGTCATGTAGGTTACGCCTATCTGGAAATACTTGAACAGCCCTACGGTACCCACCAGCGGCGCCACCAACGACGCCACCAATAAGGCCACCCCACCGGATACCTGCCCGGCGGTGATCAACTCCCGGTCACCGGCTGATTTCCGCCAGAAATTGCGATACACGTCTAACGTAAATATCGTGGCAATCGAGTTGGACAGCGCGCTGATGGCTGCCATCACCGCGGCAAAAAAACCGGCGAGGATCACCCCCTTCAGTCCCGAGGGCGCGAACGCCTCCAACGCAAACGAAAATGCTCGGTCCTGTCTATCGGGCAGCAGCGAAGGGCCATTGCCCATCACGTCCAACCAATGATAGACGACCACGCCGATCAAGCACGTCACCAATGGCCGGATCAGGTTGATGAAACCAGCGAAAACCAAGCCCATCATCCCATCCCACGTGCTCCTGGCAGACAGGATACGCTGAATCATGACCTGATTGGATGATTGGTAGAACAGGAAGACACCAAACGAGGCCACGACCAACCCCAGGAACGGCGCCTCCGGATCGGAAGGCGGGTGGTACAGGTGGAACCGCTCGGGTGCCGCTTCCACCATGGCGTCCCATCCACCCGGAATGTGGTTTAGCGCCAGGAAGAAGAACAATACCCCGCCACCGATCAACAGCACGCATTGGATCGCATCGGTCCACATCACCGAGGTAAGCCCCCCGAGCAACGTATAGCTGGCGGTGAACACAACGATCCCCGCCATCACGTAATACTGATTCCATCCGGTCAATTCGCTCAGCGTGATGCTACCGCCATAGATGATGGGCGGCAGGAAAATCAACACATAACCTACCAGCATCACGATGCTGTAGATGTTGCTGCATGCCGGGCCGAACCGCCGGTTCAGGAACTCCGGCACCGTGGTGATCTTGTTCCTTAGGTACATCGGGATGAAAAACACCATGGTCATGAGGTACGTGGGCAAGGCCCACCATTCCCAGTTCGCGATGCCCAAACCACCCTTGTAAGTGGCGCCCACGGTACCTACGATGGCCTCGCTGGCCACACTGGTTGAAACGAATGCCGCTCCGATCAGGTACCAGGGCATTTTTCCGGATGCCAGGAAATACCCTTTGGTGGTCCGTTTTACGCGCCGCGCCGCTACCAAACCGATCACCACCACCAACAGCGTGACACCGATAATGATGGAGACGTCGAGCAGTGAAAGATGGAAGCTATTCATTTACGGCAAGATTCGACGTGTCAACCCCCGTTGATAAGCTTCCAACCGGGTAAAGCCCTCGGCATAGCGGCATCCCGCCGCCAGCCCCCTGAACTTGGCCTGTACATCGATCAAATCGAGCATATCCGTACTGGCCAGGTCTTCCATGGCAATGAACTGGCTTTTGTGGCAAAGCAGCATCTGCCTCTTGATTTCAAAGGTATCGGTGATGTCCACGTATTCGGTCGGTGAGAAATTGATGCCGCAGATGTTATCCATGTAATACAGTTGCGCCTTGGCAAAGCGGCAGGCGGGCAACGACTGGCCCGGCATATGGGGCAACCCCTTCTGGAAATACGAGTCGAAGACCAGCTGGCCGACATACCGGTGGTCGGGATGGTAATCTGTGGGCGAATGGGTGAAGATCACATCGGGATCGGCCTCCCGGAGTACATCGATCATGCGGTGCCGCTGTTCCTGGTTGGGGAACACGAGTTCGTCCGTAATCCCCGCCCAGATCAGGTGGGCACCCAATACCGCCGCGGCGGCCCGCGCTTCCTGTTCGCGGGTAGCACTCAATACGTCGGGCTTCACCACCGCATCACCGATGCTACCATCGGTGAAAATGGCAATCGTCACCCGGTGCCCCTCCTGGGCATACCGCGCCAACGTCCCTGCGCAAAGCAATTCGGTATCGTCGGGGTGTGCAGCTACACAAAGTATATTCATCAGCTATTTCGTTGTTTGGTTACAATACGCCATACCTGTCGTAAACCGTCCGCAGCGAATCGCCATTCAGCAGGTCGGTCCTCGATTGGTTCTCTTTCGATACCTTTTCATACGCCAGTTCCAACACCCGGTCTTCCACCGCGCGCGGCACCGCCACGATGCCATCGAAATCGGCAAAGATCAAGTCTCCGGGATTGACCAGCACGCCACCGCACCGCACCGGCACGTCATAGGCCATCACCCGGCCCCTGCCCAGGCTATCCACGGGCTTGATGCCCACGTAGAACAGCGGGTAGCCAATCTCGATCACTTTCAAGCAATCGCGCACCATGCTGTCGCAGATTGCACCCACCGAACCGTTCCGCTTGGCGATCGTGCTCATCAATTCGCCCCAAGGCGCGTTGGTGCAGGCGTTGTCCGTAGAGTGCACCACCACATCATTTTTTCGCAGCGAATCCACGGCTTCGATTTCCAGGTCGTAGGCATCCGCCTCGATGTAATCGGTCTCCATCCACCGGAATGTCCTGGCCCGGCCCACGATCACGCAATTCTGCGGATCGAGTGGCCGCAAGCGTTGGTGCATGGCACACTCCCGGTGTCCGAGTATATCCAACACATCCGAAACAATCGGTACATAAAGATGCTTCTTGATCCAATCAAACTTTTCGTCATCGTTCGTGAAAAGATTCGCTCCAGTGCTCATATTCTTTTTTAGTTATAAGGAAATAATACAATTCAAAATCCCGTTCCCGTCGTCAGCTGTCCCAACGGAAGGGTTCCATCCGCTTGGGGATGACACAGCGCCCGGCAAGGCCATGTTGTGCGCAAAACCAGTCGAACGTCGCGGGGTCTTCGGCGTTCAGCGCCATCAGGTCGTAGTGGTTGGGCAGCACGAAACGCGGCTGCAGCTCCTTGGCAAAAACCGCTGCCTTGTCCGGCCCGGGGTTACCCCATTTCCCATTGATGGGTACCAGCATCACCTCCGGCTTGCGGGGTGCTGCCGCCATGACCAGCGGGTGGAATTCGGTATCGCTGGTGTGATATACATTGCGCCCGTTGTCAAACCGGATCAGGTAACCGGTGGTATCCAGCACATCGGCACCTGTGGGCAGCGCGAATACGCCCGTGATTTCCACGGATCCGAAGCGCCACGCCTCGCCCGCATTCAGCACCACCAGCTGACCTGCGGGGATGCCAAGGGTCGCCAGCTTGCGCACCGCCAGTCGCGGTGCGACGAAAACCGTCCGTTCCTTCCATCGATACCGCGCGATCGTTTCCGGATCCAGGTGATCCAGATGGTCGTGCGTCACGACGTACACGTCCACGTCGAGTTGTTCCGGTTCCAACGGTGGCGGATACAGGCGCGAAAATTCCGGCGCGCCGACTGCCGCGGCGTCAGACAGGTAGGGGTCTATCGCCACGGTGAGGTCTTCCGACCGGATCACGTAACCGGCTTGGCCCAGCCACCACAGCGCCGCCTCGTTGGGCGACAGTTGAACGTCCTTGATGCGTTGCATGTATGCCATTTATCGGTTCACACTGAACTTCCTCACCGCTGCTTCATTGATCTCGATGCCCAATCCCGGCCCCTGTGGCACGGCAATGTAACCGTCGCTTTCCAACCGTACCGGGTTTTCGATCACCTCGCGTAGCATCGGGTTATCGCTAACATTGTACTCCAAGAACAACGAGCGCGGCAGCACCGCGTTGATGTGAAGGCTCGCCGCCGTGTTCAGGTCGGTCAACCACGCATGCGGGCATACATCCACGCCCGCATACTCGGCCTCCCACATGATCTTGCGCGCCTGGGTAAAGCCGCCGCAACGCGTCAGGTCGGGTTGCAACACGTCGATGCCCCCCTGCTGGATCAATTGGCGGAACCCCCAGCCCGTCGCTTCCTGTTCGCCCGCAGCCAATCGCGTCTTCACGCCCGCGGCCTTCGTTTTGCCATAGCCCTCGTAGTTTTCCGGATGCATGAAATCCTCGAGCCAGTAGATATCGTAGGGTTCGAGCGCCCGGCAGAGTGCAATCGCATCATATGCGCTGCGATCCACCATCCATCCCGGATCGACCATCAGGTCGATCTCCGGGCCGACGGCCTCCCGCGCTGCCTCGACCAACCGGATATCCAGTTTGGGATCCTGCCCGAAAATCCCCCACCCGAACTTGATTGCCGTGAATCCGCGTTCCAGGTAAAAGGCGCAGGCCTCCTTGATCGCTTGGGGCGTGGGCCTGAACAAGGTGGATGCGTAGGCCCTCACCCGTTCGCGCCTGGGCCCGCCAAGCAGCTTATGGATGGGTCGGCCGATTGCCTTGCCGATGATGTCGTGGCAGGCGATGTCGAAGCCCGAAAGCAGCTGCATGGCCACCCCCCGCCTGCCGTAGTAAATCGAATGCCGGTATACCTTGTCCCAGAGGCGTTCCACATCAAAGGGGTCTTCGCCGAGCACGATGGCCCGCAACCCTTCGAAATAAGTCGAACTATCCGGCGCGTTCACGGCCGCCACACCCACGTGCGACGACGTTTCGATATCAGACCAACCGACGATACCTTCATCGGTACTCACCTTCAACAACAGGCAATGCTTCACGCCCCGTGCTTCTTCGCTGCCCTCGGGTGCCGTATTCTCGAAGGGAGATTCCAGGATAAACGCCTCTACATTTGTGATCTTCATTCCTATATTTTTTAATAGCAAAAATTACAGTGCAATTACGGGTTAAATACCAACGCTACTTTCAGCGCTTTGTCATGGCGGTCGCGCGCCAAGTAGAACGCCTCTTCCCAGTGTTCGAACGGAACCTGGTGCGTAATGAGCTGCCCCAAATCCAGCGCTGGGTCCTGCAGGCAGGCCAGCGACCGATCCAATTGGTCTTCATCGTTGCAACAACCCACCACCTCCAGTTCCGAAATGTGCAAATCGAAAAGATCAAGGGGTACCGGCTTTTCCAGCAGGCTGAAAACCACCAGCCTCCCGCGTTTCCGCAACGCCGCCATACAGGTTGCCACCGCCTCCGGGGCACTCACCGCCAAGATGGCGATATCGACTGTCTTTTCGGGGGCGGCGTCCACGACCTCGACGCCTGGAATCATCGCCAGCCTGAAGGGTTCCTTACCCGACACAAGCACGCGCTCGGCTCCAGCCCGTACGGCTAGCCGGGCGATGATGTTCCCGAACGGGCCGTCTCCGACCACCAATACCACCTTGCCGCGCACGTCGCCCGCGCGGGAAATCGCTTGGAGGCAATTGGCCACCGGTTCCAGCAACGCGCCCAGCGCAAACGGCATCCCATCCGGCAGGCGGCGCACCCGATCGGCGCGTTGCACCACGTATTCCGCGAAGGTGCCGTTCCGATCGATGCCCAGGTGGCCCATGTTCAGGCACAGGTGCTGGAAATTGCGCTGGCATTCCACGCACGTCCCGCAGGGTACCACCGGATGGATCCCCACCCGCGTACCGACCGGCAGGTCGGTCACGGCAGCACCGCACTGCATCACGACCCCTGCCCCCTCATGGCCCAACACGCTAGGCAGCTTGATGCCGAACGGATTGGACTTGATGTCGTGAAGGTCTGACGTGCAGATCGTCGTGGCCATCGTCCTGACCAATACCTCGTCGGCCCCGGGTGTGGGAATCGGCAGTTCGACCAGCACCAATCGATCCGGGCCCTGTAACTGCAGCGCCCTCATGGTCGAAGGATTAGTTATCGTCATGATTTCAAGTTTCTAGGGTCAGGCAAGCCCAGCAACGCCAAGGCATCCCGGTTGATGATGCCTTCGATCACCTCTTCCGGAATCGACGGCAAACCACTTGCCCCTAATATGGTGTTCACGCCCCTTACCCCTTCCAAAGAGCCCGCCGTGGTGGCAAACGGAAAATCCGACCCGAAGAGCACCTTATGTGCCGTACGGTACTCCACGAGCAGGCGCATGGAATTATAGCATTGCCACGGGCGGTAATACAGGGCCGATAGATCCGCATACACGTGCGGATGGCGGCGTATCACGGCAATGGTTTCTCCTTCCCACGGATGGCCAAGGTGTGCCAATACCATGCGTAGTTCGGGGAAATCCACCGCGATGGCGTCGAAATGGATCGGTCGCGAATAGTCGAGTGGCGTACCGGAAACAAACGACGTACCGGCGTGGAAGAGGATGGGCAACCCGTGCTTGCTGCAGTACCGATAGATGTCATAATAGCGCGCATCCTGCGGATGCACGTTCTGGTACAAAGGTGCCAGCTTCACGCCCACCGCGCCGAGATCCCGATGGGTTCGCTCCAACTCGTCCATGTAATCCGGTTGCGCCGGGTCTATGGATGTGAAAAACAGGAGCCTGTGCGGCGCACGCGCCACGTGCCGGGCCACCTCATCGTTCGGGATGTTCCAATCCGTTTCGGACGCCTGCAACCCGAAGACGACCGCCACGTCGGCGGCTTGGGTCGTTTCCAGGTGGCGTTCGCCCACATGCCCCCACGCAGCGGGATCGACCTGGCATACCGCCATGTTCCGTTGCAGTTTCGGCCCCAGATCGGTGTCCGGGCTGAAAAAATGTGTATGGATATCGACAATCATAGTCCTTTCATCTGTTAAGCTTGGTTTGCAAAACTATTCCATATCGGCACGTGCGCCGTTGTCTATTTTGCCCATTCCGTATCCTATTCCGTATTCGCTGGCTAAACATAACCTATTTAAAAATATTATTACCCTAAATTGCATCAATTTCGCTACCCGCTTTTGAAAATAAACAAAAGATATTACCTTTAACGTAATGAAACCCCATTACAAACCCATACCGTCCGAGTCGAACTTGTTCAAGGTGGAGTACCAGGAAACCAATAAGCAATTTTATTACCCTTGGCATTACCATACGGAGCTTGAACTCACCTTTATCCTGAAGGGCAAGGGCGTGCGTTACGTAGGTAACTCGATGGAAAACTTCTATGGCGAAGAGTTGGTTTTGCTGGGGTCTAACCTGCCCCACATGTGGGATACGGCCGCAGACGACAAGGAACCCGTCACGGCCATCGTCATTTACCTCAAGGAGGCTTTCCTCGAAAAGCATTGGCTGGACAGCATTGAGTTTGAGTCGATCCGGAAGCTATTGGGCGTTATGGGAAAGGGCGTTCTCGTAGACGGCCTCACGACCAACCAACTCAAGCCGCGCTTCTTCGACCTGATCGCCGCCCAGCCGTTCAACAAGCTGCTTATCCTGTTGGATATCCTGCAAACGCTGGCCGGCAGCAGCTCCTTGCATTACCTGTGCGAACAAGAGATTGCCTGCGACCTGAACGATGTCGAAAAGAAGCGCATCAACCGGGTATACGATTACGTACAGAACCATTACCAGCAGCAAATCACCCTTGCGGACATCGCATCCGAGGTGAATATGAGCGAGAAATATTTTTCACGATTCTTCAGCAACACCGTCAAGAAGCCGTTTTTCGAGTTCCTCAATGAGTATAAAATCAACCAAGCGTGCAAACTCCTCATCGAGACCGATAAGCAGGTGAGCGAAATCTGTTATGCATCCGGTTTCGAAAGCCTTCCCTTTTTCTACCGGCAATTCAAGAAATTCAAGAAGTGCCAGCCGAAAACCTACCGGCAGAATTACCAGCAGCTGGCGTCGCCAAGCCCGCGCTAAACCCGCTATCGCTGTTGAATTTCGCAACAAGCGGTACGGCCGCCATCGGAGTATCATTGCTTTTTCTGAAATTCTGTCGGCGTCATGCCAAACTCATTCTTGAAGCAGGTAGAGAAATATCGGGGATCGGAGAATCCGACCGCGAAGGCAACCTCGCTCACCGATATCGAGCCATCCTTTTCCATCAGCTGGCAAGCATGCTTGAGGCGGATGTTGCGGATAAATTCACTGGGTGCCATCCCTAACAATACTTTGGTCTTGCGATAGAGCGTGGATTTGGACAGGCCTATTTTTCCGCTGAGTAAGACAACGTCGAACCGCTCATCGCTCAGGTTTTCTTCGATGACCTTGATCATCTTGTTCAGGAAACGTTCGTCTGTCGGCGTATGTTCCAGTGTGGATATATTGATTTGCGGATTCTCTTTGAACGCAGCTTGCTTGGCGCGTTTGTTGATGACAAAACTGTTTATCCGCGCTTGCAACACCTTCAGTTCAAACGGTTTGCTTACGTATCCGTCCGCTCCGGCATTGTAACATTCGATCCGGTCGTCGATGCTGCTTTTGGCAGTCAGCAGGATAACGGGAATGTGGTTGATATCGGCATTGGCCTTGATGCGGCGGCACAAGGTCAGCCCATCCATCACGGGCATCATGATGTCGCTGACGACGATGTCGATATCTCGCTGTGCCAGAATCTGCAACGCCTCCTCCCCTTGCGACGCTGTGTAGACCCGGTAATCCCTCGATAACACGCGTTGAACACTCTGTAGCAGTTCTTCGTTGTCTTCGACCACCAATAGGCTGGTTTGCATACCTGTACCTTGGTCGTCCGGCATGGCAACCGGTTGGAGGAGTTCCGCTTCCGTTCCGAAAGCCGTAGTGCCGTTCAGGTAATGGTCTTCAGGGATGTCATGCAGTTCGTCGCTATCGTAGCTATCCTTATCTATAGGCAATACCACCGTGAAGCAGGTGCCATGGCCCGCGATACTCTCCACGGAAATGGTTCCGTGGTGGATTTCAACCAATTCCTTGGTAAGCGCCAGTCCGATGCCGTTGCTCTCCCGCTGTTTTGAGTGCCTGTTGTTGTAAAACGGGATGAAGATTTTCTCCAGCTCTTCTGGCGCGATGCCTATTCCTGAATCCTTGACTTCAATCAAAAGGGAATTACGTCCGTCCTGGATCAACGTGCCGAAGCCGAGTGTGATCTTGCCGCCCTCCTGTGTGTACTTGAACGCATTGGACAGCAGGTTGAAGAGTATTTTGTCTAATTTGTCCATGTCAAAATAGGCATCCTTTACACCCTCAGCCTGTATTACCTCAAACGAGATTTTCTTTTTCGCGGCCAGTGGACCGAAATAGGCTGAACTTATTTCATTGATAAATGGAGCGACTTTGCTTTGGCTTACCTTTAGTTTCATCTGCTGGTTCTCAACCCTACGGAAGTCCAGTATCTGCTGCAGCAACCGTTTCAACCGATCGAGGTTGAACCTCATCTTTTCGAATTGGGACAGATTCTTTTTGGTTGTCATCTGCACATCATCGACCAAGCACGAAATAATCGTAAGTGGCGTGAGTAGGTCGTGGGAGATATTGGTGAAATAGCCAATCTTTGTCTGTACCAGCTCGTTGGCTTTATCCTTTTCTATTTGTGCTATTTTCAGGTCGCTCCTCAGTTTCAACCTGTTCAAGGTAAATCGAACGATGACGAAGGCCAATGCCATCGCCGCCAGCACATACATGAGGTATGCCAGGTTGCTCTCGTAGAATGCCGGTGTTTTCCGGATGGCCATTTCGGTGATATCCGAGGCCCATGCGTTATTCAGGTCGGTTGCCCGCACAAGGAATCTATATTCGCCTTTTGCTAGGTTGTTGTACGTGGCAAAGAGGCGGTCTCGCGGGGGATACACCCAATCCATATCGACACCTTCCAATTTATAGGCATAACGCACTTTGTTTGGATGCGTGTACTCCAGCGATGAGAAATTGATTTCTATGCTTTGGTCTTCAGGATCGAGCACCAAGGCATGGTTCGGGAAGTCTAGTTTCTGATGGAGCGAATGCAACACGGCAGATTCATTGTTGATCTTGACGTCCGAAATAAGTACGCGCATCGGGCGAGAAGGCGTCGGGCGAAATTCGTCGAAGCGCACCAACCCGTTGTACCCACCGAAATAAACGGCGTTGGTTTTTGGATCCGCGGCATATGCACGCTTGGCAAACATGCTGATCTCGATGCCGTCATCGACCGTATATTCGACGATGCCTTTGGTCTTGGGGGATATTCTGTAGATACTCCGGGTGGTGGACAGCCAAACCGCCGAATCCAAGCATATGATATCGAGTAGCTGGTTCTTGGCAAAGAGCGACGTATTGGCATATTCCGTTACATTTCCGTCCTGGATTCGGTGCGAAAGCAGCCTACCGTCTTTCGTACCGATCCATAAGAGCCCGTTCTTATCCGCGGCCATGGTCTCGATCTGGTCGGTTTCCAGGCCAGGCGTAGCCTGGTCGAGTTGTTTGATTGGCTTGTACGCGGGGGCGGCGCCGAGTTGATAAATCCCGCTTCCGCGGGTGGCGATCCATAGGTGCCCTTGGGTATCCTGCGTAATGGCGGTTACGAAATCAGTTATCCCTGCAACGGGTGCGAAGTAGGGCGTATCGGTATGTTTTGTCAGCACGCCGGTGGTCGTGGCCAACCAAATGCCGTCCTTACCGTCACGGTAGAAAAATAGGGGCCTGCCGGCGTGAGGCACCTGTTGTGCCAGGTCGATCGTTCGGTTGAAAGTAATCTCAGCGCCTTTTTTTCGAAAAACATTAATTCTGGGTTCGTAAGAAGCCCCGACCCACATTTCGCCGCCGAACTCTATGGCGCAGGAAACCGCGCGTAACGAGAGTATGTCTTTGTAAATGGTGTTACTGAATGTTTCGATTTGGTCAAGACTGGGGTCGTACCGTCCAAATCCCATGCGATCCAGGTTAAACCAGAGCTGTCCGTCGGTACCCTGATAGAGCATGTCGAGATTTGGGGGGAGGTTGTACCGTTCCCTTATTTGTCCAAATCCAAAATTCCGGATAGCGGGTTTGTCAAAGCTGATCGTTGACACACCCTTGCCATTGACGGCGAGCCACAGGTTTCCCGAACGGTCTTTGAAGATATCATTGAACATATTGGGCGCATCGTCGAACAGCGACGAAAGGTCGACCGGCCGTACCCCCCCTTGCGCCGTGTATTCAAACGTAGCGATGCCGGAGAACGAAAGAATCCAAATGTATTTTTTATCGTCGTCCTGCACGATGTTGTAGAACAATTCTTCTTTTCTTTCGCTTCTTCTTTTGTTTTTGATGATGATCTCGCGATACATGTTGTCTGGATTGTCCGGATTGAAGAGGAACAAACCATCGCCCCAGGTACATATCCAAAACTGTCCGCGACTGTCTTCGAGCAATCGGAACGGATTATTCCTGTTTCCAATGGGGGGATATCGGACGAATCGTCCTGTTTGTACAACAAGTTTGAATAGTCCATTGTTCCATACACTTATCCAGATATCGCCCCTGCTATCTTCGAATATGGTGTTTATCGAACCTTCGGGGATGGATGCGCTGTCTTGTGGGTCATGTTGATAAGATCTTAGCGGGGAGAGGCCTTTATCGTAAACATGGATCCCATTGGAGGTGCCGACCCAGATATTCCCACGCCCGTCGACAATCACCGCCGAAATGAATCTGCCTTTCAGGCCTTCGTCGGGAAATGGATGGACGCTGTATGTTTTCTTGTCCAGCACATACAAGCCGATTTCCGTTCCGAGGAGCAGTCTGCCTTCACTTTCGCTGATATTCGTGATGTTTTGGTTGGTGGCTGCTTTTCCACCTTCGTCTTTAAGGTCGAAGGACAATACATTGAAAGCGTCGTACCGGCTGATGCCTTGGGCGGTGGCAAACCAAATGTAGCCTTCGCTGTCTTGGAATGTCCGGTTGACTGTCAGGGAAGGCAGCCCTTGCTCGAACGCAATGGGGGTGACACCGATTCGCTGGGCATGAGCAATGCTGCCCAGGCATGCCACGAGGCAAAAACACGTAAACCAGGACCTGATTACCGGCATAGCACCCAATTAATGATCAATCGCTAAAAATAGGAAAAACGCATGAATCCCCAAGTTGTGGAAACGAGGGAAAATGGCTGTACATGGCCTCCGCTATCACCTGCAAGGGGATAAACAGCTTGACTTTCGGCCCGGTGACCTGATTTTCCACTCATTTGATCTATTTTCAAACATCCCGCCATGCCTTTCGGCTTACCTTTGCCCCTATCAATTTCTCGCCGCGGAAGCGCAGGATTGGGTGTTGATAAATAAAACCAAGGATAAACTCACCAACAGCAATGTGTTTGAGTTTGACGTATTGAGATCACTGGCCTGTGGGCATTGATACAGGGAGAAAATAACCATTTTATGAACATTAATGAAAAACAGCATGGAACCGGAATGACGATTAGCGCTTCGCTGGACGAAGCCCTTCACGTATGTGCCACGTGTAGGCCAGGTGTAAAGCAGCAATGTGATGTTTAATTATACAAACTAGCCAAAACAGCAATGATAAAACCAATTACGAAAATCAGCCTAGGAGTGATAACGGCATTCCTGTGTGCCTCCTTGGCAGCGGCCCCGGCGGTCGCGCAACAGGTTGCGGTTCGCGGAACCGTGAAGGAGACCCAATCCGAAAACTCGATACCAGGCGTCACGGTTACCGTGAAGGGAATGAGTACGAGCATCCAGACCGGTCAAACCGGCGAATTCACGATCAATGCCTCCGTAGGGCAAATACTTATCTTTACTTCGGTGGGTTACACGACGAAGGAACTCCCGATAACGGGTTCGCAGCACCTCGATGTACGCATGGAGTCTGCTGTGTTCGAACTGGAAGAACTCGTAGTGGTAGGTTACGGTAGTCAGCGCCGCTCGGATATCACCGGTAGCGTCGCTTCCGTGCCGAAGGAGCGCCTTAGCAACCTGCCCGTAACCAACGTGATGCAGGCTGTACAGGGAGCCGTCTCCAATGTGAACATCTCCCAAGCGTCTTCGGTACCGGGTGATGCCCCTTCCACGCTTATCCGGGGCAACAACTCGATGAGTGCGAGTTCGGCGCCGTTCGTGGTCGTCGATGGCGTACCGCTGACACAGAGCGGCGGATCATTGAATGACATCAATCCCAATGACGTCGAGTCAATCGAGATACTCAAAGACCCCTCTGCTGTAGCTATTTATGGGGTCAATGGTTCGAACGGGGTCATTCTCGTAACGACCAAGCGGGGGATTTCAGGAAAACCTACAATTCGTTACAGTGGATATGCCGGCCCTGAACAGGCTGCCCATATCCTGGAACCGGTCTCGCCAGAAGAGCTTTTGAATCGCTACGGTGAATATGCGCGGATCAACAATACCAGCCTGTATAACGACGGCCCCGTGCGCAACCAATACGAATGGGACAATTATCAAAATGGGGTGACCACCGATTGGCTGGACGCCGTCATGCAAAGTGGTACGATACAGAACCACAATGTCGCCTTATCGGGCGGAAGCGAGAACGCGCGCTATTTCGTATCCACGGACTACCTCGGACAGAAAGGCATCCTCAAAGGGTACAATTACAAGCGCTATTCGTTCCGTGCCAATACCGATTTCAATGCAACGGATTACCTCTCCATCGGTACCTCGGCGTTTATCGTCTCGCACAATCGCGACGGAGGACGAGCCAGTTTGCTGAGGGCCGCCGCGATGAGTCCATATGCTAGGATGTTCGAAGATGATGGCACCTATACCCAATTCCCCATGTACAGCGAACAACTCTGGACCAACCCGTTGCTGCCTACCACGTTGAATCCTGAAAGAAGGCAATTCAACGTGTCGCTGAACGGGTATGCACAGCTTGACTTTGGCAAGCTATGGGAGCCCTTAGCTGGTTTGAGCTACAAATTTAACGGAGGATACTCCTTTGTGCCGGGGCGTAACAATGAGTATGAAGGCGAGTCGGCATATAATTTTGCGGGTTGGGGGCAGATAACGAATACGGAAAATCAATCCTACACGGTCGAAAACATCGTGACCTACGCAAAGGAATTCGGCAAACACCGTTTTGATCTGACCGGTCTTTATTCGGCCAGGAGCCGTTATTTCCAGGAAGCCCGAGCCATTGGAGAATCGTTTCCAAATGATGCACTGGGATGGGGGAATCTGGGATTGGCCTCTACACAGAAGGTTTATTCATACGCCGATCTTTACCGTAGCGTATCCCAAATGGGCCGATTGAATTACGGTTACGACAGCCGTTACCTGGCTACGTTGACCGTGCGCCGCGACGGCGCTTCTGTCTTCGGAGCGAACAACAAATACGGTGTTTTCCCTTCGGCGGCCTTAGCTTGGAACATCCATAACGAATCCTTTATGCAGCGGACTAACAATGTGGTCAACAACCTGAAATGGCGTGTGTCTTACGGTGTGTCCGGTAATGAGGCCATTGGCATATACCAAACCTTATCCCTGATGAACGCCAATTCCCTCGCTATCGGCGGCCTCACGAATACGGCCCTGACCATACGGGATTTGATGGGCAACGAGGATTTGCGGTGGGAAAAGACGGCGGGATTCAACACAGGGGTGGACTTCGGGCTACTCGATAACCGGCTAAATGGCAGTGTGGAGTTTTACCGTACCAACACGGTGGATATGCTTTTGCGCCAAAATCTTCCCAGATTGACAGGTTTCGGTTCGGTATGGGCGAACTTAGGGAAAGTGGCCAACACGGGTATAGATGTGACACTGAATACGAGAAACATCGTCAAAGATGATTTCACCTGGTCTTCGACCCTTGTCTTTGCACACAACAAGAACCGCATCGTCGATGTATACGGTGACGGACAGGACGACTTGGGCAACAGGTGGTTTATCGGTCATCCCGTCGGCGTGATCTATGACTACAACAAGGTGGGCATCTGGCAGGAAGACGAAATCGCGGCGGGTGCCCATGCGCAATGGGACGCGCAAGCCGAGGCGGGCGCAGTAAAGCTGGCCGATTTGGATGGCAACGGCTTGATCAATGACAACGACCGTCGCATCCTTGGACAGACCATGCCAAAATGGACTGGTGGATTGACCAATACGGTTACGTTTAAGGATTTCGCTTTGAATGTATTCATCCAGACCGTACAGGGTGCCCTGCGCAACAATCCGCAGATAGGCGGTGCCTCTGACGAAATGGGAAGGCGCAGCACCCCGGCGGAATTGGGATACTGGACACCTGAAAACCGAAGCAACGAATGGCGCTCGTTGAGCAATCGTTCTAACATCTATGGCTATGGCTTCCCTTCCGATGCAAGCTTTACGCGCTTGAAGGACGTGACCTTAAGCTACAACCTACCTGAATCTGCCGCAAGCCGGATCGGTGTCGGCGGTGTCACGCTCTATGCCAGCGGACGGAACCTGTACACGTGGACCAATTGGCTGGGCTGGGATCCCGAAGCAAGGGATGTGCCGCGGGGCCATACGGTCGACGGCGTCAACGACGGACTTAATTATCCGATGGTACGTACTTATGTATTAGGCCTTAATCTTACGTTTTAATCGAAAGTGTGATGAAAAAGAATAGCTCAAAATATGCCAAAATGTTTTCGGCATTGGTTGTATTGTCGGCCGGAACGGTTTCGTGCAGCGACAGCTTTTTGACAGAAAAGCCCTACTCCAACTACGATGCCACCAATGTAGACCCAACGACGATAGAGAACCGCCTGATTGGGTTGCATCTGAACTTCGCCCAGCTGTGGGGATGGAGCAGCCAACAGGGATTTTTGTCCTGTTGGCAAGTCGGAACAGACGTGGCGAGTCCGGGAGCTACGCAAGGCGTTGAAAATGGCTTTTATGCTTACGCCGACCTCAATCCGGAGAATGCCGGGGTCGCTTACCTATGGCAGAAGTGTTATGAGTTTATCAACAATGCCAACAGCATCATCGCGGCGACCGACGAGGGCCAAGCGGCACAGGAATCCGAAGCGAGGTTCTTCCGGGCGTACGCATACAACATGCTGGTCACCTTGTGGGGAGGTGTTCCATTGTTGGCCGAAGCTGTCAGTGTACCTACCTTCAATTACGCGCGTGCTTCCGTTGCAGCGGTGGATGAACTTATCGACCAGGACCTCACCTTCGCCATGGCCAACCTTCCGAACGTCGGTGAGGCCGTTTCAGAAAGCCGGATCAACAAGGATATGGCCCGCCAACTCGCCGCGGAGGCATTCCTCCGCATCGGGATGCGCGATCCGTCATATTTCCAACGTGCAGAGCAAGCGGCCACGGCGGTTATCGATGGACCCTATAGCTTGATCCAAGCCCGTTATGGCGACTACCTGAACCAAGGGGGGGATTATTTCCGCGACATGTTCCGCCAAGGGAACCTTCGTCGTTCAGAAGGCAATACGGAAGCCATATGGACTTTTGAGCTGGCATTCAACCGTGAGGTGAATGGCGGGACCATCGATAATCCGCAGCACCGCCGCGTATGGCAGCCAGGGTATCACGGGTATGATGGTATGGTCAATGCCGATTCGCTTGGGGGGCGGGGCATTGGGCGCCTTCGCCTAAGCAACTTCATGAAGTATACCGTGTGGCGTGGGTTGGAGGGGGATATCCGCAACAGCAACTACAACATACGCCGTACAACCAATTACAATCGACCGGGCTTCAGTGCGCAAATTGGCTTGGATGCCGATGGTTTCCGGGTGGCGGCCGGCGCGGGCGTCCAAAACATCACCATCAGAACGGGAGACCCCCTCATTCCCTTCCGTGCCGATAGTTTGGATCGTTGGTACCCCTACCCCACCAAATGGGGCGGCTATGACCCCCTGGACGACTTCGGATACGCGTTGGTACGGGACTGGCCGTTGATGCGTCTTGGCGAAACCCACCTGCTTCGTGCTGAGGCGCGTTTACGCCAGGGCAATGCAACCGGTGCTGCACAGGATGTAAATGCGTTGCGCGACAGGGCATTCAAAGAAGCGAGGCAAAGCAGCGGGCGTACAGACCTGGGTCGTGTCACGGCCGCCAGCATCGATATCGACTTTATCCTTGATGAGCGTGCCCGTGAATTGATTGCCGAAGAAAATAGGAGGATGACACTGGTCCGTACGGGCAAGCTTGCCGATCGAATCCTGGTAAACGGCGATGCCGTACCGGCTGCGCCGGCAAACAAGGTGATCACGGGTTTCCAGCGTTATCACGTGCTTTTGCCGATTCCCTTGAGCGAGATCCAATTGAACAACAAGGAAGGTAATCCATTGGAACAAAACACAGGGTACAACTAACGCGTCGTCAAGCGTATCCCAAACGTTGTCAAAGGCGGCTTCCGGCTAATTCATGAAAAATTAGCCGGGCCGCTTCTTTGCCTTGCCGGGAACACATGATCCATAAACGAAACAAAGTACAAGGAACAATGAAGGAAGTAAAGAACACTGCAGCCTTAAAGACAATACTGTCGCTTTTGTGCGGTTGTTCGCTGATGACGACGTCTGCCCAGGAAAGCGAACGCCTGTCGGCTCCCGCGCAACCCGAAATAGGCTATACGGGGTATCTCTTTGCCTATTTCAACGGGAACAAGGTGGAAGAAGAGGCCATATGCTACGCCATTAGCACCGACGGGTACAACTACAGGGCGCTGAACGGTAACCTCCCCATACTAAATTCCGTCGACATCAGCAGCACGGGAGGCGTGCGCGATCCGCATATCCTTCGGTGCGAGGATGGCCATACCTTCTACATGGTAGCGACCGATATGACCTCGTCCAAGGGTTGGGATTCCAACCGGGCGATGATACTCCTGAAATCCGAAGACCTTATCCATTGGACCCATTCGATTGTCAACATGCAGCAACGCTATCCCGGGCAGGAAGATCTCAAACGGGTATGGGCGCCCCAGACCATATTCGACCCGGCCAAAAGGAAGTACATGGTGTATTGGTCCATGAAGCACGGCGACGGGCCGGACGTCATCCATTACGCTTACGCTAATGAAGATTTTACCGACCTGGAAGGTTCGCCTCAGGTCTTGTTTCTTCCCAAAAGCCGAAAATCCTGCATTGATGGCGATATCATCAATAAGAACGGGCTTTTTTACCTGTTCTATAAGACCGAAGGACACGGTAATGGAATCAAATTGGCCATCACGGATTCACTTGCTTCCGGAAGGTGGGTTGAACAGCCCGGGTATAAACAGCAGACCCCCCATCCGGTGGAAGGGTCGACCGTCTTCAGGTTGAACAATACCGACATATACATATTGATGTATGATGTTTACACCAAAGGCGAATACCAGTTCTGCAAAAGTATGGATCTAGACATATTTAAGGTAATAGACCAAGATGTCAGGATGGATTTTCATCCGCGGCACGGCTCGGTCATTCCGCTCCGTCGCGCAGAGCTCATTGCATTGACCGCACGATGGGGCGTTCCGGAAGGCTTTGAACTCTCAGGATCTCGTAAATAGGAAAATTGAAACATGAAAATTGTTTATTGTTTTTTAGCGCTCTGTATTGGGACAGTATATCCATCCTGTTTGTTTGGACAGCCTGGTTTTGGCCAATCGCAGCGGATCAATGCGGATTGGTTCTTCAGGGTTGGCGATTTGGAGTATGGCGGATCGCCCGCCAAACCGAATCGAACCTGGTCAAAGGTGCAGTTACCCCATGATTGGAGCGTCAAGCAACCGTTGAGTCCTACGCTGGCCAGTGCAACGGGTTACTTACCCGGTGGCATAGGCTGGTATCGCAAGGATTTGTTCATTGCTGCAGCAGATGAAGGGAAAAAGACCAGCATCTATTTTGAAGGGGTATACAACCGAAGTGAGGTATTTGTCAACGGTGTGTCGGTCGGCAAACGTCCGAACGGATACCTTTCGTTCATGTACGACCTCACGCCTCATATCAAGTACGGTAAGGAGAACAGCATTGCCGTGAAGGTTGACCACAGCCAGGATGCCGATTCCCGATGGTATACCGGTTCAGGTATCTATCGAGACGTCTGGTTGGTACAGGCAAATCCGGTGCACCTGAATCAATGGGGCGTCTATGCCTATCCGACAGTGGGCAAGGGTAAGGGCACGCTTCACGTGGAGGCGGCGCTGATCAATGAATCCGATATGCTGGCCGATGTGACCGTCCGGAGTGAATTGCTGGACACGCAAGGAAAGATAATCGCGCACAAGGCAACCAATGTTTCCGTACCCGCGGGCCAGGAAGCGACGGCGACGCTGGAAGTGCTGGTAAACGACCCCATGCTATGGGACCTTGACCGACCAAATCTGTACACACTGCGTACAATCGTTCAACAGGACGGGAAGCAGATCGATCAATCTGAGTTCAAGACCGGCTTTCGCACCTTCACGTTTGACCCGAAAAAGGGCTTTGCGCTCAACGGCGAATGGATGAAGATGAAGGGCGTGTGTCTGCATCACGATGCGGGCGTATTGGGGGCAGAAGTATACCCCGAAATATGGCGTCGTCGCCTCTTGGCGCTCAAGGAATTGGGTGTGAATGCTATACGTACAAGCCACAATCCGCAGGCGACATCGCTCTACGGGCTGTGTGACGAACTCGGCCTGTTGGTCATGAACGAAGCGTTCGATGAGTGGGAGTTTCCGAAACGAAAATGGCTGGAGGGATGGAATGTCGGCGCACCCGGATTCCAGGGCAGTTACGAATTCTTCGAAGAATGGGGGGAACGCGACTTGGCTGATATGGTTAGGCGTGACCGCAACCACATCTCGATTTTTGCTTGGAGCATCGGCAATGAGGTAGACTATCCGAACGACCCGTACTCGCATCCAATACTTGACGGTGCGTCTGAAGGAGGATTCACGCAAGCGATGTTCGGTGGATACAAAAAGGATGCGCCCGATGCGATGCGCCTCGGTGATATCGCGAAACGTCTGGCAGCGACCGTCAGGAAATACGATACGAGCCGCCCCGTTACCGCCGGGCTTGCCGGGGTAGCCATGTCCAACGAAACCGAATATCCGGGTGTACTGGATATCGCTGGATACAACTATACCGAAAGCCGCTATCACGAAGACCACGAACGCTATCCGGATCGGGTGATTTACGGCAGTGAAAATCGCCATGACCTCAATGCCTGGAAAGCTGTTCGGGACAATGAACATATCTTTGGGCAATTCCTATGGACGGGCATCGACTACCTTGGCGAATCCGGCAAATGGCCATCCCGCGGTTTCTATTCGGGGTTGTTGGATTTTGCCGGGTTCGTCAAACCGCGCGGCTATTTCCGCCAATCACTGTGGTCGGACAAGCCGATGGCCTATGTAGGAACCTACCCGCTCCAGGACGGTGGAACGGCTACGGATGCGTGGTCGGTGATGGAGGCCGAGCAAGGACGGAAAAAAGAAGAAGCGCCGTCCATGGACGCTTGGCCGGTATGGAATTACCACCAGGGGCAGCAGATCCGGGTAGTATGCTATACCAATGCGGCGCAAGCCCGGCTGGAGCTCAACGGAAAAGCCGTCGGCGATGCAAAGTCGCATGGCAACGACCATGGCATCATCCATTGGGACATCCCCTTCCAGGATGGCAAATTGGAAGTCATCGGATTGGACGGCCAAGGCAATGAATTGTCGCGCTACAGCATATTGTCGAGCAAAAGGCCACATGCGCTGAAAACGTCGGCATCGTCAACGCCGACCGTCACCGCCGATGGCGGTGTAGCCCAAATCGAAGTGCAGGTCGTGGATGAAGACGGCAATCCAGTTGTCCTATCCGAAGACGAGGTGACGTGCCAACTTTACGGAAATGTCCGCTTGTTGGGGATGGAATCCGGCAACAACACGGATATGAGCGATTACACGGACAGCAAGCACCGCATGTTCCACGGCAGGATGATCATTTACGTGCAGGCGAATGGACAGCCTGGAGATAAGGCTTCCGTGAGATTGACGGCTCCATGGTTGCAGTCAGCCGAAATAGATTTGCATCTCAAGTAATGTATCATGAAAAAACCAAGATTTCCTTTTCAATCCTAATAACCCCGATTCTATGCAAAAATCCATAAACATGAAAACAGCGGGCGTTCTCCTTCTCTTGTTGGTATCGCAATCGCGTGCCGCGGATTTGGTGCGACCGGCCCTCGCCGGCACGGATAAAGCCGATGCAGCGGCGGTATTGATGCGTGTCAATACGCATTGGCAGCGGAAACATCCACCCCAGAAATGGTCATTTTGGGACGAAGCGGCGTATCATACAGGCAACATCGAAGCCTATAAAGTGACCAAAAATAAAGATTTCCTGCAATACAGCCTGGATTGGGCTACTCATAACGACTGGAAAGGTGCCAAGTCAGACAACAGAGCGGAGTGGAAATACAGCTACGGGGAGAAAGATGACTACGTGCTCTTCGGGGACTGGCAGATTTGTTTCCAGACCTATATCGACCTGTACCTGCTGGATCGTCGGGATCCCAAACGCATCGCAAGGGCGCTCGAGGTGATGGAATTCCAGATGGGTACGGCCCAATCCGATTATTGGTGGTGGGCGGACGGACTCTATATGGTGATGCCGGTCATGACCAAATTGCACTACGTTACCGGGAATGAGCAATATTTGCACAAGTTGCACGAATATTTCGTTTATGCCGATGACCTAATGTTCGATAGGGAAGAACACCTTTATTACCGAGACGGGAAGTATAGCTATCCAAAACATAAAAGCGCCAACGGAAAAAAGGATTTCTGGGCGCGTGGCACGGGTTGGGTGTTGGCCGGTCTCGCTAAGGTCTTGGCCAATCTACCCGATAACTATGAAGGCAGGCCGCTTTTTGAGGAACGTTTTCAACGGTTGGCCAGCGCGGTAGCCAGGACACAGCAGCCTGAGGGCTATTGGACACGTAGCATCCTGGATCCGGACCATGCACCCGGACCGGAAACGAGTGGGACGGCCTTTTTTACCTATGGCATCCTTTGGGGCATCAACAATGGATACCTCAATCGGGAAGTGTTCCTTCCCGTGGTCGAACGCTCATGGAACTATCTGCGGCATACGGCCCTGCAAGGGGATGGTTCCGTCGGTTACATACAGCCCATTGGCGAGAAAGCGATTCCCGGACAAATCGTGGATAGATACTCGACCGCCAATTTTGGCGTAGGGGCCTTTTTGCTGGCGACCAGCGAACTTTACCGTTTTTTGGATAAATAAGTATAAAACAGGAACAGGATGAAAAAGGTTGGATGCATTTTTTTTCTCTTTTGCCTTGCCTTCGTGGCCAATGCGCAGCAATCAAAAAAGAAAACTAAGCGCCCTGTCTCGGATCGGGCGTTCTGGTTGCAAGAAATGGACAGGATGGCCCGGCCCGTCATAACGGCTTTGGCGAGCGACAGCCTCCGGATTCTGATGCCCCAAGTAACTTCCCAAAACGTGGACAACAGGGAACACCGGATAAACGTACAATACCTGGAAGTGCTTGGACGCGTGCTGTGTGGCATTGCGCCGTGGCTCCAATTGGAAGGGGGTGACCCACAGGAGGCATCCCTTCGTGACCAATACCGCAAGTGGACAATAAAGGGGCTGAAAAACACCCTAGACAGCAATGCCCGCGACTTTATGCGTTTCGATATCGGAGGCCAGCAGTTGGTGGACGCCTCGTTTCTAGCATTTGCCGTCATCAGGGCACCTTGGATATGGGACAACCTCGATACAGGCGATAGGCATCTCCTTATAGAATCCATCAAAACTACCCGCCGATTCCGTCCGGTGTTCTCCAATTGGCTGCTGTTTTCAGCCATGAACGAAGCGTTCCTCGCCAAGTACGGTAAGGATTGGGACGTGATGCGCGTGGATTATGCGCTCCGCCAGTTGGAGCAATGGTACGTAGGCGATGGGATGTACATGGATGGTACCCACTATGCGTATGATTATTACAACAGTTACGTCATACACCCCTATCTGGCCGGCATAGCCGATGTGATCGGTGAACATACCGATGCCTACGATCGGCTGTTTGATAAGGTCAGGCAGCGGAACACACGTTATGCCATCATCCAGGAAAGGCTGATCAACACCGACGGAACTTATCCGCCATCGGGACGCTCGGTCATATACCGGGGTGCGGCTTTCCATCATTTGGCGGATATGGCACTCAAAGGCCGGTTGCCCGAGGAATTGAAGCCCGCTCAGGTACGGGCTGCGTTGACAGCGGTCGCGCGCAAGACCTTCGAAAGTCCGACAACCTACAAGGATGGCTGGCTGACCATCGGCCTATATGGTGAACAGCCCGGTCTGGGTGATTTTTACAACAACCAGGGGAGTCCATACCTGTGCTCGACGATATTCTTGCCGTTGGGACTTCCACATTCGGACGAATTTTGGTCGGCCCCGGCTTTGCCTTGGAGTTCGCAGTTGATATGGAGTGGAAGTCCGGCAGCCACCAAAGACCGTGGCGCGGATTTACGTTAGGAATTGGAATCTACTTTTTTAGACTTTTTGGTTTTACGCCTTGTCTTTATTACGTTTGTACTATGCGTATCATGGATGTCGATCCTTACTTGATTGGCGTCTGGATACGATTGCGGATAAACCAAGCCATACCAATGGCTTTGAAGCGGCGATTATAAACTTGGGCATGATAAAGAAGCGGATATCTTTGCTGTTGGGAATACACCTATTCATGGCTTTTTCCGTCCGTGTGTTTCCGTTTGCAGATCCAGCTGCGAAATACCTGGGTATCGAGCATGGGCTTTCCAACAACTTCGTGACGGCTGTTTTCCAGGATTCCCATGGCTTCATGTGGTTTGGCACGTATGACGGGCTCAACCGGTTCGACGGTTACGACTTCAAGGTATTCAAGAATCAACCGGAATCGAAAGTATCCCTCCCCGACAACCGGATAACCGCAATCATCGAAGATAAGCGGGGAACCGTTTGGACAGCGACCAAGCGAGGCGCAGCCGCATTTGACAGCAAGGATGGAAGATTTTTCCGATTGCGGTATCGTTCACCTGCCAACGGTGAAATTCACGATATTTCCTCAGCGATCAGTGCACTGGTTTGTCTTCCCGACGGGAATTTCTTCGCCGCCAGCGAAAAAATAGGGCTGCTTTACATCCCTTTTAAATCAAATCAGCGCGACGTCGCCACGCGCATCCCTTACGTGTATACCAACGGGCAGCTTACCGATTACAACATACTAGCCATGGCATGCGACACAACAGGCAAGCTCTGGATGATGATCCATGGCATCGGACTGTGCTACTATGATCAGGTACAACAAGCGGTACGATTGGCCACCAACGCCATGCAGGCCGCCTCCTGCATGCGGGCGGACCGCGATGGCAACCTTTGGTTAGGAAACGGAGGCGGGTTATTTCGTTACAGCCCAAACGACAACCGGTTCAGGCACTATGCCACCGAGTCGGGGCTTTCCGGAAACATGGTCGTCGCCTTAAACATCGATAGCAAAGGCCGCATATGGGCCTGCACGAATGGTGATGGCATCACCATCCTGGATCCGGCCATTGACCAGATGACGTACCTGACCAGCAAAAGCAATGGGGGCACATTGAACAGCGACGCGGTTTTCGCAGCCCACGAAGATGCCGAAGGGAGGCAGTGGGTCGGCACCCTTCGGGGCGGGATAAACGTCATCGATCCGAATACAGGGCATTTCCGGCTGGTAAGGCAACGCATCCGGCATCCGGAACTTGAGCAGCTAGACTACATCCTTTCGTTTGAAGAAGACCGGGACGGATCGGTATGGATCGGCACAGACGGTGCCGGCCTGATACACTGGAACCGAAAGGACAATCATTTCGAACGCTACCGTTACCAGGAAGGCATACCAAACACACTAAGCAACAACTTCGTTACCAGCATTCTGAGAGACCAATCCAATCACCTTTGGGTGGCTACGTATGGCGGCGGAATCAATAGATTTGATCGCGAGACCGGCACGTTCAGGCGTTACGCCTGCAGCGATACGCAAGGCGGCTACGAAAACGCCATGGTTTGGAAACTGTACGAAGATAAGCATGGCCAAATTTGGGCAACGACCGTTGGCGATGGCGGCGTGTACCGGTTAGACCGCTCGTCAGACCGTTTCGAATTGTACGACGCCTCGCTTAAAAACGTACTCTCCATCCAACAAGAAAATCAAGACGTCTTTTGGATGGGCACGTATACAGAATTGATACGGGTTGATGTGCGGCAGCGTACCGAAAACCGGCACCTGATCGGCAATTCCGTCCGGTTTATCCACCAGGGGCGTAACGACAGCCTGTGGGTCGGCACCGAAGGCGGCGGACTACTCCGGTTCGACAAAACGTCGGGAGATTTCCTGCGGTTTACCGAATCGTCAGGGTTGCCCAGCAATACGATGCTGAATTTGTTACAGGATTCGCGAGGTCACTATTGGCTTTCCACCTATAACGGCATTGCCAAATTCGATCCAAAAACCAATGATGTCAAAAGCTACTACGAGTCAGACGGCCTGCAAAGCAACCAGTTCAGCTACAACGCTGCCCTACGTCTCCGAACGGGTGAATTCCTGTTTGGCGGAATCAAAGGATTCAATACGTTCTTCCCCGATAGCATTCGTTTTTCATACGCCTCGCCCAAGATTGTACTCACCGATCTCCGCATCAACAACAAACCGTTTACCGGCGAATCTTCATCGATCGCTTCGGGCCGAAGCCTGCTCGACGTCGATCGGCTCCGCATACCTTTTGATGAAGCTGTCGTTTCGGTAAGTTTTGCCGCGCTGGAATACTCTTCGCCAACCAAGATCAATTACGCCTACCTATTGGAGGGTTGGGACAAAGATTGGAATTATGTGGATAATCAGCGTACGGCGCACTATTCCCGCCTCAACGAAGGCAAGTACACCCTTCGGATCAAAGCCACCAATGCCGATGGGGAGTGGTTAGCGGCCGAACGGCGCGTCAGCCTTACGGTGCTGCCCCCCTGGTGGCGATCGCCATGGGCCTATGCTACCTACGCACTGCTTATTTTCGGCGCCATCGGTGCCTACGTCATCTATGACCGCAGGCAGACGAAACTCAAGTACGAGGTCGAACTGGCGCACATGGAAGTCGAAAAAGAGAAAGAACTGAACGAACGGAAGCTGTCCTTTTTCACCCATATATCCCACGAATTCAGGACACCGCTCACCCTCATCGTCAATCCGGTCAAGGAGTTGCTGTACAGCGAAAACAAAATGATTGACAGCGAAGAACTACACGGCGTGTACCGCAATTCCAAACGCTTGCTCGGCTTGGTCGACCAATTGCTGCTTTTCCGTAAGGCAGACAGTGGCCAGGATCGGTTGCGCGTGGTGCTCCTGAACATCGTCACGTTATGCAACGAGGTGTTCCTCTGTTTCAAACAACATGCCGCTTCCCGTAAAATCGACTATCGCTTTGAGTGTGCTATCGAAAAGTTAGAAGCCTACGCCGATCGGGAAAAAATCGAAATCGTGTTGTTTAACCTGATCAGCAATGCCCTGAAATTTACACCGGCCCATGGAACGGTCACCGTGGGCCTGACCGCCGACCATGACTCCATCCGTATCCAGGTTACCGACACCGGCTGTGGCATCCCGAAAAAGACAGGCGACAGCCTATTCAACAAATTCTACCGTGGTTCCGATTTCAACGGGAATGTTGCCGGAGGTTTCGGCATTGGCCTGTTTTTGGTCAAGAACTTTGTGGAAGCCCATGGAGGCAACGTCTCCTATGTGAGCGCAGAAAACCAAGGCACCAGGTTTACGGTCTCTTTGCGCAAAGGAAAGGCCCATCTGGAAGGGCTCTATGTATTTGAGGACCTGGGTGAGCAGTCCACATTTTTGGAAGAATTGATTCCGCAACGCGAAGACATCGGACCAACCCCGCAGGTATCGCCACAGGAAGCCATCCAAGACATCACGGATTGGGTCTCCGACAAACCCGTGTTGCTCGTCATCGATGATAATAGCGAAATCCGGCAATACATCCAACGGATTTTTGCCGACCAATACCTCATCCACCAATCCGATACGGGCGAGGAGGGCATGGGTCTATTGAAAAAGCTCCAACCAGACATCGTGCTGTGTGACGTGGTCATGAAGGGATTATCCGGCATCGACCTGTGCACCCAGGTGAAGCAGGATCCCGCGTTGAACCACATCCCCATCATTTTGCTCACGGCAAGCTCGTCGGATGAGGTGAAAATCAAGGGCATCGAATGCGGGGCCGACGATTACATTACCAAGCCTTTCGATAAGGAATTGCTGATTGCACGGGTCAACGGGATGCTGCGAACCCGCAACCAGCTGCAGCAATATTTCTATAACGAAATCACACTGAAATCCAATGACTTCAAGATATCTTCGGCGTATAGCGAATTTCTAAACAAATGCATGGACACCGTAGAAAGACATTTGGATAATCCGGAATTCAATGTCAAAACACTCGCCGATGAGGTTGGGATGTCCTATTCCAGCCTGTACAAAAAAATCAAATCCATATCGGGCAAATCGGCCAACGAATTCATCCGCTTTATCCGGCTACGGAAATCTGCACAATTGTTGATCACCACAGACCTTGGTGTCAGCGAAGCCGCTTATGCAACCGGGTTCAATGACATCAAATACTTCCGCGAACAATTTTCCAAGCTTTTCGACATGAAACCCTCGGAATACCGCAAAAAGTACCGTAATGCCTTTCAGCAGCATTACAAGCTCAAAAAAAGCTAAATTCCACCCCCCTATATTTCATGATATGTCCCCTTTTGGCCGGATGTAAATTTCCAACATTTGCATCCGTAACCAATTGGACACCGTAGTTATGAATCATCACAATTGTGCTAACCAGTCACGCTTTTCAATAAACTAAATTCCAATCTATGATGCAATCACAACGTTTCTGGATCCTGTTATCCTTGTGTATGCTCCCCGCTATCTTCACGGCGTATGCCCAGTCGCCCATTAGGGGCAAGGTAGTGGATTCCGCGGGCGAAGCGCTGCCCGGTGTGAGCGTATTGGTCCGGGGTTCGATGGATGGCGCCACCACCGATACCGAGGGCCGGTTCAGGCTGAACCAGGTTCCTCCCGGGGCTGTCCTAGTATTCCGCTGCCTGGGCTATAAAAACGTCGAGCAGCCGGTAGGCAACCAAACGGACATCACCGTCACCCTGCAAGCCGATGTTTCGGCACTGGAAGAAGTCGTGGTCATTGGGTACGGTACCCAGAAAAAAGCCACACTTACCGGCGCGGTTTCCACCATGGACGGCAAGGAGCTTGTCCAATCCCCGGTCGCGAATATCAGCAACTCGCTGATCGGACGCCTACCGGGCTTGGTCGCCCTGCAACCCAGTGGCGAGCCCGGGTATGACCAATCCAGGCTTAAGATCCGCGGAATCGGTACCCTGAACGAAGGCGCGGAGTCCGATCCGTTGGTGTTGGTAGACGGCGTACCGCGCAACTTCAATGAAATCGACCCCAATGAGGTCGAAAACATCAGCATCCTGAAAGATGCTTCGGCCACAGCCGTATTCGGCGTACGCGGTGCCAACGGCGTCATCCTCATCACCACCAGGTCGGGCAAATCGGGTAAACCGCAGATCAGCTACACCGCCAATGTGGGCCTCCAGGCACCCAACAGTTTGCCGGAGATGCTGGGCAGCTATGAATACGCCATGCTCCACAACGAGGCCGAGCGCAACATGGGGCGGCAGCAGGTGTATTTCTCCGAAGCAGACCTGGAAGCCTACCGCACCGGATCCGACCCCATTTTCAGGCCGAATACCGATTGGTATGGCATGGTCATCCGCGACGTTTCGAGCCAGCAACAGCACAATTTCAACATCAATGGCGGCTCGCAAAACACCCGCTATTTCGTGTCTGCCGGTTATTTCTCGCAAAACGGGACCTATCAGGTCAACGACGTACAGCAGGCATTCTCGGCCAATCCGAAATACCAACGGTATAACTTCCGTTCCAATTTCGACATCGATTTCAACGATAATTTCTCGGCATCGCTCAAGCTCGCCGGGCAGACGGCCGACATGAATTATCCCGGACAGAGCGCAGGTGAGATTTTCTTCCGGATGCTGCGCTCCAATCCGTTGATGAACCCCGGAATCGTGGATGGGCGTATCATTGACAATGTGGAGGGGCTGCCAGCCAACACCAATAACCCATTGAGTTTTATCACCTCCAGCGGCTTCCGCCGGAATTTCAACAGCACCCTCAACGCCAACATCGCCCTCAGCCACAAGCTTGGCTTCATCACCGAGGGGCTATCGGCCCGGGGCATGCTCGCTTACGACCATTATTACCACCATTGGGTACAGCGCAACAAATGGACGGCCACGTACAACATCGTTCGCAACCCGGCCAACCTTGATGAGCCCGTATTCATCCGCAACGGGGAAGACACCCCGTTTTCGTTCAGTGAAGGCTGGGGAAACAATGCCGACAATGGCCGGAGACGGAAAGTATACACGGAGCTTGCGCTGGATTACGCGCGTACGTTCGGCCAGCACCGGGTTTCAGGATTATTGCTGTACATGCGCGAAAAAACACACAATCCCTTTTTCGCCTACGCGGTCCCGATGGGTTATGTCGGTACGGTAGGGCGTGTTACCTACGGTTACGCCGATAGATACCTGGCGGAATTCAATGTGGGCTACAACGGTTCGGAAAACTTCCCGGAAGATAAACGATACGGCTTTTTCCCGTCGTTTTCGTTGGGATGGGTCGTTACCGAAGAACCGTTCATGCCAAAAGACGGATTCGTGAACTTCCTGAAAATCCGGGGATCCTATGGCGAGGTCGGCAACGACAAGATCGGCGGAGAGCGTTTCCTATACCTCCCGGATGTGTTCAACTACGGCGGTGGTTACCATTTCGGCGATGTCAATGCCGGCAATTTCCAGTGGTATGGTGGCTCGCAGGAAGGCAAGGTCGGCAATCCGAACGTTACGTGGGAGCGTGCAAAGAAAAGCAATCTCGGTTTTGAGTTAAACCTGGCCGGCGATATGTTCCGCATCGTGGGCGATGTCTTCCAGGAGCGTCGCGACAATATCCTTTCGTACCTCGGTACCGTGCCCGATCTGGTCCAGGCCCCGCTCCCACCGGCCAACATCAGTTCGGTCGAAAACCGGGGGTTCGAAGTGGAAGTCAACTTCAACCACCGCATCAATGCCTTCAACTATTGGGTCAAGGCCAATTACACATATGCCAAGAATACCATCCGCCACATGGACGAGCCGAACCGCCCGTTTGACTACCTCCGGCGCACCGGTCGGCCCGTCGGCCAATTTTTCGGGTTAACCAGCGACGGCATTTACAACACGCAGGCAGAAATCGACAACAGCGGAATCACCTCATGGGCCTGGGGCACGCCCCAACCCGGCGATATCCGCTACGTGGACCTCAACGGCGATGGCATTATCGACGAGTATGACCGTGGTTCGATGGGCTTTTCCACCTTCCCCCAGGGGGTATACGGGCTGGCCGTGGGCTTCGATTACAAAGGTTTCGACCTCTCGGTGCTCTTCCAAGGTACGGAGCGGGCATCGTTCTACCTCAGCGAGATGGCTGCCTGGCCGTTTGACACCGATTGGGGCAGCGCCCAACGGACACATTTGGAACGATGGACACCCGAGCGCTATGCCAATGGCGAGCCAATCACCTTTCCGCGGGTCGAACTTTCGCCTACCCCCGGCAAGCACAACTATACGCAATCCGATTTCTGGCTCAAAGACGGAAGCTACATGCGGCTCAAAAACGCGGAAGTCGCCTACCGCATTACCGGTGCCTTCCTGGGCAAGCTCGGTGTCAGGCAGGTGCGGGTATTTGCCAACGGCAACAACCTGCTTACCTGGAGCAGCATACGGCACTTCGACCCCGAATCGCCCAGCGGAAGGGGCCAGTTCTATCCACAGATGCGGGTATACAACTTCGGGGTCAACGTACAATTCTAACCGATATCCTTAACGTGATGAACAAAACGACAATTACACCGCTGTATATGAAGCTGATTCCCTTTGCGTTGGGCCTACTTGCCCTGCTGGGATGCAATAAGGATTTTTTGGAGAAGCCCGACAGTAGCGATGTCACCATCGATACCATCTTTTCCGAGCGGATCAAAGCAGAAACCTTCCTATGGGAAACCTACGGCACCTCCATCCCCAGCGGTTTCCCCAAAGACTGGGGGCGCTGGGAAGGCGTGCAGAACGCATCCATGGTCATGGCCGCGTGCGATGAAGGCGACGTGTATGATGACTGGCCCGGATCCAACGCCTTCAATACCGGCGCCTGGGGTACGCAGCACAATCCGGAAGACGGCTTCGGACACCATTACAAAGGGATCCGTAACGCCAATATTTTCATTGCCAACATCGATCGCGTACCGAATATCCCTGAACTTGAACGGGCACAGTTGCGGGCCGAAGCCCTTTTCCTCCGGGCCCTGCAACATGCCGAATTGCTGAAACGCTATGGCGGCATTCCCATCGTGGATCACGTGTTGCAAGCCGATGGCGACGTCAAGCTCCCGCGGAACACCTATGCGGAATGCGTAGACTTCATTGTACACGGGTGTGATGAAGCCGCTGCCGTGCTACCGGATAGTTATCCCTCCGCCTTTCTCGGCCGGGCCACGAAGGGGGCGGCACTGGCGCTTAAATCGCGGGTACTGCTCTATGCGGCCAGCCCATTGGCAAACAGCGCCAATCCGTACATCGGGCAGGACCGGGAATACACCGGCTACACCGATTATAACCCCGAGCGGTGGCGTGCCGCGGCCGATGCCGCCAAGGCCGTATTGGACTGGGCCGGTGGAGCAGGCGGAATCCGGCTCATCCTGGATGCAGCCAATCCCGGCAATGCCTACGAAACCGCCGTCAGCGCACCGGACAACGCGGAGATTATCCTGGCCAACAAATCAGAAAGCTGGTGGGGAGACTGGTGGCCCATGTTTTTCCAATTTGTCATGCCCAGGGGCGTATACAACGGATGGTACGGCCATGGCGTTACCTTTCAGCATGCCCAGCGTTACCAAACGGTCGATGGAAACGACCAAACCTGGCCCGAATCCGGGTCATACAGCGAGTTCCAGGCGAAAATGGCCGAAATGGAGCCACGCTTCCAACGGTCGGTCTTCTATTCCGGCTCTTCGTTCAATGACCAGTACGGCATACGGCATTTTTACCGGCGCAGCAATGGTTCATGGACCGAGCATGCACCCGTCAACGGCGTGGGCTACATGAAAAAGTTCCTTGCGCGGTTCAACTGGGGCGGGGGCCGACTGAACTGGCCGGTTTACCGCCTGGCCGAGTTCTACCTCAATTATGCCGAAGCACTTAACGAAATCAGCGCCATGGACGGGCAGAGCTTCGCCGCCGTCAACGAAATCCGGCGGCGGGCTGGCGTTCCCGAGCTTTCCGCCGGCGATGCGCGGTACGATTCGCAAGAGAAGCTACGGGAAGCCATCCGGCGTGAGCGTGCCGTCGAACTCGCCTTCGAAGAACACCGGTACTACGATGTACGGCGGTGGCGTATCGCCGAAGAAGAAGGGGTGATGCGGGGCGCGATGTGGGGGCTCAACCTCTATGAGCAGTCGGGCGGCGAAATCATCTACCGCAAGGAAGTGTTCGAAACCCGGGTTTGGGATAACAAGATGTATACCTATCCCATTCCACAAGGCGAAATCGACAAGGGATATCTGCTGCAAACCCCGGGGTGGTAATCTCACTAACCATAACTTATCGCAAAATGAAAAAATACATCAGCATAATATCCATTGGTCTTTTGGCACCTTTGGGCTTATTGGCACAAGCCCCTGCTTCGGGTCGCGTGGTTGATGCCTATGGCTATGGACTTCCCTTCGTCGCCATCCACCAAGGGGGGAAAGCCGTGGGCCAAACCGACGAAAGCGGGGCATTCAGTGTTGCACTCGCCGATACGGCCACGCTGGCCTTCGGGCAAGCCGGTTACCGCGCCGTTTCACATTTTACCCGGCCCGGCCAGCAGGGTATCCAACTGGTCTTGACGAGGGATAGCAAAACCGCCCCGATTGACGTCGCCTTTGGCCGCCAGCGCTACGATGCGGTCACGGGTTCCATCGCCACCGTGGGTGGCGACGTGATGCGGCAGACCCCCGTACCCAACCTGGGGAACACCCTATTCGGCAGGCTTCCCGGGCTCACCGTCATGCAGGGGAGCGGGGAGCCCGGTTACGACGCACCGGGCATGCTCATCCGTGGTATCGGCACCTACCAAAACAACGGATTCCTGGTCTTTGTTGATGGACTGGAAACGTCGTTCGATCAGCTCTCGGTCGACGAGATTGAAAGCGTATCGGTGTTGAAAGACGCTGCCGCCTTGTCGCAGTTCGGCATCCGCGGTGCCAACGGTGCCCTGTGGGCCACCACCAAACGCGGGCGAGCCGGTAAAACCCGCATCACCTTACAAGCGCGCAATGGCTGGCAGCAACCCACCGCATTGCCTGCGTTCGTAGGCGCTTATGACTATGCCCACCTGTACAACGAAGCCCTTGGCAATGACGGATTGGCCCCGCGCTACACCCCGCAGGCGTTGGACGCCTACCGTACCGGCAGCGATCCGTACCTCTTCCCGGATGTGAATTGGTATGACGAGGTCTTGCGCAAGAGCGCCCCGCAGCGCGACATGAGCCTCACCTTCTCGGGCGGTGGCCAGACCGCGAAATACTTCATCCTGTTGGGTTATAACCGCAATGAAGGGCTTTATGCCAATACAGACCGCAAACGGGTCGAAAACTCGAATGCAGACTTCCAGCGCTACAACTTCCGGGCTAACGTCGACATGCAGCTAAGCAAATACGTTTCGGCGGCCATGGATCTTGGCGGACGCATCGAAGACCGCTCGTTCCCTAATTTCAACGGCCCGCAGCTTTGGAACAACATGGCCCGCTTTCCGGCCAACGCCTACCCGGTGCGCAATCCGAACGGGTCTTGGGGGGGCAATGCCCTGTTTTTTGACAACCCGGTGGCCTCGGTGCTCGATCGCGGGCTCAACTCCAGCACAGACCGCAACCTGATGGCCACATTAAGGCTCACCGAGCACCTCGATTTCATTACCGAGGGATTGAGCTTACGGCAGGTCGTATCGTTCAACAACTGGCACCGCGGCAACTACAACAAAACGCGCAACATCGCCGTCTACGAGCTGAGCGCACCGAATGGCACAGACGATGCCGATGCGCTCGTATACCGCCAACACGGTACCCGTACCGACTTGGCCATCGATCAAAGCGGCAATGACCAATGGAACCGCACCAATTTGCAGTTTTCGGCCAACTACGACCGCAATTTCGGCGCGAACTCCCTATCGGCACAATTGATGTATTACCAGGATGTATACGCGATCAGTGGAAACAATGTACCCTACGCCAACCAGAGTGTCATGGGTCGGCTCCACTATGGCTATGGCGAAAAATATTTCGCCGAACTCGGTTTCTCCTATAGTGGATCCGAGCGCTTCCCGCCTGGCGGGCGGTTTGGCTTTTTCCCGTCCGTGTCGGGTGCCTGGATCATCAGCCGAGAAGATTTCCTCCGGGATCATGCGGCAATCACCTACCTCAAAGCACGGGGTTCGGTCGGGCTGCTGGGCAATGACCGGCTAATCGGGCCCCGTTTTGCCTACCAGCAAGACTTCTATTATTCCGGCAGTTATTACTTCGGCAGCGAAAATGCCGGCATCGGTACCATCATCGAGGGTATTCCGGGCAATCCCAACATCTCCTGGGAAAAATCACTCCAGTATAACCTGGGCCTGGAAGGCACGCTCTACGATAAACTGACCTTCGGGATCGATGGATTTTACGAAAACCGGTGGGACATCCTGGCCACCGATGACGGTACGGTTCCCTCGTATGTAGGGCTGGGCTCGGCCTATCGCAACCTGGGCAAGATGAACAACTGGGGCGGCGAGGCCAGCGCGGAGTACCGCGGCCAGGCCGGCGACTTTTCGTATCATGTGGGCGGCAGTATCTTCTACAGCCGCAACCGCATCGTCGAGATGAACGAGGTGATCCGGCCCGAATCGTACCTCTACCGCACCGGACACCGGGCCGGCCAACCATTCGGCTTGCAGGCCACCGGGTTCTGGCAACCCGGTGATTTTGACAGCAACGGCAATTTATTGCCCGGATTGCCCGTGTCTACCTTTACCCCGGCACAACCCGGCGATGTCCGCTACGTTGACCAGAACCTGGATGGTTTGATCGACGAAAACGACGCGATCGCTATCGGCAACGCCGTTGAGCCCGCCCTTACCTACACCCTGGCCATTGGCGGTGCGTTCAAAGGATTGGATCTGAACCTGTTCTTCCATGGCATCGGCGAACGCAGCATTTTTCTGTCGGGCACTTATTTCTGGGCGTTGCAAAACGACAACAACATCCCGACCATGGCGCTGAACCGGTGGACACCCGAGACGGCTGCCCAAGCGGACTATCCACGGCTTAGCACGTTGCCCAACGACAACAACTACCAGTTATCCTCGTTCTGGATGCGTTCGGGTGCCGCCCTGCGCCTACGGAATGTCGAACTCGGCTACACGTTCCCGAAAAAATGGCAGGAAAAGGTACGCCTTAACAACCTGCGTATCCACGCCAGCGGCGTCAATCTATTTACCCAGGGTGGTGTCGACGGCATCGATCCGGAATCGTTGGGCGGTTACCCGCCGTTGAAATCGTATAACGTCGGGCTTACCGTCCAGTTTTAACCCCATTTGCGACATGAACAGTTTACATACCATCTTGCTTAAGGTTAGTCACATGAAGCATGTATTTATCCTCATCGCCGCCGGAACCTTGTTGCTGAGTTCCTGCAGCAAAAATTTCCTGGACAGGCGGCTCGATACCAATTATACGGCAGACCAGGTCTTCAATTCCGCCGGAACCATGCGCGATTTCGGTTTGGGTATTTACAGTTACCTACCCGAAGGATTCGCCCGCATCGACGGGGCTTTGCTGGCCTCCGCTTCGGACGAGGCTGTCCACGCCTGGCCGGGCTCGGCCATCCACCGGTTGGGCAACGGCAGCTGGGGCGCTTTCTTTAACCCCGACGACCAATGGGCGGCCAACTATGCCGGTGTACGCAAGGCCAACCTCTTCCTGGCGCGTTCTACCGACTACAGACGGATCGTTTACCGCGATACGATTACCGAAAGCGGCCGCAACGCCTACAACAACGATGTCAATGACATCGGCTGGCTGCGTGCCGAGGCCGTCGTCCTGCGCGCCTACTTCTACTTCGAACTCATCAAGCGGTATGGTGGCGTGCCCATCATCCGGGATGTGCTTGACGCCGACGATGCGCCGATCCTGCCACGCAATAGCTACGCGGAGTGCGTGGCGTTCATTGTGGAAGAGCTGGACCGGGTTACCCCTGCCCTTCGGGACTCCTGGCGGAATTTCCAATCCAACCGCTTCCTGGGGCGTATCACGAAAGGTGCAGCGTTGGCCCTTAAATCACGTGTGCTCCTGTATGCCGCCAGTCCGCTCAACAACCCATCGGCCAATGTGGGCCCCTGGGCCGAAGCCGCCCAGGCAGCGCACGACGTTATTGTACTCAACAGCTACGCACTGGCGGGCAATTACCGCGATCTGTTCCGCGCGGTCGATAACAATGAATTTATACTGGAACGTCGTTATGCCGCCTCCAACACCTTGGAGCGTGGCAGTTACCCGGTCGGCTTCGAAGGGGCCACGGGCGGCACGAACCCTGCACAGAATCTGGTCGATGCCTACGAGACCATCAACGGCCTCTCCATTGCCGAAGACCCGGCTTATGACGACCAGCAGCCTTATGCCGGTCGCGACCCCCGGCTGCTGATGACCATCATTGTCAACAATACCTCCTACAAAGGCCGTACCGTGGAAACCTGGGACGGCGGTTTGGACGGTCGGGGGAAACCACGCGCCACCGAGACCGGTTACTACCTCAAGAAGTTTGTGGACGAAGGCCTTGACTTGCTACAGAACCGGACCAGCGTACACAACTGGATCTATTTCCGGTATGCCGAAATCCTGTTGAACTATGCCGAAGCCATGAACGAGGCCTACGGTCCGGATGCGGTACCGGCCGGTTTCACCTTATCGGCCCGGGAGGCGGCCAACCGGGTACGCCAGCGGGCAGGCGTTGACATGCCAACCATCGATGATGTAAGCAAAGATGCCTTCCGTGTCCGCTTGCGCAATGAGCGCCGTGTTGAACTGGCTTTTGAGGAACACCGTTTCTGGGACGTCCGGCGTTGGGCGATCGGCGAGCAAGCCCTCGGACAACCCATCAAGGGCGTTCGGATCACGCGGCAGGCAAACGGTACCTTTGTATACGATTACCCGGAGCAAGCCGTGCAAACCCGCGTGTTTGACAGCAAAATGTATCACTACCCCATACCCCGCGTGGAGGTTGAAAAAACAAACGGAATACTCACCCAAAATACCGGATGGTAAAGGAATTTGAATCGATGATCAGGAAAGCAGTGTATCTCCTATTGGTAGTAGGCTTAAGCGCGCCTTCCACCTACGCAACAAACTATTACGTAGACGCCCTGCGCGGCAATGACAGCCACTCCGGCAAAGACTCGCTTTCCGCGTGGCGGAGCTTAGCCCGTCTCCATGCGGAAACCTTCCAGGCCGGCGATACCATACGCTTCCGGTCGGGCCGCATTTTCGAAGGCCAGTTCAGGCCCCGGGGGTCGGGCACCCCGCAACGGCCCATCGTGGTGGGGCGATACGGCGATGGCGACAAGCCCAGACTCCAGGCGCATGGGCAATTCCTCGCCACGGTCCATTTGCACAACGTGTCGGGCTGGGAACTTACCGACCTAGACATCTCCAATCACGGTGCCGATCGGCAGGCAGGCCGTGCAGGTGTCATCGTGGAGCTCCAGGATTTCGGCGTAGCCCGGCACATCCGGCTGCACGGGCTTGACATCCACGACGTGAACGGAAGTTTGGTGAAGGCTGAAGGCGGCGGTGCGGGCATCATCATCAAAAATGGCGGTCGGGAAACCCCCTCCTGGTACGAGGGATTGACGATCGAGCACTGCACCGTGAAGCGCACCCATCGCAACGGCATCCTCATCAACGGCTATTGGGATCGGCAGCACTGGCACCCCAGCCGGGGTGTGGTCATCCGCCACAACCTGCTGGAAGGCGTTCCCGGCGATGGTATTGTACCGATTGGCTGTGATTCGGCGCTGATCGAGTGGAACGTGATGCGGGATTGCCCGCGCCTGCTTCCCGATACCGAAGCCGCAGCCGGGATATGGCCATGGAGCTGCGACAATACCGTTATCCAGTACAATGAAGTCAGCGACCACAAGGCCCCTTGGGATGCACAGGGTTTCGACTCCGACTGGAACTGCCGCAATACGATGATCCAGTACAACTACAGCCACGATAACGAAGGCGGATTTCTCCTCGTCTGTAATGATGGGGGAGCCAGCACGCGCTCCAGCGTGGGCAACACGGGCACCATTGTCAGGTACAACGTCAGCATCAACGACGGTGGTCGGCTCACCGGCAAGCACGCCGGGTTCTCGCCGGTTATCCACCTCCCCGGCCCCACCTTTGCTACCAAGATCTACAACAATGTGATCATCGTGCCGGCACACCGGCATCCGGATGCCGACAGTACCCTCATCGCCTTCGACAATTGGAAAGGTTATCCGGACAGTACACTCATCGCAAACAATATTTTCTATGCACTTGCACCCGTAGACTACGAAGCAGCGAAGGCAACACGCATCCATTACCGGCACAACCTCTACTTCGGCACGCACCTTGGCCAGCCGCACGATCCAGCGGCCATCACCGCAGACCCGCTCTTCCTGACGCTTGAGGAGGCCGGAAACCCAGGTATGGCGGCGCTTAGAGGCTTGTTGCTCCGCGAGGGTTCCCCGGCCAAAGGCAAAGGGATGCCGCTTGCCAACGACACGATCAGCGATTGGTTCGGTCACCCCATCGTGCCTGGGCAACGACCTGACCCCGGTGTATCCAACAACCTCAGCAACACCGCATTCACACCCGGAAAGCTGTGGCTTGACGATCGCGGGGAACACATCAATGCCCATGGCGGCGGCATCCTGTTCCACGAGGGGGTATACTATTGGTATGGCGAAAAGCGCGGCGGCCGGCAATCGCAGGGCGTCAATGTCTATGCGTCGACCGACCTCTATCACTGGCGTTACGAAGCGTTGGCGCTCGCTCCATCCACGGATGAGGAAAGTGATATCGCCTGGGGATGTCTCATGGAGCGTCCCAAAGTGATCCATAATCCCAAAACCAACCAATTCGTCATGTGGTTCCACCTCGAACTGAAGGGGCAGGGTTACGCTGCCGCACGCGCAGCCGTGGCGGTAAGCCGGTCGCCGACCGGACCGTTCGTGTTTGTGGACAGCTTCCGCCCGAATGGCAACATGTCGCGTGATATGACGCTGTTTGTCGACGACGACGGCAGTGCCTACCACGTTTATGCAGCAGACGAAAACTATGAACTGCGTGCCGCGAAGCTGACCGACGATTTCCTGAAGCCCACTACACGCGACAAACTCCTGTTCCGCGAACACCGGGAGGCTCCGGCCCTATTCAAATACCAAGGGAACTATTACTTGATCACCAGTGGTTGTACCGGCTGGGCACCTAACCGCGCCGCTTTGCACGTAGCCGATAACATCTTCGGTCCGTGGACATCCCTGGGCGACCCGATGCGTGGTCCTGGATCGGCGATCACCTTTGATGCACAATCCACCTTCGTGCTGCCCGTTCCCGGCAAAACCGACACGTTTATCTTCATGGCAAACCGGTGGCGACCCGGCGATCTGATTAACAGCCCGTATGTATGGTTACCCGTCCGGCTGGATGAAAACATCCCCTACATCCAATGGGAAGACCACTGGAGTTTGGACGGGTTTTAGCGGCACACTAGGGTGTGCATCCCGGCCATACAAAAGGCGCTACCCTTCGCATTCCGAGGCAAACCGGAATACCAAGCGTAGCGCCATCAATAGCCGCATACGGCTATTTCTCACCGACCGGACGTGTCATCGGCATACCGCCGTGCCTTCCAGTACGCACCCTGCAAGTAAAAGATACCATTGCTCGAGAGGCGGTCGAAGTCCAGGCCGCCCAGCACGTCGATAAAGCGATCGACATCATCGACCGCCATGGCTTGGCCCCGTGCCATCAGCTGGGACAATGCCGCCTCGCCTATTTCGCGGGTATTGTACCACACCGTACGCGATAACGTCCCATTGCCGATGCCTTCACCCGTCCGCCAGTCGCTCACCAACACATGGAGGTCCAGTTCCTTGCTTTTCGCCATCGCGTTCCGCATCCGCTGCTGCGCCAGACCAGCCACCATCACCATGATCTCGGCGATTTTACTGCGTATCGCCCCATCCTCCACGATGTCGTCCAATACCTCCATCGAGTTCTGCACTTGCAACAGGCAATAGGTTGGCACATTGGGCGCTACCGTGTACGATTGATCGATCGCCTGCACGAGGTAACGATCCAGCTCGTTCAGATAGCGGCTGTCGCCCGACACTTTCCACGCCGCCGCATAGATCATGGGAAGCCTGGCTGCCTCGTGCCCCATCACCTCCCACATCTTGCTGATGCCCCGTGTATCGGGTGTGTTGTTTGCCCGAAGTGCGTCAAAGCCATTTTCCTTCGTCACGTTCAGCATCATCCGATCGGCATAGGCCGTCAAGAGCGTTGTCACCCGTTCTTTACCCCTCGCGTCAATCAATTCACTGTTGTAATATTTCCAGAGGCCATGCACCACGTGCGTATACTGATCGCGCGAGGAGTTGATGTAAACATGATGGGGCGCATAAGGGCTTACGCCCCTCGCCAGGTAGCCCGGCACACCATGCACGGTGGAACATTCCCAGATACCCTCCACCATTTTCGCCGCGCTTTTGACCAAACGTTTATCGCGCGTTACCACGTATTTGTCGATGGCCAAATCAAGCAACACCCCGGCTGAGATCATGCAATCCTCCATTCCGGTACCATACCCCTGATAATTGGGCCACTGGATACTGATTTCGGCCTGCACGGGCAAATGCGACAGCCCTTTGCCACGGTCATAACTGGTTATGAAATCATAGAATAAGTTCGTCTTGGCGTGGTAGAACCGATTCCACGTAGCCGTCCAAGCCATTTCCATCTGGCGCTCCAATCGCGGCGCGAACCACGCCGACCCGGCCTGCGCCGAAACATTGCCCGCAAACAGCAAGGCACATGCCCATAAACCAAATCCCCTCATCATCACCCAATCCTAATAGCCGGGGTTTTGGTCCTTGACCGGATCGATCGCCTTATTGTAGCTGATCTCGCCTTCCGGAATCGGCCAAAGCAGCATGTTCTGGTTCAGCGTCTTGCCGGTGTGTTCCAATATGTATTCGGCCGCCAGGCCCGTGCGCAGCAAGTCGAACCAGCGCTTGCATTCCAAGATGGTCTCATACGCTCGCTCATCCAAGACAGCCCTGAAGAAGGTTTCCTCATCGAGCCCTTGGCTCGATCGATCTATTGGAGACGGTTGGCCAGAAGGATAGCCGTAAGCGCGTCGCCTTACCTGGTTATAGTACGCCAATGCCGTAGCCGTAGGGCCACCGTTTACCCGGTTGGCCGCTTCGGCATAGATCAGCAACACCTCGGGATACCGATAGAGCGGAAAATCATTGGATGCATTCACCGTCCCGTTCAAATCGATGAACTTCTTGAACAGCAATGTCGTGGAGCCGATGCCGATATCCCAGGAATAGAAATTATGCTGCTTCCTGAAATCGTCGTTGTCCCAGCGCTGGTAAAATAGGTCCGTGGTGCGCAGGTAGAATGAAAAGTAATTCGCCCCGTACGGTTTATAGCCCGAGCCTGAATGGTGATAAAAGTTCATCAAGCTCCAACCATACTGGTCGTTGTACTTGAAATAAAAGACCTCCTCGCTGCTTGTCACCAGATCTGCACCGTAGATTTTCTCGAAGTCTGCAGGTTGCGCAACCTGCACCAGCGAAAACCGGTTCGAGCCAATCACCTCCTCCGCCAGCTGCATCGCCTTCTGGTAATCCTTCCTGGTCAGGAAAACATCCGCAGCAACCGTTTTGGCCACCCATTTGGAGGCCGTGCCCAACATCCTCGGCTGGTCGGGCAAGTTGGCCGCTGCAAATGACAGGTCTTCGTCGATCAGCGCATACACCTCATTGACGGCGGTCCGCGGCAAATCGATCACCGCCATGTTTTCCTCCGTGCGCAGCGGCACGGCTCCCCAGATGCGCACCAACATGAAGTAGCTCAACGCCCGCATGAAACGGGCCTCACCGATAAAGGCCGCCCGCTCCTGCTCGGTAATGGATGCCGCATTGGGCGCATTTCGGACAACCAGGTTCGCATTCCTCACCGCCAGGTACAGCTGCGTCCAAACGCCTTGCATATTGGTGATGTTGGCCGCGCTGTAACCATTGTAGCTCTCCATGAATTCCAGGCTGCCCCGGCCGTACACCAAGTCAGAAAGCGTCAGCAAGATGGTATTGTATGAATTGAACGACGCCGATTGCAACGGGAAGTAGGCGGCATTGACAGCCGCTTCCACTTCGGCCTTGGTGCTGTAGAACGTTTCCGTCGCAATCGCTTTCGGCTTTTCAATCAGTGCCTTTTCGCATCCCAAGGATGCAAAAATCAAAATCAGGTGATATCGAAAATTTTTCATGATTCTTCTTGGTCTAAAAAACAAGGTTTACGCCCACTGTCACTCCCTTTGAAACCGGATAGGAATAGTAATCGATTCCTTGGTTGATGGAGTTTTCACTTCCATAGGAATTCACTTCCGGATCCCACCACGGGTATGTGGTCATGGTCAACAGGTTCTGTCCGCTCACGTACACTTTCGCCTTGTCGATCCAACCCAGCCTTGAAACCGGCAGGCTGTATGCGATGCGTACATTCTTGAGCCGAAGGTACGAACCGTCGTAGACAAACCGATCGGACATGCGCGTGGAGAACACATCGTCGATTTTCGGGAATGCAGCATCCGTATTCGTTGGCGTCCAATGGTCGTAAAGCACGTCCTTCAGGCCATTGAAACCGACATAATAGCGGTGGTTCTGGCTGATCATGCCAAACCCAAAGATATCGTTGCCCTGTGAACCCTGCACGAACAGGTCCATTTCCCAGTTCCGATAGGCCAGGTGCGAGGTGAACCCGAAAATAAAATCCGGATTCGGATCGCCTATCCAGGTCTTATCGTTGTTGTTTACCGCACCATCGCCATTCAGGTCCTTGTAAGCGTAGCGGCCATTGTCGTCGAAACCGTCAAACACGTAGCCATAAAACTTGCTCATCGCATGCCCCTCGCGCAACACATTGACGTAATCATTGGCCACGATCAGGTTATATACCGAACCATTTATATCCTGCCCTTCATTGAGCTTCAATACCTTATTGCGATTGAACGACATCGTCGCGCCCGCCTGCCACGTCAAGTTCCCCGTCAGGATCTGGGCGTTGGCCATGAACTCGAATCCCTTGTTTTCGATGGACCCGATGTTCCGCACCGTGCTCGTATACCCCATCGATCGGGGCAATTGCACCGTATTGAGCAGGTCTTTGGTCACTTTGTAATAGTAGTCCGCGGTTATCGACAACCTGTTGTTGAACAGGCTGAGGTCCAATCCCACATCGGTCTGGTGGGTGCTCTCCCACTTCAGGTCGCTGGGTAGCCTGGTACCGGGCGCGAAGAACGTGTATAATCCATCTTCAAAAAGCGCTTTCCCAGAAGCAAGCATATCCAAGGTAAAGTAGGGATCGATCGATGTACTGCCCGTCACGCCGTACCCCAGCCGTACCTTTCCATCGGAGATAAAGGAAAAACGCTCAAAAAAGGCCTCTTCAGAGAATCGCCATGCCAAGGCCGCCGAAGGGAAATACCCCCACTTATTGCCTGCGCTGTAGCGCGAAGACCCATCTGCCCGAATACTGGCCGTCACGAGGTATTTTTCGGAGAAGCCGTAGTTCACCCGGGCCAGGTAAGACATCAGCGTCCAATCCCGATAGGAAGAATACGGAATGCCCAACGTGGTAGCGGAACCCAGATCGGCCGTTTCGGTCACGTCGCTGTAGAACCCGGAACCGGAAGCGCCGAATGCGGTTGACTTCTCGTGTTCATAGGTAAAGCCTGCCACGGCATTAATCCTGTGCCTGTTGATTTCCTTTTCGTAGCTAACCGTATTCTCGCTGCTCATGTACAGCCGGTTGCCCGCATTCAAGCTGGCACTGCCCGTAGAAGTCGGAAAGTTCACCCCGACGTAATTTTCGCCTTTTGTGTCGGCATTGTTCACGTTGCCCGAGAGCCTGACGCTCAACCCTTCGAGCGGCTTCACCGTGAGGGCAACGTTGGCCATCACGTTGTTCGCCCGTTGTTTATTCGATCGCTCGTTTATGAAAGCCTGCGGATTGATGATGTCCGTCGGGCTGAACGGGTAATCCTCGCCGAGCATCCGGTAGGAGCCATCCGCGTTGTACGGGCCAACGGTCGGTGCAGCAGATAGCGCGCCAAGCAGCAGCGTCAAATTATCGGCGGTCGGATTCTCATTCACCTGGCTCAGCAGGGCATTGGCGGCAACACTCACATACCTGTTCAAGTCATGCCGTATGCTGCCGCGCAGCAGCGTGCGTTTGTAATCGCTGTTGCGTATGATGCCCTGGTTGCCCAAGTGGCTGGCCCCCAGCGAAAAAATCGTCTTGTCGTTTCCGCCGCTTATGTTCAGGGAATTATCCGTCACTGTCGCTTGCCGCAAGATCAGGTCTTGCCAATCGGTTCCCTTTCCGAATGCGCTCACTTCGGCGGGTGAAAAATAATCCTCGCCCTGCGTATTGTTCCAGTAGATGTTGTAAAGTTGCGCATATTCGCTCGCGTCCATCAAGTCCAAGGGCTTCCGGATGCCGTTAAAGGCCAGGTTGCTGTTCAGCTCCACCTTGGCTACCCCCGCGGCTCCCTTCTTGGTGGTGACCAACACCACGCCATTGGCGCCGCGCGAACCATAGATCGCCGTGGCGGAGGCATCCTTCAGGATCTCGATTCGTTCTACGTCGGCCACGTTGATCATTTCCTGGTCGCCTGGAAAACCATCGATCACCCAAAGGGGTTCATTGCTGCCGTAGATGGAGTTGGTACCCCGTATACGTATTTGCATCTGCGCGCCAGGAGCGCCCGAATTCTGCGTTACATTAACCCCCGCGGCCTTTCCGAGCAATGCCTGCGCCACCCCGTTAGTGGGATAGGCCGTCAGTTCGCTGCCTTTCACCGATGAGATGGCACCCGTCAGGTCGCCCCGACGAACGGAGCCATACCCCACCACCACCACTTCATCCAGGTCGCTGATGGCCGCCTGCATGGTCACGTCGATCTGCTGCTGGCTACCGATGGGCTGTTGCACGGTCTGGTACCCTACGTTAGAGAACACCAATGTTGCCGCGCGATCCGGCACGGCGATGCGATATGTCCCGTCGGCAGCGGTGGTCACGGCCATCGCTGTTCCGCGCAAAGCGACCGTAGCCCCTTCGAGCGGAACGCCGCCGTCGGCCGTTACCCGTCCGGTCAGGACGCGTTGCTGCCGCGGCGTCTCGACGACCGCCGATGCAGCGGGTTGGACAGCCGCTTCGCGCAGGATGATCACCCGGTCCTTGAGCACCCATTCCACGCCCACCTCACGGGTCAAGGCATCCAACGCTTCGTTCAAACTCGCCTTCTCGATGCTTGCATTCACCTTTATCTTCGCCAGTTGCTGCCCAGTCAGGAAAAAATGGTAGCCACTCTGCCTTTTGATCTGGTTCATGGCCTGTGCCAACGATTGGTTTTTGGCATGCAGCGTGATGGTTTGCGCCAAGCCGCTTGCAGCCGCATGGAGCACCGTCATCAAGGTCAAGAATACCGCTAATTTCATGATCAGTAGTAGTCGTTTGGTTAGTAGCCACGCATGGCTACTAACACATGAAGAAAAAATCATATGTTTGTACTGTTTGGATTACGTCATTAATTGGTTATTGCTGCAAAGTTGCCCTCGGGCAACCGCGGTAGCGGAATCCAGGCCCACCGGACCGTGCTCCAACACGTTCCGGTATTTTTTTATCCCGCTTCCGGAATTTATCGATTATGTACGGTGCTGCGCCACGATACCTCCTTTCCGTTGTTGACAAACCTTTTTCAAATCCGCTACCGACGATGGATCACGAGCCGCTTGACCGCTCCTGCCTGCTGCATGGTAAAGCCCACCTTGGCCTCCTTCAAAATGGCCAGCGTCTCGGAGAGCGGCAACGAGCGGCTGAAACTGCCATAAAAAGGCAAGATCGGGATTTCACCTTCATAAACCACTTCCATGTCGTACCATCGGCTCAGCTGTTTCATCGCATCCTGAAGCGCGATCCCGTCAAATACGAATTCATTATCCTTCCAACCCACATAAGCCGCCACATCGACGGATGCCACGCGGATCGCACCTGCGGCGAGCGTACCCTGCTGCCCGGGCTCCAGCGTCACGTTGCCCCAATCGGAACCCAGGCGCACCGCCCCCTCCACCAGCGTGGTCTTCGCGTACCGCTCGTCGGGATAAGCCGACACATTGAATGCCGTGCCCAATACTTCCACTTCCTGGCCATGGCTTTCCACGCGGAACGGCTTGCGCTTGTCGGTCTTCACGTCGAAGAACGCTTCGCCCGAAAGAAATACCCGGCGTTCGCCGGAAGCGAACCGCGGTGGGTACGTCAAGGTAGAGGCCGCGTTGAGCCACACGTTGGTGCCGTCTGGCAGGGTGATTTGGTATGTGCCGCCTTTTGGCGTCGTGAGCGTGTAAACCGGCGCACCGGTAAGCACGCGGTCTCGCTTACCCCCGCCCGCTTCGTCTCCAAGCACCGCGCTTCCGTCGAGGTAAGTCACATCGTCGCCGACCACGATCCCAGCCTGCGCCTCACTTAAATCGATTTCACGTCCGTCGGCCAGCTTCAACGTGGCGCGGTTACCCCCCGGGGCGATGTCCGAAATTTCCATCTGCACAACCTCGGGCTTTTCGCGGATCGGCCCCATGCCTTGCCAAAGGAAGACACCTACGGCAAACACCACCGCCGCGGCAGCCGCCCAAGCCCAAGGGGCTTTCCAGGCACGGGTAGTAGACGGCAGGGCATCCCGCTTTGCGTGCTGGACATTCCTGAATACCCGATCCAACGCCGGTTGCAAGCTGGGGTCGTCGACAAGTCGGTCGGCATGGACTTGTCCAAGCAACGATTCCACCAGCTCACGGTCTCGTCCACGCTTGATGTGGGCGATCAGCTGCTCGGCCTCCGCTGCCGTACACTGGTTCGTTCGGTACCTGTGCAATAATGTCGTTAATTCTTCCCTGTTCAACGCGGTCTATTTTCTGGTAATACACGCGGGCCGTGCAAACCATTACCTCGCTGCCGTATTTTTTTTGCGGTGTGGCCGATGGCTAAACGTAACAGCCCAACGCGGTGTTGATTGCCGCAAGGATCGTGGCGTCGGTGAGCCCCAGTTGGCTTTTTATGGCTTTGGTGGCTTTCACGATGTGCGCATTGACGGCAGCCACGCTACACCCGAGTTCATCTGCCACCTGCTGGTAGCTTTGCCCGTCGATTTTGCAGCGGATATACACTTCGCGGCGTTTCGGCGGAAGGCGGTCAATGGCCGATTGCACAGCCGCATCCAATTCCCGTACGTGCAAGTCTTCCTCTACGTGCCGGTATAGCTCGGATGACTGCGAGGCGATGTAAGCCGCAACCTGCACGTCTAACGAAGCCTTCCGGAAATGGTTGTATACCGTATGTTTGGCGATGGTGAACAGGTAAGCGCCATAGGCCTGTTCCGGATCGATGGATGCCCTGCTGTTCCACGCTTTGATAAATACATCCTGCAACAGGTCTTCCGTGGCATCGCGGTCTTTGACAAACCGCAGGATATGGACAAACAGTTGCGCGCTGTATTTTTCATAAATCGCCTCGAATGCGGCCTCGTCCGACTCCTTCAGACGGATCAACAGGTCCTTTTCCCGGTATGCATCAGCTATCAAGGCGTTATAATCGTTGTGCAATCGCGCAAATGTAACCTACAAATTCCGATTATCCAAGCGTTAATCCTCAACCAGCGCGGCCAAACGCAATATTCCGTGGTCACATTTTCCTAGTAATGCGTTTGAAATCGGCCATGTCCGCAGGCCCGTTGCCACCTGAAAAAAAAATCAAAAAAAAAATTTTGCTTAGTGTTATAAATACACTATCTTTGCATCATCATAATTTAGGTTTATAATTGGTTAGTAAAGGTTTCCATTCTCCCCGTTTGGAAACCTTTCATTTTTTACGCCATCCCAACCTCAAGCACGTTTCCTGGAAAATCCGTAACTTTACGCCAATCAATTGGTTCATCTAAAAACAGCCCATATGGAAGCCTTCGAATCGCTTGCGAACACGGACCCCAAATTAGCCGCTTACCTGATCATCGCCTTGCTGCTATTCTTGCTCTGCATACCGACGACCATATTCATCATGGTCTTGCGGAAAGACCACCAACGCAAAAAAGAAGCGGACAAAAACAACCAGCCCTCCTAGTCGGGTGGCTTTTTCCGTACGCCGGCCGCTTTCTGCAACACCCAGCTCACCGCGAAACTCACCACCGCGCCGATGGCCGCCAGCACGACGGTCTTCAGCACGTCGTGCGAGGAGATGAAGGCGAGGACACTGAGCAGCGTGCCGCTGCCCGTGCCCATGCCCAGTTGGACATTATTCGATTTCATTACTGGAACCCTCCGTATTTTCCGCATCCGTATTCCGGTTTGCACCATCCACGGCTTCCAGTACCCCCAATGCCAACGCCACGCATTTGGCTACCGTCACCACCTTGGGCGGCAATTTAACCGGCGAGGCGATGATCGCCGCGCTGGCCGCGGCCAGTGCCCTTTTGATTTTCCTGTACATGATGCCTTGATTTTAGTTTTTCGAACGCTTTGATGCCCCCACGACCTCCAACCAAACCGCTTCCCCCGCCTCCAGCGCCGGCTCCACCAGGCCTAGCAACCGTTCCAGGGCAATCCTGCTGTATATGCCGCATCCCGCTCCCGTCAGCTTCGTTACCGGCGCGATGCAGCCCCGCAACTCCGCAGCCGCATTGTTGGCGGGATGGATGAGGATACCGCTTCGACCCGGCACATCCTGTACCAGTAGGTTCAAGCCGAACTTACGCGACGGATACAGGCCCAAGCGGTAGCGACCTTCCGGGATACAGCTTACGTTGCGCCGGTTATCCCGCCAGGGCAGTTCGATGGTCTTGCAGATTTCCTTGCCGTCCAGCGTCAGCGAACCGTTGGTTCCGCCCGCATGGTAGGTACGCTCCAGGCAGAGTACCAGCATGCCGGGCCCACCACTTTGGTGGGCACCGGTCGTGTCAAACACGAATTCCATGGCTATGCTGGTCGGATTTTAGCGGGCGTACTGCGACGCGGTGACACTCCAATCACCTTCGCCCTTGCTATTGCGGGCCCGTACGCGTGTGTAGTACAACACACCGGGTATCAATCCGCTTAACGTTTCCCGGCGTGAGTTGGTAAACCGCCGGATGTCGCCCCATAACGGCATGCCGTCAGCGCCGATTTCGCTTGCCACCTGGTACTCATACTCCCAGGCACCGGCAACCGGCTCGCAGCTCATGTTCATCTCGCCGCTTACCGCGCCATCCTGCAGCCGCACAAACAGCGGCGCCACGGGCACACGTGAGGCTTTGGGTTGATCCACCAATGTAAAGCCCGAACTCGCCAGCAGGTGTGCATCACCATTCGCCGTCAGGTTCACGTAGATGGCCAGTTGGTACATCGCACGCAACAGGTCCCTGCGCGCATTGTTCTTGGCTTTCACCTCCACCACGCTCCCACGGCTGCGGGCCGTTTCCAGTTTCTGCCGGTAGTCGGTCACCAATGCAGCGTAGGCCACCAGGTCAGGCTGCGGATCCGCGAAAGCCGCATTGCCGGTCATGAATTCCAATGTGCGGCCAGCCAATGTTGCCAGCGCCGTGTCCGCCCACCGGCGGTAATCCGTATACACTCGATCTTGTCTCATTTTCTTTGTTTTTTACTCCATTTTCAAATCAACTCTTCTTCAAATCCTCGAATCGTTCCGGTCCCGCCCGGACGGGGTGCTGTGCTGTTTCCATATCCACAAGTTTGTGTTTCTAAGACCAAATTGGGGAGAATCGCCGGCGTAGCGAAATTTCCGTGAAACGCCGCGAAACAACCGGCAACAACAGGCGCCTTTACCGTGCATCGCCATGCAACGCTGTCCAAAAAACTTCCGTTGCACACGTTTGGCAATAACCGTTCAACAACGTATCTTTAGCCATTTAGAGACCATGGTATGAATCACCTGATCCGGATACTTCCACTAGCGTTGCTGCTCCTGTTCGCATTCGTCGCGAAGGCCGAGGTGTTCGTGGTTACCAGCAATCAGGACGACGGCCCCGGTACGCTTCGCGAGGCGCTGAAAAAGGCGGCGGATAATGGCGATGCCGAGACGGATCATATCCATTTCAACTTGCCCGGACCTGGCATCGCGGCACGTACCATCATACTGAAAACCCGCTTACCCCGTATCAACAGCAGCATGATCATCGATGGATCCACGCAACCCGGAGAAGCCCTTTCCGTCAACGGGGCGAAAGTCATAATAACCGCGGATATGCCCGAAATGGAGGAGCAAGGCGGTTATGCATATGACAAAATCGCACTGTCCTTGACAGGCCAGTTCCAACGCTTCGAAATCTACGGCATGATCATCCGAGAAGTTGCCTCCTACAGCCCGGAGGGCTTTTTCAATGGCGGCGTTGCGATGGGAGTCAATGCTAAAATCCAATCATTACGTATAGGTGCTCGCGGAAAAGGAAATGTAATCTATAACTGCGCACGAAGCGTCGTCGTTAGCACCGATTACGAAAAGAATTCCTATGCACAACTTGTGGAATTGAAAAACAATTACATCGGTGTTGATGAACGGGGGAAGTATATCGATTGGCGCATTCAATCGGAGATAGACTTGCGATACACGGCAAACCTTACGTTGGGAGGTAGCGAAGATGAAGGAAACATCATCCTGGCAAAGACCACCCATACGCCTGTCGGCGACATCGACGGTGTCATGTCTACCGACTGTACGATCAGGGTATCTTACAATCGGTTTTTCATGGATGCATTTGGAGAAAATCCCTACGATTTCTGGTATAAACTTAACACCTATTTTTCCACGGGTGGCACTAGACACCCGACGAATGCCAATACGACCATTATCATGACAGATAACGAGTTTGGCGGCTCGGTCGGCATCGGTGGTTTTCTTAACGCCACAACAACGCTCCAACGAAACGTGTTTGGTGCCACCAAAGACGGTTCTAAAACGGTACCTATCTATTTAAACGCGGTGATGCTTTCCTATCTATCCGGCCGAACCTTAATAGGCGGTGAAAAGCCCGAAGACGGCAACCTATTCACCAACATTCTTTACCACGATTATAGCGGCTTTAAGGCAGTTGTTTACAGCCTAGAAGCCCATAACGTCGAGTTATCCCATAACAGCATGTTTTGCAACACCCTGGCCCCCTTCAAAATAGATAACGAACGCAGTGTATGGCGGCTCATCCATGACGTCGATTTAACGATGGATGAGGTTACGGCATCTTCCGTATCGGGTACGGCAACAAAACCAGGTTCGCGTATCGAATTATTCTATACCGACAAAGAATGCGAAAGCTGCCAACCTAAAACCTATTTCGCCACAGCGATTGCCAATGGCCAAGGACGGTGGCGTTATGACGGCCCGATCGACCCCGATAAAAACGTGATGGCCGCCGCCACCTATCAACGCCAAAGTTCAGAATTCACCACCCCGCAAGTCTACTATTTCGAACCGCCAACGGTGGTCCGTCACGTCACGTGCGATGGCATACTGGGAAGCCTCTCTGGCGCGACCGTCAAACATGCCAATAAAATCGAGTGGATCGACGAAGCTGGAGAAGTCGTCGGTACAAATATCGATGTCGATGGACTCCAAGCGGGCCGCTACATACTGCGCATCAACCAATTCGGTTGCATACACCAAGACACGCTAATTATCCAGAACCTAATCCCTGAAGTAATCCGCGTGGAATTCGAACACGCTACCTGCAATGGTTTAGGCTCTATCAGGCCATCCACCAACCTGTCAAACGCAGAATTCGCCTGGTTTGACGAAGACGGAAATAGCGTCAGCCGAAACTGGGAACTGCGTGACGTCCTGCCAGGGAAATATTGGTATGAAGTATCCAACTACCACGGTTGCACCAAACGGTTCGGCCCCTTCGAACTCCTGGATCAGGGCGGAACGCCCATTACCGTAGACGATTCCCAACTCATTAGCCGACCGGCTTCCTGTGGTTCGCCCAATTCAGGAAGTATAACCGGACTGAAAATCACCGGAGCAACGGAATACTTATGGTACAATGCAGCAGGCACTATTGTGGGTACAGCTGAGGAACTGCATGACGTGCCTGCCGACATGTACCGCCTAGTACTTTCCAACGGCCCATGCCAACACGGAACCTCCTACTATTTTGTCGAAGAAGCGCCGCCAACACGATACCCGGATTATTCCACCCAAATAACCCCAGCCCATTGCGAGCAGCCGAATGGTTCCATCCGCATCGATCTGGGTACCGGGCTCCGGCCTACCACCCTCCGTTGGTTGGATGCCAGTGGCCGCGTCGTCGGCACGGATGCTCAACTCAGTGGCTTGGCGCCTGGCACCTACACCTTGATGCTCACCGATGCCGCAGGGTGCGAAGTCGAATACGACAGGTACACCGTGGATCGGACGCCATCACTCACCCTCAACACCGCCGCCTTCAACTCGGCCAACGATGCCTGCGGCCACGGCACGGGCAGCATTACCGGGCTGCTGGCCGCGGGTGGCCGACCACCTTACCGCTACGGTTGGACGAACGAAAGCGGCGCGACCGTCAGCCAAGCGGCAGACGCTACCGCGTTGACAACCGGGCGCTACCGGCTTACCGTCACCGATGCCAACGGTTGCCAGGTCACGTCCGCCTTCTACACCATCCAGAACACCGATGGCGCGCTGGCCCCGCCAAGCGCACCCGAGCAAATGACCTTGTGCACACCCGGCAACGTCAGCATCCCGTACAGTGGCGAAGCCAACCACCGTTATCGCCTCTACACTGCCCCGCAGGGCGGCATCGCGCTGTCCGAACATAGCGGTATCGCTCCGTTTGTGGTGCATCCCGAACAGACCACCACCTACTACCTCTCGGCCGTAGACGGCAGCTGCGAAAGCCCGCGGGTGCCCGTGCGCATCGAGATCAGCAACGCGGGTATCCGTCCGCCCAATGCGTTCAGCCCCAATGGCGATGGCCAGTACGATACGTGGCGGGTTGCGGGCCTGGACAGCTACCCCAATGCCCGCGTCAGCATCTTCAACCGCAATGGCCAGTTGATCTTCGCGCAACGCAGCGGCCAACCGGACTTCGACGGAAGATACAAAGGCAACGACCTACCCATTGGCGCTTATTTCTACCTCATCGACCTCGGGATGGGCTGCGACCCGCTCAAGGGGAGCCTGAACCTATTGCGTTAAGGGGCTTGGATAGGAGGCGAAGCATACGCTTCCAATGCAGAAGCATACGTTTCCATATCGAAGCGTGCCCTTCCACGGCCAAAGCGCCTGCTTCCGCTCCGTAGGCCTATGCTTCCGGCCGGGAAGCATGCCACACCGGCGCTGAAGCAGCTGCATTAACGGCTCAACCGCGTGTCTCCATCGCTAAGGCAAACCGCTCAAAGCCGGAGGCACATGCCTCGACAGTTCAGGAATAAACCTCAAGCACTGAAGCGCACGACTCCACGTGAAAAGCATAGGCGTCCAGCGCTGAGCGACACGACTCCAACGCGGAAACAGGTGCTTGACTCCCTGAAGTACCCGCCTCTGCCGTAGCCGCAGATGCCTGAAAGCCTAAAGCAGACCACACCAACGCGCAAGCACCCGCTTCAGGCGCTGAACCGCAACACACCATCGCGGAAGCATGGGCTGCCACGCCGCAACGGTATGCTTCACGGGCAAGACGGTATGCCTCAAACCTTCCCTTTGTCGACCGACCACTTCCGGGCCGCCTCCACCTCGCCGCGTATCAGGCGCTTGCTTCGGCAGTTCCGTTCGATTGTCCGCAGTTCGCCGGTGCGGCGCATGTCATCGACTTTCCAGCGGCTGGCATTCAATATGCCCATGGCCTCCTTGATGGTCACCAGGTCGGATTCGTCGTAAACCGTTGGGGACGAAGTTTCCGCTTTCCGCGGTCCTTCCGTTCGCTCGCCGACGTCCAGCCGGTGCGATGTCCTTAAAATTTCGGCCAAGTGCGCATTCGTCGCCCGCTGTTCGGCCAGTTGCTGGCGCTGTAGGTCGATCTGCAGTTGCAATAGTTTTTCGATGGATGGATTATTGATTGGACTATGGTTTTCCATGAGACAATAGCTAGGCCATCACCACGGCGGGAAACATGGCAAGGAAAACCGGGTGCCTCCATCCATCCATGCAAACGACAGCCCGCCGCACGTGATTTCGGCCTCCTCACCCATCAGGTAGATGGGGGTGAATAGATGACGGCTAAAGTAGGAAAAATATCCTGGTGATGAACACGTCACCTTCCTGGACGGTTCTCAGGTCGCTGCCTTTGGGGTAGCGCAGCGTGAGCTGCTGGGTCAGGGTATCCATGGCGATGCCCAAGCCCTTTGCCGCCCGTCCGGATTCCGGGGCGATATAGTTGCGCGCCTCGATCTCTACGCGATTGCCCTCCACCGCTATCGTTATGCTAGCCGCGCGCGACGGATCGGTCACCACGCCGTAACGCGAGATGTTCTCGACGATCAGGATCAGCAGCATCGGCACCACGGGCAACCTGCCGGCACCGTCGGGCACGTGGATGGCCAAGGCCAATTCCGCGCCGAAGCGGATGCCATACAGCTTGCACATTTGCGCCACCTGCGCCAGTTCCTCCTCGAGCGGTATATCCGGTTGCTTGCACCTGCGGAGGTAGTATTTGGCCAGGTCGATCAAGAGCGTCATGGCCTCGGAGGCGCGCACCGGATCGGTCCTGGATAATGTCCGTATGGCAGCCAGCGAATTGAACAGCAGGTGCGGTGGCAAATCCTGCTGCACCCATGACTGCAGGAGCCTGCGCATCTCTTCGGCTTGTACGTGGAACATTTTTTTGGCCACCTTCAGCTGATCCCCCTTGAAATAGGCGCGCCGCACTGCGAACACAAAAAACGCGAGTGCGATGCTACATGCCAACACAAGCGTTACCTCCCCGAAATTCTGGATCCCGGGCCGTTTGCCCTCCTGGCCTTTCCGCCCGATGGAGAGCGCGCCCGTCAACAGGCTGAAGTTGATCACGAGCAGGAGCAGTGCGAGCAATACCTTGCCCAGTGGCTTCAGGATATCCCCGAGCGTACGCTTTTCCAGCCTGAACAAATCGGGAACCACTTGTTTCGTGACGTAATAATAGGTAACGATGAGCAGCAGGTAAATGGCTAGCAAATCCTTCCAACCTGCGAAGCGATCCGCTACGCTGTCCATGACGTACCACAACAGCACCGCGCCGACTACGGTCCATCCCGCCAAGCGAACTCGCCATCGATCCCGGCTATTCCATCCCTTTCCCGTCATCGCGGTTAGGTTTTTTGCCCCGTCGCGGTTCCTTCAACGTATATTTGCCCAGCTTCACGCCTGCCATGAACCGCTCGAAAGCCACTTTGCCAAAATCCGTTACCCGTAGGCCTACCGTAATTTCCTTCTTACCGTCCTTCGTTATTTCCCTTCGCACGAACTTCCTTTTACGCACATTTAAAAGAACTTCTTCCGGCTCTCCATTGTCCGGCATATAGATGATGTGGCCGTCCATGAATTCGATGTGCGAAATCGCAATCAGGTGCCTTTCGCTGATGCGGATAAACTCGTTAGTATCCGCCAACATCTTGGACAACTTCTTCATGCGCATGTAGGGTAAAGCCACGAACTTGGGCGCAAATATCTTCACGTAATCGCTATGGGACTCCGCATACGTGATGTCGCCCACTGGTATCGGCCGGAGTATTCCATCGTCCTTATCGTTCACGTATAGTTTACCCCCCACGATCATATTAGACACCGCGCCTTGTTTCCGCAACTGATGAAATTCCTTCACGAAAGGCATCAGTTCAGCGATCGTGAGCGGCTTGAACACGCACCCTTTCGGATACGTGCGGCATGCATCGGCAGCGGATTCTTCGTGCGCGGTCATGAGCACGATAAAGTTGCATACCCTATCGAAAAGCTTGGTCGCATTCAACCCTTGCGGGCCGGACATGTGGATGTCGGAGAGCAAGAAATCGGGCGGACCCAGTTCATCCACGGCATGGAATGCAGCTGGCAGGTCAAGAAAAGTGCCGATGACTTCGAAGAATCCCGAACTGTTCAATTGATGTACGATGTCTTCCAGCACCAACGGTTCGTCGTCGATGACAAAGGTCTTGATCTTGTAATGTTCGTCCATAGGGCAACTTTTTAGGTCCGGTAGCCGGATCGGTTGGAAAAAAGTGTCGTCCGAAAGTAGCGATTTACCGAGTGAAATCCAAGAACTATCGAATAAAAAATTCCTTCAAGTTGTATTCCACTATCTTGCCGCAATCATTAACGAATTAATTATCAAAACGATGAAAAAGAAAACAAGTACAATGCGTGGACTTATCCTGTTGTTGGCACTGACCGTGAGCCAACTCGCCTTTACCGTCGAATCCCGTCCGTCGGCCGCGACCGCGTTCAGGGAAACCTTAGTCGAAACGGATCGATTCGTCGGGCTCCGTTGCATTTTCGACAAATTGCTGTTCCCGAAACCGCCGACAGACCCGATAAAACTGGTCTTGGCCAAGTACGGCGAGTAACCATGCCACGCAGGGGACACACGGTCGCGCTCACGGCCATCGGCATCTACCTCGCGCAGGTCTTACTGTTCAGCACGTACGCCTGCTGGCACAACCAGTTGGAATATGCCGACAAGGCCACTCGCCCGGTTCCGACTACCCTGGCGCACATCGCCAACCACCCGGTATTCACGGTACCGGCCCATATCTGCGGGTACGCCTGCGGGTATGGGTTTTACGCGCCGCGCGTGGGCAGCCATTACCTCACCGAGTTCCGAATCGACCATAGGGATGGCCAAGCTACCATCGCGCACTACCCGTCGCTGTCCACGCTGGAGGGGCGCGTGCGTTACCGCGCGTTCACCGACCTGTTCGGTGGCTTGCTTCCGGCACAAGATGGCCTTGTACGGGATCGTGAACTGCCCCGACGCGTCGCGCGCGCCACGGCGAAATCGCTGACCCAGCGAACCGCGGCACGACTGGCGGCCACCCGGGTCTCCTGCCGTGTCGGCGCGTGGTACATTCGCCCGCTACGCCCGGCACCCGTAGACACTTCATCCCATTACCTAACACTGTTTGAAACCGATATCCGCCCATGAAACGATTCTTCTTCGAAACCATCCTGCATCCACGTGCCGTATCGGCGCTCCATACCGGCACCGGCGCGCTGCTCGCCATCCAGTTCCTGTTGCTGTTTCCCGATCTGCCCTTGCTCTACGGCCCGGATGGATTGGTCGACCATGCCTTGGTCGCCTCGCCCCATGGCCTGTGGATCGCCGACATCGTCGATTACCTTGCACACCTCACCGATGTTGCGGCCGACCACGCGCTCTACCTGCTGGCCGCGCTGTACATCGTGCTGAACATCCTGCTCGCCATCCACAGGCTGCCGTGGCCGGGCATCCTGTTCCTCCTGCTGTTCCACGGCACCTGGCACACCGCCAACGACGCGTTCAGCTACGGCGCGGATTACCTCGGTGCATCCGCACTGTTCTATTGCCTCTGCACGCCCCTGTCGCAGCCCACATGCCGCACGCCGATACTGCGACTGCTGCAACTGCACCTCTGCATCATCTATTTCTTCGGCGGGCTGGGCAAGGCGATGGGCGTCACGTGGTGGAACGGCGAGGCGGCCTGGAAGGCCATGAACCAGCCCTACCACGTGGCCGAGGCGCCGAGCATCATCGGCTGGCTGGGCCAGTTCCCGGCGCTCTGGACCGTGGGCGGGGTGATCGTTGTCGTGCTCGAACTCGGCTACCCGCTGTTCATCTGGGTCGCCCACACCAGGCGGTATTGGCTGTACGCCACGGTGGCCATGCACACCGGCATCGCGCTATTCCTCGGCCTCTTCCATTTCTCGGCCGTGATGATCCTGCTCAACCTGGTCGCGTTCCATTACGCGTACCTCGACGATACGACACAGCCCGTCCATCCATCCGATGGTGAACCCTCGCGGCCGTGGTGGGCAGCCTGGAAACGGCAAGCCGCCGCCGTGCGCGATACAAGGGAAGGGGGTATAACCTATTGAACCATGATCAAATCCATCAACGTTCACCCCGAACGCCTGGGTGCCACCCGGATACCGGGAAGCCGATTGCCGCCGGGCGCGGCTTACAGGCTCCAGCATGCCATCAAGGCCGGCTGGCGGCATGATGCCTTCTGGCTGGCCGAGCAATATTATAAAGGCAAGCATGCCTATGCCAGCTTCCTGGAACTTCATTGCCGGGATGAGCTGCTGCTTCCCGCCAGATCCTGGCGCGAAGATCTCATCTGGCCCTACCAACTCAAGGGCCGGGTCGACATCGAGCCCGTAAGCCCCCAGGCCATGCCGCCGCTCTCGTTGGCCGAGGGCGCCTACGCCCCCACGTTCATGGGCGTGGGCGATTATGCGTTCACCTTCCCCCCGGGCCATCACCGGTTGCTGCTCGTGGCGGCGCAGTTCGATTGGATGAAACGCTACGCCGATGCGGCTTTCGCCCCGTTCCGCGACCTGTTGCTATCCGGCGAGCAGGGGTTCCTGCCGGGTACGCCGAGCACCATCCGCACCGGCCACCTGCGCAGTTTCGCCCACCTGCGCTCGCTCGCCTACGCCACCAGTTTCCGGCAGGACGTAACGCTGTACGGCCACCTGGCCGACCTGTTCGACCGTTACCTGGCGGACATCAAGCCCCCCGCCGACCCCGCGGCCATCGCCCGGGAAACGATCGCGGCGAAGGTCGCCGAAATCACCGCCTACCTCGACCAGGAAGTGATCCGGGGCAACGTACCGGCGGCGGAGGAACTGGCGGCCGCGTTCGGCGTATGCCGGAAAACCATGGACCGCTATTTCAAAAGCACGCTCGGGATCACGGCAGACCGCTACATGCGCGCCAACCGCATGGCCGAAGCCTACCGGCTGCTCACCGAGGAATCCCTGACGCCCACGGCGGTGGCCTACCAGCTCAGCTACGACAACCTGCGGACGTTCGAGCGGGCCTTCAAGTCATGCCACGAAATCACCCCCATGGAGGCGCAAGCGGAATACCGAAAAATGATTATCTTTAAAGACCGAAAACACTGACTATGGAAGGCCCTCTGCATTCACACCCCAATGCCGGGAAAAAAGGCGTCGTCAAGCTATCCTTTCCCTACGGCAGCGACGAATGGTATTTCTGCTACGTCACGGTGTGGTTCATCGAGTATGGCTACATCCGGAAAGCGCTGGAAAACAAAGACACGGACAGCATCCAACAATACGTCCAATTGGGCATATTCGATCTCTGCAATCAAGTGGAACGCTCGCGCACGGAAATGACCGACGTGAAGACAGACCCGATGCAGGCCATTTTCTTCATGGCCGCCGTAGACAACCTGGCTGACCTGATGACCCAGATCGATGGTGAGGCGTTGTGCGATACGCTCGTGGACGGGTTGAAAACGAAGATCGGCCGATTCGGTTCCGGCAAGGAACTGGCGGCGTATTACGTGCCGATGGCCACGCAGGTGATCGCGGACGTGAACAGCCACTACAAAACCGCGGAATTCGGCGCCGAATACCTCAGGCTGATGTGGAGCGCGCGGAAATAGCGCCATCATACTGTCCATATTTGTCGCATCGCCTGTCCATATCTGTCGCATGGGCAGCCTGAACTTGACATACCTTTGCTTTCATGAAGCAGGCAACGGACATACGCGAACACATAAGCTATTGGAAGGGGAGCACCGGACATCATGCTGCCGTTCCCCGGCAGTCAAGCATAAGTGCACGTCCAATCCACCTGGGCCCCGCACCGTCCAGGCTACGGCGCGGTGAGGAAGTTGCGGAACAACCACCCGCGAAGCGGTGGAAGGTAGTTCTCGGACAGGCAAAAACCCAAGTATCCAAGCGGCGTGCGCGATTGCGCAGGCAATGCCTCACCGTCGCGTACAGGCACACGGCGAAGGCCGCGCGGATCGCTTTGGGCTACACCCGACTGATTACCTTCCTCATCCGGCTGTCGCGGACAATGCTGTTCCGCAAGGCCGCATTGCCCAATGGAGTACTCAAACGATTCGTCCACGACCGCAGGTTCGCCCTGTTCACGCGCCGCTGCGGAGCCTACCTGTACCAGCGTTGCTCCGCAACCGGACGGAGCGCATCCGGCTCGCCAAATGCGAACCCGAATGGCAAGCAGTACATGAATGAACGAATGCGTATCACATAAAATAGATTTACCATGAACACGTTAAAAAAAATGTTCGTAAAAGTCGCCCGAAGCGGAAGGAAACTTACCCTGGTAGGCGCATTGGTCGGTGCAGCAAGCCTTATGGCGAGCGCAACGGAAACGGTCGAGAAAGCGGCTCCCATCGTGGAGCGGTTAGAGACCGTGAAATTAACGACGGTGAAGCACAACCTGGAAGCGATCATGGCAGCCTTGGCAATCGTCGATCCGGCTTGGGCAAAGAATTTGCCGAAGGCTAAAGATGCACGGAAGGTGAAAAAAGGCGGGAAGAAGGCCAACGGGAAGATGCTGACGGGCATCCGTGGCGTGCTGCGCTTCGAGCCTGGAGTGGGATCGGCACCCGGCAAGTACTACATCACACCCTATGCGGTGACCTTGTTGCAGGGTATCTGTACGGACGGCGGTACGCCCTGCCGGATCGTGGTCAACCTGGACGACATCGATGAGGACACAGAGGGTTTCTTCATTTATGAAGACCAAATGGTGGAGGAACTCTCTAGTGAAGGCCCTTACGCGGAATTGTAAGAGTTTTGTGTATCGAGGGAAACGTTCCGGGCTTGGATGCCCGGAACGTTTTTTGTTGGCTACCTGGGCAGCTTCAGCTCCAGTTCGATCAACCCGAGCAAATCCTCGAATGAACAGCAGTTGCGGCTATTGACCCAATGAAGTACCTTTTCTTTTCCGGTTTTTCCGATGACCAGTGCAGAGGGATATCCCGTAATCCCATAGAAGTAGATCAACGGATGCCGCGTACTCCTCCCCGTCGAGAGGTTCAATACCCCGGAATCGGTATAGATCCCTTCGCGGATACTTTTGCGCCATACGGCCATATCCCTGTCCGTCGAGATCGAGACGAACACCACCCGGTCGTCGCCTTTGTAATGCTCCTTGAGGGGCCGGAACGCCAGGTTGTAGAAGTTCTGGCAGCCGCCGCAGCCCGTGAACCAGAAATCGGCCACCACGACCTTGCCGTGGAAGTCATGGAGGTTGACCAGCCGTCCGGCCGTATCGACCAGCATGAGTATCTTCGCCGTGGAATCGGCCGTGATGGGTTGTTGCGCCGACACCTGGAAGGAGACCGCCAACGCGGCGATCAGCCCGTAAAACCGTAGCTTATTCATCTTGCATTCTGTATGAGGTTCGAAAACTGGACTTCGGTGGGCGGGATGAGCTGCGCATAGCGCGGGTCGTTCGGCGGTAGCGTATACACCTGCCCGTCCAGTTCCCGCCGGAGGGTGACCGCGAACCGCGGATCCTGGTTGAGCCGCCGGAGGTCGGACCAGCGGGTGCCCCGGAATACCAGTTCCCGGCGGCGCTCCTGCAGCACGGTGCCCAGCACGTCGGGGACATCGGCCACCGCAAGCGGCGCATACGCCCCGGTCTCGTACCGGTGGAACCGCAGCGCGTTCAGGTCGTCAAGGGCACCCGCCCCGTCGCCCAGCCTGGCCCGGCACTCCGCCCGGATGAGGTACACCTCATCGGTCGCCAGGCCGGTGAACGGACTGACCTGGCCGGTGTAGAACGCATGGTAGTTGTAGGCCTGCAGCCCCGCGTTCCATTTCAGGAACGCCCTGAGCCGCAGGTCGGCCGCTTCGTACAGCTCCACCTGTTCGGCCGACGCGGTCACGGCTACGTTGGTGAATATCCCCGTGTTGCCCGTCGATTGGCAATAGAACAGGATTTCGGGATGGGTCGTGGCCGTGAATCGGTACGTGGCGGGCAGGCCGTTGAAATCCAGCAGCCGGTCGTGGTAGCCCAGCGAGACATCGGCGTAATGCAACGCCTGCGCGTAGTCCTGCCGGATGAGGTACGCGCGCGCGAGCAACGCCGCCACGGCCGCTTTGCTCGCGGCGAACAGGTCCTGGGAGGGCTGTTCCGCCGACACGAGGTCCAGCGCTTCGCGGGCATCCGCGGTGATGCGGTCCAGGGTTTCCGCTACCGTGGCCCGGACGATGGGCGCCTCCACATCCGCCGTGAGCTTGAGCGGGATGCCCAGGTCGGCGCCCGCGGTGGCCGGCCGGTAAGGCTGCCCGTAGATTTCCTGGAGGAGCAGGTGCTGGAACGCGCGCAGGAAAAGCGCGCGGCCCTTCACATCACCGTAGGCCATGGCATCCCCGGTTTCCAGGCCGGGCAGGCCATCCAGCACCACGTTGGCGTAGTAGACCGCTTCGTAGGGGCCGTTCCAGTCCCCGGCTTGGACGGTGCCTGCGGTGAACGGATCCGGTGTCCAGACGTACGCCTCGCGGAGACGGGCGTTGCTGCTGTTCCAGAGCGTGTAGGGGATATCCAGTTCGCCCAGCGAAAAATCGGTGATGGTCGGGGTGGCAGCATACAGCCTGTCCACGTTCAGCAACTGGCCGTATTGGGCCACCGTGGTGGGAATGGCCAGGGCGCGGTCCGGGATTTCAGCCAGGAAACGTTCGCAGGCGCACAGCAGTAGGCTGAATACCGGCAGGATAAGAGTCAAGGGACGGTAATGATTCATGATTAAACTATTATAGGGGTCAAAGATTCAGTTTCATGCCGAAGGTAAGCTGGGGCGCCCGGTCGGTGAAGCCGTAGTCGGTATCGTAATCCAGGCCGGTGGCCTGCCAGATCGGGCCCAGGCGCGCGGCGATCAGGAAGAACGATGCCTTTTTCCAGTCGTACGACAACCGGATGTCCTGCAGGCGCAGTTGGTCGCCTTTTTCGATGGCCGCCTCCGAGTTGGTGTAGAACTGATCGCGGCTGGGTACCGCAGGGTAGACGAACGAAGGCACCTGCGTGCGCGCCTCGTCGCCGGGCTTCTGCCACCGGTCGGCATAGGCCGCCGAACCGCCCTGGTAGCCGCCGGCCAACAACGTGCCATAGTTCAACAGGCTCGCCCGGAAATAATAACCGCCGCGGTAGCGGATGTTGAACGACAGCGACCAGCGCTGCCACGTGAAGGTGTTCAGGACGCTGCCGAAGCGCGGCGGCGTACCGGGGCCGACATACCGGAGGTCGTCCACGTCGGTGCCGGCGATGATACCGGCGTAATCGCCGCTCACCTCCCCGTTGCGGTAGCCCAGCGGGTGGCCGCTTTCGGGGTCGAGGCCCGCCCACCGGTAAACCACCACCGACCCGATCGGTTTGCCGATGCGGTAGGCCCCCTGGATGTAGCTGGTGTTGTTGGTGGGGGTGACGCGGTATTCGGTCACCCGGTCGCGCACCCAGCTGAACAGCAGGGTGGTCTGCCACGCCAACCGGCCCGTCAGGTTCCTGGAGGTGAGCGAGACGTCGACACCCTGCGCCCGCAGGGAGGCCGTATTGCCGATGTAGGTGAGCAGGCCCGATGCCGCGGGCAGTTCCGCCGGGCTGACCAGGTCATAGGCCCGTTTGTTGAAGTACTCGACGCTGCCGCTGATGCGCTTGCTGGCCAGCAACGAGAAATCCACCGCCGCGTTGACCGTGCCCACCGTTTCCCAGGTCAGGTCGGGGTTGGGCGGGGTCTGCAGCGCCATGGTCGGTTGGTTGAAGCTATTGGCCACCGACGAACGCGCCACGAGGTAGGCCGTCACCGAGCGGTCGATGTTGCCGCTGGTGCCGTACGTGAGGCGCAGGGCCAGGTCAGGCAGCCAGCCGGCGTCATAGAAAGGCTCCCTGTCCACCATCCATCGGCCTCCCACCGACCAGAGCGGGTTCCACCGCTGGTTGGTGCGCACGCCGAAGAGGTTCGAGCCGTCGCGGCGCGCGCTGGCCGTGAGCCAATACCGCTTCCGGTACCCATAGCTCGCGTTGGCGAAGAGGGAGACGAACCGGTCGGTGAGGTGGCTGAGCGTCTTGGGGTCGCTGATGCGGATGTTGCGGCCGGTCACCAGGCTGGTGTAGGGGTTTACCGGGTCGACCGGTACGCTGTTGGGGAGCCGCTCATCGTAGCCGTAATACCGCACGCCGTTAGACAGTGTATTGCTGCTGCTCAGCTCGCCGCCCACCAGCCCGGTCAGCGCATGGTCGCCCCGGTCGTGCTGCAGGTCCAGCTGGCCGCGCACGCGGTGCGCGGTGTACGTATTGGTGCGGTGGTCGAGGATGCCGCCCAGGGGCAGCGGCCGGTTCACCTGACCATTGGGCGCGAAATACGAGAACTGGTTGATCAGGTCGCGGGCGAAGAACGTTCCTTCCGCGTAATGGCGCCGCGTGAGCGTCGTGCCATTGGCATATTGGTACAGGCCCTTGGCCGATAGCCATGCGGTCGGCTTGTAGCCCACCTCCAGGTTGGCCTTGATGTCCGTCAACCGCGTGGAGTTGTCGGCCAGCGCGAGTTCGTCCAGCGGGCGGTACGTCCAGTCCAGCAACCGCCCGTCATCCATCGAGGCGAGGAAGCCGGGATGGTATTGCGCCACGGCGAGGCGATCGCGCGAATCGTCCGCGAGCCGGCCGTACGGGTAATTCAATCCGGGTACGCTGCCCAGCCCGTTCTCCAGCGTGTTGCTGTTGGTGTACAGCAAGCCCGTCCGTACGGTCAGCCGGTTGCCGAGCATGCCCATGGTGTTGTTGGCCGTCAGCGTGAGCCGCCGGTACCCGTCGCCCACGGTCTGCCGCCGGTTGTCGTCCCACCCCAGCGAGGCGTAGAACTGGTTGTGCCGGCCGCCGCCGCTGAGCGAGAGCGCATGCTGCTGCTGGAGCGACGCCCGCTCCAGGTAGCGGCTCCGGTCATCGCGCAGGTCCAGCCCGCGCAACGCGTCGATCCGTGCCGTGGCCTCGGCCTCGCCCAGCGCGCCCTGCCGCTGCTGCTCGAGCAGCCACACGACCGGCGAGACGGCCGGCCTGGCCACGTTGGTCAGCGTACGGTCGTAATGGCCTTGGGCGAAGAGTTCCCGTTCCAGGTCGATGTAGTCCGGGCTGCTCAGTGCGGGCATCCGGTAGAGGTCCGGCTGGCCGCGGCGACTCACCGTGCCGCTGTACTGGAACCGGGTCGGCTGGTCGAAGCGACCGGACCTGGTGGTGATGACGATGACCCCGTTGCCCGCCTTGGCGCCCCAGATGCTGGCCGCGGCGGCATCCCGGAGCACGGTGATGCTGGCCACGTCGTTGGGGTTGATGTTGGTGATGTCGCCCTCGTACTCGAAATTGTCCAGGATGATCAACGGCTGGTTGGCCGCCCGGATGGTGCTGGGGCCGCGGAGCGTCATCAGGACATCGCTTTCGTCGCGCGATGGCGAGCGGCTGAACCGCAGCCCGGCCACCATCCCGTCCAGGCGGTTGAGGATGTCGGTGGAAAACGAGCGGTTGAGGATCGCGCTGTCGATGAAAACGAAGCTCCCCGTGGCGCGTTCCTTGGGTATGCGCTGGTAGCCCGTGTTGATTTCCACTTCTTCGATGGCCAGCGTGTCGCGGACGGCTTTGGTGGTGTCTGGCGGGGTTGCTTGGGGGCTGGCCTGCCCGAAAGCCCCCTTCCCTCCCACTGCGGTGAGCAGGAAAATCATTAACAAAAGGTATATCGGTTGTATTCGCTTGGGGCAATAGCATCCCCGGAAGCGTAGATTTTGCTTCATTGTGATTCATCATTGAATGCATCATTTGGTTAATTAATACGGTTGGGATGGCCGTTGCCTACACGTTGCCGTGCGTTGGTACCGGTGAAATCGGCAGCCTTCCCTGAAGAAGGATTACTTTAGATGGGATTCTTCGGTTTAAGCGGAAACAGCCGTTCGGCGGCCGTTATACCCCAACATAATGCCTCTTCCTCCGCTGGAGGATAGTTAAGGAATTTTCGTTGGTGCTTCTTTTCCGCGCTCATAGCTTTTATGGTTAATTAAGACCATAAAAGCTTTATCAGAAGGGAATATTTATTTTTAAGTCGGCTCCCTCCGTGTGCCCGACACCCCCTAGGAGAGGTAGAAACAAAGTTTCCAAACACGCAACACGGAGAGAGCCCACTTCTGTGTGACAAATATACAGAAAGTGGGCATCTATCTCACCGTAGCTTTGCGTGTTTCGAGATTTCCTAGGTCTGCCGGGCAAAGCTTCTTGATCTAAATGCCATCTTAACCGCTGTTCATTGACTTCGATTAAAACTTAACAAAGATAAAATTTTCAGGACAAAAAACAAAATAAATGTTCAAAATTGTCCTGAAATATAATAGTCACTTTGTTCATTATGAACAAAATTGACTATGCCACCGCCGAAATCGTATCAAAAAATCTAGAATTTCTTATGCGTCATTTTGGTCTAACTGTCCATGGAGTAGAAGCAGGCACAGGCATCGAAGTCCATACCATAAATAGAATTTTAAGTAAGTCGACCAACATTTCAACGAGTACAGCGAAAAAAATAGCAAATTTGTTTGGGGTAACCGTTGATATTCTTTTTGCAAGCAAACCAATAAAAGTAAAGGGAATAGAAAACACGCCTTCGGTAAAGCTCTTCTATGAAGAAAACCCACTGAATGATAAGTATTATCAAGTTAGACAAAAGGAAAACGTTGTCGCCAGGTTTCTACGCTCGGTCATTGCTAAAGACCCGTTCCTAAATGTTGCTCAAAGAGCTGGAAAAATTTCTTCACACATAAAACTCAAGTATAAGAAGGAATTCAATAGAGAAACCGTCAATAAAGAATTGGCAAGAATGTGTCAAGAAGGCATCCTCGAAAGGGAAGACCACACTGGGCACGGAGCTGTATTCTATTACAAGCTCAAATTCCCAATTAAAGACGATTGAGTCTTAAAACCACTTCAGGAATATCAGACAATATCCTTCAGAAATTAATCACACGAAGTTTATCCTAAGGTGTACATTTATAATTTTAGATAATAGTGCATAGCAAAACGGCCATATGGGTATATAGTACTAATTTGCGAAAGGGGTCGGAAACCAACCCCTTTCGCAAATGAAAACCTAAAATGTCCGAACAATACAAATATCAATCTTTCCAAACTGATTTGTCAAACTAGAACTCAATCGCTGCAGGTGTATTTGCTAGCACACGGCAACCACGTCTACGCCAAGCAGCTTACCTAGCTTATCTATTTTACCAGCGATATGCCCGATGCCGACGGCACAATGATGAGCAGGGCCGTAGCTGTTCCATTGGTTCACGAAACTTCTGGCTCCTATCGAAAATTTATACCGACTATTCGTATTGCCGATTTTCAGTATCGTGCCGGGCACGGATTCTCCTTCTGCCACGAGGAAGAATAAGGATCCATCGAACCTTTCGACCAGCGAAAGACAGGTAACCGGACCGTTCTTCACCTGCATCTCAACAGCCAGCCCCCTTCCTACTTTGCCGTGATAGACATCCAGGGGCCTCACCTTGGTTTTGCCCTCTCCAATCACGTAATGTGCCGGTCCATCATGCCCCATCAATACCACATCATCGTTGTAATCCATCGCATAGTATTCGGTAAACGATCCACCCGCACCGAAGCTGTCCATAATTTTCATAGCCTGGGCATTCTTAATCTCATATTCTCCCGCTATGGGTACCCCTCGTGCGGTCAATAGCGTATTTCCCAGAATTACGGAACTCATCGTATCTTCATTATCGTTGCCACCATATCCTTTATAGTAGTATGCCATTGACCCCAAATGATATTTATCAACCAGACGATCCAATGCGATCGCGGTCGTGGCCGCACGTTGCAGTTCAGAAACCAAGCAGTCCGGACGTACATCAAAAATGTCATAGAAAAGCTTGACGCGTTCGTCAATCTCGTGCTTGGGCACATCCGCACGGAAAGCGGTCAACTCGTCTACTTCGATCATTTCAATATGCCCTCCGAAAGTCGTCAATTGCTTGGTCAAGTCCGTATAAATATCAAGCATGCCAGAATAATACGTCCCCATCGCCCCAAGCCGATTGTGCTGCATGACATAGGCGACACGTGCAGCTTCCAACCACTCGCCGATTTCGGTCCAAGCCGAGGAATCATTCTCCAGCATCCCCGTAATCTCGAAGAACGGTATATCGGCTCGCCTAAATACGTTTGCGATTTCAGGTACCGGACATGCCGAACAGTAACGTAACCAATTGCCCGTCATCTCCCGCCTATTCGGCAAACGGTTAAACGCCTCGTAATCAATCGCGGGTTTAGGCGCAAGGTTAAGGATAATCACGGGCACTTTGGCGCGCTGCACTACCGGCAATACCGTTGAGGAAAGTGCATATGTAGTAACATACAGGAAAATGATATCCACATCTTCGCTGCGAAAACGATGGCCAGCTTCGAATGCTTTTTCTGATGTATCAATCAATCCCAGATTGACCAACTCAACCCTGTAGGTTGCGAATTGATTTCCTACAAATGCTAAATACTCCTCCAATCTATTCTTTAACCCATCGAACTGACCCCAATATACTTCCAGTCCAATTCCAAAAAGCCCTACTTTCATATTTCTTATACTATTCGTTTTAATCGTTTAAAAAAGAACTCATCGACCGCTACCGATGCCGTAAAATCAAATTATCTCGTACTTCGATTCAGATTGAACGGCTTTTTATCTCCTACCGTTTCCCTCCATTCCCAATAATGCCTTCTTAACATCTTGACTATCGCTGCATATTCGCTTTGATTTATCAAGTTATCCATTTCATAGGGATCGCTGTCCAAATGAAACAATGCCTCGTCGTTGATGTCTGACAATATATACTTCCAGCTTTTCGTAACGACCATGCGGTGGCCAATTCCCAAGCTGCCCCCTACACCCGTACACTCACTGGCCACAAAATGATGTAGCGGCTCGGAAAGCGATGTGGTGAGAAACGGGACAAGTGACCGCCCTTGCAGACCCGTAGGCGCATCCAGACCTGCCAATTCCAAGACCGTGGGCAGGATATCCACGCTTGATACGATTTCCGGTACCCGACGTCCAGAACGCGCAATCCCATCCCAATGCATAAACATTGGAATCCGGACAGATTCTTCCATCATATTGATTTTATTCCCAAGCCCGTGGTTACCCAAAAAATACCCGTTATCTGACAGGAAAATTAAGACCGTGTTATCCCACAGCCCCCTGCTTTTCAAATCGTCAATGAATTTGCCGATCTGATGGTCCATCTGGCTAATCATCGCGTAATATGCTTTGATGAACATCCTCATTGTATCCGCCACCCTCGGCGGACCAGAAGGCAAATTTTTATAATTGTCGCGGTAGTCATAATTGGCGAAATACAATTGTCCCGGCAATCCCTGGTTGTAAATACTAAGCGAGTCCGGCGATTGCCTGAAATTCGGATCAAGCTTAATCTCATCCTCAGCATACAAATCCAGCCATTTTTGCTCAGGCTTCAGCGGAACGTGGGGTTGGCCTAAATCCAGCTGCAGAAAAAACGGTCTCTCCGATATCAGCGAATCGTCCAGAAATCCAAGCACATCGTTGAAATTCCTGTCCCCCGTCGGGTCAAACTGGGATTTGCCTTTCAGGAACCCAAATTCCATGGGCTGACCGAAGTGCGATTTCCCGACATAGAATGTATTATAGCCACCCGCTTGCAGGTAATGCGCAACCGTTTTTATAGACCGTTCGTTGACAACTGATTGGATGAAAGCCTCATGATCCAACGCGACACTGCCATTGGTTTGCGGATACAGCCCGGTGAGCAAACTGGCCCTACTCGCCGCACAGATCGGCGTGGCGGCATAAGCACGCTCAAAAATGACGCCGCTAGCCGCCAATTTATCAATGTTTGGCGTAATTACGCCTGGGTTGTTGTACCCGATGGCGCGATACGCATGGTCATCGGCCAGTATGACAACGAAATTGGGGTGCCTGTGCTTTTGCGCAGACAGGCACACAGGATACAAGATTAAGGCAAAGAATACAAATATTCTCATGATTTGATAGCGATCATGCGTGCACACCGTAAAACAAAACATCAATCTATCACCCATTATCTGCCAGGCGCAAATACTGCCTTAATCGCCTCGAGATATGCCATACCGTTTACGGTATCTGGTTCCAGATAACTGCCTTCCGTCCATTCATTCCATGAATTGATAGTGAGCACCTTACTACCGTGCTTGTCCATAAACGCCTTACCATCGTAAAGCGCTTGCTTAAAGGCGGCCGGTGTATTGCCTGTAACGACGGGGGTATATGGGTACCCGTAATTAATGAACTCGTTGTCCTGGTTGGTCCTGGGCGAAGAATCCCATCCCATCGAAACGTGCGGGAAATAAGGGATCTCGTGCGTCTGCGTCGCTTGCTCAGCATACTTGAAATAGTGGTCTTTCACGTGATTATAATCCGTGGCCGGGAACGAATCGAGACCGCCGTGATGCACCCAGACATAAGATGTGAATGAATTAAAGCCAAGCGCTTGAATCAACAGTTCCGGGTCTGCAACACTTTGTGCCCCCGGCAAGGTAACAGATCCCCACAGCACGATATTTGCATGAAGGTCTTTGAATCCTGCCTTTCGTACCTTTTCCCTAAACAGCGTAAGCCCATCAACAGCCGCTTCCAGTCCTCCAAAAGACGCAATGAACTTGTCGAGATCATAAATGGAGAAATAAGGCGCATCGTGGATTAACCAATAGCTCGGATGCGAAAAATAAGTATCGATGATGTAGTCGGTCATCCTATCCCAGGTATCTGGAGCGATTTTTCCTGGGTAGTATGCAATACGCTCTTCTCCTGCAGTGTACGGGAATACGTTAGGGTAGTCATGGTTTGCCCACATCAAGCTAAATTTCATTTGGTCATTATTGGCAGCTTTCATGAACCCCTCTTCCAGCGCCCTTTCCAAAAACAGGCCATCGTCATAATAGTACCAATCGAATATGAAGACATCGACGCCATGACCCGCCGCCGCCTCGATCTTTTGCGCCATTTGCTTGGGGTCTGCCTCATCGGTATATCCCCATTGCGGCACTTTGGGCTGCTGGTGCCCGTCAAATCTAGGCTTGGCAGCCTTAAGCAGTTCCCATTCCATCCAACCTTCACCAAACTTCCGTTCGTTCCGCCTATCTACGTGATAGTTCGGAAAATAATAAACGGCTATTTGATAATCGTCGTCTACCGACCGGCTTCCACTATGCGCATGCCCACACGACGAAATAACTATCGATAGGATTGCATGCCATAAAATCCTGCTTTGCTTTACTTTCATTTGAGTTCTATGTTAAATATGATACAAAATTGACCAATGTCATTGCTTCCGTGTTCCAGGTGCAGGAACAAGCACATCACGCACCGCCAAGATGCGTTCAACATCGGGCAATCCAGTTTCCGGGCTTCGAGTTGGGCATAACCATCCCCCTTCGTCAAATTCATTCCAAGCATATATGATAGCGGTATTGGCAACATCGCTTTTCTTATTTTCGGCTATCCATCGCTTTCCTGTAGAGAAATGAGTTGCGAGTTCGAGCGGAGTAGCATGATTGTAGTAGACTGTATCAGGGTAAACGTGCCATGGCGTAGGCGTATCTATCCTTGGCTTCGGATTCCACCCGGCGACCCAATTCGGAACCACGGCCTTGCCAGTGGCCGCGTAGTCGTCCCAAGATTGCTGCGCTTCTTGAGTCAATTGCGCGTAGGTTCCCCGTGCACTTGCCTTCTGACTGACATAGCTACTAATTGCGTCAGCTCCAAGCGAATCGCATAACCTAGCGCCTACATCGGCATTGAAGTCCATGATTACCAGATAGGGGTTCTGCTGGCCATTTGCCAATACCGCACTTCGTATCCCATCAATTAGCTGTTTGAAGTTCCGTAAGCTGCCCCATCTTTGTCTAATGGATATTTCATCCAAGAAACCCAAATACCAAATCGGCCTTCCGTGCAAAACTCGCTGATAACCGTCCTCCCCCATCAATCGAATCACATAGTCTATATAGTGCACGGAAGTCGTGCCGCGATTCGAATCCCAGAATCGGCTCTGCTCGGTAATCAGGCAAAAATTGATGTCTCCCCTGAATTTACTAGATAGATAAGTCTGCAATCCATGACTCAATGCGTCTTCTTCATGATAGGTTACAAACGCCCAGTAATCCAATCCGGCGTATTTAGCATAGTGGATTTCCGAGTCCATAACTTGCTGGCTACCGCCATCCATCGTTATAGAATCGTTTTGTAACAGCGTAGCGAAAAAGGGTAATCGATCATGGAATCTCGTATGAGACAACGTCTTTAACATCCAAGGGTATACATTGTCAGGCTTGCCATGCCAAGCATCCCACCTGATTGCGCCAACAATGGGTCTATCGACATTTTGCCGGTAACGAAACTCGGCGCATTTCCCAAGATTACCGAAGTAAACGAATGCCATGGCAACAAACAAGATTGACATATACTTCTGGAGGACCATAATAGAAACCGGATAAAGTGAATGATGTAAATCAATAATTTGGATTCTCAATCAAATTGGGATTCTGCCCCGTTCTAGACAAAGTTATGGGCAAATAATAATTGTGCGGATGAAACCTTGGAGGGTTGACTAGCCCATCGATGCTTTCTTTGACTATCAACCTATACTTTCCTGTCAATCCGTCAAGTACGTACCGGAGTCCTGAATTATTCATTGACAATTCATACTCTGCAGTACGCCATCGCCTTAAATCCCAATATCGATGCCCCTCGAAAGCCAACTCTACTTTTCTTTCTCGCCTGATACGTTCCCTGGTCACGGATGCCAAGGCCGGCATACCTGCCCTTTCCCTGATCCTATTGACCATCGTCAAGGCCGTAGATTCATCTCCGACCTCGAAAGCGGCCTCCGCCAAGTTCAACAGGATTTCGCCATAACGGAATACTTGCCAAGAGGTAGAAGATGACCCCCACGTGTTGTTGTCATAATTTTCGTCCAAATATTTCAGCACACCGAAACCGGTGGTGTTGATATTTTGTTCGCCCCTCCATAATACACCGTTATAAGAACCTTCCATCCGGATTGTCCCGTCAGGCAATTGGATTCCTTGGTGGTAACTCAATGATCTACCTTTCCAAACCGTATTCTGCGTATATATCGACGCTTTGAAACGCGGGTCTTTATCACCCCATAGCTCATCAATAGTCCACAACCGCGATGTCAGCAGACCGCGATCTATGTTGCCGGATCGACCATCCATGTATTCATAAGACTCCGCCATTTCCAAGTACGGTGCACACACATTCCCAGACTCCCAAGGATTGGGACGAGGGGCTTGAAAGAAATCATATCCAATCCCTAGGCCACCGTTCTGGAAATTCACGCTGTTGTGGTTTTTGGCAAAAATGACTTCGACATTGTTCTTATCGGTAAACAAACGCCGATAATTTAGCGTGCGGTCTTCTGGATATCTTTCATAGAGCGCGTGTTTGCCTCCCGAGATAATTAATTCAGAAGCAGCAATACACTTTTGATAGAACTCTTCGGCCCTGGTATCGGAAACCCCCAGTATCCCGTCCGACTGAATGCTTCCGAATTGGGCTATACTCGCCGCATAAAGCGCTGCCCTACTTTTCAAGGCCAATGCCGCGTAGCGAGAAGGCCTGCCCAAATCGCCTCCGGATACCGTTTCCGGCAGTTCAGCATAGATTTCATCGACTTCTGCTATCACGAAATCATATATTGCCTCTTCACGATCCCGCGCAGGCATCAGTACGTCTTCAGGATCCGCCAAATCTTGGACACGTGTAATAAGGGGTACTCCACCATAACGTTTAACCATGGCAAAGTAAGCGAATGCGCGTAGGAACCGTGTTTCAGCAATCCGCTTACGTTTGTATTGATTACTCACTGGAGAATTTGGCAGACGTGTTATCAAATCATTGAGTTTTCGAACGGTACGATATCCCCACCACTCCAAGAGTCCGCCATTTATACGGAGTCCACCATTCTTAAAGGACCAACCATTGCCGTCCCAAGCATTCCTTGCCTCATCGCTCACATTGGTTATCAAGAACATCCCGCTCCATGTGTCGTCACTCATGTAATCATTTGTCACGGCATACGAGGTACCGCTCTCGCTTGTAAAAAAAGTCATTTCGGCATACACTTGATTTACAAACGCATCAATCAATGTCGAGTCTGACCATAAGGTCAACTCCGTAATAACGTCTAGTGGTGCCTTATTCAACACGTCCTTGTTGCATGAGTTTAGGAAAAATACGACCAACACAATGCTAACAATCGCTATTTTCTTCATCGCAGTATAGTTAATTAGGTACATCGCTTATAATTCCACTCGTAAACCAAACGATATCGTTTTCTGTTGCGGATAGTATTCTCCAATATATCCAGATGGGGCTTCGGGATCAATTCCAAACCGCTTCAACCCGCTAAAAGTAAAAAGATTTGTTCCTGACGTGTAAATTCGCAGATTACTAAGTCCTAAGCCATTCAACCAACTATTTGGCAATGCATATCCAAGCGACACCGCTTTCAGTCGCAAATAGTCCGCCCGCCTAAAGAAATGATCCGACGTGAAGGAGTTCGTCCCTGCCCCACCAAGGCGCGGAACAAACGCGTCTGCGTTATTGCCTTCTTCAGTCCATCTCATTTCATACAGGGCGGCCATGGTATATTTCCCAGCTAAATTCACCCGGTTGTAGAATTTTCCAGCACCTTGCAACAACATCGAAAAATCGAATCTACTGAAAATGAGATTAACGTCGATACCAAACAATAATTTCGGTGCGGTACCGAGACCGATGACGTCCTGATCCTTCCAATCTATTACGCCGTCATGATTCAAATCTTTATAAACGATGTCGCCAGGTCGAAGTGAGGCATTGTCCTGTCCATCCTGATCATAAGGCAATTCGTCAATCTGTGCTTGGCTAGCAAACAACCCGGTGGCAATGTAACCAAACGTCAAGTCTGTCCATCTTCCCGACTGCTTATAGATTCGCTCCTGATCTGGATCTTCATACGACGGCTCCTCGTAATGAATCCGTTTCGACCGGGTAACAGAAATATTGCCATTGACATCCCATACAAATCCGTTCCGTTTGCCACTGGTACCAAGTCGTATCTCTCCCCCCCGATCATCGATGCTGTTGATGTTCTCTGGCGGAAGGGACGACCCGAAGGTGGATGGCAAGCTATTGATGCGCGTGGCCGGTATGCCAGTACGCCTTCTGTAAAATAAATCGATTTCGCCATATAGCAAGCGTTGCAACAGGGTATATTCTATTCCCAAGTTTGCAATCTCTATATTCTCCCAAGTCAAATAGGGATTGGGCAATCCCGTCGAAATCATCCCTCTAGCAGGAACACCCCCCATCATGTACGATGAACCGAATCTAAACCCGTCGAGGTACTGGAAGTTACCTACCCCATCATTGCCAGCTTGTCCATAGCTCGCCCTAACCTTCAAAAAATCAACGCCAGAAAAACCTCGCATAAAGCGCTCGTTGGAAACGACCCAACCGGCCGAAACACCCGGAAAATAGCCCCATCGAGACTGCGGCGGGAACTTGGCTGACGCATCCGCCCGAATCGTTGCTTCCAACAAGTAAATATCATGATACGCATAGTTTATCCTACCGATAAAGCTCTTGCGTCCCATTTCGGATGCCGATGCATTGTTATGTTGTGTCGTTTCATCGCCGGCATACAACTGATCGATGGCTGGTGTAAGGAAATTGTTCCTTCCACCGCGTAAAGACTCGGAATAATAATCGATAATCTCGAACATCGCCAATCCTTTTACGTCGTGTTTCTCGCGAAACGATTGGTCATAGTTCAACGAAAACTGTCCGGTAATCGTCCGTCCTTCTCCTTTGCTCATGTTCATGGACGAAGGCGAATTTGAAGTCCCCATTAACGTATAAATATCTGCATTGTAATCATATGTATAATACGAATAGGGCTTCAAGAAACTCTTGCTCTTTGCGTAATTCTGAATGATATTCCCAAATACCTTTGCAGATAAACCAGGTAGGTGCTTTATCCGGTAGTTCAATGCAGCCGTTCCCCTTAAATTTTGGTTGTCGTTGTGGCTATAACCTCCCACTTCGGAATTGCTTACGCCTTCTAGCGATCCAACGCCACCTGCGCGGCTATAAGACAGGTATTCGGAATTGGGCAAATAGGCCGGGTATATAGGCAAGGCCCCCCATAGATAGTTCCAAATATTACCGGCTGCTCCGGCTTGTTGGGGAAAATTCGGGAATCTGCCATAATCATAGATTGACATGATATCGAGTTGCAGCGTTACATCATCAGAAATCGATGCGTCTATATTGGACTGCAAATTAAAGCGATTGTATTCGCCGCCATTTTTCCTCCAGATTGATTCCTGGTTAATGTAGCCAATCAGCCCAAAATATTTTATGCGTTCGCTACCCCCTCTGGCTGAAAGTGTATACTGGTTCTGTGGAGCCCAGTCGCGCATCATGACCTCTCTCCAGTTCGTGTTTGGATATTGTGGATCATTTCCGGCGTAAAACCTATCGACTTCCTCTTGGGTGAAGGGCGCCGTCCCATCAGGTTGGCCGGACTGAAGGTGAGCCTCCCTAAGCATTTCGGTGTATTGCCCCGCACTGGCTGGTTCAGGCATAAATGTATTACCTTGTAAAGAAGAAGAAATATCCAGTGATATCTTTGGCCTGTCACTCAGACCGCGTTTCGTCGCAATCAATATCACGCCATTCCCTGCCCTTGCCCCATAAATCGCGGCCGCGCCATCCTTCAAGATTGACACGGATTCTATCTGATTCGGGTCAATGCTATTGAAACTTGCCTCCACCCCATCCACGATGATGAGTGCATCGCCAAAACCACGGATGTTGAGACTGGCGCCATCGCTTCCAGGAAGTCCACTGGATTGCCTGGAAATTAGACCTGGCAATCGACCAGCCAATGTATTCGAAACACTTGCTAACGGCGTCTTACTTAGCGAAGTTCCCTGTACTGTTGCTACCGAACCAGTCAAATTGGCCCTTCTTTGGGTTCCATATCCGACCACCACCACCTCTTCTAGGTTTGCCATATCTTCTTCCATCGTAATATCGATGACTTGATTCCCATCCACCATCCGTTCGACGGTTTGATAGCCTACGCTCCTAAATACCAGCATATGACTTCCATCACGCAGCGCGATCGAATATCTCCCATGACCATCTGTTGTGGTTAATGTCTCATCGGAACCCTTTACCCAAACACTGACCCCCGGAATCTGCTCGCCCGTGACTGCAGTCACTGTGCCGCTTACAACTTGCTGCCGCATAGAAGGTAAACCATATCCTTGATTTGTAGACACTAAAATGAACAATGTCGCCAAACGCAGACGCAACGGCCTAAGCCTAGCTATAGATTCAAAACGAAAAACTCCAAGACTTAAATTAATCATAATTTCATACAGATAAGTGCCAACCTTGTTATCCAATCCGATTATACTCAGTTTAATATTGGTATACTTTCAATGTTTCAAAGGTAATGCACCTTGTCCATCATGCCCATATACGATTTGACATTCGGCATATATATTTTGTATGAAGCAAATCGACTTATCATCCCATTCACTATTTTTGTATGTAAACAAATGTAAATCGCTAAGTACGCTTAACAACATCCGGCATCAGCCGCAATATACTATACCAATCGCTCATGGCGAATGAATTTTGATTAGCTATTCGGTATCATGGAAACGTATCACAAATACCTCCCAGTAAGCCCAGAAGATAAGCAATGGGGAATTTACACCCTGAATGCGGGATATGGGAAAATAAGCAATTCCTCGCAATACCCGAGCGATGACCACCCATCGTCCTACTATTTCAACTTCAAAACGGGGAGGGTGCTAAGCGAATACCAATTGATTTACATCACGCACGGTCAAGGGATATTTGAATCACGTGAAGCAGGGAACCAAACGATTACTGCTGGTTCTATCATCCTTTTATTCCCAAGTCAATGGCACCGTTACAAACCCGACGAGAATACCGGATGGAATGAGTACTGGGTTGGCTTTAACGGGGAGGTTGTTGCAAACATGATGCAACATCATTTTTTTTCACCCCAAGCTCCAGTCATCCACATAGGCCTCAATGAAGAAATCCTAACGCTGTTCTACGCCATTGCCGAAAAGACAAAAACAGAGCACGCGGGTTATCAACAACTCATTTCCGGGAAAATACTCCATTTGCTCGGACTAATCTATGCGATTGGTAAACAGCATTCATTAGAATATCTTCGCGACAACACAACGCCGATTGTGGATAGAGCCCGGGTTATTTTCCGAGAGAACACCGAAACGAAAATCACTGCCGAGCAAGTGGCGGAAGAACTAGGGGTCAGCTATTCGTTCTTCCGAAAAGTATTCAAAAAACACACAGGCATCTCTCCAGGCCAGTATCTCATCCAACTTAAAATGGAAAAGGCTAAGCTATTGTTGACGATGTCGAATCGGTTGGTTAAGGAAGTCTCTTATGATTTGGGATTTGAATCTTGCTTCTATTTTTCAAAACTCTTCAAAGAAAAGACCGGACTCTCTCCCGCTAACTACCGCGAGGAATACTTGAAGCACCTTAAGCATTGACCGATTCTAGCTGACTACAAAATCAAGGTAGCATTATGGTTATCGACCTCCAACAATAGTAGGGTGATGCCGCCCAGCCGGTGATGTTGATGGGATTAAGGGCTTTCATCCGGTTATTGTAAAGAAGTGGTATACGGTTCGTGTACACATGGTGGCTGATGGCTTTATGGTGTAATTACGTCGGTGAATATTCTTTTATTCCTAATCCATTGATAAATCTCGCTGAGGCCCGGAGGCTTATAATCGTGTTATAACGTGCAAGGTAAAAACTTAACTCCCGGATTCGCAAATGATTCCTGCACGAAAATACGTGATGGTTCGCGAAACAAAATACGGGAATCCGTATATCCGCTTTTCGTAATGTTACAGGCGTCATTCAATCATTTCTAGCGTATCTGCCTGCAGGGTAAGGAAGCGTATTGGAAAACGGATGGTTCGTGCGTCGATTATAGCCGTAGGCTATAAATTGCAAAAAAAGCTGACTAAACGCTACGGCCCTGACCTCGAACCTGGACTACGTGAAAACCAATATCGAAAAACGGCGCGGAATCAGTTCGATCCAAGGGAATTTAACGGATCCGTCGTTCCTCGACCTTTCGGCGGGTATTGCCTTCAGGTTGTAAGCGGTCTCTCCCACTCTGCGGATTCATCGCAGGGGAATAGTGGGTAACGACGAAATCAAAGGCAATGAAAATATGTATCAAATAGTTACTTCGATATAACATCGTTTTCCCCATCCCAACAAAAAACGATATTTTTACCGCATGCCATTGCACATCAATATAAACGACCTGCTTGCCGGCAGAACGGTTGAAAGCGACCGGATCGAGTACAAGAAGGGATGGAACCCCGGATCCATCTACCGGAGCATCTGTGCGTTTGCCAATGACATCGAGGATATCGGTGGCGGCTACATCATCGTAGGCATCGAAGAGAAAAACGGGAAGCCCGTGATGCCCCCCATTGGCGTGGACGAGGAGCAGATAGACCAAATCCAGCGGGAGATGGTGGGATACAACAACCTCATAAACCCGGTGTATTTCCCAAAGGTGGTGATCGAGGAAGTGGATGGCAAAAAAATCGTGGTTATCTGGGCGCTGAGCGGAACGAACAGGCCGTATGAGGTACCCGAAGAAATCAAGGCGAAAGACAAGCGATACCAATACTACATCCGCGCGATGTCAAGCACGGTCAAGGCGAACAAGCAGCAACGCGAAGAGTTGATTTCGCTTGCGAACAGGGTTCCGTTCGACGACCGTCCCAACACGAACGCCCCTGTTGAGGATATCTCGTTCACGCTGATCAAGGAGCACTTGCGGCAAACCGGAAGCCGCTTGATGGACTGGGTGGACAATCATTCGAAAGCCGATATCCTGTCGCAGATGGAATTGCTGTCCGGTCCGCCGGAGCGGCTGCATCCGCGAAACGTGGCCTTGATGATGTTTACAGACAATCCGGAGCGGTATTTCCCATACAGCCGCGTGGAGGTGGTACACTTCCCGAATGGGGCCGATGACCCGACGTTTACCGAGGCGCCCTCCATCACCGGACCGGTACCCCAGATGATCCGCCAAACGTTGCTGTACCTGAAAACGACGGTACTGCAGGAGAAGATAACGAAGGTACCTGATCGCCCGGAAGCCAACCGGGTATGGAACTATCCCTATGTGGCATTGGAAGAGATAGTGGCCAACAGCCTATATCACAGAGACTACCAAACCAGGGAGCCGGTAGAGATACGGGTGTATCCTGATTTCATGATCTTCCTGAACTATGGCGGACCGAACCGGAACTTCACCCCCAACAATGTACAGTCCGGACCGCTTTTTTCCCGCCGGTACCGCAACAGGCGCCTTGGAGATTTCCTGAAGGAACTGGACCTGACGGAAGGCAAGGCCACCGGCATCCCCATCATCAAACGGGCGCTGGCGAACAACGGCTCGCCCGAGGCCGAATTCGAGACCGACGAGGACAGGAGCTACTTCCAAGTGATTTTGAGGATACATCCGGAGTTTTTGAAAGGCAAGACAAACAAAAATGAGGGTGTAATTGAGGGTGTAATTGAGGGTGCAATTGAGGGTGCAATTGAGGGTATAACCAAAGGGGTTAAGGAAAAACTGATTGTTATCCTTTCCACAATCGCTGCGAATGAGGGGAAACGACTACCGGATTATGCAAAAATCACGGGCATAAACACGAAGAGCCTCGAACGATACATCGCTATACTCCGTAGCGCAGGCTTAATCGCATTCAGCCAGGAGGCAACTCATGTAGGCGGTTATTATGTAACCGACAATCTGCGATCGATGTTCCATAACGCCAACAACTAAAAAACTACCTTTCCCATGCGCATCCAGGTAATGAGCGACCTCCACCGCGAATTCGGGTTCATGGACATCCGCATCGACCTGGCGGATGTGCTGGTGCTGGCTGGCGAAACAGAGCGTTCATCGACCTGGAAATGTCGTGATTAAATGAAACGTAAGGAAAGGGCATAAATTTGAAGGCGATAACTAAATACAGGATCATCGCTCTTGTGGTGATTTTTTTCTTGCTAGTATTTAATTTGATTGCTTATGTAAACATCGATGTGAGCGAAAAATATGAAGTTCAGCTGGATGGAATTGGAACTGACGTTAGTTTGGCAGAGATAGATTTGAGAATGGCTAAAATCAAGAGACAAAGAATATTCTTATGCGGGTTCTCAGTTCTCTTGCTATGCGGAGCGATTTATATGGTAAAGGAAACATCAAAAGAGACAAACGAATAATTTAAAAAGAGCCTGGGGTGGACACGCAAATGATGGTAACGAATTTCAAGCAGCCTTTTTTTTAATGATCTACTGAATAAAAGCACATCATCTGTTCGTCAATTCTTCGTATAAATTGTCTGTAGCTGTTCGAATCCATTCCAAAATACATGAAGTCTTTCACACTTGCTACAATGAGCTACCACCTTCATAGCTTTGTAGATTTCTTCGACGTCAACAAAACCGTGAAACTCATCGAGTTCAACATCAGAAATCAACATAAACTGGTTAGGACTGGGGATATCTCCTAAAAGGATGATATTCCCGCATACGCATTTCAATTTTGGCATTGTACTTTTAATATTGTGATTGTATCAAGCATACCCTCTCTGCGCTAACTGATGCCTACTTGAGAAAGCCTCGCTCCTTGTACCAAAATAATAGGGCCATGCGGCCTGGCCGATGATAGTATTGGGACCGGGGGCTATAATCGTTTTTACGACCTGAAAGGTAAAACATAGGTCCCGGAATCGCAAATCTTTCCAACGCGAAAATACGCGATGGCTCGCGAAGCGAAATACGGTAATCCGTAGGTGGCGTCTATTTTCCATGACTACAAGGTAAGGAAGGGGATTGTAAAGTGGATGTTTCTATGTTGGATTATAGCTGGAGGCTATAATTTTGGGTGGGGAGCCGAAAAAATGATTACCCCCTCACTTGACATGTAATACCTTAGCCACGACCGTCCCCGTATCAAATACGAACTCGAGTTCAATCCCGTGTTCCTCCTTCGAAAGAGATTTGTTGACTGACCTGACTTCGGCCAACCGATAGGAACGCCCGTCTATGTCAAAAATATAGTTCAATTGGCCCACCTCCTGCTCAAACAACAGGTGATTCTTCGTAACGGAGACATAAGGGATAGCCAAAGGGCTTTTGACGGTTTCGAATAAACGGATGTCGTCCACTTCCAACCGCTTTTCACTTTCCATAGCAAATGCCGCAAGCGTAACCAAAGGTATACCCATAGGGAATAGGCTCAAAACAAACAAAACGACCAGAAACAGGCCGTAAAACCTAGCCCAACGTCGCAGGAAGTTACAGACAACCACATAACACGTAGCGCACAACCATACCCAAAAAAGGGCACGATCAAACAGGTTCCCGGCAAACGAAATGCCTTTGACATAAAAAACGACCAAGTCAGCCAGCATAACCAGCGTAAGGCCGATGTAAATTTTGACGATTGTATGCATGGTGGTATTAAATCTCGTTGAGGCCCGGGGGCTTACAATCACGTTGTACCATGCAAGGTAAAACATAAGTCCCGGATTCGCAAATCCTTCCCTGCGCGGGAATACGCCATGGCTTGCAAAGCGAAATAAGGGAATCCGTAGGTAGCGGCTCCCTTCCATGCCTGCAAGGTAAGGAAGGGAATTGGAAGGTGCTTGGTTCGAGCGTCGATTATAGCTGGAGGCTATAATCTGCGAAACTCGACAAAATATACATTCGCCCTAGAGGCATGCATTTGGTATGACCGGAGACGCGTTACCCCCCGGGGGGGGTAATCGGAATAAGCAACAATAAGCGATCCAATACAGGTTGGGAGGATAGCGGCGGCCTTCATGAGTTCCGACATATTCCAATTCGGGAATCGCGGGAAGTGGGTATCTTCCATGACTTCGGAGACGATCGGTTTGTCCAGCATTCATACGCGTCATTCAACTGCACGATATCCAGCTCCTGTGCCGCGCAGCGCCTAAAGGAATTCCTGGGTACCATTCTTCGCCGAAAAAATGAAGGCTCCCGCTAGAAGCGTACAAAGGTGGTTAGAAGCGTTAAGAAAGGAAAAGAAAAAGGCCCTTGCGCTCATCGCTTCGGAAATTTCGACGTGTCGAAGCCTTTGATAGCCGCTCCCCGTGCCAGGGCGCGCCTGACCTCCTTTTCCTTGAATGCCAGGAACTGGTCATAGCTGAGGTCAAAGACGTCCTGTAAAGCGACCTTGTGCATGGCCTCTTCGAGACTGATCCGACCATCACCTTGGTAAATACGCTCAAATTGCCTGTGCAGGATATCCTCCACTGCCGGATACCGAAGGCCATGAAAATCCCCTTCCTTGATGGCAAACAGCCGCTTGAGGTGCAGTACGGTCTGCATTTCACCGGATGTAAGGATATGATCGTCAAGTGCGAACCGGATGTAATCCAAGAGGAGGTCAAGTAATTCTTCTTTATAGTCGCTAAGACGGCCAACTTGTGCTTCGGCCTGGATGGCGTTGAGCTTTTGCCGATCTAACGTGCCGTCATTGGCCAACGCCGTACAGATGCTTTGCACGAACGGGCTGTAGCTATTGGCTGCGTTAAGTAGCGCAAATGCCTCCCGCTCGCCTTCCGGACCTAAGCAGGCATGCATGGCAGTTGTTTTTTAATGGTCAATTGTCTTGAGTCCTGGGTTTGAAAATCCTTCGCGTTCATTTTCCATGCCCGCAAGGTAAGGAAGTGGATTGGAAAGCGGTCGTTTTGAAGTTCGATTATAGCTGGAGGCTATAAGTTCCGTTTACTTTCTATGGTATAGGTAAAAGAGTCTGCCCGATAGCACCCGATGTTGTACTCGATGGGGTTGTTGTGAACATCATAGACGTAACGTTTCCTGATCAGGATAGGCTCCCCTTGCTTTACCTCCAACTTAGAAGCGATGAATGCGTCCGCGGCAGCGGCACTGATTTCCTCTTTGGAGGTTACCGCCACGATGCCATAATCTGCCTCGAGTATTTCATAAAGGGGCCTGTTGAAGTTTTCAGAGGCCGAGAGTGCCAATTGGGGGCTGAATTCGGAGATGAAATAGACGAATGGGTATTCCTTTTTGCCGCGAAGGCGCTCTAGCCTAACGACCTTGGTGCCGGCTTCGATGTTGAAAAAGGAGGCGACTTCCGGAGAGGCTTCGTGCCTGAAAATCTGCAATTCGAAATTATGGATTTCAATGCCCAAGACCCGCATCTCTTCGGAGAAACTGAGCCAATTATTTACCCCCGTAAAGATTTTCTTTTTTTCGACACGCGTTCCAACCCCTTTCTTCCTGGTCAACAAGCCCTCCGTTACCAACGTATTGATGGCTTGACGCAGGGTATTCCTGGATATCTTCAATTGTTCAGACAAATCAACTTCTTTCGGAAGGTATTGTCCTTCTTGGTATTCCGGCTTACCGATAAGTTCCCGAATGAGCTCTTCAGCCTGCTTATGAAGCGGTTTCGCGCTCTTATGGTCGATTTTCAAATTCATAACGTTTGCACAAAAATAAAAAAATAACAACAGATAGTTGCAAAACAAAATATAAGTATCCATATTTGCTCAATCATATGTATGAACATACTAAACATATGATTGAACAATTTACGGATTATAAACATGGTAAGTACTTACAAGAAAAAGCCGACCATCGAATTGAATGGATTTGCCGTGGCAGGCTGGGACGCCATCATTTCACACTTGCTGGAAGCAAGCAGCGAACGGAAGGTGATCGCGATAGATTGTTACACCGGGATATGCAACGACGAGCTGCGTACCCAATTCATGCGGCTTAAACCGGAACGCGTTATTCATACAAGGGACCTATTTATATCGGAAGCGGACGCGGAAGCCTTGACAGCCCGGTTTATGACGGATGATGAGTTGTTCGGATACAACTCCAACGTTTCGTTGTGCGACTATTTCGACCAAGACAAGCTCCAGGCCGCACAGCATGCCATCAAGGAGGCAAATGGATGCGTGATGCTGTTCGGCCACGGCGCGCAATTGGTATCGAGCGCCGATTTGCTGGTTTATGCCGACATGCCCCGATGGGAAATACAGCTGCGTATGCGTGCGCAAACGGCGACCGCGTTGGGGGTAGACAATCGCAAGGCGCCTTTTTCGCTTCAATATAAGCGTGGCCTCTTTAACGACTGGCGCGTGCTCGACAAGCACAAGCGCACGATTTACGACAGCGTAGACTATTGGTTGGATACGGTTGTGGCCAATGCCCCGAAAATGATAGACAAACGGACATTTTATGCCGGAATGGACAAAGCGGCTTCCTCGCCTTTCCGTGTGGTACCGTTTTTCGATCCCGCGCCGTGGGGCGGCCAGTGGATGAAAAAGGAATTTGAGCTTGAAGCATCGAAAGTGAATTACGGCTGGGGCTTTGATTGTGTACCCGAGGAGAATAGCCTGCTCCTTGAGGTCAATGACACCATATTCGAAATGCCTGCCGTAAACCTGGTTTATACCCGGAGCGGCGAATTGCTCGGCGAACCGGTGGCATCGCGTTTCGGAAAGGAATTTCCCATCCGTTTTGACTTCTTGGACACCGTGGATGGCGGGAACCTAAGCTTACAGGTACATCCGACCACCCAATATGCACGCGATAATTTCGGGATAGCGTACACCCAGGATGAGAGTTATTACATCATGGACGCCAAGGAAGATGCCCACGTGTACCTGGGGCTGAAAACGGGCGTGGACCGTGACGCCATGATGGCAGAACTGGACGAAGCGGAGAAGGGTAACATCGTTTTTGACGCGGATAAATACGTCAATAAAATCCCGACGAAGAAACACGACCATTTCCTGATTCCGGCCGGAACGATACATTGTTCGGGAATAAACGCTGTGGTACTGGAAATCAGCTCCACGCCGAATCTCTTTACGTTTAAGCTTTGGGACTGGCAACGATTGGGCTTGGACGGCAAGCCGCGTCCGATCAATGTGCAAAGGGGGAAACAGGTACTGAACTGGAGCTACGATACGGAATATACAAACGCTCGCTTGGTGAACGATACCGAAGTGATAGCCCAAGGCGATGGATGGACGGAAGAAAGGACGGGCTTGCATCGCAACGAATTCATTGAAACCCGGCGGCATACATTTTCGAAACCGGTGACCCACCATACCGATGAAAGCGTCAATGTCCTAAACTTGGTAGATGGCGAAGAAATCATCATCGAAAGCCCCACGGATGCCTTCGAGCCGATGATCATCCATTATGCGGAAACGTTCATTATCCCCGCGAGCGTGGAAACCTATACCATTCGCCCTCACGGGGCTTCTGCGGGAAAGGAATGCATAACGATCAAAGCGTCCGTGAGGATTTAATGGGATGGAAAAAAAACCAGCACTCGTGTTCCTGCCGATATTCCTCAGCTTTTTCGTGATGGGGTTTGTCGACATCGTCGGTGTGGCCACGAACTATATAAAAAGGGATTTTGCATTGTCTGACGGCATGGCGAACCTGATGCCCATGATGGTCTTTGTCTGGTTTGCCATTTTCGCTGTCCCCACGGGGTTGCTCATGGGCAAAATCGGGCGAAAAAAGACCTTGTTGGTGTCTTTGGTCCTGACCGCCATGGCCTTGGCCCTTGCGTTTATCCGCTACGACTATCTCGGGGTGTTGTTCGCTTTCGCTTTACTTGGAATAGGAAACACGATGATACAGGTTTCGCTGAACCCTTTGGCCGCGAGCGTCGTGGATAACGAGAAACTGGCCAGTACGCTCACCATGGGGCAGTTCATCAAAGCGATCTCTTCGTTCCTGGGGCCCATCATGGTCGGCGTTGCGGCCAGTAGACTCGGCGACTGGCGCCTAACCTTCCTCATCTACGCTGCGGTGGCCGTGATTTCCATGATCGTACTCTTCGCGGTGCCGCTCAAGGAATCGTCGGATCCGTTGGAAAAGACGTCTTCGTTCAAGGCGATCCTTTCGCTGCTAAAAGACAGCTACCTGGTGTATTGCATCATCGTCATCCTGTTGCTGGTCGGCATAGACGTGGGACTGAACACAAGCATCCCCAAATTATTGATGGAAAGGCTTGATATGGAATTGGACGAGGCGGCGCTTGGAACAAGCCTGTACTTTGCCGCGCGTACGATCGGTACGTTCATCGGCGCAATCTTGCTGATGAAGCTATCTTCCGTCTGGTTCTTGCGGCTGACGATCATATTGGCCGGCCTGGCGTTCGTGGTCCTGATGGTGGGTTCGTCGACGTGGCCACTGCTCATCGCCATCGCCGTGATCGGCTTGGCGTGCGCCAATGTGTTTTCGATCGTCTTTTCGCTGGCCTTGCAGCATGACTTGAAACATGCCAATGAGATATCGGCGTTGATGGTCATGGGCATATCGGGCGGGGCGCTGCTCTCGCCCTTGCAGGGGCTGATCACCGATATGACGACCTTCACGGCGGGCATGTCGGTCATCCTGATCAGCATCGCCATCATCGGTGCACTATCCTTCAAATTCAACGAATAGAAATAGGTAATAGCAAGTCAAATCAATTGTATCAAAAGCCAAATTATGATCTCATGAAGAATGATTTATCAATGATGCCGGGCCGCAAACAACCCGGGCATTTTTTCCCGAGGAGAACGGACATCTTTCCTTCGGTGGCGATGGCGCTGTCGCTTTGCTTCCTGGTCTTGAACATGGCGGTGCATGGGCAGGATGGCAGGACCAGGCTGGCGGGAACGGTGGTGAATGCGCAAGGCTTACCGCTTGGCGGTGTCTCGGTTAAGGAAACCGGCACGACCAATGAATCGAACACCGACGGTGACGGGCGTTTCGTAGTGCAGCTATCCTCGCCGAACGCCACACTGGCCATATCACATATCGGATATGCAAGCCAGGAAGTGCCCGTAGCGGGCAGGACGAATCTGCGGATTGTACTGACTGAAGCGAGCACCGAACTGGACGAAGTGGTAGTGGTGGGTTACGGCACGCAACGGAAAACGAACGTGACCGGGGCCGTCTCGGCGGTGGAAATGGGCGAGCTGGAGAGCAGGCCGGTGATCAATGTCGTGGAGGCATTGCAAGGGACTACGCCGGGATTGACGATCCAGCAGAGCAATTCGCAACCGGGCAACAGGCCAGCCATCAACATACGCGGCATCAACACGTTGAACAACAATGATCCCATGGTCATCATCGATGGTATCATCGGCGATATCCAAAACGTAAACATCAATGATATCGAAAGCATATCGGTATTGAAAGATGCCGCTTCGGCAGCGATCTATGGCTCGCGTGCATCCAACGGTGTTATCCTCATCACCACCAAAAAGGGAAGCAAAGGGGAAATGCGGGTCGGTTATGATTACCTCTACGGAACGCAGACGCCGACTTTCATGCCACAGATCGTGGATTCTTGGGTGTATGCCGAATTAAGGAACGAGGCGCTGCTGAACTCCGGCCGCCCCCTTCAGTTTACTTCCGAACAAATAAGGGATTTCAGGGCAAATGGGCCCAACGCGAATTGGATGAAAGAAATCTATCGCCCAAGGGCACCGCAGCAGACCCACAACCTTTCGCTATCCGGAGGCAATGAAAAAACAACGTATTTGGTTTCGGGAGCCTATACCGACCAGGAAAGCATGTTGCAGGGGCCGAACTATGGACTTGAGCGCGTCAACTTCCGTTCCAACATAGAGACCCAGGTATCCGATCGCTTCAAATTCAATTTGTTGGCAGCCTACGCCCGCAATACGCTGGGCGACCACGCCTATTGGACAGAGTGGATCATCGAACAAGCCACCCGCATGCCGTCCATATACCCCATAAAGGATGCGGATGGCAAGTATACGTATCCCAGCGGCAGCAACTCAAATGCCTTGGCCCGATTGGAGCAGGGCGGCAGGCGTACGAGCTGGAACGACGACCTATCGGGTATCGCGAATGCCGAGCTGAAAATCGTGGATGGGTTGAAATTGCGGGGCATGATCGGTGCCCAACTCTATTACAACCGCCTGAAAGAGAACCGCAAGGCCATACCGGGTTCAGGAGACCAAGAGAATCGGATGGCAAACAGCTCGCAACGCATCCAGAACATCACCTCAAACCTGATCATGGCCTACGACAAGACATGGCGAGACCACACCGTCAACACGCTGGTTGGGCTTTCCTATGAAGGGGGAACGGACAATCGCTTCGAAACCTTCAGGCTGGTCGAGGAATCGAACCATGACATCATGGGCGGCGCACAAACGTCAAACACGGGCAATCAGGAATGGCAAAATGAATGGTCCATTTACTCGGCGTTTTTCCGCTTGAATTACGCTTTCGCCGACAGATACCTCTTTGAGTTCAACCTGCGGGATGATTTCTCATCGAAGTTCCGGAAAGGCAACCGCTCGGCATGGTTTCCCTCGCTGTCTGCCGGATGGAAACTGTCTGAAGAAAACTTCTATCCGGACGGGTTGAAAACCATCCTCCCCTTCGCGAAGGTAAGGGGGTCTTGGGGCTTGGTCGGAAACAATCGCATCGCGGACTATCAGTACCAAGCCACCGTCAATGTAGCGCAGGGATATAATTTTGGGGACACCATGTTTCCGGTCGCGAATTTCGGTGTCGCGAATGCCGACCTGAGATGGGAAACGACTCGGATGCTGAACATCGGGGCAGACCTGGGATTCCTGAACAATGCGCTGACCGTGACGGGCGAGTATTACGTGAACGACACCTACGACATCCTGATCAATATTCCCGTGCCGGGCGTATTTGGAAGTGGCGCCCCGATCCAGAACGCCGGAAAGGTGCGCAACAAGGGCTGGGAATTCTCGGCTCGTTATCAATTGAAAACCGGACAGGTGGACCATACCATCGCCGCAAATTTCGCAGACAGCAAAAACGAGGTGATCGATCTGAAAGGAACCTATTGGATCGACGGATTCGATGTGAACACGATCGTGCAGGAGGGGTATCCCATCAGTTCCTATTATGCGTTCCGCTCGGACGGCTTCTTCCAGACACAGGAAGAGGTAAACGCGGGGCCTCGCCTGGATGGCATAACCCCCAAGCCCGGCGATATACGCTACTTGGATAAAAATGGCGACGGGCTCATCAAGGAAGACGATGACCGCTTCATATTGGGCAATAGGTTCCCGCGCCTGCTGTATGGCTTCAATTATGCCGCGCAATGGAAAGGGGTCGACTTTTCGATGTTCTGGCAAGGGGTGGGCCAACGCATGGTCTGGCTTCGGGGAGAATCCGTGGAGGCCTTCCACAACAATAACGAAGGGCCGGTATTCGATTTCCACATCGACCGGTGGACACCGAACAACCGGGAGGCCACTTATCCACGACTCACCATTGGCGCCGAATCTGCAAACAACGCGGCCAAATCGAACTTCTGGATGGAAGACGCCGCTTACCTGCGGCTCAAGAACATCCAGCTTGGTTATACCTTGCCGACTCGGCTGACCGAACGCATCGCGATAAACCGGTTCCGCATCTACGCGAGCGTGCACAACGCCCTGACGATCTCGAACATGAACGTGGGTTGGGACCCCGAGACAGCCGATGGGTCGGGGCGTATCTATCCGCTGAACCGCACGTACTCGCTGGGATTGAATGTCAACTTTTAAGAATTATCCGCATGGAAAAGCTACTATCACGCCATACCATAGCAACGGCTATCGTATGCCTATCTTTACTGTCCTGCCACGACCTTGACCTTGTGCCCCACGATAGGGAGACAGACATCGATTATTGGAACAAGCCCGAATCGGCTATTTATATGGTAAACAAATGCTACCAAGGGATGAACAATGCAACCGAGGTGCTGTATGCCGATGCCATGACCGACAACGCGTATACCAAGGTGCAAAATGCGTTCAACCAGATGGTGGGCAACGGAACGTTTTCTACGGCCGACAGCTACGTCCGTTCGGTATGGGACTACCGTTACGCTGGGATACGCGATTGCAACCTCTTGTTGAATAACATACAGGCTGTCCCTGGCCTGACCGACGGGTTGCGCAACCGGTACATCGGGGAGGCTACCTTTATCAGGACATACCACTATTTCGAGCTGTATTCCAAATTCGGCGACATCCCCTATTTCACGCACGTCATTTCGATCGACGAATCGAGGACGATAGGCCGTACGCCCAAATCGGACATCGTGAGCCAGCTATTGAACGACCTGTCCGTCGTGATAGACAACGATTACCTGCCTGCCACGTACGGCGGGGACGACCTCGGGCGGATAACCCGCTGGGCGGCCATGGGGCTGAAAGCGCGCATCCTGCTGTTCGAAGGCGGATCGAGGTACAATGAGGTGACCGCCATCACGAACAGGATCATCGCGGAGGGCGGGTTTACGCTGTTCGGCAATTATGGCGACCTGTTTACCGTGCAACACGAGAACAATGCCGAGGTGATGCTCGACGTGCAATACAAGGCCGTTGATCGGGAACATTCCGTCCAGTACCATTTCCTACCACCGTCTTTGGGCGGCTATTCCCAACTATCGCCGCTGCAGGAGTTGGTAGACGACTACATCACCCTAGACGGATACGCCATACAAAATGCGCCTGCCGGCAGCTATGACCCGAACGATCCGTTTGCGAACCGCGATCCGCGCCTGGCCGCTACCGTGATGTACACGGGGAATTCGTATACGCTGGCCGATGGTTCCACACATGCGGTGGATAGCCGGAAAGGGGTGGCGCCCGATGGATTCGACTTCTCTTCCAATGCGTCGGCCACAGGATATTACATCAAGAAATATTGGGACAATTCCTATCGGGCCAACCTGATGTCTGGCCTGAACATCATCCTGATGCGCTACGCCGATGTCCTGTTGATGCATGCGGAAGCATTGGCCGAACAAGGCCAACTGAACGCAACGGAATGGAACCGCACCATACGGCCGATCCGCATGCGCGCAGGTTTCAGCGACACCAGGGCGCTGGATTTCCCGGCAACGGGCAACCTCGTGGAAATCGTTCGCCGCGAACGCCGGAGCGAATTGGCCCTCGAGGGGTTGAGGCACCGCGACATCGTCCGCTGGCGAACGGCCGAACAGGTGCTGAACGGATGGGCGCATGGTTTTTACACCGGGGAGGCCGTGGGCACGGACAATGGTTATGTACGGGTGGAAAACCGGGTTTTCGACGCCGCGAAACACTACCTGTGGCCCATCCCGCAAAATGAACGGGATTTAAACAAGAACCTGACCCAGAACCCGCAATGGTAACCTATTAAATCGAATGCAATGAAATACCTATCATTTTCTATCATAGCAACAAGTTTGCTTTTTTGCACCAGCTGCTCGGATACCCCCCAGCTTTCTACGGAATTCACGATTCCGACGAAGTTGTCTTCTCCGCAACGGATTGCGCTGGACGTTACCTCCACAGACAACATCGTTTTGTCTTGGGACGGAGGGGGAGCCGGCGACGGTTCGTACGTGATCTATGAAGTGCTGTTCGTGAAAAAAGGCGATGGCTTCTCCGAACCGGTGGAGAAACTGCAAAGCGATTTGGGCGCACGGCCCCAATTGACGTTGACACACGCCACATTGAATGGCATCGCTCGCAAGGCTGGTATATCGCCCGGCCAGACCGGCGAGATTTCATGGACGGTGCTTACCTCCAAAGGTGGAGCGGTCAAAACCGCAGACCTGAAAAACGACATCGAGGTGACGCGGGGCGACGGCATAGACAACCTGCCGGAGCACCTTTACCTATATGGCGCTGGCAACGAGAGCGGCGGGTCCGAAGGCGCGTTGTTCCGTAAGGCCGCGGATGGGATCTACGTCATCTATTCACAGGTATCGGGCAGTGGAACCCTTGAATTAAAGGGGAAAACCGGCGAAACGGAATTCGGATATCACCTGGATGGCAACAAATTAAGGGATGGGGAAGGAACAATCACAATGGCGCCGAATGCAAACCCCTATCGGATAACCGTAGACTTCAATACGTTGTCTGTCAAGACGGAGACCATATCCAACGTTCGATGCATATGGGGTGCGACGTACGATGTCATCGGCAATCTCGCCTATGTGGGTGATGGCCGATTCGCCGCAAACAATTGCACGATCCGGTTCATCGATCCGACCAGGCCCGACACGAACCCGCCGAGCTGGCTAGGCTGGACCGAGGAACGCTACTATTTCATCGCCACGGTAGACGGCAGCGACCGTTGCTGGGGAAGGACGGACGGCGTAAGCCCGGAAAGGCCTACCGGCGGAGAGCCCTTGTCTTTCTATCGACTCGGCGAATTTTCATGGAGCCAGTGGGATCACCTTTGGAAAATGAAAGGCGACCTGGACAACAAAAAGGCCACGATAACCATCGACACCAACAGGGATAACCTGAAGGTACACGGATTTTCAAACATCGCGGCGCTTTGAACAGGTCCGCTCACAGAGGGAAGACGACATGAAGCATACACTGATGACATGGATGTTCGCTTTGATGGCAGCATCCTGCGACGATGGCTCGGAACCCATCGTAAAGCCCGATAACGGCGGAAAACCGCCCGAAGAAACGGTGCATGCCCACGCCAGGGCGAAAGAGATTTTCGATCTCGTGAACCAACATTACAAAGCGGGCGACCTATTCCGGGAGAACTACCCTGCCCAAGCCGGCGATGGAACTTTCTCTTTCCTCTGGCCTTACGATGCCGTGGTGAGCGGCGCATCCCAACTTCATCAATTGGGATACGAGGTCAGGTACGGCGCGCTCGTGGACGGCTTCGAAAAATATTACCGCGAGTCCGCGCATGGCAACGGCATTGGGGGCTACGGCTCGTCCACGAATGGAAGCGCTGGAGGGGGAACACGCTTCTACGATGACAATGGCATTGTGGGAATCAACTTGGTGGAAGCATACCATGCGACGAAAAATGCGGCTTACGTGGAGCGCGCGGCCAGGATCGTGCCTTTCCTGGAAAGCGGTGTGACCAGCCACCTGGGGGGCGCATTGTGGTGGAACGAAGACCACCGATACAACCCCGCGGCCGCCGATGCCAACAAACCGACGTGCGCAAACGGATACGCGACCCTTTTCCTGCTGAAGTACCACGAAGTGTGCCCGGAAGCGGAAAAGGCCCGCGTGCTGGATTTTGCCACCGAGCTTTATGATTGGCTGCGGGCAAACCTGTATGATCCGGACACCAAATGCTATTGGAACGACAAAGCGGCGAATGGCACCGTAAATACCCGGCTATGGACCTATAATGCGGCCGTGATGGTACAAAACGGCATACGGCTATACGAGATCACGGGAAACGGCCAGTACCTGGAGCAAGCGAAAACGACGGCGCAGGGGGCCTATGACTATTTCGTGAGGATTCGCAACGGGGTGCTGGCCTACACAGATCACGACCCTTGGTTCAATACAAAATTGCTCAGGGCATATATCGATTTGGCGCCTTATGACGAGCGAGCTAAAAACTACATCGCCACGTATTTCAATTTCATCAACAACGGCTATGCAAAAGCACGGACAGCCGCGGGCTTCTTCTATGAAGACTGGACCGGCGGGAGCCCGGGCCGATACCAATTGTTGCTGATGCAGGGTGCAGTGGTGGAGTCTTATGGCGCCTTGGCATTATACAGGAAAGAGTCCATAAATTGAGCCTATCTTTGGCCCATGGCCGACGCGTGATACATCCAAAAATACAACTGAAAAAAATGAAAAATACAGCTATACTGCTATTGCTCGTGGCGAGCTCGCCGCTTGTCACATCGTGCAATGAAAAAACAAGGTCTGGAAAAAGATTATCGGAATACGTGAACCCCAACATAGGATCCATACACAGTCGTTGGTTTTTCTACACCCCAGCCGCAGTACCGTTCGGGATGGCAAAATTAGGGCCATCCACCAACGGTTCGTATGGGAACAAGGATGGTTGGGAAGCGGTTGGTTATGAGGATAGCCATACTTCCATCGAAGGGTTTGCCTGTTTCCATGAATTCCAGATCGGTGGCGTGATGCTGATGCCCGTGGTCGGCGAATTGAAAACCACGCCGGGAACGTTGGAGAAGCCCGAGGAAGGATACCGGTCAAACTTCAAAAAGGAAAACGAATACGCGACTTCCGGTTTTTACTCGGTGCTGCTGGATAAATACAACACCAAAGTGGAACTCACGGCCACCGATCGGGTGGGCTACCAGCGCTATACCTTTCCACAGTCGGACGAATCTTACATCCTTTTCGATATCGGCAACAGGCTTGGCGAAAGCGGTGCCGTGGAAGATGCCTACATCAAGCTGGTGGATGACACGACCATAGAAGGTTATGTGGTGACCAAGCCCGAATACGTGAAAAAGTACCAGCCAGCGGCGACGGTAAACATGTATTTCCACGCGAAGCTGAGCAGGCCCGCCGAACATGTCAAAACGTTCTTGCGGGCGAATGCCGACAGTGAGCGGCATGAGATACGGGGTGTAGGGGCCTGCCTGGCCGTCAAGTACAAGACTTCGGCCAACGAACAGATCACCGTCAAGATCGGCCAATCGTACACATCCGTCGAAAATGCCCGGTTGAACTACGAAACGGAGGCGCTGGACAGGGATTTCGATGCAATAAAGACGAAGACCGGCCTGCGCTGGAACGAAATGCTTGGGCGTATCGACGTGGAAGGCGGACGGCACGAAGACCGGGTGAAGTTCTACACGGGGTTATACCATGCGTTGTTGGGCCGTGGGCTTGCCAACGATGTCAACGGGGCGTATCCTAAAAACGACGGATCGATCGGCCAGATCCCATTGGACGAAAACAGGCAACCGAATCATCAATATTACAACACGGATGCCATCTGGGGTGGTTTCTGGAACCTGACCCAACTATGGGCCGTCGCCTATCCGGAATATTATTCGGACTGGGTGCAGAGCCAGCTATTGGTATACCAGGAAACCGGCTGGCTGGGCGACGGGATCGCCAACAGCAAATATGTTTCCGGTGTCGGCACGAATTTCACCAGCCTGGCCATAGCCTCGGCCTACAATTGCGGCATCCGTGATTTCAACTACGAACTGGGTTACGAAGCTGCATTGAAAAACGAGATCGATGGTACCGATCGTCCTGCCGGAGCGGGGAAACTCGACGTGGGTGCATTCGTTAAATATGGTTATTGCCCCTATATCCCAAACGACGACTACTTCATCACCAAAGCGGACGAAGGGTCGGTATTCGGTGCCTCACACACCTTGGAGTATTCATTCAGCAGCTATGCGGTAGCCCAATTTGCCAAACACCTGAACAAGGAAGCGGATTACCGAAAGCTCTCCAAGATGGCATCGAATTGGGAAAACCTGTTTGACGCCGAGACCGAGCTTATCCGCCCACGCACTTCGGACGGTAAATTCTGGAAAGACTTTGACCCATTGGCTGCCTGGACGGGTTTTCAGGAAGGCAACGCGGTGCAGTACACGTTTTACGTACCCCATGAACCGCACAAGTTAATTGAAAAAGTCGGCCAGGATGTCTTCAACAATCGTTTGGACAGTATATTCATCGTTTCGCGAAAGAATACCTTCGGCGGTGGCAAAACGGTCGATGCATTTGCGGGGATACATGCGTTGTATAACCACGGCAACCAACCCAACCTGCACATTCCTTGGTTGTTCAATTTCTCAGGCAAGCCTTATCTGACCCAGAAATGGGTGCGTACGATATGTGATGAGTTTTATGGCGTTGACGGGCTCCATGGCTATGGCTATGGACAGGATGAGGATCAAGGCCAGCTAGGGGCTTGGTATGTGATGGCCGGAATCGGTTTGTTTGATGTAAAAGGGTTGACGGAGATAGCCCCCCAGTTCCAGCTCGCGAGCCCCATATTCGATAAAATAACGCTAAAACTCAACAAAGACTATTACAAGGGAGAGACGTTTACCATCGAAGTGGAAAACAACTCGGCGGAAAACATGTACATACAATCCGTAACACGGAACGGAAACGAGAACAACACCGTATTCATTCCCTTTGCGGACATTACGGATGGAGGCACCTTGAAAATAAAAATGGGAAACGAGCCGAATCTCGATTTAAAAAACTAGCCTGAACCACGCGAAGCCAATATCCTGTCCAGCTCGAACTTGAAGTTATGCATCGGAAAATCGTCATTCAACACACGTCCATCCGGGTCGATGACCACATAGCGGGGGATGCCATTGAATTTGAACAACTGCCGAAGTAGTCGGAAATCGTCGGCCGATAGGCGGTGTGTGTGGGTTAACTCCTGTTCGGCGATAAAGTTTTCATACGCCTGCTGGGGCGATTCATTCGTGGAGGTGATAAACACGAAATCAAAATCAGGATGGTTCCGGTATTGCTCGCGGGTCTGTTTGTGGTGCTCGATGGAAGCGACACAGGGCCCACAGGTGGTGGCCCAGAAATCCACGAAAACATACTTCCCCTTGTGCGGATTGGTAAGCTGCTTGAATACCGTTGTACCCCTGCCCTCGGGAAGTTCATACGCTTGCTTGGGCTTGTCGGGATAAGCTTCATGAAAAAGCCGTTCGGCTTCGGCCAACAGAAACGGATGACTGATACCGTTTTCCAACTCGGTAAGGAATACCCGGGCTTGATCTTTCTCACCTGCGAGTTGCTTTTCAAACGTAAAGGACAAGGACCTTACTTTTGTCACCTCATAGGCGAAGCTGTTCTCCAGCCCGATTTCGCTACGCAGCAGGGAATCCTTGATTTGCCATTGGGTCTTTTCGCGTTGACCCGGCGTAACAGGTTGTGGGGTTGCGATGTAGGCGCTCTTGAAAGCGTCGCAATATTCAAATCGGTTTATGAAGGTGGAGAAGTCTCGCGTGGCCAATAACAAGGGGTTGTCCAACGGCATATTGGCCAGGAAATCGTGGTAGTCGTCGCTAACTGGTGCCTTCAGGACGGCATTGGCCGTATCCTGCTGTGCGTAATAGTTCCGGCTCATCAAGAAATCGAACAGGTAGCTGGCATGGGAAACCATCAGCTCCGCCCGCAGGAGTGCCTCGGTTTGGGGCAAGAGCTCCTGTTGCGCCAATCGCGCCGCTAACGATGCCGTGGCTTCTTCCCAAACCGGCATATGCGCTCGTTTGAAATCCGCAGGCGTCATGGTGCGCTGTTTTTCTCCCAGGACCTGATGGTCTGGATAGGGTATAGCCCATTGACGGAGCTCGTCGTTGATCCGCGCCAACGGCCCGCCAAATGACAGTTGACCGAATTCATACCGTCGGTTCCGCTTTCGGTCTGCCTCCAGGAAATCATCCCAGTCCAACAGCATGGAGAGTGTCTGGCCCGGTTCGATATAAAAGGGGATGACCCTTCGCTCAAATGCCACGTAGGTATGGATGGGGTGCTGCATCGGGATGCGGGCCTCAAATCGGCCATCGTCGTACACATCGACCACTACGGGATAGCTTTCTCGTGTCAAGTCATTCCCGGCGTAGATCATGCCTGTCGAAAAACCTGCACGGGGATCGTACCCGTTGATATAACCGACAAGCCTTGCCGTGTCGCGCGAAAAGAATGCGTCGGTGCCGTAGACAACAGGCTCCTTGACCTGACTATCGGCCAATGCCTGGTCAATCCATCGTTGTACCGCATTGGGCAACGGCTTGGCTGCGGCCGTGGGTTGCGTCGATCGATCGAGCGACAAACCGAAGATGACGGGTTTGCCATCTTCCGCGAGGTCGATGGCGAGCGTATTGGCAGGTACGGGTGGAAAAACCAGCACGACGGCAGAATCGCCGCTGGCCGGCATGGTGATTTGCTGGCCGATGGTGCCGCCGACCATACCGCTGATGAGCAGCCTATCTTCCGATCCAGACGGCCGGATAAAGGTCTCGCTGGAAAAATTGACCCACCAACCGGGTATGAACCTGCAAAGGACGTGAACACGCGTTTCGGCAGCAGACAACTCGATCTTTTCGATTTCATAAATGCTGGTAGCCCTGAATTCAAACGCGGGATACGTGACAGACCGCTGCTGTGCAAACAGGCCGTCGCCAATACCGAACACCAACACGGAAAGGACAAAAATGGGCTTCATAAGTTCCTGATTCATTGCTAAGATTCGCCGAAGCCCCGGGGGCTTATAATCGGGTTATATGGTGCAAGGTAAAACATAAGTCCCGGATTTGCAAATTGACGCGACACGGGCGGCCGTCTCCCTCCTGAACAAACGCGCCTATTTCCTGCAAATACAGGGTAAGGCCGATGTAAATCTTGTGGTGGAGGCATGAAATATTTCTTGTTTATTTTCAATACGTTATAGTTATACCATAAACCCGAATAAGGGTAATGGGCCTTTTTTAAGAATTAACATTGCATAGGATATTGTTCATCTTGAAAACAGCAAACGCATGGCAGAACGATTACGCCCGCTTCTTTACCTGCTCTTGATTGGCCTGCTGTTGCTGGCCTGCCGGAAGGACAACCTGGGCAGCGACGTAGACGCCGACCCGATCTTATCGCCGACCACAGGCACACGCAAGGAGCTTACGCTCGATTCCATATTTCTTTACGCCAAACAGACGTACCTATGGCAAGAGGTGCTGCCACCCTATCCGGAGTTTAAACCACGGGAGCGGTACGGACACCTAACGCCCGAGGCGACCGCTTACACGACCGAGCTTTTCGATATCGCCCAAATGAAAATCAATCCGGCCACAGGACGGCCTTATGAAGAGAATGGTTTGGTGTTGCGCCCAAGGTATTCCGCCTGGGGCGGGCCGGATGCCATCGGCCCGTTTTCGGCCAGCGCCTCCTCACCCCAATCCGGAAACACGGTGACGTACCATGCCGTAATACCTTCCCAATCGGGAGATATTGCGTACCTGGTATTGGCTGGCTTCCCCAAATTGTCGGATTGCCAACAGGAACTTGACTGGGCTTTCTCGGGGTTTGCCGATGCGGGCATCAAGAAAATAATCATCGATCTGCGTAACAATGGTGGTGGATACCTGGAAACCGCAACGCATGTGGCGGACCTCGTAGCACCAGCCACTATCAACGGCAAAGTGATGTATACCGAGCGCTTCAATGCGCTGATGCAGGCCGGCAATGCAACCATCCTGCAGTATCAACCCTACCTCGACGGGAATGGTAAGCAGCCAATTTTCCAAGGGAGACCGGCAACCATGGCCGACGTGGACTTTAGTGCAGCGGCCAATACGTTTTGGTTCTCCACAGAAAATGGTCCGCAAGACATAACCGATGTATGCTTTATCGTTTCGGGAGCGACTGCTTCTACCGCCGAGATGCTGATCAGTTGCTTTAAGCCGTACCTGAATGTCTCGATCGTGGGAGAACGGACATACGGCAAACCAGTAGGCACCTTCGGCATCCGGATTGGCGGCCACAGGCTATTCCTCGCCAGTTTCCTGATTACCAATGCAAGCGGATGGTCTGATTATTTCAATGGCATGGAACCACACTATCCGGTTTGGTTACCCGAAAACCCATCATGGGGAGATGCCAACGAAGCCGGACTGGCTACGGCCATAGCTGGCCTGGCAAGCAGCGAAAAACCACTAAAAAGCAGCAGCAGGTCGCCAAATCACCTTAAAATACCCGATTCCCGCCAGGAGAACCATCCGGTCCCGATGATCCCGAACACGCTCAAATTGCGCGATATGACATTGCGATGATAATGCGCGCCTATTATTTAGAATCAATATAAATAAATACGCTTATTTTTGGGGCATTACGCATGCAGCCAGTGTTGATAAGCGGTTAAACAAAATGGAGCGGAAAGATTTTGAGAAACTATACAACCTTTACTGGGAGGAACTATACGACTTTTGCTTTTACCATTGTAAAGTTGCATCCCTGACCGAAGAGATTGTACAGGACATCTTTCTCTCACTTTGGGAGCGGGGCGATGGTTTCCTCATGAACGGTGAAATCAGGGCTTACCTATACAAAGCGGTGAAGAACAAAGTGTTTGACGCGTACCGCGAAAAGGCAAGGCGCCAGGAGGCGTTTGACCAGTTTCGGCTTAGAAATTGCGACAGTGCCTGTATAACTGAAGAGACTGTTTCTTACAACGAGTTGAGCGATAGGCTGGGGATCGTGATCGAAAACCTGCCCTGCCGGTGTCGGGAAGTCTTCAGATTGAGCCGGGAAGCCGGGCTTAGCAACAGGCAGATCGCCATCCGGCTTTCCATTTCGGAAAAGACCGTTGAACACCACCTGACCAAGGCGTTGCGCATCATCCGGGGAAAGATAGACCCTTTGGGATAACACGATTTTTTTCAGGCTGTATAACAGCGTTTTATAAAAACCACACACGAACAGGCAAGGGTTGAAGGCTTCATTCTAGATATAGGTGGTATAAACAACTGAAAGAAGGATGGAGATAACGCCTGAAATACTTCAGAAATACCATTTGGGTCTATGTACGGCTGCGGAAGAGAAAGAGGTGGCGGCGTGGCTCGAGGATGGCTCCACACTGGGCAGATACGAGCAAATCGGTAACCGTACCACCAAGGAGCGCGCCGATGCGAACATGCGCAAATTGCTGGCGGAGAAATCCGGTGCGAACCTGCATCGTACGGGCACGGGGACACTACGGTTGCCGTGGTCTTGGGTGGCTGCGGCTTGCCTGTTCATCGGCATATCCATCGGCGTTTGGAGCGCACTCCGGCAGGCTGCGGAAACGACATCGGTGGCCTTTAGGGAGGTTACCGCGCCCTATGGGAAAAAATTAACCGTAACCCTCCCAGACAGCACGACGGTGTACCTAAACGCGGGCTCCACGCTATACTATCCCGAACACTTTACCGACAGCATACGACTGGTGAGTATGGAGGGTGAGGCCTTTTTTGACGTCGTAACTGACGCCGGACACCCCTTTATCATCAACAGTACACATGGTACGCAGGTACAGGTATTGGGTACGGCGTTCAATATACGGGCCAACGCGTTTGACGACGAAGTGGAAGTAAGCGTACAGGAAGGGGCTGTGCGCTTCGGCAACATCGAACACGCAGTGGATCCGATAACGCTTTCGGCAGGACAGCGCGCTGCCTACTCCGTGCAGGCAAACCGAATGGCTAAATTCGCCAACGCCGACGTACAGGCATGGTCATGGAAAGATGGCCTATTGGCCTTCGATCGTGAACAGCTAAGGGACATCGCCGGAAAGATGGAGCGATGGTATGGCGTGGAAATTGAAATCGCCGACGAGAACACGGGTAAACTCCGGTATTCCGGAACGTATAAAAACCCAAATCTGTATACCTTGCTTGAAAACATGGGATTCGTATTGGGATTCCGCTACAGCGTGGATAAGGAAAGCAAAAAAGTCATGATCCATTGACGGATCTTTAGTTAACGCTCATAAAAACCATGAATTCAAATAGATTTAAAATTAACGCATTGTTTACGTGGATTGGAATGATTGGCGCAGGCTTTTCGGCTTTTGCGCAGGATCAAGCCGACGTGGAGGCGATAAAAAAACTGTGCGGGTGTTTTTCGGTAACGTTCAACTATGCGGAGACGTTTACGAACGACACGTTGCACAAACGATACGCCCATCCGATGGATCACCGGGCCGTAGTGGAATATGCATACCCCATCGAAGAGTCAGCCAATCGGATTGTCATCCAACACCTGCTGGTTATACCCGACGGAAAGGGCACCGTGATCAAACATTGGCGGGAAGACTGGGTTTACCAACAGACCGAACGATGGGAATATACGGCTCCAAATGAATGGACCAAATTACGTGTACCGCCTGCCGAAGTGGAAGGTGAGTGGACGCAATCGGTATGGGAGGTAACGGACGCCCCCAGATACATGGGATCGTCCGTATGGACGCGGACCAACAACCAGGTTTTTTGGCTCAATAGCGCAGATGCTCCCTTGCCACGGCGCGAATTTACCAAGCGGCAAGACTACAACATCATGAACCGGACAAACCGCATTGTCGTGTCGGACGAAAAGTACGTGCACGAGCAGGACAATAAGAAAATTATCCGTACCCCGGGTAAAGCCGACAGCTTGCTGGCTGAAGAGAAAGGTTATAATACCTACGTACGGTTGCCTGAAGCGGATTGTGCGGGAGCAAAATCATTTTGGACCGCGGCACAATCGGATTTCTGGACGGAGGTGAGGGAAATCTGGGAAGAAAAGTTGTCATCGGCAACGAACGTGAAAATCGTACCGGCGATAGCGGGAAAACCGCTGTACCAGACGCTGGACGAATTGATGCATAAGGAATTGGCTGCACACGAACGGAAGGAAGCCATCGATTCGCTCATTTCCCGGCACGTGCTGGAAATAAGATAAGAAGAGGTCAAATTTTGCCACGGTGCACCGTCGCCAAACAGACACCGTGGCCAAATGAAACACTTACAGGTTACTGATACATGAATCATTTTTGCAAATGTAGTAAAACTGCATGGGTTGGAACGTTCATACCGCTGGTTTTGCTATCTTTTCCACTTTTTGCCCAGCGGGCTACCCTGCTCGAAAAACGCATAACCATTTCGACAGGGAGCATGACCGCAACCAAGGCGCTTATTGCGCTGGGCAAGCAGGCAGATTGCTCGTTTGCCTATTCAGACGACCTATTTGACGGTGAACGTATGCTTACACTCAACTATCGCAATACACCACTCGCTGCCATTCTCGACGGGTCTTTTGGTATTGCGCCGGCCATGATCCGCATTCAAGGCAATGTGGTGCACATCCGCGCGGTACCAAAGCCCCCTCCTACCCGAGACAATACGATACAAGTGGATACAGTAGGCATATCCAGGAACTTCGACCTCGACCCGGTGGTTGTAACCGGCCAGTACCGGCCACAGTCGCTCAACAAATCGGTCTACCGCGTAGAGGTGATCGATAAACGACAGATTGAAAATATGGCCGTAACGAACGTCGGTGAATTGCTTAAGCAACAACTGAACATCGAAATCGAAAACCAGTCGGGGCTGGGCCGTTCCAAGATCAGGGTACTTGGCCTCAACAGCCAATATGTCAAAATTCTGATGGACAACATTCCCGTTGCCGGCGACGAGAACATGGGAAGCGATGTGGATCTTTCTACCATAAGCCTGGACGATGTGGAGCGCGTAGAAATTGTGAAAGGCGCCATGGGCGTGGAGTACGGAGCGAACAGCATAGCGGGCGTGATCAACATCATCACCAAGCGGCGTGCAACGAAGAATACCGATCTGGTGCTGGACATACAGGAAGAAAGCGTACGTAGCGAATACAACTTGCGGTTCGACTACGGGGCGAAAGGCCGCCACATCCAGAAGTTGAACGCAAGCCACAACCTGAATGAAAGCCTATCAATCGGCGGGTCCATTTCCCGCGACAAATTCAATGGCTACTGGGGCGAATATGAGGGGGCGGCACCAACGACCGAGACGACGGAAAAACGGGGATATAACTGGTCGCCAAAAGACTCCTGGAACGGCAATGCCTACACGTCTTACGGTGGCAAACGCCTATCGTTCTTTTACAAGTTCAATTATTTCACCTCTAACCTAACCCAGTACAGCCGCAGGGCATACGGTTATCAGCTGCGCGACGAGCAACTCCTGATCAATGCGAGTATAAACAACGACTACCGCAATATACGGTATAACCACCATTTCAACGCGCGCGGAGCTTTTTGGAAAGATGCCAATTTCTCGTTGGACGCTTCGCTGCAACAGAACGGTTTGAAACACCGGCGCAGGGGCATCAACCTGTGGGACAACTCGGTGATAGACCCTGATTACGACCTGCCGGGCGGCTCAAGGCTCAAGGCCACCGACTGGCAGGAATACAGCCAATCGAGCGGCTTCTACGCGAAGGGTTCGCTGGTAAAACCGCTTATTGACAGCACACTTGATTTCAACATCGGCTATGAAATGGACAACACCACCGGCATACAGGCACCCGGCATGTTCAATGACGTGGAGCTCGGCGCGCCTGTGAAGCAGACGCTTTTCACAGGCGCGGGTTACACCTCTGCAGAATGGCAGGTTTCGCCACGCGTGATGATCAGGCCCGGCTTCCGGGCCAGCTTCAGCAATAAGCTGCGCATGCGTACCAACGAATCGCTGACCACCCGCTACCGGCTGAATGACCGACACGACCTGCGCCTGATTCTCGGCACCTCTACCCGCTTCCCGAACTATGAGGAATTATACATGCGTTTCGTAGACGTGGTCCATGAATATGTGGGCAATCCGGACCTGAGGCCTGAATACGGACAGTCGGCAGAACTGCAATGGGGCCACAGCAGCGAATTGCAACCGGGCGTGCACCTTCAGACCAGCGTGAGCACCATGTTTCAGTACATCCGTGACCGCATCGTGAACGTGACTTACGAGAGTGACAGACCCGGTGTGGTAACCGGAACGAATACCTTTACCAATGAAAACAAATACCATGGCCTATCCAACCAACTGGATGCCAAATTGGTATCTGACAGATTTCATTTCTCCATAGCGGGTTCGCTGGTGGGCTACCGCGGCAGCGACGATGCTTCGGAGAATGAATACGGACGGTTGCTCCTGAATGCCCAGGCGAATGCGCAGGCGACCTATATATTGCCAGCCGGCTTCCGGGCGGCACTGTTCTACCGCTTTACGGGCAAGCAACCGCTGTATGTGTTTCTTCCCAAAGCGCCGCCAGAACCCGGCAAGGTACAGGAATATTACAAAATCCTAGCCCTCACGGATGCCTACAACAGCCTGGACATCAACGTTGCCAAAGCCTTTTTCGAACGGAAGCTCGACGTTCGGATGGGGATACGCAACATCCTGGACGTGGACAACATTGCTTATACGATGGTAGACCCGCCCGCACACATCGTGGACAGGAATGCCGGTATACGGCAGCTGTATTACGGCCGGGCTTTATTTGTCAAATTGAGTTACCAGTTACTTTAATAGTTATTCAAAAACGGATTGATTCCATAAAAAACAAAAAAATGCAACAACGCTATTTACGCCCATTGTTATTCGTCGTCATGTTGGCAGGATTGGGTTCCTGTAAGAAGGATCCCATAAAAAGCATCGACTACAACGCACTCACCGAAGAGCGTATACTCGGCATATCGGAACTGAACGCGATATCGAACGAGGACATCACTGCGCTGGAAAACCTGGTGAACGAGCGGATTACTGACAATTCGGTAAAGGCCCGGCTGACGGAAATGCTGAACAGCGTGAAACTGCTGCAAGCCATCCTACCGAAGATGGAGCTGCTCCGTACGGATCCGGACATCAATTTCCCGGAGAAATACGAGGAAATCCATGGGTTGGTCACGGAGATGAGCGACGAGATTCCGCGCAAGAAAGTGCTGCTGGATGAACTGGAGGCAAACCGGGAGGGCTACGACAACTCGGAAGTGCGCTTTACCGGTGATTTTGAGTACTACCTGAGGGAGTACTTCAAAATCGAACCCATCCCCGGTAAAAATTACGTGGCGTATCTGCGATCGGATATCGATCGGGTGGACAGCCTGATCGTCAACGCAGTAGCGTATGCCGATCTCATGAAATTCAACGCGCTGAAAATAATAAGGCTTCAATCCCCGAACGGTTCAGGCATCTCGGGGGAAAACTTCAACCTCAATAAATTCTCGCAGTTGGAAGTATTGAATATCATTTTGAATGACGGCGTTAAACTGACGATCGACAGCTGCCATAACCTCCAAGAGCTTGATGTAACCGGGAAGGATGCCCTGCAGCGACTGGATCTGGCCGGGGTCAGCGAATCCCTGAAAATCCTGAAACTCAATGACGTTCTCAATTTGAAAACCCTGATCTCACCGGAAAGAACCTCGCTGGAAGAGGTCTGGTTGACTTCCGGCGGTTACACGCCCAAGCCGGATTCGATCATCCTGGGCGGAAACGGGTCTACGGTGTTCATTGGTGCCATCGCTTCGAAAGAAATGAAGGCACTGAAGCTTTCCGGCATGGAAAATATTCAGATTTCAGGCGGTGCTGTGGTAGACGAAACGGCCGACCCCCTAGTGCAACAAACCATTCGAATCAACGAATTCGATATTTCCAACAATCCCGGATTAAAAGGCTTAATCATATCGCAGCTTAACCTCCCAGGTGGATTGGATCTGGCACCGTTCCCGGAATTAAAGGGACTATTTTTCAGCCAGTTGGCCATCAACGCCCAGGATCCGCTGCATATGGAATATCCGGCGTCAGAATTGTCGGGGTTCACCGGGTTGGAAAAGCTGGAATCCATCACGTTTTCCGGAATCGTATGGCCTGAAAACACCACGTTGGATCTCCGCAAGGCCAGAAACCTGTTGTGGGTCGAACTGACTTCAGAGGGCCCGGAATTGAAAAAGATCATCCTTCACAAAGACGTGCAGCAGAACCAAAGTGAATACGGCGATCCCTTCTACCTGTATCCAGAAGACGTGGAAGTCGAGTACGTGGATTGACCCCGAAAACAGCATACCACAATGACCCGCTATATTAATTCATCATTCTTTAACAATTAAAACTCACATAAAATGAGCACAACAAAAATTTCAGCATCAATATTGGCGTTAACGGCCCTCGTATGGACGGCCGGGTGTCAAAAACAGGAGTTGCCCGGGGCCGAAAAGCTTGGCGTGAATGGCGTTGCCTATACGCCGGTTACCGAGCCGATCACGAATAAAGTAATCGATGCTTCGGTCTTGGATGCCGGCACAGGCTCAACATTCAGCTTCGATACCCATCAGGCATGGTTCAACTTCCATACCGTGAGTGCAACGCCCACGACGAATAAGGGCACAGGGTCAAAGCGGGAGGACTGGAACCTTGCATTCTGGAACGGCAGCGGCCTCAACCGCATTATCCTCAACTATTCCGTGACAACGCAGGCCAAGCTGATCACCAGCGCCACCACGCTGACAGCGGCAATAGGCCAGGTTACACAATTGGAAGCAGCAAATACGCTGTTCAATGGGGGTACTTTCGGTTTCGGCGATCTCAGCACATTCGATTTCCACAAGGACGGGCAGTTTGTCATTGGCACACCCTCCACCGCCTATCGGGTTTACCTGATCAAAACCCCACCGGTGCAGGTACATCCGGATACCACGGGTAGTGCGCCGGTGAACGTGACCCATTGGCTCGTACGGGTGAGATGGAACAACACGTCATCACCGCAGGGATACTATGTACAATACCAAGGGGTGAACCGCGTGAATGCTACGACGTGGAACTGGGTGGGTACCGCAACTGAAATCTCCAACATTCCTAAAGTTGCCACCCGCCAATATCAGTTCGTGAAATTCGGGGCGGGTACCGGTTCCCCGGCCATCCAACCCGCGCTTAGCCTATGGAACCTTGGCCTGAGCGCCGTAACCCTGAAACGTTACGTCAACCCCAGCGCCGGAGGCGGTGCCTATCCCTTTGCACTCAAAGGTGTGGTATTGAACAACAACCCCGCGGTACAAGTGTACAGCGTAAGGCACGCGAACACGGCGGGCACGAATGCCGGTGGTCCGGGTCCGTATGATCCAAATTATACGTGGAATAACGATCCCGCACGTGATCCTGCCAATTCGGTTGAATCGCAATTCCTCGCTTTCAACGCATCAAACATCAACGATTTGAATTTCAGCAGCACGAACCAGGAAGAAATCGGCCAGTACTGGCGCTACCTCGACATGGGCAATTACCAAATTTTCGTGGACCGTTTCTTCGTGATCAAACTGGCTAACGGTGATGTTTACAAGGTGAAATTTGAGAATCTGACGGCCGGCACAACCAGTAATCCCGTAAACAACGGTATTCGAATCCGGTACAGCCGCATTGCAACGCCTTAGTTTAGGTTCTTTGGGAGGGCTTTGTGGCTTTATTGCCAATGCAGCACATCGTTTCGGTGCTGCATTGGCTTTTTCCATAACATGAGGTTATCCATGAACATGAATGCATTTTGCGTTGCAGTGGTATCGCTGTGGTGCTGCCAGCAGGCCCTGAGCCAGGTGGAAATGCCGGATTCGGCCACTGGCCCGGTAAAGATTATCGGTCGCGAAGCCATTACCCGCATGGGCGCAAGCAACTTGGCCGAGGTACTACGCTACGAACTGAATATCGAGATTGAACAGGCGCCGGCAACAGGCGGAGCGCGCACGCGGACGTTTGACCTGAATAGCCGCTATTTGAAGATATTGATTGACGGTATCCCCATCGCCGGGAGCGACCTATTCGGCGGCCATATCGATGTTTCATCCATAGCGGTCCATAACGTGGAGGCGATAGAAATTACCCATGATCCAATGGGGTTGGAATATGGGGGTGGCTCTTTGACCGGCACGGTGAACATCCGTATCGCTAATCACACCGACCAAAAACCTTCTTCCGTCCGCGCCTCCGTCCATGAGGAAAGTGTGGGCAACGAATACAACGTGCAAACCGGAAACAGGGCCAAAGGACGACATATCCAACAGCTTGGTATCAGCCAACGGCTATCCAACCGATTGGCAATGGGAGCGAATGCCTCAAGGGACGTTTTTACGGGACATTGGGACACATTAACCGGAAAACAATATGCAGATAAACTTACCTATACCCGTGGCTATACTTGGTCTCCCCGTACCACCTGGAACGTGGATGGATTCATTAGCTATCAAGCAAACAACTTTACAACGCGCTATCATTATGCCCTGTTCCGTTCTGAGCTGATATCATACGCACGTACGAACGGCCAGGAGTTTTCCGGTGACGTGCCCCTGCCGCTATTCACTTCCCTGGATCACCGATATGTGCACAGCAGGGGGGTGCACCACGTACAGGTGAGCGGAAAGCTCTGGCACAACGCAGATTATTCATTCGATGCATCGGTACAGAACGGAGATACCAAACGTCAAATCCGCAGCGTAAATACGGCAACAAATAATTTAATGGCAGACAGCCCCTTAACGGAGTTGTATGCTACCCGCACCTTTTATGCCAGGGGTAAGCTATCCAAACCACTCGCTCATGGAAGGTTGGTTTGGCTTACAGGATTCGAGTTTGATGGCACCAACGGAAAAATCGCCGCAGCCCCCGGTACGTATGTGAGCCGTGCAATAGACCGTGACGTAGTTATGGTGGCCGGGTTTACTGCCGTAACGTGGAACCCGCTGGACCGGCTTGCCTTTCGGCCCGGTATCCGCATCGCCCACAGCGGGATCTCGGGTGCTTTTGCTTCCCCCTCGCTTGCCTTACATTACGGTGTAAACGACCGCAGCAAGTTCAGTATACTTGCCGAACGCGTGAACCGCTTCCCGTACCACCGCGAACTGTTTACCTACCTAGAGAACGAATTTAACTTACTGGAAGGCAACACTGACCTGAAGCCTGAAACAGGCCATGCCGTATTGCTGACGTGGCGGCACCGCTTCCGGGATAGCGACGCGCTGCGGATTAAGACCGATATCCAGTCGGGATTCCGGCAGCTGAAAGATCGTATTGCAATCGAGGCCATACCTACTGATGTACCGACGCAGGATCATTTCAGCTACAGCAACCTGCGCGAACACCGTTCCTGGACGAATAGCGCCGTTGTCTGTATTAACCTGCCATCACTCCAGCTGGAAGCAGCAGCCTCACTTATCGGGCAGAGGGGAGACGACGTGGCCGACGTTGACCAATACGACCGCTACCTGTTTCATATTCAAACCAAGATAAACGCCACCTATTCCTTTACCAGCGGGTACTGGCTACAAGTTAACTATAAGCACGTGGGCAGCCAACCGATTTATTCCTTCGAGCGCGAATTACCGAATCCTGAAATGCTTCGTGTCCATAATCAATCGCCGGCTTTCAACATGCTGGACGTCAACATTGGAACCACCATCTTCCGCAAACACCTTGAACTTAGTGGTGGCATCCGGAATGTGTTCGATATCAAGTCCATCACGTTTGATGCTACCGACGGACAACCCCATTATCGAGGCGACCTACGCACGCAGTATATCGGATACGGCCGTGGTTTTTACCTGCGCATGGTATACCGGCTATGACCAATGATACAGACTCAAAGGTTACTTTAGGGCACCGCTAACATCGGGACGCGGAACACATCGACCATACCCTAAACCGAGGATAGCATGCCAAAAACAAAGATGGTCGGTTGGTCAGAATTGCTGATATTTGCTTGTCATGAAAAAAGCATATGTATAACTTTAGAAACGATTATTCCGAAGGGTGCCACCCTGATGTCCTCAATAAGCTCATGGAAACAAATCTTGTTCAGCAACCGGGCTATGGAGCGGACGAATACTCCATCCAGGCAAAGGAACTGCTAAAGGAAAAGATCGAAAACCCCGAGGCAGCGATTTATTTTGTTTCCGGAGGCACGCAAACCAACCTGCTGGTCATTTCTACCTTATTGCAAAATCATGAAGCCGTCATAAGCGCCAAGACCGGCCACATTTTCGCACATGAGACCGGTGCAATCGAGGCGATGGGACACCGGGTGATCACCGTGGACACAACATACGGAAAGTTGACTTCCGCTGCTATCACGCAGGTGTTGCAAGCGTATTCCCTAAGGCCGCATGTGGTAAAACCCCGGATGGTATACATCTCGAATTCAACCGAAATCGGAACCATATACTCCAAACAGGAACTTCAACACTTGGCCGATTGTTGCAAATCGCATAAGTTACTGTTGTTCATGGACGGGGCACGGTTAGGGCACGCATTGATGGCAAGAGACAACGACCTTACCCTTCCTGACATTGCCAGCCTAACCGACGTATTCTACATCGGAGGAACCAAAAACGGTGCACTGCTCGGTGAAGCCATCGTATTCAACAAGCCGGATCTGGCACCTGATTTTGACTACGCACTCAAGCAGAAAGGGGCCTTGCTGGCAAAAGGACGCATATTAGGCATTCAATTCCTTGAATTGTTCAAGGCCGACCTGTATTTTGACCTGGCGCGACATGCCAATAACATGGCAGCAAAAATAGCGGACGCGATGGAGAAAAATGGCCATTCTTTCCTAACGCCATCCAGCACCAACCAGCTATTCCCTGTTTTACCGAAAGCCGTTGTTGAAAAACTGAGTAAAAAATACCTCTTCTATGAATGGCAGGACGTCGATGAAAACAATGTTGCTATACGATTGATCACATCCTGGGCCACGGATGAACAACAAGTCGACGAGCTGATAAACGATATCGGTGGTTAAAACATCACCTGTGGACAATATACCTTATACCGGTTGTTGAGCAGGAACCCCAGTACCACCTCGTGGCTGCCGTGGGCCAGCGTGCGTACAGGGCCTGTACTGAAATCATAGGAATAACTGAGGTTCAACAATGCACTGATATTGATTCCTGCCAGCGCCGAAAAGGATTCGTGGTTGCGGTAACCGCCGCCTACCCAAAGGCGATCTCGGAAAGCCAGTTTAACGTTGTAATCGCCCACAAACGGCATCCGTGCCATTTGTTTGAAAAGTACCGATGGCACAGCCGCCATGTCACCGCCCAGGTGCAGCTTGTACCCCGCCGTAAGAAAAAATTGCTGGTACCCGCCGAGGCGTCGGGCGTTGTCAGAAAACGCCAATGGGTTACCCAGCAACTGCTGTGCGGAAACACCTGCAAAAAAACGCGCACCGTACAGCCAGAGCCCCAGCCCCAGGTCGGGAGCCACACGGCTGTCAGCATAACCGGCCAGCACGGGATCGCCTGGTGTACTGATACCCGCCATATCCAAGCGCACCTGCGAGATGCCCGCATTTACTCCCGCGGAAAGGTTGACCGTCTCGGAAATGCGTAAATGGTAGGCGTAGGCCACCGATGCATCGGTACGGACAAATTGCGCCGCACGGTCGTGCTGCATAATAATGCCTGCTCCGTGATGTGGTTCTGAAGCACGGTACCTGTGGCTGTAACCCCGGCTGTAGGGATTGTATCCACCTTCCCCAAAGGAAGTGGCACCATCCTGGATATGCCGGGCACCGATAGGCAGATGCGCCGACAGGTACGCCGTCTGCGGAGCCCCCTCCAGACCGTGCCATTGGCTGCGCCCCCCCAGCTTCACATCGGCATACCGCTCAATCCCTGCCACGGCGGGATTCATCAAAAACCCATTGAAAATGTATTGTGTGTACTGTGGGCGTTGCTGTGCCAGCAGCACGGATGCCGTACCAAGGTAAATTAAAAAAAATACCGCTCCCAAAATTTGCGTTTTACCCATGGCTAGGCAAGGTAAAACTTAACTTCCAAAGTTGCAAATTTTGCTTTTGCGAAAACAAGGCAACCCGAAAGAAAAAGCGGGATTGCCAGCACGTCGGGGGGTCAAGGTGCGCTAGAACACCGGGACATCCTGCGGCGTGGTGCTTGGGAACCGTCCGGCGATTTCCGGCCAGCCTTCCCGCCACGTGACTTTGTCGAGCATCAGCACGCGTCGGCTCGCGCCGCTCGAGACCTTGCCGTTGTTTCGGTCGATGGCGTGGTACAGCAACCAATCCGTGCCCTCGGCATCGGTGACGATGCGGGAGTTGTGTCCCGGCCCGGCGTATTTGTTGTTGCCCGTCAATAGCAACGTACCGCGCCCGCGCGCTGCGATGTCATGGCCATCCTTATCGAGATAAGGCCCTTGCAGGCTGGCGGCGCGGGCCACCAACACATGGTACTGGCTGTTCGCCCCTTCGCAGCAGCTGCCCTTGGAGCCAAAGAAATAAAAATAGCCATCCCGTTTGTGGATCATCACCGCTTCGAAATCACCGGCTGCAATCTTGAATTTTTTGGTAAGATCCGGCACGGACAGTCCATCATCCGCGAGCGGCACCCCGTAGGTGCCTTGGGTAGGCGCGTTGCTGAAACTTCCCCAAAACAGGTATTTCTTGCCGCCTTCTTCAAAAAAGTGCGGATCGATGGAATTGGGCACATCAACCTCATCGCTCGTGAACAGTTTCCCTTGGTCTACGAAAGGGCCCTTGGCCTCGTCAGCCACAGCCACACCGATGCCGGGATTGGGATCCCCCCAAGTGGAACAGGAATAGTACAGGTGGTACTTGCCCCCCACGATGGTGACATCCGGGGCCCACAGCCCGCCATTGGCCTTCCAAGCCGGGCGGACGGTGAATGCCTGACCGACTACCGTCCAGTCGACGAGGTCTTTCGAGCGCACAATGGGAATCAGTCGGCTACCCTGCCCGTCGCCCCAATCGTCTTGCGTACCGTATGCGTAGAAATAGCCCGTCTCGGAATCCAATACCACCGATGGGTCGGCCAATATGGGTTGGAATACGGGATTGACGTACGTCCCCTCGGGCGGTGGTACGGGGGTTGGGTCTGGCTTATCGCCATCGGCGGCGGTTTTTCCACAGCCCATAACGGATAATGCCGCAATAAGCAGCTGGCTGAACCATACGAGTGACATCATCTTCAATTTCGTTTTTTTTTGCTTCACTATCGTCGGACAGGCTTGATAACTTCATCATGCTTCACGCTGAACATAAACTGATTTTTGTCAGCATCCCATCGCTTCACGACCGGCACGATTCGTGTACGCCTCGGGCCCACGCGTTGCTGGTCGAAATGCACGTGGTAGACATAGTACAATTGACCGTCTAATCCTTCGAACAGGTCGCCATGCCCAGCGCCATTTTCACCGACGATGGAACGATGGATAATCGGGCTATCGGCCTGCTTGACCCAAGGGCCATAGGGCGAATCGGCGACGGCGTAACCAACGGCATAGTCGATGTTCCTGAAGTGGTTGGCCGAATAGAACATGTAGTACTTGTCCTTAAGCCTGATGACCGTTGGGCCTTCCATGATCGGCGCGGACTCGTACGCAGGCGTGGCCTCCCAAGGTTCGGTCTGCTCGAAGCACTGCTGGAGTGTTTCAGGCTTGATTGACCCCTTTTCCAAATCGAATTCGGCCACCCAGAGGTAATTGCCTTTTGAAAAACGCACATGGTAAAGGTAATATTTTCCATCATCGTCCTTGAAAACATAGGAGTCGATGTTCTTCTCGGTACCATCGATCGGAGCGACTTCCGTTTGGCGATACGGGCCAAGCAACGACGTTGCCTGCGTAAGTACGGTTTGCTCGTTGGCCGTATAGGTCAGGTAATGCGTATCATTTTCATGGAATAGCTGGGGGGCCCAGAAACCTTCGGTACCGAAGGCTTGGTCGCCCTTGGTCAAGATCCGATAGACCGAATCGGTGCCGCCCGTGGGTGGCGCCCAAGTTTTCAAATCTCGGGATACCAATACCGAGAATCCCGATGCTTCCTTCCCCGTGCCGCCTGTTCCGGTTAGGTAATATTTGCCATCAGAAACATAAATCGTAGGATCCGCAAGGAATATCTCATGGTTTTCTTGCGCGGACAGGCGTATGGCAGAAACCAATACGAGTGCAATCAGGGCACTGCGATACAGGATGCGGAACTTCATCGGGATAAGCAACGTCATTTGATAATCAATTTCGGTGTAATATAGTTTTTATCGATGACCATGACTTGCTCGCCATCCACGTCATTGAACGATACCGAGCTGATGTTCATGTAACGTGGATGGATGGCCGATGCACTGCGGTGCGAATGAAAGACGATGCGCAACTTCCCGTCCTTGTCGGTGAACGTGGCGCTATGCCCCACGCCTACCAGTTCACCGGGCTTCTGCAAAATCGGATTGCCTTCATATTTGGTCCAAGGCCCCGTCACGTGGTCGGCCGTGGCATAACCAATCCCATAGAACGGGCTCTCGTAGCTATTGGCCGAGTAAGTCATGTAGTATTTGCCGGCATGCTTGATGACGTACGGACCTTCGTTCACCCGCGGCCACACTTCCTCCCACGCTTGGGAGACATTGATGCACTTCTTCATGGTTTCCGCGCGTATGGTCATCAGATCGTCCTCCAATTCGGCCACCCAGATGTTTAGCCCGTCATTGAAGCGATCGAAGAACAAATACGGCTTGCCGTCATCATCGATGAACAACGAGTTGTCGATGCATTTCTCTCCGTCGAGCATCGGTTTCTTTTCGGTCTGCTTGAACGGACCCAACGGGCTATCGCTGGTTGCTACGCAGATGTGTTCGTCTGCCGAATAATACATATAGAACTTGCCGTTCACGAAAAACACTTCCGGCGCCCAAAACCAACGATCGCCCCATGAATCCTGCTTGTTCAACGCCAAGCGATTGCCTGGTACCGCTTCCCAGGAGAGCAAGTCTTGCGACACATACACGCCGATGCCGTCCTCTTCGGCTGTACCATAGGCATAATAGGTATCCTCATGAAGCAAAATAAAGGGATCGCCAAAAAAAACGTGGGTTTCCACGGGCTCGGGAGTGGGCGGTGGCCCTCCGGAATCGCCGGAGGAGCAGGCCAACACACCGAATCCTATCGCTATACTCAATAAAAACATCGTTCTCAATCGTGCTGCAAATCTCATTCTTTTATTTTTTGTCTACTATTCCAAATCGCTGCACCAGCGCATCGTACTGCGTCGAAGAAATCGTAATCATGCAGCCGTGGCGTACCGTGGCCGGCATGCTGTATTTATCCCAATCGGCATGGAAGGTATATCCCGATGCTTGGTACCACGGTCCGTTCAGGTTATCGGCAATTGACAAACCATAAGACACACCGGGGTATTGTTCGTAGTATAGGTACCATGCCCGGTTGTCGGGCGAGGGGATTAGCATGGGTGCTTCCCGGAAATTCGGGCTGACAGGCGCCGACGGCGCTGAATACGGCCCGGTAAGCGCCGGTGCACGGGAAATGCGGATGGTTTTTCCGGTTGGCCAGTAAAGCGTTGGATACGCTTCGTCCTTGATGATCGCGAAATACTGGTCATCGACCTTACGGATGAATACATCGATGGTACCGATGTTCCAATCGAATAATTTGGTCGGGTGATCGGAGAACGATTTCAGGTCTTTTGACAATACGTATAACGTGCGTTGACTGGCCCAATAGCGCTCAGGATCTTCTTTCGTACCCTCCTTGTGCGGTGTATGCCAGGTGAGTAGGTATTGCTGGCTAGCCTCGTCAAAAAACAGCTTCGGCGCACCGATGCGCTGCAAGGCGTGCGCATAATCCGGCGTGCTTCTCAAGTCAGGCGTATAGGTATGGTGTTTTTCCCAACCGATCAAATCGGTCGATACCCAGATATCGATGTCCGGAGAGGCGTCTCGGGTGTTACCGGCCAGGTAGTATCGCCCGTCGTGTCCCTTGCAGATATCCGGATGCCCTCGGTAATCCTCGAAAACACGCTTCCCGCCGTTCAGGGCATGCCAATGCAACCCATCCGTACTCACCGAATAATACAACCTGCCATAATCAGCATGCGTCATGTGCGCAAATAGATACGCTTGGTTTACGGCGTCTTGCGGCCGACCAACCTGACCAGGCGGATTGGGTTGCTGCCCCCGACCACTGGATGAAACCAGCAGCAAGAGCAGCAACACGACTCCGTATTTGCCTTGGTTATTCCCAGACATGCCTTAATAGTTTGGATTCTGGGTCAGTTTACTATCACTGTTGTCCACTTCGATCTGCGGGATGGGCAGACGCCGGTGCCGACCGATGACGAAATTATTGAAGTCGGCGTCACGCGATTTCAATTCATCGATGCCAGCTTGGTTATCTAACATTCCCCATCGTTTCAGGTCGGCCCAGCGCCAGCCTTCGAAACACAGTTCCAGCGCACGCTCCATCTGCAGTCTTTTCAGGAATGCATCTTTCGAGCTGAGTGCGCTCGCGAAAATACTGTTTTGCAGTGTGGGTAGGTTCGTCGATGGCCGGGTGCGAATCTTATCGACGTGCACGGCTGCTTCCGTCGTGGTACCTCCCGTTTCCACGATGCATTCCGCATACATCAACAAGACATCGGCATAGCGGATGAGCCGATAATTGTTCGGCGCGAAATAATCTTCACGATCGCGGAAATAACTGGTCGAATACTTCTTGATAAACAGGTGGTCGCCCCACGCACCGTTGTCCCATTGCCGACCGTAAATCAAGGGGTTTTCGTCAGGGAAATCAGCCGGACTCTCGCGGTAATACAGGTTGTGGTACAAACGGATATCGTTGTCGCCAGCGAGGTTCTTCTCGCGTTTGTATTCGCCTACCAACCACGCACGGGCTTTGCCGTCCTGCCAGCCAATCCCACCCGGGGCATAAAACTGCGTCCGTTGGAATCCGGTCGCCATCGCAGCATTGTTACCGGTATTGCCTTTATTCTTGTCATCAAATTGGATTTCGAAAACCCCCTCTTTGTTATTTTCTTGATAGTGGGTAAAGTTGTCAAGGTAATTGTCCATCAGGCCATATAACGAACCCTCGCGATCGACTAGCCATTGCAACTCCGTCTTGGCCTCGCCGAATTTACGTTGCTGCATATATGCCTTGGCCAACAAGGCCTTTGCGGCACCGGCAGTAGCCCTACCCCTGTTATTGGCGTCCCATGAATCGGGCAATTTGGTCGCGGCGTTCTTCAGGTCAGTTTCGACCTGTGCCCAGAGCTGAGCCTCAGCGACTTCCTCAGGCTTGTAGTTCGCGTCCTTCGGTTCCAATACCAACGCGCCTTTTTCCCACAACGTCACGATCTGGAAATACCACAGCGCACGCAGGAACTCGGCTTGCCCAATGATTTGGTTTTTGCTGGTCTCATTGGCAAACGTGATGTCCGGGACATACTTCAATACCTGATTGGCACGAAACACGCCCACATAGAAGTCTTCCCAGTGTACATTGTTGCCCTCCCAGAAATTATAATTTACGTAATTGAACTTGGTCCAATCTGCTAGTTCGTTCCATGGGCTGGTACTCCATCCTTCGTCGGATGTCAGGTCGTAGCGGAAGGACAACCAGCGCATCCAGGTTCCTTCTTTGTAAAAACGGCTGTAGGCCGCGTCAAGCCCTTTCTGCGCATCGTCCTCCGTTTTCCAGAACGTGGAAGTGGTCGGTTCATTTGGGTTTGGGATTTCCAGTAAATCATGACTACAGCCAGCGGCCACGAACACTGCCAACAACCCTACTATGATTTTTTCAATTCTTTTCATCGTCGTATTAATAAACAATTTGACAATCGGTTAGAAACTCAGCTGCAAGCCCAACATCACCGTCCGAGCATTAGGGAATGCCATGTTATCCGTACCGCGATCAAAAACATCGGTATTGATGAAATCTGGATCCAACCCTTTGTAGGTAGTCAACGTAAGGAGATTATTTCCCGTTGCGAACACACGCAAACCCGACAATCCCATACGCGCCACCAAGGCCTGCTGAAAGGTGTACCCCAACTGCACGTTACGGAGTCGCATGTACGAACCACTTTCTAACCAGAAATCGCTGTCTCCACGCGTATTGCGAGTATCGTTGTAGATAATACGTGGGAAATTGCTATTCGGATTTTCCTGATAGGGTTCCTGACCGGATTCAAAACGGATGTAATTGGAGTTGTCTGCGAACAAACGGCCTTGACGCATCCCGCCATTCAACACGTCATTACCGAATTGGCCATTCCACATCATCGAAAAATCAATGTTCTTCCAATTGACGCCCGCATTGACAGCCAACTGGAAATCGGCCCAAGGACTGCCTACGATCTGCCTGTCATTCGGGTTGATTTGGCCGTTATCGTCCGTATCAACGTACCGGACATCGCCAAGTTGTGGCCGCTTGTTCTGGATCATGATGGGCTGGCCATCTGAAGTCACGTACGAATCGATTTCTTCTTGCGAACGGAACAATCCGTCCGTTTTGATTAGGTAGTATTCGCCCAACGAACGGCCGATTTGGCTCCGGGTCTGCGACGTGTAATAGACATCATTCCCATAGCCCAATTCAAGGATCTTATTCTTTAAGGTGGTAATGTTTGCTCCAACGTAATAATTGAGGTCGCCTACCTTATCCCGCCAATTCGCAGAAAGCTCGACACCGGTATTACGAAGACTGGCCACATTAGCGCGGGGTGCCCCCCCTTGATTACCTGTCGTCATCGAGATCTGCATTCGGGCCAAAATATCACTGACATTCGACCGGTAGTATTCGGCAGTGAGTTGGAGGCGGTTGGACAATACCGTAGCATCCAAACCGACGTTGACTTGCTCGGTCTTCTCCCAACGTAAATCACTATTCACGATTTGCACTTGGCTAGCACCGTTGATAATTCGTTGGTTGTCGCCAAAAATCGTAATGATATTGGGATTGATTGTTGCCAAGTATTCCCAATTATCAATCGCGGAATTACCCAACTGACCATAATTCGCCCGCAATTTCAGGTCGTTTATCCACGGTGCCTTGAAAAACCGCTCCTCGCTGATCCGCCATGCACCGGACACCGAATAAAAGTCATCCCAGCGGTTCGCTAGGCTCAACTTTGAAGTACCATCTCGTCGGAATGTAAATGTAGCGTAATACCGATCGTTGAAATTATAGTTCGCCCGGCCTAGATAGGAAATCAAGGCATACTCATCAATTCTATTCCAGTTGGTCTGGGTTTCCTGACCGGCGTTGAGCACAGTGAAATAATCGCCACCCAAGAACGGGAATTTCAAACGCTGCGCACCAACATCCTCCCAGTTATTGTGTTGGTAGGTAAGCCCCACCACGGCATCCACCCGATGCCCGTTGAAATCCTTATTGAAATCAAGTGTATTCTCAATCAGTTTAGTCAATTCCGTGATGCGATTCTTACTGCCGGTCGGATCCCGATATTCCTGGTTCATGGTCCAATTTCCTTCCCGACGGAAGTACCGGTAGTTATCGAAAATATAGTCGATACCGGCATTTACCTTGTATTTCAGGTAGTCCGTAATCTTCGCCTCGCCCCAAAATGTTCCCCGAAAACGAAAGATTTTGGTATTGGTATCTTCGATGTCCTCGCGGGCAATCGGGTTGGTAGCAAATGTACGTGCATTGGCCTCACTCCCATAGCCATAGCCTCCTAAATTGTTGGGATCGCGTACCGGGATGGTCGGAACCATCCGGACAATATCGATGTATGAGCTGGTCTGCAGCGGATCCCGGTTCGTTTGATTGAAACTGAACGTTTCGCCGAATGAAAACCGCCCCTTGCGACCTTCCGTATTGACGCGGAAACTGTAGCGATCAAACGAGTTACCGTACATCATACCATTGTTATCGTAGTAACCGCCGGATACGTAATAACTCCCGTTTTCACTACCGCCAGACATCGATACGTTGTAGTCCTGCACCAATGCCGTCTTCATCGTTTCGTCCTGCCAATCGGTATCGAAATCCCGGTGATCCTGCAAACCACGATCCCAAACACCGTCTTTGATGCCTTCGCGGTATGCCATGTCGTTGTATTTCTTGAACTCTTCGGCATTCATCAAATCATACCTGGGCGACCAATCAAACGATTCGCGCACGGAAAAATCAACGACAGGAGGTCCTGACTTGCCTTTTTTAGTAGTCACGATGATTACCCCATTAGCCGCCCGGGAACCATAGATCGCGGCCGCCGAGGCGTCCTTCAGGATCTGGATGGATTCCACGTCGTTGGGGTTGAAGGTTGGCCCGGCCGGGGTTATCATCCCGTCGATGACCCAAAGCGGATTATTGTTGGATAAGCTGCCAATACCCCGGATTTCGATGCTTGCACCGCCGCCCGCGTTGCCAGTATTCCGTACATTCACGCCGGTAGCGAGGCCTTGAAGCGCTTGATCAACGGTGCTCGCGCCTACTTTGGCCATTTCCTGTGTGTTAACCACTGAAACCGCGCCTGTCAAATCCTTTTTCCGGACGCTGCCATACCCAATCACGACCACTTCTTCCAATTCCTCCACACCTTCCTGAAGGGTCACGTTGAGCTGTTGCGAACCGCTTACGGTGTGTTCTTGGGTCTCATAGCCGATCAGGGAAAACACCAGTATCGCGCTACCCGTTGGTATTCGGATGGAATAGCTGCCGTCAGCCGAGGTCGACGCGACGATGTCTTGCCCTTTTACCCGGATGGTAATGTCCGCAAGCGGATTACCATCGGCATCGATGACACGGCCGGTCACCACCGTTTGTTGCGATTCGATGCGATTGCTTGCATCAGTTGCCATTGGCGCATGTACATTCGCGGCATACGCAGTTGACAGCACGCCGAAGCCGACCGCCAAGCAGGCCATCGTCCTGAAGCGATTCAGCCCGTACCCCCCTTTTGTTAGGTTTGTATCCATAAAACTATACGTTATTAATTGGTTAAAAAAAATCGCCTACCTACCCTCAATTTGCGGTAAGCTGTTTGATCACATCCACTTCCTCTTGTTTGTAAGGCGTGCCATCGCCCCTGAAAATATCGTGGAACCACAACGGTGGCTCGGCGGTATACGTCTTTGTCCAGCTATCCCAAGGATAGATGGTCTGGGTCTTGCCATCCACAAAGCCCCAGTTGAACATAGCCACGTTGTGCTTTTTCGCAATGGGTAGGAACCCCGCGAACGTGCTGCCATTCGGCCGCGCCATGTATTCGGTACACCAGAGCGGCTTGTCGTAGCGCTTGAGCTGCAAGATCCGCTGCTCGAAATCCTCGGGCGTATCGTAGTTGTGGAAGCTGATGATGTCCGACTGCTCGATCTGCAGCTTCTCGATGGGCTTCAAGCCTTCGTGCGTGGACCAATCGCCCGCCCAGATACCGGAAGTGAGCGGCTGCGAAGGGCCAGCAGACCTTGCCCAATCGAAGGCTTTCGCCAGTAGCGGCAAAACGTAGTCGACCTTGTCCTTTATTTCCACGGCTTCGTACGAAGGCCCGGTCATGTTGTCCGGCTCGTTCCAGACATCCCAGCCCAAGATGCGCCTGTCATCGGCAAAGTGCTTGACAACGCCCTTTACGTAACGCTCAAGCCTTGGATACTGCGTACTGTCTTTCAAGACGTGCTGCCCAGGGCTCTGCACCCAACCCGAGTTATGCACGTGCGGTTTGGGTTCGCGTTGCTTTCCAGCCGCCGGAAAAGGATCCCAGCACGAGTCGAAAAACACGAGTAACGGCCTGATACCGTGTTTCTCCGCGATTTTCAGGAATTGGTCGATACGCTGTATAAAACCAGCCGAATCCTGTTCATACGGCAAATCGTGCAGGTATACGCGGGCCGTATTCATACCTAAATCGGCCGCCCAGCCCAGCTCCTTGTCGATGGTGGCCGGATCGAATGTCTCCGCTTGCCACATCTCCAGTTGATTGATGGCATTGGCCGGCGTGTAATTCGGACCCACGAGCCAAGGCTGCCCAGCCTGCCACGCATTGGCTTCCTCAGCCGTCCAAATGGCGCTGCTGGCCTTGGCATCGGTGGCTTTGCGTTGATTGGTACAACTGAACGATAATACTGTCGAAATGGCTAGAAAAGATAAAAAACGTACGGATTTTTGCTTCATATGGTCCCTCAATTGGTTATAAAATCGGCCCTTGGCCATTGCTTGATACAAAGGACGGTATTAACGGATTTCGGAGTAGCATCAATTTGTTTCAATAATTCCTTAATTTGTCTCACCTGATTGTGGATGTTTGTTCGTACATGCACGATTCAAATTTTACCGCTATCTTTGACTTGCTGGCCAAAGGCCTTTTATCGTGAGATTACCGCTATTGAAATACGTAATATGCCTGTTGGTGTACTGTAGCCATGCCTACGGGCAGCCCTACTATTTCACCCATTACCAAGTGGAAAACGGCCTGTCGAACAACGCGGTGCTCTGCAGCGTACAAGATGATATGGGATTCATGTGGTTCGGCACGAAAGACGGCCTCAATCGATTTGACGGGTATTCGTTCAAGGTGTTCCGAAGCGATCCCGGCAATCCAAATGGCTTGGGAAGCAATTTTATCCGGGCGTTGTTCGTCGACAAATCCGGCCGCATCTGGGTGGGTACCGATCAGGGACTCTACCATTTCGATCCGAAATCAGAGCTATTCACCTTGTTCCATCCCGATATACGCAATGAAATCCTAGACATCCAGGGCGATCATCAGGGCAACACCTGGTTCATCGACAACATGATGCTGTACCGACACGTCGCCTCAACCGACAGCCTGATCCGGGCCACGGACGCGACGCAACAACAGATCAGCGCATTCGCTGTCGATCCATCGGGCGACGTCTGGCTAGGCACCATCCATGGCGACTTGATCCATTACCGGCCCAATGACGGCGTATTGAGTAACCATTCCTTGTTTTCACATTCGCCTCCCGTGGTTTCGCAATGGATAGAGCGCATCTATTGCGAGCAGCATTTCCTGTTCGTGGGTACGTCCAAGCAGGGCATCAAACGATTCAATGTCAAGACCAGCGAATATATAGACCTCTTGACGACCGATGAAAACGGGACGGACATCTTTGTACGCGACATCCTCAAGAACGGATCCCAGGAATATTGGTTTGCTACCGAGGCAGGGATTTTCATTTATGACGAGGGAAAACACCGCTTCACCAATCTACGCAAACAGCGCGGCAACCCCTGGGCATTGGCTGACAATGCCGTCTATACGCTCTGCAAAGACAACGAGCACAGCGTTTGGGCGGGCACGTACTTCGGTGGCGTACATCACTACGCCGAGGATAACGCATTTTTCGAGAAATTTTCACCGATGGGCACGGCCAATAGCATCTCGGGCAACGCGGTGCGGGAAATCTGTGCAGATCATCGTGGCAACCTGTGGATTGGTACGGAAGATGAAGGGCTGAACAAACTGGACGTCGCTACCGGCCAGATTACCAATTTCATGCCTTCAGGCCGTGCTGGAGACTTAGTCCATTCCAACATCCACGGCTTGTTGGTAACGGGCGATACGCTCTGGGTGGGTACATTTGAGCAAGGGCTGGACTTGCTCGACATCAAAACCGGCAAGGTGCTTCGGCACTACAATGCCGAGAACAAAGATGGCGCATTACAGAACAATTTCATCTTCAATATTTACCAAACGGCCAACGGGCGGATCCTATTGGCTACCGGAAGGGGGCTTTACGAATACCAAGCGAAGGGAAAACGGTTCGATTTGGTGCCAGGATTCCCGGATTACATCTTCTATACGACCCTGTTCGAAGACAGCAAAGGCACCATTTGGGCAGGCACCTGGCGGGATGGGCTCTATTATTATCATCCGGCGTCCGGCAAATCGGGCTCCTTTTCTCATGCTGCCGATAATCCGACGAGTATCGGCAGCAATCGGGTGAACCGTATCTTTGAAGATAGCAAAGGCAATCTTTGGATCGCGACAGAAGGTGGCCTCGGGAAGTATGACGCTGATGCGGGCACGTTAAAACGGTACGACACCCGGCAAGGGCTTCCCAGTAACCTGGTGCTGGCGATGCTGGAGGATGGCGACGGCAAGCTATGGATCACCACGTCCAAAGGATTGGTTCGGTTTGACGACACGAATGGTGAAGTCGATGTGTTTACCAAGGCCAACGGCTTATTAAGCGACCAATTCAACTACAATTCGGCCTATAAAGCCCCTGACGGCACGCTGTATTTCGGCAGCGTAAAAGGATTGATCCGGTTCAACCCTGCGCATTATCGCGAGGGCACGTTTCAGCCACCGGTTTACATCACGGGGCTCCAGGTGTACAACCTCGAGCTGGAAATCAACAAACCGGGATCGCCGCTCGCCCAAGCCATTACGTTCACGGATCGCATCACGCTCAAATACAACCAATCTTCGTTCAGCATCGACTTCGCCGCACTGAGCTATGTTTCGCCCGGCATGACGGAGTACGCCTATAAGATGGAGGGGCTGGATAAAGGGTGGACGCACATACGCACCAACCGCAAGGCGTACTTTACCGAATTGCCTCCCGGCGATTACCTCTTCCGGGTAAACGTGGCCGACAGCCGGGGTGGATTCAAAGGCAAAGAAACCCAATTGCACATTACCGTGCTGCCACCGATCTGGGCGAGTTGGCCCGCCTATCTCCTGTACGGATCGGTGGTGATTGCCGTGTCCTGGTATATCATACGGAGCTATGACCTCCGGATCAGGGAGCAAAACAAACGCCGGCTGGAGTTGATTCGGCACCGCAAAGAGGAAGAGCTCTATCGCGCCAAGATTGACTTTTTCACGAATGTGACGCATGAGATCCGTACCCCACTGACGCTCATCAAGGCCCCGTTGGAGAAGGTGATGAAAAAAGCAGAAGAACTACCGACGGTGAAGCGGCACCTGCAAACCATGGAACGCAATACCGAACGGTTGCTGCAATTGACCAACCAACTGCTGGATTTCCGGAAAACGGAAGTGACCGGATACCAGCTTAAGTTCGCCCCCGTCAACATCAACAAGCTGTTGCGCGAACATTACGATAGCTTCAAATTGGTTGCCGCCCAGAAAAACATACGGATCAAACTCGCGTTGCCCAAAGCGCCGTGTGTGGCTTATGTGGATCGGGAAGCACTTACCCAAATCATCAGCAACCTATTGACCAACGGCTTGAAATACGCTGAACACGCCATTCACATCCACTTGCATGAACGGTCTGAAAGCCAGCATACGCTAACCATCACCATCAAGAACGATGGCTACCTGATCCCGATGGACATGCGTGAAAAAATCTTTGAAACGTTCGTAAGGCTCCACGCGGCCAAAGGCCAACAAGGCACCGGACTGGGACTCGCGCTGGCCCGTTCGTTGGCACAACTGCACAACGGAGAGCTGTACGTGGCCCAACCAGCGGAGGGCATGAACGTTTTTGTATTGAAACTGCCTCTTGAACAGGCCCAACACCTCACATGATATGGAACAAGCATCCCCGCAAACCCAACGCGCTGTGATATTGGTGGTAGACGACCATGCCGAAATCCTTGACTTCATCGCCGAAGACCTGAGCGAGGACTACGACGTATTGAAAGCGACCGATGGCAAGCAAGCCTTGGAATTATTGGCCACGCATACGGTAAACCTCGTCGTGAGCGATGTCATGATGCCCGAAATCGATGGCTATGAACTCTGCCGGCTCATCAAATCGGATATCGAGCACAGCCACGTCCCCATCATCCTCCTGACCGCCAAAAACACCTTGCAATCCAAAATAAAAGGGCTTGAGCAGGGTGCCGATGCGTACATCGAGAAACCGTTTTCGCCCGAGCACCTCCATGCACAGATAAACAGCCTGCTATCAAACCGCAACAAGGTGCGCGAATACTTCGCCAGCTCGCCGTTGGCACACATCAAAACGATGGCCCATACGAAAGCCGACGAGCGCTTCCTCGATCGGTTGAATGAAATCATCCTCGAGCACATGGCCGAAGTGGGCTTTGACGTGGAACACCTGGCCGACCACATGCACATGAGCCGCCCCACCTTGTACCGCAAGATCAAGGCGATATCCGACTTGACGCCAAATGACCTCATCAATGTGGCGCGCCTCAAAAAAGCCGCACAACTGCTTAGCGAAGGGCAGTATAAAATCTACGAGGTGTCTGACCAAGTAGGCTATAGTTCGCAGACGCATTTCGGGCGAAACTTCCAGAAGCAATTCGGCATGTCGCCGAGCGAATACGTGGCCCAACAAAAGCAATGAAGAAAGGGGGCCTTGAGCCCCCCTTCGATTCAATCGGTCTTTATCTGGTAAAGCCGCTGGTGCCAACCATTCAGTTCCGCTTCAGGTATCTTTATCACCTTCCGGTCGTAGGTCATCAAGCCATTGGTTTCCACTTCGACATCGGTGGTCTGGGTGTACACAGCAGCCGACAATCCCATCGGGATCAACCTGGTTAGGTCGTCGACCATGCCACTGTAGCGCTTCTTCAATTCGTCTACGTTCTTGAAGCTCTGGTACCCCCAGTTGTCTTTGGTTTGCCAGGTATGCCCTTCTACCGGCAGGCCCAACCCACCGAATTCGCCGAGGGCGAGGATTTGTTTATCGCCGAACAATTCAGGCCTGGGCATGACTGCATCGGGATAATTATGGATGTCCAAGATATGACCGGTTGGATAGAAATTCCCGCCGCTGGCGCTGTTTACCAAACGGGAACGATCGTAGCCAACCGTCCACTCCGTGATGTCTACGGTCTTGAACTGCCCCCACGCCTCATTGAAGGGTACCCAAATGACAATGGACTGGAAATTATGCAACGCGTCCATGATGGCCTTCCATTCCTTGCGGAAGATGGCTTCCGATTCAGCGGTACGATCCTTGTCATGCTGCCGCCCGGAGGTGAGTCCCGGACGCATGTCCCAATGGTTGCCACCGAGGTCGCCGCTGGGCATATCCTGCCACACCAACAAGCCGATGCTGTCGCAGAAACGATACCATCGCGCGGGCTCGACCTTGATGTGTTTGCGAATCATATTGAAACCCATCTCCTTGGTTTTCACGACGTCAAAAAGGAGAGCTTCGTCGGTGGGTGCCGTATAAAGCCCATCCGGCCACCACCCCTGGTCAAGCGGACCGTAATGGAACACGAATTCGTTATTGAGCAACATGCGCTGGATTCCCTTGGCATCCGTTGCCATCGAGATTTTGCGCATGGCGAAATAGGAGGACACGGCGTCGAGGGCCTTGCCTTTGCGCAAGACCGTAACCTTTAGGTCATACAGGTTCGGCGTGGTCGGCGACCACAACGCTGGGTTATCGATTTTCAATACGGCATCGGAACCTGCATCGACCGTTTGCTCGGCTACCTGTTGCCCGTTCCGCCATGCGGACACCTGCAACCGGTCGCCCGGCTTCGCGTTTTCAAGGTGGCTTTCTACCAGGAGCGTCCCGGCATCGATATCGGGTGTGTGCTTGGTAGACGCGATGTAGGTCTCCGGCACGCTTTCCAGCCAAACGGTCTGCCAGATGCCGGTAACTGGCGTATACCAGATACCATGCGGGTTTACCACCTGCTTGCCATTGGGTTGCGGCCCCTCGTTTGACGGATCCCAAACGCCGACGATGATTTCCTGCTCGGCGCCTTTGGTTAAGTGGGCCGTGATATCAAACGAAAACGGATCGAAGCCGCCTTCATGCACACCGATACGTTGGCCATTCACGTAAACCTCGCATTTCCAATCCACGGCACCGAAATGCAGCAACACCCGCTGCTTGCGGAGCGCCTTGCCAACGGTTATGGTGCGGCGGTACCACAATGAATTTTCCTTGCCAACGGTCTTTCCAACACCAGAAAGCGCGGATTCCACGGCAAAAGGCACCAAGATCTGACCTTGATAGGCGGTGGGGGCGCTGCCTAATTTGCCAGGCGCAATGGCATAGTCCCATAAGCCATTGAGGTTTTGCCAATTGGCCAGTTGGCTAGGCAGGCCATGGCGGATCAGTTGCGGACGGGGGTACGCCGGCAACGTATTGGCCGGGTCTACCTGCGTTGCCCAAGTCGACCTGATTTTGTCGCCTACCGGCTGCCAGGACTGCGGCTGTTGCGCCTGCAGCGCGCTAAGTTGGAAGCAACAAACGCCGGTAAAGACCAGCGCCAACCTGATTCGTTTTGGTGTTGTCATCATTCGTGGCTTTTTTGTGGTATCGTTAAGATTCGTCTATAATCTTGGCATTGCCGTGCCGAAGGTATGCAAAGCAACTAATAATCGCGCAATTTGCTTCGCGCTTTTGTCTCATTTTTTCGACATATTGTCTACCCCTTTTCCGCTGAATACCACGAATCATGCAAATGTCAATTTGTTAAGGAATTGTTATGTATATTCATGTTTTTGTAACTTTTTAGCTAAATGCTTACCAATAAATGTGTCCTTTTTCTATTTTTGCAAAAGACGCAGACGATTTATGTATGTCTACTAGGATAAAAAGGGTTATATACGCAAAATTGTTTTTTGCCATCTTCTTTGTGAAGATGCTTATATCCACTGCGCCTATTTTCATCCATGGATTCGATCGGGAAGCGTTACTACAGGTCGTCTTGCAGCTCGAAATCGAGAACAACAACGGGAAATCGGGATCGAGCGACCAGCTGAAGGATATCTTTGCCAAAGATTATACCCGATCCTCCGTACTTTTCAGCCTGCACCCCCCTATTGATATGGATACGGACGCCAACGTGGTCATCAACGATGCCCGGCATATCCGAGCCTTTTATCCGTCCGTACCCACGCCCCCTCCAAACTGCTAACCACTGCCCCTTATTTAGCCATAAGCAGTCGATACTTGGCTACCTTCACCGAAGGATAATTCATGTTTATCATGTCAGCGCCGTATGATGCCGCAGTGGCACCATCATTGCGTGAGGTCGTTGGTGGAATCGAAGCAAAATAATACAGTTTTTAGTAGTTATTCATATGATTGGTACACGTTTATCCGCATTTTTGAAGTTGTCAAAGCGGGATTTGAAATATGATTTACCGGCGAGTGTCGTGGTCTTCTTAGTGGCCTTGCCGTTGTGTTTGGGGATTGCGATGGCTTCTGGGGCCCCCTTGTTCGCGGGGTTGTTGACGGGAATCATTGGCGGGATTGTCGTGGCCTCGTTCAGCGGTTCGCAATTGAGTGTCAGTGGACCCGCGGCCGGATTGACGGTTATTGTATTGGGGGCCATCCAACAGTTGGGGGCCTATGAAACCTTTTTGCTGGCGGTGGTGGTGGCCGGATTGATTCAGATAGCACTGGGCATCATCAAGGCCGGCATGATCGGCAATTACTTTCCGTCTTCGGTGATCTTGGGTATGCTAGCAGGTATCGGCGTGATCATCATCCTCAAACAATTGCCGCACGCGGTGGGATATGATTCGAGTTTCTTCGGCGAAGAAAGCTTTTCGCAACTCAATCACGAGAATACGTTTACCGCACTCCAAACGGCCATTGGAGCGCTTAACTACGGCGCTGTTATCATCTGTACGATTTCGCTGGCCATACTGATCGTTTGGCCTAGCTTCAAACGGCTGAAGTCGGTGCCTGCGCCATTAATCGTCGTGGTATTGGGTGTGTTATTGGGCATTGCCTTCGAAGGCACCGAATTCGCCCTTGCCCCAGATCATATGGTAGCGATTCCGATTGTGGGTTCTTTCAGTGAATTTTTGGGCCTGTTCATTTTTCCGGACTTCACGCAGATCTTGAACAAAGATGTTTGGATCGTGGCCTTCACGATTGCCATCATTGCCAGCTTGGAAACCCTATTGAGCATCGAGGCCGTGGATAAGATGGATCCATTCAAACGGAATTCGCCCACCAACCGCGAGCTCCTGGCACAAGGTATCGGCAACAGCGCGAGCGGCTTATTGGGTGGCATCCCCTTGACCTCCGTAATCGTGCGATCTTCGGCCAACGTGAATTCCGGTGGACGTACGCGGCAAAGTGCCATCCTGCACGGTATTTGGCTCCTGCTAGCGGTAATCACCATCCCGAGCATCATTAACCTGATTCCGCTGGCCTGCCTAGCGGCCATATTATTGCATACGGGCTATAAACTGGCGAAACCTTCGTCGTTTAAACAGATGTATCACAAAGGCTTGGATCAATTCATACCCTTCGTGGTTACGATCTTGGCCGTCGTCTTCACCGATTTGCTCACAGGTGTCGGAATAGGCCTGCTCGTGGCCATGTTCTACATCCTGCGCAACAACTTGTCCAATTCTTTCGAATACGAAGTGGAAGAAAATGGGGATGGCGCGAAAATAACGTTTACCTTAGCCGAGGAAGTGACCTTCTTGAACAAAGCGTCGATCCAGAAAGCCCTCTATGGCCTTCCCAGACGCATCAATGAAATCGTAATCGATGGTTCGCACAGCCGATTCATTGACAAGGACGTCATCGAAGTGATCAAGGATTTTGAACAGAATGCGGTGAGTAAGGGTAAAAGCATCGAATTGGTCAGCATTGTCAACAAAAAGAACGTACCCAACATCAAACGTTTCACGCAGGCAATCCTGAAAAACGATGCACTGAAAAAAAGACCGACGAAACAGGTAACGAATACAACAATTGAAGAATAAACAAGTCATAAACTAATAAATATGTACAAGAAACACATTGAAAACCCAGCGCTGAAAGCCGGATTCGAGAAAATACTGGAAGGAAACAAGGAATGGATCAAACAGGTTGCGGAAGATACCACGGGCAAATTGCAGCAATTGGCCAAAGGACAGAGCCCCGAAATCCTTTGGATTGGCTGTGCAGACAGCCGGGTCCCGGCCAATCAAATCACCAATACCCTCCCGGGTGAAGTATTCGTGCATCGGAATATCGCAAACGTCTGCGTACACTCCGACATGAACATGTTGAGCGTACTGGATTACGCGGTCAATGTCTTGAAAGTGAAACACGTAATCGTTGCCGGGCATTACGGCTGTGGCGGTGTGGCGGCTTCCTTGAGCCGCACCCAATATGGCATCATCGACAACTGGCTGTGCCACATCAAGGATGTGTATCGCTTGCATAGCGAAGAAATCGATGCCATTGAAGACCAAGAACAAAAAGTAAGCCGTTTGGTCGAACTCAATGTGGCCGAACAGGTGTTCAACCTGTGTACGACATCCATCATCCAGAACGCTTGGAGAGAACGGGACGATCTGGCCGTACACGGCGTGGTGGTCGACATCGCGACAGGCGGAATCGTCGACCTCGATATCACGTTCACGGATAGCGAGGGGCTGGGCAAGGTGTTCGCTTATAAATAATGTGAGTAGATGAGTAAGCAAGAAAGGCATCCGACCGATTGGTGGATGCCTTTCTCGTTGATAAGGTATTCCCCTACCTAATCGTTCTCCAAAAAGGGATAGCGGTAATCCGTAGGTGGATCGAACGTTTCCTTGATGGTGCGGGGCGATACCCAACGCAACAGGTTGATCATCGAACCTGCCTTATCATTCGTTCCAGAGCCCCTGGCGCCACCAAATGGTTGTTGGCCCACTACGGCCCCCGTGCATTTGTCGTTGATGTAGAAGTTGCCTGCGGCATTGCGCAACGCATGCGTAGCCTGGCTGATGGCATAGCGATCCTGGGCGATCACGGCTCCCGTAAGGGCGTAGCTAGAGGTACCGTCGATCAACGCTAGCGTTTCCTCCCACTTGCCATCGGCGTAGACAAATACCGTGAGTACCGGGCCGAACAGCTCTTCGCACATCGTCACGTAGTCGGGACGAAGCGCGCGGATGATCGTGGGGTGGATGTAGTAACCCTCGGACTTGTCATACGTGCCGCCCACAACGATTTCGGCATCCGTATCTGTCTTGGCATCATCGATGAATCTCGCCAACTTATCGAACGATTTTTCGTCGATGACCGCATTGATGAAGTTGGTGAAATCATCCGTCGGGCCGATCTTGAACGATTCGACATCGGCCACGATCCGTTCCTTGATTGTTGGCCACAACGACTCAGGGATATACACCCGCGAAGCCGCCGAACATTTCTGCCCCTGGTATTCGAATGCACCCCGTACGATGGCCGTAGCCGCCGCTGCAACATCGGCACTTGGGTGTACCAATATAAAGTCCTTGCCGCCTGTTTCGCCCACGATGCGTGGATAGGATTTGTACCGATGGATGTTTTCGCCGATGGTTTTCCAAATGTGCTGGAATACGGCGGTGGAACCGGTGAAGTGTATCCCCGCGAAATCGGGGTGCTTGAAAATCACCTCGCCCGCATCGGGTCCAGACACATACACCAGGTTAATCACCCCGTCTGGCACGCCGGCTTCGCGGAAAACGTCCATCAGCACCTTCGCCGAATAGATTTGCGTATTGGCCGGCTTCCAGACCACCGCATTGCCCATCATGGCCGCCGAAGCGGGCAGGTTGCCCGCGATGGCGGTGAAATTGAATGGCGTAAGCGCAAACACAAATCCTTCCAACGGACGCTGCTCCACGCGATTCCATGCGCCACGCGGCGAGACCGGCGGTTGCTGCCCATAGATTTCGCTCATGTACTGCACATTGAAACGGAGGAAATCAACGATCTCGCAAGCCGAATCGATTTCGGCCTGGTAAGCGTTCTTGGATTGTCCCAGCATGGTCGCCGCATTGAGCTTATAGCGGTAGGGACCGGCGATCAGGTCGGCCGCTTTAAGGAAAATCGCCGCGCGATGCTCCCATGGCAATCGTTCCCAACCTTCCTTGGCGGCGAGTGCAGCATCGATGGCCGCTGTTACGTGGCTTTGATTACCTTCGTGAAAATGTCCGAGCACGTGCCGGTGGCGATGTGGTGGATGGATGGGCACTTGCTTTTCTGTACGTACCTCCTGGCCACCGATGTACATCGGAATATCGATCTGTTGTGCCATCGCGGCTTGGACTGCCTGTTGCAATGACTTCCGTTCTTTGCTGCCCGGAGCGTAGGCGAATACCGGCTCGTTTACCGGTAGGGGTACATTGAAAAATCCCTTTAACATGAGTTCATTCATTTAGTGTGTGGCAGCAAAGCTACCAAAACCAGCACGACTGTGCAAACGTCAGTTGTCGGCCGCCGTGATGAAATTGTAATCCTTGACAACCGCATGGAGGAATTGCAAATCGTCCATGCCCTGCGGTATCGACAAGCCCAGATGGGCCTTGAGCTTGTTCGCCAGCTGCTGGACGAGCAGTGGATTGCCGGATTTCCGGTAGTTTTCAAGCACTTCGTGCACCAACTCCAGGTCGCGATCGGCCAATTGGCCAACTTCCGGGAATTGCGGCTCATAACCGGCTTCGGCCATAGGTCTGAAGGCGATGGCGGTCAATGGGGTGCGGGGGGTGGTCTTGATTACTGCCGTGTTGGCCACGATGTCGCCGATACGCTGCTTCTTCGGGCTGGCGGCCACGGAAATGAGTGCTCCCAGGCCGCTCGTGAGGAGGAAATCAACGATCCGGAAAACCCACCGCAACAGGTATTGGCTCACGGAAGGTTGTCGGCCATCGAGGCTGATTACCTTGATCTTCATCGCGCGTTTACCCACGCTTTGCCCATTGAAGAATACCTCGCACACCAAGTCATAAAATACATAAAGCAGTGCATAGATGACAATGACAAGGATAACGCCCACTTCCTGCGCGCCCGAATCGGCCAATAACACGGCGCTAAAGACCCCAAGTAGGTAAAGCACGAAAAACATCCCGGCGTCAATCGCCCATGCGGCGAAGCGTTCGCCGAACCCGGCGACATCGTAATCGATATCGATGTGCTGCGTGGTACTGACCCGTATGGTGTTCATGTAAGCAAACTTATATAAAATTGTTTTTAATTGACCGATGTTTGCTACTTTTATTGCCATCGATGGTATGAGCTTGCTTAAACTTTATAAACAAGCTCAATAAGTGGATAATGCATGCGTGAAGCTTTATTTGTCAAACAGAACGCGGCCAAGTGGGAGCAGTATGAGCACATGCGCGCCGCTACGCCCGACGAATTGGCGGATCGTTTCATCACCATCACGGATGACCTCGCCTATGCGAAGACCTTTTACCCTAAATCCAAGACCACTGCATACCTGAATGGATTGGCTGCCCGGCTACACCAATCCATTTACCGGAACAAACGCGAAAAGGGTGGCCGCTTCATCCTATTCTGGAAGCACGAATTGCCCCTGCTGTTCAAGAAACACGAACGACAGTTGCTGTATTCGCTGCTCTTTTTTGTCACGTTCTGCCTTATGGGCGCGTTGTCTGCCAAGCACGACGATACGTTCGTGCGGCTCATCATGGGCGACGGCTATGTGAACATGACCAACGAGAACATCGAGAATGGCGACCCGTTTGGCGTGTACAAACAACGGGGGCCGTTTGAAATGTTCTTTTATATCGCAGCCAACAACATCTGGGTGTCATTTGTCGCCTTCACGCTGGGCATTGTTTTTTCGGTGGGCACCGTGTATGTGCTCATCCGTAACGGCGTGATGTTGGGTTCCTTCCAATATTACTTTTTCAGCAAGGGGTTAGGCTGGGATTCGGTGCTTGTGATCTGGATCCACGGCACGCTCGAGATCTCGGCAATCGTCATCGCCGGGGCGGCCGGTCTGGTACTTGGCAACAGCTTCCTGTTTCCGAAAACCTACAGCCGTTTGGCATCGCTCAAGCAAGGTGCCAAAGACGGCATGAAAATCGTCCTGGGCCTGGTGCCCATTTTCATCGTGGCTGCCCTGCTGGAGGGCTACGTTACCCGCCATACAGGTATGCCCGTTTGGCTGAGCGGCTCCATCCTGGCGAGTTCACTGGCCTTCGTCGTCTGGTACGTGGTTTTGTATCCCAATCGATTATCCAATACACTACTCCCCCATGGAACAACCCATTCAATTTAACCGTGTCCGCGACTTCGGGCAGCTCGTGAACGACAGCATCGGCTTCGTGAAACAGCATTTCAAGCCGTTGTTCACGCCGTTGGTGTATATCGGCCTGTTCTTCATCCTGGCAGCTATCGCCACCGGCATGCTCGTCCAGATCAAGGCCATAGACCTCTACGGCACGGCCCACAGCGGGATGTTCACCGGACTGAACGACGGCACCGATATTACGGCGATCTTCGGGATCAACTATGCCCTGTACTTCCTGTTTTATTTCCTTTCCTTTACGGTGGTACAATTGGTGACGCTGTGTTACATACACCTTTACAAAACCGGGGGGCAAGTAGCGCCGACCAAAGAGGCCGTTTGGGAACTTTTCAAATCGCACGCGTTGCGCTTCCTGTTCGTCTCGTTGCTCTTATTTGTCCTGCAAATGATTGCATTGGCATTCTGCATCCTCCCGGGCATCTACTTCTTCCCGATCGCCAGCCTGATCTACGTGATGGTCGTCATGGATGACGCCAGTTTCGAGCAGGCCTTCAACCGTGCATTTTCGTTGATCAAGGACAATTGGTGGAAAACATTCGGTGCACTGTCCATCGTTTGGCTCATGGCCTACATGACGGTCGGCCTGGTGGCCTTGCCGGGCACCATACTCACGATGTCGGGGTTTTTCTTGGGCGAATCTCCCGGCTTATCGCTCGCGGGTGCCACAATCTCGGTCATCGTCCAATCGTTCGGCATGCTGATTTACGCCCTGCCCACCATCACGGCCGTGCTATGCTATTATAGCCTCAGCGAGGAAAAGGAAGGGACGGGGTTGATGGACCGGATTGAAAAGCTGGGATCCGGCAACCCCGACAAGGGACACCATCCGGACGAAGCGTATTGAACGACGATGAGGGGAATCGCTTACGTTTTCTGTTGCTCGTTGTGGTGGCTCTTGCCGAGCACCGCGATAGCCGCCGTCACCGCGTTGGATAGCCTCCCTAAACCGGCCATGCACGATTCAGCGGCGGTTACGGTGCGCCAGTTTGATCGGGCGGCCCTGGATGCCATCCGCGCCGACCCGGACTTCCGGTACGAGGAACAGGCATTGGACCTATCCTGGTGGAAACGATTCAAGCAATGGCTGGCGTATAAATGGCGTGAGTTATTTTCGCGTGACGGATCGCTCTCCTTATTGAACGGCACGCTGATTGCCGTGGGCGTAGCCGCGCTTTGCTACCTTATCCTCAAACTATTGGGAATGGATGCGGCAAGCCTGTTCTCCAGAAAGTCGAAAAGGGCACCGCTGGATTTCACGGAACATCCGGAAAGCATCCACGGCATCGATTTCTCTCAAGCCCTCGAGCAGGCCATCGAAACGGGCAACTACCGATCGGCTGTGCGATTGCTGTACCTAGATTGCCTGAAAAGACTCAGCGACGTACACCTGATCGATTGGAAACCGGCCAAGACCAATACCGCTTATGCGCAGGAATTGGCCGAACCCGGCATCCGGGATGCGTTCCAGCGATTGACCCGCCAATTCGAGTACATCTGGTACGGCGATTTCGGAATCGACCAACACCATTTCGCCCAACTGCGCGAGGCCTTCCGCCAATTCGACGATCGTTTGCCATGAAAGACCTGAACCAATACCTCGCCGTGGCCCTGCTCCTGCTGGGCGTGTTTCTGTACATCCAGTACAACAAACCGCCAGCCGTGAGTTGGAGCCGTACCTATGCGCGAACCGACAAAATCCCATATGGCACGTACATCCTGCGCCAGCAGCTATCGCCCCTGTTCGGTGGCGTTGATGTCGCCGTTCATCGGAAACGGATATACAATACCCTTTCAGCGCGCGGAGATGTCGCGGATACCTACTTCATCATCGCGCAAGACCTGGATATCGACGAGCCTGATTACCGCGCCCTCTCCGACTACGTCGGCGACGGGCATACTGTCTTCATCGCCGCCCATACGTTCGGTACGGTCATGGCCGATAGCCTTGGATTGGACTTGCAATTTGCTTTCCCCCTTGGCGACAGCGTTTCTACGGCCTGGTTCAGCAACCCGCAATTGGATCCACAGCGGGCATACCGATTCGGCAAACGACTGCAGCCGAATCATTTTACCCGATTCGACACGACACGGGCCTCGGTACTGGCCACCAACCACCAGGGAAACCCCTTATTCCTTCGTTACCCGATTGGCCAGGGCAGGTTGTTCCTGTTGTCAGCTCCCGACTATTTGACCAACTACGCCCTCCTTACCGCGGACGGCGCAGCCTTCGCGGCCACGGCGCTGTCTTACCTCGAACCGCGACGGCAAATCATCTGGGACGATTACCAAACCCTGGGAACGCTATCGCAGCAATCGCCGATGCGGGTGTTCCTTGACAATGAATACCTACGTCCGGCATACCTCATCGCGCTCTTCAGCCTATTGGCATTCGTGCTGTACGGCATCAAACGGCGCCAACGAATCGTTCCGGTGGTCGAACCGTTACGGAATACCAGCGTAGCGTTTGCCCAGGTGGTCAGCTCCGTATACTACGAACAGCACGACAACCGCGACATCCTTGCCAAACGCTACGCGCACTTCATGCAGCATGTGCGCACCCAATACCGGATCTTGGGCCATGAAGCCGACGAGGCGTTCATGGCACAACTCGGTGCACGTTCTGGCGCGGGCGAGACCACGCTGCAGCACATCCTAATGGGTATGCAAGCAACCCGTTCGGGCAATGTCATCGACGATGATACGTTGCTATCCCATAACCGGCATCTAGAAACATTTTATCAGCAGACATCATGGAAGAACAATCCTTCGAACAGCGTACAGACCTAGGCCAACTAAACCAGGCCGTGCAACAAATCAAACAGGTATTGGCCACCACGATAGTAGGGCAACAGGAATTGGTGGAACTCCTCATCGCGGGCATCCTAGCCGATGGGCACATCCTCATCGAAGGCGTTCCCGGCGTGGCCAAGACCCTGAGCGCCAAACTCATCGCCCGATGCATCGACGCCTCTTTTTCGCGCATCCAGTTCACGCCCGACTTGATGCCCTCGGATGTGTTGGGCACCTCGGTCTTCAATCCGAAGGAAAACGAATTCAACTTCAAACGCGGGCCGATTTTCGGCCACATCATCCTGGTGGACGAGATTAACCGATCGCCGGCGAAAACACAGGCTGCGCTGTTTGAGGTGATGGAAGAACGCCAGGTAACGCTGGATGGCCACACCTACGCCATGGAAGAACCCTTTGTGGTGTTGGCCACCCAGAACCCCATTGAACAGGAAGGGACGTATCGCCTGCCAGAAGCCCAATTGGACCGGTTCCTGTTCAAGATCGATGTGGGGTATCCAACCCTGGAGGATGAAATCCGCATCCTGTCGGGCCACCATGGCCAGAAACTGGACGAAAAAATCGCGGGCGTCACGCCCATCCTAACCACCGCCGATATCCGCGCGTACCGCAAAACGGTGAAAGGCCTCCATGTGGAAGACAAACTGCTGGAATTCATTGCGCGTATCGTACATGAAACCCGTGGCCACAGGTCGCTTTACCTGGGGGCTTCGCCGCGGGCTTCACTAGCCATTGCCGGTGGAGCAAAAGCAATCGCCGTAATGGATGACCGTGATTTCATCACGCCCGATGACATCATCCGTATTGCACCGCACGTACTGCGCCACCGCCTCATCCTTTCGCCCGAGCGCGAGATGGAGGGCATAACCACAGACGAAGTGGTATCGCAGATCGTCAAGGGGATACCCGTGCCACGATAAGCATGAAAAGCCTTACACTTGCCCTTTCATGCCTGTTATCGGCCCTGGATTTTACCTGGGCGCAGCAACCCCTTGCTTACGCCTTCGGATCCGGATTCCATGCGCAGGAGTGTGACGATTTGTTGCGAATCAACACCGCTTTCCTGGACACAACGCCCGGAAACCGCTTCGAGGGCTTTGTACCTCACCATCGCTTCAGCTATCGGTCAGCGAACATCGGCCTCGACAATGCGTGGGATCTTTGGTTGCGCGACGACTCTACCGTCGTAATCGCCTTGCGCGGTACCACAGCCGACGCCAAATCCATCCTGGCCGACTTTTTCTGTGCCATGTCGCCCGCACAAGGCAAATTGATGCTGTTGCCGGGCGATACGTTGGCTTACAAACTGGCCGAATATGACAAGGCGGCCGTGCATACCGGCTTCCTGCTCGGTTTCGGCTTCCTGGCCCGCGACATCCGGCCACGGGTGGACTCGCTCTATGCACTGGGTTACCGCCAATACGTGGTAACGGGCCATAGCCAGGGCGGTGCACTTTGCTACTACGTGAGCGCATGGCTGTACTACCTCGAAAAAAACGGCACCTACCCCGACCTCTTGGTCAAGACGTATGCCAGCGCGGCGCCAAAAGTGGGCAACATGTACTTTGCGTACGACTATGACCACATCGCGCGTGCCGAATGGGCATTCAGCGTGGTCAACACGGCAGATCCAGTGCCCGAAATACCGCTCACCACGCAACAGGTGGACGTAGACATGAACGAGCCGAACCCAATCCTTGGCTTGATGAAACGCTTTGACGACCTCCCGTTTTTCAAGCGGCTGGTACTGAAGCGTGCCTTCAACCGGATGCGGAAGGGGGCGGCCAAATCGTCGGCCGCCTACCAGCGATACCTGGGAGGCTATACCGGCAAGTTCATCCTGGATCTCGTGCCCGGACTGGCCCTACCCGATACGGTGAACACCACCTATTTCGTCCGGCCGGGCGTCCCCATCACGCTGATGGTGAACGAGGCCTATTTCACCCATTTCGAGGAACTCGCCAAGCAAGGCCCCTATTACCACCACAACCCGATTACGTACCGCTATTTGCTGCGGCAGTATTATGATGGTGTAAACCCCATGGAGAAATGAAAGCATTTTTCAACGGACTCTTTGTCTACAACCTGGATTGCAACCAACGGCTTGCCGCCGCTTTCGCAAATGATAGCAGCAGGTTCGATGCCAAGTCCGTGGCCCTGTTCAGCCACATCCTGAATGCGCACCATATTTGGAATTGCAGGATTTTAGGGCAGCTTCCGGCGCACCGTGTCTGGGATGTCCGCCCGGTAGAAAGCTTTGCTGCGGCAGACCGGGCCCATTACGAGCAGACCCTCAAGATTTTGGACCGCATCGATCTGTCGGTCGAAATGGCTTACAAAACAGGCGCCGGCCAACCGTTTTCCAATACCGTCGGCGACATCCTGTTCCATGTAATCAACCACGGCACATACCACCGCGGGCAGATTGCGCTACTCTTCAGGCAACATGGGCTGGAACCATTGGTTTCGGATTATATTTTCTATCGGCGATAGGCCGATTGGCCATACCCTTCAAACAACGTGATCATGGATCTGGACATCAATGGAAAATACGCCCTCATCGGGGGCGGCTCGCAAGGCATCGGATTGGCCATTGCACGACAGCTTGCGGTCTTGGGCGCGACCTGCGTGCTTGTTTCTCGAAACAGGCAACGTTTGCAACAAGCCGTGGAAGGGCTAGCCACCCCGTCGAGCCAGCGGCACAGCTACCTCGAGGCCGATTTTGGCGACTATGAGGCCACCGCCAAAAAGGTTGCCGGGTTGGTAACCCATCACCCCATACACATTTTGGTGAACAACACCGGTGGGCCTGCCGCGGGCAACGTTGTTTCGGCTATGCCGAAGGAATTCTTAACCGCATTCGAACAACACCTGATCTGCGCCCAACTGATTACACAAGCGGTATTGCCAGGGATGAAAGCAGCAGGCTATGGACGCATCATCAACGTCATCTCCACATCGGTGAGGATACCCATCGTCGGACTCGGCGTAAGCAATACCATCCGAGGGGCTGTGGCATCGTGGGCGAAGACGCTCTCAAACGAGGTTGCTCAACACGGCATTACGGTAAACAACATCCTTCCCGGATCGACGGAAACGGAACGGCTCAGCAGCTTGATTGCAAAACGGGCGAAGGAATCGGGATTGCAGGTAGACGAAGTTGCCGACCGGATGAAGGCGGAAATCCCCGCAAAGCGCTTCGGGAAGCCGGAAGAAATCGCCGCCATAGCGGCTTTCCTCGCATCGCCTGCTGCAGCCTACGTCAACGGTACAAGCATTCCGGTTGATGGCGGAAAGACGGGGGTGATTTAACGGAATGAATCCTTGAAAAACACCTATTTTAAGGTATCGATGCCTACAACGATCTTGCCGAACTGGGTTGACGCACCCAAGGCACGCAGCGCTTCTTCGGCCGCCGCCAACGGGTGCACGCTATCAATAACGGGTTTGATGCCGTGTTGGCTTACGAACGCCAACATGGCCATGAAATCGGCAGGCGATCCCATTGTCGTACCCAGGATGGACAGCTGTTTCCAGAAAATCTTCCGGGCATTCAACGGAGGCAGGTTGCCCGCCGTACCGCCGAAGAAAACGATCCGTCCGCCTGGATTGGCCAAATCGAGGTGGCTTGCAAAGGCATCGCCCAAGGCGCTGTCGACGATGACTTCGAAACCGCCCGCTTCGGCTTGGAGCTGCTGGGCCCAATCTTCGGCTGTATACAAGGCCCCGCCTTTTGCCCCTAACGCCACGGCCTGCGCCACCTTGGCTGCCGAACTGGTGGTGACATATACCTGCGCACCGGCATGGATAGCCCATTGCAGGGCGAACGTGGCCACACCGCCTCCAGCACCGACCACCAGCACCTTTTCGCCTGGCTGGAGATGGGCGCGACCGAATAGCGCACGGTATGCAGTAAGCCCACCAAGCGGTAATGCCGCAGCCTCCTGGAACGATAGGTGCGGTGGCTTGTCATGTAGGTTGGCTACGGGTACGCGCACGTATTCGGCAAACGTGCCATCCTGCGGTAACCCTAAAATCTGGAAACGGTTGCCTTGGTGGTCCTGTCGGTCGCCCCAGGAAAGCGAAGGGTTGATGATGACCTCCCGACCGAGCCAATCGTTGTGGACTTGATCTTGGACACGTTCAACGACACCCGCACCATCCGAACCCAATACGATCGGGAATTTCAAGCCTGCATACTGACCCTGTTGAATCCACCAGTCCCGACGATTGAATGCGGCGGCATGTAAACGCACCAAGGCTTCTCCGCTCACCAGCGTGGGTACTGGCACTTCTTTCAGCTGCAAGGACTGATTGACGCCGTCAAGGACAATTGCTTTCATTTTTCTTAACGTTCGGATATCAGCCATCGGAATACTAAAAAAAAGCGGCCACGTTGAGGCGTGGCCGCTTGTTCACAAACTCACTTGCTCACAAAATCAGTTATTTAGCGTCCGCATACCGCTTTGCGACAGCGCTCCAATCAATGACGTTGAAAATAGCTTCAAGGTATCCTGGGCGCTTATTTTGGTATTTGAGGTAGTACGCGTGTTCCCATACGTCGATACCCAATATCGGGGTGCCTTTCACTTCGGCAATGTCAAACAAGGGATTATCTTGGTTCGGCGTGGAAGTGACCTGCAATTTGCCAGAACCATCAACGATCAACCAAGCCCAACCTGAACCGAAACGGGTTGCTCCGGCTTCCTGCAATTTCTTTTTCAACTCATCGAATGAGCCGAAAGCCTCGTCGATGGCCGATGCCAAATCCCCGGATGGACTGCCGCCACCATTGGCCGACAGGATGGTCCAAAACAAGGAGTGGTTGTAATGCCCACCACCATTGTTGCGCACGGCGGGAGGATACGTTGAGATGGTTGCGCAAATATCCTCAATAGACAATTTTTCCGCATCGGTGCCCGCAATGGCCTTGTTGAGGTTATCCACATAAGCCTGATGGTGCTTCCCATGATGGATTTCCATGGTCTCTTTGTCGATGTGGGGTTCCAATGCATCGGTGGCGTACGGTAACGCCGGTAATTCAAAAGCCATAATATATATTGTTTAAAGTTCTCCTACAAAGATAACGGATTTCCATCCGTTTTTGTTTGACAAAATAACAATAGGCTGTCAGCGATTCCGTTTATTACGGAAAAATGACGTGACCAACGCGCCGCATTCATCGGCCAGCACACCATTCAAAACCAGCGTTTTCGGATGCAATAGCATATGGCCGACGCCAGAATAACCCCGCTTTTCGTCTCGTGCCCCGAACACGACACGGGAAATCTGTGTCCAGTAGGCTGCGCCAGCACACATGACGCATGGCTCGACGGTGACAAACAGCGTACAGTCGTGCAAATACTTACCACCGATGTAGTTGGCCGCTGCGGTGAACGCCTGCATTTCCGCATGCGCCGTCACGTCATTCAACCGTTCGGTGAGGTTGTGCCCCCGGCCGATGATGCGCCCGCCATGCACAATCACGGCACCGATAGGCACTTCGTCTTGCTCCAACGCACGATGCGCTTCTTTCAGCGCTTCCCGCATGAAAAATTCATCTGAAACGGTATCGTTGGCCTCCTCGAAGTTGATGTATTTCATGTAGACGTGGGCTATGAGATGCGAGACATCAGACTTCGACTTTCACAGCAACTTAGCGCCGTTCGGCACGGGACGCTCGACCGTACTGAGTACGATATCACCATGCTCATCGGCAAATCCCGTAACCAAACATTCAGACTGGAAATCCGCGATCTGCTTTTTCGGGAAATTGACCACGCCAATCACTTGTTTGCCGATCAACCCTTCCTTGGTGTAATGTTTGGTGAGCTGCGCACTGCTCTGGCGGATACCGATTGCATCTCCAAAGTCGATTCGCAGCTTATAGGCTGGCTTGCGGGCCTTTGGAAACTCACCAACATGGATGATTGTCCCTACATGCAGCGCAACCTTCTCGAAATCTGACCACGTAATCTCTTCCATCTCCCTAAAGCCGGTTGCCCGCCAAGTCTGCCAACCCCTTTTTCAATGTAAAAAGCACGTAGTCTCGCGTACGCCTGACACGAATCGCCAAACGACCGATCAATTCATCTTCCTTACCAGGCTCGAAAGCCAAATCCTCATCGGAGAGGTGGTTGTATTTGCGCCTGAACTTCTCTTGCAAGACTTCCCATTGTTCGGCCTTGATCTTGATGTCTGCCATATCCTTTGCTTGATTTCCTGCAAACTTACGCAATCCGCCAATCTCAACAAAGTTTGTGTTCTATTCATTTTCGGCTTGAATTTTGTTAATGCTTAATCCGAACAGTTTATCATAACCGTATTTACGTATTTTAAAAGATGATCACTATGAAAAAAATTGTTATCCTGGCGTTGCTCGTAACGGTAGCCGCGGGCGCGAACGCCCAATTGTTGCCGAGCTTCCAATTCGGGGTAAAAGGTGGGCTTAACTTCGCCAGCCTCAAATCAGAAGACGGCGCATGGTTAGACGCCAGTAGCCGTACCGGCTATCAAGTCGGTGTGTGGGCGCGCGTAGGCGGTGCCGGCGTACACTTCCAACCCGAACTTTATTTGACGGGTAAAAGCTCTGAAGCCAAGTTGGTATCCACCGACGAAGAAGGAAAAGTGACATTTACATCGTTGGACTTACCGTTACTGCTCGGTACGCGAATCGGACTGGGGCCCGCGGGGTTGCGGATTCACGCCGGTCCGGTCGTTTCTTTTGTAGTCGATAAAAGTATTGGCGAATCGTTACAGCAAGTGACCCAATTCAGCGAATATAAAAACCAAGCGTTCGCGGTAACCGGTGGCCTTGGATTGGACATCAGCAATTTCCGCGCGGATTTGCGTTATGAGCATGGCCTCAGCGAATTGAGCAAGAATGACGCGGCCCCACAAAAAGTAAATTTATGGACGATTGGGATAGGCTATCGCTTGTTCTAAGCTCCGAAACCCTGCACTCACGGACGCGCCGTTTCTGTAAAAGAAACGGCGTTTTTATTTTTCAGCCAGCCAAATAACATTAGAAAGTTTCTAAATTAGTGATTTTCCTTGCATCTTTTCACCGATATTAAATCTATTGGTAGATTTGCTTACCGAATTTAAATAGCAAGGAGAATGAGTAAATCTAAACACATGTTATCTTCTTCTCTGGGGAAGAAACTGATCATGAGTTTAACCGGTCTGTTTTTGTGTACGTTCTTGATCGTTCACCTGACGGGCAACCTGCAATTGTTTTACGATGATCAGGGCAAGGCCTTTAATGACTACGCCTATTTCATGACACATTTCACGCCGATAAAGATCGTTTCTTACCTTTTATACGCGGCTATCGTTGTGCACGCAATTTATGCACTGATCCTGACCATCCATAACAAGCGGGCTAGACCAGTCAGCTATGCGGCATACCAGGGATCGGCCAACAGCGCCTGGAGTTCGCGTAACATGGGGATATTGGGCACGGTCCTATTGGTGTTCATCGTGACACACATGTATCATTTCTGGTGGAAATTCCATAACGACCAGGTACCTTATATAGAATACCGCACCGACCTGAATTCGAATGAGACGACTTCAACAGCGCTGGTGGCAGGCGAGTTTACGGATTACGTCAAATACGTGGACAATGGCGTGGAAATCACGAAAGCCCGCGACCTCTACAAGCAGGTATCGTTCACATTCAAGGAATGGTATTGGGTGGCCCTGTACGTGCTTGCCATGGCAGCACTCTCGTTCCACCTCATCCACGGCTTCAAAAGCGCGTTCCAAACCTTGGGATTCGACCATAAAAAGTATGCACCTATCATCCGTTTCTTGGGTATCTGGGTATTCGGGGTAGCCATACCGATCGGTTTCGCGGCTATGCCGTTGTATTTTTATTTTGTGAAGTAGCGCCTCAATAGTATATCGATTATGTTAGATTCTAAAGTACCAGCAGGCCCTTTGGCCGAAAAATGGTCGAAGCATAAGTTCAACCTCAAATTGGTCAACCCGGCCAATAAGCGCAAATATACCATCATCGTTGTAGGAACGGGTTTGGCGGGATCTTCCGCCGCGGCTTCATTGGCTGAGCTGGGTTACAACGTCAAGGCGTTCTGCTACCAAGATAGCCCCAGACGGGCGCACTCCATCGCCGCACAAGGGGGTATCAATGCAGCAAAAAACTACCAGAACGATGGCGATAGCGTCTTCCGGCTCTTTTACGATACCATCAAAGGGGGTGACTATCGGGCCCGCGAGGCCAATGTACACCGACTGGCCGAGGTTTCGGTGAATATAATCGACCAATGCGTGGCGCAAGGCGTGCCGTTCGCCCGCGAATACGGCGGCCTACTCGACAATCGTTCGTTTGGCGGCGCGCAGGTATCGCGGACATTCTATGCGCGTGGCCAAACAGGACAGCAATTGCTCTTGGGTGCGTATTCCGCGCTGAACCGCCAAATAGAAAAGGGTAAGGTACAGATGTATAACCGGCATGAAATGCTGGATTTGGTTACCATAGACGGCCACGCCCGCGGCATCATTACCCGCAACATGGTAACTGGTGCCATTGAATCGCACGAAGGACATGCCGTATTGCTTTGCACGGGTGGGTACGGCAACGTGTTTTTCCTTTCGACCAACGCCATGGGCTGTAATGTCACCGCAGCTTGGCGCGCGCACAAACGGGGAGCTTTTTTCGCCAACCCGTGCTACACGCAAATCCATCCTACCTGCATCCCCGTTACCGGCGACCATCAGTCTAAGCTGACCTTGATGTCCGAATCGTTACGTAACGATGGCCGGGTTTGGGTACCGAAGACGGTTGAATTGGCACAGAAACTGCGTAAAGGCGAGATCAAGATTTCAGACATCAAGGAAGAAGACCGCGACTATTACCTGGAGCGGAAATACCCCTCGTTCGGCAATCTTGTGCCGCGCGACGTCGCTTCACGCAACGCCAAGGAAGTGGTCGACGAAGGCCGTGGCGTAGGAACCTCAGGCATCGCGGTATACCTTGATTTCGAAGATGCCATCAAACGGCTTGGCGAAGATGCGGTACGGGCCAAGTATGGCAACCTCTTTGATATGTATTATCAAATCACCGACGAAAACCCGTATAAACAGCCCATGCGGATTTACCCCGCCGTACACTACACCATGGGCGGCGTATGGGTGGACTATAACTTGATGACCACGGTACCTGGCCTGTACGCGCTTGGCGAATGTAACTTCTCGGATCACGGAGCCAATCGGCTTGGCGCCTCGGCGTTGATGCAGGGATTGGCCGATGGCTACTTCGTGATTCCGTATACGGTCGGTGACTACCTCGCTAGCTTGGGTTTTGCAAAAGTGGATAAAAACCATCCCAATTTCGAGAAAACCCGCAAAGAGGTGGAAGATCGCGTACACCAACTGCTCGCGCTCAAAGGCACCAAAACGGTCGACGATATCCACAAGAAGCTCGGTCACATCATGTGGGAATACTGTGGCATGGCCCGGAATGAGGAAGGCCTTAAGAAAGCGAAAGGATTGATCCAGGAGCTGAAGAAGGAGTTCTGGAGCGATGTGACCGTACTAGGTGAAAATGAGGAAATGAACCAATCGCTAGAAAAGGCCGGCCGCGTGGCCGACTTTCTCGAACTTGGCGAATTGATGGTGGACGATGCGCTGAATCGCCGCGAATCCTGCGGCGGCCATTTCCGAGAGGAAAGCCAGACAGAGGAGGGCGAAGCCAAGCGGGATGACGATAACTTCCGGTATGTGGCCGCTTGGGAATACAAGGGAGATGACCAACCAGAAGTATTGCACCAAGAGGCGCTGGAATTCGAGAATGTAAAACTCACACAGCGAAGCTATAAATAATCCAAGACCATGAGTGGAAACATGAACCTGACGCTGAAGGTATGGCGTCAAAAAAACGATAAGAACAGGGGCAAATTCGTTACCTACCAAGCGAATGGCATATCGCCCGACATGTCTTTCCTCGAGATGCTTGACGTCGTGAACGAAGAGTTGGTACGGAAGGGAGAAGATCCCATCCATTTCGACCATGATTGCCGGGAAGGGATTTGCGGGATGTGCTCGCTGCATATCAACGGCAGGCCGCACGGGCCCAAACAGGGAACTACAACCTGCCAATTGCATATGCGGAGTTTCCACGATGGCCAAACCATCGTCATCGAACCTTGGCGGGCGGCCGCCTTCCCAGTCATCAAGGACTTGGCTGTTGACCGGTCGGCCTTTGACCGTATCCAACAAGCAGGCGCTTACGTGAATGTGAATACAGGTGGCGTGCCGGATGCAAACAGCATCCCGATTCCAAAAGTTACGGCAGACGAAGCCTTCGAATCCGCTACTTGCATCGGCTGTGGGGCTTGCGTCGCCGCGTGCAAAAATGCATCGGCCATGCTATTCGTCTCGGCCAAGATTTCGCAATACGCGTTGTTGCCACAAGGCCAAACCGAACGCTACAGCCGAGCCCAAGCGATGGTAGCCCAAATGGATGAAGAAGGTTTTGGCAGCTGTACCAATACCGGGGCTTGCGAAGCCGAATGCCCGGTAGGTATCAAACTGACCAACATTGCCCGGATGAATCGCGAATACCTCACGGCCAAGATTTTCAAGGAGGAAGAAGCACACTGATGGAACATTGAGTTCCGTATAAGTATGTAATTTATTGTCCCCGCAACAGGAATGTTGCGGGGATTTGTTATTTTTACGGGTTATTCAAGGCTTTCTGGTGTGAGTACGGTGATTAAAATACGGTTGTTGTTATTGGTGCTGACGCTATGCTTCATCGGTACCGCCATCACCTTGAACCTCACATTCAACGACGAGGAAACACTACTTCTCGATGCGCGCAACATCCAGAACAACTTGCACAAGAAGGCACAGATCGTCCATAATTTCATCAATGACACCAGTCACTTCAATGCGCTCAAGGCGATGGACAAGGATGTCAAACTCGCCGAAGACATCCTGGATTATTTCAGCAATGAACACGGCATATACGCCTTCACCTATGTAAACAGTGAATTGGCCACCTGGGGCACCGATAAACTGGTGCCCAAAACGGACGCCGGCATCCGTGATGGCGTGGACATCCTGAAAACCGACAACGGTTGGTACGAATCGATAAAGAAAAGTGACGGGAATTTCGCTGCATTGTTCTTGATTCCCATCAAATCCGATTTCCAAAAGAACAATGAATACTTGAAGAATACGTTTTCAAAGCAGCTCATCAAGACCAACAACTTGGACATCGCTGAATACGATGATGCGCCCATTTACAATATCAGGAGCATCAATGGGGAATACCTGTTTTCAGTGAAACTCCGCGATGGCAGGCACGACACCTTTTTTTCCAAATTGGAATTGGCCATGTGGCTGCTTGCCGGGTTTTCGGTAACCCTATTATGCAACATCATTTGCATCTGGATGGCCAAGCGGGGGTTGGTCTGGCTATCGATATTGCTATTCGGCGCATGCTTGGCCGGCATCCGTTACCTAGACCTGCATTACAGTTGGTTGGCGTCGCATTTCTATACGGGCATTTTCGACCCGCGCAATTTCGCCTCAAGTTTTATCTTTCCTCATTTGGGCGGATTCTTGCTTAACATCATCGTATTTACGTGGTTCATCGGCTACCTGTATACCTTTAGGCATCAATTGAGGTTGCCGGCTTTCGCCTATACTAAACTAGGCAGTCTTTTGGCACTATCCATTTTTGGGCTGTTGATTTATGCCGCCAGTTACATGACGGCCAGCATATATGAAGGCCTAGTGACCAACTCCGGCGTTAATTTTGACGTCACAAAAATCCTTGATCTCAATGGCTATAGCTGGATTGGTCTCGTGGCATTATGCATGAGCATCATGTCGTTGCTCTTGCTCATCGACCTTGTCGCCGAGCTTGCGAACTCAGTCATCCCCAATCTACGCCGTCTCCTCCTTACCACCGCGGCACTTTTCCTCTTCTTTGTTGTCTTGCACAGCTACTTGGGCGGAATCCGTGCCTATCCGTTCCCCTTTTCCTTCGTATTGCTCACGATACTGGTCGGACTACGTACGTGGTATATACGGCGGCAAGGTCAATTTGATCTGGCGATTTTCATTTCCACACTGCTGTTGCTCGCAGCAGTTACCGCCATCAAGCACGGCCAATTCCAACGCTATAAGAAAGAAGAGCAGCAAAAGCTTGATATCTCGAGGCTAGAGGCAGTGGATGATGCGAACGCAATCGCGCTATTCCGCGAATTGGAAAAGGAAATCCTGAATGATCCTGTACTCGTTTCGTATTTCAAATTTCCCGAAACGGAAAACAGGGATGTACTCAATGAACATTTGAAACGAACGTATCTGAGTGGGTACCTGTCGCGGTATGAATTCGTAGCAAATGAATACGATACCGACTGGAACCCGATTGGCAATAGCTCAGCCAGCAAACGGGAGGCCTATCGCGATAAAGTGATATCGGGGGCCATCAAGGTATCCGAAAATTTCTATCGGGGCAACAGTCGATTCGGTAATTTTGAATATTTCGCCCAATTGCCCGTGGAAGACGAAGGAAATCCACTGGGTATCCTGCTGATCGAGTTGCAGAATCGGTCGTTCAGCCACGCGACGTTCTACCCTGAAATCCTGTCGGATAGTAGGCTAAGCCAACAGCAAATAGAGTTGACAACGCGATATGCCTATGCGTTTTACCGGGATGGCAGCTTGGTCAATCAATTTGGCGATTACATTTATCCGCTGTCTCCCGCAGCCTATCCTGCCGAACAGCGCAAGTATATCGCGCTCGGTGATGAGGGTGGTTTCGACCACATGATGTATCGACCGAATAACCGAACCCTGATTGTCGTAAGCCGACCCCAACAGAGTAGCTGGATGCAACTGGCCGCCTTATCCTTTATCTTTCTCGTCTTCCTGTTGTTCGCCATCCTGGCTTTCATTTCGCGCTGGCTCGTATTGACGTTGAACAGCAATGATTTCAGCCTGAGGAATCTCCGATGGAGCTTCCTGATCTTGACGAACAAAATCCTATACAGCACGCGCATACAGACGTTTATGGTAGCGGCAGTGGTATTTACGCTAATCGTAACCGGAATCATCACGTTTTTCAGTATCAGCAGCCAATTCAAGAAACAACAGGAAAACAGCGCGCTGAAGTACATCGTGGATATCGCGGGCCGTTTGGAATCCAGGATGATCAAGGAAGCCTACGCGAACGAAGACTTATCGACCGACGAACGATTCAATACCATCGCTGAATCCATTGGTTCGGACCTCAACCTGTATGGAACCGACGGACAGTTGCGCTATTCCACCCAACCACGCATCTATGACTTGCGGCTCACATCGCGCTACATGAACCCCAAAGCATGGCTGCATATGGCTCGATACCAACGATCGGAATTCATCCAGCACGAACATATCGGTGCCATGAACTTCATTGCCGCGTATGCACCGGTCAGGAATGATGCGTACGAACCGGTGGCCTTCCTCAGCCTTCCCGATTATGGTTATCAACGGGAGTTTGACCAAAACGTCGGATTGTTGCTGAACACGTTGGTCAACATTTATGCGTTGGTTATCCTGGTCTTGGGGCTGTTTGCTGTATTTGTGGCCAACAAAATCACGGCACCGCTGGCGTTGGTGCAGCGAAGCCTGGCGAAAACCAGCATCGGCAAGCAAAATGAACCCATTTTCTGGAAACGCCACGATGAGATCGGCAGCTTGATCAAAGAATACAACCTGATGATCGTAGCACTCGAGCAAAGCGCAAACACAATCATGCGGTCAGAACGTGAATCCGCTTGGCGCGAAATGGCCAAACAGGTGGCTCACGAAATCAAGAATCCGCTAACCCCGCTGAAGCTGGGCATCCAACAGTTGGAACGTTCGTGGAAAGAAAAAGACCCGCGCTTTGATGAGCGCTTTTTACGGTTCAGCGAATCGTTCATCGAACAGATCGACAGCCTCTCACGCATTGCGTCCGAGTTTTCTGAATTCGCGAAGATGCCGGACACGCAACTCAAGGAAGTCGACCTGCTCGACATCATCAACAAAGCGGTAGCGGTGTTCAGCAATGATGTGGGCGTAAAAATACAAATCGCGAACCATTGCGGCAACCAACCGATCATTACGCATGGCGACCGCGATCAACTTTTGCGGTCATTCAACAATTTGATCAAAAACTCGATTGAAGCCACGCTTGCAAAACGTAGATGCCAAATCGATATCCACATCCACCATGACGCCGGCAATTACGTAGCCGTGGCCGTCCGCGACAACGGGCACGGTATTGATCCAGAAGCGAGGGAGAAACTATTCCAACCTAACTTCACGACCAAGAGCTCGGGTACCGGCCTCGGGCTGGCATTCGTAAAACAAGCCGTGGAGGGCATGGGTGGAAACATACGCTACGAGACGTCCGTGGGAAAGGGCACCACGTTTTACCTACGCATACCGTTGACGCTCACAAAACAGCATCGCTGAATCAGGTTACTTTAATACTATGCTGCTTTGTCCCATAACGGTACTGTCGGCATACAACAAAACCGTATAGGTACCTTTTTGGAAGCCTTTGGCATCCCGCCATTCAAGTGAATAGGCAGCGCCGTCGTTCACGAAATCAATGGTCGTCTTATCCGTATACTGCATCTGATTGCCATTGACGTCGAAAAGGCTGTTGTCTGACGTACGTAAATTGCCGTTCGGATCGATGATACGCGTATATACGTGGTGTTTGCCTTTTTCGGCCAGTGCATTGTCGGCTATCGTAAAGGTAATCTTGAATTTATCCACCCGGCGAGCGCGCACCTCCGCATCTTCTTTGCCGTTGTTGCGCTGGCGCAGGGCGTTTATACCGATGCTCGACACCTTGAGCGCCGATGCGATCTTGACTTTGTCGGATAAATCCGTATTCCGTTCTTCCAACTCCACGACACGACCTGATGTGGAATCAACCGCTTCCTTGAGTACGGCTCGTTCGGAAACCAGCTGGGCATTCTGATTTCGTAGCAGCGCTACCTCGGTCCGATAGTCAGACAACTGCTGCTTAAGTTGGCTTATTTCATGTTGCGCATTTGCCAATTGTTCACGCGTGAGGTTGTTTTGCGCCAATTGTGTTCGCAAAGTCGCGATTGTATTCCGCACACTGTCTCGTACAGCTTTCAAAGACGTGCTGAGTTCAGCATTTTCATCAATCAACCGATCCAGCTCAACCTCGATCCTGTCGATTTCTGCCTGCATGTTCACTTTTTCGTCAGTCAACTCATAGACCTTGTCACCGGTATTCTTATATTTGATGTAAAAGTAAACATTGGTCGCGAGCAAGGCAGCTATAGCCACCACAAAGAAATAAATCTTGGTGGAATCCTTCCTGATTTCTTCAGGCCGGGACTCAGTACCTGTCTCTTGCATGGAGTGTCATGCACAAAAATTGTTCCAACATCATTCTTGAAATAGGTATTATTTCCGAGAATCCTTTCATTCAAAATAATTCAAGGTGCTGAAGCCACCCGCTTTGAGGTATTCCTCGCGGCGCATCAACCGAAGGTCGGCGTGCACCATGTCTTCAACGAGCTCCGCGAGACCGTATCGCGGCTGCCATCCGAGTTTTGACTTTGCTTTGGACGCATCGCCGATGAGGAGGTCCACTTCGGTGGGCCGATAATACGCTGGGTCCACTTTAACGACGGTCTGCCCGAACTTGACGTGCTGGGGATCGATACCGAGCTGATTCAACCGCTTTTCATCGGCGTCGATGATTACACCTTTTTCGCGTACGTCCTTTCCACTGAACTCCACCTCAATACCCAGTTCGGCAAAGCTCATCCGCACGAAATCGCGAACCGTAGTCGTGACGCCCGTAGCCACCACATAGTCTTCCGCCGAGTCTTGTTGAAGCATCAACCACATGGCCTCGACATAATCCTTGGCATGCCCCCAATCACGCTGGGCGGCGAGATTGCCCAGATAGAGTTTATCCTGCAACCCCAGCGCAATCCGGGCAACTGCCCGCGTGATCTTGCGGGTTACAAACGTTTCGCCCCGAATGGGACTTTCGTGATTGAACAGGATACCGTTGCAAGCGTACATGCCATAGGCTTCGCGGTAATTTACCGTAATCCAGTAAGCATACAGCTTGGCTACTGCGTACGGGCTCCGGGGATAGAATGGCGTCCGCTCGCTTTGTGGTACTTCCTGTACCAAACCGTAAAGCTCAGAGGTGGCCGCCTGATAAAAGCGGCATCGATCTGCAAGCCCCAACAAACGGATAGCTTCCAAAATCCGTAGTACCCCAAGCGCGTCGGCATTGCCGGTGTATTCAGGCGTGTCGAAACTTACCTTGACATGGCTTTGCGCGGCTAGGTTGTAGATTTCGTCCGGTTGCGTTTCCTGCACGATACGGATCAAGTTGGTCGCGTCGGTGAGGTCGCCATGATGCAGGGTGAAATGACGGTTGGATTCATGCGGATCCTGGTACAGGTGATCGATGCGATCGGTGTTGAACAACGAACTCCGACGCTTCAGTCCATGCACATGGTATCCCTTTTTTAACAGGAATTCGGCCAGATACGCACCGTCCTGTCCGGTTATCCCGGTTATCAACGCAGTTTTTGCCATGCGACTAACTAAATTCTTTTCAACACCGATTTCAACAGATACTGTCCATACCCGCTTTTCAACAAGGGTTGCGCGATGGATTCCAGTTGTGTCTCGCCAATGAATCCCATCCGATAGGCGACCTCTTCTATGCAACCGATCTTCAACCCCTGGCGTTCTTCGATGACTTGCACGAATTGTCCGGCCTGCATGAGGGATGAAAATGTCCCGGTATCCAACCACGCGGTACCTCGGCTGAATATCCCGACTTTCAAACGCCCCTCATCGAGGTAGACCTTGTTCACATCGGTGATTTCGTATTCGCCTCGTGACGAGGGCTGGATACGCTTTGCGATGTCAACGACGGTATTGTCATAAAAATACAATCCCGGCACCGCATAATTGGATTTTGGTTGCGTGGGCTTTTCCTCGATGGAAACCACATTGCGATCGCCATCAAACTCGACCACGCCATAGCGCTCGGGGTCTGAGACGGGATAGGCGAAAACCACCCCGCCATCGGGGTCGGCGCTCTGCTGCAACAGGCGTGACAACCCCTCGCCATGGAAGATGTTGTCGCCGAGGATCAAGGCGACCTTTTCATTGCCGAGGAATTCTTCACCGATCACGAACGCCTGGGCCAGTCCGTTCGGGATTTCCTGCACCGCATACGAGAATGAACATCCCAATTGCGAACCGTCGCCCAGCAATTTACGGAATGTGGGCAAATCATGGGGCGTGGAAATGATCAGCACATCTCGGATGCCCGACAACAACAATGTCGATAACGGATAATAAATCATCGGCTTGTCGTAAACGGGCATCAGTTGCTTACTCACCGCCAACGTAAGTGGGTGCAGGCGGGTACCTGAACCACCCGCTAAAATAATACCTTTCACAAGTTCACCTATCGTTAGCTACTTATCTCGCGGACTTGACGGTAAAGGGCACCACGTATGGACCCCAAAGCAACGTAACCGTTCCCTTTTTATCGGCTTGGATTGTAAACTGCTCTACGGAGGAACCGTCGTTGCCATTGGGCAATACCGATACCCGTAGCGCATCCTGCGATTCATCGTAACGCGCGCCCCATTGATCCCACGTCTTATTGAAGATGATCGTCACATCCTCCTGCGTAGGGAGCGAATAAAGGCTGTATTTCCCCGCCGCTAGCGGTTTGCCCTGTACCAGGACATCCTTATCCACCGCAAATGTCGTGGCCTCGTTCGCACCCGTACGCCATACCTTTCCGAAAGGGACGATATCAACGCCGATTTGTCGGCCTTTCAAGGACGGCTTACTATAGTGGATGGCAATGGTCACCCCGTCTTCGGTGGTCACGATGGTGCTGTCTGGCGGGCTAGCCCGCTGGCTTTTGTCCTGCTGGGCGAAGGCGGCTACGGATAACGTTGAAATAAACAAAATCGATAACAAGATACGTGTTTTCATTTCGGCTAACAATTAAGTAAACAATAAAATCCCATGTCGCTGTTCAGCGATCACTGAAGTCGTTCAAAGTTAAAGACAAGGAAACCGGTCTTGCCATCCAAATCCAATGGCATCCGTAGCGTCAATTGATCGGCATCCGCATAAGAGAGTTCCAATCGATAACCCGCCGTCACGTTGCTCGGTTTGTCGCCCGGATAGATTTTCTTGAATTGGAACTGAGGGTTGCCGCCCCCCTTTCCGGGATTGTGGATCGACCAGACGATGTTGCGCACGGCACCCGGGGCACACAGTGTGCCTTCAGCATCGAACGTGATGCTTCCACGGCCATTGTTTGGCAAGTTCCAGATACTACCGACAAAACATTCGGCGGGGGCTTCCTCGAAAATGGACTTGACGGAGTACGCCGTGGGGAAACCCTCCTTATCGACGGAGTGCAATACCCATTGGCCCTTTACGCCATTGCGCCATGCAGAAGCCGACGGGCCGCTTTGGGTGGCACCCTGCTGTGCCGAACAACCAACGAACAAGGTCGCTGTAACCAGTGCAAAGGCGGCGATGATAACGCGCTGTTTCATTCGATTATAATTTACTTTCAATGGCCTCATGGAACCTGCATATTCATCGCCTTTTGCGCCAGGCGCTGATATGACAGATTTCATATAATCAATTAAGATGTGGTAAAGATACTAGATTCTGACAAATTACGTAGGCAATCTCCCAAAAACCATACCAGCGACACATTTTGCAACACCTTTTTTATACCTTTGGAATTCGAAGGGTTATGGCTCAAAAGAAAACATGGCGAATCGCCAAAACAACTTTCAAGGTTTTTATAACGGTCGCGGCCCTCTATTGGGTGTTCAGCAAAGTGGAACCTCGGGATGTGAAAGAAGCGTTGGTCGACTCCAACCCACTCTATTTGGCACTCGCATTCGTGGCCTATGCCTGCTCGATCGTGATTGCCTCTTCGCGACTCAACGGCTTTTTCAAGGGCGTGGGTTTATCGCTGTCCGAACGCTATAACTTCAAGCTGTATCTATTGGGTTCTTTTTACAACCTATTTCTGCCCGGCGGGGTGGGGGGTGACGGCTATAAAATCTATTTTCTTCGCCGTAAGTTCAACGCTAAGGGACGAAAGCTCCTGTCAGCTGTCTTCTTCGACCGGTTGAGCGGTTTCTGGGCGTTATGCCTCATCACATCGGCACTGGTGATCTTTATCCCCCGGTTCGAGATTCCGAACGAGGTGCCTATTTTGGCCGTAGCGGCGGGTACGGTGGCCTACTACGCCGTGCTCCGGCGGTATTTCACCGCTTACAGCCATCGCTTTGCCATCACCCACCTCAAAGCGCTGGGCGTGCAATCCATGCAGGTGATCTGCGCGATCCTCTTGTTATATGCATTGGGATTCGAAGGCAAATTTTCACCGTATTTACTGCTGTTCCTGCTGTCGTCGCTGGTGGCGGTCGTGCCCTTTACGGTCGGGGGATTGGGCGCCCGCGAGATGGTATATATTTATGGTGCGCAATATTTTCAGTTGGATGCCCATTTGGCGGTGTTGATCAGCCTGTTGTTCTACCTAACGTCCGCGCTGTTGGCCGCACTGGGATCGTACTTTATTTTTCGCCCGCAAGGCTTGGGCGAGGATCGGCTGCCCACCACCACCGAAGCGGAATTGGGCGAAGTAGAATTGGAAACGGAGGAAGAAGATGAGGATCGTAATCACCGGAGCGAGTAGCGGCATTGGTTTTGAAGCCGCATTGGCATTGGCCGACAATGGCCACCAGGTTGTCGCCTTGGCCCGTTCAGCAGCGGGCCTGAACCGGTTGCAAGCGGCCTCATCGGCGCGCAATCCGGAAACCTTGTTGAAGGCCCTGCCTTTTGATGTGGTGCATGGCGACTATCAACAGGCATTGCTTCCGTTCATCACCTCGCAACTGGGCCTCGTGGATATACTGATCAATAATGCCGGTACGCTCATCAACAAACCATTCGTGGAGACCCACCGTGAGGAATTGGCCGAAATGCTGCAAAGCAATTTCCTCGGTCATGTAAGCATGATCCAACGATTGCTGCCACTGATGCCACGGGGAGCGCATATCCTGAACATCGGCAGCATGGGTGGGTTCCAAGGCAGCGTGAAATTTCCAGGCCTGGCCGCTTATTCGGCCAGTAAGGCGGCATTGCATACGCTCACGGAATGCTTGGCATCGGAATTATCGGATACTGGAATCAAAATAAATTGCCTAGCTTTGGGTTCGGCGCAAACAGAAATGCTAACGAAAGCGTTTCCTCAATACCAGTCGCCCGTGGCTGCCTCGGAGATGGGTGGATATGTCGCCGAATTTGCGTTGACCGGGCACCGGTTTTTCAACGGCAAAGTATTGCCGGTGGCGGTAACGACCCCGTGAAGACTTGAAAAGGCGCCTTTAAATGTCAGTATATGAAAACACGAAATCCATTTCTATCGTTGCCCGTCGCCGCCTTCATTACGGTTGCAATGGTTTCCTGCCATCAAGAATCGCGGGATAACGCCGATGGGCGGCTACGTGAATCCGTAGCCACGGAAATTGCCGAGGATCTCGAGACACCCCTACCGTCGCTTCCGTATGTGGTGGTTTACGACGAAGATTCGGAACGATTGCATGTCGAAAAAGATCCAGATTTTGACCGTACGGCCTTGTCTATCGATGCACTTACACAAGCGTTGGTTTCGAATTATCCAGAAGTACCACTTACGGTGGATAGGGTCTCGGGTGATACGCTGTATGCCAGTATCGTAGACGCGCAATACCTGACGCAACAAATGGGTTCGACCGGCGCACAGACCTACCTGCTTGAAGTAACCTACGCCTATACCGAATTGCCCAACATCCGCGCAGTCCACTTCGCGTTCGAGGAAGGCGATCACGCCACGCCGGGCACCTATACGCGAGATCGATTCGAAAGCGAAGTCGTTGTCCGTTGAGGTCGACTGGTTTGTTAATGAAGGCAAATATGGCTAGATTTGTGGCTTTCTAACGCATGAGAAAGTTTTTCGGCTATATCTTGTCTCCGGTTTTTTACCTGCTTTTCGGGATTATCATCACCGTATTCCACCCCATCCAATGGCTTTGCCTGAAATTGGGGGGGTACCCCGCGCACAAACGTTGCGTAGATGTATTGAACGGATGCTTATTGGCTACCTATTATGTATTGGGCAACACGGTGCGTTTCGTCAACAAACAGCGGCTTCCGACCGATAGGCCTATCCTCTTCGTGGCCAATCACCAAAGCATGTATGACATCCCACCATTGATTTTTTTCCTGCGCAAACACCACGGCAAATTCATTTCGAAGATCGAGCTTGCGAAAGGTATCCCGAGCATATCGTTCAACCTGCGTCACGGCGGTGCTGCCAACATCGACCGCAAGGATCCGAAGCAATCCATCGCCGAAATCCTGAAACTGGCTGGCAACATGAAAACCAGAAACTGGTCAGCTTTTATTTTCCCCGAAGGTACACGGGCAAAAACCGGACGACTCAAGCCGTTCAATGTGGGTGGAATCGCCACCATCCTGAAAAAGGTGCCAAATGTCCTTGTCGTTCCGGTGGCCATCAATAACTCCTGGCAGATGGTCCGACATGGGTTCTTCCCGCTCAATGCGTTCACGAACATGTCTTGGGAAGTATTGGCGCCAATCGAGCCACAAGGCCTCAATGCCGAAGAGGTAGTGGCATCGGCCGAAGCACGTATCCGCGAAAAGGTCAGCTGACCCGCCTCCCCTTCCATTGGTATTTGCCCACGTTACCGGCTAAGCCGATGTAGACCATGTAAACCACGTGCATCAGGGTCAATAGTGGCAAGTAAGCCAGCAATCCGCGTCGGTCGGCAAACCGGCAAAGCGGGTAGAGAAACAGGGTTTCGACCGCCAGCTTCAGCGTGAACGCCAAAGCAAGCGCCATCCATAACCCAGGCGCCGCAAAACAGGCCATCAGCGCGGTAGCCAACAACAACACATTGAACAGCCAGATGGCTATACCCAAGGCTACCACCCCTTTGTTTCGATAATGCGTGCTCTTGGAGGCCCAGCGCCTGCGCTGGTTGATGAATCCACCCAGGCTACGCTTGGCATCCGTATAGACAATGGCTTCCTTGGCCTTGCAAAAACCGATTTTGTCGGGGTAGCGGGCAGCCACCTTATGCAAAAACAACTCATCGTCTCCCGAAGCCAAGTGATCGATACCATTGAATCCACCCAGCTCGTGGAATATGTCGCGGCGGTAGGCTAAGTTGGCGCCGTTGCAAGTCGACGGCTGCCGGTTTCCGATACCTGCCCCACCCAATCCAATCAAGTAAAGGAATTCCAAGGTCTGCAGCTCTTCAAAAAAACTGCGCTCTTCCGAATAGACTACTGGAGAAGACACCAAGAAACTCCCCTGCGCCTCGGCGTAGGCCACTACGGTGGCCAACCAGTCGGGTCCCATGCGGCAGTCGGCATCGGTAGTAACGATCAACTCACCGGTAGCCACTGCGATGGCCGTGGCTATCGCCTTCTTTTTATAGGAGTTAAGCGGTTCGGACTCATTCAGTTTCAAGAGCTTTACACCCCGACTGGAAAATGATGAAATTACAGCCGACGTTGCATCCGTGGAATGGTCGTCCACCACGATGACCTCAAGCAGCCCGGCCGGGAAATCCTGCTCCAGGATGGCCGTGAGGGTACGACCGATATTGGCCTCCTCGTTACGCGCTGCGATAAGCACGCTCACCCGCGTAATCGGCATTTTGCGCCTGGCGAAAATGGGCAACGCTGACCATCCCACCCGCATGTAACAGACCAACGTGGCATAGATGCCTGCGAATATGGCCAACAAGGCACTAATGAGCTGGGTCGCCAAAGAAATTGATTTTTAAGACAAACACTGAACCTAAAATGGCGGGCAAGATAAGGTTTATAAACCAAATGCAGGAGGCGATGGCCATCACTGCAATGTCTTGATCGGTGATGTACGCATACAGGTAGCTGGCTGTCACGCTCCTGACACCGAAATCGAACAGATCGAGCGTTGGCAGGGCAGCCTGTACGAAGAAAAGGATGAAGATCATGAATAGCATGGGGAAGAAACGGATCTCCGGAATCAGGATGAGCATCAATATGCAATACTGCGACGTAAAGATGACAAACCGCGCCAAGGAATTCACAAAAACCACGGCCAATTCACGGCGGTCATAACGGGTCAGGATTTCAAAAAACCGATGGAACTTACGCAAAAAACCGACACGCCGTATCCACGCGTCGATCCATTTCACGTTAAAATACAGCGTGAGGAAAAAACCCGCATATGCGGCGGCCACAAGCCACAGGGCAATGCCCCCAACGCGGCCGATTTCGAGGAACCGATTGGCGAACCAAGCGACGCTTAGCGCACCGGCCACGCTGGTCAGCACCAATTGCGCCAACGCGCCGACACCCATGGCCACCACGCCGAAAATACGCTTGCGGGGTTGCAGGAACAGCACCCGTCCGCCGTATTCACCGATGCGATTCGGGGTGAACACAGCCCACGTGAGGCCGCAGAAAACGGATTGCACGGATTTCCAGAAACTGATGCGTTCGATATGTCGGCAAAGGTACCGCCACTTCACCGCTTCGAGCAGCCAATTGACAAACATCAGCGCAACGACGACAGAAAGGGTAAAAATGACCGTGCGTCCACCCAAATCGCGCATCAAGCGCTCAAAGGCCAGCAAGTTTTGATGATTGTCAAGTTTGCGGTAAAGCACCCAAGCCACCAGCAGTAGGATGGCAACCTTGAGTACTATACCGAGTATCTTTTTTGTCCTCCTACTCAAACTTGGTGAATTAGCGTGCAATGTTACAAATTTTTGAGAGGCAAACCTAACCGATCTGTGGAATACGCTACGCTGCAGCATCTAGCCTGAAAGAAAGATGAGGTTCGTTATGTTCAATCCACAACAGGATATTTACAGCCAAAACTGGCTGGATATCATTTTTGACGGGCGCAACAAGCATTATGGCGCCTATGCCCTGCGGAGGGACGCGGCCAAATACGCAAACATGGCCACGTTGATTGCATCGAGCGTATTCGTGGTTTCGTTGTTGGTGCCAAGCATCCATCACCGATTGTTCCCGCTCCCTGCCCCTCCTGCTTTTACGCCGGCGTTGGACGACGGCGTGGTCGTTATCCTGGAGCCTCCCCTTCCCCTCGACCCATCAATTCCCGAACCGCCTGCGGCCGTGCCCGCAAAACCGCGCACCAACCACGTGCGCATGCCACAGCCCGTGGTGGTACCAGCCAACCGGATTACGGAAGAGCCTCCATCGGTGGCGATGCTCCAACTCGCCAACCCCGGTTCGCAAACCCTGGAGGGCGACCCTGCTGCCGCCATCCAGTTGGATTTGCCTGTCGGAAAAGGAAAGGGCGATGCCGCCATTACGGAGAATGGCAACGCCAACGACGTCCCCTTTGTTTCCGTTGAGATCGACCCCGAGTTTCCTGGCGGTATCCCTGCGTTCATGGCTTACGTGCAACGAAACTACCATTATCCCGAAGCCGCCGTCGCAGCGGGCGTGCGTGGACAGGTGGTCCTGCAGTTTGTCGTGGAACGCGACGGATCATTGACCGACATCAAAATCGTGCGCGACCTGAAATTCGGCACCGGCGAAGCGGCGATACGATTGCTGCAGGCTTCGCCGAAATGGCGTCCCGGCATCCAGAACGGCCGTCCGGTACGGGTTGCCTACACGCTCCCCATTGCCTTGGCGATAGGCCAATGATCCATGCGGGTTTTAGTGTCGCGTCAACGAACTAAAGCGGCCGCGTGAATCAGCGGATCCGCCGATTGTGGATCCGCTGATTCGCGGAATATGCGTGGAAAACCCTATCATTGCACCATGGAAAAAGCTGCGGGCACTGAGCGGATCATCCTGGGCATCGACCCAGGCACGGCGGTTTTGGGATATGGTCTCATCAAGGAAACCGGCAAGCAGTTGACCTTGCTCAACCTGGGAGTCGTCAAGTTGGATCACCTGAAAGATCACGGGCTCAAATTGCAGCGCATCTTCCAAAAAACGAGCGCCCTCATCGAACAATACCAACCGGACTGCATGGCGCTGGAAGCCCCGTTTTATGGCAAAAACATCCAGGTTATGCTCAAACTCGGCCGTGCACAGGGCGTAGCGATGGCAGCGGCCCTTAACCGCGACATCCCCATCATCGAATACGCGCCCCGGAAAATAAAACAGTCGGTGACGGGCAATGGCAACGCCAGCAAGGAACAGGTGGCGGCGATGCTGAAAACCCTGCTCAAATTCGAGGAAAACCCGCAATTCCTGGACGCCACGGACGGACTTGCCGTAGCGGTTTGCCACGCATTCCAAAACCGTACCGGCTCAGGTGGCGGAGGCAATTACTCGGGTTGGAACGCATTCATCAAGGGCAATCCCGACCGGCTCCGATAAGCCATCAGGACTTCACCTGCCTGATCACGTTCTTGACGTTCAACTCAATGATATCGGTCATGGTCCGGCAGGCCAAGTAGTGGTTATTTTGGTAGTATTGCGCGTAGCCCTCCCGAAGTTGCTTCACATTGGCCGCGGTGGATAACTCTTCGGTATTGGACACATCGCGCAACGCAGCGATGCGGTGGCGTTCACTGCGCACCCGGTGCACGATGGATGAACGTTCTTCCTGCTGGTATTGGAGCACGGTACGGTCGGTCAGGTGCTCCATGCATAACCGAACATAAGGCAGGTTGTCCTTGAAGAATTGAGGCATGTATATCTTGGGATTGCCCTCATAGAATTGCTGATCAAAATCGATGGCACGAATCCGGAATTGGAAATCGTCGAAATCGGGCGTAATCTGTACGACGAAATTATACGCGCGCATATCGCCCAATAGCGTGATGATGCATCGTTCATTGAATTTAACAAATTCTTTGGCGATGCGCTTCGGATTGTAATCCGTATTATACATCAGCGACTTGGCAAACACATCGCCCGGAATGCCCACGATGTGCTCTTCGACGAGGGTCTGGCCGTCCACGAGGTAATTGACGGGATTGGGCGAAATGATCTGCTCAAGTTCCAGGCCATATATGCGGGAAGCATCGGCCTGTTTGATGTAAAAATAATCATAAACATCGTTGAGCCGGTTGACGATGCGTATGCGGAACGGATGCGTGTTGCCGAATGCACAATATTCCACCCGGTCGATGTATTTGTGTTCTACGATGCGCGTATTGCCCGATGCCTTAAGCTGGGCGTAAATGATCTTCAGGCCGCTATAAAGTTGTTCCTGGACATGGGGTGGATACAATGGGGTCTCCCATAGCGTGTCCTTCCCATATTTGTCCATCACGGGCACCGTTTCATAAAACTCCATGAGGTTACCGTAGGCAATCGGCATGCGCGCATCACGTTGATAGCTTCGCAAGTATTTTTGCAATGCGGTCGTTACCGGATAAACCGGCTTTTTCCGGGAAATCCGAATGTCCTCGTTGTCCAATGCTGGCGTCATACGTTTCAGGTAAAGTTACAGCTTAGCTAGCGGTTTTGCAATCGCAGCAATCAAAAAAATCAACACTTACATTGCGATGCCATAACCAACATCGCAACAAAAATTGAAAATTTCACAGCTATAAACCAAATTTACTGGCTATTTTTGAAAAAATTGCAACGACTACACGTATCCTAATTATAATAAATTGCATGATAGGCACTGTGGGTAATAAAGGAAGAAGCTCCTTTGGGAGAGGAGCTTCTACGCTAACCAATTATAAACCTATATTAAATTGAGGGAGGGCAATTCCTAAATCAGCTTTTTCATTTTTTTCTGCTGATTGATTGATACAAATATAACAACAATTACAAAACATTATAACTTTTTCATATAAAAAATTAAATTTTTACGATTTTTTTAATTAGTTTTGATATTAAATGCAATAAACATCGTTTTTTATGGAAAAAAAATATGAAAATTTAGATCTTGATAACCTAGACATACAAATATTATCGATATTAATGAATGATGCATCCATACCTTACACCGAAATTGCCAAAAAATTAATCGTTTCTGGCGGAACAATACATGTAAGGATGAAAAAGATGGAAGAATTGGGGATTATAAGGGGATCAAGCCTCATCATAAACCCGCAAAAGGTCGGATTCGACATCACGGCATTCCTCGGAATCTACTTGGAGAAGGGTTCCCAATATAACAATGCGGTTGAACAGCTACGACAGGTAAAAGAAGTCGTGGAATTACACTACTGTACGGGCACGTACAGCATGTTCGCGAAAATCATCTGTCGTGACACAACACATCTTCGAAAAGTGTTGAACGAAGACATCCAAGCGGTAAAGGGGATCCAACGTACGGAAACCATCATTTCGTTGGAAGAAAGCATCAAGCGCCAGATCACGCTGACCTGATCGGCGACACGTCCGCACTTAGGAACCGGCACGAACGCTTAATTTAACATTTCATTTCTTGACAGCTCCTTAGCGATGGATTGTACCGTCCATGCCGATTTTCACCTCGAAGGGCTTGCAGTAGGCATCGAGCAATACCGCAACATGCCGTCGTGTCACGAGCCGTTGCTCATCGTAGTCGTCCTCGAACCGGAAACGTCGCTTCCAATATTTCTGCACCTGCCCCTCCAGTTCGTTCCCGCGCTGCCCGACGAATTTGATGTAGCTGAACAAATCCGCAAACGTCAAGGTATCGACGCTGGCATGGTTCACGAACCAGATCTGGCTCCTTGAAAAGAGCTGATTCAAGACCGGCTTGAGTTCGGCTGCCGTCACGGTGGAATCAGGCGAAAAAAATAAACGACCCGTCGCATCCGTGCGCCCGAGCAAGAGCCCGGTGGCACCCACGCGCTGAATGGCGGCGAAATGCGGGTGTTCGATGGTAACATCGCCAAACGGAATCAACCTTGCACCGTATTGCAGCAATTCACCCTGTATGGTCCGGACGTCCAATTTATCGGAAGTGGACTTAAAAAAAGCTGTGTAAGCCGCTGAAGCGCCGACGGCCTGCCCGACATGCATCAGCAACGGTACGTCGTCGGCCGTTCCGTCAAGCAACCGCTCCATCACGGGCAGGCGCCGGGTCAGAAACAGGTTGCCATCATCGGCTGGCACCAACCCAGCCAACGGCAAGGTAAACACCCCTTCTGCACGGCTGCCCACGGCGACACCCGTACGCGCCAGCCCCGCGTATTGGGGCGTCGCCACGTAATCGTCGGTCACCGCCGTCCGCACGGCAATGCTGTCAAGGCTGCCTTTGGCCAACTGGAACAGATACGCGTCGGCGGACGCATCGATTACCGCACGGACGTCGAACCGCTGCTTATCCATCAATTCGATGCGCCAATCCTTACCCGATTTCTTGACCGACCGAAGCTGCCCGCGATCGATCACGGTCAGGTTATTCGTCGCGCCAAGCACGCTATCGAGTATATTCCGCACGATCTGCGGATTGATACGCCGCTTGGCTAGGGTCGATACGGAGTCATTGCGCGTCGTTTGCTTCAACGTTCGGGCCAGCAGGTCTGCCCATATCCCTGCATCCAAGCCATCGGCCGACGCCACCTCCACAAAGTCGGTTGTCAATTCCGGCATGCGCTGATCGCCATTGACCACCCAGACCGTGTTCAGGTTAGACATGGACGACTGTAGCGCCGCCGTGTAGGCGTCCACACCGTAACCGTATACCAACACTTGCGGCTTCTTGCTACGCTGTCCCCAACCGGCAAGCGGGAGCAGCATGACCACGCCTATTATAATAAGGTATCTTCTATTCATCCGCATCGATTTAGCGCTAAGGAACTGACACGAAATAACCTAAACACCCAAGCTTGCCCTTTTGCCCGTTCTCATCGTTGCATATCTTGCCCATAGCTCCACTATGAGCCGCAATATGCGCCTCGATAACGAACAAAATTGCTGCGCTTGATTCGCTCATTTATTTCGTGACAGTTCCTAAGACGTAAAATTAGACATAATTGCTTCACCAAGGTTTATTTTTTGATTTTTGTTTTCAGCATTCGGATATCCGCTTCGGCCTGTCGCCGAAAGGTGATTGCTGATAGCCAAAATCATCAGAACTAATGGTTACCTTTGCGCCATGGCAAACGAAGAAAAGTCACTCAATTTCATCGAAGAAATCATCGAAACAGACCTGGAATCGGGCAAACACGGAGGCCGGGTATTGACGCGGTTCCCTCCGGAACCGAACGGCTACCTGCACATCGGTCACGCCAAGTCCATCGTGCTCAATTTCGGCCTGGCACAGCGATATGGTGGCAAGACCAACCTCCGGTTCGATGACACCAATCCGGTCACCGAGGAAACGGAATACGTAGACAGCATCAAAAGAGATATCCGTTGGCTGGGCTTCGAATGGAGCGAAGAGCTTTACACGTCTGACTATTTCGAAACACTATACGGCTATGCCATAACGCTCATCAAGAAGGGATTGGCTTATGTGGACGACAGCACATCGGAAGAAATCGCCGCGGCTAAGGGCACGCCGACAGAACCGGGCAGACCCACGCCCTACCGCGATCGCAGCCCGGAAGAAAACCTGCGGCTGTTCGAGGAAATGCGCCAAGGCAAGTATCCTGACGGCGCAAAAGTGCTACGAGCGAAAATCGACCTGGCCAATCCCAATATGCATTTGCGCGATCCGCTCCTGTACCGCATCAAGCATGCGCACCATCACCGCACCGGGGACGCTTGGTGCATCTATCCGATGTATGATTTCGCGCATGGCCAAAGCGATTCGATCGAAGAGATCACGCACTCCATCTGTACGCTCGAATTCGTACCCCATCGGCCGCTGTACGATTGGCTCATCGACCAACTGGAAATCTTTCCATCCAAACAATACGAATTCGCAAGGCTCAACCTCAATTATACGGTGATGAGCAAGCGCAAATTGCTGCAATTGGTCAATGAAGGCCATGTAGACGGCTGGGACGACCCGCGCATGCCCACCATCAGCGGTTTGCGGCGCAGGGGGTACACCCCGGGCAGCATCCGGAATTTCTGCGAACGTATCGGCGTGGCCAAGCGTGAAAACATCATTGACGTGGGCCTGCTGGAATTCTGTATCCGCGAGGACCTGAACAAGACCGCATGGCGACGCATGGCCGTGCTCGACCCGATCAAGCTGGTGATCACCGACTATCCGGACGGCCAGGTCGAAACGCTCGTGGGCGAGAACAATCCAGAGGCAGCAGGCGGCGAAGGCGAACGCGAGATCCCGTTCAGCAAAGAGCTATGGATCGAACGGGAAGACTTCATGGAAAATCCGCCCAAGAAATTCTTCAGGCTCGGCCCAGGCTTGATGGTCCGCCTCAAACATGCCTATATCGTCATCTGCAACGACTACGTCACGGACAGCGCGGGCCATGTCACCGAAATCCACTGCACGTACATCCCCGAATCCAAAAGCGGTGAAGATACCAGCGGGCTTAAGGTAAAGGGTACCATCCATTGGGTGAGCGCGCCGCATGCCAAAACCGTCGAAGTGAGGCTTTACGACAGGCTGTTCAACGTGGAAAACCCCGCCGCGGAGGATGATTTCAAGGCGGCCATCAATCCGGGGAGCCTACAGGTCATCGAGAACGCCTTCGCCGAGCCAGACCTGCTGCGGGCCACGCCCGCAAGGGGATACCAATTCATCAGAAAGGGCTACTTTACGCTCGATGAGCGATCGACCCCTGACAGGCCGGTGTTCAATCGCACGGTCACGCTACGCGACACGTGGGCAAAAGAGCTGGACAAGACTTAACGAGCGACGCCCCTTAAAACACTTGCCCCACGATTTGCTTCGTGGGAGCCGGGTTGCCCATGGTGTAGAAATGCAATACTGGGGCGCCGAAATCGATGAGTTCGCGGCACTGCTGAACCATCCATTCGATGCCCACCTCTTTGACTTGCTGCACGGTCCTGCAGGCGCCGACGGCCTCGCTGAGCGCCAAGGGAATGTCGATATGAAAGATCTTGGGGAGGCTAATCAGCTGCTTGGCCGACGTGATGGGCTTCAGCCCCGGGATGATGGGTATCGTGATGCCTTCCGCGCGGCAACGCTCCACGAACGTTTTGTATTTCTGGATATCGAAGAACATCTGGGTCACGATGAACTCGGCACCCATGTCCACTTTTTTCTTGAGGTACTTGAAATCCGTTTCGAAATTGGGCGCCTCGAAATGCTTTTCAGGGTAACCCGCCACACCGATGCAGAAATCGGTCCGCTCCGAGTTCTCGATGTCCTCGTGCAGGTAGATGCCGCCGTTCATGTCTTTCACATGCTGCAACAGGTCTGTGGCATAAGCATGGCCGCCCGGCGTGGGCACGAAGTCCTTGTCGGCTTTGCGGGCATCGCCACGAAGCACCAACACGTTGTCTATGCCCAGGAAATGCAGATCGATGAGCGCATTCTCGGTCTCTTCCTTGGTAAACCCGCCGCAGATGAGGTGCGGCACGGCATCCACCTTGTATTTGTTCATGATGGCCGCGCAGATGGCCACGGTTCCCGGGCGCTTGCGGTACGAAATCCGCTCAAGCAAGCCATTGGGGTGTTGCTTGTAGATATAATCCTCGCGGTGGTAGGTCACATCGATGAATGGGGGTTTGAATTCCATCAGGGCATCGATGGTATTGTAGATGCTAGCGATGCTCTGGCCTTTGACCGGCGGCAGCAATTCAAACGAAAACAGGGTTTTCCCCCGGGCATTCTTGATGTGTTCAGTAATCTTCATATTCCCCCATTTTGATTATCCGGCCGCCAAACTTAGCCAAAAAGCCTTGCATTCGCTCCCGCTTGACACCAAAAACAAACCACTTTTATATGCAATACAGCTCGACCAACCCCTCCGGAAGCGCTACATCCATCCGCCGAGCCTGCCGATCGATGGATACAATGATGCCGTCGGTGAGCGGGAACAACACATCGTGTCCCCGGTAGCGCACCGTGGCCACGTGCTGTTGCGGATATTCGTTCACCTCGGTGATTTCACCCAATGCCCCGTGCACACGGTCATATACGTAGAAACCCTGCAGATCGGCCATCCGGAAATCATCGGGATCGCGTTCGGGCCGCAAGGCATTGGGCAGGAACACTTTTTTACGGACCAGCGGCTTGGCCTTGTCGAGGTGATCGACGTCTTCGAAAAAAAGATAAGCCGTACGGTTGGGCAATAGGTTCACGCTTTCCACGAAAAACGGCACCAGCTTACCGTCGACTTCCAGGAACAACGTATCCAAACCGAGTGCTTCGTAGTCGTCGAATTCAAAGAACAGCTGCAACTCGCCCTTGAGACCACGGGTTCTGCTGATGTAGCCGATGTAAAAACAGTCTGCGATGTCCATAGAAAAAACAAAGCCGATCGACTATTCGACCGGCTTTTCTTAGTAGCGGGGATTGGACTCGAACCAATGACCTTCGGGTTATGAGCCCGACGAGCTACCAACTGCTCCACCCCGCAATGTATCTTTTATGTGTCCTGGCACTCGCTGCCAGCTTTTATCCTCTTCCGAATTGGACTGCAAAGATATAATTTGTTTCTTTGCAAAACAAATCAATTTTTAAAAAAATGTCGCACAAAGCCGGATTCGTCAGTATCATCGGGAAACCCAACGCAGGTAAGTCCACGTTAATGAACGCGTTGGTGGGCGAAAAGATGTCGATCGTTACCCCGAAGGCACAAACCACCCGCCACCGCATCATCGGTATCGTGAATGATCCGGCGTTCCAGATTGTCTTTTCGGATACGCCGGGTGTAATCAAACCCGCCTACACCTTGCAGGAATCGATGATGCATGCGGTACAGGGATCGCTCATCGACGCCGACGTCATCCTGCTGGTGACGGATATCCATGAAAGGTACGACGAGGCCGACGTAATCGAGAAATTGCGGAAAACCCAATCGCCAGTTGCCGTGCTGGTCAACAAGATCGATCGTTCCTCGGAAACAGAAGTGAAACTGAAGCTCGATCAGTGGCAGGAAACCATCAACCCCGAGGCCGTTTTCGCCATATCGGCCCTGCATGGGCATAACATCCAGGCCGTGATGCAGTTTATCCTCGATCGCCTCCCGGAACACCCGCCCTACTACGAAAAGGATGCGCTTACCGACCGGAACGAGCGCTTCTTCGTATCGGAAATCATCCGCGAGAAAGTTTTCAAGCTTTACGACAAGGAAATCCCCTACAGCACGGAGGTCATCATCGTTTCGTTCAAGGAAGAAGGGCACGTCACTCGCATAAGCGCGGAAATCATCGTTGAACGCGATTCGCAAAAAAACATCCTCATCGGCACGGCGGGCAGCATGATCAAAAAGGTGGGTACGTATGCCCGGCAAGACATCGAAGCGTTCTTGCAACAAAAGGTCTTTCTGGAACTTTTCGTGAAAGTCATACCCGATTGGCGCAAGAAAAGCAATTACATGAAACGATTTGGTTATGACCAATAGTTTTTCTACCTTTGCAGCCCCGCAGCACACGGCTCCGGGAACGATGTTGAATACATAAAAAGAAAACATGGCAGTTAAAATCAGATTGCAAAGGCACGGCAAGAAGGGGAAACCCTTTTACTATGTCGTCGTTGCCGATTCGCGTGCACCGCGTGACGGTAAATTCATCGAGCGCATCGGCTCCTACAACCCAAACACCAATCCGGCAACCATCGACTTGAATTTCGACAAGGCGTTGGACTGGTTGGATAAAGGTGCACAGCCGACGGATACCACGCGCGCCATCCTTTCGTACAAGGGCGTGCTTTACAAGAAGCACCTACTGGGCGGCGTCAAGAAAGGTGCTTTCGATGAAGCCGCGGCCGATGCCAAATTCGAGGCATGGTTAAGCGAGAAGGAAGCCAAGATCCAAGGTAAGAAGGATGGGTTGACCCTATCAAAAGAGGAAACCAAGAAAGCCGCGCTAGCGGCCGAAGCAAAGAAAAAGGCGGAGATGGCTAAAGCTATCGCTGCCAAGAACGCCCCGCCTGCGCCGGAAATCCCCGAAGCAGAAGACGAAGTTGAGGCACAAGCCGAAGAGACCACGGTCGAAGTTGTTGACGAACCTGTAGCAGCCGCGCCGGCCGTCGAGGAAGCCCCAGTTGCGGAAACTCCGGTGGAAGAAGCGGCACCGGCTGAAGAGCCTGTAGCCGAAGCACCTGCCGCTGAAGAAGCCCCAGTTGCGGAAGCAGCTGTTGCCGAAGAGGTGGCTCCGGCTGAAGAGCCGTCGGTCGCTACCGAAGAGGCCAAGGAAACGCCTGCAGCTGGCGAAGAGCCTAAGGAGGCCGAGTAAAGCCCTTGCTTATACAGCATAAAAACCGCCACCCCGGATCGACGAAAGCCGAATCCGGGGTGGTTTTTTTTACTATCCGCCGAACAGCAGGGCCATCAATTCGTCCTTCCGATGCGGCGACACCTCTACCTCCATGCCGTCGGCCATTTCCAACGTACCGCCGTTGCCCTTGCGGTAGCGGCTAACGTAATGGAGATTGACCATCGACGAGCGGTTCACGCGCAAGAAGGCGTCGCCAGACAAAGCACCTTCAAACTCCTTCAGTGTTTTAGAAACCACGATCTTCCGGCCATCGATAAGGTAAAACGTACTGTAGTTGCTCATCGCCTCAACACGGACAATGTTTGATCTTTCGACAAAATAGACACCTTCTGCTGTGGACAGCGAAAGCCGTGTCGAGGCGAAACCGGGTGTCGGCTTGGCCGCTGGGTTCGATACGGCGGCTTTTTGGCGTACCCGGCCTTTCAGCCTGGCGATAGCCTGTCCGAGCTCTTCATCGGCAATCGGCTTGAGCAGGTAATCCACGGCGCTGAGCCGCAGCGCTTCGAGCGTGTACGAATCATACGCCGTGGTGAAGATCACTTCGAAACTATACTCCGAAAGCCTTTCGAGAAATTGGAAGCCGTTCATGCCCGGCATCTCCACATCCAGGAAAAGCACATCGGGTTCGTGCAAACCGATTTGCTCGAGGGCAAGGTTCGGATCGTGGAATGTTGCCACGAGCTGGATATCTTCTTCAAAATAGTGCAACTTGTGGCTTAACAGTTTGCATCCGCGCGGCTCGTCGTCTAAAATGATTGCTTTAAGCATAAGTAAGGGGTTTGGTCAATCCATCATACTGAATGGGGTCATCACCAAGGGAATGCATAAAACGGCTTTCGTTCCATGCGACCCTTCCGCTTCGAGGTCAACGAGATCGAGCTTGCCGGTGTTGCATCCCGAATTGTGGTTGATCAATCGCAGTCGCTCTTCGATGGTCGCCAGGCCCATTGATGTCTTCTTGTAAGCTTGCGTCGGTTTGACCCGCGGCCGGTATAGCCCTACGCCGTTATCGATGATGGTGAAACAGACCTGTTCTTCGGAGCGTTGTACCGTTACCTGGATATTGCCCCGCTGCGCCGTATTCTGCCGTATGCCGTGATGGATGGCGTTCTCGATCAGCGGTTGCACCAGCATCGGCGGGATGAAACTGCTTTTCATATCGTAATCGCCCAAGATAGCGAATGTGTAATCGAACGTACCGTTGAAACGCAGGGCTTCCAACTCCACATACAATTGCAAGGCTTCCCATTCGCGCGCCACGCTTACATAACTGTAGGCGGAATTCTCGAGCACCAACCGATTCAATTTGGCAAATTTCTGTACCAGCCGACTCGCCGTTGCTGCGTCTTTCTCCAAGATATAGGATTCGATGGAATTCAGCACGTTGAACATGAAATGTGGGTTCATCTGTGCGCGGATGGCCTTCAACTCGCTTTCGGACAACCGCTTGCGATAGTCGGACTCCAGTTTTTCCTTCCGTTCGGCTTCCAGGTGCTCGAGCTGTGCCTTCACCTCCGACGTTTTCACCGCCAGCTGGCGCTTCAGGTCTTCGTTGAAGGCCGATTGCATCGCATTGAGCTTGCGCGATTGGTTGAGTCGGTACCGGAAAACACCGTAAGCCGCCAAAAAAAACAGTGCAATGGCCGCGCCATAGAACCAGGGGGTCTGCCAATAGGGGCCGTTGATACGGATTACGACCTCGCGGACGTCCGTGCTCCAGTCGTCCAAATAGTTACCGGTTCGGACCATGAACCGGTACTCCCCCTGTTTAAGGTCGGTGTAGGAAACCGAGAAATCGCCCTTGGCCGATCGCCATGCCTTGTCCACGCCTTCCAGCATAAACGCGAACTGCAGGTCATGGGGATCCGCCCCACCGGGTGCGGAGAACGCGAACGTGAAAAAATTCTGTTCGTGATCCAGATCTATCCGCGCCCGTCGCAACAGGTGCGAAAAATCGCGATCGTGTACGACAAACGTATTGACAACCGCTTTTGGCAACGCCTGCTGGCGCCAAACGTTCGCTGCGCGGCCCGTTACGAAACCCTGATCGGTGACGATGACGACCGTTGAATCGGGCAGGGTGGCATAGGTTTCCAATGCCATGTGTTTGGGCGGCACAACTCCCTTGCCCGGCTGAAGCTGCATGAACTTGCCAGACGCCTTGCTAAAGACCATCAGCCCGTCTTCGGTGGCGATCCAGAGGTTCCCTACGGCATCTTCCTGTAGGCTCTGCGGATTCTGCCAAGGTGCCAGGTTGGTATTCGGGAAATTCTTGATCGCAAAGCCACCTGCCACGCGCCAGATACCCGAAACGCCCAAATACTCGGTGACCAACCAAACCGTGCCATCGCGCGAACAGGTAATGCCGCGCACCGTGTTGGAAGGGATTGAGTGCGGTGTCTCGGCGCGGAATCGCTCGAAGGTGATCGCAGACTTGTCCACGATGCGCAGCAGGCCAAACCCATCCGTCCCAATCCAGATGCTTCCTTTGCTATCCTTGGCCATGCAGATCAACTTGTTGTCTGGCAACCCGTTCTTTGCATTGACCAGTTTGATGGTCCGGTCGATGCAATCGTACCGGTAGAGGCCGGAATTCCACGCTGCTATCCAAAGGTATGGACGGCCATCGATGGTATCGGCAACGACATTTCCGCAATCCGCCTGGCGGAACCCATGGGTCGGCCCATGAATGGGCAGCGGTGATTTCTGCCCATCGTCATCCAAGAGCCAGACCCCCCGATCATAGGTGGAGAGGTAACGTGTGCCATCGATGATGGTGAAATTACTCACCCATAGCCCTTCGTAGTCAAACGCTTTCTCCGTCTTGCCGCTGGCAGGGTCGTATACGCCGATGCCTTGCTCCGTTCGGTACCACCATTTATCGTCGTGCACCGTCAGGTGTTTGATGGGCGAAGCCTGTTCCATCGGGTAGAACGTCGCGAAGCGATTCTGGTCTTCCGAATAGCGGATGAGTCCTTTATCGCGTGTACCGATCCAGACATTGCCTGAACTGTCAACGGTCAATGTCGCCACGGCGTCGGGTATCGGATCCGTGGGCGTAAGCGTATGCCAATCCAGCAACGTGGTTTGGCCGGTCGCGATATCATATCGGTAGAGTCCGGCGGACTGATGGCCAGCCAGTACCGCCCCCCCGTCAATGGCAATGGCGTGGATCGCGTTGTCGTATACCCGGACATTGGATCCGATGCCCAATAGCCCGGTTTCGATTTTGCCGGTTTCCAGATCCAGTTTGCACAAGCCATGATCGTAATAGGAGAACCACAATACGCCCTCGTGCTCGGCGAAACTGCCGCAACCATTTTCTTCTACCCAGGGTTTGGCCCAGGGTTTCAGGTTGTAGGCCTTTGCTTTCCCTGTGGTTGGATCGAGGCAAAAAATGCCATGATGCCGTGTCCCTATCCAGATATTGCCGTCGCTGGTGCGGTATAGCCTATAAATGGATAACGGCCCCAGCGAGTCGGGCACCAACCGTAAACGCGAGATTCGTTCGGTCGACGCATCCAGCTTCAACAAATCGGTATCCTGTCCGCCGAACCAGCTATTCCCTTCTCCATCAGACACCACGTCTCCGAGCATGCGGATGGAAACGGTGTCCTGCCCGTCTTGGTAGTAGGTATAATTCGTGAACGCGCGCTCACTTGGCTGCGATTTATCGTAACGGCTTAGCCCACCCGTATAGCTGGTAATCCATATCGTGCCATGATCGTCTTCATAAACGCTCGATAGGTTATTGCTCGATATTGACAACGGGTTTTGGTAATCGTGCGTGAAGTGCTTGCTATTGATCGCATCGAACTGGCACAATCCCTTGTTGGTTGCCAACCAAACAGACCCCTCACTGTCGGTGATGATTCGCTTGACCGTGTTGCCGGGAACAAGCCGATCGCCCCTGAACCATTCGAAGTTATATAGGCGTTCCTGCCCGCTGCCGAAGTGGACGTGCAGCAACACCAAAAACGTGAGCCAACAGGGTTTTATCTTTGTTATCAAGGACGATCAAATGACGCTACACAATTAAATGGCAATGTAAATATCCGAATATAATCCCGTACCCACAAATTCACGTTGGCATATGGCACATCCGGCTTTGGGCGGCGAAGCCATAACGAGTCGCACGCTGCACCTTTTCTGCCAAAGAAACCAAAAAATAATCAGCAGACGACCACCAATGCGCAAATCGCCCGTTTAAATGAGCGAAACCTAACCACGATTGAGCCAACTTTTTCTTAACTTGGCCACCTGACACAAGAAATCCGCACGAATGAATAAATTTTGCCTTTGCTTGGCTGCAGCGATCGGCTTGACTGCGCTGTCCGCCTCCACGCAACCCAACCCCACGTTCCTATCCCACCCGACATTAAGTCCAGACGGCAACACCTTGGTATTCAGTTACGAAGGCGATTTATGGAAAGTGCCCACTGCCGGTGGACAAGCGCTCCGCCTCACGGCGATGCTTGGCGATGAAACGGTTCCGCGCATCTCGCCCGACGGCAAGTGGCTGGCATTTTCTTCCAATCAATTCGGCAATACCGATGTGTACGTGATGCCGCTGGCGGGCGGCGACATCCGACAGCTTACCTTCAACGATGCCGCCGATGAAGTGGATGGCTGGAGCTGGGATAGCCGAACCATCCATTTCACCTCGGGTCGGTATAACCGGTTCAGTGCCTATGCCGTGAGCGTGGGTGGTGGCACGGCCAAACGCCTGTTCCCCCATTTTTTCAATACCATTCATGGGGTTGCCGAAACGCCTTCTGGCGAATTGCTGTTCAACGATACCTGGGAAAGCTATTTGGCAGCGAACCGCAAACGATACAAAGGCGCATTCAATCCGGATATCCTATCATACAATCCAACCACCCGCGAGTTCAAACAATATACCGATTATGAGGGCAAGGATTTCTGGACCAGCGTGGACAGCAAAGGCAATATCTATTTCGCTTCAGACGAGGCCAACGGCGAATACAACCTATACACCTTCCTGAACGGGGAAAAAACGGCGCTTACCCGGTTCGATACGTCCATCAAGCGGCCATCGGTATCAGCCGATGGCGAAAAGGTTGCCTTCGAGCGCGACTACCAAGTGTATATCTACGATGTTGCGACCAAAAAAACCACGCGACCGGCCATTTCCGTCAACCGCAACCTGGTATTGGGCAAGCAGCAGGAATTTGATGTATCGGGCAACATCAGCCATTTCGATGTGTCGCCCGATGGGAAAAAGCTCGCATTCATCTCGCGCGGCGAGTTGTTCGTCAGCGACATCGACGGCAAATTCATCCGGCAGATGCCCTCCGCTGGCGAGCGGGCCATGGAGGTGAAGTGGCTGGCAGACAACAAGACGCTGCTTTTCAACCAGACGCATGCGGGTTACCTCAATTGGTTTACCACTGCGGCCGATGGCAAGGGTACGGCCAAGCAGCTCACCGACGACCTGCGCAACAATCGCGACATCACGATCAATCCCGATCGCGACAAGGCGGTTTACCTGAGCGGCCGCGATGAGGTACGCATCCTCGACCTGAAAACGCTGAAAAGCACCACCGTGGTGAACGATGAACTTTGGGCCTTCCAGAACTCGAAGCCCTCCTTCTCGCCCAATGGCGAATACGTGCTTTTCACGGCCTACCGGAATTTCGAACAGGACATCTTCGTGCATCACCTCGAAAAGAAACAGACGCTCAATCTCACCAACACGGGCGTTTCAGAGGCATCGCCGGTATGGGCACCTGATGGCAAATCCATCTATTTTGCCAGCAACCGAACGCGGCCGTCTTATCCCACAGGCATGCGCGATGCAAGCATCTACCGCATGGCACTCGACAATTTCGACGAACCGTACCGCATGGATAAATTCGATGCACTCTTCGCCGAAAAGAATGACGACAAGAAGGCTGGTGATCAGCGCGTCAAAGCGGAAACCGACGACAAGGACTCCACCAAAACGGAAAACAAAAAGGCAAAAGAGCCGATTATCATCAACACGCAAGGCCTGCTCGACCGGATTGCGCTGGTGAGTCCGGCGTTCGGTTCGCAAGGCGGCACATCGGTATTCAAGAAAGGCGAAAAAACCTACGTTTTCTATCATTCCAACCACGAAGGCGGACGTGGTGCGTTGTTCCGTACAATCCTGGAGCCATTCACCGCCAACAAGACCGAAAAAGTAGTGGATGGCGGTGCGAGCAACCTGATCGAGGTGGACGGCAGGTTCTTCGCCCTGTCGGGCGGTACGATACAGAAATACAACATCGACGGTAACAAGCTGGACAAGATCGAGCTGGCCTTCAAGTTCCAGCGTGACCTGGAGCGGGAATTCAACCAACTATTCCACGAAACCTGGGCAGGAATCGAAGAGAACTTCTACGATGCGGATTTCCATGGCGTGGATTGGGTAGGCGTGAAGAAACGCTATTCGACCTATCTTCCCCATCTCAACAGCCGTGCCGACCTCCGAATCCTACTCAACGACATGCTCGGCGAGCTCAACTCGTCGCACCTTGGCTTCAACTCGGGCGGCTCCGAAGAGCGGAAAAACCTAACCTATACCACCAACGAGACCGGGATCGTTTTCGACAACGACCAACCGTATCGCGTGAAACGAATCGTGGCCAACAGCAACGCCTCCCGCAACGGCGTGGATATCCAGCTAGGCGATGTCCTTGTCGCGGTGGATGGAAAGCGGATCGACCAAAGCATGGACCGCGACCACCATTTCACGCGTCCATCCTTGGCAACCGAAATGGCACTCACCTTCGACCGGAACGGGCAGGAAATCACGGTCAAGGTGCGTCCACAAACCGGCAACGCATTGCGCGACCAGCTTTACGATGAATGGATCCGCGACAACCGGCGCCGGGTAGACTCGCTCGGCGGCAACCGGATCGCCTATTCGTACATGAAAAACATGGGTAGCGATCAGCTCGAGCGGTTCTTGCTGGATATGGTGGAACAGGAAAACAACAAGGACGCCATCATCCTGGACCTGCGCTATAACACGGGCGGCAATGTCCACGACGAGGTATTGCGCTTCCTCTCCCAGCGTCCCTACCTGCAATGGCAATACCGTGGGGGAAAGCGTTCGCCGCAAAGCAATTTTGCCCCGTCGGGCAAGCCGATCGTACTGCTCATCAATGAGCAATCGCTGAGTGATGCCGAGATGACGGCCGCAGGATTCAAGGCCCTCAACCTGGGCAAGATCATCGGTACGGAAACGTATCGTTGGATTATCTTCACCTCCGCGAAGGGCCTGGTGGACGGTTCGTCCTACCGCGTACCGGCCTGGGGTTGTTACACCCTGGATGGTGACGACCTCGAATTGACGGGCGTCGCACCCGACATCGCGGTCAAGAACACGTTCATGGACCGGATAGCGGACAAGGATCCGCAGCTGGAGCGTGCCGTGCGGGAATTGCTGGACGCACTCGACTGAGCCGAACGCTCCACACGGACACAAACAAGCACATCATTGCCTCCGTATCGATCCGGAAACGACCTGGTCGCTTCCGGTCGACTGGCTGTCGGCGGATACACCGACCGTATATTCGTACAACACGTCAGGTTTTACATCCTTGTCCATGTAAACACCCGTAGGATCGGCTTTGCCGATCAACTTGAATTCAGGCTGCCCGGCATCCCTTCGGTACACGAGGTAAGACTGGGCATCGCCGACTACCGGAACCGGCCAGGCAATCTCGATGCCAGCCGATAGGTTGCGCAAATACAGTTGCGGAGGCGGGGCCAACCCATTTGACCGATCCGCATCGACGGGCGAAACGGGCGAGAGGATGCTTTGGTTGCCCCATGCGTCGATACTCGTCACCGCATACTCGTATGCGGTGACAGCCGACGCGCTACTGTCGGTATGGAATGGCAGCCGGAGCGATGCGGCGCCACCGACCGGCTCGTAGAATTCATCGCCCACCGCGCGGCGGTACAACACGTAACCCGTCACCTGGTCATCCCTCTCCATGACATGATCCCATCGCAAGGTTACGCCATCCACGACCCGCCTGGCCTGGATTCCTCCCGGCGGCGTGAGCACGACCGGCTGGGCCATGGCAATGGACACGACGTGCGAGGTATCGCTATACTGCTGGCTCAGGTTCACGACCTGGAGCGCGTAATGCAACTGCCCGGAAAAGCCCGGCGCGACCAGGCTGTCGATGAATACGGTATCCTGGACGGGATGGGATATGATTTCCAGGTTCTTGGATGACGTACCACGCAACACGTAGTAACCGAACAGATCAAGCTCATCGCCATGCTGCCAACTTAGCTGAATGCCACCGACAATAGGGATAGCACGCAGGTCGGCGGGCGCGGCGGGGCGGGCCGTACTGTCGGCAGCCGTGTAGCCGTTGGCCTCGGCAAAGGCGACCGGTTGCGAACCGGAAAAATCATAGGTGAGTGGCCGCACCTTATAATAGTACGATGACGCCGGGATGACCTGCCGATCGAAATACTGCGTATCGGTAGCGGGAATGGTATCCACCACCACGTAATCCGCGCCAAGTTCGCGTGACTTGAGGACCTGTATGCCGCTATAAACCGCCTCACGCGGCAGCGGATCCCAAGTAAGCCGCAACCCTTGCAAGGTATCCCGCACCTGGAGATTGGAAATCCCGGCAATCCGGCTGTACGCGAAACCAAACGCAAAAAGCGTGTCGGATACGATTCCCTTGTTCCCGGCCAAATCCTCCAGCTGGATGTAATAAGCCAAGTGATTGCCGGGTTCGATCTGTTCCGAAAAAACGACTTCAGCCCCTGCAACCCGATCATCCGTCAGGACAAGTTGCTGATCGATGGCCTGGAAAATTCCGTGGTGGCTGTCTCGCCTATAAATCGTAGCGAACAATGGAAGACCGTCGTTTGCGAGGCTTTCGCAATGCCAGGTACCAGCAACCGCGCTATCCAATACCTGGTAGGCCTTCAGTTCAAACTTTCCGGGGTAATCGGGAAGTGTGTCGCTTACGCTGATGGTTTCCTGCAGCGACGCTGCGCCCAGTCCTGGCTTTTCATGTTCAACCCGATAACGCGATGCAATCTTCGGATCGCGGCGCTCATCGATGTACGTAAAACCGATTGCCTGTTGGATTTCGGGCACAAGCACCAAAAGTCCCAACGTATCTGGACCGGTCCGCAAGAGTAAATCACGGGCCTCCTCTGGTGACTTGACGTGCAGCTGGTTCATCATATCGGTCAACAAGACCGGATCCAACCGCTTTTTCAATTCCGCGCCCGAAGTGGGGAACGTAACCTCGCCGATTTGCCGGAAGTTGTCGCTGTCGCCGTCTGCGCGGTGGATCGTAAAACGCTCGCCTTCGCGGAGGAAACTTACGTCTCCACCGCCCGGTTGTGCCTGCGCCAGTAACCCCTGTACATACAATAAGGTCCGCTCCGGACCGGGCAAGGCAAACAACCCACCGGAAGGTTGCTGCGCCCTCGCCGTGATGCCGAACACCAAAACCCAAAAAAAGAAAACTCCAATCCGCTTCATGCCACTATCGATCATGCGTCCTACCATTAATTGCATTGGTTGCCGTCATTCTTCCTACCCAAACCGACACCGAGCGAAATTCCGTCCCTGGCGCTGATGTCAAACCTGGCGTGGCCACGTAAACAGAGTTTTGCACCCACGCACGGCGGGATGATACTGAACCGGGCACTGTTGCACCCCACATCGCCACACCCGATGCCCGCTTCACCAACTGCCGCGGCATACCCACTCAGAAACCAGCCGGGGCCCTCACTGTATCCGCCCGTAAAGCGATAGCAGGCATCGAAACCGATCGTGATACACCCTTTCAACTTCGAAAACCCGACACAGCCCTCAGCACCGCCCCCCAATCCACCGGCTACCCGGAAACGGTAGTCGTTTGCACCGAAATTCACCAGTGCCATGATATCAGAAGTCGAATAAAACCAAGCTTTGCCACTCACCAACACCAAATCGATCGACACGGCATTTTCCTTTCTGATACCCAAAAATGTGGACGTGGATAGGAAGGCACCTGAAAAATTATAATTGCCGCCACCATATAAATCAGCATCAAGTTTACGGAAATAACCCGAAATGTCATCGCTCCGTGTGGCCGGGTTGCGAATGTTTACACCCAATGCAAAATCGCTGTGGTTCTTCACGATGCCCAACAGGTCTAGTTCTGAACGCATACCGACAAACGCATACGGATCGTCCGGATCCCATTTGATGCGAAGCAACGAGTTCATCCGTGCCGCGACCACCCCTTTCATGGGCTCGATATCCGAATCGACCTTTACCGAGAAGAATTTACCCGGGAAATTCAGTTCCATTTCCGCCCGGGCCAACTCGAACGACGAAGCGATCTTCACCCCCGCCACGCCCTTGACCACACCGCGCGATTCGACCGTCAGGCCAAGCGGATCGAGGCTCACCAGGGTACTGAAACCCGTGATGGACGCCGCGCCGTTGATTTCGATCTTGAACTGCTTATTGGCCGTGTTATAAGCGAATCCACCGCCTATTTTCGTAATTTCGACGATTCCCAACGGGATGTACACGCCAGCCTTGAACCCGGCGCCGAAATCGACGCCGCCGGTCACCTTGTAATAGTGGAAATCGATCTCGGCATTGATCGGCGTGCCCGGGATGGAAAGCTTGCCTCCCCCACTGAACCCATTGTGTGCCAGCCCTACCCTTACGGAGGCCTCCACAACGGGCACCTGTAGTGTGCCGGCGATCGTGCCCACCGAGAATTCCGAACCGCCACCGGCAGCCGCCTTGAACTGGATGTCTGCCATCTCGAACTTCAAGCCGGGCACGTTGACACCGAACTCGCCTTGCACGCTGATGAAAGGCGACTGCCCGGAGAGCGTACTCACGGTAAGCGTCTTGATCTTGAAACTAGCGAAGGCGAGGTCGGCGCTGTAGTTCACCGGTGCCTGCAACATGAACCGTCCGTCTGTTTGTACCTGGAAAGACGGTATCTTGATTTCTTTGGTGATCAGTTTGTCGAACTTCAGGTTCCCGCTGCCCGAGAGGCTGTACACCTGCGTATTGCCCACGCGGCCGAAGCCGAGTGGTTTGCCACCGGTCGTCAGCTTCACGATGTTGTATACGTTGAGGCCATCTCCGGGGAAACTGAATTGGCCGCCATACACGGCGTCCTTCCCGAGGCTCAGGTTGGCGAACTCGACGGTCGACTCGCCGGATTGCGGAATGGAAACCTGCAACCTGCCCCCCACCTTGAAGCCATTCTCGTTGAACAGCAGGGTGGTCAACGATGCGTTCCAGCTGGCAATCTTCAAGCTGGGCAGGTCGGTTGCCTTCACCCTGACCGATTGGATCCGCAGTTCCTTGCTGATGCTGAATTTCTCGATGGCCACGTTCATGCTCGCTATTGGCCCCAGCGCGGGCGTGCGGATCGATCCGACAAGGTCGAGGCCCGATGCGCCGATGGAAGACGCCGACAGGTCGAGCGCCAACGAGAAGCCATAAAGGCTCATCGAAACGTCTCCAGCCTGTTCGGCCACCAGGCGAACATTGCGCACCTCGTTACCATCACCTGGCTGCGACCGGAATACCGGGACATTTTCCACGCCTGTACCCACGTTGGCCAAACCGATATACAACGCCTTTTGTGCCGGGAATGCAAACCCGCGGCTTCCTTGCACCTGTGCGATATCGAATCGAAGTTTACCTTCGACGATGCCATGGCCATCGGCCCCCCGTTTGACGCGGATCTGGGGATCGCCCTGCAAAACCACCGGCAGGTATCCGAATACCTTCAAGGGCAGGTTAACGACGTCCGTCTGTACCTCATTGCCATCGGGAATGGGTTTGCCCTCCGCATCGAACGTGACCCTGATGTTGGCAAAGGGCAACGAAACGGCGGACGCGCCGACAAAAAGGTTCGAAGCCGATTTCAGGTCGATGAATCGGCCACTCCACCGCTCCGCGTTTCCTTCCTGCACGATCTTGTCCAATTCGATGTCGAAACCCAGCAACGTGGAGATATCCCTCCCACCGCCGTCCTCGAGTTCAATGTTCAATTCCAGTGCGTTTCCTGGTTGCAAGGTATGGTTTGCCTTGGCCGCGAGGTAACCGCTTTTGGCTACCCGGATCACCTGCTCGCCCGCAGGCAGGAAAAACGAATACTGTCCACCGGCATCCGTGGTGGTCTGTAGGTAATCCCTGCCCTCGACAGTCACCCTGGCTCCTTCCAGCGCTTGTCCGGCACCGGTGACCTTGCCGTGCAGACGCACACCCTGCTCCAACTCCAGCCGGATCTCGGTGATCCTGCCGGTTTCGTCGATCTGGATCGAACGCTGCAGCGTAATCAAACCATCGCCTGAAGGCGGTGTTACCGTCACCGTGGCGTTGCCGCCGAAACCCTCATACAACCATTTGCCTTCGGCATCGGTGACCTGCGTGGTGTCGAATAGCTGAATCGTTGCGCCGGGCAGCGGCGCACCAAGGCCTTTCTCCACCACTGTAAAGCGCACCTTTCCCAACCGGGGTAACAGCGGGCCGATATCGCCCAGGTCGGTGGTTTGCGACGCAAAGGCATGCTGGTTCAGATTGAAAGTCTGCGCAATCTGCAGCTCGAATGTCCGTTGCATGAGCAGCTGCTGGCTGAACTGGCCCACTACGTCGGGCGCGGCCGGGTTCGGCCCCCCGCGGAGCGCCCCTCCCTGCAATTGCGGGGCAGCGACGCCACCGCCCGCCATAGCATGGTTTGATGCGAACCCGAAAAGCGCAGGCGAAAACGTCTCACCCGCTGCCAGCGCATTTCGAACCGTTTGCGTTTGCTGCACACTTTCCACCCAGGTACCCGGGTTGGCTATGTTCATCATCACTTCCTCGCCCGGCGCTACAACTTTTCGCTGGGTCAATCTACGCGCGGCTTCCTTTATTTTATTCTTGGTTTCCCCATCCACTACGCTACCGCCCAGTTTTACCGGAACTTCCAACGGGATGTATCCTTCCTTCTCGACGACCAATGTATGGTCCCCTTCATAGAAACTGGTCTGGAATATCCCGCTTTCGCCGGTTTCGAAGTACGACGAGCTTCCCTTGAAATGCACGCGCGCCCAGGGGACACCCCGCTTCTCGCCATCCACGATCCGCCCCACGAGATTGAAGACCTCGGGTGTTATCGCAAACGTCCGGGTTTCGGAAACCCCGCGCGTCGCGCTGAAGACCTGCTCCTTTCCGGGCGTCACGGCCATGTTCCGGTAGTTGTACGGTAGGCTGACGATCTTGACGGTGTAGTTTGCTCCCTCCTTCAGCAGGGGGAGGTTACCGATCAGGTATTGTCCAGATTCATCCGTCTTGACCGTATACGGACCATATTTATCGCGTAGCTGCTGTTCGCTCATGCCTGCGTCTCCCGCCAACGCCTGTGCAACCTGCAGGCTGCCCGTTTGGGTCATGGAGGCCGATACCGACACCGGAGCAGCCACCCTACCCGATGATGCGACCGCGGCGATGGCCACCGTGCTCGGACTGGTTACCGTGTTCCTTCCTGTCGCGGCGTTGCCGTTGCCAACGTTCGATCGTTGCAGGGCAGCGGTCGGGGTAACCGTGGCCGCGGTGACACGGGTGGACGCCGATGCATTGAGCGCTGCGTTGCCTACCACGCTGACATGCTCGACCTCCACATCTTCGGGGTTGTAAACCACCTGGATCACGGCTCCCTCGATGGGTACCATGTTTTCGCCCGCATGCAGGACCACCTGGCCGGATAGTGAAGGACGGGCCAATCGCGTTTCGTATTCGGGTTTGACCAGCAGGATCCGTGAGGCTCCCGACCCTGGGTCGGTGATGCGCAATGATGTTGTTTTCTTGTTCAAATTGCTGGAAAGCCCTTCCAGCTCGACATACAGGCTGCCTTGATAAAAGAAACGCGCCAGCTTGAACTCGATGTTACTGAGGAAATCGCCTCCAGCGGCTACACTGTCAACCGCGACGGGAACGTATCGCTTGCCGCCAATGGTTACCGGCGACTTTTCAGCCGCATCCAGCATCCCCTCTTCCCGAAGGTACGGGTACCGATCCAGATCGGCGGCCTCCCGATACACGGTGACCCGCATGCCGGGATTGCCCACGCCGGGTATGGTCGGTTCTTCGAAATGGATCTTGGGTTGGAAACGATACGTCTTGGCCAGCAAGGTGAGCTCACCGAGGCCGACATCGGTTGCATCGAGTGCGCTTAGCGGCAATTCCTGCTCGAACGGCTCAAAACCGGGCGATTGCACCGAGACCACTAACTTTTCGTACGGATTTCTACCTTCGTACTCCGGATGCAACAGCTGCAGCGTGAAATTGCCTTCGGCATCCGAGCGCCCGGTGGCCAACGTGGTAGCGAGGGGGTCGTAGGTCGTTGCCTCACCGGCCACGGTGCCAACCAAGTTGGGCATCGCTTGCTTCGTAAGTTCTGCCGACACCGCGGCCGTTACGAAATTTACCGAACTCCCGGTACCGGGTTGCAACCGGGGCATCACTGTCGAAGCCGTCCGCAATCCGGAGACTTCGATATCGCTCTTCACCGATCGCTGTTGCAGCAGGCCGCTATTGACGATGTTCACTGCGCCGACGACCTGCTGCTTTGGTGGGGATTTGATTCCCCGTATCGTTACGACCACATTGGCCAGGGGATAACGTTGTGCCCCCGTGTCCAAGGAAACGGTTTCATAGCCGAAAGCCAGGGCTTTTGAACCCGAGGAACTGATGATATCCTCGGCTTTCAACACGCTGGCTGTTGCCGAGACCGAGTTGGCCATGCCGGCATTCGAAATCGCGGCATTGACCAATCGACCGGCCGATGCCGACACAAAGGCGTTCCTGTTCAATGTGGGGTCGGCCTGTGCCAACGCGGTAGGGCGGGCAGCCTGCAACGTGTTATGGCCTACGTAGTAATTCGCCAGCGTGCCGGCGGCCTGGTTCATGTGCGTGGCACGCGCGCCACCGACAGCAAGCGTCGGTTCACCGGAAAACGACGGCCTTTGCTTATTGAAGGTAGCGGCCAATACCGCGGGGCGGGGAATCCTGAACGATGCCTCGGAAGCCTTGAATGCCCAGGAAAGTTTTCCGGTTATCGTATTGGTAGCGTATTCCACATCGCCCGGCGCACCGGGTTTGACGGTTTTGCTTTCGCCGCCCGCCAACCCCGCCGATGCCTGCTGCCCATACGTAAACAAGATCACCTCGCTCATGCCCCGGTTACGGAAACTGATGGTGCCGTAGGGATCCACGGCCTGCACCATCAATGCGTATTGGCGACCCGGCGTGAGCTGCGGGTATTGCGGCCCGTACAGCAGCATATTGGTATTCACCGTCTCCTCGAAGAATGGCGGCGTGGTGGCCGATTGCATCGCGTCGTTCGGGTTGCGCGGCGCGATCATCTCGACCATCTTCACTCGGTATTCCGTCAGCGGCGACGAGCCCGGAGGCGTGCTCCACGTGATGGGGAATGCCTGGGGCCCGTCGGCGCGCAGCTCCTGCTCGTTGAACGGCTGGATGATCGTGGGGGGTTCGACGCTGCTGATGGTGAAGGATGTGCAGCCCATGGGTTCTTCCGGACTCACCGGCTCGTGCGAATCGTAGTCCAGCGCACGGATACACAATTGATAGGTACCTTCCAATAAACCGACGCCGCGCTGGAAATCGGCTTGGCTGATACCCGTATATTGGATCTGGTTATGATCGAACAGCATCGCGATGTCGCTGCCGTTCAGGGTGAGCGCCTGTCCAGGCGCCAGCTCGACGGGCTGCGAACTCCGGTAGCCCGGCCGAACCCACGCACCAACGCCGTTGTCGCCACTGATGGACGCCGTGAGCTGCACGCGTTGTTGCCGGGCGGTCGTGTTGGTCACCGTCAGCAACATCAGGTCGGGCCGCGAAGCGTACTCCGTGATGCGGCTCTGGTAAGGCGGCAATACCCGTACCGTAACGTTTACCTGGCCAATCGCCGTTTGGACGACCAGTGCCGTGATCAGAAAAAATAAAAACCCTATCCCTTGTGCTTTCATAGTCCGAAATTGATTTGGTAAGCCAGCTCGCCCCGTGTCTCCGTAAATGCCGGATAGGTGCCTGTAACTACGCTGCCCGGATTATTGTTCGTCAGGAAAAACGTGGCCCTGACCGATTGCCACCCGCTGATCCGGTAATTCACGCTGGCCGACCCATTGATGATCAAGCTCGTGCCCGATGCCGTCTTACCCTGCATCACGCTCGTATTGATGCCGGTCTGCAGCTGCCGCTTCAGCAGGCTGTAGTTTCCGCCCAGCGTTACGCCACTGTAGCTCGTCTCCGTGCCGGCACCTTCCATCGCCGTATGGCTCAGGCTGGCAAAGACGGTAAGCAATTTGGCCGGGAAGCTCACGTTGTAGTTGAGTAGGTACTGGTTCGTCTTGATGTCGCGGCTGGTGGCCTCCTGCTCGAAGTAGCTGTTGTAGTCTTTCATCCCGCTCAGGTTGATCGACAGCATCACCAAATGCGTCATCCGCTCGCCGATCACCGTATAGCGGGGCATGATCCCCAAGGTCTGGGTGGTCTGCACGATCTTGAGCGAGTCGGCAAACCGAAGCGTATTCGGCCGCTGGTTGTTGGAGAAGTTGCTGTAGTTGATGTCTACGCCTAGCCGGTCGGTCAGTTCCGCACCGATCACGCCCGAGCCGATGATGCGCCTGTTGGTGGCCTGCTTCTGCAGGTTCACGTTGTCGCGCTGCACGCCCACGCTGGCGTTGACCCGGAGCTTGCCATTCGGCAGTGAAAAATTCGGGTTCACCGTGATGTTTTCTACGTCATTGGCAAAAAAATACGCACCCATGGTCTTGAAGTCCGGCTCGATGCGCCGATAGTTCACCTTGATGCCGTAGTTCTTCTCGCGGTAGCCGATGCCCGCGTTGAAGGCCAGGAACCACTCCGTGGAGCCGTTGACGTCAAACGTCCCGGCAAGGCGCTTCAACAGCGGGTCGGCAATTGAATCAAACGTAATCGGTGAATTGAGATCTCGCGTATAGATGCTGGCAGCACCGTCGCTCTCGAACGTGAACTTTCCGAACAGCGCGAGCCGCGTGCTGTAGCCCAACACGGTATTGCCCGCCGCCAGCACGCGTGTACTGTCGTGCAATGCGATACCCGGGCCGGAGGTGCTGTCATCCCTTGCGTGGAGGAAATTGAGGTCGAAATGGTTGGTCGCCGTACCGAAGCCGAGTTTACCGGCCATGCCCTTCCGGCTGAAGGAGAATGGCACCAGCGCTTGGAGCGTGGTGTCGATGACCGTGGCCCGGTTGAGCCGCCCATACATAAAACCCGCACGGAGTTTGCCCGGGTTTACCTCGAAGCCACCGCCAAGCATGGTGTGGCCCGCGAGCGTGAAGGGCGAAAACGTCACGTTGCGATAGCCCGCGTGCAAGGTGATCCATTTGTAGGTGGGGCTCATGCCGAACTGGTTGAACGGTTGGCGGAACGAGCGCTCGTCTTTGCTCACCATGAAGCTGAAGGGGATGCTCCAGCCATATACACTCACCGTGGGGCTACCGCTCAGCAGGTAGGTGAACGGCTCGCGTCGGTTAGCGATGCCATTGGCGTTGTAATAGATGCCCCGCAGCTCCAACCCACCGTTGAAACCGATCGGCTTCTGGCCCTTCAGGTTGTTGAGGTCTTGCGCCCATGCGCTCCCGATCCAACCTAGCAAAAGCACGGTCAGCCAGCTTCCGTGGACGACCCTCGCAGCGATCCCAAGCCCCATCAGTCGGCAATTTGGAGGGCCGAGCGAATGCTATCGTAATCCCGTAAGTCGAGGCCCGCTACGGCTGCCACCCCCCCGGGAATCAGGATGTAGCGAAACTGGTAGTCGGTCAAGAGCATCGAGGTATTCCCATAAACCTGTATGGCGCCGACAGCTGCAGAAAACTCGAGATACTCGCCGTGCGGCGATTGGAACGGTACACGATAGGTTCCCAAAAGCCCGCCGGAAGCGCCACCCTTGTACACCCGGGCGTATACCGCGACCACGCCCCTGTCCAAGATCGCCTGGGTCAATTTGGGCGCATTGATCGTAACGGCCGACCCGCTTCCGGTACCTGCCCACGCCCAATCGCTATACGTCACGTTGACCGAACCCGCAGGTCCTTGCGCGCCCGTGGCACCCCGCGGCCCTGCCGGGCCTTGGGCGCCTCGGTCGCCTTTGTCGCCCTTGGGTCCGGTTGCTCCCGGAGTACCGGTGGCACCCCGATCGCCCTTGTCGCCCTTGGCCCCATTGGCACCGCGCGGACCGGTATCGCCCTTTTCACCACGTTCGCCTTGTTGCCCTTCTTGTCCCGGAGGCCCCACCACGCCTTCTTTCGTGCAGGAAACAACGCAGCATGCCAACGCAGCCAATACGAATACGTATCTTAAATTTTTCATGGTTTATCGTTATGTTAATGTGTTTCGAATCAGTTCTTGATGCCCAATGCCCCTTGCACCTGGCTGTAATCGGTCATATCGACCCTCGAGGTTGCCTGTGCGCCGCCGGGAATCAATACGTAACGGTAATCATAATCCGGGAGTGGATTCGGATCCTGCAGCAAAGCGGCCGAGGCCCCCAACAGCACGGGGGCTGGCACCAGGGGCAACAGCCCGGTGATGGCCTGGACAACCGGTATCCCGTTACGCACGCGAGCCGCCAACACGGGCACTGCATACACGGTTATCCTACCCACATCCAACGTGTGCCTGAACCCGTAGTAGGACCGCATGTGCCCTTCGAGCGGAAAGACCTCCCCTGTCCGCTGGTAACGCATGAATACATAGACCTCGCCAGTGTTCAGGATGGATGCGGTCAACCTCGGGACATTCAGTACCAATTCGCCTTCCCTGGTCACATTGGTGCTCGACGGCCTGATCCAATCGGAATAAATGACATTACCAACGCCCGCCGGCCCTTGTTCGCCTCTTGGGCCGGCAGGGCCCTGGGCCCCGGTGTCGCCGCGATCGCCTTTGGGGCCTTTCACGCCCGTAGGCCCACCGGCGCCGGTATCCCCCCGATCCCCCTTGGCGCCCTTTTCGCCGGCCGCACCGGCATCGCCGCGTACGCCCTTTTCGCCTCTGGCACCGGGCAGGCCCTCCGGCCCCATGGCCCCGGTCTTGTCACATCCCATGTAAAGTCCTGCGGCCAGCAAGAAGAGCAGACAACCGCTAATCAATTTCCTTGTTCTCATCATTTGTTCATTAAAGTCGATGAACCTCATGGTAGCTATGCTTTTCAGTGTCCTAATTAACAGCATAGCGCTGTTTGTTTTTACCCCAATGAGCGAAACCCCGGGTTCAATGAGCGAACACCGAGAAATAAGCAACGAACGCATCAAGCGAAACCACCGCGACCAATGGAATATCCACGGCCCATAGGGCTCGATGGTACATCGAGAAACCGGGTTACAGGAAAACGGCTGGGGTCAACGGTTGCGCAAGACGGGGGCTAGTGCGACAGCCGCCTGATGAGCTTCTGCGCCTTTGTATAATAGGCATTCCCCCGGGGTACCGCCCCAGCGTAATGCGTCGCCTTCGCATGGTCGCCCAGGCGCAACAGCACGAGGGCGGTAAAATAGCGGGCATCGTCGGCGAATACCGACGGGCCGTCGGCGATGGGCTGCAAGTATCGGAGTGCGTTGGCGTCATCAGACAGCCCAACGTAATTCAGCCCGAGGAAATAGCGATGGCGCGTTACGGTCGTATCGGCAGCCACCAACGCTTCGAGCAATTCGGTACTGCCAGCGTAATCGCCGGCATTGAACAATGCCGCCGCGCGCTCGGCCGTTTCGGCCGTCGAGTCGCCTCGGCTTACCTGCATGGCCATGTGGGGCAAGGCTTCGAAATCCGTGGCCCACCAGCCGAAGGGGTCGACCACGGCAAGGAGGCAGGCCGCCGCCGCCACGGGAATCAACCAGCGGATGAAGATCGCCCGGTTCGACCGCTTCCGGCCCTTGAAATGCCGCCGCCCCACCTGCTCGAGCGTTTGCCGCAACGGCGGCAGCCCTTCGGCGGCAACCAAGTGCTTGCCGATGGTATCGCTCAGCTCGCGCTGGTATTCCATCTCGGCACGCAATCGGTCGTTTTGCGCCAATTCATGCTCGAAACGATCGCGATCGGCCGGAGCCAGCGTACCGTCCAAGTAATCGTGGATATGTTCAAAAAAATCGTCCATTTTCGATTCGCCTAGTTAAATAACGGCAGCGCTTTCACGAGCTTGCCCAGTTTCGCCATGCATTCGCTTTTCTTTTTCCGCAGGTATGCATAGGTCAGTCCCAATCGTTCGGCCACCTGCTCCTGGTGTTCCTTGCCCATGCACGCCTTGATGATCTCGCGGCATTTCTCGCCCATGCTTTCCAGTGCGCCCATCACGGCCTGCTCACGTTCCAGCTGGTCGGCATGCGCGGTCGCCTCGCGTTCATCGCTGCGGTCTATCGTAAATCCGTCATCCAGCGATTTTGTTACCGGGGTGGTCGTTCTTTTTTTCAAGACATTCAGCCACTTCCGCTTGCACACGGTCACCAAGAAGGCTTCAAACGGGCAAGTCAAGACAAACTTTCCGTCTGCGCTCAACCGATAGATGTCAATCAGCGCCTCCTGCATCACATCGGCCGCGTCGGCCGCGTCACCGTTATTGTGACTGATCATCCGCGCGATCTTATCGGCATACAGCCGGTAGATCTCGGCAATGCCGCGATTGTCATGCTGCTGCAGGTACGTTATGAATCGTTGATCGGGATGCATCGCCTAAAAAGCCTATGAACGGGTAAAATTAAAAAAAATCCTTACTTTTCCACCGGGAAACCAATCGGCACGCTATGGGATTCAAAAACTACCTGTTTGCATTCACGTTCTTCGTTATCGGTCAAGCCACCCGCGCGCACGGCGTGGATACGGTCGAAGTAAAGATCGATGTGCGTTTCTTGGGCCACCAAACGGCCTTCCAAGCCGACTTACCCGCGTTGGCGGGCATCCCCGGCGGTCGGCAGCCATTCTATACCTACCTATGGGATTTCGGCGACGGTCATTTCAGCACAGCAGAAACCCCTAGGCACCAGTATGCCAAGCCAGGCGATTACGAAGTGACGCTCTATACGGTGAGTAATTACGACAATGGCCCACGGCCGAAGCGCCCGACGCGAAAGATCCGGGTCGATTCGACCAAGGTGGCCCCGCGACCCGTCGCTTCTGTAGCCGAACAACATTTCTTCGGTACCGACGGCACCTTCAAACTGACCAAAAACGCCAACGCGTTACCCGGGCAGGACATGGTGGTCATCGCGGGCATCAAGACCGAAGAAAAGGGACAGGTCTTCCTGCTCACCAATGAAAAGATCTTCGGGCCGGAAGGTTTCGCCTATGCCGGGCAATCGACCTACAACGGGGAAACCGTGCTGCCGCCTGCGGACCCCAAAACGTTGGAGTCGCTTTGGGCAGCCGTACCGGGGGCTACGATCACCCAGAGTGGCAGCCCAGACTACGGCATCCGCGAGGAATTGGCGTTCAGCGGCACCGAGGCCGTCGATTTCTTTGCCGAACTCTACGACAGCTACAAGACCGTCACTTCGTATACGGTAGACGGAAACGCCGACGCCCAGTTTTCGCTGATCAACCTCGACATCACGCCGGAGATGCTCGCCGATACCAACGCGACCGTTACGCTCACCGGGGTGTTCATTCCCGAAAAAGGGCCCGCCAGGATCCACCGGCTCGATGTGCCAATCGTCACGTCGCATGATCCCAACAAGATGTCGCTCAAGCAATCCAGGCTCAGTTACCGCCTGCTGTCCAAGCGCAAGGCACTGACCTACAAGGTCCAATTCCAGAACGACGGCGAGGGCGACGCCAAGCACGTCCGGTTGGAGATCAAGTTGCCCGAGGTGCTGGATCCCACCACGTTCAGCCTGCTCAACCTGTATCCCGCCTGTGACTCGTGCGCCACCGCGGAAAGCACAGGGTGCTACCAGTATCACATCAAGGGCACCGATACGCTCGTTTTCCATTTCAAGGATATCGCCTTGCCCGGTTCGAAGGCACCGGACGTACACGACAAGGACAGCACGCAGGGGTTCATCCGTTTCACCGTCCTACCCAAGAAGAAATTACCCAATCGGTCGTTCAATGGCCGCACCGACATCTATTTCGACAAGAACGAGCCCATCACCACCAATTTCGCCACCGGCCGATTCCGGAAAGGCCTTTCGCCCATCGTGTTTGCGGGTTACCATCACCTTTTCCAGCCCCCCAAGCGCGGGGCGACCGCGGTCGAGGTAACCAATGGCCCGCTGCTGGGCATCGGTTTGGCGCCCATCGCGCCTTACCGCAAGCTGTATTGGCAGGTGGAGGTCTATGCCAATACCTACGGGATGTCGGAGACCGCGACCATCCGTGAAGCCGGGGCCATGGAATTGCAGGATCCCGGTACCGACCGTTTCCGGAAGTACCAATATGAACGGTATGACGAGTATCGTACGTCGCGCTTCATCCAATTGCGCGTGGTACCGATTCACCTGCGCTACAACTTCAACGGTTGGGTTTCGGCCGGTGTAGGCGCCTTGGCAACGACCGCCATCAATACCCGGCACGCCGAAGATCGAACTTACTATTTGCTGGTCGCCAATGGCGAAATGCCCACTCGGTTCCCCCAATCGGATGGCCGATTGCCCATGGGCAGGTTGCACATCCAGCCCTTCGCCGACTTCAATTTCGGACGCACCTACCTTGGGCCGGTCATTGGGCTACGCTACGTGTTCGGTGCGAACCAGGGTCAGTTCGGCCAAGCCTACGCGGCATGGCGCTTCTGATCAAGCGGTGGATGCGGCCCGTGGCCATCGCCGCATCGGTCGGCCTACTTGCTTGCGGCTGCCATTGCCCAAAACCCACGACTCCGGCAGTGCTGGTCGACACCGTTTTGGCAGACACCGCAAACCTGCTGGCACACCTGGAGCGGTTGGGCGATGTGGCCTATGATCACCCCGAACAATACATCCATGATCCCGATTCCTTCCTGAACCTGCTGCCTGCCCTACCCACTACGACCGAAGGCCAGGAAATGTATGCCTGGTTGCTGCTCAACGTAGGCTATGCGCTCCGCGAAGCAGGCAACGTCCTGGCCAGTGCCCGGTATTACGAGCAGGCAATGGAATACGTCGATGCCAACGGACTGCGCGAACCCGATTTCGTCGCCTACATCGCCAAGCCGCTCGGCAACCTATACACCCAGATCGGAGACCTGCAACGGGCGGTACACCTCCACGGGCGCGCCATCGCGTTGGCAAGGCAGCGTCACGATCGCCAGCAACTGCCCGCATTGTACACCAACCTGGCCGTGGCTTACCAACAACTTGGCTGGCCGGACAGCGTGTTGCACGCCTGCAAAAGCGGCCTCGCGTTCGTGGACGATCGGGATGTCAACGCCACGCCGATCTACAACATCATGGCCCAATGCTACCAAGAGCTGGCGCTATTGGATACCGCGCGACACTACAACCAACTGGCCATCGATCGGTTCTCGGGCAAGCGGCCCCTGGGCGACACGCTGATCTGGTACACCTCGGCACTGCACCTAGCCTGCGCCCTGGACGAAAAGCAAGATCGATTGGATCAGGCGCTCCAACGCATCGACCAGACCATTGCGCTTACCGAACGGCATTTCCCCGCCAGCAAGCAGCGGGAGCGGGCGAAATACCGGTATACACGCGGAAACCTCCGGTTCATCTCCGGCGACTATGCCGGTGCCCATCAAGATTTCAATCAAACGCTCCGCCTGTTCGGCGATTCCACGGTACATGCGCATTTCCCCGACCATACCTTCACCGAAACGCTGTGGGGCCTGGCGCGCGTGCATGCCCAACGGCAGCCGGACTCGGCCATCCACTACTACCGCCGGGCCATCGAAAACGCCTTCCATACGCAACAGCTCATCGTAAGCGATGCAAGCCACTACCAGCAATCCGCGTGGAACCGTCGATTGCTTGCCGATGCTACGGAGCAGCTATGGGCAGCCTACGCGCATGCGGGAACGCCAACCCACCGACAGGCATTGGCCGAGCAACTGTGCTGGATCACGGAGCTATCCAAGGGACGGCAACTCCTCCATGAGATCCGGCGGACCAGCCAGTGGGCCATGGACGACCAAGGAAGCATGCGCCAGCAATTGCAGTACCTGTCGCAAGCCCTTGCCACGACGCAAGAGCCTGATGAAGCGCAACGGTTGCGGAACGAAATGGCGCGATTGACGTTCCAATTCCAGTTATCGGAAGGTCACCTCGAGCAGTCGTTCGCCCCGCCCGATTTCGCGTCGTTCGTGGGACGCATGGCATCGCTATCCGATTCGGCGGTATTGGTGAGCTACTTCCTTTCGCCTAGCGGGGATGGGTACTGCGTAGCGTTCGACCGGGGCTCGGCCACCGCCCACCGCCTCGCCGCCGATTCGCTGGGCGATATACCGGCGTTCATCGGCCGCTATTTCGGCACCAGCCCCGCCGTCTATGAAAATGACCCCGGAAGTTATGCAACCGAAGCCCACCGCTGGGCAGCCATGCTCCTGCCTACGCTGCCGGACGATGCAAACAGGCGGGTCACGCTTTCTCCGGACGGGGTGCTGCTGAACCTCCCCTTCGATGCGCTGGTGCACCAAGGGCGATTCCTGGCCGAATCGCACACCATCAATCATACGTACACATTCTTGCTTACCGCAGCACCTCCGTCAGCAGCCATTGATCGAGATCAATCCCTGCATGTCTTCGCCAAAAGCCGCTACGGCGGCAATGGGTTACGCGATCTGCCGTTCGTGGAAACGGAAGCCGCCTACCTCGGCGAAGCCTTCGGCGCCACGGTCTATCAGGACGAAGCCGCCACGGATACGGCCTTTTTCCGGGCATTGGGAGCCGGAGGCCCCATCCACATCGCGGCCCATGCCATCGTCGATGGCCCGGGAGGCCCGTTTATCGCATTCGATCGACCCGTTACGCTCGGCAACCTGCATTACGTACGCGCCACGGCCCCGTTGGTGTTCCTGTCGGCGTGCCAGACCGCTTCGGGCCAACTGTTACCGGGCGAAGGCGTGGAGAGCCTCAACAAGGCCTTTCTGAGCAAGGGGGTACAGGGGGTCATCGCCTCCTACTGGACGGTGGATGACGAAACGACGGCCGGGTTGGCCCAATCGTTCTACGACGCGCTGGCGCGCGTGGGCCGGCCATCGCTGGCCCTGGCCGAAGCCAAGCGGGCGCACATCGCTTCGCGGTTGGCTTCGGCGCGGAACCCTTGGTATTGGGCGTCGCTCCAGTTCACCGGCCTGGATGCCCAGATCGGCCTCCAACGGCCAAGCCGATGGCGGCGTGGGCTTTACCTCGGCTTGGCCCTTGCCGCCATCGGCTGCACCGGATGGCTGGTACTACGGCGTCCTAAACGCCCATTTCAACGCAAACACCAGGAAACCGACTAGCAGTTTACCGACCAACTTTGCCTTTTCCATCAGTAACTCAATACCTTTATTTCCGTCCGGCGGTTCTGCTCGTGATCTGCCTCGGCACATTCCACGCCGTTGGCGCAACCATTGATCAGTCGCGTCTCGCCATAGCCACGGGCCACCATCCGTTCGCGGTCGATGCCTTTGGAAACCAGGTAGTGTACGGCTGCATCGGCCCGCCGTTGCGAAAGCCGCAGGTTGTAGGTATCGTTGCCCCGGCTATCGGTATGCGAAGACAATTCGATGCGCAACGTCGGGTTCCGTTGGAGGATATTCGCCACGTTATCCAGTACCTGTGCCGCATCGCCCCGGATGTCGCTCTTGTCGAAATCATACAGGATGTTCTTCACCACCCAAGAAGCCCCCGTTTCCAACGCGCACACCCCCAGCTTCAGGGTTACATAAAGTGTCTGGCTGCGATCCAGGCCCACCGTGCTGATCCGCTCGGTCTGCGAGTACTTGCCGGCCTGGTTGGCTACCACATGATAGGAGCGCTGTTGGTCCAATTGATAGATGAATTTGCCTTCGGCGTCAGACACCTGGCTCATGTTGCCATTGGAGCTTTCGTTGGTCAGCGTGGTATTGATTCCCGCCAACGGCACATCAGACTCGCATTCAACGGTCTGGCCCACCAGCGTGAACCGCGGATCGTCATGCAGCAACTCCTTGTAAATCACGTTCCCGCTGCGTTCGAAATCGCTGGGCGACAACGAGACCGCAGTTGCCGCGATGCCATTTTTATCACCCGTGATGCGATACGTACCGGGCTGGACGGCCGTTAGCCGTTCAGCCTGGCCGTTGGCATCGGTGGTGGCGATGTGCTCCATCCCGTCGCCCACCACCATGACCTTCACGCCGCTCAATGCCAATCCGGTCTGCTTATCCTTCACCACGACCACCACGTCCTTGCTGGTTGGTTGCCCCGGCTTCGCGGCAACGACGGCCTCGACAGCCTCCACGGGTTTGGCAGCCGCAGGCCTGGCCTCGCGACGGCGCCCAAACGCATATTTCACCCCCACGGTAGCATGCGCTGCCTGCGTATAGGTCCTTTTCAACGTGGGCTTATCTTCAAAGAAAACATAGGGATCCTGCATATGCGTCCCCTCGGTGATCGGCTGTATGGGCACACGCTCCTCCATGAAGAATTCACTGGGTTTACCCCCGAATCGTGTGCCCAACGCGGTCAGGTAATCGCCCTGCACGAACACGCTCCAGCGGGGCGCGAATGCGTAATTGAAGCGCAGGCCGCCCACACCCATCCAAGCCAGGACACCATTGGATGCATTCGCGGTTTGCCTGACCACCACCGATTGCGTGGTGAAGCCTCCCGTCGCGTCACGTGTTTCATACACCAATTCCCGTACGTGTTCCGGGAATCGCTGGAACAAGATCCCTCCTTTTGCGAACAGCTCCAATCCAAACCTGCCGGTCTGGAACCGGTAAGTCGGCCCGATGCCCAATGCGACGTGGCGGAAACGCTTGGGTGTATGATAAGTGGTCGCGAAGTACCCATTCTGGAAGAACACGCTATCGCCACCCCATAACGGATGCTGCAACACGCGCGCATCCAAGCCAATGCCAACGTTCCCGCCGCGGAAATAGTGGTCGGCGAACAATCCGCCAACGTAGCCCAGGCTGGCCTGTGCCGTGTCGCCATGATAGGTGCCCAGCGCGGCACTCGCCCCACCGAACAGCCCCACTTGCCAAGGATTGCGCTCCTGCGCCTTTGTGGCATGATTCCATATCAGCCACACGAACAACATGGCCAATATAACGCGTAAAAACTTTTTCATGATTGCTCTATTTAGTGAATAAATCCATTATACCCGTATATCGGCAGCATGGGTGATTTGTTACCCCCTCCAGGAAAAATTATTTTTCATTCAAACCGTTGTTTTCCCTATCTTAGCATCGTAATAAAAACCGTATCAGTTCATTAAACTTCACACATCATGGGTAAATTCGTGATCACGACGCGCAAGAACGGAGAGTTCCAGTTCAACCTCAAAGCCGGCAACGGGGAGGTGATTTTATCGAGCGAAGGCTACGCCGCCAAGGCTTCCTGCTTGAACGGCATCGAATCGGTACGCAAGAACGCGCCCGACGACGGTCGTTACGAGCGAAAGGAAGCCAAGAATGGCAAAGCATTTTTCAACCTCAAGGCGGCCAACGGCCAGGTCATTGGCACCAGCGAACTCTACGAATCGACCGGTGGCCGCGACAAGGGCATCGAATCCGTGAAACGCAACGCGCCAGACGCCTCCATAGACGATCGATCGGAAGGAAACTGATTTTTTTTTGCTAACTTGCGTGCCTTAGCATTACAATCATGAATGAGGCAACAACAGCAATCCGGGTGGAGCATGCCCAGCAGTCGCGGCTCCCGCAAGTCGATTTCAACAACCTGAAATTTGGGCAGATCCTGTCTGACCACATGCTCGTGGCCGAATGGGCCAACGGGCATTGGGAAGACGTAAGCATCGTGCCTTACGGCAACCTGTCGCTAAGCCCCGCCACCTCCGCGCTGCATTACGGCCAAGCCATCTTTGAAGGCATGAAGGCCTATAAATTCGCTGACGGCACCGTGAGTGTCTTCCGTCCGGACCAAAACAACATCCGTTTCAACAAATCGGCGCTACGGCTCGAAATGCCCGAAGTACCCGAAGACATATTCGTCGGTGGGCTCAGGGCGTTGCTCGACATCGACCGCGACTGGATACCTTCCGCAGCAGGTTCGTCGCTTTACATCCGGCCGTTCATGTTCGGCACGGAAGCGGCTTTGGGCGTGCATCCTTCCAATTCATACAAATTCATCATCATCACCGGGCCGGTTGGCGCGTACTACAACAAGCCCCTGCGGCTTAAGGTCGAGACCCAATTCACCCGTGCAGCGGCAGGTGGCGTCGGATTCTCGAAGAATGCGGGCAACTACGCCCTGTCGCTCCACCCCACGCGGTTGGCGCAGGAAGAAGGGTATGACCAGTTGATGTGGACCGACGCCAAGGAACACAAGTACATCGAAGAAGCCGGCACGGCCAACCTGCTTTTCCGTGTTGGCGACACCATCATCACGCCCTCATCGGAAACCATCCTCCATGGCATCACGCGCCGCACGATCATCGAAATCGCGCGCCGCTGGGGGTATCAAGCCGAAGAACGCAACGTATCGGTGCAGGAACTGATCGATGGCATCGAAAACGGCAGCGTTACGGAAGCCTTCGCGGCGGGAACCGCGGCTACCCTCACCCCGATCAGCGAAATCGGCTACGAAGGCAGGCGCTATATCCTGCCCGATCCCGCCGGACGCGAATTCTCGAACAAGGTATTGCAATACCTGAATGACTTGCGTTACGGCCGAATCGAAGACGAATTCGGTTGGAATTACATTATTGACTAGTCGGCATCGGCCGTGATGAATTCGAGTACCGGCTCGGATTCGTCCGGCTCGAACCACCTGGTCTCGGCATCTTTCCGGAACCAGGTGAGTTGCCTTTTTGCATACCTGCGCGTGTGCTGCTTGATGCGTTCGATGGCCTCTTGGAGCGTACACTGCCCGTCTAGGTAATCGAACAACTCGGCATAACCCACGGTGAGCAACGGCGGCCTATTGCGGTACGGCAACAACGTGCGGACCTCATCCAGCAGGCCCTGTGACATCATGGCGTCTACGCGAGCGTTGATGCGTTGATATAAGCGGTCCCGATCGGTATCCAAACCCGCCTTTACGATGCGGTAGGGCCGATTGGCCGATTGCTTCTTCCTGAAGTCAGAAAAGGGGCGGCCGGTGCTCTCATAAACCTCCAACGCACGGATCACGCGTTGCGGATTGTGGATATCCACTTCGCGGTAGTATACCGGATCCACCTCCGCCAGCCGGTGCTGCAAATAGGGCAAACCCTCGCGTTCATGCAGCTGGTTCAGTCCGTCGCGCACACCCGGCAGCGGCTTCGGCAGTTCATCCAGCCCCCGGCACACGGCATCCACGAACAACCCGGAACCACCTACCAAAATCACCAGGTCGCGCGTGGCGAACAACGCATCAAGCAACTTCAGCGCATCGCGCTCGAAGTCGCCTGCCGAATAGTCTTCACGGACGCTGTGCGAATCGATGAAATAGTGGGTTACGGCAGCCAATTCTTCGGGAGTGGGCTTGGCCGTGCCGATGTTCATCTCCCGGTAGAATTGGCGCGAATCGGCTGAAATGATCACTGTACCGACTTGTTTCGCCAACCGGACTGCCATGGCTGTCTTGCCCACGGCCGTGGGCCCGACTACACAGGCCAGTGTTTTCACCGCCATGTGCGTGGTTAATAGTCGTCCTCGTATCCCGCGTTTCCTTCGGCTTTGCCTTCTTCCACTTCCCCTTCCTGTTCCTCGCCGTCCAGCATATCGAAATCTTCTTCCTCGTTGATGCCGTATTCCGTTTCCTGCAGGAAGTCGTACTCGTCGCCGCCACCCTTTCGCGACGATTCGGCGGCCACGATCGTGGATCCGACAGCCTTGGGAGGCAGTCCGACGCTCTTGAAGAGCGCTGGGTACTCCTTGCCCTCCTCTTCCTTCAGGATCTTGATCAGCTGTACGTGGAAATCAAAGGGTTTGTCGAAATTATATACATAATAGAACTTTTGGTGCGGATCGTCGACAAACTTGCTCAATCTGGAATTCTCCATCAGCGCAACGCCCTGTTCCTCCTTGCGCCGATCGGGCAGGAACGCGATCTCGACACCTTTCTTCCATTGGTCATTGCTCACATAGAACGACGAGGAAACATCGGGTTTGAGCCCCAACGCCTTGTGCAACGCATGGTGCAGATCCAAAAACGTTTGTTTTGCCAATACGTCGATCTCGCGAATCACGTCGTCATAGTCTTCGAATGAAATCCTAAACCGATAGATAGCCATGATACTCCTTCTAATATCCTTGTTTTAAATGAATCCGATGCGAATATCTTGATTTAAATACGAAATACGAAATATGAGACACGAAATACCCGACCGACACGGGGAAACGACATACGCTACCCCAATCCAAGTTCTTTGCCTTTCCGCAGCATGAACGCGTTTGCGGCCTCGCGCGTATTGGGGATGTCGCCTTCCAGGATCGCTTCGCGGATCGCGTTCTTGATCACGCCCACCTCCTTGCCCGGCTTCAGGCCGAAAGCCGCCATGATGTCTTCGCCGGTAACGGGGGGCTGCCAATTCCGGATCTGGTCGCGCTCCTCCACATCTTTCAATTTCTGTTTGACCAGTTCGAAATTCTGCCGGTATTTCTTCTTCTTGAATTCGTTCTTGGTGGTCACGTCGGCGTGGCAGAGCAGCATCAAGCTATCGATGTCGTCGCCCGCCTCGAACAGCAGCCTGCGCACCGCCGAGTCCGTTACGATATCCTGCGCCAATACGATCGGCCTCAGGTGCAGCAGCACCAGTTTCTGCACGAATTTCATCCGATCGTTAAGCGGCAGCTTGAGGTCTGCGAATAATTTGGGTACCATCCGGGCCCCCTTATCCTCGTGGCCATGGAACGTCCAGCCGTGATGCCTATCGAATCGCTTGGTGGCCGGTTTGGCGATATCGTGCATGATGGCCGCCCACCGCAGCCACAGGTCATCGCTTGTTAGCGCCACATTATCCAAAACTTCCAGGGTATGGTAAAAATTGTCCTTATGCCCCTTCCCGTCGATGATATCCACCCCGTGCAGGTTGGCCATGGCGGGAAAAACCAACTCCAGCAACCCGGTATCAAACAGGTACTTGAAGCCCACGGAAGGCTTGGGGGCCAAGACCACCTTGTTCAGCTCGTCGATGACGCGCTCCTTTGAAATGATGCGGATCCGCTGGCGATTCGCCTTGAGCGCCTCCATCGCCGAGCGGTCGATCTTGAAATCCAGTTGCGTGGCAAACCGTATGGCCCGCATCATGCGCAATGGATCGTCCGAGAAGGTTTCATTGGGGTCGAGCGGGGTGCGTATGAGGCGGTGCTGGATGTCGGCCAGTCCGTTGAAGGGATCGAGCAAACGCCCGAAATCGGGCTTATTGAGCGACAATGCCATCGCATTGATGGTGAAATCGCGACGGTGCTGATCGTCTTGCAGCGTACCGTCCTCAACGATTGGCTTGCGCGAATCCATCCGGTACGATTCCTTGCGGGCACCGACGAATTCGATTTGCAGCGGCCCATGGGTAAGCATGGCCGTCCCGAAATTCTTGTAGACGGTAACCTTGGTCGACAACCGCTCGCCCACGCGTTTGGCGAACGCGATGCCGCTTCCTACCACCACGACATCGATATCGTTCTTGAAATCGCGCCCCATGATGCTATCGCGGACATACCCACCCACCACATAGCATTCCGTTTGCGAATCCTCGGCTACGTCACGCAACACGGCGAACGCGGGATGTTGCAAAAATTCTTCCATAACCGTTAGTCCCTATCGCGCGACAGGCGTTTGGTGGCCAGCGGATTCGCTGTCAATTCTTTCTGTTCCCGCCGGCGTGCTACGATGTGAACCGCTGCGAACAATGCTTCCCGGAACGAGAACTCGGACGCGACGTTCTTGCCAGCGATATCGTATCCCGTACCGTGGTCGGGCGATGTGCGCACCACCGGCAAGCCCGCCGTGAAGTTTACACCGCTACGCGAGGCGATGTGCTTGAAGGGGATGAGGCCCTGATCGTGGTACATGGCCAGTACCGCATCGAATTTGGTATACGTCTCTGAGGCAAAAAAACCATCTGCGGGATACGGTCCGAAGCAAAAAACACCCGCCGCCTTGGCCTGTGCGATGGCGGGAGCCACGATCTGTTCATCCTCCGTACCGATCAGCCCGTGGTCGCCTGCGTGGGGATTCAATCCCAACACCGCTATTTTCGGCTTCCGTATCCAAAAGTCCTGCTTCAGGCAGGCGTTCATCAGGGTTAGCTTGGAGACGATGGACGCAACGGAAAGGTTGGGTACGATGGCGTTTACCGGTATGTGTCCCGTGGCCACGCCCACGCGCAGCTCATCGCTGACCATGAACATCAACGCATCACTGCCCCCTGCCCGGGCTTGCAGGTATTCGGTATGGCCCGGGAAATCGAAGCCTTCCTGCTGGATATTGTGCTTATTGATGGGCGCCGTCACCAAGGCGTCGATCTTGTTTTCCAACAAATCGTCCACGGCCTGTTGCAACGAGATAAACGCATACTTGCCGCCGATCTCGTTCTGCTCGCCAAGCGTGATCTTGACATCCTCCTGCCAACAGTTGATCATGTTGGCGCGGTTGCCGTGTGCCTGATCGGCCGACTGGATGATTTGAAAACTGAAATCGTTGATATTTAATGCTTTACGGTGAAATGAGGCCACCTTGGTATTTCCATAGACAATCGGTGTGAAGTACTCCAATATCCGGTTGTCGAGCAACGATTTGATGATCACCTCCATTCCGATGCCATTCACGTCGCCGATGGAAATCCCTATTTTCAGTTTGTCGCTCATATCCGTGCGCTTGCTGGTTTAAAACTGCCCAAAAATAGGAAAATCTACCAAATCTCAGGGCATCAGGCACACGATTAAACCCCAATCGACTGACTCGCCGACACTTGCGAACAAGACACTGATTTTATTGGGCGTATACCCAAAATGCTTCTTGAATGCCGCGGTGAAATGGGCAGCATGTTTATACCCAACCATATGGGCGATTTCAGAAACCTTTTTATCCTTGCTTTTCAGCAATTTGCGGGCCCGCTCCATTTTGGTTTGATTGATGTATCCATAGATGGTGGTACCAAAGACCTGTTTGAAGTGTGCTTTCAGGTAGCATTCATTGGTGCCGACCCGATGGGCGAGTTCGTTCAACGAAAGGGGGGCCTGGATGTGTTCAAGGATAATGGCCCGCGCATGCAGCACCTTCTCCCGTTCCTGTGGCGAAAGGGTTGCGTGGTCGCCGGATGCATCACCGAGTCGCTCGACCTTGGCCTGCTGGATGGCCAGCATTTCCATGACTTTCGCCTTGATGTACATCGTCTTGGTCAACCCCCGGAAACGATTGTAAGTCATCTCGTAAAGCACCGTCTTCAATTGGGGCCAGATGGGCAAACTGCGCGGGTACAAGGAGCAGGATGTACTTGCCTGCTTCGCCACCGCTAACGTGGCGTGCAGGAAATGCCGTTCGGGCAGGATGCCAAGCAGCTGGTCGACCGCGATGCTGATTTCCATGTACTCTATACCCGTGGCCGAAGCCCACTGCACATGCAATGAATGGCCGGCCTGCATATAAAACGCATGGTGTTTCAATTCATTGACGACCACGGCCGGTTCGGGTCGTCCGTGCAGTTGGAAGTGTCGAGCATGATGGATCGCGAACACGAACAATACATAAGGTTCGTTGGCCAGTATGCGGATGTTGCCATTGTTGTGCGAATTGACCTTCGCGTGAAAGAGGTGCGTACCATCGGCCGAAAAAACCTCATAGACATCCAATTCGTGCCCGTTGTAGGTGGTATAGCTGTTGCTGTGCTCGGTCGGTTCGGGCAAGCAGGCATCGCGGATGTCGAAACTGAACGATACCGCCTCGTTGAAGCGCTTTTTGTCGAATCGAGGAACTCCTTTATCGCTCACGCCCATCCATTTTTTACGTTATGCGTAACAAAAATTCCAAAATGAGTAAGTGTCAGCACCTATTTTTGCAGCATTATTCAGATTAATTACAAATAACAATGACGGTAAAGATACAAAAACATTTGACAATCCAAAAACGGGCAGGTGTTTTGGCGTTGCTCGCCATGGGCGGTGTCAGCTTTTGTTCAACGGCGGCGGAGCTCCCGAAACACGATACGGACACCATCCCCATCCCGCAGATCGAGGTCGTGGGCAAAGACGATCGGCGCGTTTTCAGGAACATACCGGGCACGGTGAACGTGCTCACGTCGAAAGACCTACGCACCACGATACCCATCGGTGCAGCGGATGCCTTGCGGAAGGTGCCTGGACTGCACGTGGTGGACGAAGATCCGGCTAGCCTCCGGTTGAATGTCGGTATCCGTGGACTATATCCCCAACGTACATCGCGCATCCTGGTGTTGGAAGACGGCGTGCCCATCACCTTGAATCCCTATGGAGAACCCGCGATGTACTTCAGCCCGCTGATCGACAAGATGGAAGGCGTCGAAATCCTGAAAAGCAGCGGCCAGCTCCTTTTTGGGCCGCAAACCATCGGCGGTGTCATCAACTTCGTGACGGCCAACCCGCCCGAGACACTCACCAACCGCATCAAGATCAATGCCGGTGGCGGTGGCTTTTTCTCAGGCTATGCGAGCCATGGCAATACGGTCGGCAACGCGGGATACCTGCTTACGTATAACCACAAGCGTGCGGATAATCTCGGTCCGTTGGGATTCAAGATCAATGACGTGAGCGGTAAATTCAATTTCAACATCAGCGAACGCTCGCAGTTGGGCTTCAAAGTGGGCTTCTTTGGCGAAGAGTCGAACTCCACCTATGTGGGCATCACCCAGGCGATGTACGATGCCGGCGGGCATGACCAAGAGACCATCGCCCCCCATGACCTGATGCTGCTTGACAAATACAACGCATCGCTCACGCACCGCTACAAGATCAGCGACCGCGTGCAGTTGCAGACCAATGCATTTGCCTACTACATCCGCCGGAACTGGCGCAGGCAAGACTTCGACCGCACGCCCAGCGCTTCGCGGACGTACGAGCGCATCATCGGCAGCCCATCGGCTACCGACGGCAGTTCCATTTTCTTCCGCGAGACCTCGCGCTGGCGCAATCGGCAGTACGTGGTCAAGGGCGTCGAACCACGGTTCGACATCCAGCACAGCCTTTTCAACGTAGCCAATACGCTCAAGACCGGCGTCCGTGCGTTGTGGGAAACGGCCTACGAGCAGGCTATCCACACCACGATTCCCGACGCCTTCAACGGCGACAATCGCAGCAACGAGGAGCGCAATGGTTTTGCAGCCAGCGTGTATGCGGTCAACGAGTTCAGGTTTACCGACCGCCTCTCGGCCAATTTGGGTATCCGCCTGGAAAATTACGACATGAAGCGGGAATTGTTCAACGCCGGGGATAACAACAGCAACGTAACGCACGGACGCAGCGTGTTTGCCTTCATCCCGGGCGCGGGGCTCAATTTCGCGATAAACGAACAGGTCGCGTTGTTCGCTGGCGTGCACAAGGGTTTCGCCCCGCCCGAATTGAAAAGCGCATTGGATGCCAGCGGCGCGGTGGACGAAATCGACAAGGAAGAAAGCGTGAACTACGAACTCGGTGCCCGCATAGCCGTGGGCGACTACCTACACTTCTCGCCTACGTTCTTCTACATGGACTTCAAGAACCAACAGATCCCGGTGTTGCTCGCCACGGCGGGCAGCGGCTTCGCCAATGGCGGGAAGAGCAAACACATCGGTGGTGAATTCGGTATCGATTTCGATCTGGCCAAGGCCTTGGGCTCGACCCAATCGGTGGTCATCGGCGGCTCGTTCACCTACACCGACGCCCGGTTCGCCGACGACGATGCTGCCGTTGAAGGGGATGTCATCGAGCGCGTGGTGGACAACTTCCTCCCGTACGCTCCCAAAATCGTGTTCAACAATTACGTGAGCGTTGCCCTGAACAATGGCTTGGGGTTGCGCGTGTCGGGCAATTACGTGGGCAAGCAATACCAAGACGGCAACAACACCGAGCAAGCGTCGTTGGACGGCACCACGGGCGCGCTAAGCGCACGCTATGTATTGGAAGGCACCCTGTACTACACGTTGAACAAGCGATTCACGTTCAATGTGTCGGGCAAGAACCTCACCAACGAGCGCTACATCGCTTCACGCAGCCCACAAGGCATCCGCGTGGGCTTGGACCGGTTCGTCAGCGCCGGCATCGACTTCACCTTTTAGCGTTTAGTTAAACTCCGCCATTGCGATGGCAAGCCCCGGGGACCATGCTCCCGGGGCTTTTTTGTTGGGCAGGCGCTTCGAAACAAATTGTTATCTTTGCCGCAAATCCCGGTTATTCATGAATAACGTCCGCGCAAAGAAACATTTGGGCCAACATTTCCTGACGGATAAAAATACGGCCGCGAAGATCGTCGATGCGCTGCGTCCGCAGCTGGGCTACACGGCCGTACTGGAGGTGGGTCCGGGCATGGGCGTCCTGTCGGACTTCCTGTTGCACGATCGGCACTACACCGTTTCGTTGGTAGACATCGATGCCGAGTCTATCGACTACCTGCGCGACCGCTACCCCCAGTTGGGGCCAAGGCTCATCCAGGGCGATTTCCTGCGCCTGGATTTCGGGGCTTATTTCTCCGGCCAGTTGGCCATCATCGGCAACTTCCCGTACAACATCTCCTCGCAGATCCTCTTCAAGGTGCTCGAAGAACGTACGCGTGTGGTGGAAGTGGTAGGCATGTTCCAGAAAGAGGTGGCCGAGCGTTGCGCGGCCCAGCCCGGCGGCAAGGAATACGGCATACTCAGCGTACTCGTGCAAGCCTATTATGCCGTCGAATACCTGTTCACGGTCAAGGCCGGCGCCTTCAACCCGCCTCCCAAAGTGCTTTCGGGCGTCATCCGCCTTACGCGGCGCGAAGCGGAAACACTCGGTTGCGACGAGAAACTCTTTTGGCGCGTGGTGAAAGCCGGGTTCAACCAGCGGCGCAAGACGCTGCGCAACGCGCTGGCGGGCATCGTGCCGAAGGCCAACCTGGGCGAGAGCCCCTATTACGACCTCCGCGCCGAACGGCTATCGGTGGCCGATTTTGTCCAATTAACGAATACAATCGCTCAGAAACTATGACCCTTCCTTCCACCAACGTATTGATCGTGGATGACATCCATACGGTCTTCATGGACAAGCTCCATTCGGCGGGTATCGCGTTCGACTACCTGCCTACCATCGGAAAAGACGAAGCGCTTGCGCGCATTCCCGGCTACACCGGGCTCGTCATCCGTTCCAAATTCAAGGTCGACGCCGGGTTCCTCGATGCCGCGCCACACCTGCAATTCATTGCCCGTGGCGGCGCGGGCATGGACAATATCGATGAGGGCTATGCACTGAACAAACGCATCACGTTGCTCAACGCGCCCGAGGGCAATCGCGATGCGGTGGGCGAACACCTGATTGGCATGTTGCTCTCGCTGATGAACAACCTCACCCGCGGCAACAGCGAAGTGAAAAACGGCTTATGGCGGCGCGAGGAAAACCGCGGCCTGGAGTTGGGCGGACGCACCGTTGCACTCATCGGCTACGGCAACAACGGGCAGGCCATGGCCCGCAAACTATCGGGCTTCGGGGTTACGGTCATCGCGTATGATAAATACAAGTCGGGCTTCAGCGATGCGTACGCCACGGAAGTTAGCATGGAAGAAGTCGTGAAGCGTGCCGACGTGCTCAGTTTGCACATCCCCCTCACGCAAGAAACCCGCGGCTTGGTAGACGATGAATACCTGTTGCATTTCCGCAAGCCCATCTTTTTCCTCAATGGGGCGCGGGGGGAAATCGTGCAGGTAACCGCCATCTTGAAGGCCCTCGAGGCAGGCAAGGTACTCGGTGCCGCGTTTGACGTACTTCCGGTCGAGAAATTCCCGGGGTTGGCCGGGCAACCCTGGTTCGTCCCACTCATCAGCCGACAAGACGTTATCCTGAGCCCGCATGTGGCCGGGTGGTCGGTTGAGAGTTATTTCAAGATCGCCGACGTCCTCGCCGACAAAGTGGTTGGCTTCTTGGGCCAGGGCTAGGCGTACCTCCGGCGCCTCCTTTCGAACGACCTGATCAGGAACAACCCGGCGATGAACCCGCCGATGTGGGCGGCATAGGCTACCCCGCCGGCCTGCTCGCCGCCCAAGGCGCCAAGGCCGTTGCTCACCTGGAAGAGGAACCACAGGCCAATGGCCACGATTGCCGGTACCGTGAATACGAAGAAGAAAAACCAAAACACGATGCGCTTGCGCGGAAACAGCACCACGTATCCCGCCAACACGGCGGAGATGGCCCCTGATGCGCCCAAGCATGGTGTCAGGAGGTCCTGCCCGAAAAACCAGGTGCTCCCTACGTGGGCCAAGCCGCTCAGCACCCCGCATAGCAGGTAGAACAACAGGTAATTGAAATGTCCCAGGCGATCTTCGACATTGTCGCCGCATATCCAAAGGTACAACAGGTTACCGGCCAAATGGGCCAAACCGCCATGCATGAACATGCCCGTGATGAGCGTGAGCCACACCGGTATCGGCGTAGGTTGCAACCCCGGTAGCTCGAACCGTTCGCCCGACAGCGGATCCAGGATCAACTGGCTTTCGGTCACGATGTCCCTGCCCGTCAGGATCTCGGCCGGTATGATCGCGTAAGCGAACGTGAACGGCAGGTTATAGCCGAATCCTTGGTACAACACGAACACCAGGATGTTCGCGGCGATCAGCAGGTAATTCACGAACGGAATCGACCTACGGTCGCGGTTATCGTCTCCGATTGGTAATAGCATAGTCTACCCCACTACCTCCTTCACCGTCTCGCCGTAGCTGTCGGTCTTGGTGGCCGGCATGCCCAGCAATCGGTACCACTTGCGGAAGGCGCCGACGAACACGATGAGCATCAATGCCATGGCCAGCACCGCAAGGCTGGCCAAGAGGTACTGCCCCTTGGGCAGGTAGATGTCCATCACCTGCACGTAGCCCGCCCAGAACGTGATGATGGCCATGAACACGCCGGGGATGGCCGCGCACAGGGCGTACCTGCCCCGGTTGAGCCGGATGAGCATCGTGGTGCATACGATCAGCCCGCACGCCGCAAGCAGCTGGTTGCTGATGCCGAACAGCGGCCAGATGCTGCTCACGTTGCCCGTGTACACCAGGTAGCCCCAGCTGGCCGTGAACAGCAGGCTGGCGATGATCACCCCCGGCATCCAGTCC
>JBBCJB010000011.1:0-9631 GCA_037190485.1 Parapedobacter sp.
CGCCCCTCCTCGTGGTGGATGAGCTCCATGGTGCTCCCGCCAACGTATTCGATGCCGTCGACGTAGTCGCGCGTCTGCGTGCCCACCCCGTTCACGCTCCGCAGCTTCCTGCCCCGGCCGTCATAGACATAACTCACCGTCGTGCCGTTGGCCGTGACGGCCTGCGGCAGGTTGAAGTAATTGTAGGTCGTGGCCGTGATGTTGTTGGTGTTGTGCGTGGCGTTGGTGTTCTGCCGGGTCTTCACGTTGCCGTTGGCATCGTAGGTGTACTGGGTCAGCCCGGGCAGCTGGTAAGGGTCGCCCGCCACCGTCGTGGTGACCGAGTCGTGAACGGCCCGCAGGCGGTTGCCCCAGCTGGTGGTACCGTCCATGTAATCGTACCGCAGCCTGTCCACCAGCGCGCCCGCGGCATCGGTGCGCTGCAACGACCGGATGTTGCCGTTGCGGTCATAGGTCAGCGTCTCCCGGCCCTTTTGGCCCGCCGTGCCCATCGCCCCCTGGATCAGCCGGTTCGCGCCGTCGTACCGGTAGCTGTAGGTCTCGGTCAGCCACGCGGGCGGGGTGCCGGTCATCCCACGTCGCGAGAACACCTGGTGGGCGATGTTGCCGTTGTACTGGGGATTGGCCGCGGTATCGGCGTACCGGAGGGTCTGCCGGAACAGGCCGCCGCTGGCGGAACGGAGCCAGCCCCGCTCGTTGTAGCCGTAGGTGATGGCCTGCCCGAAACTCGTGCCGCTATTGGTGCTGTGCAAATTCTTAACCCGCAGCTGTCCCACCTCGTTGAGCGTGTTCCTGGCAATCAGCGTCCGCCCATACTCAGGGTTCGCAGGCACGGGGTTGACCGTTTTCCACGTGTGCGTCTGCCGCCCGCGGTGGTCGTAGTCGTATTCGGTCAGCACCGTCACTTCAGTATTGATGTCATTCGTCCTGTGGTGCTTGCGCGTCTCCTTTTTCAACTGGCCGCTGAACGTGTATTCGCGGAGGATGTCGTCGAATTTCGTGGCCGACTTGGTCCCGCCCAGGTAATGCTGCTTCCATTCCCTGACCAAGTTGCCCTTGTTGTCGTAGTAGTACACCGTCCACAGGTAATCCGCCGTACCTAGCACCTTAACCTTGCTGGCCACCAGCTTGCCGTGCGTCATCCCGCTGTAGCTCCCAGACTGGTTGTGCGGCAGGTCGGGGATACCCGTGTAACGGTCGTAGTAGTTCACCTCCAGGATGTCGAAGTTCGACGAGTTCTGCGGGATGCTGTTGTTCGTATAGCCTTCCAGGTTACCGGGAGCGTCGCTCCGTGCCTCCCATTGGTAGAAATGGCCCTGGAGGTACCCTTCTATCTCTTCGCGGGTATTGGCGCCCCGGCCCCGCTCGATGCCCTTCATGACCACGCGCCCCTGCCCGTCGTATTTGTGGAACGTGTGGTAATGCCCAGGCGTGAGACCCGCGTACGTCTCCAGCTGCTGGCGGCTGTCCTGGTGGAACACCAGCCAGCCCACCTTGCTGTAGTTGTAGTTCTCCCAGGCCCCGCCGCCCGGCAGCCGGCGGTAGGACATCCGGCCCCATCGATCATACCGGTATTGGTAGGCGAAATTGTTCATCGCAGCGGGCGTGGGCAATGACCCCGAGTCCGGGTTGAACTCCGCATCTCGCCCAGGCGGCAGCACGAATGACAGTTGCCCAAGGTCGTTGTACACGTAATAGGTGCTCAAGATGCCGGCGGCGCCCGTGGCCGTGGTGAACGTACGCCGCAGCACCACGCGCCCCTGCTTGTCGGTGTATTCCTCGGTCGTGTGAAGCCGCCCGGCAATCCAATTCTCGCCTTTGGCCACCGTGACGTAAAGCTCGCCGGTGGGGTAGACACCGTTCACGGTAAGCGTCGGCACACCGGCCGTGTTCAGCGTGACCCCGTAGCGCAGTGCCCGACGGGTGGTCGAATCGCTCAGAGCCAACGCATTGTTCGTGGCGTACTCGGTAGCCACCGTGCGGCCGGTCGTGCCACGGGTCGTGGCCGGTTGCCATGCCGCACCGGGGAAACCCTGCTCCAGCACACGGTTCAATGGGCTGGCCTCGTATTTCCGTTGGGAAAAGGCGTGCGACGTCGCCGACTGGCCCGCCGGGACGGTGGTCGCGCTTGAATAGTAACCGGCCTGCTGCGTCACCGCATTCGACTTGAACGCGCCGCCCAGCCCCGTGGCGGTCGCATACGGCAGGTAGTCCCTGTCCTGCCGGCCGAATCCGTCATAGGCGATCGGGGTGACCACGTCCTTGTCTTTGTTCGGTGTCGCCTTGACGCCGACTTCCTGCACCGGACGGCCAAGCCCGTCGAAGTAGGTGATGTCACGCATCGCCGAATCGATCGGCGGGTCGGCTTGGACCGATGTATATCGCCCCAGGTAGGTGGTCTTCAGGATGTAGTTCCAGTTGCTGCTGAATGCCCCTGCCCCCACCGAGAAGGTCACCGTCCGCGGGAAACTGCCGCCCGCGTTGCGGGCCGTCACCGTGTAGGTCGTGGAAGGCGAAGTGGCCGTGGGCGTGCCACCGATCACGCCGGTGGTCCGGTTGAACGTCATCCCTGCGGGCAGGGCCGGGCTGATAGCGTAGCCCTGGCCGGTGCCCATCCTGCGTACCTTGTTGTTCCACATGTCGGCGATGAACCGGTTGCCCTGCGGGTCGAACGCGATCCCGCCAGGGAAGTTGAGCTGCGCCGAGAGCGGAGGGCCGTTCTCCGTACCGGCAACACCCGTACCGGCGACAATCGTAACTGTACCGGCGGTACTGATTCGCGCAAGCCGATGGCCCAGCAGGCCCGCGTACAGGTCGCCCGAGGCGTCCCGCTCAAGCGAAATAGGCCGTGTTACATTCGTCGCGAACGAGGTAACTACACCCGCGGGCGTTACCTTCCGTATCTGGTTGCCCACCTGGTCCCCGACGTACAGGTTGCCCGAACCGTCGATGGAAAGCCCCTGCGGGACGTTGAACTGCGCGGCCGTTCCCGTGCCGTTGGCGTTGCCCTGGGTGCCGGAGCCCGCGAGCGTGGTGACCACCCCGGCCGGCGTGATCTTCCGCAGCCGGTGGTTCTGCTCGTCGGTCACGTAGGCGTTGCCCGCCGCGTCCAGCGCGATGTCGGCCGGGGCATTGAAGCGCGCCGCCGTGCCCGTCCCGTTGGCGAAGCCCTGCGTGGAGCCCGCAAGCGTGGTCACCACCCCTGCGGGGGTGATCTTCCGGATGCGGTGGTTGTTCCGGTCCACCACGTACAGGTTGCCCGAGCCGTCGAGCGCAAGCCCCATCGGGTAGTTGAAGCTGGCCGCCGTGCCCGTCCCGTTGGCCGAGCCCGCCGTACCGCTGCCGGCGAAGGTGGTCACCACACCCGCGGAGGTGACCTTCCGGATCACGTGGTTGCGCCCTTCGGCGACATAAAGCGTGCCCGAGCCGTCGGAGACGATGCCCGACGGGTAATGGAAGACCGCCGATGCGTCCGTGCCGTTCACGTAGCCCTGTGCGCCCGAGCCGACGAAGTCCGTCAGGTCCCAGTCAGCGTATACAGCCCCACCCGTGTTCGTGGGGGCGTAGCTCACCGAGACGCCGACCTGCAATGTCGAAGGCACCGAGTAGCTGATGTTTGGCGGGCTGGGCAAGGCCATCGGGGCCATCATACCCCCCATCGGCTGCTGCACGGCAAGCATGCTGTCGACAATGACGCTGTCGGGGTGGCCTTCTTCCTGGGCAAGGGATACGGAAAAGCAGGCGCAGAGGACCGTTATTGTTACCGCTATCGGGGTTATCCTCCTAACCCTATGGCTGAATATTTGTTTCGTCGCTGACATGGCTGGTTCCCGTTAGTTCGTCCGGTAGTTGTACCTGTAATCCTCCACCACGTGCCCGTTCAGGTCCTTGATCTCCTTCAGGCGCCCGAAGTCGTCATAAATATAGTAAAAGACAGTTCCCGAAGCGTCCGTGTGGCTGGTCATCCCAATCAGGGGGTCATACGTGTAGCTGTCCATCGAGGCCTCGAGCGGGTGGATGCGGACGTCATCGATTGGCAGGTTGCCCGTTCCGGTTATCGTGACCGACGTAACGTTCGTGACCACGCGCCGGTACTGCGTCCATCCCCCTTTGCTGCGCATGGCTATCGCTGTGCCCCCGCTGATGCCCGTCGCCGAGGCGCTCTTGGCCCAATAGGTCAACAGGTAGCTACGCGTGGAGGTGAGCCCCGTTTTCTGGAGGTTGGTGGCCGTTCCGTTCAACCGGTACACCCGTTTGCCGGTCGGGGCCGTATCGTCCTCAATCGTGGCGCCTGTGTACGCCCAGTTGCCCTTGTCAGCCGTCTCGAAGCCAGCATAGGCTATATCGGCCGGTGTAGCATTCTTCGCAGAGGTGACAGCATATTGACCGTTATAGCCCCACAGGTAGACCGTGGACGGACCGCCAGTCTCGGTCACCTGCAGCAGGTTGCCCTTGTCGTCGTAGTCGTTGTAGGTAATTCGAGGTTGGTATCGCGTGTCCCGGCCGAAAACTGTATTTGCTCCCTGGGAAGGGGGCAGCTGACCTAAAGTACGATTGCTGAACTTGAAGGAAGATTGCGCGAGCGGGGCTAGCGTCTCAAACATATGAACTTGATCTGCCAACCCTTTCCCTCCCGGTTTATACGTCGTGATGCTGCCCGAAAGAACGGTTCGTGTAGTGCCAACCTCTTTGTATTTCAACTGCTCAATCGCGTAGCCAATCAAGTGTCCCTGTTTCATTTCGCCGATAAAGTTTACTGAATCCGTATAGTCGTGCGGATAGCTCGTGTGGGTAACCACCCTACTGCCATCGCTAAGCTGTTCGGAAACACGGGTTCGCTGTGTATGTACCAAATTATCATGGTAATAATTGGTCTGCGTGATCATTGGGTTTTGGCCATTCACATCAAAAACCGTCTCTGTTTTGGCCGACAGGTATTGCCACTTCGATAGGATGGCATACCTACTGACATTAAAGTGTTCGCTTATTCTATTGTAATTGTAAACAGGCGAGACTGGATAAAATTGTTCCACTGCAGCGAAGTATTTATCACCATAATGCCTTGGGTCAACGACATAATCATATTTTACATACTTTACTGGTATACCGTCTTCGTTAAAGTATCGCTCAAACAGCTTTTGCCCGGTATTCCATCCAAAATTTGTCATTGGATGCTGAAACATGTAAAATTGCCCATACATCGTCAGCACATCATAATTGTCCATGCTTACTTGAAACTCATGCTCTTCCCTCCCGCCACCTGGCTGTTCGTGATTGATGCTCACCTGGCGGTAACCGATCGTATATGCGGAAGATAAGGTGGGCAAGTACATAGCACTCGACCTCATTAGATAGACCGTAAATGTGGTCTGCGTTGTTGGTGGATGGCAAGAGCTAGTGAACACATACCCGGCGTAATATTGATTTGTATAATTGTGATAGTGGTTGTTCTGTCCTTGGGAATAGGAATAGAGCTTGGCCGTGGCTTGCACTCCTGTCCTGTCATAATCAGTTTGTTTGGATATTCTAACTCCGCCTATAAAATTTCCATTGACGTCTTGGTGCGGGCCATACTCGAACGTCGAGTAGCCACCCGTCGGATACACTACACGAGCCATTGTTCCCTTTCTTGAATGAAGCCAATTCGGCTCCCTGTCAGCGTCCATTGATACTCCGGGAAATCTTGCTGTCTTTATGGCTGTAGGAATTTTATTGGGGAACAAGTTGAAATTAGAAGCGCCGTTGAAGTATCCCCAGTGATCTTGAGCATATGTTAGCCTGATGGGCAATGACCCCAGGTCGTTATACTCGAATTTGTAAGAGAACGCTTTTGAATTACCAGTTTCCTTGAAAACAACGGAATCCAAAAAAAGGCGATAGTTGACATCTTCCTCATTGAACGATGGCCCCCTGCTGTCCTGAGTCGCCACACTATTACTGTATCCGGTAGAATTTCGAGAATGATGAAATAAGTCGATTTTCTTTACCGGGCTGCCCTGGGCATTGTATACTTCCAATCCTTTAACGCGTAACTCAGGCAAATCCAACCTGTCGTTTTCGGTCAAAAAAACGACCTTGCCACTTCCTTCAGCAACTATTGAATCCAATATCGCAGTGAAAATAAAAGATTTTGAAGCCTTTGGGATTCCGCTGGAAGGGGGCTGATAGTCACACGGCTGCGGGGCATTATACATGCTTGGGGTAAAAGACGAAACGACCTGAAAGATACTATTCTTGAAATAATAATTTCCGGAAGGTTTATTAATAGAACCGGATTTCGTCTCCCTGCGGATGTACGATCTTAACCAACGTATAATGTGTGGCAGAAGAATTCATTAACAGGCCTGCATACTCACTTGCGGCGAAAACATATCGGATGCCATCCGGTGTGGTAATGTTAAATGTATTATACTTCTGGGGAAACTCTATCTCTATTTTTTGGTGTGGTACCAGAACCACCTTATCGTCATGGTCGACGTAAAACTGTCCGGAATAACCGTTTACATTAAACGTTAGCATGTCGGGTTCCGTGTCACAACCATCGTCCCATCCTATTAAGTAGTTTGCGATTTGCGTTCGCTCGCCGGCGGTCAACGTATTGAGACTGAACCCATCGAGGTTTACCGGAAACTTTTTCCGACGCGTTTGCTCTCCATCATCAGGCAATCCCCTCACTGTCCTGGTGATATACCCACCACAAGATAGGCTCCAATCGAATCCCACGTTGGAAGCCGCTTTATTGGCCAACAACCCGTTTGTCCGATAATTTAACTGTATAGGAACCATGAGATTCTTGGTTTTCAATTCGTACAATGGAACGCTTATTTCGGCTGTACCTGTAAAAGTCGATACCGGTGTATTACCATAATTACCTAACTCAGCCGCAGTAGGAGAAGGGAAATACAAATAGGGCTCACGAATTTGTGCAAACGTCGCCGTCAGGAGGAAAAAAAACAGCAATGATAGAGTGAGTGGTTTTTGAAACAGTTGGCATATTGCTTCGAATAGACGTGAATAGAAAAAACGCTTCATATTATTTCTTTTAGATATTTCAAAGTGTACCGCACAGTAATTCCTGTTTTTGACCTCTATATTTCCCTTGCACCTTCCTGCCTACAATTTACCTATCCCAAAACCACTTCTCCAAATTTCCGCAATCGGTAATCCCGATTATTTCAATCGGTATCCCCGATTTTTTCAATCGGTAATCCCGATATTTTGGCGTATTCAGATAAAACAAAGTAAAACAGGCAATTCCCGCCAAACGCGTAGCGGCGTAAAATGGATGGTAGGCCCAGGAAAGTTCAAGGGGTTATCTGCCAGTTCGGCGTTTCGCCTGGTGCAGATTTCAATGACAGTTCCAGGTGTTTAACTTTCGATTCCATGGACTCCAATCGTTGGCGTAATCGGTCATTGCCAGCATTCCGTACCTGACCTTCATCGAAGAAACTCTCCATATCGACATCAAGCAACTTGGAAATCTGCCACAAACGGACGGCACTGATTTCCGAGATGCCGTTTTCCATGTCGCAGTAATACGATTGGGCGATGCCCAGGCCCTCAGCGACCTTCTTTTGGGACAGCGACCGATCCTCCCGGATTTTCTTCAGGTTCTTGAGTAGCGTAGCTTTTAGTTTTCTTGGCATGTCCGAATAGATTTAGTACCCCAAAGATTCGATTGACTTACAAAAACGCCTGCGCACCCAATCCTTGCCGCTCTCCGTCCGGTTATAGGAGGGCGCCTGAACCGCAGGGTCGTGGCCATTTCATTCTGGGAAAACCGCCGTTGGTTACGCACCACGATCAGGTCCTTGCTGATGAGGGTATTCAAGCCGTCTCGTTCCATTCAATATCGTTTCCTTAATACGGGCACAAATTGGGAAGTGTCGGTCGATATTCAAAAAATACCCGACGAACTGGCGATTGACCGCGACGAAACCGGGTTTCCAACCGGCGGGGCAAGATATCGGCCCTGCTGGAGCCGTCATCATCGTGTTCATGGGGCTTATCCTGATCGCCCTGTACTTATCGATGTTCCAGCTGGGCGATATCGTGGGGTGATTCACCGGCGCTTCCGCCCTAACCTTTGCAACATCCAGCTCACCGCGAAGCTCACCACCGCACCGATGGCCGCGAGGATGACCGTCTTCAGCACGTCGTGCGTGTTGATGAAGGCCGGGGCACTGAGCAGCGTGCCGCTGCCCGTGCCCATGACCAAGCTGTCCCTTACTCCGTCGAGCCGCTTACGGGCTCCGACCAATCTCCCGTACCGTGGCCGTTCATGGCCCGTACGCGCACCCAGTACGTCTTCACGCTTTCCAGCCCCGCGATGGTGTTGGGCCTTGAGCGCGTGGTCCGGTGGATGGCCGCTTCCCATGCGATCGGCCCCTCCTCCCCGAGCTTCCGCCCGACCTGGTATTCGTATTGCCAGGCGTGCTTCACCTTGGCGCAGTCCATCGCCAGCTGCCCCTTCTGCGGTCCGCGCCTTACGCGCACCCAAAGCGGCACGCCGGGTACCGTGTTGGCCTCCGGTGGCGGGATCGGCGTGAACCCCGAACTCACCAGCTTGTTGGCGTCGCCATCGGCTGTGAAGTTCACGTACGAGGCCAGCCGCTTCATCTGCTGCAACAGGTGCAACCGGGCGATGCCCTTGGCCGTGGTGGCGAATTTGCCCCGGGTCTCGACCGCCGCCTCGTGCTTGGTGCGGTAGTCGTTCACCGCCGCGGAGTAATCCGTGACCTCCGGTACCGGATCCGGGAAGTTCGCGTTGCCCGTCATGTCGGTCAGCGTCTTGCCGCCCAGCGTGGCCAGGTCGGCATCGCTGAGGCGTGAATAATCCGAATAAACCCTTGGTGTAAACATGGTTCTTTGTTTTTAATTGTGAATGATTAAACTACTGTTTCATATCTTACAACAAAACTGCGAATTAGGCTGCCGGCAATCGAATTATCGGGCACTTTAGGGTACTTTAGGGCATCTTGGCCTGAAAACGGGGGCCTAAGCAGGCATCCTCGGGCATGTTGCCTCCACATGCCCGAAGTTGCCGGGCCATGCGGTACCCCTTTGCCCGGTAGGCGTATGTTTCGAACGCAAAGGAGTACTCCTTTGCTGCCCCGTAGTACGCCTGGCACTCCAGGGGTACTCCTTTGACAGGTTGCAGTAGCCCTTGGAGCCGAAGGGGTATCCCTAGGCATCTCCGGAGCATCACGGAGCGCCGGAAGCCTACTCCCCGGAAGCACGGTAGCATCCCAAAATCTTCCCGGATCACTCCTGGAACGCGAAGGGATACTCCTGGAACGCTCCGTAGTATCCCTTTGCTCCAAAAGCGTATCCCGTGGACGCCCAGGTGTATCGCATGGCTTCAAAGGAGTACCCCTTCCGACCCCAAGGTCCTCCTTTACCGTGCAGGCGTACCACGGAGACGCGCAGGGGCATCACATTGCTCCAAAGGCGTACCCCTGGGAACCGATGCAGCACCCCAACGCTTCTCAGGAGTACGCTTTCCGGGCTCCGTAGTATGCTTTCCGGCTGGAAGGATATGCCTATTCAGGGCTTTTTCCTCTCCTTGCCTTTAAAGAGCGTATAATCGCCGAAGTGCTTTTCCACCTCCGAGCGGCGCAGCCATACCCGG
>JBBCJB010000012.1:0-246679 GCA_037190485.1 Parapedobacter sp.
CCGCAGGTGGACAGCCGGGTGGATGGCTCCATTTCCAGGTAGGCCCAGCAAATCACGTTGATGAATGCGTTTGCTTCCCGGGCATCGAAGCCATCGGCGAGTAATAGCAGGACGTTTTTCATATACTCTTATCTGATTCAGTCGCATTCCCAAAAACAGCCCTTGTCCCAATCTGAAACAAGGGACTGCTTGCAAACAAGACCTCTTTTATTTTTCTCCGATTTCCGCTAATTTCTGCCGTAAATACAGCGTTACGTCCGTTGTTTCCTCGATGATTTCCATGGTTTTCAGGGCTTTCCTGGCTTCTACGATACCTTGTTTACGATCTCCGGTTTTTAGCAGCAGCGCTGCCAATACACCTTGGTTGTACGGTGAAAAGGTGGAATTGAGTTCAACCGACCGCCGTGCCCACGCAATGGCCTGGTTGAGTGATTCGGTATCGGTGATGGCGTCTACCTTGCAGAATTCCCAGGCATAGTGCTGCAATTCCTTGAAATCGTCCTGAAGGTACGTGTTCACAAGAGGGATCGCGCGTTGCAGATATTCGTCCCACCGACCAGCCAGGTAGGCTTGAAGGATGGCGGATCGTTCCGCTTCGCGAACCCGGACATATTCCTCTTCTGCGGACAAGCGCCCGGTCTCCGGCCGGTAAGTTTCCGAATCGCGGACGATGACGATTTCCGTTTCACAAGGCTTCTTCTCAAGCTTCATCTTGTATTTGTCATACAGGTATTCGCCCAGGCGTTCATAGTCGTCTAAAACAGTTTCGTCTTCAAATGTGATATCCATCAGTCCGTTGAAGCTGGTTTCGTCTACTACCGGATAGACGCTGTAATCGCCCCCTATATAGTCGGTCAGGTATCCGATGAAGTTCTCTGTTGACACATCAATCAACGTCAATTCGCCCGGAATCCGACTCCAGTACATAGGCCGCTCCTTTTTTTTAAAGTCACTGATCAAGGTCGTGTCTTCCGCCGTCAGGACCAAGCACTCCGTGGTAACACGTTTTACTTCCAATTCCAGATTAAAATACCGTTCAATGTCCTGCCGCATCATGGTTCTCAGTTCATCCATGGTTCTGGGCTGAGCAGACAACAGTTGGTAGTTGTATATATTTCGTGTCTGAAATATACCGCCTACATGAGACATAACTCGATCCGGATTGTTGACGTCCAACCTTAGCCGGGATCTCGCGAGACGGATGTAATTGTTTATATCGCGTTCGTACGGACCTTGGCCATAAGCAAGCATAATCATTGGTAGGACAGCCGTATGAGTAAGCGTAATGTAATAGCCGGAGGAGTTGGCATTTAAGGCCGTACATCCCCTTATACGTTCATCATATTTTGAAATGCTTGACGTCCACTCCAGCGCAATACCGCTGCTGCCATTGCCATTCACATACAAGGGCAGGCTTGGATCCAGAAAGTTGGATGTTTCCACCAACGTTTTGGTGCCGATATCTTCGTTGCTTAGCACGGCTTTAATATTATCTTCACTCAGATCGATACCGTCGGTTACGGCCTTGACGATGCCTTGTCCATCTATCCAAACGACTGTCGGATAGCCTGAAGGGGGGAGTATCCGGCTCAGCACCGTGTCGGAGGTGACCGAAGGAAGTGTAAACTCACGACCCGATCGTTGCTGCCAGTCCTCGATAAACCCGTTTACGATCGATTGGTCTTGCATTGGATTAACCAGCAAGATCTGTACCTGATCGGCAAACTGGGCTTGTAAATCCAATAACTTGGGCCACGATGCGATGCAGGGCTTGCACCCGGTGAACCAATAATCGAGAATCAGAACTTTTCCGGCAAAGTCCGAAATCCTGACTTGATTGGTTTTATAGTTTACGACCTTGGGTATAATCACGTCGGGCACCTGATCTCCGATTTGCAGGCGCTTGGCTGGCGTTTGGCCGTTGACTGTGATATAAAGGCTTAAAAGTATGACGCTATTGAAAATCGCTTTCATCTGTTTGTCTAACGTGTTACAGAAATCTTGATGGTATTGAAACTGTTTGTTAGTAACCGGGATTTTGGGGAAGTAAATTTGGATTCCGTTCAATTTCCGATTGCGGTATTGGAAAAAGTGCGGCGCTTGGCTGCCAATCCGCTTTTACAGCGCTAAGCACCTCGTTTATCTGGCCGGTCCGTTTTAAATCAAACCAACGATGTCCCCATTCAACAAAGAGTTCAATGCGCCGTTCTTGGTAGATGGCGTCCAGTACCTCATCCTTGGTCGTTAGGTCGAGCGGTGTCAAGGCGGCCCTAACACGCAATATATTGATATCCGCCAGTGCACCCGATAGGTCATCCAAATGTGCTCTAGCTTCGGCGCGAATGAGGTACATTTCAGCAAGTCTGAACACCATCAAAAATTCATTGAGTGTTTGTCCAGATTGCCCGATCTTGTACTTAAACGGATATTGTAGTGTCGTGATTACATTGTTGGAAGACATCAACCAAGCAGTCTTACGATGGTCGTCATCTTCAAAGCTATCAATGAGATCAGTCGTCACGCTTACGTTCCCGAAACTCCCCGTTTGTATGAAATATTCACCCTCATTGGTGTTCCGTCCGGGCATTACCGGCATTAATTGCCAGATGGCTTCGGCACTGTTTGCCAAAAAGGTTCTGTCCAGATCCGGCTCAAGATGGTAGTTCGTATTGTTTATCAGGCTGCTTGCCAACGTGCTTGCAGGTTCCCACGTTTGATTATATAAATAGACCCTTGCCAACAGGGCGTCGGCTGCGGCCTTATTCGGCCGGGTACGACCGGCCGTTATGTATCCTTCACTTAGTTTGGCTTGTGCGTCAAGTAGGTCTTCAATGATAAAGGCGTAAACTTCCGCTGGATTGGTTCGGCTGATGACGGAATTCACGCGGTAATCTGTGTTGGTTACCAAGGGGATGGCACCAAAGATATTAACCAAATAGAAATTGCTGAAAGCCCGGATAAATTTCGCTTCACCTTCCAGTCTGTTCTTAACGCTCTGCGTTAGGTTAGACTTAGCAATACCTTCGATTACGGAATTTGTGTACCATAAATACTTAAATGAAGCCTGCCAAAAATGACTTTGAAGAACTGGGTTTATGGTCTGTATCCTGTTCCGTTGAAACTCGCTTGGATTGGGTTGCTGGAGTTCATCAGCTGATAGCCCAAAGACGTTTGAAATTCCGTTTCCACCAGCATTGACAAAGCTTGAATATGTCATCATTTCACTATAAATCCCAACAATGGCAGAAGTGATAGACTTCTCGTCAACAAATACAGTTTCGCTGACAATTTCGTTTTTTGGAGCGTCAACCTTTAAAAATCCTTCACAAGAGCAACTCAGAATGGAGATGAGGGAATATACGCTTACTTTAAATTTTTTACTAATCATGTTTCTTTTCAATTTATGGTTGAAATACAGCCTGCACGCCTACGGAAAAAACGCGCAGAGAAGGTAGAGCGTTAGAATTTTGATTTTCCGGATCAAGTCCCTTATAGTTATCAAATGTCAAGATGTTTTGCCCTTGGAGATACACCCGCAGGCTTTGAGTATTAATCTTTTTTGTAATGTTTGAAGGAATATTGTACGACAATGATACATTTTTCAAGCGAATAAAAGAGGCGTCTTCATACGCGAGATCGCTTTGCATAAGATTACTATGAGGTGTGCTGTCCATCCAAGACACTTTTTGGTGAGCTGCAATGTCCCCAGGTTTCCGCCAATGATTAGAAAATGACTTATGAACATTTTCTGGAGCACCGGGCATACTAGAATAGCGTGTTAAGAAAAATCCCGTTTGCTTTACTAACTGTAACATGAAGTCGAGTTCTATACCACGATAATGAATACTGTTTGTCGCGCCTCCGAAGAAGGATTGCGTAACCTCCCCGATGTAGTCGAAGTCATCAGGGTAAGTAATAAGCCCATCGCCGTTCAGATCCAAGTAAGCAATAAGACCTGTTTCACTATCAAGGCCCGTCGATACAAAACCCTTTTTTGCAAACAGCGATTTCCCAACCATGTAGGTGTTGGCATAGGAAGATTTTTCGAGATCCGGATAGGCTAATAACTTATTTTTTGGTAAGGTTGCGTTTAGACTCGTGGTCCACAAAAAACTGGCATTCCTGATATTAATCGTGTTAACGACAAACTCCCATCCCATGTTTTCTACCGTGGCTGGCAGGTTAAATTGGACGGACGGCATGCCGGTGACGACCGAAAGCGGGTAGCCGACCAATTGATTGGAGGATTGGTTGCGATACCAGCTGGTAGACACAAAAAGCCTATCCTTGAACAGGCCAACATCCATTGCCGCCTCCAGCTTTCTATTCGTTTCCCATGAATAATCAAGATTTTGCAGCCGTGATGGAATTAATCCCGATATGCCGTCATACGTATAATCAGTGGATCGATACGAACTCAGATATTCATAGTCGCCAATGTTATCACTGCCGGTGGTACCTAAGCTGCCCCTAAACTTGCCGAAACTAATAAACGGCAATCCATTGCTTATGAAGTGCTCATTGCTAAAGATCCATGCGGCGCCGATAGCCCCAAAGGTTCCAAATTGTTTATCGGGCCCGAACCGGCTCGAACCATCCCGCCGCGCCGTCAGGTTGAGGATATACTTTTCCAGAAAGGCATAATTGATTCGTGTAAAAAACGCATTATAGCGATATTGATTTTGAGTATAAATTGATGCCTCAATATCGGATGCGGCTCTGATATTCTCGATAAGCGCATCCGATGAAAATCCGCTTGCGTGCAATGTTTCCCTATTTTGCGCTGTTTCCTGAAATGTCGCTCCGGCAAGTATGATAAGGTCACCGCGTCCTAGCGCTTTTACATACTCCACCTGCGGTTCTAAAATCCAGGTCTTTACAGTGCCATTACCGAAATAGGAATATGGCATAAAGCTTGCCGATTGATCAGGTCGGACTGACGTAGAAGGCGACGTGCCGATTTCATTCAATTGCATATGATTATATCCGACATTTGCCTTAGCTGACAATCCCTCTAGTAACCTGTAATTTAGCGTTGTGTTAATTATTAAGTTGTTGTTAGTTGCTTGGTATTTTTGTTCTGTATACTCAGCAAGGGGATTAAACCAGGAATTGTTCTCCCAGTTAATGTTTCCTTCTTCGTCGAATAGTGCAGGGGCAACTGGCGGCAAGGTCACAGCTGACCACGTCAAATCAGCTCGAGGCAGTCGGTTGTTGTCACCCGAATAGTTTGCAGATAGGTTTATTTTAAATCTTTGATTGTCAGACGTGTGTGACAGGTTAAGTTGGCCAGTGCCCCGCATATAAGAGAAGTCTCCGGGGAAGACCGAGGTTTCCGAATAATAGTTGCCACTCACCAAGAATTGCGTTTGAGCATCCCCGCCTCTGAAAGAAAGCTGAGCGTTATTAGTTTGCGCCGTTCCACCGATTAATTCCTTCTGCCAATCGGTGTAGCGCGTCGTATCCCAAACAAACAAATCAGGGACATATTGATGTAGCTCTGGTTGAAGAGGCCATAGGTTATCATTCCGAAGTCCTTCTTTTCGCATCTCTAAATACTCAGATGTTGTTAACAAATCCATTTTTCGGGCTACCCGACCGATACCTTTCTGGACATTAAAATCAACAGACGGCTTCCCTACGTTTCCTTTTTTCGTAGCAATCAGCACAACGCCATTTGCCCCTCGCGAACCATAGATCGCGGTGGCATCCGCGTCCTTCAGTACTTCAATACTCTCGATATCCATGGGATTTATGCTATTCAGCGGGCTGACATCATTTTGCATCACACCTCCAAGTGGCGCGGAAAGGGTCTGCGAGGCAAAAGGCACACCGTCGACCACGTAAAGTGGATGATTGCCTTCCGTACGAAGGCTGTTACGACCGCGTATCTGTATGTCAAAGCCGCTGCCAGGATTGCCGTTTCGTTGCACGATATGGACCCCAGCCATCCGCCCCTGCATGGATTGAAGTGGGTTGGCAATGGGCTGCTGCTCGATTGTCTCGGCGGTGACGCGCGCGATGTTCCCGGTCCTTTCCCGCTCTTTCACCGTCCAATACCCTGCATTGACTTCCACTTCCTGCAGGGTGGATACGCTTTCGGCCAGTGCGATGTCGATCGAGCCGCGTCCCTGCACGGGCACTTCCTGCGAGGTGTAGCCCAAAAATGAGACAAACAGTATATCGTCGCCTTCGACTTCCAGCGCGTACCGGCCCGAGGCATTGGTGAACGTGCCGGCGTTGGTTCGCTTGACGACGACATTTACGCCGGCCATCGGCTGCTTGGTCGCGCTATCGATAACCGTCCCGGTCACGATATGGGGCACGGATGGTTTGGTCGGGTCCTGGCCAACAGGGCGCTTATTCGGTACGACCCGTTCCCTCACCACGATGGCCCTGTCCTTCGCCGACAGCGTATAGGTGATGGGTTGTCCGGCAAAACACCGTTCCAGCACCTCGGCAAGCGATTGGTCGATGGCTTCCAGCGTGACGGGCTTAGCAAGTTGCAGCAGCCGCGGCTCGGCGACGACGTTGTAGCCGCTTTGCTGGTAGATGGCGTCAAGCACCTGGGCCAGCGGCTCGGCCTTCACGCGGAGCGTGACCTGCTGGCTGCGCCCCTCCAGGGCGTAGGCGGTGAGTGAGATGCCGAAGAAAAGTATGAGCAGCTTCATACAAATCAAGAATTGAATAAGGGATGGGCGCTGCACGCAATGCGAGAATCTTGCCCACGGCCTTGGGTGAGGTACTATATTTTGCATACCTTTGCTTTTGTTGGGTTTGGTATAAATGAGTCAGTTGCTTTTTTATCGGCTCCGCGTGCGGAGCATGGGCAAACCCAATCATCTAGCCGAAGGTGGGTCCAATCACTTTCGGCTTCTTCATGGATGCCCCTGGGGTAGCGTTACGGCATAACGATGAGCCTCCTTTCCGTTGCGGAGCCCGCCGGGGCGGCCTCCAGCCTGAATGTCACCTTCCCGGTCAGCGCCAACGCGTTCAGCACCGACGATATCGGGGTGTCGCGCGATACCTTGCCCCACAGGGCCAATCCGCGCAGGGATTCGTCTTCGTAGACCACCTCCACGTCATACCAGCGGGCCACCCGTTTCAGTATCGCCTCCAGCGGCTCGTCGTTGAAGACGAAGAGGCCGGATTTCCAGGCGGTGTATTGATTTACATCCACTTCTTGGGTGGTGGTAGCCGCGCCGCGGGTGGTGGCTTGTTGGCCGGGGGTTAATGTTACACTCGATTTATCGGGCGAATGGTTATTCGCCCCTACGTCCACCGCACCGACCACGCGTACCTTCCCGGTTATCAGGGTGGTTTTGGTTTCGGGGTCGTCGGCGTACGCGGAGATGTTGAATTGGGTGCCGAGGACGTTTACAACCTGATTTGCGGTTTGGACGTTAAAAGACGCATGATTATGCGTCTCTACCTTTCCTACCTGTGGCCGAATTTCAAAATAGGCTTCGCCTTCCAAAAAGACCGTCCGTTTGTCTCCCGAGAATCGGGATGGGTATTTCAAGGTGCTGCCCGCATTGAGCCATACTTTCGAGCCGTCGGGGAGGGTGATTTGGTATTGGCCGCCCTTTGGCGTAGCTAACGAGAGCATCACGGAACCGTCAACCGAATTGGGCAGCGATGGTTCGACTTCGCTCACCATGACGGCTGCGAGTGAGGTGCCGTCCGTATACGTGATGTCTTCGGCTCCGACGACGATCCCCGTTTGGGCTTCGTCCAAATTAATTACACGGCCGTCGGCCAACGTCAACGTGGCGCGGTTTCCGCCGGGCAGGATGTCCGTCGCGGCGAGGCGTTCGACTGACGGCTGGCGACTATCGACCAGCAGCAGCCAACCGACGGCAAGGAGGATGGCTGCAGCCGCGGCGTAGGGGAGGAGCCGCCGGATTTTCCGCGTGCGCGTGCCGCGTCCGTGCCGGACCGCTGCCCACATCCGCGCCTTGGCGTCCGTGCCCGCAATCTGGGGCATTGGCCGCTCCTGCAACTGCTCCAGGTAGAACCGCTCCACCAGCGTGCGTTCCCGTTCGGTGCATTCGCCCCGAAGGTACTTGTCGATGAGTTGCCGTGCCTGTTCCGCCGATGTCCTGTCCATTTTCGTTGCGTTCTATAGACAATACACGGCTCGAGGCCGGAGGATGTAGCGGGAATTGAAGTTTTTTGCAAAAAAAAATGTTCCGGGCTTTTCCAAGGCGGCTTATGGATGCCTTTTTTCCCGCTGCCTAACACGGCACTATTGCCTGGTGCTCCAGATTTCCGGGTTTCTCGATGCGCTGAGCACGGCTAGTACGACAATTGATGAATGGGATTCATCAACATAATAATGGACGAGGTATGGGAATGTGTTCAATTGGGCCATTCTGGTATCGTTGTATCGGACGGCGAAATGATATGGATAGTGAGCAACTCGCTTTACGGTTGCGTGTACCATTTTTGTAAAGCGAATGCCCAGGCCTTTCTGTTGTTCGTTATACCAGTCTTTGGTGGCCCGGATATCAGCTAGGGCAGCGGGCAGGATGACTACACGATACCGTTTCATTCATTTTCCAATGCGTCCATCGCGTCATCGAAGGGAATAGCGATGGCAGGGTTCGCTCTGTACGCAGCGAGGCGTTCGCGTAAGATATCCTTATGCCATTCAGGCACCGTATCCGCCGTTTCTTCAAGGTCTTCATATTTTTCCTTGAGCTTTTCCCATTCTTTCACGGGGATAAAGACGCCCGTCGTCCTGCCCTTGCTGTCGGAAATATATTGAACTGACATAATACTACTCCTTTGGATGGTAAAGATACTGAAATGTACTGGTAAATACCAAATCGTAAATCCCGTAGCTACGCATTTGCCGACCCGTGCCCCGGTGGCGCGATGGGGCGGGCGATGTCGTAGGGCACCCGCGGTGCGCGGAAGACCTCGTGGCGGTGGTGCGCGAGCAGCGCGGTGCCCAGCAGGAGCAGGATGAGCCCGTCTTGCTTGCCCAGTTCGTCCTTGAGGATCTTGATGGCGTTGCTCACCTGCCGCTTCACGGTGGCGGGGGCGATGCCCAGCCGTGCGGCGATCTCGGCGTGGTTGAGGTCTTCGTAGCGGCTCAGCTCGAAGATCTCGCGCATGCGCGCCGGGAGCTTGCGGACGATGCCGTCTATGGTGGCCAGCAGCTCCTTTTCATGGAGCCCCTCGAGCGTCTGGTTGCGGTGGCGGTCGATGTACTGCGCGAACAGGCCGGTGTACTGGCTGCGCACCTGCCGGTCGCGGAGGCCGTTGAGCACCCGGCGCTGCACGGCGCGGTACAGGTAGGCGTCGAGGCTGCCGCCCGGTGCCAGCTGCGCCCGGTTATGCCACAGGCGGATGAACGTTTCCTGCACGGCATCCTGCGCCAGGGGCTCTTCCTGCAGCATCTTCAGCGCATGCACGTACAGCCGTCCCCAATACCGCGCGTAGATTTCGGCGAGCGCGGCCTCGCTGCCCCGGTTCAGGAGCGCGACCAGCTCTTCGTCTTTCAGGTCTTTCAGCGTTTCCATGATATCTTTCCGCTTGATGACGTAAAGGTATGGAAAAAATATTGCACATGAACGGGCGTTGAGGTACATTTGTGCGATGCATGGACGGTTGGACAGGAAAAGCGTAGGCGGATTCGCCGAACTGGCATTGCGGTGTGCCCAGCCCGCCGATTCACCGGCCATCTGGGCGATCATCCAACAGGCCATCGAGCAGCGGCGCCGGGATGGAAGCGACCAATGGCAGGATGGCTACCCCAACGCCGATACCATAGACCGGGATATCCAACGGGGTTATGGGCAGGTGCTGCTGAGAGACGGCCACATCGTGGCCTACGCGGCGGTCATATTCGACAGGGATCCTGCGTACGACACGATCGAAGGGCATTGGCTGACCACCGGCGAATACGTGAACATCCACCGCGTCGCGGTTGCCAGCGCCGCGAAAGGGAGCGGGATGGCCAAGAGCCTGCTGCGCCTTGTGGAAGGGCTGGTCGTCGGCCGCGGCGTCCACAGCATCAAGATAGACACGAATTTCGACAACGGCCCCATGTTGGCCGTACTCGACAAACTGGGGTACAGCTACTGCGGCGAGGTCTTGATGAGGGGGGCATACCGAAAGGCATTCGAGAAGGTGCTGGTCGGGCTATAGTTGGCTCGGCGCATAGCCAAAGCGTTTCTTGAAGGCGAACGAAAAGTGCGACAGGTTTTCGAACCCCACTTCGTAGCAGACCTCTTGCGGCTTCTTCTTTTTTTCCGCAAGCTGGTAATGCGCCAGCTCCAGCCGCTTTTGCGTGAGCCAGCGCTGCGGCGTGGTGCCGAAGGCTTTCTTGAAATCGCGCTTGAACGTGGTGAGGCTCCTGCCCGTGAGGTAACCGAACTTTTCCGCGGTCAGGTTGAACATGAAGTTCTGCTCCATATAGGCCACCAGGTCGATCTTGCCCGGCTCCTCGAAATCGGCCAGCACTTGGTCGATCCCCGTGTCAAGTGCCCGGAGGATGCTGATGGCTTCCGTGATCTTGATCGATGCGATGTCTTCCGGCAAATCCTTCATGTCGAAATAGGGCATCAGCGAAGCGAGGCAGCTTTCCAGCAAGGGGTGGCTGCCGAAACGGTGGATCTTGTGCGACTTGGGGCGCTGGCGAACGATGTGCCGGTTGGCATAGAAATCCCTGAGCCTATCCACCGACAGGTGCATCACCACGGTCCTGTGCGGCTTGCCGCCCTTGGGGTAATTGATGATGGTTGCCAGTTGGTTCCGCGGAATCAGGAAAATATCCCCCTCCTTGAAGAAGTAGGTCGCGTCTGCCTGGACGATCTTGGTCTCGCCCGAAAGGAACCAGACCAGCATGTGGTGCTCGAACAGGATGTCTGACTTGAAGAACCTGTCTTCGTAGCTGGAGAGTTTGATGTCTTCGGTGATGTAGCGGGCTTCGTAGTCCATGTTCTTTTCGTGAAGGGGCAACCAGTGGGGCAAAAATAGCAAATCGGTTACGCATTGAATACCAATCCCGTCATTTCTTCGGTGAGCGTCCAGAGTTTTTCCGCGCTTGCCCGGTCCAATGAATAGGGATTCACGCCTTGCTGATCGGAAGCATCGGCGCCCAGCGGGGCGATGTCCGCGTCTTCGCAATACACGCCACCGATGCCGTCGAGCAGGGGCGAGGTGGCGCACCACACCGTCGTGGCGGCACCCTGCGGGATGGTTTTCAACGATGCGGCCACCGCCGGCAGCATATCGCCGTTTGCGTCCACGAAACCCATCTCCTGGAAGAGGGCCAGTGGCGCTTCCCGCCCCAGCTCCGTGCCGCCGATCGAACCGGGATGCACGGCGTACGCGCGTACGCCGTGGCGTTGGGCACGGTTGTCCAGCTCCATCGAAAAGAGGTTGAGCGCGGTTTTGGATTGCCCGTAGCCCTGCAGCGTTTCGTACGCCCGGTGCATGAAATTCGGGTCTTCGAAATCGAAGGCGGCGAAGTGATGCCCGTGGGAAGAGACGTTGATCACCCGGGCGCCGTTTGCCTTTTTGAGCGCGGGCCACAGCCGCGCCGTCAGCCGGAACGGTGCCAGGTAGTTGGTGGCCAACTGCGACTCGACGCCACGCCCGTCGCGGCGCAGCGGCACCCACATGATGCCCGCGTTGTTGATGAGCAGGTGGAGCGGCCTGCCGGAAGCGAGGAAGCCGTCCGCGAAGGCATCGATGGATGCGGGATCCATGAGGTCCATCGGAAACACCTCCACCCGGTCCATGCCCCGCAGGTTTCGCCGGGCCTTGTCGGTATCCCGTGCGGGCACGACGACCGTAGCCCCGGCGGCAGCCAGCGTGCGCGTTGTTTCCAGGCCGATGCCGGTGTTGCCGCCGGTTACGATGGCGATCCGGCCGGTGAGGTCGATGCCCTTGATGACATCGTGGGTCGTCGATTGTGCGTTGAAGCCGGAGCCGATCGGCTGTTGCAAGGCTCCCTGATGATTGTTCCGTTCCATTTTCAATTCGTTTTGCTGGAACAAAGGTAGGGAAGCCGGAAATGGCCAGCTTTGTTCAGCGGACCGAATTCGCTTTGTTGAAAGGGCCTTATGCATTTTTATATTGCATATCCCATTATAATGCGTATCCTTGTCCTGGAAAAACATAAAATTTTAGCCAAATGGAAAAAGTCAATGAACTGAAGGCATTGGTCGCTTCGATAGAAGCCGATGCGGTGAAATTCTTCGAGAACGGTAACAAGGCCGCAGGAACGCGCGTGCGCACCGGTCTCCAGCAGGTGAAAAACCTGGCGCAGGAAATCCGAAATGCCGTTACGGCGGCGAAAAACGCGTAATCGCGGGTTTTGGATTTTGAGGTTACATGGCTTGGCCCCGTAGCTTGAACAGCGCTACGGGGCCTGCTTTTTGGATGCGGCCGATGGGTGCGGATGCGGCCGGTGGGCTGGCTACCTCGCCCGGAACCTCCGCAACAGCCCGCCGGCGAGGGCCACGCCAGCAAGCGCCAGGAGCACGTGCTTGAGCGACCATCCCCCGGAGGCCTTTCCGGTCTCCTCCTCGATGACGGATACCCAGGCCTTGGCCTCATCGAGCCGGTCGGGGCCGAATCCCCGGGATTCGCCGGGAGCCAGCACACTGAATGCCTCCGTGAATTTCCGCACGCCTTCCTCCGGGGTGACCACGGCGATCTTCTTCCATTCCGTAAGGTGCTTGATGCCGGCCAGCAAATCCTGCACCCAGGCCCCGGCCGTGAAATTTTCTACGTCTGTTTCCAGGTGCAGGAGGTATTGGATGGCACCGTGCGTATCCGACAGCCGTTGCAGGCCGGGGAGCAGTACATCCTTCAGGTCGGCCTCGGTCACCTCGCCCGTCACCTTCACCCCGAACACGTGGTCGGGCAATCCCTTGATTTCTTCGATCATCGCTTTCATTATTTGTGATGGCTAACAATGGATGGGGAAAGATGTTTGGACTTGATCGCGAATTTGTCGGCGCTTGAAACAAAACCGTGCCCCGGCGTGTTCATCTCTCTGAATAAAAAAAGGAGATGTTATGGCCTACAACGAAAAAGTGGCAGAGATTCTGAATGATTTGATTGAGATCAACAACGACCGCATCGAGGGATACACCCGGGCATCCGAGCAGACCGAGCTTGAGGATGCGGACCTGAAGGCCCTGTTCACGTACTATGTGCAGCAGACCCGGGGATTCAACAGCGAGTTGTCGGCCGAAGTGGTCAAGTATGGCGAGGCGCCTACCGAAGGCACGCGCAACACCGGCAAGCTGCATCGGCTATGGCTGGACGTGAAGGCTACCTTTTCGGGACATGACCGCAAAAGCATCCTGGAAGAATGCGAGCGGGGCGAGGACGCCAGCAAGAAAGCGTACGAGAATGCGCTCGAGGATGCCGCCGAATTGCCAGCGGACATCGTAAGCCTGATCCGCAAGCAGGCCCACGAGCAGCGCCAGGGCCACGACAAGATCAAGGCCCTGCGTGATAGCCAGTGATTATCAATGCCTTTAACAGGCAAGGGGGCACGCGTTGCCCCCTTGTTTTTTTATAGGGATCGCCCCTGATGGTTTGCAACCAGGTCACTAGCGGATCGTGGTTTATATAATTTTGTAATTACCGGACGTCATCGTTTGAATTAATTTCAGTAGATTTGTTTTCAAGAAGAAGGTGTTAAAGTGCTATGGCTAAAACAAAGGAAACGGCGTATTTTGATTCAGGAAAAGAGGTGTCTGATTTCAGCGTAGTCGAGGACAGCGGCAAAATTGGGTATTTGGTTAAAATCGGGATACTTGCCGGTCAAGGTGCCGTTAAAGAAAACCGTGCACTTGGTTTGCCGAATACCTTTGTCAAAGATGGCAGCGTTTTCGCCGAGGATGCCAACGGTGAATCCAAAGTGATCGCTAAATTGGAGTTGAACCCCAAACGCTCCGGGCATAAAAAAGGAGCCATACTCCATGTCAAAGCACGTTAAACGCATGCGCGTGTTTGCTGGCCCCAACGGTTCCGGCAAAAGCACGATTATCGATAAAATCAAGCAGAACTTTTTTACAGGTACATACATCAATGCGGATGATATCGAACGGGGTTTGGCCAATGCCGGATTCATCAACTTGTATGATTATGGTCTAGCGTGCACCGAAGGTGAATTTAATAAACACGTCGAGCAGTCTGGGCTTAGTAGGAAAGCTGCGGAAGCCGGGCAGGCAATAACACTTGAATTCAGGGAGAATATCATCAAGGCCACCGGTAACAACCGTTCTTACGAAGCGGCGTTAATCAGTGAATTTATCCGCTTGAAATTATTGGAATCTGGCAATACTTTTTCTTTCGAAACCGTGATGTCCCATCCGTCAAAAATCGACCAATTGATAAGCGCCAGTAAATTGGGCTATCGCAATTACCTATATTTCGTTGCCACCGAATCCCCTGACATCAATGTGTTACGCGTTGCCAACAGGGTGGCCAAGGGTGGACATCCGGTTCCCGAGGATAAAATCAGGGAGCGGTATTTCCGGTCTTTGGACTTGCTCGCCGATGCGATTCCACACACGTACCGTTGTTTCATTTTTGACAATACTGGTGGCGAATATCGACTGTTGGCGGAAATCGAACAGGCTTCTTTAATCCACATCATGGATGAGGATTTACCGATATGGTTCGATAGGTATGTAATCAACAAATTGACCTAATCTTCGAGTGTAAGATGCTTTGGGGATAGTCAGGGGAGAGGCTCCCCGTGATCGTTTACGCCCACGGGTTCAACGGGTTCAAGGATTGGGGGATTTCGATTTGATTGCGGGCCAGTTCGTCCGGGCGGGATTCGCTTTCCTGAAATTCAATTTCTCCCACAACGGCACCACGCCCGACCATCCGCAGGATTTCGTGGATTTGGAGGCGTTTGGGAATAACAACTATACCAAGCAACTGTTCGACTTGGGGAAGGTGCTGGCCTTGCACGATGCCAACCCGGGGGCGCAGCTCCTGCTGACGCCAGGCGACCATGTGTTCGATCGGAAGCATCCGTGGGAAAGGGATGGCCTTCCGTATGCGATGCAAAGCGTGGTGGACAGTAATGCCAGGTTTTTCCGGGAAGCGTTGATGGAAGGGGATTTTTAAGGATTTTGGGTCAATCTGTTGTTATTCTTGTTTTTATCCTTATCCTTGCAGCGTATAAACATTAAAGATTAGCACAATGGACAAAGTCAAAGAATTGAAGGCGCTCGTTGCGTCGATCGAGGCCGACGCGGCGAAATTCTTCGAGAACGGCAACAAGGCCGCTGGAACGCGCGTTCGTACCGGCCTCCAGCAGGTAAAAAACATCGCGCAGGATATCCGCAACGCGGTAACGGCGGCGAAGAACGCGTAATCGCGTTCTTGAATTTTGAGGATACACTTGCGATCCCGTAGCCTGTTAGGTTGCGGGATTTGTTGTTTAAGGACGCTTTTTATTTAGATGGGCCCTACGGCGTTCTCCCTCCTCGCCTACAAGCCGAACTGCACATGGCCGGTTTCCGGTCGCATACCTGGTCCATAGGCCTTTGCGCATTTGCAAACGGCTACTTCCCGGTTGACCGGACGCAAGTGACGCTACAATTTTATGGTCGCGCTGGTTTCGGGCTTGCGATGACGCAACATGCATACGTGGGGTGAAGACGCTGCAAAATGGTGTCTTCGACCGAATAGGAGTTCTTGGTCAGGTTTGCCGCTATGGAATCGGCAAAATCACGATCCAGATTATATGGCGCTTGGTAAAACACGAATAGCCTATCCCTCGGCCCAAGTAACCGCCTGATAACGTCCAATTCAGTGGGGCTATCCTGACGGAAGAACCCAACATTGAAAGCGATGATTTTATCGAATGTTCCCGCGCATTCGAATTGGCCTATATCGACGTTTGCGATTGACATCCTTCCCGCTTCGACATGCCGTTTGTTGCGAATCCTTGCTTTTTCGGCCATTGGAAAGGATCTGTCTATCGCTTGCAAGTAGCCGCCGTCGAGGCGTGCGGCAAGCAGCCCGGCAAAAAGGCCGGCACCGCACCCGATTTCCAGTATACGGTCGTTTACCTGTGCATCGACCAATGATGCTGCCCAGGTGAGCCGTTCGGGTATCGATTTTGGCTTTTTTGACATAGGCGATGGGGTAATTTAGCGCCGAAAAGGTTTTCCTTTTCTATCATGGATATGATCCGTCAGGCTATCAGTGAATTGCTTCCAGCCCTCGCGGCAGATGGCGAAGCACTCGATTTCCGGCGTCAAGCCGATATGGGTAAGCTTCAAGCTCGTTCCCGTATCGGTAGGGACGATATCCCATATGATCGTGGTGCCGATCCATTCTGTTTTATTTACCAACGCGGGCAGGTCGATCAGGGAATCCACGACGGTCCACACCACCCGCTCGTTGGGTATTAGTGTCGTCACCTCGATGGTCTTGAATACAGCATCCCCGAACCTGACGGTGAAAGTCCCGTTTTCAGCTTCGGGGTTGCCCTCTAGCATTTCCGTCCACCATTGCGTGATTTCCTGTGTAAGGGCGGTGTATACGCTTTCTGCGCTTGCAACTAAGTGTAATTCGAGTTTATGATTTTCCATTTGTTAGCGATGATACGGCTGCTAAATGCCATGCATCCGTTTGACAAATATATGCGGCTACCCATGCAATCCACTTCGCATAGGGCAATAAATTCAATCCTGGAGATGGTAGGCGAACTACCCATAAGCGTTTTCTTTCCATCCACCACCGGGCCTTTCAGACTGGCCCAACCCATCGCTTGCTTCCGATATCGTGTTTGCCCCACCCGATGAAGCGGTTAGCTAAACGCTGGACAAGCAGGGACGTAAGCCAACCCGATGCTTGCGGCATGGGATTTGATTGACGTGTGGCCAATGTCAATACATACAAATAGATGAAACAATTAGCGATGATATCATTGGGGTTATTCGCCCTGGCAGCCTGCAATAACCCGGCGGCCGATACGCGGGCGGATTCGACAGAGACGGTGGAGACCGTTGGAGGCCAAAAGGACGAACACGGATGTCTCACCGCTGCAGGCCAGACCTGGAGTGCGCTTAAGCAAGGTTGCATTCAGGTATTCGATGTAGGCCAGCGGCTAAATCCGGTAGGGGAGCAGGTTGAAGGCGCGACTTTCAGCGCATTCGTCGTCTACGGCGATGATAGATCAAAGGTCGAATTGTTCTTGCCCGATGTCGATGGAACAACGGTTATCGACAGTTCCGAAACGGGTGTATTTGAAAATGCCTTCTACAGGTTCGATGAAAAGGCAAAGGAGCTTTTCATCAATGGCGTAAAGGCGTACGCGGCCCCTGAATAGGGGGGCGTCCCTAAATTTTCCCCGAAATCACTTTCCGGTGGTCCCTGCCCCAATAGACCATCAGTTCCATGATCGGGAACAGCGTTGCGCTGTAATCGGTCAATCGGTATTCGACCAGCACAGGTGTGTCATCATGCACGGTCCTCGTGATCAACTTGTTCTGTTCCAGTAACCTGAGTTCCGCGGTCAATACCCTGCTGGTGATGTTCGGTACGTTCCGCTGGATTTCCCTGAAGCGATAGCTGCCTTTTTTTATGGCCATCAGGATGGGCAGTTTCCATTTCCCATTGATCACATACAGCGTGTCCTGCAGGTAGCTGACGATTTCCTTGTCCGATATGCCTTCCCTTCCCATGGTATCCTTTGTAATACTGGTAACAAATGTATACCATTTGTTCGATAGTTTTGTGCCGTACTTAAAAATATAATAAAATGGATGGAATGACATGCCGCACGTTAGGCAAGAGTGTAATAAAGGTCACCGCGATGGGGATAGGGACCCAAGCCTGGGGGAAAGAGGCGTTTGGATATGGCTCGACGTATACCGAGAAGGATGTACGCGCGGCATTCGGGGCGAGCGTGGATGCGGGCGTGAATTTCTTCGATACGTCAGACAGCTATGCGAAAGGCGAATCCGAGAAACTATTGGGTAAATTCATCGCGGAAGACGGTCGTCCGGTCGTCGTTGCCTCCAAATTCACGGTGTCCAAGTGGTATGACCCGGGCAACTACAAATCAGCGAAAGAGGTGGGCCAGGCGATAGACAATAGCCTAAAAAACCTTGGACTGGCGAAACTGGACCTTTACCAGCTGCATTACCCGGAAAGCCGGGGTAAAATCGACGGTTACCTGGATGCACTTGCCGAGACGTTGAAAAGTGGGAAAGCGGGAGCGGTCGGCGTATGTAATTTCAGTGCGGATCGCCTGCGCCATGCGGTCGAATACCTGGATAAGCAGGGCGTACCCATCGTTTCCAACCAGATTGGCTACAACCTGTTGCACAGGCATCCGGAAACGAATGGGTTGCTGGCCACTTGCGATGAGCTGGATGTGACGCCTATCGCGATCCTTCCGCTTGCGGAAGGTATCCTGACAGGCAAGTACCGCGAAGGAGGTTTGGGTTATCCCAAAAGCGTGAAAGCCATCATGAAAGTGACCCAGCTGGATATTTTCGGTACGGGGCATCCGACCTTCTGGCTTAAGGGGCTGTTGAGAAAGCCCTACGAACTCCAGCGCGAAAAATTGGAGCCCTTATTCAGGGTTATGGAGGAAATCGCAGCGGCACATCAGGCAACCATCGTGCAGGTGGCGCTGAACTGGTTGCTGAATAGCCGCCCGAACATGGTGTATATCCCTGGGGCGAAGAACCTGAAGCAGGCAAGTGAAAACCTGGCTTCCCTGCAATGGAAGTTGACACCCGAAGAATTCCGGCGGATCAGTGAACTGGAACATGAAATTTGGCTGGCCTATAAATAGGCTTCCATCGAGGGATTCAGTCAATGTCGTCAATCCATACCGACCCTTCGATCGAGCCATCGGGGAGTGATAACGCTTCCTCGATGACCAAGAGATGATCTACGCGGGATGGATTTCCTGCCCCTTGCAATTGACGAAGGTAGTCGTCTATCGTGCCTTCGATTTTCAAGGCTTGATAGGTTGGGATTTCGCCTTCTCCCCAATCATTGGGGGAAGTCAGGATCGTGAAGCCCTGTGCCTTCAGTGCGTGTAGGATTTCGTGCGTAATTGGGACAAACATACCTTCAACAACGCGGATGTGATAGGAATGTTTCGATTCGGGTGCGCTTATCGGATGAAGAGGTGCCCTTTTTCGCTGGTTTCAAGAAGGGCAGGGATTATGAAATCACTAAGGCAACCGAAGATAAATTGGAGCCATGGTAAAATCCAGCGATATTTAGTAGCTTTGGCAACAATGAAGCTGTTGGCGCTCTTATTCGCTTTTGTGGTACTGCTGGAATCGACACTCCAAGCGGGGTGCCTGAAACTGCCCGTGGATAAGCCGGATACCTGCTGCGCCGATACCTGCGGTGCCGAAAATCCTCCGCCAAGCCCTGCGGACGACGGATGTGATTCAGGTTGCAATCCGTTCCAGCACTGCGGATGCTGCAAAGGAGCACAGACATTGGGGCACCTTGTGCCCGCTTCGGTAACCATGCCGTGCCAACCTTCGTCTAAGACGTATACCGCGTATGCGGAAAGGTTACCCGAGACCATTCTCCTTTTTCCCAAACAACCTCCCCAAGCCCGCTGAACAGGAGTAATCTTATTGTTCAGTTAAAATCATTTAGGTAAATCCAATATGGAATTTTTTTCGAATGCGCGACACGCATTCATCATTGCTATTGCAATAAGCGGTTCCCTGTTGACCGGTTTTGCCCAGCAAAGTAGCCCTAAAATGACCGGCAGGCTGTTGGGAAAACTTAATGACGGAACCACGGAAGCCCTGGCTGGCGGCACGGTCAGTTGGATCGGTACGTCGATTGCGGCGGTTGCGGATGATGCTGGGTACTTCGAACTACCTAAGGCGGGCATCACTGACATGCGCCTCGTCGCATCGTTCACGGGGTTCCTCACGGACACCATTTTGTGGACAGGAGGTACCGGACAGATCATAACGCTTCAACCCGCTACGAATGCATTGGGCGAAGTGACCGTGACTAACCGGCGGGGAGCCTTCATCTCCGGCCTTGAGATCGCGAAAACCGAGGTTATCAACCGTGCGGAGCTTTCCAAAGCAGCCTGCTGTGATTTGGCCGGTTGTTTCGGTACCCAGGCCTCCGTGCAGGCACACGCCACCAATGCGATTACCAATGCCCAGGAGCTGCGGTTGCTTGGGCTATCGGGGGTATATAACCAGGTGCTTTTCGAAGGACTGCCTATGGTGCAGGGGTTGAGTTATACCTATGGCATCAGCACGTATCCTGGCAGCATCGTCGAAAACATCCACGTGTCCAAGGGAACCACCTCCGTGCTACAGGGTTTCGAGAGCATCACCGGGCAGATCAACGTGGAAGGGCGTCGTCCGGCATCCACCGAACGGCTTTACCTAAACGCGTATACCAATTCCTTCTGGGAGAAACACCTCAACGCCAACCTGGCGCTTGACGTCGGCAAACGCAGGCATTGGTCGACGTTCGCCGCGGTACACACCGTACAGCCTGCCGGTCGAACCGATGGCGATGGTGACGGGTTCATGGACCTGCCGCTGCTGACGCGTTACATGGCCTACAACAAATGGGAGTACAACACGGGGCGTGAAACCGGGCTTACCGCGCAGTTTGGCTGGCGGCTGGTCGACGAACGGCGTATCGGTGGCCAGGTGGGTTACCGGGGCGGTGGAGATGTAGGCAGCTCGTCTGTGTACGGGCAATCGGTTTCGTTTACCCAACCAGAGTTGTTCGCCAAATCCGGCTACCGGTTCTCGGCCAACCATGCCATCGTGGCATCGGCATCGGGTTTTTACCATGATCAGCGTTCCTGGTTTGGTAATGCCAGATACCGTGCCGACCAATTGAGCGGCCAGTTCACGGTGCAGCACGAATGGGGTTGGCTTGACGGCAACCTGCTCCGCTACGGGGCCAGCTACCGATACCAGGAACTGGACGAGAGGGTGGCGTTCGCCGATCCGGCAGACGTGCGCACCTATGCGGGTACCTACTTGACGCGCCTGCGGGTACCCGGGGCGTTCATCGAGAACACATACGAAGGTGCCGGGGGTAAACTGGCCCTGATCACCGGGATCCGGATGGATCGCCATCAGCGTTGGGGATGGTATACCACGCCCCGCCTGATGGGCAAATATGCGTTCAACGAAAGCCACACACTGCGCGCTTCCATCGGTACCGGCTGGCGCCAGGTCAACCTGTTCAGTGAGCAGGTCAACCTACTGGCCAGTTCGCGCGATGTCGTTTTCACCGGTGGAGCGCTAAAACCCGAGAAAGCGACCACCTGGGGGCTCAGCCATACCTGGGATTTCTGGATGGGCGGTACCAATGTGGTAATGAGCGGCGATTTCTACCGGACGCTTTTCGCCAACCAGTTTTTCCCTGATTTGGATACTGATCCAACCAAGGCGTTCGTAGGGAATTTCGAAGGCACTTCCCTTTCCAACGGCGTCCAGCTTGACGGTTTTTTCGGTTTTTCCCGGCAATGGGAGCTACGGGCGGCATACAATTACCTGGACGTATACCAATTGCGGGATCGGGGCAAATTTGTGCTCCCCTTCAATCCGAAAAACAGGGCGATGGCCGCACTGACCTACCGCACGGGAGACGAGAAATGGCAGTTCGATGCTAACGGCCACTGGTACGACCGCATGCGCCTGCCCGACACGCGAAGCAATCCGGAGCCCTACCGCCGCGGGCTGCATTCGTCACGTTATGCTACCTTCAGTACGCAGGCCACCTACAAACTGGCGCTGGTCGACGTCTACCTCGGGGTGGAAAACATTGCGGGTTACCGGCAGGCCAATCCAATCATCGGTTCGGATAACCCGTTTGGGCCTTATTTTGACCTTTCCTCGGTTTGGGGTCCGATCCGTGGGAGGGAGATCTACGCCGGCGTCCGTTATAAGATAGCCCGCTGACTATTAAGTAAATCATTTGTTTTTTAAACTCAAAATCAATATCATGAAACAATTCATCAGTGTCCTGTTCCTATGTGCCGTCAGCTTGACGACATCATTGGCGCAAAGCAAAACGGAAACCATCGTCATCAAGACCGCAATCTATTGCGATCACAGCCTGCGATGCGAAAGCAGCGCGCCGAAGATCAACGAAAGCCTGCGCCGGAACGCGAAAGGGATCAAGAAAGTAAAAGTCAATCCGGAAGCCAACACGATCACGGTTACCTATGACGGTCGCAAGACCAATCCCGATCAAATCCGTAAAGTGCTTTCCGAAACCGGTTTCGATGCCGATCAGGTCAAGGCGCTCCCCGAAGCGTATGCAAAACTCGACGGTTGCTGCAAAGCATAGGTAGCGGTTATCAAGTCCCAAAGCCGTTCCGGAAGTCATTCCGGTTGGCTTTGGGGTCTTTATATGTATTTTCGCCACATTTATCGCAGACCATCGTGGAAATTTTCTTTGAACTCGTTTACATTAAGTTGATTCCTCGTTTCACAAGAAAGTAGCAGTAATGGAAATAGGGCTATTATTCATCCGATTGACGTTGAATCCCGCCCGTCGATTTGGACGATAATGTGGAATTTGTCTAAGATCGGCTCACAATTGATTATTTTGATTGTATATAAATGATTGAATGTTAATTTTTAATTTAGTGAATCGTAGGCTTCTTGGACTTTTTCGGCCGTTCGTGCCATTGTCCTGATCCGTTTGCCTATCCTCGTACCGGCCCCCCGTCTTCGCGAGGCCAACCCCGCCTGCCGGTATTTCCCCGCCATTTTCGGTGGTGGGAACCTTGGTGGGACTTTTGGTGGGATTTTCATTTTGACCCAAAGAAAAACCCCCTCTAGACGTTCTAGAAGGGGTTTCTTTTGGAGCGAAAGACGAGGTTCGAACTCGCGACCTCAACCTTGGCAAGGTTGCGCTCTACCAACTGAGCTACTTTCGCTTGCTGTTTGTGGATGCAAATATAGGGGTGTTTTCGATACCTGTCAATAAAATTTTCAAAAAAATCACAATTCGTTGTCTGTCAGGATCTGCAGGGCCAATTCGCCTTCGTAGCCCTTGCCGATGGCATGGCGAAGGAGCTTGTGCTTGCGTTTGTAAGGGTTGGTTTCCCGCTCGGTCCTGGCTTTTTCGGTGAGTATTTTTTGCAGCTGGCGCCGGTATTCGCGGCTGTCCAAGCTGTCTAGCGCCATGCGGATGAGCGGGAGAGAGACGGCCTTCTGCTGGAGTCCCTGCTCGATCTTCCGACGGCCCCAGCCGTTCATCCGGAATTTGCCCGAAGCGTAGGCGAGGGCGAACCGCTCTTCGTTGAGGAAGTTGTCGGCGATGAGGTCGGCGATCGACGCCTCCACGTCGGCCGGGTGCAGGCCCCACTGGTATAGCTTGTCGCGCACTTCCTGCTGGGAGCGCTCCTGGTAAGCGCAATACGACTGGGCCTTGGCCTTGGCCTGTTCAGGCGTAAGCGACCTTCGGTCTTTGTCGGGGGTGTCAAAATCTTCCACGGATCCAAAATGGCAAAAAATTATTGCAGTAGCCAAAAAATGTTGAAATTCGTGCCATGGTTCCACACCCGCACACGTATTCCATCCTGCAGATCGCGGGCATGATCCCCCACATCGAACGTTCGCTGGTCGACGGTTCGGCGCGGGTGGCCGACCTGCTGTACGACAGCCGGAAAATCGGCAGTGCGGCGCAGGGGCTTTTCTTCGCGCTTTCCGGCCGCCGGGATGGGCATCGGTTCATCCCGGAGGCCTATCGGGCCGGGGTGCGCAATTTCGTGGTGGCAGCGGGCAAGGTCGCCACGGTAGACTACCCCGAAGCCAACTTCATCGTGGTGGCCGATACGCTCGGGGCGTTGCAAGCCCTGGCGGCCAGCCACCGGAGCCGGTACCGGTATCCGGTGATTGGCATCACCGGCAGCAACGGGAAGACCATCGTGAAGGAATGGCTTGCGCAGCTGATGGCTCCCGAATACCGTGTGCTGAAAAGCCCGAAAAGCTACAATTCGCAGATCGGCGTGGCGTTGTCCCTGTGGCAGCTCGATGATGCGCACGACCTCGCCATCATCGAGGCGGGCATCAGCAAACCCGGCGAAATGGAGGCGCTGCGGCGGATGATCGCCCCGGATGTGGCCGTACTCACCAACATCGGCCCGGCGCACGACGATGGGTTTGCCTCCAGGGCCGAGAAGGTGGACGAGAAGCTGGCATTGTTCGAAGGGGTCGGCACCGCCGTGTATCCCCCCGGTTACCTGGATGGGCGGCCGTTGCCCGACGTGGGGTACCGGCTCACCTGGGGCGAAGGCGACTGCATGCTCCGATTGCTGGGGCACACGGTGGCGGATGGCCGTACGACCATCCGCGCGCAGTATCGGGGGGTGCCGCACCAGATCGTCATCCCGTTCACCGATGCCGCCGCACGCGAGAATGCACTGTGCTGCTGGGCGGTGCTCGTGGCGATGGGCTATGCCCACGAAACGATCGCCGAACGGATGGGGGCACTGCAGCCCGCGGAGATGCGGCTGGAGATGAAAAGCGGCATCCGCGGCTGCACGATCATCGACGACAGCTACAGCAACGACCTGTATTCGCTGTCCATCGCGTTGGAGTTCTTGCGGCAGCAGCGCCAGCAGCCAAAGGCTACGGTGATCCTTTCGGATATCCCGGCGGCGGTAAATGAAGCGGAAGTCTATGAAAAGGTGGCCAGTCTGCTGGCTGGAAGTGGAATAGGAAGGTTGATTGCCGTGGGGCCTGCGTTGGCTCGCCAACGGCATCGATTCGATTTCGTGCAGTTGGAAACATTTCCGGACACGCAGGCGTTCCTGGACGCGTTCCCCCGGTTGGCATTCGAGCACGAGATCGTGCTCATCAAGGGCGGCCGCCAGTTCGCGTTCGAGCGGATAAGCGCCCTGCTGACGGCCAAATCGCACGATACGGTGCTCGAGATAAACCTGAGCGCCGTGGAACACAACCTGAACCAATACCGACAGCGGCTCCCCAAGGGCGTGAAGCTGATGGCGATGGTGAAGGCTTTTTCTTACGGGAGCGGCAGCTACGAAGTGGCGAACCTGCTCCAGTTCAACGGGGTGGATTACCTCACGGTGGCCTTCGCCGATGAAGGGGTGGAACTGCGGCAGGCGGGCATCCGGCTGCCGATCATGGTGATGAGCCCGCGGCAGGCATCGTTGGGCGTGCTGGTGCAGTACGCGCTTGAACCCGAGATCTACGGATTCGGCGTGCTCGACGAATGCGTACGGGTGCTCGAAGCACGCGGGGTGACGGATTACCCCGTCCACATCAAGGTGGATACGGGCATGCACCGGCTCGGTTTCGCGGTCGATGATGCGGCGCGGTTGCTGGATCGGCTGCGGCGGACGCGGGCCATAAGCGTCAAGTCCGTCTTTTCCCACCTGTCCGCGGCGGGCAACCCTGAACACGATGCGTTTACGCGCATCCAGCTCAAGCGTTTCGAGACCTTCGCCAGCGCGCTGGTCGATGGCTTGGGCCATCCGGTGCTGCGCCACATCGCCAATACGGCGGGCATAGGCCGCTGGCCCGAAGCGTACCTCGATATGGTGCGGCTGGGAATCGGGCTGTACGGGGTGGACGATGCCGCTGGTGATGGGTTGAACCTGTTGAAAACCAGCGTGCTGAAGACGGTGGTCTCACAGCTGCACGAGGTGAAGGCGGGCGAGAGCGTGGGCTATAACCGGCACGGCATCTCCGGTGTGGACCGCATCGTCGCAACGGTCGGTATCGGGTATGCCGATGGCTACGACCGCCGCTTCGGCAACGGCAACGGCACCATGCAAATCAATGGGCAAGTGGCGCGTACGGTCGGCGATATCTGCATGGATATGACGATGTTGGATGTAACGGGTTTACGTGTCACGGAAGGTGATGAAGTGGAGGTTTTCGGCGATGTGGCCGCCCTGGCCGGATCGATCGGCACCATCGCCTACGAATTGCTGACGGGGATATCCCAACGGGTGAAAAGGGTTTATTATTATTGATTCGCGAAGAGGTACATGATGAAGAATAGGACGATGCGGTTGTTTTTCAATTATTTGATCAAGGGGACGTTGGTGATGCTGCCGCTTGCGGGGGCACTGTTCCTCCTTGTCTGGATCGTGGCGAGCGTCGATTCCGCCCTCAACCTGAGCAGTTGGTTCTGGGAGGACGATCGCGGCCGGCCGCGCTATGTGCCGGGATTGGGTATCCTGACGGTGATCGTGGTACTGGTGGTCGTCGGGATGATTTTCGATAATTTCGTCACCGACCCCATCTACAATTGGTTCAACCGGCTGATCAACCGCATCCCGCTGTTCAACACGCTGTATTCCTCCATCAAGGATTTCACGGAGGCGTTCGTGGGCGATGCCAAGAAGTTCAACGAGCCGGTGCTGGTGGAAGTGAACGAGACAGGGCTGAAGAAGGTGGGGTTCCTCACGCAACGCGACCTGGGCAAGATCGGGCTGGCGGACGAAGTGGTCGTTTATTTCCCGTATTCCTATTCGTTTGCCGGCCAGGTGGTCATCGTGAAGTCCGAGCGCGTGAAGCCGCTCAACATGAGCGCCACCGATGCCATGAAGCTGGTGGTGTCTGGCGGGGTGAGCGGCTTGGAGTGACCTCGTGCGGCATCACGAAAGGGCGTCCCGCAGTATCCGGTAGGATTTGAGCCGCGCGCCCTGGTCGTAGATGTTGCCGGTGGTCATCAGCTCATCGATGCCGGTGTCGGCGATGAAGCGCCCGAGCTGCGAGGCGATGCTGTCCCGGCTCCCGATGAACGTGCAGGCGGTCATCTGCTTCACGGCCGCTTCCACGTCGGGCGACCAATACGGATCCATGGAGGGCACGGGCGGCGACAGCGGCCGGCGCACGTTGGTGATGATGCCCAGGAACATGCGGTACATGCTGGTGGCCAACACGTGGGCCTCATCCTCGGTATCGGCGGCGATGACGTTCACGCAGGCCAGCAGGTAGGGTTTGTCCAGCCAAGCGGAAGGCTTGAAGTGCTGGCGGTACAGGGCGATCGCCGTGCGGAATTGCTGGGGCGCGAAGTGGGCCGCGAACGCATAGGGCAGCCCCATCTCGGCGGCGAGGTACGCGCTGTCGGTGCTGGATCCCAATATCCAGATCGGGATGTCGAGCCCCTCGCCGGGAAAGGCGCGCACGCGACCGTCGCTGTTGTCATCGCTGAAATACAACTGCAGCTCTCGGATATCGGCGGGGAACTGGTAGGCGGTATTGACGTTGTTGCGCCGTAGCGCGGCCGCCGTGAGCTGATCCGTGCCGGGTGCCCGGCCGAGCCCGAGGTCGATGCGGCCGGGGTACAGCGTTTCGAGGGTGCCGAATTGCTCGGCGATGGCCAACGGCGCGTGGTTGGGCAGCATGACGCCGCCCGATCCCACGCGGATGCGCTCGGTCTTGCCGGCCACGTGGCCGATCAAGACCGACGTGGCCGAGCTGGCGACGAATTCCATGTTGTGGTGTTCGGCCAGCCATAGGCGCTCATAACCCAATTGCTCGACGTATCGCGCGGCCTCCACCGTGCGGGCGATGGCCGTGGCCGCATCGCCACCCTCGATGACGACCGAAAGATCCAGTGCGGAAAGCTTGATTTGCTTGGACATGTTGCAAAGTACCGCATTGCGGTACGCTGTAACAAGGGTGGTTCAGCTTTTTGATGCAAAGATGACCAAGCGCGCATCCGCCGGCCCGGTGCAGAAAAACAGGTAGGTGTCGTTGTCCTCCCCGATGCGATGGCGCCTCCGGAGCGCATCGACCGTGAGCGGGAAATTGCGGGCGGCCACGTGTCCCTTTTTGGGCGACTTGCCTTTCTTGAAATCACCGTAGTCGATCACGTCGGTTATGGCGAACGTCCGCCCGGCAAAGTCGGCGACGTACGACGCCGATGTGTACAGGTGGGTGTGCCGGTGGAGTTTCGCCAAGCCGAACCGTTGCGCCGTGAGCCTGAACGCGCCGGCCTTGAGCAGCGCGGCGTCGGGTTCATAGAGGTAGCGCAGCGGGGGGGCGAAATCGACCGCAGCGGTTTTTTCCTCGTCGGGCCTGAAGGCGAACGTCCGGGTCCCCGTCGCCCCGAGCAGGGCGGCCGTCACCAAGGGTGGGCCGGTATGAGCGCGGTCAAGCACGAAGAGCAGTTCCTTGCACTCGTTGTCCACGCTGACGACATGCACCTCGCGCACATGGTGCAACGCCGCCAGCGCGGCCGACACGTCGAGCATCGGCGCGGTCTTGACGATGGCCAGGCGGGCTTTGTCCAACAGCAGGCCCTGCCGGTCCACGACATCGGGTTCGGCGTCTTCCAACAGGAAGACCTTGCGGTTGGCCACCCGGCGCGAAGGGTCTACGTAGACCACGTCGAACGCATCGGCTCGCTGTTGTTGCAGGTGGGCAAGGCCGTCGCCCACGCGGAACGCGATGTTGCGTGCGCCGAGCACTGCGGCGTTGTGCTCGGCGATCCGTGCGAGCGACTCGTTCCGTTCCCAATGGATGACCGTTTCTGCTCGCTTGGCGAAGAAAAAGGCGTCCACGCCGAACCCGCCGGTCATGTCCATCACCCGCGCGCCGGTCGGGACAAGACCGCTCTTGTAGGCGGCGGCCAACGCCGACGACGCCTGCTCGACCGACAGCCGCTCGGGATAATAGATGCCGGGCGTATCGTGCCACAGCGGGAGTTTCCTGCGCATCCGCTGGCGGCTCTCCACTTGCTGGGCAAGTTCCTGCGCGGATACGGTGTCGAAGGGGCTTTTGCGCAAGGCGATGTCGGCCGGGTGGGCAAGCGCGTGTTCCGACAGGAATTGCTGTACGGTCGGGGATAAGATGGCCGGGTTCATGCCACGCGTTACAACAGCGTCAACCGCTGGATGTTATCGAAAGATTCCTCCGCGGCCGCGAGCTGCGTGAGCCTTGATGTTTCCAGCGTGGCCCGGTCTACCGCCAGCGCGGCCTGGGCCCCGGAGGCAATGTCGGCGATGGGCACCATGCGGTCGATGCCCTCCACGCCCCACGTGCGCAGGTAGCTGTCGAGCTTCTTGACGGCGATGCCGACGTAGGGGACGGCGAAACTCATGGCCGTGATCGCCCCATGCAGGCTGGTCCCCACATAGACGCGCGCATTGGCGATGAGGTACATGATGTCCCAGATTGAAACATCGTCGAATAGGCGGCATGGGTGTTCAAGCAGGGGGGCGATGCGTGCCAACGCGAGGTGGTCGTCGTGGTTGATGGCCTTGCCGATGGGGCAGAAGCACAGGTCCAGGCCGCTGTCGCCAGCGATGCCGTCGAGCTGCCGCGCGATGGTGGCCTCCTGGTGTTTGGCGTGGTTGTCCTTGACCTGGAAAAAGACGTAACGCCCGCGTTTTTGGGCCACGTAATCGGCCACGGGGGCAGACACGCGCGCCGCCAATACGTCGTTGGGATAGCATTTGGACATCAGGACGGCCGAGTCGGGATAGAGGCGAGCCGACACCCCGCGCAGCCGGAGGTTCTCGACGGTGGCCTTGTCGCGCACCGCGAAATAATCGACGCCGCGCAGCCGCTCGGCCAGCGCGGGATACCGGTCGAAAAGCGATGGGTCGAGTTCCGATCCGCCGAGCGAGTTGAGGATGACGCGATCCACGCCCGCGAAATCCGCCCGGGTGAACACAAAGGGCAGGTCCGTACGGCCGTGCAGCACCCACTTCGCGAATTTGTTGAGGTCAACGAATCTGCCCACCCGGTGATGGAAGCGGTGCGTGCGCTTGTAGGCCCGGCTCAACGAGAGCAAGAGCGAACTCCAGGTCACCGCCACGGCCTCGCCGCCGGCGACGATGACGCTGGTATGGCCGTCGCGCGTGTCGCAGTGCCGGTAAAACGCATCGATGTCGTCCGTGGGCTTGCCGCCCAGCGCCCGCAGGTCGCTTTGCCGGATGCCGTAGTACGAAGCGTCGAATGGCCGTCCGTAGGTCGCTAATTGTTGCTCAATCACCAAGGGGAACAACAGGTCCCCGTAATTGTATCGGTCAAACGCGCCGATGATCAAGATGTTGTTGGTCGCCTGCATCAGGCGCAAACATACTAAATAATTGCGTTACCAAGCGACCACGACCTGGCCGGTGACGTTTTCGATCACGAAATGGCGACCCAGTCCACCGTTGTGCTCGGTGAAGGGCACAGCGCCGGCTTTCCAGGGGTAAGCGGCATTGAGATAGGCCTTGAACGCGCCGGCCGATACGCCTTCGGGCGGGAAAATGCGGAGCCTGGCATTGGCAAGGCCGGTCACCTGGTAGCGTTCGGTGATCCCGAGCTCACCCGAATGGAGGGGTTTGCACGCCACCATGCCGCTGTCTTGCTCGATGAAGACACGGCATTCGCGCTGCCAAGCCGTCGATGGTCGATAGGTCGCGGCACCTTCCTCGAGCTGCGTATCCCATCCCAGCAGCAGGGGCGCGCCTTGCGGCAGGCGGAACGATGTGGCCACCGTATTGTTCGGTTGGTAACCGGCGAACACGAAGGCGTTGCTCGAGCGCGAAATCGTCAGTACGGGGTTACGGACGGTAGGATCCGCCTTGTCGACGGTCAGGGTGTAACCGAAATCCTCGAGTACGTATCGCAACCAATTCGGGCCGGTGAGGTAGGTGCCGGGCCAATCTGCGGTGAGCAGGCGGCCACCCTTGTAACTGCTGGAATTGGTGGCCCTGACGTACGCGACTTTGCCGCCTTTCCAGGCAGGCAGTGCCCGGACCCAGGCCAGGTCGCGCAGTTGACCGTCTTGTTCGCCTTGCAGGATTGCCGTGGTGGCGCTTTCTTGCGGGTCGCGCAAGGCCGACCGGATCCCGCCGGCCGAAAACAACGTGTCGTGCCGGATCGACGCGGGGAACGGGGTGGCCGATCGATCGGGGATCCGATCGGTGCGAAGCGTCACTTCGCCACTGATCGGGGCCGTGTTGGCCAAATTCAGCAGCGAAGAGAATGCATCGCTTGCACGGTCGGCCGGGCCGTATACGACCAATTTGCCGCCTTGTTCCACAAAATCGATCAGGGTACGCTCCAAGGCGGTGTTGGCATCGGGCACGATGCTGAATAGCACTGACGCCTCAAAAAGCGATGGCTGTTTGCCGAAAACTTCGCTCAAGGCCGTGGTCGAGATCACCGTGTTCAGCGGAAGCATGTTGTTGATGGCCTGCCGGATCACCCAGTCGCCGTAATAGATTTCCGGTAACCGGTCGGGGTGTACGTAGGCCCAGTCGTGGTACTCGTCAAACGGGTACACCCAAACCAGCGGGCCGGGGGCCGTAGGGCTATCTTTCCGGGCTTTCAGGATGTGGGGGATGACCTCGTTGGGCACCTGGTCGGGCATGTTGCCGAAGGAGTCATCCACCGTGAGGAAATTCAGGTGTGTCGGGATGCCTGTGCGGCCATCGCGGTCGATGCGCGACACGGCCATGGGCAGGTAGATGTCGTGCGGTTCGCGCCCATACCGATCCAGCCACGGGCTGTTGATCCACCACGGATCATGCGTGTAGTACCGGAAGGGGAAACGGCTGTCGGGCAATTCGGCCATCCGGGAAAGGTAGCCGACCAATTCAAGCCCGAAATCGCCGTCGAGTGCCGCCCAAGGCGAATTCGGCGGCGGGATGATGTTGAAATTTCCCCGGTAGATGCCACGGAGGTCCACGGCGTCGCGGGCCAGGTCGGCCCCCACCGACAGGTTGGTGCCGCGTGTATAAATGGGGAAGGTTGGGCATTCGGCGCGGAAGCGCTCCCAGAAATCGATGATCCGTGCGGTGGCCGGCGCGAGTTTCTCGGGCATGAACCCGACGCCGGTGAACAGGGCGCCCGTGGCCGACCAGCCTTCGGCACCGAATCCGAACCCGTTGCTGAACCAGATGTAATCGAAATCCAGGTCGTCGAGGAAATGTTGGCTCTGCCTGCCGAAAAAGGTGCCGAAGGGCGTCTTGGCCGGGATGCCTCCCGGAAACCCGGCGTAGCGGTGGGTATCCGCTTCCAGGACGGAATAGCAACTGACGAACGATTTGTGGCCCATGGCATTCCCGCCCAGTATCTCGGGATGCCGGTTGTACTTGAAGTCAGACCGGGCGAACTCGGGCCCGGGATCGAAGGTGGCGCCCACCAGGATGGGTTTGCCCGTGACGCGCCGGCCTACCGATTTCAGCACACCCACGATCTGCTTGAGATCGCCGTACGCGAATTCCGGTGGATCGTCCATATACAGGTAAGCCCGTTCGTGAAGGGAGAGCGAGGCTGGCCCCGAGCCCACGGGATGCTGGGTGTTCGGGTTGCCGATGTACCGTGCCCATTCCAGGGGCTGCGCCAAATCGCCGCTGTAGTCCAGGATTTCGGAGCCGTCGCTGGTCCAGAGCATGACCGATACGGTATCGGCATAACGGAGCAGCGGCTGCCACTGCGTGAACATTTGCTCGGCCACCCGGTGGTAAAAAGCGGTGTCGCGTTGCTTGAAGGGTTTCAGCGAGGCTTCCAGCGTCACGACCTCGAAGCGGGGGGCGGGGCTATTCACCAAAACGCCTTCCGGCGTTGCCGGTTGGCTACGCGCATGGCCCGTACACAGGCAGCAGGCGACTAGGGCAAGTGAAGCATTGAAAAACTTGGTACGCATCATGGCTTCTGCTAAGGTACTAATATCCGGGATTCTGTTCCAAATTCCTGGTGTTGTTGATCTCGGCTTGCGGGATGGGGAAGAGGTACATCCGGTCATCGAATACCCGTGTCTCGACGACGAAACGCGCGTAATCGAAACCGCCCCCCTCGCGCGGCGTGATGCGCATGCCCGAAACCGGTCCGCGCAGCGTCTCGGGTCCTTCCATCCAGCGCCGTACATCGAAGAATCGGTGTTCCTCGAACGACAGTTCGATGCGGCGTTCGCGGCGGATGCGTTCGCGCATCCCATCCTGCGAAAGGCCCGCCGGTAACGGTGGCATATTGACGCCGGCCCTGGCCCGCACGCGGTTGACCGCTTCGTAGACGCTCGGATCGGGCCCTTCGGCTTCATTCTGGGCCTCGGCGTAGTTGAGCAGCACCTCGGCGAAGCGCAGGAGTACCCATGGGCGTCGGATCAGTGCGTTGGACGCCTGGTTCCAGGTGGCATCCTGCGTGGTGAATTTACGCATGTAATAGCCGGTCTTCGTGGCGTTGATGCTTTGGCCCAGGCCGTCCTTGCCGCCCACATGGGTGAGTACGGGCTGTTGCTTGAACGTGGTGCCATTGAAGAATATCGATGCGATGAACCGGGGATCGCGGTTCGCGTATGGCGCTTCCGGGTTGAAGCCCGAGCCCGGTTGATCCGGCAACAGGCCGCTGGTCATTTCATAGGCGTCTACCAGCTCCTGCGTGGGGTTCGTGCGCCCGAGCGCTCCGTTGTAGCTGATGGGCGCATTGTTCATCTCGATATCGTTGCGCGCGGTGGGTGCCGTGGCGAAAATGATCTCGGTGTTGTAGGCCGCGGCGGTGAAGTTGAACAGGGTGGCGTAGTTGTTGTGCAACCCGTGCACGTCCAGATCGATCAGCTCCTTGGCGGCTTCGGCGGCCCGGCGCCATTGCGCCGCGTCGTTTTGCCTGTTGTACAGCGGGCTCGCCGCATACAGGAGCGTACGGGCCTTCAGGGCCATGGCGGCGGCAGCCGTGGCCCGGCCGCGGTCCCCGGCACCGTAGTGCGTGGGCGAGAGCGGCAGCAGCGCCGCGGCGGCGTCGCAGTCGGCAACGATCTGGGCAACGGTTTCTTCGAATGAATTGCGGGGCAGGTCGAGGTCGTCATCCGTATGGAAGACCTTGGTGGCGATGACGATCCCGCCGTAGCGCTTCATCAGTTCGAAATGGTAGAATGCCCGAAGGAAAAGCGCCTCGCCCCGGATGCGCGGAATGTCGCTCGCCGGCTCGATGTTGGCGCGGTGGGCGTTTTCCAGGAACACGTTGGCTTGGCGGATACCGTCGTAGTTGCGCTTGTAGGCGTCGTCCAGCGTGCGGAGCGGCCCCCAGGTGCCGTTGTTGAACCCGTTGATCGACGCGTTCAGGTCCGAGTTGACCGCCTCGTCGCACCCGGCGGCGAGCAGCGCGCCATCAAACTTGGTGTAGCCCACGGGCAGGAAGGTGTAGGCACGGTTTACCTGCCCACGGGCGGCCACGTCGATGTTCCAGAATTGATCTTCGGTGATGGGGCCATCGTAATGGTCGAAGGCCAGGAAACCTGACTTTCCGCAAGCCGTGAACAGGGCCAACGTGCTGAGTATCGTTATCGTTTTTATCGATTTCATCGCTAGTATGCATTTGGGTGATCAGAATTTGACATTGAGCCCGCCGGTGATGGTGCTCAGGTACGGATAGGCGGAAAGATACCCGGCCGAAGGCAGTTCCGGATCGATCGGCAGGTCGTGCCGCTTGATCGTGGCCAAGTTGAAGCCGTTGGCGAACAGCCGCAACGACCGGATGCCGACCCTGCTGGTCACGGTGCCGGGCAAGGTATAGCCGATTTCGGCATTTTTAAGCCTGATGTAGTCGCCCGATCGCAGCCAGAAGTCCGATGGCATCGTGTTGTTCCCCCGGTCCGCGATGCCCAGGCGTGGATAGCGGCCACCCGGATCTTCGGGCGACCATGCTTCCGTGCTGAACGCATTGATGAACCCGGTATTGCTCGTGCCGGCCATGACCAACGATTGGATTTGGATGGTGCGTCCATGCACGCCCTGGAAGAAAACCGAGACATCGAATCCCTTGTACTGCGCGCCCAGGGTGAGTCCGTAGTAGCCCGAGGGGGTGTCGTTGTAGTCGGTCATGACCCGGTCCATGTGGTCGATGACCCCGTCGTCGTTGATGTCCCGGTACTTGATGTCGCCCGGGGCCACCGCGCCCGAAAACCGCTGTATGGGGCTGTTTTCGATTTCTTCCCACGACTGGAACAGCCCATCGGACACGAGCAACAATTTGTCGTACCCGCTCACCGAGCCGATGTTGTGGCCGCGCTGCAGTTGGTGGGCCAGCACGCCAGCCGATTCATTGATGCGGGTGATCTCATTCCTGGCATAGGTATAGCTTCCGTTGCCGAAAACCCGTAGGTTGCTCCATTGCTTGGCGAAGCCCAGTTCAGCCTCCAGGCCGTTCATCCGGGTTTCGCCGTCGTTGATGCGGAAGGTTTCGATGCCGATGATCGACGGGTAGAGCGGATCGGTCAGGATGTCTCGCCTTGTTTCGTTGAAGTAGGTCAACGATAGGTTGATCCCTCCGCCGAGAAGACGGGCGTCTAGCCCGAAGTCGGTCTTGCGCGCTTTCTCCCAGGTGATCCACGGGTTGGGCAGCATGCGTTCGGAAGCGCCGGGTTGTGCCGCGAAGCTGGTGCCGAAGGGGTATCCGCCCAGGCTTGGACTGAACAGGTAGGCGTATGGGAACTTGTCCGTCTCGCCCGTCTGGTTATTGCCCACGGTACCATGGGAGGCGCGCAGTTTCAGGTAGTCGAGCCAATCGCTGCCAGCAAAAAGGTCTTCTGACGCCACCCAACCGACGGACACGGCCGGGAAGAACCCGAATTGCCGACCGGGCATGTAGCTGTCGGATCCCGAATAGGAACCCACCGCCTCCGCGTAGTACCGATGGCGGAAACTGTACGACATCCGCGCCGAAACGCCCTGCCGTTTGTCGTCCAGGCGCGGCGCGAAGAACCCGATGGCCTGCATGTAGCGCACGGTGCCGTTCACGTCGTGTTCGCCGAACGAACGGCGGTAATCCACACCCGCCCATAATTCATTGATCCGGTTATTGTCGTTGAACGAAGCGGTGCGGTAGCCCAGCGGGGTCTGGTTGCCGTAGCGCACGAGCGTACCGTCGCCGGTGCGCTCGTATACTTCATAGGTTTGGCTGCGCCCCCGGATGTAACGCCCTTGGATGTCAAACGTATAGAACGCATTGGCGGAGAGCCCCTGCGTGATGAAGTCCAATCGGTGCGTCGCATTGAGCGTGCCCAATAGCACGCGCGTGACCTCGCTGATGTAGCCTTCGCCGTTCAGTTGGGCGAGGGGGTTGCTCCGGAAAAGCGACGAACCGCCGTATGAACCGTCCTCGTTGCGGATCGGGAAGGCATTCGCCGGCAAGGTGAACACCGAATTCAGGAAATTCGCATTGCCACCGCCCGGTTCCCGCCGATCTTCCATGCGGCCACCCATGTCGAGCTGCACGTCCAGTCGCTTGTTTACCCTGACGTCGAGATTCACGCGCAGGTTGTAGCGGTTGTATCCCGTGTTGGCGTTGTAAAGCGGGTTTTCCGTTTGTTGGTACAGGCCGTTCTGGTCATACAGGCTGAACAGCGTGAAGTAGCGTACGGCTTGGTTGCCGCCCGACGCGGTCAATACATGCCGCTGTACCCACGCTTGGTCGCCGATGAACGAACCGATGAAATCGTTGTCGGGATACCGGTAGGGGTCGCTGCCGCTGCGGTAACCCTGTAGCGTTTCTTCCGAATAAAGCGGGGAGAAGCCGTCGTTTTGCAACGCACGGTTGTACAGGAGCGCATAGCGATAGGAATCCAGGGATTGTGCCAGCTGCGTCGGGCGCTGCACGCCGGTCTGGACATCGTAGCTGAAGCGCGTACGTTCGGCACTTCCCCGTTTGGTCGTGACGAGCAGGGCGCCGTTTGCGCCGCGGTTTCCGTACCAAGCGAGGGCCGTGGCGTCCTTGAGCAACGAAATGCACTCGATTTCGGCCAGGTCCATGTCGGCGAAATCGCGGACGACGCCGTCAACCAACGCCAATGGCGTGTTGCTGCCGGCGAACGATGCGCGATTCCGCAGGATGACGGTTGCACCGTCCCGTCCAGGGAGCGTGCCGGTTTGCCACACGTTCAGGCCCGCGGATTGGCCGGTGAGCGCATTGGAGAGGGAACTCAAGGCCAATTGGGGGAGCTGCGCGCCAGGTAGCGTGGATATGGCCCCGTTGATTTCGCGCCGTTTGCGCACGCCGAACGGGATGTATACGTCGTCGCCGTCGCCTGCGGCAAGCCGGCTTCGCTGCAGGGCGACGGTGTAGGTGGAATCGTCGTCCGACAGGTACCTGTAGGCGGTCAGGAAACCGTCATGGCTGAAGACCAGTACATCGCCCGGGGTGGCGGTGATCGCGAAGGTGCCGTCGTTCCCGGAGCGGGTTTCCGTGCGGCGTTCCTGTACGGCGATCGCTACGCCGGACAATGCGTTGCCGGTATCATCGCTAACGGTGCCCTGGTACCGCAACGCCTCCTGGGCGCATAGTGCAGCGGGTGGGGTAAGGAGGCCAATGAATAAGCCCGCCACGAGCAGTATATTTTTCATCTTGTTCTTTTTTTGATCCTTATTCGGTTAGTGATTGCTATTGCCATCCCGGGTTCTGCTCGAGGTTCAGGCTCTTTTGCAGCTCGATGCGCGGGAACGGATAGCGATGCATGTGGGGTTCGAACACGCGTTGGTATTGGCCCGGCAGCTCGCGCCGGCTGTAGGCGAACGAACCGTCCGCACGCCGTTCGACGTCCATGCCATACACGGTTTGCGCGACGATTTCAGGGCCTCGGTTCCACCGCAGGATATCAAACCAGCGTTGGTCTTCGAAAGCCAGCTCAACGGCACGTTCGTTGTGTATGCGCTCACGCATGGCGTCCTTGGTGAGCCCTTCCGGCAATCCGGGCATATTCGCCCGGCTCCGGATGGCGTTCACCGCGTCATAGACCGATTGGTCGGGTCCCGCGGCTTCGTTCTGGGCTTCGGCGTAGTTCAACAGGATTTCGCCATAGCGGTAGTAAACGTAGTTCAGTATGGCAAGCTGCTGGCCGGGCGAGCGGTATACTTCAGGCCAGAGTTTGCGGGCATAGTACCCCGTTACCGAATAGGCTGAATTGCCCTGTATGTAGTCGGTGCCACCGTTCCACAGCTGCATGCGGCGGCCTTGCCAAGGCGCGTCGTTGTACAGGATATTGGCATAGAACCGGGGGTCGCGGTTGGCGTAGGGCTCGGTCTCGTCATAGCCCGATTCGGGGTGCGTGATGGGAAGGCCATTGGCCATCTCGTAGCGATCCACATGGTTTTGCGTGGGATTGAATACCCCTTGGCGGCCGCCCGACCCCGGAGACGCGATGCCCTGGATGATCCAGTTCCAGGTACGGGGACCACGCACCTTGATGAGGATGTATTCATCGATGGTGCCATTCCCCGGCGGGCTGAGCAGCTCGTCGTACCGTTCGTGGAGGCGGTATCGGTTCATGTCCATCACGTCTTTGGCCGCCCTTGCGGCGGCGCTCCAGCGCCCCGCTTCGCCCGAAGGGTTGTTGAGCGGGCTCGCGTCGTATAGCAGCACGCGTGCCTTCAGGGCGCGGGCAGCTCCCAATGTCGGCCTGCCGTAGTTCGCCGCGTCGTATTCGGCCGGAAGCAGCGCGATGGCCTGTTCCAGGTCGGAAAGGATAAAGGCGACGCAATCCGCGTACGGGCTTCGCGCGAAGTCGATGTCATCCGTGGGCAGGTAATCCCGGTCGATGATGACCACCCCGCCGAAGCGTTTCACCAACTCGGCGTAGAACAGCGCCCGGAGGTAGTGCATCTCGCCTTTGATGCGCTGGGCGTCCTGTGCAGGCGTCCACGGCACGCCGCTGTGCCGCGCAAGCAGCTTGTTGACCACCCGGATACCGCCGTAGCAATTGTTATAGACACCGCCGATATCGTTCAGCGTGTGGCTCGTGATCTCCGCGTGGTTCAAGAAGAGCCCCTTGTTGATCGTGTAGAGCAGTTGTTCGTTTACCGAGCTGCCCACCGCCTCGTCGGTGGCTTGCGACAACCCGTTGTTGCCGTTGAACCGCAGGTAGTCGTCGGGGATGAAGCTGTAGGCGTTGTCGGCGAACTCCGCCGCCCGCACGGGGTCGGCGAACAGTTTTTCTTCCGAAAGCGCCACCTCAGGCGCCACTTCGAGGAATCGATCGTTGCAGGCGGCAAAAGCGAGTGCCCCAAGCATGACCGCGTATCGTTTACATATTCTCATGGCCATATCGTTAAAATTCAAGGTTAACGCCCAGGTTATAGATCCGCGACGTGGGGTAGACATTGGTGGCGGCCTGTGGCGCGCGGCGCTGGAAATTCTCGGGATCCAGGTGCTGGACTTTCGTCCAGGTGTACAGGTTCTGCCCGGTCATGAACACGCGCAAGTTGTTCAACCGAAGCCGGTTTACGAATCGCTGCGGCAGGCTAAACGCGATTTCGACATTGCGGATGCGCAGGAAGCTGGCATCGGTGAGCAGGAAATCGTTCAGCTCATAACTCATGAAATTGCCGCCCACCGCCGGTTGCAGGGCGGGCCAAGATGCGTTGTCCGCATTCTCGGGGGTCCAGCGTCCCAACATGTGCGAGTACATCTGGTTGCTGCTGAGCCAGCGTTGGTCGAACCACAGGTTCGTGCTCACGTTGTCGACGCCCTGCAGCATCATCGAAAACGCGAAACCCCTGTAGTGCAAGAACGGCTCGACCGAGTAGGTGACCTCCGGTACGTTGGCGTAGCCGATGGGCGCGATGTCATCGGCATTGATGATGCCGTCGCGGTTGTAGTCCACGAACTTCAGGTCGCCTGGTATGGGGCTTCCAAGGGCGGTGGGGGTGTATTGCCCGATGTCTTCGATGGACCGGTAGAAGCCGTCGGTCAGGTAGCCGCGGAATTGACCGATGCGGTAGCCCGCGGCCTTTTGGTAAGCGGGCCTGCCCGGCGGTTCGTCGCGGCTGATGATCCGATTGCGGGCAAAGCTGTATTGGGTGTTTACGCCATAGGTTACCGTCCCTGCGGTGTGCCGGTACCCCAGTTCCAATTCGTATCCCTTATTGTGCACCTCGCCGAAGTTTACGCTGGGATAGGGTTCACCATAGGTGGCCAAACCCGATTCGCGGTTGAGCAGGATTCCGGTTCGGTCCTCGTTGAAGACGTCGGCATTGAGCCGGAACATCCCCTTGAGGAAACTGGTTTCCAGCCCGATGTTCCGTTTGGTCGAGGTTTCCCACGTGATGAGTGGATTGCCGATCCGCGCGTGTATGATCGACGGATAGGTGATCACCGATGTCGGGTAACCGAACTGCGTGGCCGAATTCGGCAAGGAATAGGGGCCTTGCGCACCCGTGCGCAGCGTCGTCATGCGGCTGTATTCTTCGAGGTAGAGGAACCGGTTGCCGCCGATGCGGTCAAAACCGATCTGCCCGTACGAGCCGCGGAGTTTGAGTGCATCCACCCATTCGACCTGCCGCATGAAGGGTTCGTTGCCGATGTTCCAGCCGGCGGAAACGGCCGGAAAGAATCCGTAGCGATGGCCTGCGGCAAAGTTTTCCGACCCATTGTAGGCCGCGTTGACCTCCGCGAAATAGCGGTCATCGTAGTTGTAGGTAACGCGCCCGATCAGGCCCTGCGAAGCAAATGCCGGTTCGGCGGCCATCACGCTTTCGGTTTGCCGCTGGAAGAGCAACAGCCCCGTCACCTGGTGGATGCCGAATCGGTTGTCGTAATTGAGGCTCGTCTGCAGGTTGTAGTTCATGCGTCCGTCATAAGAAAACTGCACCGCACCGAGCGGCATGTCCTGCTGGCTGAACGACGAGTTGCCTTTGATGATGTCGCCGGTTTCCTTGTTGATGTAATAGGAGGTGAAAGAACCCTCCTGCCGCCGGTTGGCACCGAAGTATCCATCGTAGGCGTACAGGCCCTTGAACGACAGCCCCTTCACCAGCCGGCCTAAGTTGTAGTTCAGGATCAGCGTACTCTCTATCGCGTTGTTCTGTTGCACGAAATAGCCCCTGCGAGTGATCCAGCCCAGCGGATTCGTGAGGTTAACCCCGGCGCTGGGATTCTCCATGAAGCGGCCATCGGGAAGGGTGGGCAGGAAGGCGTAGGCGGGAATGGCGTTGACGCGCGAAAGGAGGTATTCAAACTCGGCATTGCGGTAGAATGGATCGCCCGCGGGCGCGTACCGCCGTTCCAGCCGTCCACCCAGACGGACGGAAATGTCCAGGTCTTCGGTGAGTTGCATGTCTACGTTAGAACGGAAGTTGTACCGGCTGTAATTGGGGGTCGTCTGGTACCCGTAGGGATTGTCGAAACGTTCCAGGATGCCGTCTTCGAACAGGTACCCGCCCGACACGAAGTACTTGACGCGCTTGGTTCCACCCGATACGTTGAGGTTGTGCTGCGTCTGCGGGTAGTAGTCGCGCGTGATGTAGTCAAACCAGTTGAAATCCGGGTAGCGCAAGGGGTCGGACTGGTCGCGGAATTTCTCGAGTTCCGCTTGGGTGAAGGCCGGCGATTGCCCCACATTGCCGTAGGCTTCGTTGAGCAGGCTGGCACTGGTGAAGGCGTCGAGGGTTTTTGGAAGCACGGAAAATGTCTGCAGGGCCGTGGATCCGGTATAGTTGATGCGCGCCTTGCCTTCCCTGCCGGATTTGGTGGTGACCAGGATCACCCCGTTGCCGCCCTTGATGCCGAAAAGTGCGGTCGCCGAGGCATCCTTCAACACCGAAATGGACTCGATTTCATTGGGGTCGATGTCGCCGAAGGATTGCCGTTCGGCACCATCGACGATGATCAGCGCGGCGCTGCTCCCGGTCGTGGCCTGGCCCCGGATGAAGATGTCGGCCTGGTTGTCGCCCGGTTTTCCACTCCGCTGTGCGGTAAAGACACCAGGGATCCGACCCGTGATGGCATTGGTCACGTTGCTCACCGGTGCCCGGACAAGCTCCCGGTTCCCGACCGTAGACACCGCACCCGTCAGCGTCGATTTACGTTGCTGGCCGTAGCCAACCACGACCACCTCGTCCAGTTGCAGTTCGTCAGGGGTGAGTACGATCGACAGCGATTCGCCATCCCGTACGGGGATTTCCCTGGTGAAGTAGCCGGTGTAGGAAACGGTCAACTGCGCGGGAAGCGAGACCTGTATGCGGAAGTTCCCGGATTGATCCGTCTGGGTCGCCATGCCCGTGCCTTTGACCACGATGCTGGCGCCTTCGAGTGGCTGGCCGCCATCCGCGGCCGTGACCCGGCCAACGATGGGTTCGGATTGCGCACGCATCCCTGTCGCTTGCAGCAGCAGCAAACCGCATCCGACGAGCGTCCGCCAGCTTGACTTGAGCTTGATTGGTAAGATTGCCATAATTTATTAGCTAATTGGTAAATACTTCTGTTCTACATCGCCGCTAATCCGGCGAGACGATCACCGCCTCCAATCCGAGGTACCCGGCGATTTTCTTGATCGTCTGCGCATGGTGCCCCACGCCGAGCGCGAAATGGTGGGTCGGTCCTTCCTGCATCCAGCGATACAGGAACGTGCGCACATCGGGTTTGAAGAACCCACGGGTATTCGTGTTGCCCGTGGGGGGGATGGGACCGGCCACCGATTGGCCTTCTGCCAGGATGAACTTGAACTTGCCGTCAAAGGTGGAGTTGATGCTCAGCATCGTGATCGGGCCTTCCTGGATCTTGAATTCAACGCTTGCCCCCGATCCGTATTTCCCGTGGTATTTCTTGAGGCTGCGCAATACCGGGCGTCCTTCTGCGATGGCGATGTTGTGCGGACCGTCGTGGCCGACCAACACGAAATCTTCGATGAAATCCACGGGGTGGAACTCGGCGAAGCTGCCTCCGATGCCAAGCCTATCCATGATGAACATGGCGATGCATGTCTTGAGGTCTGACTCGCCGCACATCGGAAACCCACGCGAGGTCAGCAAGGAATTGCCCACGATCAGGTTTGACATCACGAGCCGGGTATCGGTGTTTTCCTCGCCTTCATAGTAATAGGCCAAGCCGTCGAGGGCCTTTTCTTCCACAAAGCGCTCAAGCGCCACCGTTACACGGGCTGCCGTTTCGAGGTCGCCGGGCGTGAGCTTGCCGGCAATCGGATCCGAAACGGGCTCGGGGGTGTCAAAAAACGAAAGGATGTCCTGTTTCACGCCATCGATGGCCGCAGGGGATGCCGCTCGGTACCGGCTCACGATTTCGTGTGCCTCGCATTGCAGGATGTGCGCGCCGAAAAACGCGGTGAGCATGGTGGCGTCCGAATGCATGTCAAGCATGGATTCGATCGGGTGGCCGATATGCCCGATGCGCGCATGCTTGATGCCATGCAAGACGTTGGCAATGCGGCAGTACTCGGCGATGCGGGCATCGGCAACGGCGTCATCGTGCAGCGTGCCGATGATCATGTCAGGCACGCGTTTGCCCATCCGGACCGCCACACCGGCAAATTCGGGCAGGGCACAGATGTCGTCGTTGTACAATTGCATGTACGTCGAGGCCCGGCCATAGTCCATGGCCTTGTCGGGTTGGAGCGCGATGAGCACGATCGGCGTATCGATGCTTTTGATGATGATACCGAAGGTGTTGGAGGTGGCGTAGGTAACCATGTCGCAGAAAATCAGGTCCAGGTCTGCGGCTTTCAGTTCGGCCACGAGTTCATAGGCGCGTTCTACCCGATCCACCAATCCGAAATCGATCACCTCCACGGGCTGTCGATCCAATTTCTTTATGAAATGGGCCTGTTTCTGGGTCATGTCTTCCAGCAGCCCGTCGAATTGCGCCCAGTATTTGTAATAGGCGACGCCGAATACGCCGATTCGGGCTGTTGTGCGGCGATTGTCTCGCTTTAGGTGGTTCCGTCCTTCTGTAGTTGTCATGTTCCTATTCTGATTTTATCTTAACGCACTAAGTTTGTTTTGGGCACACGTTTGTCCAGTTCGATTTTTTTCATGGTTAGGTCAATTTAAGGGCAGTGATCTTGGGGATGAATGCGATCAGGATGATGAATCCCAATGGATACAGCAGCCCGGCGGCGACCCACAGCGGCGTATAGCCAACCTGTGCTACGACCTGCCCGATGAGCGGATTGACGAGCAAGGCCGAAAGCGCACCTGCCGTACCGGACAGGCCAACCACGGTGGATGTAGCATGCGATCCGAACATGTCAGAGATCGAGGTGATGTAGTTGGTGATCCAGAACCCGTGGGCGAACATCATGACGCACATCAACGTGATGGCGGTCTCGACGGACGAGACGTAGGCAATCAGTGGAGCCACCAACGTCAGCGCGGCCGCGATGCCCATGATCGTTTTCCGTGCCCTGTTGACGCTGAGTCCGATGCCGCTCATCAAGCGATCGGAAATCCAGCCGCCGAGGATATTGGATATCCCCAAAGCCAGGAATGGGATCCAGAATAGCGCGCCGATCGTCTCATAGCTGATGGACCGTGCACTGCTCAGGTACTTCGGGATCCAGAACATCAGGAAATAAAGTACCGGATCCAAAAAGAACCGGATGGCGATGAAGACCCAAACTTCCTTGATTTTCAGTAACGCGGACAAGGTTATCCGTTGTTTTTCAGGTTGTTCCGATTTCGTTGCCTGAAGTTTGCGGTTGTGATGCCGCGGCAGGAGGAGCCAACACACCACCCAGACGATGCCCACCATGCCGGGAATGACGAAACTCCATCGCCAACCGTACAGTCCCGATATCCAGATGGTGAGCGGAGGGGCGATAACCGCGCCGATGGCCGCCCCGCCGATGGCGATCCCGTTGGCCAGTGCCCGCTCTTTTTTATCGAACCATTCGTATACCGCGCGCGCAGCGCCGGGAAAGCAGCCGCCCTCGCCGACGCCCAGCAGAAATCGAAAGGTGGCCAGGTGGTAGAAGTTGGCCATGGCGCCGTGCAGGATGTTGGCAACAGACCAGACACCGACCGATATGCCCAGGCCCAGCCGACTGCCGTAGCGATCGATAAGCCGGCCGCCAACCGTGAACATGACGGCATATCCCACCAGGAAACTCGTGTTGACCCAACCGTATTGCACGTCGGTAAGGGTAAACGCCTCCTGTATTTCGATGATGGCCACCGAGAGTACCTGCCTATCCAGGAAACTCAAACCGGTTGCTACGAACAACAGTACGACGACAATCCATTTGATTTTGTTGTTATGCATAATTGGTTAACGCACTAAGTTTCGTTTGACAAAAATAGAAGTTGTTTTCAATAATGCAAAAAAAATCTTATTATTGTCTCCTAAACTTAGTGCGAAGATGAACATGGGCGATGTGACGCATAAATTCAAATCCATCAGTGAAGAGATCATTTCCCGGATCAGGACGGGAGAGTTCCTGCCTGGCGATAAGGTGCCCTCCGAGAATGAGATCATCAGCCAATACGGCGTAAGCAATACCACGGCACGCAAGGCGTTACTCGAAATCGAATTGAATGGTTGGGCAAGGCGGATAAAGGGAAAGGGCACCTTCGTATTGAATCGAACCGAAGATCGCCACTTGCTCCGGACGTTGGGCTCGATAGCCGATACGCGCGTAGGCTTTCACGAGAAGTTGAAGGCCGAAGGTTTCGAACCCAGGAACATCATCCTCGAAAAGACGATCCTCCAGCAAGGGGTCTCTTCCGAAATAAACGGCAAGCACTACATCATTGAAGGGCCCGTACTGAAAATCCATCAGCTGCGTTGTGCCAACGAAATGGTCATGAAAGACGAGACGAAGTACATTTCGCTGACACGCTGCCCCCGCATCCAGTTATTGCCGACTGAAATATCCTACTACAAGCTATACGAGGACAAATACCAGCTTACGGTCACGGACATCACCCAGACATTGGGGGCCGAATTGCTGCAGCCCGAAGACGAGCGGAATCACTTCGATAACAATAGCCCGATCGCTGTCTTTATTTTGGACAGCGCTGTCCTCACCGGACGCGACCAGGTAATCGAACTTGAAAAATCCTACTACCGCGGAGACAAGTACCGCTTCGCCATTAAGGCGAATCCGGATTTGTAAGCAGCTGCCAAACCGGCGATTCCGCCCGTAGTCGTTCCACCGCTGCGGAGACCTGATCTACGCATGCTTGGATATCGGCTTCGGAATTGAACCTGCCCAGGCTGAACCGGATCGATGCGTGGGCATCCGCTACCGATAGCCCCATGGCGTCCAGGACATGCGACGGATCCCGCGTACCGCTTACGCAGGCCGAACCCGATGCCAAGGCGATGTCGGGGACATTGACCATGATCTGGTCGGCGCGCAGGTGGCGGAAGGTGATGTTGCTCACGTTGGGTAGCCGGGCCGCGCCCTTTCCGTTCACGGCGGTTTCAGGTAGTCCGGCCAATGCCTGTTCGAGCCGGTCGCGGTACTTCGATAACCGCGCCGCCTCTTCCTCAAGCTGCCGCTTGGCAAGCTGCGCCGCCGCGCCGAGGCCGACGATGCCGGGTACGTTCAACGTCCCGGCCCGAAGCCTGTTTTCCTGGCCACCGCCGTGCAGCAACGCGCCGGTCTGTATGGGTTTGCGCCTGCGCTTGGTATACAGTGCACCGATGCCCTTGGGCCCGTACAGCTTATGCGCGCTCAAGCAAAGCAGGTCGACGCCCAGTTCAGCGACATCGACGCCGATTTTGCCGGTCGCTTGGGTCGCGTCGCAGAAAAGCAGCACATCGTGCCGTTGGGCGACCTCGGCGACGCGCGCGATGGGGTGGAGTACCCCGGTCTCGTTGTTGGCCAGCATCAATGCCACCAAGACGGTATCCGGACGGATCGCGGCGTCAACGGCCGCCGGGCCAAGCGTCCCGTCCGATGCTACCGGCAAGTAGGTTACTTCCGCGCCCTGCTTTTCCAGGAAGGCAAACGTATCCAGCACCGCCTTGTGCTCGGTCTGGCACGTGATGAAATGCCGCCCTTTCACGCCGTAATGTGCGTAAATGCCTTTCAATGCCATGTTGATCGCCTCGGTGGCGCCCGAGGTGAACGTGATTTCCTTTGGCGAGGCGCCGATGAGCCCAGCCACCTGCGCCCTGGCCTGGTCTACCGCGCCGGCGGCCATCCGGCCGGCACGGTGCGTCAAACTGGAGGCGTTGGCGAAATGCGTGGTAAGGTAGGGCATCATGGCGTCGAGCACCGCCGGGTCTAGCGGGGTGGTCGCGTTGTTATCAAGGTATATGAGCCTATCCATCTATCCTGCGAATTTATGAATAGTTAAGTTTGTTTTGCATTTATTTGCCGCATTCCTTATGTTTGCACCCATAAATTCCAGGATGCCGACGTAGCTCAGCTGGTAGAGCAACGCATTCGTAATGCGTAGGTCGTAGGTTCGAATCCCATCGTCGGCTCTGTGTTCAGGAACCACCTTTCCCACGCGGGCAGGTGGTTTTTTTGCTTTAGATAAAATCGTATCTTGGCTACGGAGTTGGAAAAAGGACTGTCATTATCGAAAAGGCTCTTTCGCTATCAGCAGGAGCGGTTTCCCTTGTTGGGACATGGGCTTCTGGTCGCCGCGTTCAGTTTCTCGGCCGTTTCCTATTCGCGAATCTGCCGTGGCATGGACGGGTTTATCCCCTGGCCCACGTTTTTGGTCGGCGTGTTCACCACGGTGACCCTGTTCCTGCTGGTGCGGATCTTCGACGAGCACAAGGACGCCGAAGACGATGCCCGGTACCGTAGCCACCTACCGGTGCCGCGCGGCTTGGTCACGCTCGGCGAACTGCGGAAGGTGGGGGTGGCCGTGGTGGTGGTCCAACTGCTTTTGAATGGTTATTTCTTCCCGAAGATGCTTTGGCTTTATGCAATGGTCATGGGGTACCTGCTCCTGATGGGAAAGGAGTTTTTCGTCGCCGAATGGCTGAAAAGGCACCAATTCTGGTACATCACGTCGCACATGTTCATCATCCCGCTGATCGATGTCTACGCCAGTGGGTTGGATTGGTTCCTTGCGGGAGCGACCGCGCCCACGGGCCTGTTGTTTTTCTTCGCGGTGTCTTACATGAACGGGATCGTACTCGAAGTGGGGCGCAAGATCAAGGCACCGGCCGATGAATCCGAGGGGGTCTTGAGTTATACCTACCAGTTGGGCGTCGTGCGTGCGCCATTGCTTTGGCTCGTGGTCTTGCTCGTGACGTTCTTGTTGGCGCTGTTGGCCGCGCAGTACGCGGGCTACGGTGGGCAGGCGTGGTGGATCCTGGGGGCCGTCTTCGTGGCCTGCTCGCTGCCGGGTGCCGCATTCCTGCGGAACCGGTCGGCCAAGGCCGCCAAGGCCATCGAATACGCTTCGGCGGTTTGGACCATCGCCATGTACCTGGCGCTTGGTGGCATTCCCATGCTGCAGCACCTATGGATTGGACAATGAAGTTTTTCAAGGATACAAATCTCGTCATCGATCCGCGCTATCCCATCGGCGGGAAGGCGGAAAACCTGCGGCGGTTGGTTCAGGCAGGCTTCGAAGTGCCGCGGTGGATCGTTATCCCCGCGACCGAGCTGGTGAATCGGTTGCCTTTCGACTACGGAACGATGGATGGCGACCAACAGATCCGTTTTGTACATGATGCCGATATCCCGGCGTATGCGTTGCAGGAAATCGCCGACTATTTCCCGGACAATTTTTTCCTGGCGGTACGCTCATCGGCCGTGGGCGAGGATGGCGCGGACCACTCGTTCGCGGGGTTGTTCGAATCCTACCTGTACGTGGCCAAGGACGAGCTGGAAACCCATATCAAACGCGTCTGGGCATCGTTGTTCGGCGATCGCGTCGCTGCCTATGCCCGGCAGCACGGAATCGATCCGGTGCGGCGGCTGGCCGTTGTCATACAGGCCATGGTACCCGCCGAGGTATCGGGTGTCGCCTTCGGTGCCAATCCGGTATCGGGAAATCGCAAGGAGCGCGTCGTCAACGCGGTCTACGGATTGGGCGAAGGGCTGGTGTCCGGCCAGCTCAATGCCGATCAGTATATCGTCAAGGGCGGTGGGGTCACCGCCGAGCTGGCCGAGAAGACGCACCGCGTGGTACGCGATTGGCAAGGGGGGCGGGGTACGCTGACCGAAGAGGTGGAGCCGAGGCTCCGAAACGTGCCTGCCCTGACCGAGCGACAGGTGCGCGACGTCACCAAGCTATTGGATCGCGGTGCATCGGAATACGGCTATCCGCTCGACATCGAATTCGCCTGGGCGGACGACGTACTGTACGTGTTGCAGGCACGCCCCATCACGCGACTGCCGCGATACGTGGACCGTGCCGGTGCCTATACGCTTTGGGACAACAGCAACATCATCGAATCCTATCCCGGTGTGACCACGCCGCTGACGTTTTCATTCGTCAGCAAATCATACGCCAGCGCCTATCGCTTGTTCTGTGGATACCTTGGGGTGCCCGGGCGCACGCTGGATCGCCATGCGCAGGTCTTTGCCAACACGCTCGGGCTGATCGACGGGCGGATCTACTATAACCTGAAGACCTGGTACCACATGCTGGCGCTATTGCCCGGCTACCGCATCAATGCGCGCTACATGGAGCAAATGATGGGGGTGAAGGAACGGTTTGACATCCCCGACAGCTACCGGCTATCGTGGCTGTCGGCGTGGTGGGCCATCGTTTCCATGGCCGGGCGCATGCTATGGCGATTCATCCGCCTGCCCGTCGTGCGCCGGCGTTTCAAGCGGCTATTGGACGAGACGATAGGCCACTATCAACAACTGGATTTGCGCGGGCATGACGCGGCTGGGCTGATCGGGCTGTACCAGGCGTTCGAGCGAAAGCTCCTCAACGAATGGAAGGCACCGCTGTTGAACGACTTCTTTGCCATGATCGCCTTCGGCACCTTGGAGAAAAGGGTCAAGAAACTGGTCGGCGACGCGTATCCGAACCTGCACAATGACCTGCTTTGCGGAAGCGCCGACATCATCTCCACGCAACCCATCCACCGGTGCTTGGCCATCGCTGGCGAAATCGGGCAGGCCGACCGCCTCCGCGACCTGTTCCTGCACGCCGACCCGCAGACCATCTGGCGAAAGCTGCAAGCGGATGGGGATGGCGCGGCCAAGGAATTGAAGCGGCAGATCGACGGCTACCTGGCCGATTTCGGCGAGCGCTGCGTGGGCGAGCTGAAGTTGGAGACCGTTTCCTACACGCAGGATCCCAGCCGCTTCATCCAGCTGCTCCAGTCTTACGTGAAGGGCGGCATGGACCGCAACGCGGTGAGCAACGAGGTGGAGGAGCGCCTGCGGGCGGATGCCGAAGCGGTCATCGACGAAAGATTGAAGGGCAAGGCGCTGCGGCGGTGGGCGTTCGGCTGGCTATTGCGCCAAACCCGTACGCTGGTAAGCGCGCGCGAGAACCTGCGCTATGAACGCACGCGCGCCTTTGGCATGGTCAGGCGGCTGATGATGCAATTGGGGAATGCACTCAGCGACGACGGACTCATCCACGAGCCGCGCGACGTGTTTTACCTAACCATGGACGAATTGTCCGCCTACATTGACGGGCGCGCCGTGAGTGCCGGCCTAAAGCCGCTCATCGCGTTGAGGCGCGAGGAATTTGCCGGTTACCAAGCCAGCGAGGTGCCGCCCGAGCGGTTCGCGACCTACGGCGTGGTTTATGCCCAGGATCGCCATTCAGCGGCGACCGCCGAGGCGCCACTGGCAGGCGACCTCAAGGGCATCGGGTGTTGCCCCGGCCGCGTGAGGGCCAAGGTCCGGGTGGTGCTCGATCCGTTGGAGACCGGCGCGCTGGCCGGCGACATCCTGGTGACGCGCAGCACCGACCCCGGATGGACGACGTTGTTTCCCAGCGCTTCGGGCATCCTGGTGGAACGCGGCAGCCTGCTCAGCCACTCGGCCATCGTGTCGCGCGAGATGGGGAAGCCCTGCATCGTGGGAATCACCGGCTTGCTGAAGGTACTGAAAACAGGCGATTGGGTCGAAATGGATGGGAGTACAGGGGTGATCAAACGCATCGAATCGCATGGACACGATTGACCGCCGCACCGATTTCACGATACTCCGCTACGCGAACTGTTGGGAAGACCCGGTCTTGCTCCTGCAGGGATTGTGCGCGCAACCCGGGAACCGGATCCTGTCCATCGGTTCGGCGGGCGACAACAGCTTTTCGTTGCTCATCACCGACCCGGACCTGATCGTAGCCGCCGACGTGAGCGGTACCCAGCTCGCGCTCGTCGAGCTGAAGAAGGCGGCGATGCTGCGGCTGGACTATGACGAACTGCTGGGCTTCCTCGGATTCCGCCCGATGGAAAACCGGCTAGGCCGTCTGCATGCGCTGAAGGGGGCGCTTCCCCCGCACGTGTACGCCTATTGGTCGGCACGGCCCGAGGCCATCCGCGACGGCATCATCCACCAGGGTAAATTCGAGCGGTATTTCCAGCTGTTCGTCCGGCGGGTGTTGCCCTGGATCCACCGACAGGAAACGGTGCGGCAGCTTTTGGCGCCGAAAGGGGTGGCCGAACAGGCCGACTTCTACCACCGCCGCTGGAACACCTGGCGATGGCGGCTGCTGTTCAAGCTCTTTTTCAGCCGGGTGGTGATGGGGTGGTTGGGCCGCGACCCCGAATTCATGCGGGAGGTGAAGGTGCATGTCGGGCGGACGATCTTCAGCCAGGCGGAGAAACAACTGAGTTCGGTGACTGCACAGACCAACAGCATGCTACATTATAACCTCGCGGGCGATTTCGGCGAATTATTGCCCCATTACCTGCTTCCGGAAAACCATGCGGTCATCACCCAGCGGCTGGATCGTTTGGTATGCTACGAAGGTTTTGCCGAAGAAGCGATTCCCGCGTTCGGGGCGTTCCAACGGATGAACCTGTCCAATATCTTCGAGTACATGGATCCGCGGTCGTTCCGTGGCACGGCGCGGAAACTCGTGGCGGGACTGTCGCCAGGCGGGCGTATCGCCTATTGGAACCTGTTGGTGCCCCGCCGGATAACGGCCTTGCCCGATGCGGATACCGGTTTGGCTTGGTTGGAATCGCTTTCCCGTGACCTGAAGGCCTTGGATCGCGGGTTCTATTATCGGGATTTCATCGTGGAGGAGCGGCATGGGTAACGGCATAGGGAACATGGTGGGCCTGGCGTCGGCTTTCCTGGCGCTGTTTGCGCTTGCCGAGTTGCTGTACCATTGGCGGGGGATGACCGCCGAGTCGACCCGCAAGCTGGTGCATGTCGGCACGGGATTGCTCGCGCTGCTTTTCCCGGTGGCGTTGCAAAGCCATTGGCAGGCCTTGCTGCTGTGTAGCCTATTTGCCGTGTTGCTCGTGCTGAGCATCCGGTTCGGGTTGTTGCCTTCGGTCAATGCCATCCGGCGGGAATCGTATGGCAGTCTGGGGTATCCGGTCGCGGTCTATGGCAGCTATTTGGCTTATGCGTGTTTCGGTGGGTTTCATTATTTCTATTTGCCGGTGCTGATCTTGGCCATATGCGACCCCGTGGCCGCCTATGTGGGCCGCAAGACGCGCTTCAGGCCCTATCGCGTGGGGGCGGGGCTGAAAACCGTCGGCGGGTCGTTGGCCTTTTTCGGTACGGCGATCTTGCTGGTGGCGGCCATATACCTGTACTTGGGAAACTTTCCGGGCATTGGGCGGTTTATGGGAATAGCACTGGTCATCGCTACGTTCAGCACGCTTGCCGAGGCCGTGAGCGCAAAAGGATTGGATAACGTGACCATCCCGGCCGTGGTGTTGGCGGGACTGGTTTTGATGGAGCACCTCATCGTTTGATCATGGATATCAGCAAAGCAACGCCCGGCGAGGAAATCCCGGGTTTCTATGAATTGCCACGGGCACTTTATCCCGCGGGCGGCCCACGGCACCTCGGAACGGAAGCCGTCAATCCCGATGGCTTGGCCGCGACCTACCTCGTGATGGCCGATGGCAAGCCGTTGGCCCGGGCGGCCCGCTACCGCGCGGATCGTTTGGATTGGGAGGGACGGCGCGTTGCCCTGGTGGGCTATTACGAATGCGTGGAGCGCCAGGACGTGGCCGAGGCGTTGCTGGCCGCGGTCGAAGAAGATGCCCGCGCGGACGGGGCGGATTACCTCGTGGGGCCGATGAACGGCTCCACATGGGATGACTACCGGTTCAGCACCTCCCATGATTTCCCGAATTTCCTGTTGGAGCCGTACCATCACCTGTACTACATCCAGCAATTCCAGGACGCCGGTTTCGGGGTCATCTCCCGGTATACCTCCAACATCGACACCGAGCTGGCTTGCGACTGGCCGCAAGTGTTCGACAAGGAACGCGAGTTCGCCGATAACGGCGTCCGTATCCGGCCCATCGATACCGCTCGGTTGGCCGACGAATTGGAGGCCTTGCATCCGTTCATCGACGAGACGTTCAGTGGCAATTTCCTGTACAGCCCGATTCCCAAATCCCGCTTCGTGGAAAAATACCGGGCTGCGGCACCGATCATCGACACGGATTTCGTACTCATCGCGGAAGACGCCGACCGGCGACCCGTCGGATTCGTCTTCAGCTATCCCGATGCCTACAACAGGCGTGGCGGTAGCCTGATCATCAAGACGCTGGCCCGGGCCAGCGGCAAGCGTTTTGCAGGCCTCGGGCACGTGTTGGCGAATCGCGTGATCCGCGTGGCGCGGCAGCGCGGTTACCGTTCGGTCGTGCACGCCTTCATCATCGAGCGGGGCGATGCCACGTTGGTTTCCGGCAATTTCGCGGGCAGGCCCTACAAGGAATACGTATTGCTGGGCAAGCCCCTGTGAAGCCGTGGCCAGCCCCGAAGCCAATATCGTCCGGTTATTCCACCAAGCGGCCGCCCGTTATCCGGATCGCGATGCCATCGTCCAAGGCAAGGAGCATGTCACGTATGCCGAACTGCGCGGACAGGTACTGGCCATGGCTGCCCGGCTCCGTGACAGGGGGCTTCGTCCTGGCGATCGGGTGTTGGTGTTCGTGCCCATGGGCATCCCGCTCTATCGCACCGTGCTGGCGATATTCCACATCGGTGCCACGGCGGTGTTCCTCGATGAGTGGGTGAGTTGGTCGCGCATGGAAACGTGCTGCCGCCTGGCCGACTGCCGCGGTTTCGTCGGCATTTTCAAGGCCAGGGCGCTGGCTTGGTTTTCGCCCGCGCTGCGGCGCATACCCATACGGCTCGGCGCAGCGCTGGATGGCAGGCGTGGACCGGCCGGGACAACCGACGGGGACGATGCCGGTCCGGCCCGCGTGGCCGATGGCGACACGGCGCTCATCACCTTTACCACGGGCAGTACGGGCGTGCCCAAGGCAGCCAAACGCACCCATGGCTTTTTGCGGGCGCAGTTCGATGCGCTCATCGATACGCTGAAACCCCGGCCGGATGAAGTGGATCTCACGACCCTGCCCATCGTGCTGTTGCTGAACCTGGGCGTCGGCGCCACCTCGGTGATCGTGCCGTATAAGGCCAGCCGCCCGGAGCGGACCGACTGGTCGCGCATGGTCGCGCTGGTGGTGGCAAACGGGGTGAACCGGATCACGGCGTCACCGTTCTTCGTGAGCCAGCTGGCGCACCACGTCAACAGGCAGCAACGCCGGTTGCCCGCGCTGCAACGGGTGGTGACCGGAGGCGCACCGGTTTTCCCCGATGAGGCCAGCCGGTATGCCGATGCATTCCCGCAAGCGTCGGTGGAGGTGGTGTATGGCTCGACCGAGGCCGAGCCGATCAGCTCCCTGGATGCGCAGGCGTTGATCGCTGACGGAGACCCGCAACCGGGGCTGTTGGTGGGGGAGGTGTACGCGGGTGCGGACGTACGGATCATCGCCATCCGCGATGGTGCCATCGCCTGCCAGGACGACGCGGCCCTGCATCGCCTGGTCTTGCCGGATGGGCAGATCGGCGAGATCATCGTCGCCGGCGCGCACGTGCTGACGGCTTACGTCAACAATGACGAGGCATTGCGACGCAACAAGATCTTCGTGGATGGCAGGTGCTGGCACCGCACGGGCGACAGCGGTTACCTGTCGGGCGACCGACTCTACCTCACCGGGCGCTGCAACACGCTGATCGAACGCGCCGGGCTGTTGATTTCCACGTTTGTCCATGAATACCGGATGCGGAACATCCCGGGCATCGCATGCGGCACGTTACTTGAAATCGGCGGGGAATTGGTCGCGGCGGTCGAATGTGACCGGGCGAACGATCGGAGGGCCATCACCGAGGCCCTGCATGCCTGGGGGCTACCCATCGCCCGCATCCAGTGGATGGAACGGATTCCCCGCGATCCAAGGCATCACTCCAAGATCGACTACGAAGCGTTGCGCCTTCGGATACGCCCATAGCGCCGTTGGCGCAGGTATTGCTGGCCTAGCGCCACGGCCAGGAGCAGCGCGACCGGAACGGCGACCGTGCCGATCTGCCAGCGCACTTGGTGTTCTTTCAGCGCTACCTGGTCCAACAGCCGGAGTTTGACCTCCTTATTGCGCAGGGCGATGACCCCCGCGTCATCGGCAAGGTAGTCCACCGCATTGAGCAGGAACGACTTGTTGCCGTATTGGGTCTCGGTATAGCGATCCCAACCCAGCGGGTAAGCGGACCCGTCACCCGGGTTTACCTGCCCTTTCAGCACGTCGCCATCGGCGATGGCGACCATTTTGGCTGGTTCCCCACGTTCGGGCGTACGGATGGCGGGATCGATTCCCGGGGGCGTGGGCCGGTTCGCGAAAACGGACGGGAATCCACCGGCCAGCACGGCCGCCACCGCACGCGGCTCGCCCTTGAATCGCGCGGGATCCGGCGTTTCTTCCACGAGGCCCAGCGAAAGCGTCGTCGGCAGGTTGCGCACCCTCGAGAACGGCGATGAATGCAGGATGATGGATTTATCGACATGCGGCGCGGCGAGCGTATCGAGGGTACCGGCGAATTCGCTCCGGATGCCGTCTAGGTCCTTGACCAGCGGATGGGCTGCCGTGGGTACGAAAACCGGGTGGAACAGCCAAGGGACAAGCTCGATCCGTGCCTGCGCACCGGCACCACCCGCGGTGAGCGGGATCTGTGCGCAGTTCATGTCGGCGATCAGGTCGTAGTTGAACCGGATGCCGTAGGTAAAGAGCATGTCGTCCAGGTTGAGTTGCCGGGCCAGCGCGATCTGTTGCCCCGTGCGGCGCAGGCTGTCCAGCTCGGCGTCCGATTGATCGATCGCCCAGAGCATGTTTCCGCCGTTCATCACGAAATGGTCGATCTTGAATTTCGTGGCCTCGGTAAACGGCTTCGTTGGCTTGGCCACAACGAGCACATTCAGTTGCCTGAGGCCTTCGGGCGTGATGCTGTCCAGGTCGACAAAGCCTACTTGGTAGCCGGATAGGAGGGTTTGGATGGCGTCCTGTAGCTGGCTGCCGGCCAATTCGCCATGCCCTTCGGTGAACCCGACCAGCGGGCGCCCGCCGGAGGCGACTTTGCGGATCGCCGAAACGAAGGCGTATTCGAGGTTCTGCACGGAATTGTTCAGCACGACCTCGTGCGGGCTTCCGGCTCGGTCTTGCAGGAGATTCACGGCCAGCTCGTCGTCACCCTGGTAGAGCAGCGCTGCCGGAAAGATCAGCTGCTGCATGACCCCGGTCGCCGTCCGGACGCTCAGGTTGGTCGGGGTGAGGCCCCGATCGGCCAGTGCTTCGATATTTTCGCGTTGCCGTTCCGTGCCGCCGTCCATCGGGTTGGCGAAGCCGAACGTCAGCCTGCCCGACGAATGGGCCTTCAGGTCATTGAGGAGGTCGGCCGTCGCCCGTTTCAGGCGAGCGAAACCCGCCGGAAGATCCCCATCAAGCAAGACCGTGACGTGCACGTCTTCCTGGAGTCCCTTCGCGGTCTGTACCGCCAACGGCGATAGCGTGAAGCGGCGCTCGGCCGTGAAGTCGAACCGGGTGAAGAAGGACGAGGATACGGCATTGAGCGTCACCGCGCAGGCGATAACGGCTGCTCCCTGTGCCAATCGCCTGGATCGGGGTGCCCGCGTGCGCGTCAGGTGGGCATGGGCGGCCCATAGGAAAACGGCTACGATGGTGAGGAAATAGCAGACATCGCGGCTATCCATGACACCGCGGCTCAGGGCTTCATAATGGGACTGGATGCCGAAAAGCGACAGCGCATAGGCATGGGGCGCCAGGGATTGGATGCCGCCCAGTGCGTCAAAGGCATAGTACCACGCAAAGCAGCCAACGATGGCGAGCAGGAAGGCCACGATGGCATTGCCGCTCACGGCCGATGCCAATAGCCCGATAGCCGCGAATGCGGCCCCAAGCAGGAAAAGACCGACATATGAGCCGATGACGGCGCCGGTATCGACGTTGCCGGCGGGCATGGCCAATTGGTGGATGGCGACGAAATACACCGAAGTGGGCAAGATGGCCAGCAAGACGACCGAGAGGCTGCCCAGGTACTTGCCCAACAGGATGCTCCACATCGTGACCGGGCGCGTAAGCAGCAATTCCCAGGTGCCTTCGGTACGTTCGCCGGCGATGCTCCGCATGGTGATGGCGGGGATGAGCAGCATGAACAGGTAGGGGGCGAGTTGGAAAAACGGCTCGAGCGACGCGTAGCCATGGGCCGGGATGCTGGTATCCGGGAATACCCACAGGAGGAGCCCGGAAACCAACAGGAACACCCCGATCGTGAGGTAACCGGTCAGCGCATTGAAATAGGCAGCGATTTCTTTTCTATAGATGCTCAGCAACGCATTCAGTCTTTATGAGCACCGAAAGTAGGAATTAACCCGATGCAAAACAAGAAGGCACGGACAAATGATGCCCGTGCCTTCGCTTTTCATTCGGTTGGATGCCTATCGCTGACCAGGCAGATAGATCTGGAAGCCCAAAGCGACGCCCAGGCCGTTTTGCCCGTTTGATCCCGAAACCGTGGCCTTGCTGTAGTTGTAGCCCAAAGATGCTTCGAGTGCAACGCTGTTCGTGATGAAGTGCGCGTAACCAACATTGGCGCCCAAGGCCAACGATGCGCCAGATCCCGGCGAACTTCCGGAGATACCGACATCACCCTGTGCGAAGAATCGGCCGCTGGCGCTCGAACCTTCGGGGAAATAATAGCGGACGAACGGTGCAACGCCGTACCCCCAGACATTGTCCTCTCCGGAAACCGCGGCCAAGGAACCCGTTACGCCCAGTCCCACGGCGATTCCATCAGACACGAAATAACCGGCACGTGGGTTCACGCTGATGTTGAAGTTTTTCCCTTCGAAGCTGTAGCCGAGGCTCCCCAGGCTTCCACCCACGATCCAATTGCCTTTCTGAACGGGGGCGATGCCCACGTTCGCCGACGTCTGTGGTCTATTGACTTCCTGGGCGTTTACGGCGAAAACACCCGCTAAAAATAGTGCTGAAAATAAAGATACACGTTTCATGGTTTTTTGTTTAATGTTTGAACTTAATTAATTCAATATAGTATTAACTATATGGAGAATAAACACAAAACGTGCCACATTGTTTAGGTTGGCGGACGAAAGCGTGTTATTGGTTGGCGGTCAGTCGGATGAAAAGTGATTCCAGGTCGCCTTCCGGATGGCGTTCGGCGAGCTCGGCCAACCGGAAGTCGGCGACGATGCCACCGTGGTGGATGATCACCACGTCGTCACATACCGCTTCCACTTCCTGCATGATGTGGGTGGATAACAGGATGGTCTTTTCGCGCCCGAGACTGCGGATCAGTGTGCGGATGCCCTGCAATTGGTTGGGGTCGAGGCCGGCCGTGGGTTCGTCCAGGATCAGTACGTCGGGATCGTGGAGCATGGCTGCCGCAAGCCCCACGCGCTGGCGGTAACCTTTTGAAAGCTCCTTTATTTTCTTGTGCTGCTCGGGCGCCAAGCCGGTGGCATTGATGACGTCGTCGATGCGTGCGTTGGCCTTGGGCAGCTGGTGCAAGCCGGCCGTGAACCGGAGCATTTCATGGACATACAGGTCTAGGTACAGCGGGTTGTGTTCCGGCAGGTACCCCACGAGCCGCCGTGCCTCCAATGGCGATTCACGGATGTCGATGCCGCAAATGGAAGCCTGGCCCGCGGTAGGTGCGACGCTACCCGACAGGATTTTCATGGTCGTGGATTTTCCCGCTCCATTCGGCCCAAGGAACCCGAGCACCCTGCCGGGGGTCGCGGAAAAGGAAATGCCGCGCAACGCTTCCTGCGCGCCGTAGGTTTTGCGTAAATCGGTTACCTGTATGGACATGCGTGGATCATTGGATGAATGGGGAAGTCAATTTGTTTTTGCTCCTGTAGCTTTTCAGCGCCTTGCCGGCTTCGGACGGCCGGTCGGTCGACAGGATATCGGCGCCGCGCGACACCAGATTGGTATATACGCTGTCGCCCCGTAGGGCCGCTTGCTTGTCGAGGTTGCCCATGGTACCCAGGATGCATAGGATGCCGTGCCCGTGGAGCAATTCGTACACCTGGGCATCCACTTCGCTCACGCCAACGAACGCCACGAGCCGATTATCGGGGATGTTGCGGTCGGCGAGCCGCAAGAGGTCACTGGCCGAGCGTATCGAAGCCGATAGCATCAGGTCGGGCGCCAGTTGATGGACCATGGCCGCTTGGTCCGCGTTGTACGTGATCACCATGCTGTATGCCTCGGCTTTGTTCCGGCGGATGGCATCGATGACCGCGGCATACGGCACCCCGCGCTTCACGTCGATGGTGAAGACCACCTTACCGGCGCCCCATTGGAGCGCCTGATCCAGTGTAGGGACGCGGTATCCCGTCACGGCACCGTCGGGGTCTTTCAAGCGCAGTTGCCTGAGGCCCTTGGCGTCGATACCTGCCAGTTTTCCGGTTCCCGTGGTCGTGCGGTCAAGGGTTTCGTCATGGAGCAATACCAGCACCGAGTCGCTGGTCATGCGTACGTCGCATTCGATGATGACGGGTTGCTGGCGGTAAGCGTTCTCGAAGGTTTCGAGCGCGTTCTCGGGCAACCCCGGCGCGGGCCCCCCGCGGTGGGCGCTGACCAGCGGATACCGCTTTTCGTGGTACGTCATGAACCGGTAGAGGTCGTCTACGGCAGCCAGCTTGATGTGTTGGTTGCTGTAGCGGAAGCCACCACCGATATTGGAGGGCACACAGGAAAGGAAGGCTAACGTAATGGAAAAGACGGACAGTAGCGGGATGAAGCGCCGAAACATAAAAAAGGTATTTGAGCCACACGGTAAAATCGGTTTAAAGATACGGATTTTACCGGAATACTCAGCCCAATGCCGCCACCAAATCTTCCATTCTTAACGTCAATTGGTTCACCGTGCGCTTGGCCTGCCGATAGTGCGGTTCGCGTTCGGCGAGTCTGGCGGTCACCTCGTCCAACAGCGCTTCACCCGATAACCCCTTGAGGGCGGGCCGGGATGCGATGTCGCTTTGCAGGAGGCGGTCCCAAAGCGCTTTCGGGGGCAGGTGCAGGTATACCGTAACCCCCTTGCCGTTCATCCACGACATGTTGTCGAAATAGCACGGGGTACCGCCCCCGGTCGAAACGATGGGTGCGGTTTCCAAAGGCAGGCTTTTCAACGTGCGGCTTTCCAGTTCCCTGAATGCCGCTTCGCCATGGCGAGCGAAATAGTCGGCGATGGGCATGCCCGCAACGCTTACGATCGCTTCGTCCAGGTCGATGAACGGGCGGGCGGTCCGATTGGCGAGCTTCCGCCCCCAGGTGGTCTTGCCGCTTCCCATGAAGCCAACGAGGAACACGGGCTGCTTATCATTCATGGGCGTAATCCTTGCTGAGGTAAGCCTTGTCGAGCGAATCGAAGCCGGGCAGGGTATTGTAGTGCCATTTGTCTACCACGGTACCGTTTTGAAGGAGCAATACGCCCGGGTTGGCCCGCACCATGCTCTTGAGCGGTACGGCATCCGCATAGAAGATTTCGGTGACCAAGCCAAGCTCGTCACTCAGGCGTTCCGCATCTTGGGCGCCGCTCGACGTCAGGAGTATCGAACGGATGTTGTAGGCTTCAGCCGCGTTGAGTGCCAGTGCGTTGATTCGGCTTAACGCCTTCCGGTCGGTCTTGTGGAGATTCCACGCCACCACGACGATGCTGTAGTATGGATTCTCGATGAGCTGTTGCGTGAAGTCCTCGCCGTTGGCATCCGTGATCAGCAAATCGGGTATGGGCACCTGGTACCCCTTCTTGATCAGTTTGCTTTCGGGGTCGCCGATGATTTCCCAATTGTCGTCCTTCCACAATTCCTCGGCGAGGTATACCTTGTCGGATACCTGCTTTTGTTCACCCGATGCCTTGTGCTTGAGCGTATACCGGATTTCATATTGGTCGCCTTCTGCACCTTCCGGGAGGGTCATCAACCTGGGGATGTTGTTGCCTTTCTTGTAGGGCAGGAAATCGATGAACGGAAGGTAGTTGATGGTGTAGATGCCGATGCCCAGCGAAACCACGGCGAGCAAGACGGCCACGATAGACTGGGTGTATCCGTCGGGGATGAGCGGATTGATTTGCTTCCTGTTGAAGAAGATGACGAGGATGAGCGCCAACAGGACGAGGTCCTTGCCAAAGGATTGCCATGGGGTGAGCGGGATGGCGTCGCCGAAGCAACCGCAAGACGTCACGACTTCGAAAAACGCCGAATAGAACGTGAGGAACGTGAAAAACAGGATGAGCAACAGCAACCCCCAAGCCACGGTCCGCCCCCAGATGCCCAGCAACAGGAGTGCGCCGAGCAAGATCTCGAACCCGCAGATGACGACGGCGATGGCGACCGAATAGTCATTGAGGAAATGGGTGCCGAAGACGTGGAAGTACTCCTCCAGCTTGTAGCCGAAGCCGGTGGGGTCATTGGCTTTGATGAACCCCGAAAAAATAAAGAGCAGTCCGGTAAACAGGCGGGCAAATGCCAAAAGGTAGTTGGTGCGTGTGTTATTCATCTTGAGCGATTCCGAGTTTGATGAGTGCGAAAACGGCGTAGTTGAGCATGTCTTGGTAATTGGCCTTGACGCCTTCGGATACCGTGGTCTGCCCATGATTGTCTTCGATCTGCTTGACACGGTGGATTTTCATCAGGATCAGGTCCGTGAGCGAGGTGATTCGCATGTCGCGCCATGCCTCACCGTAATCGTGGTTCTTGGCAAACATCAACTCCTTGGTTTCACCGACGGCAAGGTTGTATTTGTCCATGACCAAGCCTATGGGCAGGTTATCGTCGCCATCGGTGCCGATTTCCTGTTGCATGATGGCGATGACACAATAATTGACGATGCCGATGTATTCGTCGATAACGCCATCGCCCACCAAGGATACCTTCTTCTCTTCAAGGGTGCGGATGCGTTGGGCCTTGATATAGAGCTGATCGGTGATCGATGGAAGCCGCATGATCCGCCATGCGGTTCCGTAGTCGGCGGTCTTCCTTGAAAAAAGTTGTTGGCAGTGTGCGATGACGCGGTCGTATTGTGCTGATGTATCCATGTTTAGGGGCAAATATAGGTCATATTGATGGGAATTTGAAGATGTTTGCATCAAATAAACCTATCTTTGGGACGTGGAAGGAAATACGATACGGACGGTGCAGGTAACGCGGTACGTGACGCCGTTGCGCGAAGGTGGGTCGCTTCCCGCCATTGCGGAGGCGGACGATGGGTTTCTCTACGTACTGAAATTCCGCGGGGCGGGGCAGGGGAGCAAATCGCTCGTCGCCGAATTGCTGGGCGGCGAGATTGCGCGCACGTTAGGGTTTCGCGTGCCGGAGATCGTCTTCGCCCAGTTGGATGAAGCGTTCGGCCGTTCCGAGGCCGACGAAGAGATCCAGGATTTGCTGCGGGCCAGTACGGGGCTGAACCTGGCGCTGCATTACCTGTCGGGCGCGGTCACGTTCGACCCGGTGGCCACGCAGCCCGATGCCGCCTTGGCTTCCCGGATCGTGTGGCTCGATTGCCTGCTCACCAACGTGGACAGGACCGTTCGGAACACCAACATGCTGATGTGGCACAAGGAGCTTTGGCTGATCGACCACGGTGCTTCGCTCTATTTCCATCACGCGTGGGACGGCTGGCAAGAGCAAGCCGTCAAACCATTCTTGCAAGTGAAAGATCACGTGTTGCTCCGCTGGGCCTCGATGCTCGACGAAGCCGATGCCGAGTTGAGGGCCAGGCTATCGGCTTCGGACATCCGCCGTGTCGTTGCGCTGATTCCCGACGAGTGGATCGCCGACCCGTTCGGCGGGTCGGCTGAAGCGATCCGTGAGGTGTACGTGGATTTTTTGGAGAGGCGGCTGGCCGCCTCGGCCGATTTCGTAAACGCAGCGCAGGATGCCCGGAAAAGATTCGTTTGAATACGCCGTGATCCGGTGGGTTCCGCGCGTGGAACGCGGGGAATTCCTGAACGTCGGGGTGGCGTTGTTCTGCCGCGGGCAACGGTTCCTGGACATGAGGTACGCACTGGACGTGCCGCGCATGCTGGCTTTCCATCCCGATTGCGATGTGGCGGAAATCGAAGGCTACCTGCGCGCATTCCAGCTGGTTTGCCACGGTGGGCCAGCCGGTGGCCCCATCGGCGCCTTGCCGCCCGCGGAACGGTTCCGTTGGCTTACGGCCAACCGGAGCACGGTCATCCAGGCTTCCCCGTCGCACATCGGCCTGAGCGCGGATGCGCAGGCTACGCTAGAACGGTTGTTTTCGGAACTCATCGGCTGACCTCATGGCTGGCGTCCGTCAGGGATTGCATGCCGCGAGCGAGCGCTCGACCTCTTCCTGCGTGATGATGCCCAACCGATTGCCGAAGGAATTGCCGATGTACGTGAGCAGGTAAGCGATCTCGACCGGTGTAAGCTGCGGGTTGGGGGGCATCGCCACGGCGGCGTTACGCCCGTGCCTGACGATGCAGGCCAATTGGTCACGTTTGGCGTTGAGCGCCGTGCTGTCGTTAAGCGGCGGATAGAGTTTTCCCAGGCCTTCTCCTTTCGCGCCGTGGCAATTCTGGCACTGCGCGACGTACAGCTTATGCCCGTTCACCGTATACTGCGCTGTCCGGATGGCTTGTTCACCCTGGCAAGCCTGGACCAAGATGTATGCCGACAAAAGGGAGGCAACGCTGCACAAGCATGCATTCCGCATCGCTTTTACTCCTTGAGCAGGGTTTCGAGTTCTTCGAGCAACAGGGATACTTGCTCATCATTGGTGCCGTCATAAGCCCCGCGGATACGTCGCTGGCTATCGACGAGCAGGAAGTAGCCCGAGTGATCGTAGCCGCCCGGTACGCTGGCGTCTTCCTTGGTGTATACCATGTAACTGTCCGAAAGTCCGTAGATTTCCGTTTTCGTGCCGGTCACGAACTGCCAATGGTCATTGGTCACGCCCAGCTTTTCGGCATAAGCCTTGAGCACCGCCGGCGAATCGTGGCGGAAATCGATGCTGTGCGAAAGGAAGCGCACGCGTTCGTCTTCCTTGTATCGCTCATACACCTTGAGCAGGTTTCGCTGCATGGTCGGGCAGATGCTCGGGCAATGCGTGAAAAAAAAGTTGGCGATGTATACCCCGTGGCCGAAGGTCTCGTTCGTGACGAACACGCTGTCTTGGTTGAGCAATCGGAAGTCGGGGATGCTGTGGCCTTCGTGGCCCAATACCGGCAGTTTTTCCCGGTTGCCGCCCATGCATGCTGCAAGGGTAACGACGATGAGTAGGCCGCTCACTAGAAAAGGCGTTGCCCGCATGTTCCGTCAGAATTGGGCCAGCTTGTCCGCGCTTTCTTTGGATACGTCCTCGAAAAGCCGCTTCATTTCGGTCACCTTGCGTATCTCTTCGGCATAATATGCCTTGGCCGCCACGTTTGTCTGGTCTTCTAGGTCTACCTTGAATTCGGTCATCCAGTCCATCATCGTGTCCGTGGCGCCTTCCAGCCGGCCCTTCAGGGCGGTCAGTTCGCTGCGTACCTGCGTCGTGTCCAGATCCGGATTGGTTGCCCGAAGCTGCGGCAGGTTGGCCAGCAGCGAGTCGATTTTGATGGTGTTGCGATCGAAAGCACTGATTTGGGGCATGATTTCGTCGTGGACGGCGATTGCCTCGTTGCGAAGTTGCTCTATTTCGGCGGCATCGCCACCGCCACCGGTGCATGCCGCGGTCAAAGCCCATGCAACCGATCCCAGCCAAAACATCGTTTTTTTCATGGTGTCCATGTGTTGGTTATCAGGCAAAGATAGGTAAACTAGCGGAACTAATCTTGCTTTTCGGTATAATATTCTTGCCCGTTGCCCTGATGCACCTCGATGACGCCTGCCAGGATGAGGTTCACCAATATGCGTTGCGTTTTTCGCCAAGGAAGCTGCAGATGCTTGGATAATTCCGGCAATTTCGATGAAGCGTGGACGTGTACATAGTCCAGGAGCGCCTTTTCCTGCTCGGTATAGGTGATCAGCACACCATCGCGGCGATTGCCGCGGTGCAACACGTCCACCACCACCTTGCCCGCCAGTATGCTGTTGTCGTTCACCCGCACGTATACCCACCACTTTCGGTCTTCGCCCAGGGCATAATGTGGTTTGGTGTCGCTTTCGGGCACGTCGGCCACCAGCACCAGCCTGTCGTCCACGTAAACCTCTTCGAAATGGATGTCTATGGCCGGGCGGCAATACTGATGGCCCGCCCGCTGGAGCATATAGCGTTCCTCGTCCTCGTTCTTCACCCCGCGGATATTGCCGTCGTCGGCTACCCCCACCAACAGCTTGCCGCCTTTCGTGTTCGCGAACGCCACCAAGGTCTTTGCGATCTTTTCGCAGCTGCTGATTTTGTTCTTGAAATCGAGCCGTTCGCCCTCTCCCCGTATGATCAATGTCTTGATGTTCACGATTTCCTGAAGATTTATGGGTATGGAGACTGTTTCGCTGCCCCGAATCGGACGTCTTTGATGTATACCTCGTTCTGCATGATGGCGCACGTATCGCCTTGTTTGTCCCGGATGACGACGGGATAGGTCTTCACGAACTTGCCCCGTTCGATGAGCCCCGCCTCGGCCTCGTGGAGCTCGTCTTCGCTGATCGCGATACTGAACAACAACGCGGTGCGCGCCGGTTTGGTGTACTGGATGGAGGCACTCTTGAGCCATACCACGGTTTCAAAGCCTTTCCGCTGGAAGATTTGGTCGAATAGCAGCGCATAGAACGGATCGGCCGCCGCAAAGATGGTGCCGCCGAAGATGGACGCGTTGTAGTTACGGTTGAGCAGGCTTCGGCCGATGCTGACGGTGACCGACGTGAAACCCTTGCCGAAGCGGCGCACCCAGATACGCTGGAATAAAAACGGAGGATACAATCGCATGCCCCACTTCAGTACATTCTCTGATACCCGCATACAACGACTAAGGTAGCCACAAATTTCTAGAAATTTCAATTAATCTTTTTATTTTGGTCGGCAAATGCTGATGCCATGACCAAAGATAACCTACCCCCGGCCAAGAACGTCTGGCTGTTGGTAATCGTAGCCGCACTAGGGTACTTCGTTGATATTTACGACCTTGTCATTTTCTCCATCGTCCGGGTCCGGAGTTTCCAGGATATCGGGATTCCCGAGTCGGAAATGCGGCTGGACGGCGAGTATGTGCTCAACATGCAGATGGGCGGCCTGCTCATCGGCGGTTTGCTCTGGGGCATCCTCGGCGATAAGTTCGGCCGCATAAAGGTGCTGTTCGGCTCCATCTTGATGTACTCGCTTGCCAATATCGCCAATGGGTTCGTGCAGGATATCCATTCGTATGCCGTCATCCGCTTCATCGCGGGCATTGGCCTGGCGGGCGAACTTGGGGCAGGCATCACGCTGGTGAGCGAGAGCATGAGCAAGTCGAAACGCGGTTACGGTACGATGGTCGTCGCGGCCGTGGGCGTCTTGGGAGCCGTGGCCGCGTACTACGTGTCCGAAAAGTTCGATTGGCGCAACGCCTACTTCGTCGGCGGGGCCATGGGGTTGTTGCTGCTCATCCTGCGGGTGGGCACCTTCGAGTCGGGCATGTTCAAGGAGGTGGCAAACAAGCCCATAGAAAAGGGCAAGTTCAGCATGCTGTTCACGGACGGAGGGCGCTTCAAGCGGTATGTATATTGCCTGTTAATCGGTTTGCCCATCTGGTTCGTGGTGGGCATCCTGGTTACGCAGGCCCCCGAGTTCGGCAAGGCCCTGGGCGCGCCCGTGCCGCTGAGCGCGGGCAAGGGCATCCTGTTCACCTACCTGGGGCTTTCGATCGGTGATGTGTTGGCTGGACTATTCGCCCAGCTTACCAAGTCGCGTCGACTTGCGGTGTTCGGGTTCCAGGTATTGATCATCGCCACGTCGATCTGGTACCTTGGCAGCGAAGGCATCACCGAGCAGCGTTTCCATTGGGTCGCGTTCTTCATGGGCATCGCCATCGGCTATTGGGCCACGTTCGTGACCATCGCCTCCGAGCAGTTCGGCACCAATCTCCGCGCTACCGTCACTACGACGGCCCCCAACTTCGTCCGTGGCGCACTCATCCCATCCACGTTCCTGTTCGAATTCTTCGTGGGGCATTTCGGCATCATCACGGCCGCGTACATCATGATCTTCCTGCTTACCGGTATCGCGATTTTCGCGGTCAGCCAATTGAAGGAAAGCTTTAGTAGGGATTTGGATTTTGTTGAATAGCTACCGTTTCGGGCACTTCTTGCATTGTTTGCCCCGCTTGTACTTCTTGCAGCATTTCTTGAAGCAACAGCCGAAGCCTTCGCCGTAGGGGTTAAGCCCCTTGAAGAATTGGGGGTCGGTGGCATGCTGGCTGGGGCATGCCATCGAATCGGCGAATGGATATGTGCGTTCCTCGTGCGTCACGGCACAAAGATACCATTTTATTTAGATGAATTCCAATTAGTGGTGGAAAACATATTTGCATGGTCGGCCTAACTTTCGTAAACTTGCCGCCAGTAAACTGGCACACAGTAGCACCAATTTTAACGTTATCCAATGATCAATAAAGTAGTGAAAGATGCCCATGCGGCAATCGAGGGAATCAGCGATGGCATGACGCTGATGCTGGGGGGCTTCGGGCTATGCGGCATCCCGGAAAACTGCATCAACGAGCTTGTCAGGAAAGGAATAACCGGCCTGACGTGCATCTCCAACAATGCGGGCGTGGATGATTTCGGCATCGGATTGATGCTGAAACGGCGCCAGGTCAAGAAGATGGTCGCATCGTACGTCGGCGAGAATGCCGAATTCGAACGGCAGTTGCTGAGCGGTGAGCTGGACGTGGAGCTGATCCCGCAGGGAACGTTGGCTACGCGCTGCCTGGCGGCCGGTTACGGCATGCCCGCCGTTTTCACGCCCGCCGGTGTGGGTACCGAGGTGGCCGAAGGCAAGGAAGTCCGTAACTTCAACGGAAAGGACTACTTGCTCGAGGAGGCCTTCGATGCCGATTTCGCGATCGTGAAGGCATGGAAAGGCGATACCGCAGGCAACCTCGTATACCGCATGACGGCCCGTAACTTCAATCCGGTGATGGCCATGGCGGGCCGGATCACGATCGCCGAGGTGGAGGAACTGGTGGAGGTGGGCGAACTGGATCCCGACCACATCCACACCCCCGGGATTTACGTGCACCGGATTTTCCAGGGCAGCCATTACGAGAAGCGGATCGAGCAGCGGACGGTGCGTTCGGTCTGAAGGTTGGGCAATTTGAAGCATTGAAGATGAGCTTGGACAAGAATGGAATCGCGAGCAGGATCGCGAAGGAGATAAAGGACGGTTACTACGTAAACCTGGGCATCGGCATCCCCACGTTGGTGGCCAATTACATCCCGGAAGACATCCAGGTGGTGTTGCAATCCGAAAACGGGCTGCTCGGCATGGGCCCTTTCCCGTACGCCGGCGCCGAGGATGCCGACCTGATCAACGCCGGCAAACAGACCATCACCATGTTGGCGGGGTCTGCCGTATTCGACTCGGCGATGAGTTTCGGGATGATACGCGCGCAGAAGGTGGACCTGACCATCCTGGGGGCGATGGAAGTTTCGGAATACGGCGACATCGCCAATTGGAAAATCCCCGGCAAGCTCGTGAAGGGCATGGGCGGGGCCATGGATCTCGTGGCATCGGCCAAGAACATCATCGTGGCCATGCAACAGGTCAACAAGGCAGGCGAGAGCAAACTGCTTCCGCAATGCACATTGCCGCTTACGGGTGTACGCTGTATTCGCAAGATCGTCACGGAACTGGCGGTTTTCGAGGTCGATATCGAGCAAGGCGGTTTCCGGTTGCTGGAACGTGCGCCCGGGATCAGCGTAGACGAGATACGGAATGCCACGGCCGGGAGGTTCATCGCCGATGGCGATATCCCGGAAATGTCATTGTAGCTTATGGCGCAGTTCGGCCGATAGCTCGTCCGTGATCGCGATGATGGGGGCCGGGTCGTCGTCGTTGTTCGCGATGACGCGGTCGCACCGATCGCGGTGGGGGAGCAGGTAGGCGTGGTAGGCGGGCATCACATGGTTGGCCCATTTGTACCGCACATCCGCTTCGGGGTAGCCGCGCTCGGCCAAATCCCTTTTCAAGCGTCTTTGCAGCGCCACCTCGGGTTCCGCATGCAGGAATATCCGGTAATCCAGCAAGGCATTCACCTCTTCGTAATGGAAGATGAACAACCCTTCGACGATCAGGATCGGTGCCGGCTTGGTTTCCAACAGCCGGGGTATCCGTACGGGATTGTTGAACGTGTATTCTTCTCGGTATACGGTCTGTCCTTCGAACAGCCGGATCATGTCTCGGTAGAAATTTTCCCGATCGATGGCGGTGGGAAGGTCGAAGTTGTACAGCTTATTTTCTTCCTGTGTCTTCGTGTTGGCCGGGATGTAGTAATCGTCTTGCGAAATCAGGGCCACCTCGTGCGGTGCGAAATGGTTGAGGAAGCAATTCAGGAAAAATGTCTTCCCCGCCCCGCTGTTTCCCGTGATGCCGATGACGTAGGGCGTGTTAGTTGGGGTCATTCGGCGTGCCGTAGGATATCTCCACCTGGAACCGCTTGTCCAATGCGCCGAGCAACGAGGCCGCGGATTTGGAGATGACGATGATGGCATCCCTGGTTTCGGCCGAGTCGGCGAATTTGCCCACCACCTTGGCCAACGCCGTGCGGTTGGTCATCGGATTGGTGATCTTGATCACCGTGCCCACGGGTGCCGTTTTGTGTAGTGCCAGCATGTTGCCGCTACCCTGGATGTCATCGATCCATACGCCCACGCCTTTTTCGCTCGTTTCGCGCAGCCCATAGCGGTTGGTCGGGATGTCGGGTGCTTCCTCGGTCTGGCCGGTGGTATCGGTGGCTACCGTTACCTGCGCCGGTACCGAAGCGGTCTGGATGGCGGGTGGGGCCGGCAGTTCCTTGTGCGGTATTTTCAGGATCGTACCGGCCTTGATGGTATCTGCCGACAAGCCATTCGCCCGTTTGATGGTTTCTACCGAAATGATGAACCGCTTGGAGATGGTGTACAGCGTTTCGCCTTTGCCGACCTTGTATTGCGTGAACTCGTTCGGCGCCAGGTTGGGTATCGCTGCCGGGCGTTGTGCAGTGGATTGGTTCGTTGACGTAGCCGCCGCGCTGCTGCCCGAGGGCACACGCACCGTATCGCCGATCTTCAACGCCTTGTTGCCGTTGGCATTGATGATGTCTTTCACCGGAACTTGGTATCGCCTGCTCAGCCCGAAATAGGTTTCCTTGGCCTCCAACCGATGGATGATGATCTTCAGGCCATTTTCATGTTCCACCCCGATCGAGTCAGGGAACGTCACATTGGCCTTCACGGAAGGAGAGGATAAGCTCAAGACGCTGGCTATGAAAGCGATAACGATATAAAGGTGGCTTTGAAATTTCGTTCTCATGTTTGAATTTGGCTGCAATTATACTAAATACGATACAATTTCCCGTTTATTGTCGCCAATTAGGAAAAGCTGGTCGGCGATGGAAAAGAACGCTTCGGGTACCATTTTCTCCAACCCGTGCAACACGATCGCGGTAGCCAGGGTCTCCGATCCCGACGTCACCGCCAGTCGCAGCCGATAGGTATTCCCGTGTTCCAGCTCGTGAAAGGCCCATACCGTCTTGCGACCCACTTGGCTATGGAATACATCCCCCCGATGCGCATCCGATGCGAGCGATGTCGGGAGCCCTTCCGCATGCCGTGTGGGTAAGACGATTTCCGGCCGGATGGGTTTATCGGATGAACTGTTAATTTTTGTTAAATCTCCCGTGGCGGGATCCATCGATTGTTCATATCCGCTGGCAAAGCTACGGTGCCTCACGACCAGCGTCCCTTCCTCGACGGCAAGTAGCGTATGGTTATACTGTTCCCACAGCGTCTTTCCGGTGCGCGCGTCGATGCAGGCAATCCCCGGGTGGTTTGGACTGTCCTGTCCGAAGGCCCGGACGATAAGCCTGTCGGCGACGATCGCGGCCAATGTCCAATGGCGGTCGCCATAGGCCAGCTCCTGGATGGTAGACTCGCCCGTTTCATAGCGGAATGCCGAGAACAGTGGCTGGCCCGTGTCGGGCTGCCGGGTTTCTACGGCGAGCATGCCCGTGGCCGTATCGGCCTCGATGCGCCAGACCAATCCCAAAAAACTTTTTTTGAATGCGCTTTTTAGTGTATATTTATCCATTGGCTCCAAAACTATGACGAATTGAACGATATGTCCAAAAAAATAACACTCATTCTATCCCTGTTGCTGGCGGTATGTTGGTCGCAGGCGCAGCAAATCTACCGATTTGACATCAAGGAGGATATCGGGCCGAATGCTTGGCGCACGGTCAAGAATGCCTATGCCAATGCGGAGGAAGCCCAGGTAGACGCCGTATTGATCGAGATGAACACGTTTGGCGGCTTGGTCAATTTCGCGGACTCCATCCGCACGCGGATCCTGGATTCACCGCTCAAGACGGTCGTCTTCATCAACCACAATGCCGCTTCGGCTGGCGCGCTGATCGCGTTGGCCACCGATCGCATCTACATGAGCAAGGGGTCGAGCATCGGGGCGGCCAGCGTGGTCGATCAGTCCGGGCAGGTACTCCCGGAAAAGCACCAGTCCTACATGCGCGGAATCATGCGTGCCACGGCCGAGGCCAAGGGCCGCGATCCGAAGGTGGCCGAGGCGTTCGTCGATCCCGATGTCGACGTGCCGAACATCAAGCCGGCGGGCAAGGTACTCACGCTCACTTCCTCCGAGGCGGTGAACATCGGCTTGGCGGAGGCCGAGGTGGCGTCGGTGGCCGAAGTGTTGGCCGCTGAAGGCATTTCCAGCCCGGAGGTCACGACGCATCGGGTCACGGCCATCGACCGCATCATCGCCTTCCTGATCAGTCCGGCCGTGAGCGGCGTCTTGATCCTCCTGATCATCGGGGGCATCTACTTCGAGATGCAGACCCCGGGGGTGGGCTTCGCGTTGGTGGTCGCCATCGTCGCAGCCGTGCTGTTTTTCGCACCGCTGTATATCCAAGGGCTGGCAGACCATTGGGAGATCGCGCTGTTCATCGCGGGTATCATACTGATCCTCCTGGAGCTGTTCGTCATCCCCGGATTCGGCGTCACGGGCATACTCGGTATCATCTGCTTGGTATGCGGTTTGGCGTTCAGCATGGTGGCCAACGATTATTTCAATTTTTCCATTTCCGAACCGGGTATGTTGTTCAATTCATTTCTATTGGTTATCGCTTCCATGTTCGTGGCCACGATCGTGATGGTCATCTTCGGCAAGAGCCTGCTCAATACCCGCGCATTCAAGCGCCTGGTCTTGCAGGACGAACAGCGTTCGGAGCAGGGGTATACCTCTTCGCGCAAGGATTCGGCCATGGTGGGCCGCGAGGGGGTCGCCAAGACGGTGCTGCGCCCGTCGGGCAAGGTCGAGATCGATGGCAAGTGGTACGATGCCGTGGCGCTGGATGGGTTCATCGACATCGGCGAGGCCGTTTACGTGGAGAAGCACGAGAACTATAATCTGTTTGTCAGGAAAAAAAGGATGTGAGCCTCCGTGGTAAACTTTTCTTACCTTTAGGTGTTTTTTTAGCAATTAAATCATCAGGATCATGAACCCAAAAGCGATCAGTTTAGAAGAGAAGAAGTTAAGGCCCGTGGTAGACCATTTGAATGATTTGCTGGCCAATTATCACATCCATTACCAAAAATTGCGGGGCTGCCATTGGAACGTCAGGGGCAACCATTTCTTTACCTTGCATGCCAAATTCGAGGAACTGTACACGAATGCGCTGACCACGATCGATGAACTGGCGGAACGCATCCTTACCCTCGGCAAGTCGCCGCTCAGTACGTTCAAGGATTACGTGGGGCAATCCGAAATCAAGGAAGTCGACACGATCGGCATGAATGACATCGATATGGTGAAGGCCATCATCGCAGACCTGGAGGCGCTCATCGGCATGCAACGCGATTTGCTGGAGATCACCTCCGAAGCGGAAGACGAAGGAACGAACGACATGATCAACGCCTTCATGCAATTCAACGAAAAGCAGAATTGGATGCTACGCGCCTTTGTCAACAAGGCATAGGGCAATTTGTAATTTTCAGTAGGTTTGTACCCATCTTATCGTTATTTTCGGCGCACTTACAAACGCTATGGAACTGTCGCGAAATAAAGTGAACAAATCAAGCGCAGCAATTTTGTTCGTTATCAAGGCGCATATTGCGGCTCATAGCGGAGCTATGGGCAAGATATGCAACGAAGAGAACGGGCAAAAGGGCACGCTTGGATGTTCAGGTTGTTTTGTGTCAGTTCCGCTAAAATAAACGATAAGATGAGTCGACCGATTATTGCTATTGTCAATTCGAGTACGTTCGGTAAACATTTTGCCGAACACATGGATACCCTCCACGATTTCGCGGATATCCGGCACGTCAACGTCCCGGCGGATATCGACGCCGATGCCCTGGCTGCCGAACTCAAGGGCACCGATGGCATCATTGCCAGCGTGACCCCGAAATTCCCGAGACGGACGCTGGAACAATTGGACAGGCTCGTCCTGTTGGTGCGCCATGGCATCGGTTGCGACAACGTCGATCTGGAGGCCGCCACCGAGCTCGGGATACCCGTGTCGCGCGTCAAGGGCATCGTGGAGAAAGAGGCCGTGGCCGAGTACGCCGTATCGCTGTTGCTGACCGCCGCGCGCAAGGTGGCAGACGGGCACCAAGCCGTGAGGGGCAGTGCGTGGAGCAGCCGTGCCGGCATGATTGGCATCGAGCTCAAGGGAAAGACCGTAGGCATCATCGGGTTGGGGAACATCGGTTCACGCAGCGCCGAAATCTTGTCCAACGGATTTTGTGCAAACGTTATCGCATCCGATCCCTACATCGACAAGGCCCGTTTCGGGCAGTTCGGTGCCACCGAGGTGTCGTTGGATGAATTGGTGCGGACATCGCACGTCATCCTGTTCCATTGCCCGCTGACGGACGAGACGAAACGGATGTTGGGGGCCGCCCAGTTCGCCAGTATGCGGCAAGGGGCGATATTGGTGAACACGTGCCGTGGCGAATTGGTCGATGAGGATGCATTGTATGCCGCCTTGCAATCGGGCCAGCTCGGCGCCTATGCCACCGACGTGGTGGAGGGCGAGCCGATCGACGGCAACCACCGGTTGGCGAAACTCGACAATGCGTTGATCACGCCGCACCTGGGGGGATACAGTTGGGAATCGCTCCATGGGATGGGGCAGACCTGCGTGGATGATTCGGTGGCGGTGTTCCGCCAAGGCGGCGTCCCGGGCGAACTGGCCAACCCCGAGGTGTTGGAAACAGCCTACCGGAAATGGCGCTAGCGCTCGCCATCGATCTGGGTACCACCAACCTGAAAGTGGGGCTGGTGGATGAGCGTGGCTCGCTCATCGGCGTCCGGTCGGCGGCCGTGCCGGTGGTTGGCGGCACCGCGGGCAGCGCCGAGCACGACCCGGCGCAACTCAAGGCGCTTATCCTCGACCTTTGCCGTGACCTGCTGGCCGATGGTGGGGCGGATCGCGTGGCCTATGTCGTGGGTTCGACCTACCAATTCGGGTTGATGTTGCTCGATGCGGAAAAGCGACCGCTCACCGGGATGACGCTGCTTGCCGATATCCGGTCGCAACGCACGTTCGATGCGTTCCTGGCCGAGTTTGCCGACGTAGACCTCTATGCAAGTACCGGGTGCCCGTTGATGACGCCGTACCTGTTGCCGCGCCTGTACTATTTTTCGCGCATGGAGCCGGATGTATTCCGGCAAGCCCGTTATTTTACCGATAGCAAAGCATTCCTGTATGAATGGCTTACCGGCGAATTCGTGACCGATTTGAGCACGGCCGCGGCCAGTCAACTCTATCGGATCGAAGACAGCGGTTGGGACGAGGCGTCCCTCGCCCGCTTGGGCCTGTCGGCCGCGCAGTTTCCGGGCATCGCCGATGGAACCACCCAGATCGCATCCCTTCGGGAAGAGCTGCGCGACGCCCTTGGGTTGCAACCGGGCGTCCAGGTCTTGCTGGGCGTGTACGACGGTGCGGCGCTCGCCGTGGGGCTCGGTGCCCTCCAGCCCGGTGTGGGCATCATCAACGTGGGCACTTCGGCCATGTTGCGGGTTCCGGGCGACGTGCCGGCTTTCGACAAGGGAGAAAACAAGCGCATCCAGCCCTATGCGTTGAATGATCGGCTCTTCCTCAATGGCGGTGCGCTCAACAATGCCGCATTGCCTGTCAACTGGTTGCGCGAAAACCTGTTTGACGTCGATCTGTCCAATCCGGCCATGCTCGAAACCGGGAGCGGTTCGCCGCTGATCTGTTTGCCGTACCTGACCAGCGAACGCGATTCGAAGACCGGGCCTTATGCTTCGGGCGTGTTTTTCGGGTTGCGGCAATACCACGGTAAAACGGATGTCGCGCGTGCGGTCTTGGAGGGGGTGGCTTACTCGATGCGTTATCTCTACGAAGCGCTCCAGGAGAACGAGCTGCCGGTTGCCGAGCTGCGCATGGGTGGCGGTGGTGCGCAAATCGGCGCATGGCCGCAACTGTTCGCCAATATCCTCGGGCTTCCGATCACCATCCCGTCGGGAGACCAGATGGGATTGGTGGGAAGCGCGATGCTGGCCTTCGTGGCCGGCGGCCACTATCCGTCCGTTGCCGATATGCGGCGGGAAGCCATCCAGGCGGGTATCCGCATAGACCCCGACCCGGATGCGGCGGCCATCCATCAGGAGCGCTATCGGTTTTTCAGGAAGGTACGCGAAACGCTTGCGCCGTTGTACAGGGAGCACGCCTCGCTGTCCCGCTAACGGGTCGGCCGGGGCGGCGCCGCGCATGCGCGGCGAGGGCACACTTGCGGATATGGAGGCGATTCGTTATGTTTGGGTGCTGCATATCGGCAAACCGGATTATGGTGAAAGTCATCAAGCATTGTTGGCCGTTGGTCGTTTCGCTGGCCTTGATTTACGTGTTCCACCGCGGTTGGGGCGTACTGCCCCCGCTGGGCAAGGTGTTCAGCCCGTTCCACGGTTTCTTGCAGCAGGCGGGGGGGCGTGGGGGTGAGGCCGACCGGGAAATCACGCTGAGCGGTTTGGCGGAAGATGTCGTGGTCCGGTATGACGACAACGCCGTGCCGCACATCTTCGCGCGGAACGAAAGGGACCTTTACTTCGCCCAGGGCTATGTCATCGCGCGGGACAGGCTATGGCAGATGGAGTTCTACACGCTTGCCGCTGAAGGCAGGCTCACCGAGGTGGTGGGGCCAGCCGCCCTCGAATACGATCGGTACAACCGGCGATTGGGCATGGCCCGCACGGCGGCCACGATCGCGGAACGGATGGCCGCCGATACGGTGGCCCATCGCATACTGGAAGCCTACGCAGCCGGCGTGAACGCCTACATCGATGGATTGGGCTACCAAGGCCTACCGGTGGAATACAAATTGCTGGATTACGTGCCCGAACGTTGGTCGCCCTACAAATCCATCTTGATGCTCATGAACATGCGGCACACGCTGAACGGGGGGAGTGATGACTACCGGCTCACCAACGTGTTGGCCAGATTCGGGCCCGAAGTCACCGACGACCTGTTCCCGGCCTATCCGGCGGAGGAATCGCCGATCGTGCCCACCGGCACGGAATGGGGGTTCGCGCCGTCATCCGTGCCCGCCGTGCCCGATACCGTGGCCTACCTCCCGGAGTCCGGTGCGCTGGCCTTTTCGGTACCCGCACCCCGGCCGGAAGTGGGCAGCAACAATTGGGCGGTAGGCGGCAGCAAGTCGGCCACGGGGTTGCCCATCCTCGCCAACGATCCGCACCTGCGGCTGACCCTGCCTTCCATTTGGTACCAGATGCAGTTGTCAGCGCCCGGGGTCAACGTTTGCGGGGTCGCATTGCCCGGTACGCCCGCGATCATCATCGGCTTCAACAAGGATATCGCCTGGGGCGTCACCAATACCGGATCGGATGTGATGGATTTCTACCGCATCCGCTTCCAGGATGAACGACTCGGCGCCTATTGGCACGATGGCCGGTGGAAGCCGACGACCCTGCAGGTCGAAGCGTTCAAGATCAAGGGCGCCGATCCAATCCGGGATACGCTGTACTATACCCACCACGGGCCGATTGTCTATCACGAGGCGAAATCGACGAACTACGGTAGGAACATCCCCGTAGGGTATGCCATGCGCTGGGTGGCCAATGAGACCGACGGTGCGGATGTCCTCACGTTCCATTACCTGAATCGGGCCAGCGGCTACGGCGACTACCGAGATGCGCTGGCCCATTTCACCGCTCCCGCGCAGAATTTCGTGTTCTCGAGCAACGAGGATGACATCGCCATCGCCTCGAATGGAAAGTTGCCGCTCAAATGGAAAGGGCAGGGCAGGTACCTGCTCGATGGCACGTCCGCTGCGCACGACTGGCAGGGGTGGATCCCGCGTGAACAGAACCCGTCGGTGAAGAATCCACCCCGTGGGTTCGTCAGTTCGGCCAACCAGTTTCCGGCGGATACGTCCTACCCGTATTACCTGGATTGGAAGTTCGCCCATTCCAGCCGGGCGATCCGCATCAACGAGCGGCTCGAGGCCATGGAAAATGCCTCCGCCGACAGCTTGCGCGACTTACAGAACGACAACCACAACGTCGATGCCCGGCGCATCTTGCCCCGGCTCCTGGAATCACTGGCGTCGGACGACTCGATCCGGTGGTCGACCGAATTCGACCTGATCCAGCGTTGGGATCACCGGAACGATGCCGATGCCGCCGGGGCCGCCATCTTCGAGCATTGGATGGACGAATTGCTTGCGGCGATCTGGGCGGATGAGTTCCCGAGCGGTGAAGGGCTCCTGTATCCCAGCCTGGACCGGACGTTTGAACTCATCGTCCACGAGCCTGGCGCGAAATGGTTCGATCGGGTCGATACGCCCGATACGCTGGAAACCATTGACGGCATCATCCGCCTGAGTTTCCGGGTCACGATCGCGAAATTACGCGAGCGGTTCGGCGAGCCGACGGGCACGAATTGGGCATGGCATAAGGTGAAGGGTACGCGGATCACGCACCTGGTGCCCAATTTCACGTCATTCGGCCGCCACGATATCCCGAATGGCGGTGGAGGCGGCATCGTCAATGCCACGACGGGGACACATGGCCCATCGTGGCGCATGGTGGTGCAATTGGATAGCGTATGGCCGGTGGCCTATGGGCTATACCCTGGCGGGCAGTCGGGCAATCCGGGCAGCCACTACTACGACAACATGATCGAGCGCTGGGCCGACGGGCGGTTGGATGCGTTGCTTTTCCTCAAGGACGTCGATGAGCCATCGGAAAGGCTCCGTCATCGGATCGCGCTGAAACCCAAAAGATAACCAGCTATGCTATACCTGTTGATTGTGTTTATTGGTGGGTTGCTGTCCCTTTTTTGTCCCTGGTGGGTCATCGCGCCGGTTTGTTTCGCGTCGTGTTGGCTGTTTGCGCGGCACGGTGCGCAGGCATTCCGGGTTTCGGCGCTTGGCGGGATGACGGTCTGGCTGTCGTACGGCGCGTACCTTCACGCCGTATCCAACGGGAAGTTGACCGATGGCGTGGTGGGCATTTTCGCGGCCGGCATACCGGCCTTGTCCGGGGTGCCGAGCCTCCTGTTGGTCTTGTTGGTCGCCGCGCTCGTCATCGGCACGGTTAGCGGCTTCTCCGGGCTTGCCGGCTTGAAGATCGGCCGGCTTACACGCCGGCCTCGCGGATAACGGCCAGGGTTTTGCGCAGGCCCGTCTCGGCCACCTGGTAGGCGTCTTGCTTCCAGTATTCCGGGTTGTACAGCTCCAACGACAGGCACTTCTCGAAGCCGATGGCCTTCAGGTCGCGCAATACGTTGGCCAGCGGAAGTATGCCGTCGCCGGGATACACGCGGTGGCTGTCTTCCAGTTGGTGTACGGCGGGCGCGGCCGGTGCATCCGCGAACTGGAAAATGGCGATGCCCTTGCCGCTGATGAGCGGCAGTCCTTCGAATCCGCCCTCGGATATGTACATGTGATACGAATCCGGGATGACGAGCGCACCGGGATGGTTGGCATCGAGCGCAACCGCCATGGCCTGTCCGAGGGTCTTGAGCGGAAAGAATTTCACGAACACCAATGCGGCTTCCAGGTCGTAATCCCGCTTGGCCAGTTCGATGATGTCGCGATAGCGCGCGGCCACCCAGCGCTGCTGGTAGTTTTCACCGACGGTGTTCGGGATGGTCTGGATGTGCTGTGAACCGATATCCGCGGCCATGCGCATGCGACGACGGGTGTCGGGGAGCGAGGCCTCGAACTGTTCGGCCGTAGGGGGGAGCGCATTCCACAGCCCGATGACGCTGGGCACGAACAGCCCCAGGTCGCGGATTTCCCGGCCGAGGTCTTTCAGGTTCCCGCCGTCCTTTTCGAACTGCTCGAGTTCGCCGTCCCAGGGCTCGATGGCGTCGTAACCCGCTTTGGCCGCTATCCGTACCTTGTCCCGCAAGGATGCGGGCCGGATGGTTGCCGTGTCGAGGCAGATGGGCCAGGGGCTGGCGCCGCGTTGGTAACGTTTTTCGGTTGGCAACGGGTCGGCGTGTGTGGGTTGGCCTACCAATAAGGTGCTCGATGCCGCACCCAAGGCGATGAATTTCCTGCGATCCATAGCGTGTTGTTTTTTTATCGGTTAGTTGCAGTTGCCATCCGGCGTGCACGATGGCCCGGATGTCACCTCAAAGGGCGATGCCGGGTTGTCCTTCCGCCACTCCGCGAACGCTTTCTCGAGGGTTTGCAGGAATGCCTCGGGCGGCTGGGCGCCCGAGATGGCGTATTTGCGATCCACGACGAAGAACGGCACGCCGCGGATGCCGAGTTGCCTGGCTTCGTCGATGTCGGCGGTTACGTCGGCTGCGTACCGTTCGCTCTCGAGCATCGATGCCACCGCCTTTTCGTCCAAGCCTGCCTTTTTGCCCAATGCCAACAGCGTGTCGTGGTCGGCCACGTCTTCACCGTCGGTGAAATGGGCGCGGAACAGGGTTTCCTCCATCGCCGAAGCAAGGCCGTGGTCCTGTGCCAGGTGCGTCAACCGGTGGGCGTCTCGCGTATTGGCGATCACCGTCCGCTCGAAATTCAGCGACAGGCCGGCTTGTCGTCCGGCGTCGGCCACCCCGGCCGTCATTTCCTTGGCTTGCGCGACCGACAGCCCCTTTCGCTCGGCCAGGTACTGGTACGTGCTGGCGTAGGTTCGGTCGCGATCCAGGCCCGGGTCGAGCTGGAAGCTCTTCCAGATCACGTTGACGGCATCCTTTTCGGCCATTTGCGCCAATGCGGCTTCAAAGTGGTGTTTGCCGATGTAGCAAAACGGACACATGATGTCCGACCAGATTTCAATGTTCATATGTGGAATATCCTAGCATTTCAAGATTAACGCCTCACAAAGATAGCGGTATTTGCGCCATACCGCCCGCCAATGGGCAAAAGCTACACTGGGGTGACACGCGCGGCGGTGGCCGAACCACGCATGTCAAAACGTTTATAGCCATGTCAAAGATACGCTTTTTGTTCGGCGGTGAATGCAACAATCTTGGGAAAGAGTGCTAACTTTGGCGCATGCCAAAAGCAGTTACATCGACCACGCAACGATTCATCGAGAAGGAATCGCGCTACAGTGCACACAACTACCATCCGCTACCCGTGGTATTGGAACGCGGGGAAGGCGTATTCCTGTGGGACGTGGACGGCAAGCGGTACTATGATTTCCTGTCGGGCTATTCGGCCGTGAACCAAGGCCATTGCCATCCCAAGATCGTCGCGGCATTGGTTGCGCAGGCCCAGCGGCTTACGCTTACCTCGCGCGCATTCCACAGCGACCTGCTGGGGGAGTATGCCGAATACATCACCGGATATTTCGGTTACGATAAGGTACTGCCCATGAACAGTGGGGTGGAGGCCGTGGAGACGGCGTTGAAACTCGCCCGGCGGTGGGGATACGACCGTAAGGGCATTCCGGCCGATCAGGCCAAGATCGTTACGGTGGAAGGCAATTTCCATGGGCGTACGCTCAATGTCGTCTCGTTCAGTACCGACCCGTCTTCGCGCGAAGGGTTCGGGCCGTTCATGCCGGGATACGCCGTGATCCCGTACAATGACTTGGCCGCCCTGGCAACCGCATTGGCGGATCCGACCGTCGCGGGTTTCCTGGTTGAGCCGATCCAAGGCGAGGCCGGGGTGTTCGTGCCGGATGAGGGGTACTTGGCCAAGGCCTATGCCCTGTGCCGAAAAGCCGGCGTATTGTTCATCGGCGATGAGATCCAGACCGGTTTGGCCCGAACGGGCGAAATGCTGGCATGCGACCATGAACAGGTGAGGCCCGACATCCTGATCCTGGGCAAGGCACTTAGCGGCGGTACGCTACCCATATCGGCGGTGTTGGCCGATGATGAGGTGATGCTGTGCATCAAACCCGGGGAGCATGGCTCCACGTACGGGGGTAACCCGTTGTCTTGCAGGGTGGCCATCGCGTCACTTGAAGTGATCAAGGAAGAACGGTTGGCCGAACGATCGGCCGAATCGGGGGCGTATTTCCGTCAAGCGTTGCACAAGCTGGGGCATCCCAATATCCAGGAAGTCAGGGGCAAAGGGTTGCTGAACGCCATCGTCATCCAACACCCTGACCCCGAAGCTGCCTGGAAGCTCTGCCTCGCGCTGAAAGACAATGGATTGCTCGCCAAACCCACGCATGGCGATAAGATCCGGTTCGCCCCGCCACTGGTGATCTCCAGGGAGCAGCTAGACGAGTGCATCGCCATCATTGAACGCAGTTTAACCATTCTCGAATCCGAATAGACACCCGATGAACACCTATCCAAACCGGCCGGAAAGGCGCGAAACCAACCAGCATGTATACGGCATCCGCGCCGTCATCGAGGCCATAGACAGCGGCAAGGAAATCGAGTCGCTTTTCGTTCAGCGGGGGCTGAGCGGGGCATTGTTCCTCGAGCTCAAACAGTTGCTGCAGCGGCACGGCATCAACTACCAGCAAGTGCCCGTGGAGAAGCTGAACCGGTTGACGCGCAAGAACCACCAAGGGGTCATCGCGGTGATATCGCCGATAACCTACCACAGGATCGAGGACGTCGTGCCGGCGATCTACGAGCGTGGCGAGGTGCCGCTCTTGCTTATCCTTGACGGGGTCACCGACGTCAGGAACCTGGGGGCGATCGCACGTACCGCGGAAGGCGCGGGCGTGCATGCGCTCATCGTGCCGAAGCGGGGTTCGGCAGAGATCAATCCCGATGCGATAAAGACCTCGGCGGGCGCCCTGTTCAAGATTACCGTATGCCGCGAGGAAAGCCTGTTCAAGACCGCGCGGTTCCTGCAGGAGTCGGGAATCCAATTGGTGGCGTGCACGGAAAAAACCGAGCGTACGCTTTACCAGGTCGACTACACGGCGCCGGTAGCGCTGGTATTAGGTTCGGAAGAACAAGGTATTTCCGATGACCTCATCCGCCTTGCCGACCATTTGGGGCGGATCCCCATGGCCGGATCGATCGCCTCGCTCAATGTGTCCGTGTCGGCAGGGGTGGCCCTTTACGAAGCCGTTCGCCAACGGATCGGATAGCTCCCATCCCGTTTAACTATCAGTTAATTGGATTTTTATCTTACTGTTAATCTATTTGTTGTGTATACCAGTTGAATGGATGGATTAAGTGATTGGCACCTAGATAAACGCTATGATGTATTCGGCTTCCCGGTTACCGTGGCATTCGAGGCCGGGCTCGTGCGCATCCGCAACGACCGCTTCCTGAGACAGTCCGTGGATCGCCATCCCGAACGGTCGGTCGATGCGCTGGTGCGGTTGGTGAAGGCCGATTATGCCGCAAACGCCGGGCGCGAACTGGCCATCGGCGACGATTCCTTCGTCGTCGAGATCTGGGGGCACCTGTATGCCGATCATTTCCTGGTGAAATACAGGCGTGTGCTGCGCATCGTTTTCCCGTTCGGTTTATATGGGCGCTTCCGTCGGTCATGCGCGGTCATCGACTGCGGCGAACGCGGAAAAGATCCCAATAGGCGGCTATGGGATTACCTGGCCCGCTACCGCGGTCTGATGGCCAGGTGGGCAACCCGTATCGTCCTGTGCCCCGACGGAACGCCGCAGGCGTAACGGCCCGTACGAAGCCTAAGCCACTTCCCGCATATCCACCGCCACCACACGCGAAACACCCTGCTCTACCATGGTCACGCCATAGATGATGTCCGTGCTGGCGATGGTGCGTTTGTTGTGCGACACGATGATGAATTGCGATTGGTCTGAAAACTTGCGGATGATGTTGTTGAATTTGTCGATGTTGGTGTCGTCGAGGGGCGCATCCACTTCGTCGAAGATGCAGAACGGCGCGGGTTTGAGCAGGTAGAGCGCAAACAGCAGTGCCGTGGAAGTCAGCGTCTTTTCGCCGCCTGACAATTGGTTGATGGACAGTGGCCGCTTGCCTTTCGGCCGTGCCGTGATATCGATGTCCGATTCGAGCGGGTTGTTCGGGTCGCTCAGGATCAGGTCGCAGGTATCTTCCTCGTTGAAGAGCGAGCGGAACACGGTGATGAAATTTTCGCGTACGCGGGTGAACGCGTCCATGAATTTTTCGCGCGCGGTGTTGTCGATTTCCTGGATGGTTTCCAGCAGCGAGTTCTTCGCGTCCAATAGGTCTTTTTTCTCCTTGGTGATGAACGTGTAACGCTCGTTCATCTCCTGGTAGGCTTCCATGGCCATCGGGTTGATGCTGCCGAAATCCTCCAGTTGCCGCCGGAGCTTTTCCGTCTTTTCGCGCAGGGTCTCTTCATCTTCCTCCGGCTGCGGCGCCGTGGCTTCGCCTTCAGGGAGCAGTTCGTTGATATCGATCGAGAATTCGACCGATAAGCGCTCCTTCAGTGCGTTGAGGTCAAGCCTCAGGTTCGTCTTTTTATCGCGAAGCTCGTCGAAAAGTACGTCCACCTGTTCCTTTTGGCGCCTGAAACGCGTAATCTGCTCCTCGGTTTCGTTGATCTTGCCACGCGAGGCGTAGTAGTCCTGCTCCACTTCCTGCAACCCCTTTTCGAAAGCCTCTTTCTGGCTGTACATGGCAATCAGGTCTTCGTCCGAATTGTCCACGAATTGGAGCGTCTCGCGAATGCCGGCCTGCACCTGCTCGTACTCCGCCGCGTTCTTGGCGATCCGCCCTTCGTACGTGTCTTGCAGGCTTTGGCGGTACTCGAGGTCCTTGTGGATGCCCGAGGCCTTGTTCTGTTGCTGGTGGAACCGGATATTCTCCTGATTGAATGCCGAAGATTTTTCGGTCACGACCTCCGACAAGTCGTGGAATGCCGCCTGCATCTCCTGCAGCGTCTCGCTTTGCTTGGCTTTGGCGTCGGCCAACCCCGCCAGCCGGGGTTCGGCTTCCCGCAATTCACCCGCGATGCCCGCCATCTTCTGCTCGATGTCGTGTTTGCGGTTCTGGCTGTTGGTGATGAATGCCTGGTATTGCTCCTGTTTGGTCTTTACGGACACCAGTTCGTTGCCCAGTCGGTTGAGTTGCTGCGCAAGCTCGTCGATGCGTTGTTTCTGCGAGCTGGCACGCATGGCGATCAGCTGGCGGCTGTCGGCCTCCAGTTGCGTTTGGTAGGCGGTGATCTGCTGGTCCAGCGACTTGATTTCCTTGGCCAGGTTCTCCAAGTTCTTGGCCCGGCCGATGCGTTTCCCCTCGAAAAGCCCGACAGATCCGCCGGCCATGCCCAAGCGGTGCTTGTTGAATTTGCCGCTCTTGTGCAGCAATACGACCGATTCGGTGGGAAGCGGGGTATCCATGTCGCCCTCGTCGTCGGCCTTGATGAGGTACACGTTGTGCAGCAACGTCTGGCATAGTGGCCCGTATTGCTCATCCACCGAAACGATGTCGAGCGCAGGGATGAGGCTGGCGTGCGCGGCCGGAGGCGTCTGCGGCACGTGCTGGCCGTCGATGCTGTCCAGTACGAAGAAGCTGGCCCGTCCGCGCGCGGAATCGCTGAGCAGCCGGATGGCCTGCACGGCCTCGTCGCGGTGCCGCACCACGTAGTGGTTCATGTAGGGTTCCAGGTAATTCTCGATGGCGATGCGGTACTCCTCTTGGCAGAACAGCACATCCGAGAACAGGGGATACTGTTTCTTCCAGCCGGCGTTCTTGCGGAGGAAGCGGATCGATTCGGGGAATCCTTCCAGGTTGTCGACCAACGATTTGGTGAGGTTGTACTCGTTCTGTTTGGCGTCCAGTTGCCGGTTATCGCGGCTCAGCCGCTCCTTGGTCTGTTCGATCGCGTGCTCGGCCTCGGCCACCTGCGCGGTCAGCGCTTCCTCGGCAGCCACGGCTTGGTCGTATTCGTGTTGCAGCGTCTCTGCCTTGGCTTCGATATCCGCCACCGCGGCGTTGAACTGGTCGAGTTCGAGCGCCTTTGATTCGGTATCAGACACGTTCCGGAGGCTTTCCTGTTCCAAGGCATCGTGTTGGATGCGCAACACGGCGATTTCCTTTTCGAGTCTGTAGATGTCGTTCTGCAGGTCGGCATGCTGACGTGCCGCGGCGTCCAGTTTGTTCTTGGCCGTCTGTTGCTGTCCGCGCAGTTCATCGAGTTCGGCTTTCTGCGTGGCCATGGTCTTGCCGATGCCATCCAGTTTCTGCTGCTCCACGAGTTTTTCCTCTTCGAGCCGCTTGATGTTGTACAGCGCGTGGTTAAGTTGCTGCTTGTCTTGCGCGAGTTCCTCGCTCAGCCTTTTTTCCTTGTCCTGGAGGTTGCGGAGCTGCTCGTTGCGCACCTTTTTGTCGCCCTCGTATGTCCTGATCTTGGCCACGTACTCGTTGGTGGCCTTTTGTTGGACGGCGAGGTTTTTCTCCTTGGCCAGGCTCTCCTGTTTGAGCTGTTGCAGCTGGGCCTCGAACGTCGCGATTTCGGCGCTTATGCGGGTCTGTTCGGTGCGCTGCGCCAATTCCTGCTCGTCGATGCGCGCCAACGATTCGCTGAAATGCGTGATGCGGTACTTGGCCAAGGCCACGCTCAGCGCTTTGTATTGTTCCTTGATCCGGTAGTACCGTTCGGTCTTCTTGGCCTGGTTCTCGAGCGCTTTGAGGTTCTTCTCGATCTCGAACAGCAGGTCCTCCACGCGGTTGAGGTCGTTTTCGGTATCCTTCAGCCTGTTCAGCGTCTGTTTTTTGCGCACCTTGTATTTCGAGATGCCCGATGCTTCCTCAAACAGGTTCCGGCGCGAGTTTTCCTTGTTGTTGATGATCTCGTCGATCATCTTCAGTTCGATGATCGAGTAGGAGTCGGCCCCGATCCCGGTATCCAGGAACAGGTCGGTGATGTCCTTGAGCCGGCATTTCACGTCGTTGAGCCGGTATTCGCTCTCGCCGCTGCGGTAGAGCTTGCGGGTGATGGTGACCTGCGAAAACTCGGTGGGCAGGATGTTTTTGGTGTTGTCGAACGAGAGCGACACCTCGGCAAGGTTGGCCGCCTTGCGGTTCTTGGTGCCGTTGAAGATGATGTTTTCCATCTTTTCCGATCGCAGCATGCGCGTGCTCTGCTCGCCCAATACCCAGCGGATGGCGTCGACGACGTTCGATTTGCCGCAGCCGTTGGGCCCCACGATGGCCGTTACGCCCTCGTTGAAATGGATGGTGATTTTGTCGCCGAAACTTTTGAAGCCTTTTATTTCAAGTTTGGTAAGTTGCATCGATGCCTGATTTCCTCGCCCTTTCGGTGGCGAATTTAACAAATTGAACGCTTAAAACAAGAGCGCCAGCGTAGAAGCCACCGTAAGGACCACCATCAATGCCTTGAACCTCCTTTCGGGCAGGACATCCACCACCCGGATGCCGATCAGCCCGCCCAGCAGGATGAAGGGCAGGGCGGTCAGGTCGAGCAGGAAGCCCGACAGCGTGATGTTGTCCCATACGAACAGCTGCAGCGGGATCTTGAGGTAATTCAGGATCATGATGAACCACGCGCCCGTCGCGACAAAGGCGTATTTCGGTAGCCGGATAGCCAGGAGGTAAACGGCCATGATCGGACCCGCGACATTGCCGATCATCGTGGTAAAGCCCACGATGAAGCCGAAGAAAGGGGCGAACCAGGGGGATGCGGTGATTTCGTCCATCTTGGTAGACCGCTCCATCCAGACCATGACGGCCAGGCTGAACAATATGCTCCCGCCTATCAATAGCCTGAAACCCGACACGGGAATCAGGTGTCCCACGGCCAAGCCGATCAACAGACCCAATAGCGCCCATGGCAGCGGCTTGAGCACGTGCTCGCGGTGCAGTTTCTTCCGGTAATACACCACCGCCATCAGGTCGGCCATGCACAACAGGGGAAGCACGATCCCCGTCGAGTTTTTCGCGCCAAACAACAGCGCGAACACCGGTACGGTGAAGGTGCCGATGTTCTGGATACCCGTCTTTGACATGCCGATGAGCACGGCGCAGGCGAAGAACAGCACCCATTGCGTGGGCGTTTGCAATAGCCCGGAAAAATCAGGCATGGCGTTGCGCGATGATCCGGCCGATGAGCGCCACGTCGACATCACGGTAGTCGGCGATGTAATGCTGGCAGGGGGGGAGCTCGTCTTTGGCATGCGAGGTGAGCACGCCCACCACCGAAGCCCCCGCGTTGATCGCCGCCGATACACCCGAATGGGAATCTTCGAACACCACGCAGTTTGCCGGTTCGACCCCCAGGTTGCTGGCCGACCGCAGGTAGATTTCCGGGTCGGGCTTGTGCGCGCGCACGTCTTGGCTGGCCAGGATCGACTCCATCTGGTGCTCGAAGCCCAGCCCGTGCATGATGAGGTCCAGGTTGGCCCGAGGGGCCGACGTGGCCACGCCCGTACGGAACCCCGCGGCTTTCAACGCCGCTAGGAATTCGAGGAATCCATGCACCGGTTTGATGTGATGCTGGTATATCTCCCTGAAAAGTCCCTCCTTTTCGTCCTCCAGGCGGGTCAATTCGTGGCCGGTGACCTCGCGCTTGAAAAAGTGCCGCATGATGTAGCTGTTGTGCTTGCCGTACATATGGTCGGCAAATTCCTGCTCCGTGTAGGGAACCTGGTACTTGTCGAAAAAATGCTTGAACGCTTCGGTATGGTACGGGTTGGTGTGGGCAATGACCCCATCCATGTCAAAAATGACGGCATAGTTATCCATGCCGCAAAGGTAGCTTTTTAATACGTAAACGTCAATCCGCCGCCCCAGCCCATGTCGCTGTCGTAGTGGGAGGATAGCGATACATATTTCGTCAGGATGTACTTCGCGCCGAGGGTGTACTCGCGGTCGCTGTTGTAGGCGCCGCGCAGCCGCAGCCTGGCCGTCAGCGGGATGTCGTCGCGGGCCACTTGAAGGCGTACATACCCGCGGCTGTTCATCCGGAGATCGGCGACGATGAACCACGGCAGGGTATACTGGATGCCCAGGTGGGCGGCCGAACGATCGTCTTTGGTGTTGGCTTGCCCGAACCAGTTCCGTGGGGCATGCCCGCCCTCACGGTGGCGCCATTCCCAACCCACGAAAGCCAGGAGGAATTGGTTCTTGTCGAGGTAGCGACCCAGGCGGCTGTCCACTTCAAAGCCCTTTCGGCTATTCGGGCCGAGGTGCCAGTCGGTCTGCCAGGCCCAGCGCGTGTTTTCGAGCACCACTTCACCATCGCTTGCGTTGCTCTCGATGCCGATTTCGGCACCGAGGTAAAACCGGCGGTCATCGGCATACACCTTGCGCAGGGCCTTCTTGGGTTCTGGTAGCTGCGGATTGGGCGGCGAGCCTTCGTAGGCGAAGATGCGGCCCATGCCACTCATCATGTGGTAGAGGATGTGGCAGTGGAAAAACCAGTCACCGTATCCCTCAGACGCATTGAACTCGATGGTGTCGGTTTCCATGGGCATGATGTCAAGCGCGTTTTTCAACGGGGCATGGTCGCCTTGGCCATTCACCACGCGGAAGAAGTGACCGTGCAGGTGCATGGGGTGGCGCATCATCGAATTGTTGGTCAGGATGATGCGGATATTCTCGCCTTTCTCGATGGCGATCTTGTCGCTTTCGGAAACCGTGCGGTTATTCACCGTCCACACATAACGGTTCATGTTGCCCGTCAGTTCGAAGTGCAAGGTCCGGAACGGCTTGTCGGGCAACACCGTCGGCTGGGGCGATCGGAGCATGGCATAATCGAGCGTCTTGGGACCATTGCCTTCGGGATACATCACCGCGTTCATGTCCATCTGTTGCAGGCTCATGTCCATGCCCATGTCTTTCATGTTGCCGCCCACGGTCATCATGTCGTTCATCATCGCCATTCCGGCGAAATAGTCGAGCCCGCCCAGCGGCTGTTTCAACTGCCTGATGCCGTCGCCCAGCCAGAGGGACGCTTGGCCCAGGCGGTCTTCGGACGTGGCCACCAACTCGTAAGCCACGCCGTCTGCCGGGATGGTCACTTCAACGTCATAGGTTTCGGATACGCCCACGATGAGCCGGTCTACGGTCACCGGTTCCACGTCGGCGCCGTCCGAGGCCACCACCGTGAGCGGCCCGCCCGCGTAGGTGAGCCAGAAGTAGGTCGATGAGCTGCCGTTGATGACCCGTACCCGTACGGTGTCGCCTTTACGGTATCGCGCACGCTGCTGCTCGGCCTGGCCATTCACGAGGAAACGGTCGTAGTAGACGTCGCTCACGTCCATGGCGTGCATCCGCTTCCACTCGTTGGCGAGCTTGGTGCCGAAATGCCCCGACAGCAGCCCTTCGCCGTAACTTTGCGCGGCTCCCTTCCGGATGCCGTACCAATCGGTGGCCCGGTGCAGCGACCGCTCGATCTGGTGCGGGTTTTCGTCGCTCCAATCGCTCAGCAGCATCACCTCTTCCGCGGCCGGCCGCTCGTCCTTTTTGTGGATGACGAATGCGCCGTACATGCCCAGCTGTTCCTGCAGCATCGTATGCGAGTGGTACCAATAGGTGCCGCTCTGCCGAATGGGGAACCGGTACACGTGGGTGCCCATGCCTTTTATCGGTGCCGTGGTGAGGTGGGGTACGCCGTCCTGTTCGTTGGGTAGCAGCAAGCCGTGCCAGTGGATGGACGTCTCGTGGTGCATATGGTTATGCACATGGATCTCGGCGGTGTCGCCCTCGGTGAAATGGAGGGTCGGCGCGGGGAGTTGTCCATTGATGGCGATGGCCTTGCGCGGCTTGCCGGTATAGTTGACCACGGTATCGGCGATCGCCAGGTCATAGCGCACCGTCTGTTGCGCCGACACCGCCAGTGCCCCTGCGACCCACAGGCCGAGCAGCGGGATGCGTATGCCGTAGCCAACCATGCGTTATTCGTGATCGCGGTGTTGCGGGGCGCTTTTGCCGCCCAACGTTTCGACTACGCTGCCGCATGTCAGCATCCGGTCGCCGTAATACGGGTTACGGATGGCTTTCTCGGCGCTCAGCCAATTGGCTCCCTTCACCTTGCCATGGGTGTACATGGGGCAATGCTGGTAATATACCGTGGCCGCGGGCGGGTTGGCCTTCGCCAGCGCATGGAAGCTTTCGGATAGCTTGGCGAATGCGGCGCGTTGGCCTTCGATGGTCTTTCCCTTCGCGACTTCGCGCGCTGCCGAGGCCGTTTTTTTCGCCTCCGGGGCGGATAGCGCTTCCAGGAGCTTGGCCAACCCGGTGGCCCGAGACGGGATGCCCTCGGCCTTGCCCTCCACCAGCGCATCCTTCAATGCGAAATAGGCTTCCAACGCACCGTCGATCGATGGAACATGGCCTTTATGCCCTGCTTCGGCCTTGCCTGTGCGGCGCGCTTCGACCGAGGCGACGGCAGCGATCGCCTGCGGTACCCGTTCGTAACGGCAGCATTCGTCGAGCGCGGCGTAGGCCTCGGCCGGAGCAAGGTATCGCTCGTTGTCGTAACCGGCGTAGGCCACCCGTTTCAAGACCTCATCGGCGTTCGTGGTCGCCGAGTCGTAGGTGAGCTCGGCCAGGTGGCTGTCCAGGTCCCAGGCGAGCATGGCCTCGCCTTTTTTCGAGGCCGCCGTTTCGATGGCTTGCTTGCACAGGCTGCATTTGCCCGCGATGCGCAGTGTTTCCGTCTTTGCATTCGGAAGCTGTGCCGACAGGGCAGATCCGGCTTGGAGCAATGCCGCGAATAAGAAGATGGCTTTCATGGCGCCCATGTCATTGCCCGATCGATTCCGCCTTGAACCCGGCCTTGGCGACCGCGGCCACCACGGCCTGTTCGGTTGCCGTGTCGGCGTCGACGGTCAGCACCTTGTCGGGGCTACCGGTGTCTACGTTCCATTTCCCTTCGCCCACCGATTGGTTCAAGGATGGCGTCACGGCCGCCACGCAGCCCCCGCAATTGATCGTCGTCTTGAATTTCAGTTGTTCTTTCATCACTTAAACTATTTAATCATTACTATTTATCAATAAACACATTATATCAACAATATCATCAAATCGTCAGATCATCAAATCCTCAAGCCAGCTTCAATCGCAAACTGTTCGTCACCACGCTTACGCTGCTGAGTGCCATGGCCGCGCCTGCCACCATGGGATCCAGCAGGAAGCCGTTGACGGGATACAGCGCTCCGGCCGCTATCGGGATGCCGATCACGTTATAGATAAACGCCCAAAAGAGGTTTTGTTTGATGGTCGCCACGGTTTTGCGCGAAAGCGCGATGGCTTGCGGTATTTTGGTGAGGTCGCTGGCGATGATGGTCATCTTGGCCACGTCCATGGCGATGTCGCTCCCTTTGCCCATGGCGATGCTCACGTCGGCTTGGGCGAGTGCGTTGCTGTCGTTGATGCCATCGCCCACCATGCCCACCACGTGCCCTTCGGCTTGCAGGGCTTTGATGAAATCGGCCTTTTGTGCCGGCAGCACGTTGGCTTGGTAATGGCCGATTCCCGTCTGTTCGGCGACCGCCTTCGCCGTCTGCTCATTGTCGCCGGTGAGCATGTACACGGCTACCCCCGCGTCCTGCAACCGGCGCACGGCTTCCACCGACGTGGGTTTGATCTTGTCGGCGATGGCCAAGGCCGCCAACAGGGTCGAGCCGTCCGCGAAATGGATCACGGTATGGGCAAGCGCGAGTTGCCCGTCTATCCATTGCCGGGCGTCGTGGCCGATCGCGATGCCGTGGTCGCGCAGCAGCGCCGCGTTGCCGATCAGGTAATCGGTTCCCGCGTGCGTGCCCCGTATCCCTTGGCCGGTGATGTTTTCAACGGCCATGCCATCGGCGATGAAGGCGGCCCTGTCGCGGAGCGTGTCGACCACGGCATCCGCCAGCGGGTGCTCGGAGGATCGCTCGATGCTGTACAGGATGTCGCGCAGTTCATCCGTTTCGGGTACGAACCAATGGAGGGCCACCACCTCCGGCTTCCCCTCGGTGATCGTGCCGGTCTTGTCCAGGATGACCGCGTCGAGTTCCTTGGCCTGTTCCAGGCTTTCGGCGTCCTTGATGAGGATGCCCTGCTCGGCGCCCTTGCCGACGCCGACCATGATGGCCGTAGGGGTGGCCAATCCGAGCGCACATGGGCAGGCGATGACCAGTACCGTGACCAGCGCCAGCAGGCCATGGGTGAAACCTTCCTGGCCATCGAGGACGAGCCACAGCACAAAGCTCAGCGCGGCGATCCCGATCACGATGGGCACGAAGATGCCCGAGATGCGGTCGACGAGCTTTTGGACCGGCGCCTTGCTGCCTTGGGCAGCCTGCACCAATTTGATGATCTGCCCGAGCAGCGTCTCGCTGCCCACCTTTTCGGCCTTGAATTGGAAACTGCCCTTCTGGTTGATGGTGCCCGCGAAAACCGTCGCGCCCGCCGCTTTGGCCACCGGTATCGGCTCGCCGCTGATCATGCTTTCGTCCACGTATGAGCTGCCCGACACCACCCGGCCATCGACAGCCACTTTTTCGCCCGGTTTCACCAGTAGCGTGTCGCCCACGGCGACCTCGCCGATGGGCACCGCTACCTGTTGACCGTCGTCGCGCATGAGGATCACGTGCTTCGGTTGCAGGCCCATCAGCTTCTTGATGGCCGAAGACGTATTGCCCTTTGCCCGTTCCTCGAGCAGTTTGCCCAGCAAGATAAAGGCGATCACCACGCCCGCCGTCTCGAAATACGTATGCGGGTGCAGCCCCCGGCTGTGCCAGAAATCGGGGAATGCCATGTTGAAGACACTGAATAGGTAGGCCACGCCCGTGCTCAAGGCCACCAACGTATCCATGTTGGCCGATCGGTGCTTGGCCTGGTTGTACGCACCGACGAAAAACTGCCTGCCCAGCACGAAGACGATGGGCGTGGCGAGCAGCCCCATGGCGTAGTTGGCCCACGGCTGTTCCATCAATGCGGGCGTCATGCCGATGACCACCAGGGGGATGGCCAGTACGATGGCGCTTACCGTGCGCGTTTTCAGCGATTTGAAATGCGAGGCCTGCAGGGCATCCAGCGATTGCGCGGCCGACTCCGACTCGTCGATCATCAGGTCGTATCCGATGGACTGCACCGCGGCCCTGAGCTGCCGTGCATCCGTTTGGTCTGGCGCATATTCCACCTGCGCGGTGGCATTGGCATAGTTCACCGAAGCGGAGACCACCCCCGGCTGCGCGGCCAGGATGGTCTCCGTGCTGTTGGCGCACGATGCGCAAGACAGGTTGAGCACCGGGAATGACTTCTTTACTGTTGCATGATCCATATTTCCTCCTGGTTGGATGATGCAAATCTCGGCATTATCCAACCGGCGCCGTTATGGAATGATGGGAAATGTTTATGGTTTACCGCACCGAGGTGATCCACCAGGCATTGCCGAACGGGTCTGTCACCCCGCAGGTCCTGCCGTACGGTTTGTCGGCGGGTTCCTGCCCCGGTACGGTCTCCGCGCCCGCCCGCAACGCCTTTCCGTAGGTCTCGTCCGCATCGGCTACGTGGATGAACATCCCGGCGTTCATGGCCGTGAACCGTTCGGTTGCCTCGGCGAACATGATGACGGTGTCGTCGCCGATGCGGAGCTCACCGTGCATGATGCCTCCCTTTCCGTCGGGTACGGTCGTTTGCTCGGTCGCGTCGAACACGGTTTCCATGAACCGCATGAAGGCAGGTGCGTCGTTGACGATCAAGTAGGGCATGAGCCGGTTGTACTGCGCTGGAATGTTTGTTTTCATGTTCGTTGTCTTTGATGTATGCCGCAAAACTACCCGTCTTGCGCGAAGCGGAATTGGAAATAACCGACATTCTTCGGGCCCGTCCGATCAATCCCGCCACAGCGTGGCGTCGGTAAGGCCAGAAAAGTACCGTTTGGGGTGGAGGCCCGAAAACTGCCTGAAGTCATGGATGAAATGCGATTGGTCGTAATATCCGCAATGCAGCGCTATTTCCGTCAGTTTCACGGCGCGGTCGCCGTAGAACGCCATCGCTTCGTGGAAGCGTGCTATCCGCGAGAACAGTTTGGGGTTCAGGCCCGCAAACCGAAGGAACTGCCGCTCGAACTGCCGCTCGGAGAGGAAATGGTCGGTCGCCGCCTGTTTCACGCTGGCCGATGCCTGGCCGTGGATGATCGACGTGATGGCACGGAACACCGGTCGGCACAGGTCGCTGTGCCTGGACAGCCGCTGGGCGACGAAATCGGAGATGAGGGCGATGCGTTCGGCGTGATCCCGCGCGGTGATGACGCGTTCTTCCAATTCAGGGCCACCCGGCCACGTGCCGAGGGCGACTTCCTCGTCGGCGATGTCGGACGTCGGCACGTCGAACACCAACGGGATGGCATGCGGGTAGAAGTATACGCCGAATATCCCGAACGCATGCGCGACCCGGTAGCTGCGGGTGCGGCGGCTGGGCCCATTGATGCCCGCGGCGAACGACTGTTCGCGCCGACCGTCTGGCCGGATTTCATCGAAGCGGCCATCGTAGTGGAACACCAGTTCCGGGCAGGTATCGGCCATGGCATGGTGGGTATATGCCGAAACGCCTTCCAACACCCAGAAGCAACGGATGAAATCCCGCAAGCGGGCTTGGGGGGCGATGGTGACGTAGCGCATGTTCGGCGAAGTTAGCGATTTTTGTGCGATGGACGCCTAATTTTGCTAACTTTGGACGTTTTTGAAGCAAACGGCATGACGAAGATCACAAGGAAATCGGACGGCACGCTCCACGTGCCCGACCAGGTGGACATCCCATTCATCATCGGGGACGGCATCGGCCCCGATATCTGGCGCGCGGCCGTGCGGGTATTCGACGCGGCCGTGGAGCGGGCCTATCCGGGCAAGCGCCAGGTCCGCTGGGTCGAGGTGCTTGCGGGCGAGAAGGCATTCGGGCAAACCGGATCGTGGTTGCCCGAGGAAACCATCGACGCCTTCCGGGACTACGTGGTGGGCATCAAGGGGCCACTCACCACACCGATAGGCGGGGGCATACGCTCGCTGAACGTGGCCATCCGCAAGGCCCTTGACCTGTACGTCTGCCAGCGGCCCACGCGGTGGTTCGAGGGGGTGCCGTCGCCGGTCAAGCATCCGGAATACGTGGACATGGTCGTCTTCCGCGAAAACACGGAAGACATCTACACCGGCATCGAGTTCGCGGCCGACACGGCCGAGTGCGCCCGCGTGCGGGAGTTCCTCCGGCACGACATGCAGGTGGATGCCGATTTCACGGCCGATACGGCCATCGGCGTCAAGACCGTCTCGGAGACCGGATCCAAGCGGCTCGTGCGGGCGGCGATCGCGCACGCCATCCGGTATCGCCTCCCTTCGGTGGCATTGGTGCACAAAGGCAACATCATGAAATATACCGAGGGCGCGTTCAAGCAATGGGGCTACGAGGTGGCGGAGGCGGAGTTCGGTGACCGGACGTATACCTGGGCGCAGTGGGAGCGGACGAAGGCCGACGTGGGCGAACGCGCGGCCAATGAGGCGTTGCGGGCCGCCGAGGCCGACGGAAAGGTCGTCATCAAGGACGTGATCGCCGACAATTTCCTGCAGCAGATCCTGTTGAATCCGAGGGATTTCTCGGTCATTGCCACGCTCAACCTGAACGGGGACTACATTTCCGACGCCTTGGCGGCGATCGTGGGCGGCATCGGCATCGCGCCGGGGGCCAACATCAACTACCAGACCGGGCACGCGGTGTTCGAGGCGACGCACGGCACGGCACCCCGGTTTGCCGATACCGACAGCATGAACCCTTCGTCGGTGATCCTGAGCGGGGCGATGCTGTTCGAGTACATCGGCTGGGACGAGGCGGCGTCGGCCATCGTTGGTGCCCTTCAGGAAACCATCCTGCAGAAAACCGTCACGGTCGATTTCTTCAACCAGATGGAAGATGGCACGTTGCTAAAGACCAGTGAATTCGCTTCGGCCATCGTCGATAAAATAAAAACCGGCTTTGGCCGTTCGATATACGAAGACAACTAAGACACACATACAACGATTTAAACATTTACCCCATGGCCAACATCCTGCTGGTAGAAGATGACACCACGTTTGCCGCGATACTGGAAAACTTCCTCAAGAAAAAGGGGTTTGACGTCGAGGTGAAGTACAGTGTCAAGAGTGGCATCGAGGCCCTCAAGAACGATGCCTTCCAGTTGATCCTCTTGGACTACCGATTGGGCGACGGCATCGGTTTGGATATCGTGGACTCGATCCAGGCCGAAGGCAAGGCCATCCCGTGCATCATCATGACCAGTTTCAACGATGTGCGCACCGCCGTCAAGGCCATGCGCCAGGGCGTGTACGACTACATCACCAAACCCGTCAATCCGGATGAGCTGCTCATGGTGGTGAACGAGGCGCTGGCCGGCAAGCCGGCCGCAGGCCAGCCCGTTGCGCCGCGTCCGTCGGCAGGCGGCACCAACGCCCCCGTCGCGGAATTCGTTGAAGGCACCAGTGTCGCCGCCCGCAAGTTGCACGAGTACATCGCGCTGGTCGCGCCGACGGACATGTCGGTGCTCATCCGCGGCGAGAGCGGCACGGGCAAGGAATATGTCGCGCGTTCCATCCATGGACTCAGCAAGCGTGCTGACAAGCCGTTCATATCCATCGATTGCGGCACGCTGTCTAAGGAACTGGCTTCCAGCGAGCTGTTCGGGCATGTCAAGGGTTCGTTCACCGGGGCGCTGAATGACAAGGTCGGGCAATTCGTGGAGGCGTCCGGCGGCACGCTGTTCCTCGATGAGATCGGCAACCTGTCGTATGACGTGCAGGTGAAGCTGCTGCGTGCCTTGCAGGAAAAAGTCATCCAGCCCGTGGGCGCCAACAAGACGGTCAACGTGGATGTGCGGGTCATCGCCGCCACCAACGAAGACCTGGTGGGGTCGGGCAAATTCCGTGAAGACCTGTACCACCGCATCAACGAATTCGAGATCATCGTCCCCGCGCTGCGCGATCGGCGTTCGGATTTCCAGCAGTTCGCGGACTTTTTCGTGGCCAAGGCCAACGAAGAGCTGGGCAGGCAGGTGACCGATCTGGCCGACGGCGTAAAGGAGATATTCAATGCCTACGACTGGCCGGGCAACCTGCGCGAGCTGAAGAACGTCATCAAGCGCATGGTGCTGCTGTCGCCCGGGACGACGGCCGAGGTGTCGGCGCTGCCGGAGGAAATGGTTTTCGCGATGCGCAACCCCGAAGCCGCCGAACCGAAACCGTCTACCGACAATCCCGACCTGCGCCTGCACAGCGAGGCCCACGAGCGCAAGTTGATCATGGACGTGTTGCAGAAAGCCAAGTACAACAAGAGCAAGGCCGCCCAGATGCTCAATATCGACCGCAAGACCTTGTACAACAAGATGGAGAAATACGGGATCGAATAATGAAGCTGTGTTCCTACCAGGCGGGCAACGCCTATCGCCTCGGCGTGTTGGCCGGCGGGCTGCACCATGACCTCCACGGGTTGGACAACCGGTTGCCAAGCACCATGGCCGATTTCCTGCGCGGGGGCGCGGAGGCGATGGCGGCCGCACGGGCGGCCGTCGCCGCGCTGGAAGGCGGGACCCTCGGCGGCAGCCCGCTGCCGGATGTCCGCCTCGTGGCGCCTGTCCCTGAACCGGCCTCGTGCCGCGATGCCTACGCGTTCAGGCAGCACGTGGAAACCTCCCGCAGGAACCGGGGGGTGCCCATGATCCCCGAATTCGATGCCTTCCCGGTGTTCTATTTCACCAACCACCGCGCGATTTTCGGGCCGGGCGACATCCATTGCATGCCCGCGCACTTCCAGCAACTGGATTTCGAGCTGGAAGTGGCCATCGTGCTCAACAAGCGCGGCAAGAACATCAAGGCCACGGATGCCGACGATTACATCGCCGGGTACATGGTGATGAACGACCTCAGCGCCCGCCAGCTGCAAATGGAAGAGATGAAACTCAGTCTCGGGCCCGCCAAGGGCAAGGACTTCGCCACGGCCATCGGCCCGTACCTGGTCACGCCCGATGAACTGGAGGCGTATCGCGTGCCGCCGCAACCGGGGCATGTGGGCAGCGCCTACAACCTCGAGATGACGTGCCGCGTCAACGGCGTGGAGGTTTCGCGCGGCGATTTCGCGTCCATGCACTGGACGTTTGCCGAGATCATCGAGCGCGTTTCGTATGGCGTGGAGGTCTATCCCGGAGACGTCATCGGCTCCGGCACGGTCGGCACGGGCTGTTTCCTGGAACTCAACGGCACCGGCAAGCTGCAAAACCCGGCCTACCAGGCGCAATGGCTGCAACCCGGCGACACGGTGGAGCTGGCCGTGACCGGGCTGGGCCGATTGGTCAACACCGTGCAACTGGATAACGGCGCGTAGTTGGATATTGGCGCGTAGTTTCCTAGCTTTGCGCCGATGACAAAGATTATAGACCCCAATACCCATCCCCAGTTCGACAATTTGCTCAAGTATGCGATCGCACCGCGGCCCATCTGTTTCGCCAGCACGGTCGATGCCGCCGGAAACGTGAACCTGAGCCCCTTCAGCTACTTCAACCTGATGTCGCAACGGCCGCCCATCTGCGTGTTTTCGCCGCTGCGGCGCATGCGAGACGGCAGCACCAAGCACACGCTCGATAACATCCGCGAGGTGCCCGAAGTGGTCATCAACATCGTCAACTACGCCATGGTGCAGCAGCAGTCGCTGGCCAGCACCGAGTACGCCAAGGGCGTCGACGAATTCGCGAAGTCGGGCTTCACGCCCGTCGCTTCCGAGCTGGTGGCCCCGCCGCGCGTGGCCGAATCGCCCGTGCAGCTCGAATGCAAGGTCCGGCAGGTCGTCGCGCTCGACGATATCCCCGGGGCGGGCAACCTGGTCCTGGCCGAGGTGGTGCGCATGCACGTGCAGGACGGTCTGCTGGATGAGCGCGATGCCATCGACCAGTCGCGGCTGGACCTGGTGGCCCGATTGGGCGGCGATTGGTATTGCCGCGTCACTGCCGACAACCTGTTCGAAGTGGCCAAGCCGCTGCGCAACCTCGGCATCGGGGTGGATCGGCTGCCCCAACACATCCGGCTTTCGCCCGTGCTGACCGGCAACCACCTGGGCCAATTGGGCAACGTCGAGGTGCTCCCCGCCGAGGACGAAGTCGAGGCGCTGCGCGCCGATCCCGAAATGCGCGACATGCTCCAGGCGTTCATCGGCGACAAGGCCACCCGACAGATCCACCTGCACCGCAGGGCCGCCGAACTGCTCGATGCGGGCCGGGTACGCGACGCTTGGAAGACCCTGTTGTTGGATTGAGCGAAATCGGTGATTTTGTTGAATTATTTGCAATGATTTATTAAAATTGTTGAATGATTTACAACAAATAATTGCTAATTTTGCCGCCAATTAAATTTGGGTACACCTTTCAATTTAAAAACGGATAAACGATGAAGCATAATTTTGGAGCAGGACCGTGCATCTTGCCTCAGGAGGTTTTCCAGGAAGCCTCCCAGGCGGTGCTTGATTTTAACGGGACAGGATTGTCCATATTGGAAATCTCCCATCGCAGCAAGGAGTTCGAGGCGGTGATGGCCGAAGCCGAGCAGCTGGTGCGCGAGCTGCTTTCGGTGCCACAGGGCCATGCTATCCTCTTCCTGCAGGGCGGTGCCAGCACGCAGTTCGCGATGGTACCGATGAACCTGTTGCCGCAGGGTGGCAAGGCCGCGTACCTCGATACCGGCACGTGGGCGAACAAGGCGCTCAAGGAAGCCAGGAAATTGGGCGAGGTGGCCGTGGTCGCGTCCTCGGCCGATGCCAATTATTCGTACATCCCCAGGGACTACGCCGTTCCGGCCGATGCGGCCTATTTCCATTATACGTCAAACAATACCATCTTCGGCACCGAGCTGTTCGACACGCCGCAGGTGTCCGTGCCGCTGGTGTCAGACATGTCTTCGGATATCCTGAGCCGCCAGATCGATGTCGCCGACTTTGGGCTCATCTATGCCGGCGCGCAGAAAAACATGGGGCCTGCGGGCGCCACGTTGGTCATCGTCAAGGAAGAGCTGCTCGGCAAGACCGGCCGTACGCTGCCGACCATTTTCGATTACCAGCCGCACATCGCCGCCGGTTCGATGTACAATACGCCTCCGGTGTTCTCGGTTTACGTTTCCATGCTCAACCTCCGGTGGTTGAAGGCCAAGGGGGGCGTGGCCACCATCGAGCAGGAGAACATCATCAAGGCCCGCACGCTGTACGATGAGATAGACCGCAACCCCTTGTTCAAGGGCACGGCCGCCCTCGAAGACCGTTCGCGCATGAACGTCACCTTCGTGACGGAAGACAAGGCGCATGAAGCGGCGTTCCTGGAACTGGCCAAGGAGCGCGGCCTGGTGGGCCTCAAGGGGCACCGCAGTGTCGGCGGCTTCCGGGCGTCGATTTACAATGCATTGAGCATCAGTGGTATCAACGCACTGGTGGATGCGATGCAGGAGTTCGAAGAGCGGAATAAGGCTTGATTTCGAGGTACGAGATACGAAATACGAGATAGCATGAAGATTTTGGCAAACGACGGGATAGACCCGTTAGGTAAACAATTACTGGAAGCGGCTGGATTCACGGTCGACACCGACCACATCCCGCAAGACCAACTCGCCGAAAGGCTGCCGGCGTACGACGCCATCACCGTGCGGAGCGCCACCAAGGTGCGGGCCGCGTTGATCGACGCCTGCCCGAACCTGAAACTGATTGGGCGTGGCGGCGTGGGGATGGACAACATCGACGTAGACTATGCCCGTTCAAAGGGCATCGCCGTCGTGAACACGCCGGCCGCTTCTTCATTGTCGGTGGCCGAATTGGTATTCGCCCATTTGCTGGGCGGCGTACGGTTCCTGTATGACGCGCAGCGCAAGATGCCGGTTGAGGGCGACACCAATTTCGGTGGCCTGAAGAAGGCCTATGCCAAGGGCACGGAATTGCGCGGCAAGACCCTCGGTGTCATCGGCATCGGGCGCATCGGGCGCGAGACGGCCAAGGTAGGCCTGGGCCTGGGCATGGACGTCATCGTCAGCGACCTGTTCGAGGCCCCCAAGACCCTGCCGCTGGCGCTCTCGGGCGGTATCACCGTCGACGTGCCGATCCAGCAGGTGGAACTCAGCGAATTGCTGCAACGTGCAGACTTCATCTCCCTGCACGTGCCGTTCACGGACAGGCCCATCATCGGCGAGGCCGAGTTTGCGCTGCTCAAGCCCGGCGTGGGCCTCGTGAACGCGTCGCGCGGCGGCGTCATCGACGAGGTGGCGCTGATCGCCGCATTGGACAGCGGACGGGTCGCCTTTGCCGGCTTGGACGTTTTCGACAACGAACCCACCCCACGCAGGGAACTGCTCGCGCACCCCAGGGTATCGCTCACGCCGCACATCGGCGCGGCCACGGACGGCGCCCAGGAACGCATCGGCGAGGAGCTGGCCAACCTGATCATCGGTCACCTCTCCAAGTAAAATTAGCATCGTCATGGCGTGAAGATGGCCGATTTGGTTATCTTTGCGCCATAACCCATATCCATGAAAGTCTTAAAATTCGGAGGAACATCGGTAGGGAGCGCCGAGCGCATCAAGTCCTTGCTGGATATCATCGTGCCGCATGAGCGGCAGATCGTCGTTTTGTCGGCCGTATCGGGCACGACCAACGCCTTGGTCGAGATTTCGCAGGCGTTCGCCGCTGGCGACAATAAGCGGGCCTCGGCCCTGATCGGTTCGCTCCATGACCAATACAAGGCCCTGGTGGCCGAACTTTTCGCCACGGAAGGGGGGCTGCAGAATGGCAACGAGCTGATCGATTACCATTTCAACCTGATCGCCTCCTTTTCGAGCGACCTCTTCACGCCCATCGAGGAGAAGGTCATCTTGGCGCAGGGTGAGTTGATCTCGACCACGCTCTTCCATTTCCATCTCACCGAACTCGGCATCCGCTCGAAGCTGTTGCCCGCGCTCGATTTCATGAAGATCGACGAGGACAACGAGCCCAAGATGGATTTCATCGAGGGCCAGTTGAATGAACTGTTGCTCCAATCGAGCGACCATAACCTCTTCATCACCCAAGGGTATATCTGCCGCAATGCATTCGGCGAGATCGATAACCTGCGCCGTGGGGGCAGCGACTACACCGCTTCGCTCATCGGTGCCGCCATCCGTGCCGACGAGATCCAGATCTGGACGGACATCGACGGCATGCACAACAACGACCCCCGCGTGGTGAAGGGTACGCAACCCATCGCCAACCTGAGTTTCGACGAAGCCGCGGAATTGGCGTACTTCGGTGCCAAGATCCTGCACCCGCAGAGCGTCTTCCCGGCACAGCGCTACAACGTGCCGGTGCGCCTGCTCAACACCATGGATCCCCAGGCCCCCGGCACGCTCATCAACAGGGAAGGTGCGGCCAAGGGCATCGTGCGGTCCATCGCCGCCAAGGACGGCATCACGGCCATCCGCATCCACTCGTCGCGGATGTTGCTGGCGTATGGGTTCCTGCGCCGGGTGTTCGAGGTGTTCGAGCGCTACAAGACCCCCATCGACATGATCACCACGTCGGAGGTGGCCATTTCACTCACGATCGACGATACCCGGTACCTGGACGACATCGAGCGCGAATTGCGCGATTTCGGTTCGGTCGAGGTGGATCGCGACCAGACGATCGTCTGCGTGGTGGGCGATTTCGGGTGGGACAGCCACGGCTATGCCGCGCGCGTACTGGATGCCGTGAAGCACCTTCCCGTACGGATGATTTCGTATGGTGGCAGTAATTACAACATATCCATGCTGTTGCAGACCGCGCACAAGGTAGAGGCCTTGCGCTCGTTGCACAACAGGCTTTTCTAACGACCAAGCGAGCGCACGATGTTTGACACCGGACTGCTATCCGCATTTTCCAACGAGGAAACACCGTTTTATTATTATGACCTGGGGCTGTTGCGGCAGACGCTTGACGCGGCCCGCCAGGCCTCCGCGTCGCATGGCTTCCATGTGCACTATGCGCTCAAGGCCAATTTCAACGACCGCGTGCTGGATTTGGTGCGCGATGCCGGGTTCGGTGCCGACTGCGTGAGCGGCAACGAGGTCAAGAAGGCCATCGAGCGCGGGTTCGACCCCGATCAGGTCGTGTTCGCTGGCGTGGGCAAATCCGACAAGGAGATCCGCTATGCGCTAAGCCAGGATATCTTCGCGTTCAACGTGGAATCGATCGCCGAATTGCAGGTCATCGACGGGTTGGCCGCCGGCATGGGCAAGCAAGCCCGGGTGGCGTTGCGCATCAACCCCAACGTGGACGCCAAGACGCACCAGTACATCACCACCGGCCTGGACGAAAACAAATTCGGCATCGCCCATTGGCAACTTACCGAAGCCATCGATGCGCTGCGGCAATGCGCGCATATCGAGCTCATCGGCATCCACTTCCACATCGGTTCGCAGATCACGGACCTGAATGTGTTCAAGAGCCTGTGCGTCAAGGTCAACGAGCTCAACAATTGGTTTGACGAGCGGGGCTTCCGGTTGCGCGTGCTCAATGTGGGCGGAGGTTTGGGTGTGGATTATCATGCGCCTGATGCCAATCCGATCCCCGATTTCGAGGGGTATTTCTCGGTTTTCGCCGATTTCCTGGAGCGAAAGCCCGGGCAGGAGGTCCACTTCGAGTTGGGGCGGGCACTCGTGTCGCAGAGCGGTACGCTCGTGAGTCGGGTGCTGTACGTCAAGAACGGCATCAAGAAAAACTTCCTGATCCTGGATGCGGGCATGACCGAGCTCATGCGCCCCGTGCTGTACCAGGCCTATCACCAGATCCAGCGGTTGGACGCGGTGCCAGACGGTGCCGAATCGGTGCACTATGACGTGGTGGGGCCCATCTGCGAAAGCACGGACTGCTTCGGCAAGGAGGTGCCGCTACCGCCTTCGTCGCGCGGCGACCTGATCGCCATCCGTACCGCCGGTGCGTACGGGGAGGTGATGGCCTCGCGCTACAACCTCCGCGACGAGATCCGCTACGTGTACAGCGACCGGATCAGCCGCTGATCAGCGTCAGCATCTCGGCCGTATTGCGCACGCCCAGTTTATGCAGGATGTTCTTGCGGTGGGTCATCACCGTGTGGATGGACAGGAACAGGATGTCGGCGATCTCTTGGTTGGTATGCCCGTTGCGCACCAGCCCGATGATTTCCTGCTCGCGCCGCGATAGCTTGAATTTGTTCAGGAACTTGTCCTCGATGGCGAATCCGCTGTCGCCCGCGCCGTGTGGCCGGTCGTAATCGAACCGGTTTTCGCCTTGGTGTATCGCCTTGATCGTATCGATCAGGTGCTCGGCGTCCGAATCCTTGTGCAGGTAGCCGTTGATGTCCATCTCCCGGCATTTCGCGTACACCGTTTCATCCGCATACATGCTCAGCACCACGATCTTGCTCGGTATGCGTTCGTTCCGCAGGATGCGGATGGCGTCGGCGCCGTTCAGTACCGGCATGTTGAGGTCTATCAGCACCAGGTCTACGGTGTTGAGCCGCAGGTACTCGACCAATTCCCTGCCGTTTATGCAGATCTTGGCCACCGTCAGTTCCGGGTCGGACTGCAGGATGGAGGCGATGCCCTCGGACATCAATTTGTGGTCATCAGCGATAGCGATCGTTATCATCGGTCTTTTCTTTCTTCGGGTGTGGTCAGCTTTGCGGGATACGGAGCGTCACGCGGGTGCCGCTGCCGGGCGTGGAGTCGATCCGGACCTCGCCGCCCATCAGCTTCACGCGATCGTCAATGTTGGCGAGCCCCGATCCCAGGTGGCGGGTTTCGGTATCGAACCCGATCCCATCGTCTGCGATGTCCAGCGTACACCAACCGTTTTCGGCGGCTAACTTAACAAATATATGCTGTGCTTCGGCATGTTTGAGGATATTATTGATGCATTCCTGGAAAATACGGCTGATCATCAAGCGGTTCTGGACATCGGCGGGCTCACAGTCGCCCTCGTCGTGGTCGAATGCGGTCTTCACGGTGCCTGCCTTGTGTACCTTGTTGAGCTCCTGCTCGATGAAGTCGCCCAGCGAATACTGTTCGACGCGGCTGATGTTGAGGTCGTGCGACAGCGAGCGGATGTCGACGATCGCCTGTTCGATCAATTGCTTCACCACGGCTTTCTGCTGGGTGTCGGGCCGGGAGAGGTAGAGCTTGATCAGGGACAGCACCTGGCCCACGTTGTCGTGGAGTTCCTGCCCCACGTATTTCAGCGTCTCTTCGCGCATCTCCACCTTGGCCTTCAGTACCGACCGTTCGTAACGCGTGATCAGCCGTTGCTGCTCGCGGATGTTCCTGATCTTGCGTTTCTGGTAGAAGATGACCATCACGAACATGAAGGCACCCACCAGCGCAAGCATGAGGCTGCCGAACAGGAAGGCGATCACCAGCTCATTGTTGGGGTTGTCCATGCCGTCAGTGTTTCGCTGCCGAGTAGCCGCGGTTCGGGGTTTTGTGCAGCAGCATGCCGATGATGTACATGGCGTATAGCTGGAAGCTGAATACCCGAACCATGACCGGCCCGATGATATCGCTCTTGAACATCAGCAGGTCCCAGGCGATGATCGTGAGCGTGCTGCAAAGATAGAAGAAAAAGACGGCGGTCACAATCCAGAACGCCGCGTTCCGGGTGGGGTTCATCTCGTTCACGGCGGCCGACGAGGTGAGCATCTCGTGGAAATAAAGCAGGGCGTACACGACCATGGTCACGGCCATGATGGTGCGCGAATAGGTCATCAGGGCCGACAGGCCCTGGATGAATGCCAGGTTGACGGCAAAGAACACCAGGTTGGCCAAGGCGGCGATGACGATCCACCGCCGTTTCGTGGCGTTGTCTACGGCCTCATGGAAGACCCAGCTGAAATAGGCGAGGTTGATGGGCAGCGCCAGGTTGAAGATGAAGTAATTGGGCGCGTGCTCGGTCAGCACGAACGAATACAGGTAAGCCCCGAATTGGTAGGCGAACTGGAAGAGCAGGAAGGCGGAGAAATACCGGAGGCTCCTCGTGGCGAAGATCTTCCGCCTGGCGAAGCCCACCACTGCCCCGACAAGAACAAGCGCCAGTAGTAGGATGGTGACCGTATTCATGCTTTTCGGGGCAGTGGAAGCTCGGGGCCATTAGAGTAACGTGCCTGTTGGCTGCCGCGGCGGCGGGCACATGGTCATGTCGTCGGCGGGCATGCCGGCCCTGCTGGACGAGACGGGCATCAGGATGGGGCCCACCTTGCCCGTCGCATCCGTCGTTTCGGCCTTGCCGGGTATGTTCAGGCAGTCCACGCTGTTTTCCATCGTGGGGTCGTCCGGATCGTTCGAGCGGGTGGCCACCATCACCAGCGTATGGGCGCCCTTGTATTCCTGCCTTTTCAGTTTGTGCTCGGGGAAATCGTCGGCGATCGCGAAGTAGAAGCGCAGCCCGTCGGCCTTGTTGATCTCCAGCAATTCCAGCACCGCCTCCTTGCTCACCCATACCGAGCGCGGTTCGTCCATTTCCTTGCCCATCAGTTTGCTCCGTTCCTTGGCCGCCGGCAACCGGCGGCGCTCGTCGTAGGCATTCACCATGTGCTTCGCCAACTCGATCGGGATCAGCGTCAGTTTGCTTTTCTTGGGTTGATCTGCTTTTTTCATGACATTAACTTGTTTTTTTAATTGGATGTCTGCGGCCCATTCAAACGGGCACTGTACAAACATCGCTAAAAAAACAACCGCATGCAATACACCATTATGGGTATTTGCGCCGTTGCGTCAGGCGTTGCCGCTTTCGAACACGCTGTCGATCTTCCAATTGGCCGACGCTTGCGAGGCCTGCACCGCGAGCCGGTCGCACCGTTCGTTTTCGGGGTGGCCGGCGTGGCCTTTCACCCACACGAAGCGGATGCGGTGCGCTTTGGCGATCTGGAGGTAGCGCAGCCAGAGGTCCTTGTTTTTCTTGCCCACGAATCCCTTGCGCACCCAGCCGTTCAGCCAGCCCTTCTCCACGGCATCGATCACGTACTTGGAGTCTGAATACACCACCACCTCCTGGCCGGGCTGCTTGAGGGCCTCCAGCCCCTTGATCACGGCCAGCAGTTCCATGCGGTTGTTGGTGGTCTTGCGGAAGCCTTCGGCCAGCTCCTTGTAGTGCGGTCCGGATCGCAGGATCGCGCCGTAGCCCCCGGGGCCGGGATTGCCGCTTGACGCGCCGTCGGTATACAGTTCAATCATGGGCAGCAAAGGTAACAGATAAATCCGTTACTTTGCAGGCATGGAACACATCGTTGTATTCACGGGTGCGGGCATCTCCGCTGAAAGCGGCCTCCAGACGTTCAGGGGCAGCGACGGCTTGTGGGAGGGTTACCGCGTGGAAGACGTGGCCACGCCCGAGGCGTGGGCCCGGGACCCCGACTTGGTGCAGGATTTCTATAACGTGCGCCGTCGGTCGGTGCTTGAGGCCCAGCCCAATGCCGCGCACAGGGCGCTCGTGCAACTCGAGGCGCGGTACCAGGTCACGGTCATCACGCAGAACATCGACGACCTGCACGAGCGGGCCGGATCGGGCCGGGTGGTGCACCTGCACGGCATGATCACGCGGTCGCAGTCGAGCATCGACCCGCGGCTCACGTACCCGATCGCGGGCAGCGAGATCCGCATGGGCGAGCTGTGCGAATTGGGCAGCCAGCTGAGGCCGCACGTGGTGTGGTTCGGCGAGGCCGTGCCGGAGCTGGGCAAGGCCGCCCGCATCTGCGCGCAGGCCGACGCGTTCATCGTCATCGGTACGTCGCTCCAGGTGTATCCGGCTGCCGGCCTGCTTGACGAGGTGCCCGCGGCGGCGGCGAAGTACTTCGCCGACCCCCATGCGTCGTCCCTGTCGCGGCAGCCCGATGTCATCTGCATCGACCAACCCGCCACGGTAGCCGTGCCGTGGATCGTCGGGCAGCTGCTCGAACGGCCGCGTTGATACGCGTGGTCAGTACGCGTGGCGCCGGTAGGCGGCGATGAATGCCTGCCGCATGTCTGCGAACCGCTGGGCCACCGATTGGGTGAATTCGTCGTCGAGCAACTGGAAAACCCCATCCACGCCGCCGACCACGTCTACCTCCGCGATTTTATACACCTGTTCGAGCGTACCCTGCTCGAACTTGACGATGTATTTCTGGTTCATCCCGAAGATGGTGATCTTGAAGTCTGGATGGGGCAATTCTGCGAGTGTTCTCATATACGGTGCGCGATCACACGTACCCCTGGGCTTTCATCGCCGTGGCGACCTTGACGAAGCCGCCGATGTTGGCACCTTTCAGGTAATCGATGTGACCGTTCTTATTTTTGCCGTAATGTACGCAAGTATCGTGGATATCGTGCATGATTTTTTTCAGCCTGCCGTCTACCTTGTCGCTGGGCCACTGCTGGCCGAGCCGGTTCTGTGACATCTCCAGGCCGGATACCGCCACGCCGCCCGCGTTGGCGGCCTTGCCGGGGGCATACAGGATCTTGGCCTTGAGGATCACCTTGATGGCTTCGGCGGTGCTCGGCATGTTCGCGCCCTCGGCGATGCACATGCAGCCGTTCTGGATCAGCAGCTCGGCATCGGCGGCATCCAGTTCGTTCTGGGTGGCGCAGGGCAGGGCGATGTCGCAGGGGAACTGCCAAGGCTTCTTGCCCGCGTGGTATTCGGCCGGGTACCGTTTCGTGTAGGCCTCCAGGTCGCGGTTGAGCGAGGTCACGTAATCCAGCTTTTCGGGCGTGAACCCGTGTTCGTCGTAGATGGTGCCCTGGCTGTTGGACACCGTGATCACCTTGGCGCCCAGCGTGATGGCCTTCAGCGCGGCGTAGTAGGCCACGTTGCCCGCGCCGGAGATGGCCACGGTCTTGCCCTTCAGCGAATCCTCGGTTTCGTAAAACATCCGCTCCACGAAGTACAGCAAGCCGAACCCGGTGGCCTCCGGGCGGATGAAGCTGCCGCCCCAGGTAGGCCCCTTGCCGGTGAGCACGCCCGTGAACTCGTTGCGCAGGCGTTTGTACTGGCCGAACAGGTAGCCGATCTCGCGTTCGCCCACGCCGATGTCGCCCGCGGGGACGTCGGTGTCGGCACCGATGTGGCGCTCCAGTTCGGTCATGAAACTCTGGCAGAACCGCATGATCTCGTTGTTGGATTTCCCTTTCGGGTCGAAATCCGCGCCGCCTTTGCCCGCGCCCAGCGGGAGGCCCGTCAGGCTGTTCTTGAAGGTTTGCTCGAAGGCCAGGAATTTCAGGATGCTGAGGTTGACCGTGGGCGAGAAGCGCAGGCCGCCCTTGTACGGGCCCAGGGCACTGTTCATCTGCACGCGGTAGCCGCGGTTCACCTGCACCACGTTCTTGTCGTCGGTCCATACCACGCGGAACGAGACGGTGCGCTCGGGTTCGACCATCCGTTCGAGCAATTTCGCATCGATCAGCTCCGGGTGGTGGGCCTTCAGGTACGGGATCACATCGTCGGCAACTTCGCTTACCGCTTGCAGGAATTCGGGTTGATTCGGGTTGCGCTCACCGACATAATCGATGAACGAATCGAAATAGTTTGACATGCGTTAATTTAATATACGTTTTATGGAGCGGTAAATTTAATAAAATTTTAATACAATCACTCTTTTTTATTTATCTTAATATGAAAACGCTGGTTTTTTTGCGATACAGATAATATTGTGGCCAAAAATAAAATATCGCTGCTTTGCGGGACAGGCATTGCATTTGAGCACAAACTTCGCTAAGTTTACCGCATCAGCACGATTAATGTATGCAGCACCGCCACGCGTCCATCCCTCACACCGGTTTACGTGTCTACCTTGTATTTCCGATTATGCTGCTGCTTGGCCTGACCGTTGGCCAGGCTCATGGCCAGGATTCCAAGGCACGGGCCATCGCCCACGTGGACGGGTTGCTGGCCAGGGGGGCGGCCGCCTCGGCGGCCGAGGATTACCAGCCGGCCATCGACGCTGCCGAAGAGGCGTTGCGGCGATCCAAGGAGTCGGGCTATCGCCACGGCGAGGCACGGGCCTACGACCTGCTCGCCGACCTGATGCTGCGCACCGAGGGGCGCACCGACAAACGCGGCTACAACGCCGAGCTCATCGAGGCCGCGCGGTCGGTCCGCGATACGCTCCTGCTGGTCAAAGGCCTCAACCGGCACGGCGTCTACCAGCTGGAACGCGGGCAGCTGGCCGAGGCCGAGCAGACGTTCCGCTCGCTGTTGGATCTGGGCGTGGAACGCTGGGCCACCGAGCTGCCCGCGGACGTGCTGAGCAACCTGGGGTCGACCAAACTGGCCGCGGGCAACCACGACGAGGCATCGCAATGGTTCTTCAAGGCCCTGCGCCGGTTCGAGCAGCTCGACCACGGCAAGGGCATGGGCCAGACCTACAGCAACATCGCGTCGGTGTTCTACCTCATGGGCCGGGTGGACGACGCCATCGACTACCAGCGCAAAAGCATCGCCGTGCGCGAAACCACCGGCGACGAGGCCGGGCTGGTGGTGGCCAACCTCAACATCGGGCAATTGCACCTGATCAAGGGCGACAACGCCGCCTCGCGCCCGCACCTGTTCCGGGCGCTGGATTATGCCGAGGGCCTGGGCAACGAACGGCTTGAAGCCGGGGCCTACATGGCGCTGGGTTCCTTTTATACACGGAATGGCGTGCTGGACAGCGCGCTCCACTGGCAGTCGAAGGCCATCGCCATCTACGAGGGCCAGGGCAACGTGACGCAGCTTTCGCGGGCCTATGCCGCCGCGGGGCAGCTTGCCCACCGTGCGGGCGACTCGTTGCGGGCGGCGGAGTACCTGCACAAGGCGCTCCCGCTGGCCATGCGGCTCAACAACAAGGAGAACATCGCCAACGCGCATGAGATCCTGGGCAAGTTCCATGAAGACCACGGTAACCTGGCCCAAGCGCTCGCGCACCACAAAAGCGGGCAGGCCTATCGCGACAGCATCGCCGCCCAGAGCGCGGCGGGCGCCATCGAGGCCGTCAAGACGCAATACGAGACCGAGAAGAAGGACTTCGAGATCGCGCGGCTCGTGGACGAACGGCGGATCAGGCAACTGGAGATCGCGGGCAAGGAGAACGAGATCGCGCTGCTTTCGCAGGCGCAGGAATTGCAGCACCTGCGGCTGCACCAGCAGGGCGAGGAGCTGGAGCGGCAGAAGCTGGCCGCGCAAAGCGCCGCGCAGCGCCTGCAATTGAAGGAGCAGGAGCAGGAACTGCAGGCGCGCCGGTTGCAGGATGCCCGCAACGTGCGCAACCTGTTGGTGGTGGGGCTGGTGCTGCTGGCCTCGGTGGGCTACTTCCTGTTCAACCGCCACCGGCTCAAGCGTACCATCCGCCACCAGGAAAACCTGTTGGCCATCCGGGCCGACATCGCCAAGGACCTGCACGACGAGATCGGCTCCACGCTCACGAGCATCCAGATCCTGTCTGACGCTTCGGGCAAGAAGCTGCAGACCGAACAAGCGGCCGTATCGACTTACCTGGAACAGATTTCATCGCAGTCGGCGCTTGCGCAGCAGGGGATGAGCGACATCGTCTGGGCCGTGAAGCCCGACAACGACCGCTTGGGCAAGATGCAGGTGCGGATGCGCGAATACGTGGCCCAGACGCTTGAGCAGGCGGGTACCGACGTGGTGTGGCGGTGGGACGAGGCGCTCGAAGATCAGGCCCTTGACATGGACCAGCGAAGGGCGCTGCTCCTGCTTTTCAAGGAGGCGATAAACAACGTGGCCAAGCACGCGCGGGCCACCGAAGTCGTCATCGCCTTGGGCAAGGCCGACCGGCACCTGGTGCTGGCCATCAGCGACAATGGCGTAGGGTTCGATCCGCGGCGGGAGACTTCGTCCAGCGGGCTGGCCAACATGAAGAAACGGGCCGAGGCGATGGGCGGCACGCTGGCCATCGACACGGCGGTGGGCAAGGGCACGGCGCTCACCGCAAGGATGCCGATCAAGCGGTGAAGAAGGCCAGATTTTTTTCCGAATGTCGATTTTTTTCCCGTCTTTTGGCTAACGGATATCCAAACTGGACTGACCATGGCCCCATTAGCCGTCGATATCGAACAATTCAATGCTGGCGACCGCAAGGCGTTCGACGGCGTGTACCGCTATTATTCGCGGCCCTTGCAGCATTTCGCTTCGTCTTACGTGCAAAATCTGGGTGTGGCCGAGGAATTGGTGAGCGATTGTATGCTCAAACTATGGAATAACCGGGAGCACATCAAGTCTGAAGGGCAGATCAAGGCCTTCCTCTACATCGCCACCAAGAACGCCTGCATCGACAGCATCCGTTCCAGGCGCATGGCGCCCATGGAGGCCATGCCCAATGACGACGACTATGCGTTCACCAGCCAGGAACCCGATGTGTACAACCGCATCCTCTACGCCGAGTTGCTGCAGCAGGTGGAGGAGGCGGTGGATACGCTTCCCCCGGCCCAGCAGGCCGTGTTCCGCATGAGCTTCCTCGAAGGCAAGACCACCGAAGAGATCGCCGCCGAGACCGGCATGACCCAATCGTCCATCTTCTCGCAGAAATCCAAGGCCGTGGCCACGCTCCGCAAACTGCTGTCGCACAACTTGCTGTTCCTGTTCTGGCTGGCGGGGCAATCCTAGTTTGTGGGTGGTTTTGCAAGCATCTTATTTTCAATATTTTGAATCGATTTCAAGCGTTTATAACTCGCCAAAACACGGTTTTCAAGTGGGGTTTTGGCGAGTTATACGAATCTATAAGTCGCCACGTGTTGTTAATCAGCTAGTTATTGTATTGTGTCAATGTCTGCCTCATCCGGTTAGGTTATTGACATGATGACAAATTTCCGCCAAACCAAAATAAATCAAAATTCTTGGTAAGGTTTGCCTACCCGCGTACGTATCTATAGTGTTTGCCACCCGAAAGGGCGCAGCATACGGAAAAAAGATACGGAAAATGGAACGCATCAGTCGATTACTCTACAAGCACCTGCGGGGCACGCTAAGCGAGGCCGAAGAAGCCGAGCTGACGGCCTGGGCGGCCGCCGATCCGGCCAACCGGGCGCTGCTGGAGCGGGTAGGGGATGGCGAGCGTTTCGACGCCGACCTCAGGGCATGGTACGCCTTGCCGCGCAAATCGGTTGCCGACGACCCGAGGCTCGACGCCGAAATCACGGCGCACGAACGAGGGAGTAAGGTGAGGCGCCTACGCCCTTGGCTGCCCTATGCAGCCGCAGCAGCCATCCTCCTTGCAGTCGGTTGGCTGCTGCTAGTCGATAGTCGTGAGTCGTCAGTCGATGGCCTCGCAGCGACCGAAATCCTGCCCGGCGGCAATCGGGCCACGCTCACCCTCGCCGATGGCCGGGTGATAAATCTCGACGAAGCCCAAACGGGGATCATCGTCGGCGCTGAGGACATCACCTATACGGATGGGAGCGCACTCGCAGCCGTCATTCCGAGCGCAGCCGAGGAATCTCTGCCCAATCCAGGTGACGCACCAGTGATGCTCTCACTCACCACCCCCAAGGGCGGCACCTACCAGATCACCCTCCCCGACGGTTCGAAAGCATGGCTCAATTCCGCCTCCATGCTGAAATACCCATCCCGATTCTCGGGAGATTCACGGGAAGTCATTTTGGAGGGCGAAGCCTATTTCGATATCCAGCCACAGGTAGGGCGCGTAGGGGCGAACCCCGAAGGGCTCATCGGAGATACTAATCATTCGCCCTTTTCCGTCCAAACCGCAAATCAGGTCGTGAACGTCCTCGGCACCGAATTCAACATCTCCGCCTACGCGGACGACCCCGAAACAAAGACCACGTTGGTAACCGGAAAGGTACGCGTGGATGTAGAGCCTGTCCCGACTCGTCGGGAGGCGAATAAACATTCGCCCCATAAAGGCGTAACATTAACCCCCGGCCAACAAGCCACCACCCGAGGCGCGGCGACCACGATCAATACCGTGGATATAGACCAACACACCGCCTGGAAGTCCGGCAAGTTCTCCTTCGAGGGCAAATCCTTCGAGCAGGTCATGCGCGAGCTCGCCCGCTGGTACGACCTGGAGGTGGTTTACGAAGGCGATATCCCGCAGGAAACATTCTTCGGGGATGCCTACCGTAACACGAACCTGTCGGTGGTACTCGGCGCGCTGCAAAGCGCCGAGATTGACTACCGCATCGAACAGGGCAGGAAATTGATCATCGCTGGCAAAAGAGGAGGTAAGCCGTAACCACCGATCCATTGAATGACGCCCCGCTGACGTCCAAAAAATAAGGGAAGTGCTGCAAACACTCCCCTCAAACAGCCTGGATTTAACCCATTTAGTACTAACTATCCAAACCGAGACGAAGTTAATGAAAAAACGTTACGTATACAGAGTAATGAGGCTGCTTATACTCTTTTCCGTGGCCGGGCTGATGCACGTCAGCGCCGCCACCTATTCCCAGACGGTTACCCTGCGGGGTAAGGACTTGGCCTTGGCCGAGGTATTGCAGGCCATCCGCCAGCAGACGGATTACACCGTGTTCGGCGCGGGCAGTATCCTCAAGGGCACGCACCCGGTTACCGTGGACGCGGTCGATATGCCGTTGGCGGATTTCCTGAACACCATCTTCGCCGACCAGCCGCTGGAAGCGAAGATCGAGGACAAGACGATCGTGCTGGCGCGGAAGCCGAATGACCGCGCGGCCGTCTCGGATGTGGGGGAAAGGGAAGAACTTCCCCAAGACCTCGCCACCGTCGCTGGAAAAATCACGGATTCGCTTGGCAATCCACTTTTCGGCGCATCCATCAAGGTCATCAATGCATCCGGGCAGCTCACGGCCTTGCAGGCCCTTACCGATAGCCGAGGGGAATTCCTGTTGATCGACGTACCGGACGATGCGACGTTAGAGATTTCCTTCATTGGCTACGTACGGCAAAACGTAAAGGCATCGGCCAATATCGGGACGGTGGTGATGAGCGCGGCGGTTACCGACCTGCAAGAGGTATCGGTGCAGGGTAGCTCGGGTTACCAGATCATCGATAAAAATCATCCGGGGTCCTACGCCGTCATCGACAACAAACTCTTTAACCGGCAGATTGGATCGACGGTTTTGGAACGGATCCAAAACCTGGTGCCAGGCCTGGTGGTATCCGGCCCTGAAATCAGCAGGAACACCATCACGATCAGGGGAAGGGCGTCCATTAACCTAGATGCGGCGCCGTTGATTGTTCTGGATAATTTTCCTTTTTACGGCGACCTGAATACCCTGAATCCGGATGACATTTCCAATGTGACGATCCTGAAGGATGCTGCGGCGAGTGCCGAATGGGGTGCGCGGGCAGGAAACGGCGTGATCATCCTTACCACTAAAAAGGGCAGCACAACGACCCCGCAAGTCAGTTACAACACTGGAGTCAACATCACGCAGCGGCCGGATCTTTACAATAAACCGCAAATGACCAGTGCAGACATAATCGACGTGGAACGATTTCTGTTTGATAAGGGGGTATATGACGAATTCGAACAGGCCAGTGACAATAATTGGTGGTACTATCCGCTGACTCCGGCAGTCGAATTGCTGCTGGCCGAAAGGAAGGGACAGGTCAGTGCGAGCGAGGCAGCGGCGCAGCTTGAGTTTATGAAAAGCATTGACGGCCGCAGGGATATCAATGAATATTTCATGCGGGTCGGCGTCAATCAGACGCATACCTTAAGCGTTAGCGGCAATACGCCCTTTGTGAATTATTACCTGTCGGGAGGATACAACAAAGACGTGAAGAATAACGTTGGTGCGTCCCAGCAACGGATAACCTTGAACAGTACCAACACCTTCAAGGTATCCAACAACCTGCAGCTCACGGCCGGCATCAATTTTTCCCAGGACAACGATAGCTATGGTAACAATCCGGGCGCGGGTCTGTTAAGCTATCCGTATGTCGATCTGGTGAACGACCGCGGGAATGCCTTACCCGTGGTTAGAGACCTGAGAAGCACGTTTACCGACACGGCCGGGAACGGTAACCTATTGGATTGGACATATTATCCTTACAACGAAATACAGGCGACAGAAACGCTGAATGCTACGCGTAATTATACGATCAATACGGGTATGCGTTACCGGTTGGCTCCCTACTTGAATCTAGCGCTGAACTATTCCTTCCAAAGCCAGACGGAGCGGTACAGTCACGTGCAAACGATTGAAGCTTACGCCACGCGGCACCTCATCAATATGTTTGCCCAGCCGTTGGGAAATGGCGCATTTGAGTTTCCCGTTCCCCAAAACGGGATCATGGATTTATCCGATGTGGAGGCCATTGGTCACAATGGTAGGGCACAGCTCAACTACGATCAGGCCATTACCCCGTCGCACAATGTAAGGGGCATGCTCGGGTGGGAAATCGCTGATTTTACCATTAAAGGAAATGGCCAGCGTCTCTACGGCTACAGCCGCGATGGAAGCCTGGTGGCGTCCATCGTTGACTACCTCACCTTTTTCCCGCAGTACGGTACTCCCGGCGTCACGAATCGGATCCATAATCTCCCGTCTGTTTCTGAACGTTCCGACAGGAAACTTTCTTATTTTGGCAACCTGCTGTACACGTTCAAGGGGCGATATTCGGTATCGGCCAGCGGAAGGAACGATGCAGCCAATATTTTTGGTGCTGCGATCAACAACAGGATCGCGCTGCCGTTCTGGACAGTGGGAGGCCGCTGGCAAATAGATGAAGAGCCGTTCTATCGCGTGTCGTGGCTGCCGCAGCTTTCCTTGCGGGCCACGTATGGCTACAACGGCAATTCGCCTTCTGCCCGTTTCGCTGCTGTCACTACCATATCCACCGGCATTTCCAATACGACAGGCCTACCAGCAGCGTCCATCCTCAACCCTCCAAACGATCACCTCCGGTGGGAGCGTATCGGCCAGCTAAACCTTGGCGTGGATTTTTCGACAAACTCTGGCCGGATTGGCGGTACCGTCGAGTATTTTGTCAGGAATGCCAGGGACCTACTCTCTTCGAAACTGGTAGATCCCACACTGGGGGTGGGGGAACGGATTGTCGCTAACGACGCCAGCATTCGGGTAAAGGGCTTGGAGTTTACGCTGACCAGCCAAAACCTTAACAAAACCGTACTCCAGTGGAGTACCGATTTGTTGTTTGGCTCCGCTTTTGACGAGGTAACGGCGCTGAATTACCCGCCGGAACTCCTCGGGAGCGGATACACAAGTCCTGGTATTCGGCCGGTTGTGGGGAAACCCCTTCAGGAACTCTATAGTTTCCCTTGGGCGGGCCTGGATCCCCAGACCGGAGACCCACGGGGCTACCACCAAAATGAAGTAAGCACGGATTGGTCACGTATCCTGCAAACCACCATGCTGGACAGCATGGCGTTCCACGGTACCTCCAATCCCTTGTATTACGGATCCATGATGAATACTTTTCGATACAAAAGCATCGATCTTTCGGTAAATCTTAGCTATAAATGGGGCTACTATTTCCGCAGGACGAGCTTGGCCTATACTGGAATATTCAATAGTGTGGGTGCAGGTGCCATGGCTGGCCACGGTGACTATGCCCGTCGCTGGCAGAAACCCGGCGACGAACAGCATACCGACGTGCCGTCGATGGTTTTTCCGGCAAACGGCGATCGGGATGTGTTCTACGAACGGTCAAGTGCAACGGTAGAGAAGGGAGACCATATCCGGTTGGAAAACATCCAGGTCGGTTACCAGCTACCGAAATCCCAATGGGCCAAGCTGCCTGTCAAGGCCGTTCGCTTTTCAGCGATTAGCAATCTCGGGATCATCTTATGGCAGGCAGCAGACGTAGACCCGTACTATTTCCTTTTTGCGGAGCGCCCCGGTAGCCGGATGTCTTTCAGTTTAACCATTACCCTCTAACTTATCGTCATGGAGCGAATCAAACACATGCTGCTGTATACGCTGGCCTGCCTGGCACTTGTCGGATGCAACAAAAGCGAATTCTTGAGCAAGAAAAGCGACCAAAGCTTGGCTCAGCCCTCAAAGATCGAGGATCTACAGGCCATACTGGATAACCATGTTTACCTGAACGATGGCGTAGACCATAACTACCTGGTCATCGGGGCAGACGACTATTACAATTCAGAAACACGGCTAGCATCATTTACGGATGTAGATGACCGGAACCGATACAGGTGGAGCGATGATATCTACACCGCTGCATCCCCCCACAATCATTGGACAAGCCTTTACAACGCGATTTTCTATTGCAACGTGGCGTTGGAAGGGGTCGAAGCCATAGACAGGGACACTGGCAACCAATCCGCGCATGACAATGTACGCGGTAGTGCGCTGTTTTTCCGGGCCCGGTTTTACTATCAGTTGGCCCAGCTATTCGCCCCCCCGTATGATGTAGCCTCGGCCAGGGACGATTGGGGCGTGGTTGCCAAGCTGCGGGCGGACGTGAACGAGCCGGTGAGGCGGATAACCGTGCAGCAAACCTATGACCTTATTCTTGACGATATGAAGCAGGCAGCGGCTTTGCTACCCGTTACGACGCTCGCACAACCCTACCGAACCCGCCCAACCCGGCAAGCCGCATTGGCGATGCTGGCCAAAACCCATTTGCTCATAAGGGATTTTGAGCAAGCGAGGGCCTATGCGGATTCGGCCCTGCATTTGCAAAATACATTGATTGATTACAATACCATATCCACCACGTTGACAAGGTTTCCCGTAGACCGGATAGACAACCCCGAGATAGTTTTCTATAGTGAGGTACGAGGGACTTTCGGACTTGTTATTTCTGCAACCGGTAGCCGGGTAGACACTTCGCTTTATAAATCGTACAACGACGATGACCTGCGGAAGGAAATCTTTTTCAGAAAGCCCGCCACGCAATCGTTCCCCGCAGACGTAACCTTTAAAGGGAACTATACGGGCTCGTCTACCTATTTTTCCGGAATTGCCGTGGATGAACTCTACCTGATTCGCGCGGAAGCGGCCGCCCGAACCGATCGCATCAACGAGGCGATGGACGACTTGAATCATCTGATGATACACCGCTGGAAGAATGACGGTTCTTGGTCGCCATTTACGGCTTCCAATGCCCAAGACGCATTGGATATCATTTTAGCCGAACGCCGAAAAGAGTTAATACACCGGGGGATGAGGTTTTCGGATATCCGTCGGCTAAACCGGGAAGGCCGGAATATTGTACAAACGAGAATCATGAACGAGGTTACGTATACGTTGCTGCCCAACGACAAGCGCTATACGTATTTGATTCCGTCATACGTCATGGATTATAATCCGGAAATGCCGCAGAACCCGAGATGATGCAGCTGGCATCGTAGCGCATGAAGAACGTGTAAAAATCAGAGGAATGGACAGGACTTCACCAGATTCCAGAAAAGGGAATGTAACGAAAGGAGAATATGTTTAACTACATCAAAACAAACAGCATGATAAATAGCATTAAAGTGAAAGGTTTCGGATTGTCCATTGTGCTGCTAAGCCTTGGTACTCAAGTCTTCGCTATCGGGGCGAAACAACCAGTCAATGAAACGAGTCATTTGGACACCGTTAAACCATTGAAAATAGGAGACAAGGTGCCGGATATCGTATTTAATGAAATGTTGAATTACCATGTCCCATCGGCAAGGCTATCGGACTTCAAAGGTAAATTGGTTATCCTGGATTTCTGGAATACGGGATGTACAGGTTGTATACAGGCCTTTCCGAAGGCACACCGGTTACAGAAGGAGTTCAACGATGAAATTCAGATCATCACCGTGGGTAAGCAGGGGGCCGATTACCCACATACGCTAATAAAGCCATTCATGGAACGGAAGAAAGGCACCAAGTATGCACTGGAATTGCCTACAGCGGTGATGGAGTTGAACAATCAGGCAGCAAAGGAAGTCTTTACTTACATGGTTGCGGCATTTCAAATATCGGGATTCCCGCAATTGGTTTGGATAGACAAGTATGGCATCTATCGGGCCAATACCAGAGGTGAATATTTGTCAAGCGATTGCATCAATGCGGTGTTAAGGGACACGGATAGCCAACTTCCATTTTCTCCCGCAATGCGGCCGCAGTCTTTCGATGAACTTGAGTTTTTGATAAAGACAGGAAATGGCAGAGAAACTTTTGGAAGTGCCTTTTCCAGGTACATAGATACGCTGGGTTCGTATAACTTGTTGGGTATCAGAAAGACCAATAAGACAGATAACTGGAGGGTGTATTGTGTGAACAGACCGGTCATAGATTGCTACAAAATGATTTACCAGGATTCAATAGAAGGGCTGTTGGGTGACTATGGAAATCGAAACGTAATCATCGAATCATCCAGGCCCGATGATTTTTACAAGGGTACCATTGATAAACGTCCATTGCTTGGATTTGACTACCATGCATTTGAAAAGAAATACCATTATTCCTACGAATTGATCCTGTCTGGCGAAACCTCAAAAAATGAGGTGTTTACGCGTCTTGTCGAAGATTTTGACCGATTTTTCCATATCAAAAGCGGGATTGAAACCAGGTCGATGAAATGCTTGGCCCTTGTCATAAGCGAGGATAAAAGCAAGATTGTCACAGCAAGAAAGGCAGAGAACCCGACTTCCGGATACTCAAACGACTATGAGGACATGTTTATGAAGAATTGGTCAATCAATCAGGTTATCGGTATCCTTGAAGGTCGGCTGCCGTCTTTCAAAATCATCGATGACACAGGCTTTAAGGGAAAAATTGACATCAGTATACCTTCTTCCTTTTTCAATGATGATATTGCTGATTTGGATAGCAAAGAGTTCGCCTCCTTACGAGCCCGTTTGTTGAGTTTTGGCCTGGATTTAAAAGTTGTAAACCGGAGCATGCCCGTATTGGTACTGAAGGACACCAGGAATCCGAAAAAGTAGCGGTGTCATTTTGGTGTGGTGAAGTATCGGACTTGATTAACCTAAATTCAGTTTATTTTTTATGACAAGCAGTCGATTAATAATTTATGTGTGTGCGTTCGTATCCTTGATCTCGATGAAGCATGCAGCCGTGGCACAGGCGCAGGACATGAAAGCCAAGCCGGACAGCACGATGAAAGACAGTATCCATGCGGATACCGCGAAGGGATCGTTGCCGCCCTATGAAAAGATCATCACGGAGGAGGCCGTCAGCCAATCGGGCCTGTTCACCGTGCATCGGATCGATAATAAGTGGTGGTTTGAAGTGGGCGACTCGCTGCTGGGCAGGGATTTGCTGATGGTAACCCGGCTGGCCAAGGCCGGAGCGGATATGCGGACGGGCACGGGCATGGGTGGCTATGCCGGTGACCAGGTCAATGAAACGGTCGTCCGCTGGGAGAAAGGGCCGAAGGGGAAATTGTTTATCCGTAGGATGTCATACAGTGAATACGCTGGCGACACCACGCAGGCGATGTTCCGTGCGGTGGCAGCATCCAACATCCAGCCTATCGCCGCGGTATTCGATGTGAAGGCGATTTCGCCCGATAGTGCGGGGGTGGTGGTGGAAGTGACCGAATACCTGGACGGCGACAACGACCTGTTGTTCTTCGCACCAAGCGCGAAAAGTTCACTGCAATTGGGGGGGCTGCAGGCCGATAAATCATACATCTCCGCTGTGCGGGTTTTTCCGCAGAACATCGGCATCCGAACGGTGAAGACGTATGCAAAGGCCCCGCAGCAATCGCTCTTTGACCCCACGGGCGCGTTGGCCGGTGCCACCACAGCGACCGTGGAATTGAGTACATCGATCGTTCAGCTCCCCGCGAAACCCATGCAACCCCGCCACGCTGACAGCCGTGTGGGCTATTTCACCGTCGGTTACACCGACTTCGGCCGGGATCCGCAAGGTGTGGCGCGCGTCAACCTCGTGAAGCGCTGGCGGTTGGAACCCAGGGACTGGGCGGCCTATCGCCGCGGCGAGTTGGTCGAACCCGTCAAGCCCATCGTCTTCTACATCGACCCGGCCACGCCCAAGCAATGGGTGCCCTACCTCATGCAGGGCGTAGACGATTGGCAGGCAGCCTTTGAAAAGGCCGGGTTCAAGAACGCCATCTACGCGCTGGAAGCTCCCACCAAGGAACAGGACAGCACGTGGAGCCTGGAGGATGCCCGATTCTCGGCCATCGTGTACAAAGCGTCCGCGGTGCCCAACGCCAGCGGCCCGAGCATCGCCGACCCGCGTACCGGCGAGATCCTGGAAAGCCATATCAACTGGTACCACAACGTGATGCGCCTGCTGCGCAACTGGTACTTCATCCAGGGGGCGCCCGTAGACAAGCGCGCCCGGCGCATGACGTTCGACGACGAACTGATGGGCCAGCTCATCCGCTTCGTCTCCAGCCACGAGGTGGGCCACACGCTGGGCCTGCTGCACAACTTCGGCGCATCCAGCACCACACCCGTTGAAAAACTCCGCGACAGGAAGTGGCTGGAGGCGCACGGCCATACGCCCAGCATCATGGACTACGCCCGTTTCAACTACGTGGCCCAACCCGAAGACAACGTGGGTGTGCGTGGATTGCTGCCCCGCCTCGGTGACTACGACCTGTGGGCGATCGAGTGGGGTTACCGGCTGTTGCCACAGTACAAGGACGCAGAAGCGGAAACGGCCCACCTCAATAGGTGGGTCATCGAAAAGAACGAAGACCCCCGCCTGTGGTTCGGTCATGAAAGAAATCCGGACGATCCGCGTAGCCAAAGCGAGGACATGGGTGACAATGCCATGCTCGCCAGTGAATACGGCATCCGGAACCTGAAGCGCGTAGTGGAAAACCTGCCGGCATGGACAAAGGAACCGGAAAAGGACTACGCCGCATTGAAGGAACTGTACGACGAGACGATGAAGCAGTATATGCGCTACGTGCGCCACGTGGCGAAGAACATCGGCGGCGTGTACGAGACCCCGAAGACGGTGGAGCAATCGGGGACAGTGTATGCCGTGGTACCCAAAGCCACCCAACGGGAGGCTGTGGCGTTCCTGAACGCGCAGTTATTCGCGACACCCATGTGGTTGGTCAAACCGGAAATCCACGCGCTCATCGGTGGCAACCCGGTGGCCTCGGTCGGCGCCAGCCAGCAGAAACTGCTGGGCGAACTGTTGAAACCCGAGCGGATGCAGAAGCTTATCGGAGCCGAAGCGCAATTGGGCGCCGATGCCTACACGCTCACCGACCTGGTCGCCGACGTACAGGGGGAAATATGGAAGGAGCTGCAGGGCAGCGACCCGGTTACGGTGTATCGCCGTAACCTGCAAAAGGCGTATGTCAATCAGCTGGTAGAGATTGCCGACCCCGCGAAAAGCAGCGGCACACCGGGCGGAATGATGCCACCCGAATTAGCGGCAATGGTCAATAGTAGAGCGAATATAGGCAACAATGATATCCCTTCGGTGGCAAAAGCCTACTTGCGGCAGTTGCAGCGGGACATCGATGCGGCGCTGCCCATCGTGAGCGAATCCATGACCCAGATGCATCTGGAGGATTGCAGAGAGCGGATCGAAAAGGCATTGGACCCTAAGCCTTATAAAAAATGAGAAAAATGAAAGAAATGGCGATAGGACTCTTCATCCTTCTGCTGGGCCACGCATCCACCCTGCAGGCCCAAATACAAAACCCGGCCAAATGGACGTTCACTGCGCAGCACATCAAAGAAAACATTTATGAACTAAAAATGACCGCGGTGATTGACCAAGGCTGGAACATCTACAGCCAAACTACCCCAGCTGGCGGGCCATTTCCCACCACCATCACCTTTAACAAGAACAGCAACGTACAATACGGGGGCAAGGCGAAGGAAATGGGCACGATGAAGAAGAAGTTCGAACAGGTCTTTGGGGTTGAAGTCTATTACTATACGGATAGCGTGGAGTTCGTGCAGCTGATTAAGCTGAAAAAGGCTGTGCCCACTAAGCTGTCCGGTACGGTGGAGTTCATGGCCTGCGATGCCGAACAATGCCTGCCACCGGAGGAAGTGGAATTCGAGGTGGAGTTGAAATGAGATTCTTGTAGTTTGCAACGGAGGCGCATAGCCCAACATGAAAAACGTCCTGCTATTACTCGCCGATGGCTTCGATGCCCGGGAAGCAAACGCATTCATCAACGTGATTTGCTGGGCCTACCTGGAAATGGAGCCAGCCACCCGGCTGGTCACCTGCGGGCGGGCCCGGCAGGCGCAGGACAGCTCGGGCCTCTGGCGATCCGTCGACCATACGGTCGATGATGTCGATTACGATCGCTTCGATGCCCTGGCGATACCGGGCGGATCCGGGGAATACGGGTTTTACGGAGGCGCGCATAGCGCACCGTTCGTTGAGGTAATCCGGACATTCCACGGGTAGGGCAAACCGATCGCCTCGGTGCGTAGCGGATCACTGCCCATCGCCTTCCGCGAAGGCATCATCACCTCGGTGAACGCCTCGGGGGCACTGGACGTGGCGTTCCCGCTGCTGGAAAGGCTGACCTCGCGAGCGCATGCCGACGACGTGAGGCAGTCGATGGGATTGGACGATTGAAAACAAGATAACCTAACATATGCACACGATACTCGCTGTTCTATCCGCCGACGACCCGCTCTACGCCTACATCGGCGAGCGGTACCTCACCCGGTACAAAACCCCGGTGAGCGGTCGGCTCGGCGTGCCCGGCCTGGAGCGGCTGGTGCAGGAAGCCACCGGGAAAACACCCCGGCCCGATACGGCCTACCTGTTCATCACCACCGGCAACAAGGTGGCCCGAATCCTCATACGTGATGAAATCAGTACCAACATGTTGGAGCTGCACGGCAAGGACGTAGCCCGGGTATTGGAGCTGTGCGACAAACTAGGCATCTGAATGCACAAACACACAACCATAAATTTAACCATCAACAAAAACAACATGAATGAACAAAAAAACAACAACACCGGCCTGGCCATCAAGCAGGCCCGCTCCTACGCGGGCCTGAGCCGCAATGCGGCCGCACGCCGGATGGACATGAGCCTGGCGCGCCTGCACGCATTGGAAAAAGGCGAAGGCGAGCTCCGCTTCGCCGAAGCGGTAAAGCTATTGGCGCTCACCGGCGTGACCTACGACGAATTCGTGGCGATGGCCATGGAGGGCCAGCACTGAAAACCTTTTTTTGACCAAACGGGGTAAAAATCATTTTTACGGAATTTCTACCCCATCGATGAATCCTTAAACATAGCTTTGCGATGAAGACAAAAGTATTGAAATCAAGACTGATGAGCACGGCAGCAACCACCGACGGCGCGAAACTGACATTTTTCCGGACCCTCCGCGGATGGTCGCAGACCCAGCTGGGCGAGGAATCCGGGCTCAGCCAACAGGAAATCTCCGAACTGGAAGCGCTGGCGCATATCCCGAGCGACGAACTGCAACGGGTGCTGGAGCCGCTGGGCGTGACGCTGCAGCTGTTCCGGGAGGTGGACGACCGGGTGATGCAGGCCATGGTGTTCAACCAGTACAACAACCACCAGGCCTTCGGCCCGTTCAACACGAACCACATCAACCCGGTGGAGGAGGTGATGAAGCTGGTCGAGGAGATCAAGCGCCTGAACGCCGAGGTGCTGCGGGTGGAGCGCGAGAAGAACGAACTGCTCCAGAAAACCAACGAGACCTTGCTGAAACTGTTCGACCGGCTCGGCGGTAAGGATAACCAATAGATAACCGATTCTTTAATCCGGCTGTAAGGGGCATCGTAACGTAGAGACGCGCCATGGTCATACACCATGCGCAGGCCGCGCCTTTGCCCCCGACAGCCACCCAATTCACAGACACCATGATGAACAATATGAAAAAATTGAAAAAACTGCTGTTCCGGAAACCCCGGAAACGCGCGGCCCTTTACAAGGTCAACTACCATGAAAACTGGATGCTGCCGCCCGCGGCGCTGTTCACCGGCACGTTCATCGTGCTGTACGGCGGCCCGGTCGGCTTCGGGCAGGCCTTCTTCATGCCCGGGTTCCACAAGGCGGCCGTGCCCAGCGTGCTGGCCGCGTGGTTCGTGATGTGGGGCATCGTCAAGGTGGCCTACATCCTGGACGACGTGCACCCCTGGGCCATCGCCTGGTACCGCGGGCCATTGGTGCGGCTGGCGCTGCAGCTGTTCTTCGGCATCGCGATGCCCGGCTTCTTCATCTTCGGGGTGTTCGCCCTCTACTTCCTGGTGCGTGGCCGGGCCGACCTGATCCCGCGCTACGCGATGTAAGACTTCCAGTTCGTGCTGGTGATGCTGCTGGGCTACAGCGTGATCCTGTGGATCTACTACCGCGTGCGCACGCGCGAGATCATGGAGAAATTCCGCGCCTGGCGGTACGCGCACGGCAAGTCGGAGGAGGAGATGGAACGGAAATGGGCGGAGGGCACGGCCCCGAGCGAAACGTTCCTCGACCGCATGCGCACGGAGGCGGCGCTGTTCGAGCCGGGCGGCAAGGCGGAGGAGAAGGGCACCTGGGCGCTGCTATTCACCGGCGATCGCAGGATCCAGCTCCAAAGCGTGGACGAACTGGAGCGGATGCTTGCCGGGCCGGACTTCTGCCTGATCTACCGGGCCACGCTGGTGAACCGCGCGGCGATCGCCTGGGTCAACGACGCCAACGGCAAGGCCGAGGTGGTGCTGCTCGACTCGCTCGGCGGCCGGGTGCTGGAAGTGAGCAGGCGCCACCGGTCGGCGTTCCTGAAGTGGTGGCGGGAAGGGGCGTAACCGCCCGGAAGGCGGGGTACCGCCTGGATGGCGTGTCTCCGCCGGGCGGCACGGGCCTTCCGCCCGGGATTTTCGTGGGCGGTAGGCGCGGCGGATCGCCGGGGTACCCCAACTACTTTTGTCGCCGTTGGCCGGGCATGGAGCCTGGCCTCCCAAAAACAAAAGCAGTATGAAAAAACGATTCAAGTATCCGTTCACGACCGCAGGGGTGGCCCAGTGGCAGACGATGTTGTCCGGCCTGTCGCCGGTGCAGCGCGAGGAAGTGGCCATCCGCGTGGAACAGCAAGGCCTGCAGGCGTTCCTGCCGTGGCAATTCATCCTCGATGCCCAGCAGGTGGCCTACCTGGACAGCCTCCCGCCCGCCCTGTGCGCGCTCTGGGCCACGCAGATCGCCTACGCCATCCGCGAGGAAATCGCCATCACGCTCGTGAAGCCCGAAACCCAGGGCGATGCGCACGTGCGGGGCGTGAAGTTCATCGAGGCCAACAGCCGGACCGGCGGCATGCCCATGCTGGCCGCCGCGGCCGAGGAAGCAGGGGAAAGCGGGGATTTCCTGGTGTTCACCATCACGTATTGATCCATGCATTGACGGAGATCGTAGAGACGCATTGCAATGCGTCTCTACATCCCGAACACATCCAAAAACAGGAACCCCATGAAAAGGAAATCCATCTACAACGAAATCAAGGAAGCGCTGGCCCTGGCGGCCAACGCGATCATCGCCGCACCCATCAAGCTGCCGCCAAAGGTGGTGCTGGTGGCCAAGTACGTGGCCCTGGCCATCGGCGTGCTGGACGCCGTGGAAGGCGCGGCCAAGGAAAAAGGAGGCGGCGATGAAGGGTAACGTCCCCATCCTGCACATCGCCACCGGCGGCGGCACGCTGCTGAGCGTGGTCGGCCAACTGGGGCTGCACGACGCGCTGCGCACCGCCGTACTGGCCGCCATCGGCGCGGCGGTCAGTTTCCTGGTGTCGTTGGTGCTGCAGCGGTTGTTGCGCCGAAAGTGAAACCCCACAGTAGAGACGCATTGCCATGCGTCTCAATAAAACAAGAATCATTAAAAATCACAGAAAATGAAATCCTTGAAAGTAAAGACCTACTACGGCGACCTGAAAGAGCACGAACTCGTGACGCAGGCGGGCAAGGCCCAGCAGTTCATGACGGGCAACCCGCATTACCCCACGCCCGAACCGAGCCTCACGGTGTTCGGCGCGGCCTACACCGATTACAAGACCAAGCTGGAGAAGGCCAACAACGGCGGCAGCCGCCTGGACTTCCGCCAGAAGAAGGAGGCGCGGGTCGTGCTGCTCGACCTGATGGGCGCATTGGCCACCCACGTGAACCTCGTGGCCAAGGGCGTCGGCTCGATGCTCGAAAGTTCCGGCTTCCGCATGGGCAACATGGACCGCAACATCGGCATCCCCGGCATCCCGCAGCGCGGGCGGCTCCTGGACGGCGACAACAGCGGCACGATGAAGTGGGGCGTGGACACGGTGCCCGATGCGTGGGAGTACGAATACTGCGTGGGCACGCGCGCGGACGAAAGCACGCCCATCGCGTGGGACGAGCCGAAGAAGGTGAGCCAATCGTTCGGTACGCCGATCACCGGCCTCACGCCGGGGGTGACCTATTACGTGCGCGTACGCGCCCACAACCACAAGGGCGACAGCGACTGGTGCGACCCGTTCTCGCGGATGGCGCGGTAAGCGACGCTCCCGCCCGACGGCCATGGCCCGCGTTCCCGTTGGGGGCGCGGGCTTTTTCATGCCCTTTGCCGTTCGCTTTGCGCAGGGCGCGCAGGCATCCGGTGAACCGTACGGCCCACCGGTATATACGGACGGTCCATCCGGTGCACCGTGCCGACGGGACGGATGTACTTGCCGACCGTACGGAGATACGGACGGCCCATCCGGTGCACCGTGCCGACGGGACGGATATACGCGCCGGCCGTACGGATATACGGACGGCCCATCCGGTGCACCGTGCCGACCGTACGCATATACGTGCCGACCGTACGGATATACGGAGCAATTTTATAAACCTATTGCATATTTTCCGTATTTGTGTTAGGTTAGCGGCCTATGTGGCCAAAGCTATGTTTGATTTCGTGCGTCTGGTTCTTGGGATGCGCCGCTCCGCAAGAGCAGGAAGCCGATTCCCGGAAACCGTCGCTCGCACCCTACGTAGGCATCGACTATTACGAGGTGAGGCGGTCGTTTGACAACGGGCTGGCCTATGATTCCATCGGATTCGTCCAGGAGCCCGAGTGGCGGATCAGGCTGACCCGCGAAGATGCCGTCCTGATCTATGCGCCCGACACCGATTCCCTCTATAATTTCCAGATCACGCACGACCACGATTCGTTCTTCCATTTCTCGCAGCAGAGCTGGAAGATCATCGACCTGCACCCGGATAGCATCATGCTGCAGCGATTGAGCCTGGATGGATTGAAGGTCAACAAGCTGCGCTCCAATGTATACATGCGCTTTTATTCGCAGGAATACCTCGATCGCCTAGGGCGCTCGTTGGAGACGTTGCGAAAGCCGACCAAGCGCGATACGCTCTTCGTTCGGCAGATGGTGGATCGCGCCAACCGGAACCCCGATAACGTGGATAGCTCGTATTCATCGAAGAATTACCCGAGATTGGCCAGCAACAGCCCGATACTCGAGGTGAAGCACCGCCAGTACGACACCTTGGAACGGATGAGCCAATCGGCCGCCTACGGTTACCTCTATCCCGAATACGACATTACCATCCACAAGGCTTACAAGGACTTCTATTACACGTTTTCGGTGTTGGTGGGGCCGGACGGTAAGTTGAACCTCGGCAAATTCTTCGTCATGCCGGAATTCGTCGAATCGCGGAAACGGGTATTGTCGGGGATCGTATCGGTCTATTTGCAAAACCTGCTTGACATCACGCCAGCGACCACCTTGGGCATGCCACATAACAGCGTGGTGTACCTCAGGGTTCGCGGCAAAAGCGGCTAACACGACGGAATATGAAGAATGCCATTCGTTACGGATTATTATTTGCCTCGGCGATTTTTTTGTGGGCCGTCATTGAATGGTTGGTTGGGTTGCACGGCCGATTCATCCGCTACCACGAATACCTATCCTACTTTTTTGCGGTTCCGTCCGTAGCGGTCATTTATTGGGGGGTTCGCGGCGGCGACTCGCAGGCGATCGGTAAACAATCGTTCGGACGCGCGTTTGCCCGGGGACTGGCCATCACGGGGGTAGCCACGCTGTTGTGTCCGCTGGTATGGTACGTGTTCTGCACGTGGGTCAATCCGGGCTTTCTGGAGGCGATGGCGCGTCATGCCGTCGAGGCCAAAGGGGTTGGCACGCGTGTGGCCGAGATGCGTTACGCCTTGACGAACCACTTGCTGGTATCCACGCTTTCCACGGCGGTGATCGGCGCGGTGATTTCGCTGGTGGTGGCCGTGGTGGTCGCGAAGCACAGGCCGTGAGCGCCTACGGAGGGCTTTCACGCATTCGTAATCGATGATTTGAACTGTTTTAGAAACAAAAAGAACGAAGTATATGTTTGATAAATTGCTTGAAGCACGCCAGAAGGCCGACGAAATCAAGAAGCGGCTCGATAACATCTCCGTGGCGGGAGAAGCCGAGGGCGGCCTGATAAGGGTTGCGGCAACGGCCAACAAGGAGATAACCGATGTGCATATCGATCGGGTATTCCTGGCGAACGCCGATAAAGAGGAATTGGAAGAGCTCCTGGTGGTCGCCATCAACAATGCGTTGAAGCAGGCCGATAACGTGAGCCAATCCGAAATGCAAGCGGTAACCAAGGACATGCTTGGCGGGCTGGGTGGATTGTTCGGTGGCCAGTAGGATAGCAAGAGGTAAACAGGTATAATCATAGCAGAACGGACCCATGAAAGCGACTTATTACGGACACGCCAGCGTAGCACTTCAATTGGAAGGCGCCAACGTACTTTTCGACCCCTACATCTCCCCGAATCCAGCGGCATCGCACATCGACATCAAAAACCTCAGACCCGATTACATCATCCTGAGCCATGCCCATGACGATCACGTAGCCGATGTGGCTGCGATACAGAAGAACACCGGCGCCAAGGTCATGGCCGTGGTCGAAACCGCCATGTGGGTCAATCGGCAGGATATCCCCGAATCGTCCATCATCCCGTTCAATTTCGGGGGTACGGTCGAGACCGACTTCGGGAAAATCAAGATGGTCTACGCCCTGCACACCAACAGCGCCCCTGATGGCCAATACGCAGGCGTACCCGTAGGGTACGTCATCTGGAGCGGTGGAAAGAAGATCTACTTTGCCGGGGATACGGCATTGACCCTAGAGCTGAAATTGCTCGAGGACATCGGCCTGGATTGGGCGTTTTTGCCCATAGGCGGCTATTTTACCATGGATGTGGATGATGCCATCACGGCAAGCAAATTCATCAATTGCAGGAACATCGTGGGCATCCACTACAATACGTTCCCGCCGATCGCCATTGATACGGAGGCCGCGAAACGGAAATTCGAGGCGGCAGGGCTTACGTTGCACCTGCCGGCCATCGGCGAGGATCTGGCCTTATGAGCCGGATCTATTGATGTGGTATTGCACCAGGTCGTCGATCGGTGAGCGGACGATGCGTCCCACTTTCATGCCGTATTTGTCGGCCGTCTCTTCCAGGACATTCCTGAAGTTATAGCCTACCGAACCGATGCAATTGAAGGTGTAGTGCTGGTAGTCTGGATAACGCGACACCAGGTTTCGGAAGAAATCATCGAACGCGTTTTCCACCAAGCCGCGGGTGTAGTTGATGTTTACGTTGACGTCATAGACGAATTTGCTGAAACTCGCGCAGAAACGATTGGCGAGCGGTTTCGTGTACACCGCGTCCATGACATCGTCGGGCGTGAGCTTGTAGGTTTCCCAAAAGACCTCGCGCACTTCTTCGGGCATGTAGCCACGGATGTAGTCGGTCAACAGCTTTTTGCCGATGTAGCAACCGCTGCCCTCGTCGCCGAGGATATAGGCCGCCGAATCGATGTTGTGTGCGATTTCGGCGCCGTCGTAAATGCATGAATTCGTTCCGGTACCCAAAATCGCGGCAAAACCCGGCTGATCGCCCAATAGGGCCCTGGCGGCGGCCAGCAGATCGTGGCCCACGAACACCTCGGAGTTTACGAACACTTGCTTGAGGGCGTCGACGACGATGCTTGCCTTCTCCTCGTTGTGTACGCCGGCACCGTAATAATTCACGGATGTGATTTGGTCATAGGGAAGGTCTTTCGGCAGCCCTTTCCTGAGGGAATTGACGATATACTCGCTATTCACGAAGTAGGGGTTGTAGCCCTCGGTATTGAAATAAACCTTCTTTCCAGCATCGTCCAGCAAGCACCAATTGGTTTTGGTCGATCCTCCATCTGCAATGATAATCATTTGTTGGGTGTTAGTTTTTTTTGGGTAATTATTCGTTCAATGAAGTGCATTAAAATAACACGCGCCGAAATTACAGTTTTCTGCGTAGAAAATGGTACGCCGATCAAAAAAACTTCATCAAACGCGTGTATTTCTTACACCACCTGTCAATGCCCGCCCTCGGCGTTGATGTGTTCGATGTCATAGCCTTGTTTTTTCAGTATCCCCGATACCTTCCACGCAAAGAAGGCGAGGTAGGCAAAACAGGCTACCGGAACCCAATACGACAGGTGGATGTCGTGCGCGACGTCCGCTATGCTCCCCTGCAACGGCGGGATGATGGCGCCGCCCAGGATCATCATGATGAGCAATGCCGAACCTTGGCTGGTGTACTTGCCGAGGCCCGTGATGCTGAGCGCGAAAATGCTTGGCCACATGATGGAGCAGACAAGGCCGCCGCTGATGAACGCGAATATGCCGACCATGCCGTCGGTATACAGGCCGATGAGCATGGCGATGACACCGAGGATACCCAATGCCATGAGTAGCTTGGCGGGCTTGGCCTGCGCCCAGAAATTGGCCGCGATCATGACGGCGATGCAGACGGCGTAGACATACAGGTCGGAGACATCGCGGCCACTCAGCGAATTCACCAACAGGATGACGGCGAAAGCGATGTAGGGCACGGCGACGCTGAGCACCATGCGCATCCCCTTGCTGAGCTTGAAGACGGTGACCGCGCCCATCCAACGGCCGATCATGAGGCTCCCCCAATAGAGGGAGATGAAATGGGATATCTGGGATTCATCGTATCCGCCGAATGCCGGGGTGTGCAGCAAGGCCCCCAGATTGCTCTGGATGGTGACTTCCACACCCACGTAGACGAAAATGGCCAGCATGCCCAACGTGAGTTGCGGGTACCGCATGGCACCCCACCCTTCGCCATTCTTCTGGGCGGCGCTGTTGGACAGGAACAGGATGGTCACCACGAGCAAAAGCGCGATGACCAAGATCGCCAACGTGCCCGCATGGCCATAGCTTGCCGGTAGCGCGAAACCGATCGCGATGAGCACCAACAGCGAAACCGTGATGGCCAGCAAGGCCCTGGTCATCTTGCCGCTCCCCTCGGGCTCCTCGTCTGAGGTGACCCGGGGCATCTTCTTGATGGCAAACAGTGCGGCGACCAGCAGGAAGACGCCCGCCAGGATGACGTAGAGGATATTGATGTCGCCGATGGATGCATTGGCAACCTGCTCGGGCGTCGCCGCCACCGTGCCGAACAGGATGAGCGTGATGATGATGGGGCCGATGGTGGTGCCGAACGAGTTGACCCCACCGGCCAGGCTCAACCGATGCGCGCCGGTAGCCGGATCCCCCAGGGCCACGGCGAAGGGGTTGGCAGCCGTTTGCTGCAACGAGAATCCCAGCGCGATCACGAAAAAGGCCATGAGGATGAACAGGTATTCCGAACTGTTCACCGCCGGGATCATGCAGATGGCGCCAAGCACCGATATCAGCAGCCCGTAGATGATGCCTTTCTTGTAGCCGATCCGATTGAGGAAATCATAGCCGACGCCGCTTGAATAGAGGTAAAGCAATAACGATCCAATGTAATAGGCGCCGTAGAACGCCGAATCGATTAACTGCGATTCGAATTGCGTGAGGTCGAAATGCGATTTGCAGAACGGGATGAACACGCCATTGGCACCCGCCAGAAAGCCCCAAAAGAAGAACACCATGGTCAGCGAATAGAGCGCCGAAGCATAGCTTTTGTTGGATGTGTTTGTCATAATTACCTATCGGCCAGCTAAAATTTCGCCTAAACTAGGGGTTTTGCCGCCAATTATTCAAACTTTTTCGCCATTTTTCTGTTCATATTCCGATAAAACGTTTTACCTTGCTGATATACAGTTGCTTGTTTTTCGTGGGTGACAGGCCGGTCTTTCCGCCGACTCGTTTGGCTGTCATCCGCGCACGAGCGTGGAAAATCTTATTTTTTGAATATTTTTTTGAAAATCCAAATGGAATCGTTTACTTTGCGCAGTATTCTAAAAGTTTATCCTAATACTTCATCGAAAATCTTTGTTTGTTGAAGACCCAATGCTGTATCGCTTTATACTCATGAGATGTGTGGCCGGCCACGGTGGATGAATTTTCTGTATGACATCAAATCCGAATAATAGTATAGTTTATAATTGATGAAAATTAATGAATTGAACGCGAAGCTCGTGTCAGAGTTGCGTGAAATAGCCAGGCTGATCGGCATCCCAGACGCCGAAAAACTCCGGAAACAAGAGCTAGTGGCCAAAATCGTCGAGACCGGCGAGGAGGAAGCCCGGAAAAACGCGCAAGCGGAAGCAGCCGAACCAGCCGTAGAACAGGAAATGGAAGATGGACGTCGGAAACGCCTGCGTACGACCAAGCCAGCCGATTCCGTCAGCGTAAGGAACACCAGGGATGAATTTGCCAGTGACAGCAGGGACACCGTTGCATCGGTGGGCGAACCGCGCGCTGAACAGGCCGCGTTGCAGCGGCCCGCTAACGGCAGCAAGACCGAAGGCGCCGCAACGGCCAGCCTGGACTTCGACAACGTCATCACCAACGAAGGGGTTTTGGAAATCATGCCCGACGGTTACGGCTTCCTGCGTTCCTCCGATTACAATTACCTGACATCGCCGGATGACATCTACGTGTCCCAATCGCAAATAAAGCTTTTCGGGCTCAAGACCGGTGATACCGTCCGTGGCAGCATCCGGCCCCCGAAAGAAGGCGAGAAGTACTTCCCGCTGGTCCGGGTAGAGTCCATCAACGGGCAGAATCCGGCCGATGTCCGCGATCGCGTGCCTTTCGATTTCCTGACGCCGTTGTTCCCCACGGAGCGGTTGAAGCTTTTCACCGCCACAGGCAACCATTCCACACGGATCATGGACCTGTTCACGCCCATCGGGAAAGGACAGCGCGGCTTGATCGTTGCGCAGCCCAAGACGGGTAAGACCATGTTGCTCAAGGATGTGGCCAATGCCATTGCCAAGAACCATCCCGAAGTATACCTGATCATCCTGTTGATAGACGAGCGCCCGGAAGAGGTGACCGACATGGCACGCAGCGTGCGGGCGGAAGTGGTATCCTCTACCTTCGATGAGCCTGCCGACCGGCACGTCAAGATCGCCAATATCGTATTGGAAAAAGCAAAGCGCATGGTGGAGTGTGGCCATGACGTGGTCATCCTGCTCGATTCCATCACCCGCTTGGCCCGTGCGTACAATACCGTGGCACCGGCTTCCGGCAAGATCCTTTCCGGAGGTGTGGACGCCAACGCGCTGCACAAGCCCAAGCGGTTCTTCGGTGCGGCACGCAATATCGAACATGGTGGCTCGCTCACCATCTTGGCTACGGCGCTCATCGATACCGGATCGAAGATGGACGAGGTGATCTTCGAGGAATTCAAGGGAACGGGCAACATGGAATTGCAGTTGGATCGCAAGCTTTCCAACAAGCGCATATTCCCGGCCATCGATCTCATCGCCTCCAGCACGCGTAGGGACGATCTCCTCAACGATCGCGAAACCCTGCAACGCATCTGGGTGCTGCGGAACCATTTGGCCGACATGAATTCGACGGAAGCCATGGAATTCCTGTTGGCGCAGATGCGCGGCACCAAATCCAATGAGGAGTTCCTCATCAGCATGAATAAATAATGGGGGAATGAAACGGCATATCCCCAACACGGTCACCTGTCTGAACCTATTCAGTGGCTGTGTTGGGGTGGTGTTCGCGTTAGACGGGCAACTCGCGTATGCGGCGTATTGCGTCGTGCTGGCTGGCGTCTTCGACTTCCTGGATGGACTGGTGGCCCGGGCACTTCAGGTGAAATCGTCCATCGGAAAGGATCTCGATTCCCTGGCGGATGTGGTGAGTTTCGGGCTGTTGCCCGGGGCTTTGCTCTACACGATGTTACAGGTCGCCTTCCCGGCGAACGGCTACCTGCCGTATTTGGGGTTTGTCGTTACGGTATGCTCGGCGCTCCGGTTGGCCAAGTTCAACACCGACGAGCGCCAGGGAACCGACTTCCTGGGGCTGGCGACCCCGATGAATGCATTTTACGTGGTTTCCTTGCCATTCGTCGCCGAACGCTTCGGCGGCATCGGTTACCACCCCCTCGTCTTGGTGGGCAGTATCGTTGTCACCAGCTGGTTGCTGGTCAGCGATATCCGGTTGTTCTCCCTGAAGCTGGACTCGTGGTCGTGGCAACCGAATCGATGGAAATTCATGTTCATCGGCTCGAGTGCGGCATTGGTGGCTTTGTTTCAACTGGCTTCGGTACCCGGCATATTGGTGCTTTATTTCCTGTTTTCGTACATCCATTTCAAGCGGCAGGCGGCGTAGGCCGTGCCGAATCAGTCCATGGAATCCAGGTAGGTCTTCAGTTCGCGGTAGAGCGTGTCCAGCCGGGGCAACATGGTGTCTAGCCTGGCAGGAATGGAATCCAGGTCCTCCTGGTTTTTGGCCCGGCTTTCGATATCCTGTAGTTCCGTCCGCATCCCGTTTGCACCCACATAGGCAAGCGTGGGTTTGATGTGGTGGGCCTGCTTGTACACCTTCTCCCAATTATGCTGTTGGATGTAAGATGACAACAGGTCGATGTCGGCAGGCGTTTGTTTGAGGAAAAGCTGGAGGATTTCCTTGATGAGCGTCACGTTTCCTCCGGACAGGTCTAGCAGGTAGTCCATGTTGGCTTGCTCAAAATTCATAGTGTTCATGCGTATCTGTGTTGAAGTGGTTTACGGGTAAATGGTCGGTGGTTTCATCCAGCAATTCCGTCATGGATTTCCGGGATTGCGGATGGAGGAAGAAGGGGGCGATTTCCTGCATCGGCACCAATGCGAATCGCCGGTCCGGCAGGCGCGGGTGCGGCACCTGCAGCGTCGGCCCGTCGATGATGCGATCTCCGTAGAACAGGATATCGATATCGAGCGGCCTCGGGCCCCACTTCACGGCGCGTTGCCGACCGAATGCCTTTTCGATTCCGTTTATCCGGCCCAGCAGTTCGAGGGGCTGGAGCGGGGTCGCGACCACCACGACCTGGTTGAGGAAACTGGGCTGCCGCTCGTGGCCCCATGCCGCCGTCTCATAGACAGCGGACAGCTGGGAAATGGTGCCGACCTCCCGGCCGATTTCACTCCGCGCCCCGGACAACAGCGATACCCTGTCACCCATATTCGTGCCCAATAGAAGGTAAGTATCCACCATGTCCAACGGTCGTGTTGCGCAAACTTAGACAAATGGATGTTCATATGCAAGCGACGTTTGTGCACGGAACTTGTTTTTATATCCAAGTTTGGGTAGTTTTGGCGTTTCCATACCCATTGAGGCAATGATTTCAGAGCATGTTGACGTATTAGTGATAGGAGCCGGGCCTTCGGGTGCGGTTGCCGCTTCGATCCTGCACCGGCAAGGGGTCAAGCTCAAGGTCGTAGAACGCGAACGATTCCCCCGGTTCGTGATCGGCGAGAGCCTGATCCCACGCTGCATGGATCATTTCGATGAGGCCGGATTTGTCGAAGGTGTCGAAGCCAAAGGGTTCGAGAAAAAGTTCGGGGCCCGTTTCCTCCGCGGTGAAGAAGTGTGCTGGTTTGACTTCAGCCAGAAGTTTTCCGCGGGTTGGGATTGGACCTGGCAACTGCCTCGCGCCGATTTCGACAAGACCCTCACCGACATCCTGCAAAGCAGGGGGGTGGACATCGCTTTTGGCACCACGGTAGAAAACGTGGTGTTCGACGGTACCGAATCGCTCACGACCGTGACGGACGAAGACGGGACCCGGCGCGAAATCCACGCGCGGTTCCTGATCGATTGCAGTGGTTACGGCCGGGTGTTGCCCAGGTTGTTGGGGCTCGATGAACCCTCCACGTTCCCACCCATGGCCGCTACGTTCGTGCACGTACGCGATGAGCGCAGGCCCGAGGGGGGCGAGGGCACCCTGATCACCTTCGATGTGCTTGCGCAACAGGTTTGGTTTTGGGTCATCCCGTTTTCCGATGGCCGCTCCTCGCTCGGGTTGGTCTGCCCAAAGGAGCACCTGGCCGCCATTGACCAAGGGAATGCCACCGATACGTTCCGAAGCATTATCCAGCGATCGGATTATTACCGCCAGCGATTCGACGGGTTGGAGTTCCTGTTCGAGCCCAAGCAAATCATTTCCTATGCCAAGGCCGTGAAGAAATTGCATGGCCCCGGTTTTGCCCTTACCGGCAACAGCGCCGAGTTCCTGGATCCCGTCTTTTCATCGGGCGTGTGCTTCGCCACCGAATCGGGTGCGCTGGCGGCCAAGCTGGCCATCAGGCAACTTCGCGGCGAACGCGTGGATTGGGAAACCGAATACGAAGAGCACATGCTTTGGGGGGTCAATGTGTTCCGCTCCTACATCCGCGACTGGTATTCGGGCGATCTGCAGAAGTTCTTCTTCCATCCGGAGGTGAACGAAGACGTGCGACGCAAGGTGTGCTCGGTGTTGGCGGGCTACGTGTGGGATAAGGAAAACCCATTCGTGAAAAAGCACGACCGGGCCGTGAGGGCGGTGACGCACCTGTTGCCGTAAGCAATCGGGAGCCAGGAGAAGAGGATCGACGCCACGGATATGCGCACGCCCCGATCTTATCGATTTCGATGTTGCATAGGCGCCTTGGCGACCATGGCAGGCCTGTCGCTATCCTGCGGCGGTGTTCGGCGGCTCCCGGCGGTCCACGCGTACCAAGACCAGGTGGGCACGCCCCAGGCCTGCGGTGAAACGTGCCAGGTCGCGCCCAACGGGATGCTGCGCAAGAACGAACATGGATTATGGGAGCTTTTCTTGGCGGGCGACCCCTTGGAGCGTGGGCTCACCAATGGCATGCTCACCCAAGGGTTGCTGCTTGAACAGGAACGGGTTTTCGTTTCGCAGGTGCGCGCGCTCGTGCCTTCGCGTTCCCGGCAATGGATGCTGCGGAAATTCCTCGGTTTTTTCAATCGGAAGCTGGATCGTCACGTGCCGGCGGAATACCAGGCGGAAATCTACGGGCTTTCGCGTTACGCGTCCGACGCGTTCAACGACATCGCACCGCCCTATCAACGGTTGCTGTATTTCCACGGTGCCCATGATATCGGGCACGCGCTGCAAGACCTGGCGTTGGTGGGCTGCACGTCTTTTGCGGCATGGGGGGGACACACCGCCGATGGGAAGCTCTTGATCGGGCGAAACTTCGATTTCCACGTCAACGATGACTTTGCCAAGGAGAAAATCGTAGCCTTTATCGATCCCGATAACGGTTACCGGCACGCCGTTGTCACGTGGCCGGGCATGGTCGGCGCGGTTTCGGGCATGAACGAGGCGGGGCTCACCGTGACCATCAACGCCGGGAAATCGGATATCCCCTTCAAGGCCAAGACGCCGATCGCCCTCCTTACCCGCGAGATCCTGCAATATGCCGCGACGATCGCCGATGCCGTCCGGATAGCCAAGACGCGTGAGGTCTTCGTCAGCGAGTCGATCATGGTGGGCAGCGCTGCCGACAACAAGGCCGTAATCATCGAGGTTTCCCCGAAGAAGTTCGGCGTCCACGACGTTCAGCAGGACAGCGACCTGGTGGTGTGCGCCAACCATTTCCAAAGCCAAGCCTATCGAAACGACAAGAACAATATCCGGCAGCAGGCCAAAAGCCATTCGCAGTATCGATTTGACCGGATGGTCGGGTTGATCGGGGAGGCGCCTCCGCTTACCCCCACCTCGGCCGCCGCATTGCTGCGCGAAAGGGATGGGATTGGCGGCGCCAAGCTCGGGTATGGCAACGAAAAGGCCATCAACCAATTGCTGGCGCACCATGCCGTCGTGTTCCAGCCGGAAGAACGGCGCATGTGGGTGTCTACGGCACCTTACCAGCTCGGCGCGTTCGTGGCCTACCAGTTGGACAGCGTGTTCGGTCGCGCTTCGCTCGGCCGCGATACCGCCTGGGCGTCGCAGGGGCACCAGATCGCGGCCGATCCGTTCGTCCATTCCGCGGCGTTCGCCGATTACCGGCATTTCCGCGCGCAGATGCGTGACCTGGAGGCGTCGATCGCCAAGGGGGAACGCTGGACGGACGAGGCGCTTCGGCAATTCGTCGCGCTCAATCCGGAGTTCTGGAAGGGAAGTTTCCTGGTGGGTGAATATTATTACGGACGGCGGCGATACGCCGAGGCACTGCCGCATTACCGGCAGGCGGCCAGCAAGGAAGTGACCACCGAACCCGATCGCCGATTGATCGACAAGCGAATCAGGAAATGCGAGTCGGTGACGAACCACAAACGCACGATATGATACCAGCAATCGAACAGGCAGACAGGGAGACCATCAAACGGTTTCAGGAAGCGAGACTTCGCACGCTTTTGGGATACCTGCAAACGCATTCCGGCTATTACCGAAAGCTGTTCGACGTTCACGGGATAGCCATCGACGGCATTCGCACGTTGGAAGACCTCGCGCGTATCCCGATGACCACCAAAGCGGACCTGCAATCGCGCAATGACGAATTCCGATGCGTTGGACGGGAGGCGATCGCCGATTACGTCACCACCTCCGGTACGGCCGGCGATCCGGTGCTGTTGGCGCTTACCGACGGCGATTTGGATCGGCTGGCTTACAATGAATCGTTTTCCTATCAGCACATGGGCATGGTTGCGGGCGAAACCGTCCAGCTGACGACCACCATCGACAGGCGGTTCATGGCCGGATTGGCCTACTTCCTTGGCGCGCGAAAGGCAGGCATGGGCATCGTCCGGGTGGGCTCGGGCGTGCCCGAATTGCAATGGGACTCCATCGCCCGCATCCAGCCCGATGCCGTCGTATGCGTGCCGTCTTTCCTGCTCAAGCTCGTGGAGTTCGCCGAAGCCCACGGCATCGATTTCCGGAACAGTAGCGTGAGGAAGGCGCTCTGCATCGGCGAACCACTGCGCAACCCGGATTTCTCGCTCAATACACTCGCCAGGCGCATCAAGGACAAGTGGGACATCGAGCTGTATGCCACGTACGCGTCTACCGAGATGGCAACGGCCTTTACGGAATGCGCGCATGGCAGGGGAGGGCACCACCGGCCCGAGTTGATCATCGCGGAATTCGTGGACGATCGGGATAGGCCCGTGCCCGAAGGTGAGGCCGGCGAACTCGTGGTCACCACGCTCGGTGTGGAAGGCATGCCGCTATTGCGGTTCAAGACGGGCGACATCGTCCAGCCGCATTACGGGCCGTGCGCCTGTGGGCGTACCACCATGCGGCTGGGTCCGGTGATCGGCCGCAAGAACCAGATGGTCAAATACAAAGGTACGACCCTGTATCCGCCCGCGCTGTTCGATCTGCTGAACGATTTCGAAGAAGTGGAAAACTACGTGGTCGAACTCGACTCGGATGAGTTCGGCGAAGACCAGATTACCGTGAAGGTAGGTAGCCACGGGGTCACGGACGACCTACTGGCCCGGATCAAGGATCGGTTTCGGGCCAAATTGCGCGTCAGCCCGCAGATCGTGTTCGCGCCGATCGCCGAGATCGACCGGATCAAATTTCCCGAGAACGCCAGGAAGAGCGTCACGCTGCTCGATCACCGAAAGCCTTCCGCCTAGAATAGCCCCATCTGCCCGTTTTCATCGATCTGGATATCATCCGGGTTGGTGATTTCGAAATCGACTTCCGGCTTTTCCTTCGGTGGCACCGGTTCCGGCGATCGCTGTTCCGTTTCCGGCGTTTTTCCATCGGTCACTTTCGCCGGTCGCCCGGGCGCGGATGCATCTTTGGGTTTCCAGGCAATGGCGTCCTTCTTTGCGGTTTTCGGCGCAACCGTTTCGGTTTTCGTTTTCCCAGGTGCCGGTTCGGCGTCGTCGGCGGCTCCGTTCGTCGCGGGCTGGCTTTCAACGGCCTGGGCGTGTCCCCCGTCGGCATCCATGGCCGGCGTCCGTTCCGTGGGTACGGGTCCATCGTCCGATAGCAGCACCACCCGCTTCACGTCATGGGGGCTCAGCCGATTGCCTTGGGCCTTCATGCCCTTGACATCGATCAGGTCGGCCAGGTTCTGTTCCGACGTATCGGGCGCCTGCGTTTTGCCCTTGACGACATCGATGCGTACCCGGGGGGCGGCGGCACCCGTGATGATCACCAGCTTAGATCCCGGTTCATCGTTGATGATGGACGTGCGCTTGCCGATGGGCGTATCCTCGAAGGCAAACCGTTTGACATAGTGGATGCCGGATCTCCCATCGCGATGCACCACGCTATAGATATGCCCGGGCTTATAGTGCTCGATCCGGATGAGCTTGTCATCGAAATGGTTGCTCAGGTCAAAGTTGGTCAATTCATACGAGCCATCGGCCATGACCGTGAGGATCTTGTCGTCTCCGTCGAATTCGCCGAGGTATTGGCCCCGGCCATCGGCATTGAGCCGTTTCAGCACATCGTCATACCAGATCTTGCGCCCCGCCAACGTGGATACGCCCTTGCTCTTGAACACCACTTTCTTGAGCGGGTATTTCGTGACGATGTTGCCCTGTGAGCTGCGGCCCTTGATGGCCACGTCGGCGAAGTCAACGTCAAATTGCAACTTGCGCAGCTTCGAGTGCGGTTTGAGCTGGATGTTCACCACCTCGGCCTCCCCGTTGGGATTGGCCGTGAAATACTGTACCTTCGAGTTCTTTTCGCCCTTGGTGAGGTCGTACTCCTTGTCGCGTGTTACGCCCACGACGGCGAACCGCTTGACGTAGGATACGCCCGACTTGCCGTCGCGATAGATCATGTTGTACACGGTCCGTTCGTCGCCCTTCTTGAACACGGCCACGTGGATGATGTCCTTGCCCACGAACACCTTGTCCTGTACCTTCGTGACCACGCATTTGCCGTCGGCCCGGAACACGATGATGTCATCCAGGTCGGAGCAATCGCCCACATATTCATCCTTGCGCATGCCCGATCCGATGAACCCGTCAGCACGGTTCACGTAAAGCTTTACGTTGGCGAGGGCCACCTGGGCGGCTTCCACCCGGTCGAAAGCGCGCAGTTCGGTGCGGCGCTCGCGGCCCTTGCCGTATTTTTCCTTGAGCCGCTCGAACCAGGCGATCGCATAGTCGGTGAGGTGGCGCAGGTGATGGCGTACCTTTTTGATTTCCGCTTCGAGCGCGGCCATCTGCTCGTCCGCCTTCTTGACATCGAAGCGGGTGATGCTGCTCATCGGTTTCTCGATGAGCTTCTTGTAGTCTTCGGGCAGGATTTCGCGGTAGAATTGGTCGAAGAAGGGGGTGAACAGGCGGGTGAGCACCTGTACCACCGTGTCGAAATCGCCTGAATTCTCGTAATCCGGGTGCTTGTACATCCCCTCTTGGATGAAGATCTTGAGGAGGCTGCTGAAAAAGATCCGTTCCTGCAGCTCCAGAAGCCGGATCTCAAGTTCCTGCTTGAGCAACGCCTTGGTCTGTTTGGTGTTTTCGATGAGCACATCATTTACGCTCATGAAATGGGGCTTTTCACCGCGGATCACGCAGGTATTGGGCGATATGGACACCTCGCAGGCCGTGAACGCATACAGCGCATCGATGGTCACGTCGGGCGAGATGCCTGGCGCGAGGTGGATGATGATCTCCACGTTCTTGGCCGTGTTGTCCTCGATCTTCTTAATCTTGATCTTGCCTTTTTCATTGGCGGCGACCACGCTGTCGATGAGTCCGCCGGTGGTGGTGGTATAGGGTATCTCGGTAATGGCCAGGGTCTTCTTGTCGCGCTCCTCGATTTTCGCGCGCACCCGGATCTTGCCCCCGCGCTGGCCTTCGTTGTAGGCCGAGCAGTCCGCGAGCCCGCCGGTCGGGAAGTCGGGCAACAGGTTCGGCCGTCCACCCTTCAATACCTCGATGGAACCGGCTATGAGTTCGATGAAGTTGTGCGGCATGATCTTGGTGGCTAACCCAACGGCGATCCCCTCGGCCCCCTGCGCAAGCAGGAGCGGGAATTTCACGGGCAGCGTCACCGGTTCGCGATTGCGCCCATCGTAACTCAACTGCCATTCGGTGGTGTCGGCATTGAAGACCACCTCGTTGGCAAACTTCGAAAGACGCCCCTCGATATACCGGGGGGCTGCGGCCGAGTCGCCCGTTACCGGATCGCCCCAGTTGCCTTGGCAATCGATCAGCAAATCCTTTTGGCCGATCTGTACCATCGCATCGCCGATCGAAGCGTCGCCATGCGGATGGTATTTCATCGTGTTGCCGATCACGTTGGCGGCCTTGTTGAACCGGCCGTCGTCCATCTCCTTCAGCGAATGCAGGATGCGGCGCTGTACAGGCTTGAAACCATCGTTGATGTGCGGCACGGCACGGTCAAGGATCACATAAGAAGCGTAATCCAGAAACCAGTTTTCATAGAGTCCTGACAGCGGAATCGTTTGGCTGCTTCCTGGTTGGGTATCCTCGTTGCTGTTTTGTTGATGCTCTCCTGGTGTCAGATTCGTTTCGTCGCCCATGTAATCCGCTGATTTTTGACTGGCGTAAAAATAGCAAATTTTGCGATGGAATCCATTGTTTAGAATGTTTATAAATAGAATGGGATATGCTATCTTTGCCCGATGGAAACAATAAATCGCAAATGGCTATCCCTGGCTGTGTTGACTTGGATGGCTGCCTTCGCCTTGCAGGCGCAGGAGGCAAAGACCATCGCGTATATCGATGCCTCGGCATCGACGGCATACGTCAGCTTGGTCACGGGCCAACTGGTGCAGGACGCGGCGGGGGATTGGGATATCGCATTCAATCGGACAACGATTTCGGTCAAGCAAACGGCGGCGTTGCTGAAGGATACGTCGTTTGAAAAGGTCACGAAACGTCCTGAATCGGGCTTCAAGGCCGATTCAGGACAGGAAAAAGCCATTCCGACCGGAAGCGGCAACGGGTGGTATGCGTACAACATGGCCGATCACAGCATCAATCCCATTCCCGGCAGGGTACTGGTTGTCAAGACGGCGTCGGGCAAGTATGCCAAGGTGGAAATCTTGAGTTATTACAACAAGGACAATCACAATTCCGCGGAATACACGTTTAGGTACGGGTTCCTGTAGCGGGGCAGTTCCGTCAAAAACAAAAGCTATCCGCCAATCGACGGATAGCTTTTGCCATATCTTGGGTGAATCGGGAAGTTAAACCCTTTTCGATTTGATGCGAGCCGCTTTACCTGTCAAGCCGCGCAGGTAGTACAGTTTCGAGCGGCGCACTTTGCCATGGCTATTGATTTCCACTTTCTCGATGTTGGGCGAGTTTACCGGGAAAATACGCTCTACGCCAACGCCATTCGAGATTTTGCGTACCGTAAAGGTCTGGTTGGTGCCCACGCTATTGCGTTGGATGACAACACCTTGGTAAACTTGGATACGCTCCTTGTTTCCCTCGCGGATTTTATAGTGAACGCTAACAGTATCCCCGGCCTTGAATGCGGGAACCTCATTTTTTGTTACCGCCTGCTCTTCTACAAATTTTACTAAATCCATGATTTTGAGTAATTAATGTCGATTTTTAACTCGTAAAAATCGAGTTGCAATATTAGTGAATATTTTTTGAATACGGAAAGCGTTTTTCAAAAAAGAATTGTGAGGTTCTTTTTGGAAATACGATTTAATTTTTACCTTTGCAGACCCTTGCGAGAAGGGGGGTATGATACCGCTTCGGGGCGTAGCGTAGCCCGGTATCGCGCCTGCTTTGGGAGCAGGAGGTCGTCAGTTCGAATCTGGCCGCCCCGACCAAAAAACAAAAGCCTTTGCGATTGCGAAGGCTTTTGCTTTTTACAAAATTACCGTTTTATCCGCTTGCGCTAAGCCAAGGCTTTATCGTCCACGAAATCCATCCAATCACTATTTCCTTCGTATTCGGGAATCAGGTCCGCATGGCCGCCAAGTGCCAGGTTGGACGCCAGGTGGGCGATGTCGAAATCCATATTGACCACGCAACTCCGCACAAGGTCTTCCCGGAAACCTTTCGTCCGCAGGGCAAGCACATATTGAACGCAGATGATCCGTGCAATGATTTTCCCCAAGTCGACGAGCTTCCGTTGCGGCATATTCGTTCCAGGCTCGAAGCGGAGGTGTTTGGCAAATTCCGGAGCCGCTAGGTTTGTCAGCGTGAATTCGGAAAGGAATGCAAGGAAATCGCTTTGTTTTTGCTTTTTCATTTGCCGCAGTGTCAGCTCGGCGATCTGGGTGTAGAGCATTTCGTTCGAGCCTTCGAAAATCTGGAACGGTCGGCTATCCACGATACCCCTTCCCGCAATGTGGCTTATCCGATACCCATTGGCCCCGGACACCTGTAGGCACAATTGGGCCGATTCCTGCATCAGGTCGGTCACGAGGGCCTTCATGCTATTCGCTTCGATGCCTTCCTGCGCGAGGTTGTGGTCGATGCCGCTGATCTCGCTGCTGCGGGCACACATGCCCGAGCAGAGCGTGTAGGCCGTTTGTATCCGAGACAGTTGGAACTGCACGGAATCGAGCGTCAGCAGGTTCCCTTGGCCCACCACGCGGGCAGTGCAATGCGACAGCGCCTCGTCAAGCATGCGCTTGATGAAGCCCATGCCCATTCCGGGGAATTGCATCCTGCTCCGATGCAAGATGTCCAGCATCATCTTGATGCCGGTGCTCTCCGGTTGGAGCCTATGGTTGCGCGGCACTTCGACGTCGATCCGGTTCAATCCATACGGAATCATGTACAGGCCGAGGTTGCTGTAGAGCGATTCTACCTTGATGTGTTGCCGTGCTACCGCGTTATCGGTCATGAAAAAATCGACGTCCCGGGCCAATTCGCCGTTGTCAAGGGTTTTCCTTGCCGCCACCAGCCAATAGTGCGCCTGTCCGGTCAGTCCCTGCCAATGTTTATGCCCTTTTATCGCGTATCCCGATCCGGTGGCTCGGTAGGCGGTTTTCATGTTCAGCGCATCGCTCCCGAAATCGGGCTCCGTGATCATCAGCCCGCCCATGCGGTGCCCATCGGTGAATCCGGGGAGCACTTCCGCTTTCAGTGAGTCCTCGCCGTATTTGGCCAGGGGTTCCAGGAACAGTGCGATGTTGATGCCGAACGTAAGGGACAACGGGAGCGATTCATACGACGCCGCCGATAACAGCCTCAGGCATTCGTTCACCAGGCAGCCCCGTCCGCCATAGGCCTTTGGGATGGCTACGGCCAAGGGTGAAGCTTGCATGATCACCTGCCATACTTCGGGGGGCAGCCCCCGTTCATGGCTCAATTCATTGATGTCGTGCTGCTCGTGGAACGCTTGTTTCAGCGCAGTTTCGAATGTGTTCAAAAACACCTTAAAGTCGTTGTCGATCTCCATGTACCTTCCCGTCAATCAGAACCGATTGTCTGAATCCCAAAGGTATTCATTATTTCTGGTTTTTTCCATACCTTTACGCTAAGTAAAGCGGCAGTGAATCATGGAATCGCTTAATAACCTGACGGATGAAGAGTTGGTCGACCTGTTGAATCAAGGCAGCGGGGCGGCGTTCACCGCGATTTATGACCGGTACAAGGTCCAACTGGCTTCCAATCTGTTGCGTATGCTCAAATCGGCCGATTTGGCGGAAGAGGTTTTGCAAGAGCTGTTCATGTCCCTCTGGGAACATCGCGAACGGATCGATCGCCAGCAGTCGGTGGCCGGCTACCTGTATCGCAGTGCCGTCAACATGTCCAAGAACGTGTATCGCAAGGTGGCCGGCGATCAGCGCATGCGCGAACAGTTGTTGCTGCATTTCGAATACGCGCAACGCAGCGTGGACGACTATATCCACGGCAAGGAAGCCCGCGAGGCATTGGATCGGCTGATTAACCAACTGCCGCCCCAGCAGCGACAGGTGTATTGCTTGTGCAAGCTCGAAGGCAAAAGCTATAAAGAGGTGAGCCAACTCCTGAACATCACCGAAACCACCGTCAACAGCCACATCCGTAACGCCAACAAATTCCTCCGTGGGCAGCTGGGCAACCACCCCGAGCTGATTGCCGTGCTCCTGACCACCCTCATGGTGCAGGCAATCGGATGATTTTTTCTGGTTGAAAGCCAATAATTTGCGAAAAAATCCATTTTACTGTTGCTTGGTTTTTCCCGCTCGCGTGTAATACGTACAAAAGCAAGACCATGGAGCAGGAACAGCACATCAAGCAGCTATACCAACGATACGTGGACGGTACCATCACGGGAATCGAGCTGGGCGAGTTGCTCGACTACTTCCACAGCCACGGCGTACCACCGGGCGTGGATGAGCGGATGATGCACGAAATCGCCAGGCCGGTGCCCGACGCGCCCGATGCCGCTCACCAATTGGCCGAACGCGTACGCCTTCGGATCGTGCCGCGCCGTCCTGCGCACCGCCTCGTGCGCTGGCTGCCCTACGCAGCGGCGATCTTCATCGCAGCCACGGTCGCCGCGTGGATAGGCTATGGCGACCAAGTCAATCCAGGATCGAAAGTCGCAAAACTGGAAACAGCGGATATCCCGCCCGGCGGCAACCGCGCGACGTTGACATTGGCCGATGGCCGTACGATTTCATTGAGCGAAGCGCAGGCGGGCATCGTGGTGGCCGATGGGGTTACCTACCTCGACGGGAGCTCCGTGCTCCATGGACAAGGGAACAGGGGAACAGCTGAACCGGGGCAGGCGGCTGGGGGAGACCACGGGTTCGCAAGCGCACAGGTTCACACGCTCACAACACCCAAAGGAGGCACCTACCAAGTCACCCTCGCCGACGGCAGCCGCGTCTGGCTCAACGCGGGCAGTACGCTGAGCTACCCCAGTCGTTTCGACGACGGGTCGCGGGAAGTATTTTTGGAGGGCGAAGCCTATTTCGAAATAAAGGAGCAACGGATCAATGAACGACGGCCTGGGCAGGTTGCGGGGGCGCAAGGCTTGCGCCCTTTCAAAGTGCTGACCGCAGGTCAGGAGATCGAAGTCCTCGGTACCGAATTCAATGTTTCGGCCTATACCGACGCCCCCGATACCAGGACTACGCTGGTTGAAGGAACGGTCCAAATCGTGAACCGAACATCCAAAACCGTAAATCGGCTTTCGCCCGGAGACCAGGGCATCGTGCACGGCGCAGAGACCCAGGTAAGGCGGGTCGATACCGCACCGTTTACCGCATGGAAAAGCGGTTTGTTTCTCTTCAGACAGACTGGTATACACGACGTCATGAACCAGCTTAGCCGGTGGTACGATATCGAGATCCGTTTCGAAACCGCCATCCCGGCGGGTGAAACTTTTTCGGGGAAAATGGGACGTGATGTGCAGCTTGCCAGCGTACTGGATTTTCTTTCAGGTTCGGGTATCAATTACCGTTTGGAGGGACGGCAATTGGTCATCGAAGGCCTTGATTACCGTTAACCAATTCGTTTAAACTTAAAAGAGGGAACTATACCATGAGTGAATAAGACAGCCAATTGAAAAACAGGACGGGGAAGTGTCGTTACCACCTCCCCGCGATGTCCGGATATGCCGATTAGCACCATTTAATTTAACCGGATTATAAACTATCCAAACAAACAAATTTAATGATAAATTATGTAATATTACTACGTGTAATGCGTATTACTACGTTATTCATCGTACTGGGGTGCGTACACCTCAGCGCTGCATCCTTATCACAGACCATTACCCTTACCGCAAAGCGGCAGCCGATCGAGCAGGTGTTCTCCCAAATCGAAAAGCAAACGGGTTATTGGGTCATTTACAACGACCGACTTGTCCGCGCGGCGGCGCCTGTGACCATCGAGGCGGCCGATATGCCGCTGACCACTTTTCTGGAGCGTGTGCTGACACCGCTTTCGCTCACCTATACCGTCGACCAGACCAACATCCTGATCAAAGCGCGTGATAACCGGGCATTTCGCCGAACGAATCCCGAAACCGGGCGAACCCTCCACCAACAGGTCGTCAGCGGGCAAATCCGGGACGAGTCCGGTAAGCCCCTTGCTGGTGTTACGGTAGAAATCGTTGGCAGTACCGTGGCCACGACATCCGACGAAACAGGCTACTATCGCATAAGCGTTAACCCCGATGGGGCCACGTTGCGGTTCCGGATGATCGGTTATGCCAACCAGGAGCATCGGGTCGAAACAGCTCGCCAGCTTGACATTACGTTGCATGAATCGGTCAGCGACCTGGAAGAAGTGGTTGTAGTGGGTTACGGCGCTGTCAGGAAAAAGGATCTGACCGGATCGGTCTCATCGGTACGTACCCAGGACCTCAAAGACATCCCGGCCAATTCCATAGAAGGGATGCTCCAGGGGCGTGCCGCCGGATTGCAGGTGGTCAAAACGTCGCAGGATCCAGGTGCAGGCGCCACGGTGCGCATCCGCGGCGGGAGTTCGCTACGTGGATCCAACGCGCCGCTGCTCGTGGTCGACGGCTTCCCCATCGGCGATGCCGGCAACCTCAAGCAGATCAATCCGGCCGACATCGTATCGGTCGAGGTGATGAAGGATGCTTCGGCTTCCTCGATCTATGGATCGCGAGGCGCCAATGGGGTGATCATGGTTACCACCCGCAAAGCAGCCGTTGGCAAGACGATCATCAATGCCAAGCACCAGACTACGGTATCGCAGTTTACCTCCGATATCATCCAGTGGACGGATCCGGCGCTGATGGCCCAGCTCGATAACGAAGCGAAAACCAACGGCGGCATACCTCCCTTGTTTGTCGGTGCCGTGAGTCCCACGGGCATTTATTACCCCTCCGTCCGCGAAATCCAGGATGGTAGCTGGCCGCATTTCACCGACTGGGGGGACGTGGTCTTCCGGAACCAGCCACTCACCAACACCACGACCGTGTCGTTGGCCAATGCCAATGAAAAGACCTCGTTCAATCTCAGTGCAAACAACTTCGCGCAAGACGGTGTGTACATCAAGGATGGCTATAACAAGCAAATCCTGAACCTCACGGTTAAACATGAACTCGCCAAAGGCTTTTCCATCCATGCCTTCAATAACCTTTCGCGCGATACGCGGACAGCCAACACGGGCCTGGCCTATTGGCGGAACCCGCTATGGCCGGTTTACGAACCCGACGGCAGTTACTTTTTGGCCGGCCCGACGGATTTCGACCATCCGATTGCGCTGACCGAGCACCGCAAGAATAGGAATAAGGGTACCGACTTTATCTCGTCGTGGTTGGTCGACCTACGCATCCTGCCGGGACTGAACCTCAAGAGCCAATTCAATTACAAGTACGGTGCGTCCATCACCGACCGCTACGAGCCCGACCGCTATACGGAGACCGGTACCAACAACAAAGGCGCTGCATTTCTGGATAACTGGGCCGGACAGGTCTATACCGCCGACACCTACCTCACCTACGATCGCCAGTTCAAGACGGACCATGCGCTCACCCTGATGCTTGGCCATTCGTACGAACATGCACTGGCCCGTTCCTCGGCGTTGGAATCGTATAATTTCAAGAACGGCACACTCAATAACGAAAACATGGGATCCGGCGCTCCCGAGCTTAACCGGCACAGCAACGGGCAGACGCTCACCAAACTGCTTTCGTTCTTTGGCCGGCTCAACTACGCCTACAAAGACCGCTACCTGCTCACGCTCACCATGCGTACCGATGGATCGTCCAAGTTCAGCCAGAACAGCAAATGGGCCTACTTCCCATCCGGCGCCGTGAGCTGGAAGCTGCACGAAGAAGATTTCTTGCGTGATATCGGCTTTTTTGATGAGCTGAAAATCCGGGCCAGTTATGGCATCTCGGGCAATCAGGGTATCTCCCCGTACCAGACCTTGAGTCGGTACGGCTTGGAGACCTTTTATACCGACGGCGCATGGAATACCGCCATCGGCCCCGGATTCGTGATCGGCTATACCGGCGTGGGTGGACGGTACCGGGAGTGGGGAGGGATTCCCAACCGTGACCTGAAGTGGGAAACCACCGCCCAGTACAATGTGGGGTTGGATTTTGCCGTGGCACAAAATCGCTTGCGGTTTACGGCCGACTACTACGACAAGCATACCTTTGACCTGCTGCGCGAGCGCTTCCTTTCGCTCAGTTCCGGCTATGATCGCATGTGGGTCAATGACGGCGAGATTGCCAATCGCGGTGTGGAATTTACGGTTGATGCCGATGTCGTGCGCGGCAACGACTGGGATTTTGCAGGAACGCTTATTTTTTCGCGCAATGTCAACAAGGTGGTGAGTCTCGGTGACGCCATCACCTCCGGGTTGAGTACCGATTACCTTTCAGGCGTCCAGTACGAATACTATGGCGGCGGTGTCGATCCGTTCCGGGAGCCCTCGCCCAATATCCTGGCGGTTGGCCTGCCCGTCAATGTGTTCTATGGCTACCGGGTAGACGGTGTACTGCAATCCGTACGGGAGGGCGCCGCTGCGGGGCTGCTCGGCGCCGAAGCCCAAGCCGGTGAATACCGGTACCTGGATCTCAGCCAGGACGGGATGTTTGATACGCGCGACCGCACGGTCATCGGCGACCCCAATCCCGATTTCCTGGCCAGCCTGAATTTGCGCGGACGCTATAAAAGATTCGATGCCAGCGTCTTCTTGAACGGCGTGTTCGGTAACGATGTGCTGTGGGCAGGGATGTACAATTCGTCGCTGTATGCGCCGTTGCGCTGGACACCCGATAACCCCACGCAGGATTATCCGAGCGCCCGCCAGGGACGGCTTTATTACACCTCCGACTGGTTCATCCGCGACGGCAGTTTCTTGCGCATCCAGAATGTGAACCTCGGTTATACGCTGCGTTTCCCGCGGGCGTCATGGATCGATCAGGCGCGTCTTTCCATCAATGCCGAAAACCCCTTCACCTTTACGAAATTCGAAGGGTATGACCCCGAGGTTGGACTCGACGGACGTTACGGCGCCGGATATCCGAAACTGCGTGCATTCACATTCGGTATTGATTTCACGTTTTAACGACCTATTGACATGAAGAACTATCTAATCATATTGATGTTGACACTTGGGCTCGGCTTCAGCAGCTGTAGCCTGGATGAAGAGCCCTATGGCTTCTATTCCGAAGCGAACTTTTACCGGACGATGGACGATGCCGAGTCAGCGCTGTACTACGCCTACAACACGTTTTCGTACAACGAGTATGTACGGGCCATCTATTATATCCACGAACTGGCCACCGAAACCTGCGATGTGAAAGGCGAGGAAGGGTTCGGTTCGCAAGAGATCAACCGGTGGGATTACTCCCTGTTCCGCGAAAACGAACAGCTCGAACTCTTTTACAAATACGGCTACATTGCCATCAACCGTGCCAATGCGGTCATCGATAACGTCATCGGCGGCAGCCTGCCCGACGATTTCAAGACGCGGGTGCTGGGCGAAGCCCGTTTCCTCCGCGCCTGGAACTACTACTACCTGGCGCAGACCTTTGGGTTGGTGCCGTTGCATAAACAGGCCATTACGACGGCCATGCAAACGGCTGCACCGTTGGCGGCCAATATGGATGAGCTTTATGACTTTATCATCGCCGACTTGCGCTTTGCTGCCGAAAACCTGCCTGTGCAGCGTACCGTCGGGCGTGCAGATCGCGTGGCTGCCCAGGGGCTGTTGGCCAAAGCCTACCTCAGCATGGCCTCGTCCAAGGAAAGCCAGGTTAACCTGTATCGGGAGATGCGGCGTGAAGTGTCGTTGGCGTATGACAGTGCGGCCTATTGGGGGCGTAAGGTGCTCTACGAGCAAACCGAATACGGCCTCTCGCCCGATCTGCTTTCCATTTACGACACCAGGCAACCCGAGGGGCCCGAGCACATCTTCATCATGTCCATGGATCGGTCGGGCATCGCCGAAGGCAACTTCTCCTCGATCGATAAGATGTTCATCCCCTACAAGAATGGCGCTAGCCTGTGGTTTCCCAACCCCGACGGTACCTACACCCGGGCTACGAACATGGGATGGGGGGTCTTTATGACCACCGACCTGTTCGCAGACAGCTACGCCGCGGACGACAGGCGCAAAACCCAGTTGATGGCCAGGCGGTTTTACACGCAGGCAGACGGATCCGCTTGGGAGGACAACGACTATTACCTCACGCGGAAGTACGTGGATCCGGACTTTGTGGGGGTCAAATCCAGCACCCGTCCGTTTTTGATCCGCTTCTCCGATATCGCACTCACCTTTTCGGAAGCCGTCGGGCCAACCGCCGAAGGGTACGAATGGGTAGACGCCATCCGGCAACGCGCCGGTCTGGATGGATTGCCCGCCGGCCTCGGTGCTGCGGCCTTCCGCGATGCCGTGGTGGCGGAGCGCGCATTTGAATTTGCGTTCGAAGGTAAGCGCCTGCATGACCTGCGGCGAAAGGCGCGGGTGACAGCTACCGACCCGCGTGCCGCCGCATCGGGTATCTCCGAAGCACAGGCAGCCTATTATCCCATTCCACAGAAAGAAGTCGACCTTAATCCAAGTATCCCTAAAAATTGAGGACATGAAAACGAACATGCTATTTACTTGCTGTGTGTTGCTCTTGTCGGGCTGTAAACGCGATGTCATGAAAGATATCCGCCAGCAGCAATGGAACCACGAGCGCGCCATTATCGATATCGTATTTGAAAACCAGGTCGGCACCGCTACTATCCAACGCGATGCACAGGCCAATGGTAGCGTTTCCTTTATGTACAACGTCGGTGCCGGCGACGCGAATACACTCGTCATCAAACGCATCGAGCTTTCGTACGGTGCCCAATCCAACCTGTCGGAAGGCGATGCGCTGGTCTTTGACAACAACCACACCGCACAGTTGGTGGTTCGGTCCAAAACCGGGCAGGATCGTACCTGGACTATCCAGTATGTGCCGTTTACCGACGACCTGGTGGGCACTTGGCAAATCACGACCCTGTCGGTTTACGGGGGTGCTTGGCCTGAGTATGGCGGGGCGGCCGCTTACGTTGACATGGCCGAACGTTCGTGGAACTGGCGGCAGGACGGTACCGGTCCGGGTGCGGAATACGACAATATCCTCACGTTTACCTTAGAAGGCATCAGCGAAGAAGGCGATGCTTATGGCAAGGTCGTTAACGATGCCGGTGCGGACGGCCGCTATGCCGATTTCACATTTATCGATGATCCGGACAACACCCGCACACCCATCGATGTGAATGGAAAGTATCGCACCATGCCGATGGGCGAAGGTACGTGGAAGCGCAATTCACGCCAGGGAACGATCACGTTTTCAGGCGGGGGCGTTGTCTCGACCGGCCGTTTCGTCGGAAGCGGAACCGAGACGTTAGACGGATCGAATAACCAACTCACCGTACAAAACCAGGCTTTTGTGTTTGAGTTGACTCCCAGTTTTAGTTGGATTGACATCTACAAAGACCGGGAGAAATTTGTGGAGAATGCAAAAAAATATTGGATACAGGTTAAGAAAGGAGACCAGTGATGAAATTTTATAGCTGTCTATTGAGTATGGCACTCGCCGGCGTCGCTCCGGCCTGCCAGGACGTTAAGCTCGACGCCAAGAACATCGATAACGATTTGGTGCTGAAAACCACGCCCGTGTCGAGCCTGCCATTTGAAGGCATCGGCCCGCAATGGGGCGGATACGATAACATCCAGCGGTGGACGGGCAGCGCCACCTTCAATGAAGCCGATTGGGCTGCGCTTCGGGAGCGCGTTACCTTCATGCGGCCAGGACTGATCCGTATCATGGCCTCGCAAGGGTGGAACTACCTGGTGGATGGCGTGTATACACCCGAAAAGAGTGAGGGCGTGCTATTTCGGATACTGGATTTATGCGAGGAGCAAGGCATCAACGTGATGTATGGCGAATGGGGCGAGCGCGCCCTGGTGGATGGCCGTGTCGATACCGATTGGTTGAACCGTTCCACCGACTTTTTGACGTACCTGCTCGATGTGAAAGGGTACACCTGCCTCAAATACTACAACATGTGCAATGAACCCGCCGGCGATTGGTCGTCGATAGGCGGGAATTACGCGTTATGGCAACAGACCTACGAACACATCTTCGCATTGATGGCCCAGAAAGGGCTGGATACCCGTATCACGGTCATTGCCCCCGACGTGGCCATCTGGAATGACACCAGCCTGGCCGACTGGATTACCCGGCCGGCCGCGCATTTCGGCGACAAGATCGGTGCCTACGACATCCATTCGTACCCGACCGACGACCAGGTGAAGGGGGGGAGCTACCGCAGCGTCATCCAGGCCTACCAGCAACTCGTTCCCGCGGGCAAGCCCATGATCATGGGCGAGCTCGGCTTCAAGTACAACCCGAACTCGGCCTTGGGCGCTGCCAACCTGGCCCGCATCGCGGCGGATCCCTTCGCGGGCGACGATTCCAACATGATGGTCTACGATGCCTTCTACGGTGTCGATGTGGCCGATGCCGTTATCCAGAACATGCTGGCCGGTTATAACGGGGTCATCCTTTGGAATATGGACGACGCCATGTACGAAGACCAGCAGGACCAACTGAAGCGGTGGGGGTTCTGGAACATCCTCGGCGAAGAACGCTTTGGCGGTCGCGCGGATGAGGCCGTCCGGCCGTGGTTTTACCCCATATCGTTGCTTTGCCGTTACTTCCCGGTAGGGAGCACCGTTCTACAAATGGATGTTCCGGTCAAGAAGGGTCTACAGGCCGTTTCGGCGGTGCACGATGGCAAACATACGATTGCCATAGCCAATTCACATGCGGCTGAGTACACCATCCGGCTCAAGTCGGAAACCGCGGTGACCCTGTCGAATGCCAAGGTGTACACCTTTACGGCAGGCGAGGGGGCTGATTTTGCCGGTGGTGTGGATGCCAATGGATTCGCCGTGCCGGGCACCACCGAGACCATTTCGCTAGACAACGGGCAGTCGCGGACCATTACCCTCCCCGGCCACACGTTTGTACTGATAACGACGATGCCGTAAAAAGCAAGTAATTAGAATAACCCGAAGTCTCACTGCCCTGATTTCCTGCCTGCCTTTGCGTTTGTAAGGCGGCAGGAAATTTTAAGGTCCAATCAACCCCACTTTTTTTAAATAAATTCGTGTTTCTCGATCCGCCGCCCTACCTTTACGTTCCGAAAGCGGCAGAAAATCATGGAATCGCTGAAAAACCTGACGGATGAAAAGCTGATCGGCCTGCTGAACGAAGGCAGTGAACCGGCATACACGGAACTTTATCACCGGTATTGGGCCAGTTTGTACAGCAATGCCTATAACCGCGTCCGTGACCGCGAGGTGTGTCAGGATATTGTGCAGGAAGTGTTCCTGGATGTGTGGCATCGCCGGGACAGCCTTCGGGCGGATGACCTGTCGGCCTACCTGCATGCCTCGGTTCGTTTCCTGGCTTACCGGCGGCTGGCCAAGCAGTCGCGCCGCGCCCCCTATTACGAAACGTTCGAGCAAACGCTGGTATCCAGTCTCTTCGCCGACAATACCCTGCTTGAGGGCGAGCTTCGGCAGTTGCTTGATCGGTGGATCGCTGCGCTACCCGATAAGCGCCGTCGCATCTTTTTGCTTCACTTTGTTGATAACCTGCCCACCGACAAGATCGCTGAACGGCTCGGACTATCGCGCAAGACCGTGCAGAACCAGCTGACCACGGCCTATGCCGAACTCCGTGCCAAGTACGCCCACTACCTCGCCCTGTTGTGTGCACTGACGCTGTGGAAAGGGTGGTGAAGGAATTTTTTATTTTCTTTTGGGATTTTTTCCGGGTTGTGTCACTTACCTAATAGCGGCGGGATGAAAGCCGCCCACGGATGGAAGGATTCAACAACGGTAAACAACTGAAACACATGGTCAGGCGGTACGTCAAGGGCCGCGCCACGCCGCAGGAAAGCGATTTCCTGGGCGAGTGGGATCGCTACCTGGACTCCCACCACGATGCGTTCGCAGATTTGCCCCAACAGGAGCGTGATACCATCCGTGACACCATGCTCAATGAACTGAAGTTGGCCATCCACGCGCCCAAACCCAGAAAGAACGTCCTTTATCGCTGGCTGCCTTATGCTGCGGCGGTATTGTTTGTAGCCTCCGTTGTCGCTTACATCGCAGTCGTTAGTCGTCAGTCATCGGTCGAAGCGTTGCGAGCGGGCGACATCCCACCCGGCGGCAACCGCGCGACGTTGACATTGGCCGATGGCCGTACGATTTCATTGAGCGAAGCGCAGGCGGGCATCGTGGTGGCCGATGGGGTTACCTACCTCGACGGGAGCTCCGTGCTCCATGGACAAGGGAACGGGGGAACAGCTGAACCGGGGCAGGCGGCTGGGGGAGACCACGGGTTCGCAAGCGCACAGGTTCACACGCTCACCACACCAAAGGGTGGCACCTACCAAGTCACCCTCGCCGACGGCAGCCGCGTCTGGCTCAACGCGGGCAGTACGCTGAGATACCCCAGTCGTTTCGACGACGGGTCGCGGGAAGTATTTTTGGAGGGCGAAGCCTATTTCGACATTCGTGAACAAGCGGACAGGCGGACGAATGGGCGAAAGGCACCCTTCTGCGTGGTAACCGGCAGCCAGGCGGTCGAGGTGCTCGGTACCGAGTTCAACGTATCGGCATACGCGGACGACCGTGAAACCAAGACCACGTTACTGGAGGGACGCGTTCAAATCGTAAACTGCGAATCCGGGGCCGTAAATCAATTGCGGCCCGGCCAACAAGCCACCACCCGCAACGCGGCCACCGTAGTCCGTAACGTGGATACCGAGCAATACACCAGTTGGAAATCCGGCCTCTTTTACTTTCGCGATGCGGACATCGACGCGGTGGTGAAGCAATTGGAACGCTGGTATGACGTACAGGTGGTCTACGCCGGAGCAAAGCCCACCAACCAATTCACGGGCGAAATACCGCGTGACCGCAATGCGTCGGAAGTACTTGCCATGCTGGAATTCTTCGGGGTCAGTTACCGCATCGACGGCAAGAAAATCACGTTATCCAACAACCAAACAGAATGAAAGGACCATGAGCGAACACCCTACATGACATGCCAGCCCCCAGAGACAGGTCGATAGCCGTCTCCCATCAGGGTGTACCGCACAAAAAAGCCGGATAGGGCCTTCGAAAACACTATCCGGCAAGACGGTCGGGTTACCCATTATCAACGGAATTAACCAACTAAGGTATTATAAAACCCAACCCATACAAACATATGGATTTAACTGATACTACGCAATTCAAGCAGGTCGTTATGCGTATAAACCTCATCATCACGCTGCTGGTCGCGTGCTTCGTCCATGTCAGCGCCAACGTGTTCGGCCAGCAGGTTACGCTGGATAGGAAGGACGCGACGCTGGAGGATGTGCTCCAGGCCATCAAGGCCCAGACCGGCTACCTGTTTTTCTACGACAGCCCCGAGGTGCGCACCACCAAGGTGAACGTACGGGTGAAGGACGCGACCGTCGAAAAAGTGCTCGACGCTGCCCTGGAGCATACGGCCTTCGCCTACCGGATCGACAAGAACAATATCTTGATCCGGAAGAAGGCCCCGGTCGAAGGTGTGCCCGAAAACCGCATCCCCGTCTTCGAACAGGTCAGGGGGCGCATTGTCGATTCGCTGAATCAGCCGCTTGTCGGCGCATCCATCCGCGTACTCAATGCCGAAGGCAAACGCACGGCCTTGCAAGCCATGACCGATGCGCAAGGCTTTTTCGTGTTGAAGGATGTACCGGACGGCGCGCTGCTGGAGGTGAGTTACGTGGGATTCATGGGCCATAGGGTGCAGGCCGCCGCCAACGTGGGTACCATTACCCTGAAAGCCATCCCAAGCCAATTGGGTGAGGTGGCCGTCGTGTTCAATACCGGCTATCAAGCCCTTCCGAAAGAACGGTCGACCGGATCGTTCGAACACGTAAGCGGATCGACATTGGACAGGAAGATCAACCAAGACATCTTCTCCAAACTGGAAGGCGAGGTTGCAGGTGTCACCACGGATGCCAATGGCGCGTTCATTGTCCGTGGACTCAGTTCGATCAACGCCAACACCGACCCGTTGGTCGTGGTGGATGGTTTCCCGATCGAGCAGGGGGCCAACACCATCAATCCGAACGACGTGGAGAGCATCACGGTCTTAAAGGATGCCGCCGCGGCGTCCATCTGGGGGATACGCGCTACCAACGGCGTGATCGTCATCAGTACCAAAAAAGGGAGGCACGACGGCAAGTTGAATGTGAATGCCTCGGTAAACACCGCGATCACCCCCGAACCAGACCTGTTCGATACGTCGTTGGGAGGCCCTGCCACGCAGGTGGCCTATCACCAGGCGCTGTATGACATCGGCGGTTTCTATCCGCTGAGCCAATTGTTCTCGGGCGTCTTGAATGCCAATTCCGGCAGGGTAATCAACCCCGTGGCCGAGACCTTGCTACTGCAGGAGCGGGGCGACCTTACGGCCGCCGAAGCGCAAGAGCGGTTACGGCGGCTTTCGATGACCGACAGCAGGAAGGAGTACGCAGCCATCATCCAACGGGCCGAGCGTTGGCGGCAGTATAACCTGTCGATTGCAGGCGGCAGCAAAAGCTACGATTTCGTATCGTCCGCGAGTTACAACGGCAACGACGGCGAGTTTTTCGGTACGGGCGCCAATCAATACCTGGTCAGGTTTTCCAATACATTCCAGGTGAGTTCCCGGTTCAAGGTCGACGGCGCGGTAAATTTCTCCCAATCCAAGGAAAATTTCGCGGCAAGCACGGTCGCCGACGGGCTCGCCAGTTCGGGCATCCCCAATGCGCTCACGTTTTTGAACACCGTCCCCATCACCAGCCGGATCATCGGCGACGACGGCGATTACGAACCCATGCAGCATTTCTACAGTTACGGCCCGCAGGGCTCACAGCTCGCGCTGGATCGCGGCATCCCGTATTCATTCCGCTATAACATCAAGGAGGAGTTGGACAATGCAGACAACGTACGGCGCGAAACCGCGATGCGGATGCAGGCCGGTGCCAGCTACCACATCCTGGCCGGGCTTGACGTCAATGCGAAATACCAATATGAATGGTCCCAGCAGGACGACCGGAATCTCTACAACGAGCATTCCTTTTTCACCAGGGCGCGGGTCAACCTGTTCACGCAAGTCGACAATGCGGGCTTGGCCCTGTCGAATGCCATCCCGTTGGGTTCGATACTTGACCTGGATGCACGTAGCCAGCGGGCGCATACCTTTCGGACCCAGCTGGATTACAACCGATTATTCGGCGATGGACGGCACCAGCTGAACGCGATAGCGGGTTACGAAGTGCGCAAGACGATTTTCGAGCGGTCGACCGACCGGAAATACGGGTTCGACGAACAGTCATTGTCTTCGGTGCGCCCGGATTACGTGACCACGTACAGGCCTTCGGTACCGTTGATCGTCAATAGCCTGATTCCCGCCAATTCCATCAACGAATTCGTGGAAAACCGGTTTATATCCTATTATGCCAATGCGGCATATACCTTTGACCATCGGTACACGGTTTCAGCCAGTACGCGTTTGGACGACACGAACCTTTTCGGCGCCTCCAACCGGTACAAGAACATCCCCCTGTACTCCTTCGGATTCAAATGGGACGTGGCCAAGGACCTCTTCGCGGATAACGAAGCCATCGACGCGTTCCAGTTCAGGTCGACGTATGGGGCCAATGGCAACGTGGACAGGAGCACCAGCCCGTTTCTGCAGGCCAGGATCAAAAGGGGCTTTCCCCCGTTCACCGGTTTCAATGCCGACATCATCAGCGTCCCGAATCCGGAGCTGCGCCTGGAACGGACACGGACCCTGAACCTGGGGCTTGATTTCTCGCTGTTCAACCACGTTGCCAGCGGTAGTGTCGAGTACTATATCAAGGACAGCGAAGACCTCTTGGCATATACGAGCCTGAACCCCACGTCTGGGTTGAAGGGCGCGCTCATCAACAACGGTACGCTGCGCAATGAGGGGGTCGACCTCAATCTGGGCTTTCGGGTGATCAACTCACGTGATTTCCGGTACACCACCACCGGTATCTTCAGCGTGAATACCAACACCCTGAAAAAGGTGGAAGTACCCAACGACCAGTTGTCCAACTACGTCAACGGCACGGTGGCTGTGCCGGGCGCGGCCCTGCGGACCATCTACAGCTACCGTTATGCCGGTTTGGACGCCAATGGGGCTCCGCAATTCGTCAACGAGGGGGGCAACATCACGAATGCCAGGACGTTCATCTCCAACGTGGATGCGTTGCTGAAAGAAGGATCGTTGGTGCCGTTGCGCTACGGTTCATGGATCAATGAGTTGGACTACAAGGGATTCTACTTGCGAACGCTCACGACGTTCAAGGCCGGGCACGTATTCCGGTACAATGGCGCCATCGCCACGTACGTACCGGGTTCCATCCCGTTGGCGAATGTCCCGGCCGATTTCATGCACCGTTGGCAAAAGCCCGGCGACGAGCAGGTGACCGATATCCCTGCACTTCCGGCCTATGCCGATCGCGCGCAGAGCGGCTATGGCTATTACCGCGACTCCGATAAATTCGTGGGCAGTGCCAACCATATCCGCCTCAGCCAGGTGGGTTTCGGCTATGCCTTCAATGACCGCGTGCTGGACCGGCTGGGGCTGGTGCGGTTGCAGTTGGGGTTGCAGGCAGACAACCTGGCCGTTTGGAGCGTTAACCCGTGGCGCGTGGATCCAGAAAGCGTCTATATCCCGACCCGTCCCACCTATACGGTGAATATTTCCGCATCATTTTAAATCGATAGCCATGAACAGATTTACATATACGATCGTTACGGCACTGTGCCTGTTCGCAGCCGCTTCCTGCGACCGTGAGCGCTACCTGGACATCCAGCCGAAAGGCGTCCTCATACCCAGCAGGCTGAAGGATTTCAGGCTATTGCTGGACAATCCGAATTCAGGTGCCGGCCGTGGTGCGGTCACGGCGGGCTTGCGGAACCGGCATAGCGTCAGCGCGTTGTTGGGCGACAACGTGTTTTTCGACCTCGATATCGCCAGGGCACTGGGTACGTCGCAAGAGAACCTCCGGGCCTATCTTTTCGAAGACGCGATCTATTCCCCCACCCAGGATGACGTGGATTGGAACAACTACTACGAACAGATTTACGTCAGCAACGTCATCCTCGAAGGACTCGGGCAGGTGCCCGACGATTCGCCGGAAAGAAGGCGCCTGGAGGCCGAGGCCAGGTTGCATCGGGCGTACGCCTACTTCAACCTGGTCAACCTGTACGCCACGCACTACAACGCCGCAAGTGCCGGTACCGATTTAGGCGTGCCCATCCGAACGGGCATCGGATTGACCGGCCTTGATTTCACGCGCGCTTCGGTGCAGGAAGTCTACGAGCTGGTGCTCGCCGATATCCGGTTCGGTACGGAACACCTTGACGATACGCAACCCTTGACCCTCCAATTCAGGCCCTCCAAGGCCGCGGCATACGGTCTATTGGCGCGGGTTTACCTGTATCAGGCCAATTATGCCGAGGCGTTGACGGCCATTCAACAGGCACTGGCGTTGCAAAGCACGCTCCGCGATATCAACAATGACCCGATCAGCGCCTTTGCGCAAGGCCTGCGCGTCTACCCGGCGCAAATCACCGATCCGGAGATCGTTTGGTTCAAGGAACGGAACTTCTTGCTGTCGACGTCGCCCTCCGCGGAACTGATGGCCCTTTATGAAGATGGCGACGTCCGGCGGGAGTGGTACACGCCCATCCGCGACCATCGTTTTTTCGGTCAGGATGTGGATGGATTATTGTACGGCGCACGCTTTTCCGTCAGCAATCCGTCGGAAGGCATCAATACGCCCGAGTTGTACCTGATCCGCGCCGAATGCCATGCCCGCCTGGGAAACGTAGCCGCGGCCAACGACGACCTGAACGCGTTGCGGATCAAGCGTTTCACGCCAGCGGCCTACGCGCCGGTGGCCATTGCCGATCAGGCCGAGCTGTTGCGGTTCGTCAAGGATGAACGCCGGCGTGAGCTGGCATCCACCAACGCCGACCGGCTATTTGACATCAAGCGCTATAACCTATCCGATCAAGACGCCATCTCGATCGCCCGCACCTATGACGGCCAAACCGTCACGGTGGCTCCAGGCAGCAGGAACTGGGTGATGCCCATCGGCGAAAAGTACATCCAACTGAATGGGGAGATCGAGCAGAACGCCAGGGATTGAACAATCGGAATGAAAACGACAACGGAATGATCATGCAAGCAATAAGCAAGGGCATTGCCCTATTGGCGATGGGTGCCATCGCCGCATTCGGTACCGCCGACGCCACGGGCAAACCCAATGACGATTTGGTGTTTTCCGGTCAAGTCATCCACGCCGCGGGCCACGAGGTATTCCTCTACGTGAACGACAAGAAAATAGCGATCGGGCTCGCCGATGACGGGCACTTCAGCGATACGCTCGCGTTGGCGTCAGGCCACTACCGGTTCATGGACGATGCAAAGAACCGGCTGACCATCTATTTCGAGCGGGGAAAGGACCTGCACTTCACCTATGATGCCGCTGATTTCAACGCCACCATCCGGTTTTCGGGCAAAGGCGCCGCCATCAACGACTACCTGTCGCGAAAGGAAGCATTGAAGGTGCAAATCGGCAAAGCGGCCATGACCGACAGCATTTCGACCCTCTTTCAGCTGGACGAACCACTTTTCAGGCAGGTTTACCTGGACGTCAAGGAAGCCTGCCTGCGGGCGCTGTCGGCGACAGACGGCATTTCGGCGGAGTACAGGCTATTGGAGACACGTAACATCCATTATGAGTACCTGCATGGACTCAACCAGTACGGGCGCTTCCACCGGACCGTCCTGAAGAAGGCCGATTTCGGGGTTTCTGGCGGTTTTGCCGCAGAGTTGGACACAATCGATTATACCGACCGACGAGACTTCCTGTTTTCGGCGTCTTACGGCCAGCTGATCCAAGGACACCATTCCGGCAGGGCGGCAGGGCGGCATGCGGCCGAAGGGATCCCACTGGATGTCGCGACGTTGCAGGAATTCGCGGCGATCGAAGACCCGTTTATCAAGGACAGCCTGTTGTTCAAGTTCGCCGTTACCTACATCGCCCATTCGGCCGATCTGGAAGGATTCTACGCCGCATTCCTGTCCGGATCGACGAATGAGTCGCACAAGCGCATCATGGGCGAACGGTACCGTACGTTGAAAAGCGTCGCTCCGGGCTCGCCGTCGCCCAAATTCGTAGGTTACGAAAACTTCGCCGGGGGCACCAGCTCACTGGACGATTTCAAGGGTACCTATGTGTTCATCGACATCTGGGCTACCTGGTGCGGCCCGTGCGTTTATGAGTTTCCCTACCTCGATGAGCTGGAAGACGCCTATCGCGGCAAGAACATCCGATTCATCACGCTTTCCATCGACACCAAGGCAAACCGTGAAAAATGGCGGGCTTTCGTAGCGGAAAAGGCATTGGACGGCATCCAGCTATTGGCAGACAACGCTTTTGAATCCGGGTTTGTCCAAGCATACAACATCACGGCCATCCCCAGGTTTCTCCTGATCGATCCGCAGGGCAATATCGTTAGCAACAATGCGCCGCGGCCTTCCAGCCCACAACTGAAGGCACTGTTGGACGGTTTGCCGCTGATCAGCGATCACTGATTCACAGGTGCCTTCAATGCGCGTGAAATTGGCTACCTTTGTCGCATTGTTCATTGATGGGAAGCAACATGAAGAAAAGTTATTTCAATAGGGCGATCCTGCTATTCGAATTGTTCCGTAGGCGTCGGATCGACGGCGAAGACTGGGCTAAGGCAGAAAGCAAATCGACGTACCTCCATGACAAAGTCGACGAGTTCCGGCTGTTGATCGCCATGGGAAAGGATGTATTTGCCGGGCGGTACCGCATGGATAAGTGGAACCTGTCCATCATCGTGGCGACGATCGCTTACGTCGTTTCGCCGCTCGATGCAATCCCCGATCTGGTTCCGTTAATGGGCTGGGTGGACGATGCGACCATCGTGGCGTACGCCGTTTCCAAACTCACGGACGAAATGAGGAAATACAAGGCTTTTAACATTCATTAACATATCCGCATGAAACAAAACCGATGCGTTGTGCGTTATCATAGCAGTAAATAACAAGTGTCTTTTCATAATTTAGGTTTATAATTGGTTAGTTAGAAAAAGCCCCGATCCTCCCCGTTTCGGGGCTTTGTTTTTAACGACGGCATTAACGCCGATTCCGCGGCCGCAAGTTGCCTTGGTCGTATCCGGGAAGGGGAGAAGACGGCAGAACCCAGCGTCATGTTGGTCATGCATTCCGCATGGATAAGACCGCCAGCGCGTTGTGGCGTCGGCGGAAAAAGCATCGCTTTCAAGGCGGAAACGCACGAAGTTTTGACCAAGTGATACGTGAATATACCCATGTCCGTTCAATCAAGGAGCTAATTTAGCAAATTAACGCAATTGGTCGCTCGGCGGATTTTTGCAAGGGCTTTGCCGGCCAGTTTTTTCTGGCTAATGGGTGAGCGCAGCGAGCATGACGTTTTTAACCTGTGTGTCATCGGTTCGGAGCAGCAATTTTTCAACCTGCAGCCCTGGGCAGAACGTAATCATCGTACGCTGCCCGGCAATTTCGGCATCAATCTGCGAACCGCCGAACTTTTCATCATATTTTACGATCATGCGAACGGCGAAGGGCTTGTCCGTGTCGATCAGGTTTTCGATGGCATAATGCCGGGCCTTGTTCGGGAAACCTCCTTCACGCAAAGTTTTTTCATTATCGGCAAACGCTGATGGATTGCCTTTGCCGTACTGCGCACGGGCGGTGAGCGGACTGATCTGGAATTCGTAGGCATGTTCATCCTTACCTTCACCGGTCAGTACCAATCCGAGTTTCCCAGCGAGGTCGGTGCCTGGCGATACGTCAAAGGTCAGCAAGAAAGACGGTACGGTTGCTGGCGTTTCGGTCACATCGCTCGAACCGAGCGGGAGGTGTCTGGCAGTTTCCGTGGCAGGAATGATTTCCTCCATCCATTTGGTGCCGATACGGCCGTCTGGATACTGGATCATTTCGTGGATGTTTAACGTTCCGCCCCAGTTCGCTATGGGAATCCATCCGGCCAACAGGAACCGGCCGCCGTGTATTTCGCTCACCGCAGGTACACACATGCCGTTGTAGAAGTCCAGGCCTTGCTTTACGACATCCTGGTATTCGTCCCCGGGATTGGCTGACGGTTTGGACCAGAGGCCGGTAAACCCGCCGATCACGTAGTCGAAACCGCCCCAGCGGAAAAAGAATGTACAGTCGCCACCCGGCGGGAACCCCGGATTGAGCGATTTCCATCCCCCGTTGATGGAGTCTGAACCCCAGGTACCCTTCGCGCCGTAGTTGGCCAGCATCCGGAGGTTTCCGTCCGGATCGGTATAAACACTCGGGTTTTCGCACGGGTGGAAGAGGATGTGTGTTTTTTTGAAGTTAGCTATCCCGTCCGTGCTGATGGAATACGTGGACCCGGCAGGGAATCCCGGTATCGTATCATAGCGGAAAGAACCCGTCAGCCCGTTGGTCTTGTGGTAATCCCATAAGAGCGGGAGCGTGGTCCGTTCCGCGGGGTAAATCCGGGTGGTGTGCAGGCCGTAGCTGATGCAGAACTTGCCGTCGGCGATAAACGGTGTTCCCGTGCCCAGTGTCTCCCATTGCGTCTCTATGGGTGTGGCGGCAGGGTGTTCGGTCCACGTTTTGAAATCAGTCGTCGATAGGTGTTCGAAATAATGTCCGCCACGTCCAAATTTACTGGCGTGCCCGCGCCTGTCGAAAAGGTAGAAGACATGATAACGCCCTTCATGATAGAACGTGGCGACATCGCCTACCCAGGTGTTGTGTCCGCCAGGGGTCCAGTATTGGATTTCAGGTGACGTGCGAGGCGTCGCCAATTGGGTTTTCCGCGGCGTCAACCCGGGAAAAAACACTTCGGCCTTGGTCACGGCGGCGGTGTCTATTGACCACGCGCTTTGCTTGCCCCATTGCGGGTATCCCAGCGCGAAATCGTTGTCGAGCAACTCATCGTCGACATACATGGTCCACTCCACGCCGGAAAAATGGAGCACAACCTCGTGTGTCCCATGTGGATCGGGCAACATGCCAAGCGGGATGCCCACGGGCATGTCGCGTACGGCCGTTTCGGAGCTGTTTGGCAACGGGTGCAGGCGGAGCGCGGCTTGCAATACCGGTACGGAGCCGTCGCTGAGGGGGTAAGCGGGATAATTCTGAGCCTCCCGTATGTCCGCATCCTGCAGAAATGAGGTTACTTCCAGCACACCGGGTATATGGAGCAGTGTTCGCGTAGCTTCGCGCTTCGCTACGTTTACACGCAGTTTGATGGTAAAGCTTCCCGTGTCAGACGGCGCATCGAATGTCGCTTGTGCGTTCGTCTTCGACAGGGTGCTGGTCGGAGCGCCGCCGTCAAATGTCCATGGCGCGGACTGCAGCTTCAGCTGAACCGGCTGTTTCGGCTCGGTGCAGGTTAGGCAGAGCAAGCTGCTCGCCATCGTCAGTAAAAACACCGGCGAGTGAATGGTTTTTTTGTTCATGATTTTAAACGTTTAAGGACGGAACTGGCTTGATTCGCGGGGCACGATGGTCCCCGTCAGTGTAATGGTAATGGGTAAACGGCTGTTGTCTTTCAATCGCCTCATCAGTAATTCGATGCTGATGTTGGCAATCTCTTCGCAAGGCTGCCTGAACGAGGTCAGCGAGTGTTTAAGGTGCTTGGAATACTTCATGTCGTCATAGCCGCAAATCAGGACGTCTTTCCCGATTTCAATGCCGAGCGTATCGAGTGACGACATCAGTACGGCCGCAGTCGAATCATTCGCGCACACGATTCCGGTTTTTCCGGGGACCATTTCCATCTGCCTCACGAAGTCGAGGTCTTCCGGACTTCCGCAGTACACGTGCTTTTGGCCAAATTCGTGACCATTTTTCAATACGGTGTCCCGTACACCCGATATGCGGAGGTCCACGGAGCTTGCCGAACCGGGGCGGTAAAAGAAAAGCAACCGTTGGCAGCCTCGCTCCATGAAATGTTGGGCCATCACCGATCCAGCGTGGAAATTATCAATGCTCACCACATCGAAGTCACTGCGGAGTGGCGAGGCTACGATGTCCCTGTCAATCAACACCATGGGGATGCCTGCCTGTTTAACGGCATCGCAAATGCTATGGTTCAATTCCTGCGCCCCCTGTACGCGTTCCAGGGGCGAAAAGAATATGCCATCCACTTTTTTAGTGATGTAATTCTCACAGCACGTCTCAATCAACGTTTTCCTGATTTCGGCGCTGCTCGCCGTGGCACCCTCCCACAGGCAGTTGAACCGTCCGGTTTCAGACTGTTTAAGCAGTTGGTCGTTAATGATGGAGAAAATTTCGGACTCACCGGCTCCGGGCAGAAGCAGTCCAAACGTGTAAACCGTCTTTGCGTTTTTATAGGTAACCACCGTACCCAACCCCTTCGTTTTCTTGATTAGCCCTTCTTCCTGCAGCTGGTTGTAGACTTTGGCGATCGTTGGGCGCGAAACGTCGAACTTTTTTGCCAGGGCCATCTCTGTCGGCAGCATTGCACCTGTCGGAAAAACCTCTGTGAACAGTTGGTTCCTGAGGGTTTCGTAAATCGTCTTGTGGCCAATTTTAGTGCTCATAATTGAAATCAGTCATTGATCGCTGGCAAATGTAACTAAATGTTTCGGGGTTTATGATAAGTTAATGTAAGTATTTTTTTACTTACATATGCGTTAAATGTAAAGTTTTTATGGTGGCTTTGTTTAGATTTTGATCATTGTTTAAACCGGTTCGACTACGAGGTTTACATTTCTTCAATGTAAAGTATGAGCTAAAGTAGGTAATTAAAATCTATTAATAATTTGAAAATCAAACTATTGAATTTTAATTTATCCAGTTGATATTTTCCGGTTGGATGTCTAAAATGCCTTATCATTAAACTTTTTATGTAAATAAAATGATAAAAAAATATTGTCAAATTATTTTTGTTTTTGTGAATATCGAATCTATATTTGCCAGCAAGTTTCCAGTTATGTCCTCTTTAATCGTTATGTTATGATTGCCACCCTTCTTCGTTACGTGCAGCGATTTTACGTATCCAACCCGCACACGACGCTTAACCAGCTAAAAGGCGGCGTTTTGTTTTCACTATTGAGCATTTCCCTGCCATCGTTTTCCCAAGTGGTGAGAGACTACGATCCCACAATCCAACGGACCACCAACCTTCAGTATTTCAAGCCGGTCGAGCCGCACCTGTTCTCGGGAGACTGTATGCCGTATTATCACAACGGTACGTTTTACCTGTATTGGCTGTTGGATGAGGGGCATCATGCCGGTTTGGACGGATTGGGCGGACACCAGTGGGCCTTGAGTACCACCACCGATCTCGTAAATTGGAAGCATTATCCGGTCGCGTTGGGCATCGATGACGAGGCATGGGAAAAATCGATCTGTACCGGTTCGGTCATCGCGCATGGGAATCGATTTTATGCGTTTTACGCTACGCGGGTAAAAGAAGGGATGCACGTTCACGAGCAACTCAGCTATGCGGTAAGCGATGATGGCGGTTATACGTTCAAGAAGCAAATGCCGAATCCGTTTTACCATGCCCCAGCAGCATGCATCAGTCGTGATTTCCGGGATCCAAAGGTTTTCAAGGGCAACGACAGCCTGTTCCATCTTTTTGTTTCCGGCAACCTCAAAGAGCCGACGGTCGGTGGTTTTGGCGGTTACCTGGTTCATTTGGTTTCACCGGATCTGAAGCATTGGGAAGAAGTGGAATCACCCTTGCGTGGTCAGCAGGGAACCCCCGAATGCGCAGACTATTTCAGGTGGAACGATTGGTACTACCTGTTGTACAGCATTGCCGGGCATACCTATTATGTCATGTCCAAAGAACCTTACGGACCGTGGATCTATCCCGGGTCGCAGGCCTTGGCTGCACATTTTGAGTGCGTTTACAAAACAGCCGGGTTCAAGGATGGGCGCCGTATCGCCGTAGCCTATTCGCCGCATCGAAAAGGCGATAAAGATGATGGCGAACGCATCTGGGGCGGAGAAATCCTCTTCCGGGAAATCGATCAGGAGCCCGATGGCACCTTGTCTACCAAGTTCCTGCCCGAGGTGCTGCCCGCTTCGCTTCCAATGGCCACGCCGGCGATCACGGTGTCTTCACCGGCAGGTGTTTCCGTTCAAGGCGGACGCCTCGTTATGGAGGCCCCCGGCGACATCGGCGTAGCTGAAATCGAGGGGTTGCCCGCTCATTACCGGATTTCGATGCGCATCGAACCGGCGGGGAACTATGAAGAACTTGGGTTGTATCTGCGCGCAACGGATAGGTTCCGGAATGGTTACCGATTGGCGCTCAACCCGAACGAACAGACGGTAAACATGCATGGCACGTCGATACATGCAGTGAAGGAACTGCATGGTCCGATCCTGCTGGATGTCATCGTGACCGATGGTTTCCTTGATGTGTCCATTAATGGAAAACGCACGGTACTGAACCGCTTGTTTGAGCAAAAAGGAAACAAGCTGTTTTTCTTCGTGAACAATGGTGCCGCAACGATCCGCGATATCAACATTGAAGCACTAACACATTAATAATCCTGATTTATGAAACAGAAAATAGTTCAATCAAAAAAAGTGATGGGCCGGTTCGCGCTCATGCTTGTGCTCGGCATAGTTGCTGGGCAGGTAGTCGCGGGCAGCGTGCCCCATCTGCACAATCAAGGGCAGGTCGTGGCATCTGGAACCGTGTCGGACAAAGACGGTGCGCCTATGCCCAAAGTCTCGGTTGCCGAAAAAGAAGCGATGCGCAACAGCACAAGTACCGATAGCCAAGGCCATTTCAGTTTGCGTGTTGCCAGCGGCAGTACCTTGGTCATCAGCTATGTCGGATACCGCACGGTAGAATTGGCGGCCTCTTCGGTCAACGGGCTGACCATCCAGTTGGAACCGGATGCCCTCAACCTGGACGAGGTGATCGTGACCGGGTATACCAGCCAGCGGAAGGCCGACCTCACGGGGGCGGTATCCGTCGTCAATGTCGATCAGCTTCGCACCAGCCCCACGGGAAATGCCATGCGGGCCGTACAGGGAAGGGTAGCCGGCATGAATGTGGCTGTCAATGGATCGCCCAATCCGTGGGCAGCCATCCGTATACGCGGCGAAGGTACGCTCAATAACAACAATCCGTTGTTCATTATCGACGGCACACCCACCACGCGTTCGATGGAGGAGCTCGCCACGCTCGATATCGAATCCATCCAAGTCCTCAAAGACGCTTCTTCGGCCTCCATCTACGGGTCACGGGCCGCAAACGGCGTGATCATCATCACGACCCGCCGTGGCAGGAAAGGGTCATCGGTTGAGTTTACGGCATCCAACACGGTTACGAGCAGCGCCAAGCCGTTTGAGCTGATGAATACCGAACAACGCGGAATCGCGCAGTACTGGGCCATCAAAAACGACAATCCCGCGGCAGATCCAAACCAGGTCGGCATTGGCTTCGTGCGAGATTATGGCGGTTTGTATCAATATGAAGATCACCAGGATGCCAATGGAAATTGGGTGTTGGACCGGGTAACATGGCGGGAATACCTGGATCCGGTGGCAAAAACCATGCGTTCGGCCGATACGGATTGGCAGCGCGAGATCCTCCGCACGGGTCATGTGCAGCAGTATAACGTAACGGTTGCGTCAGGTACGGAAAGCGGCAATGCGCTTTTTGCCGCAGACTACTACGACAACAAGGGAACCATCAGGGGCAGCTACTTCCGTCGCGTCAACGCGCGCATCAACACCGACTACGGCTGGCTCGATGGCAAACTGAAAATCGGTGAGAATTTTACGGTTTCCCAATGGCGATCGGCCTCCAATGTCGGCGACGGCAACTTGGGGAGTACCAAGTCACTGATGTCGATCGTGCCGGTTCACACGGTAGACGGTATCGGTTGGGGCGGACCCATCGGCGGCATGAGCGATAGGCAGAACCCGGTCAGGCTTATCGAAGACAACGAGCAAAACTACCAGGATAATTTACGGCTGTTCGGCAATGCATTCCTGCAGGTCGAACTGCTCAAGGGATTGAATTTCCGGTCATCGTTCGGGGTCGATTTCGTCGGCTATTGGCGGCGTACCATGGACCTCACCTACCAATCGGGATTCCTGAGCGAAAACCGCAATCGCGTATACCAGACCTCCAACTTCAATTACGATTGGAACAACAGCAATGTCTTGCAGTATGTGTTTAACGTGGACAAACACAGCTTCGACGTGATGGCCGGGCAGGAAACCGTAGACCATACGTACCGGAGCCATTGGGGTAGCCGTCGGGTATTTGCGTTGGAGACGCCCGACTACATGCAACTGGATGCCGGCGAGGAAGATCGCGAGAACGGCGGCAACGCCAGCAACAACACGTTGATATCGTGGTTCGGCAAGTTCAACTACAACTATGCGGATCGCTACCTGGTGTCGGGTACGCTACGTCGCGACGCCTCGTCGGTATTCGGGGCAAACAACCGGTGGGCCACGTTTCCGGCCTTTTCGTTGGGTTGGGTACTCAGCAACGAACCGTTCATGCAGGATGCGCTGGCAGGCCTATCCATGTTGAAGTTGCGCTATGGGTGGGGCCAGAACGGAAACGCACAGATCGACGATTACGCGGCCTATCTCATGTATCGCCCACTTTACGACAACGAATCGATATGGGATTGGAATTGGGGTACCGCTTATGATTTTTCGGGGCAGGGGGGCAGCAACATGCCGTCCGGTTTCCGGCGTACGCAACGCAATAATCCAAACCTGCGGTGGGAAACCACCACGCAGGATAACTTCGGATTGGACTTTGCGCTGGCAAACAACAAATTCGGTGGTTCGGTCGATTACTACAGCAAGCGTACCACCGATATCCTGATGAAGCCCGGTACGGTCGCTACCTTGGGCGAGGGCGCCCAGATGTGGCTGAATGGCGCAGACATCCACAACCGGGGCGTCGAGGTGACGCTAAATTACAACGACCAGTACGGCGATTTCGGATTGGAGGTCAATGGCGTCGTCTCGCACAACCGGCAGAAAATCATGAAGGTGCCTGCTGAGGTCATCAACAATTTCGCCGGCAACGGCACCGATGAAAATATCCTGGGCCGTTCGCGGACCTCCCTGTATGGCTATATCGCCGATGGGCTGTTCCAGTCGGCAGAAGAGGTCGAGGCACATGCCACCCAGGTAGGTGCGGCACCCGGACGCATCCGCTTCAGGGACATCAACGGAGATGGCCGGATCGACCAGCAGGACCGCGCTTGGTTGGGCAACCAGGATCCGGCGATGGAATACGGCTTGAATGTGGCGATGAACTGGAAAAATTTCGATCTGGCCGTCTTTTTCAACGGCCTGTTGGGCAAGAAGCTGAACGTGCAGGGATGGAAGTCGTGGACAGACATCTACGCCTTGAGCACCTCGGGCGAAAATTACGGTACCCGTTTGCTTGATGCGTGGACACCCAACAACCGGAATACCACCATACCGGCCATTTCGATCAATAACTACAACGACGAAGGGCGGTTTTCAACGTACTACGTAGAAAGCGGTTCCTACCTGAAAATCCGTAACATCGAGTTAGGTTACACGATTCCCAATCACGTTATCGACCAATTACGGATGAGGCGGGTCAGGCTTGGTCTCCGCGCAGACAATGTGTTGTTGGTCAGTAAGCGGTGGGGAAATAACCCGTACACCGGCCTGGATCCCGAAACACCCGGCAGCGGGTATCCGATGCCCTTTTCCATGACCTTTGCAATTAATGTTTCGTTTTAATAACCCTAATAAACTCAGCTATGAATTCGGTAAAACCAATAAGTCTGGCCCTGCTGCTGCTATTGTGCGGCGCATGTGAATCCATGCTCGATACCAAGCCACAGGGCGTCGTGGCCGATGAAGACCTCAATGCGCCCGTTCAGGTGGAGAAAATGATCAATGCGGCCTATTCATTTGTCGGACAGAACCATTTCAACAAACAGATGGGCATGCCCTACGAAGAAGGTTCGGTACGCGGTGGGGAGGCGTACAAAGGCGGTTCGGGCACGAATGACAATGCCGAGCGCAACCGTTGGGAGACTTTCACCTATATGCAGCCCACCAATGTGGGCGATCTTGACAACCTGTGGTGGGTACACTATGTCGCCGTCGGTCGCGTACATGAAGCCCTACGCAGGGTAAAAGCCCTCACCGAGGCCGAGTATCCGCTCCGGGAACAGCGCATCGGCGAGTTGCGCTTTTTGAGGGGGCACATTTACATGTATATGAAACAATGTTTCAAGCACTTTCCCTACATTGACGAAGATACCCCGCAGGAAATGTATGATCAGGTCAGCAATGACGAGCTGGGCAACAACGAATTATGGGACAAGCTGATCGCTGATTTCCGGTTTGCCGCAGACGTGCTTCCGCCTGCGCAGGACGAAGTTGGCCGCCCTACCCAATATGCCGCGAAAGCATACCTCGCCAAGACACTCCTATTCGCCGCCTACGAGCAGGATGAGCGCCACAACGTCGTGCAGATCAACCGGGAAAAACTGACGGAAGTCGCAGCACTGTGTAAGGACATCGTCGACAATTCCGGGAAGCGCCTGGCCCCCGATTTTGCCGAAAACTTCCTGTGCGAATACGAGAACGGCACGGAGTCTATCTGGGCAATCCAATACACGGTAGACACCCAGGTCGGTCGACTGAACGCTTGGCTGGTTTCGCCAGTCAATTCAGACTATGGTTGCTGCGGATTCCTGCAACCATCGGTCAACATGCTCAATCGGTACAAGACCGTCAACGGGGTGCCCGATTTTCAGCATTTCAATGGCGGAACCACCTTAGACAATAGAACCGCATTTGCGGCTACGCCGATGGATCCGCGGCTGATGCACACGGCAGCCCTGCCCGGTATGCCGTGGAAATACGATCCCACGTACATCATGGGCGAAAGCTGGGTGCGTACCCCCGAAGTTTACGGTTATTCCATGAGCCAGAAATTGTTGGTTTCGCCCAAATCGGATTGTTTCATGAAGACCAACCCCTTTATGGGGGCCGGGCTTAACTGGGATGTCTTGCGGTTGGACGAAGTCCTGTTGTGGCGTGCCGAGGCCCTCATCCAGCTTGAACAGGAAATGGACGAAGCACTTGCACTCATCAATGCGATCCGTGAGCGCGCAGCAAACAGCACCGGCCGACTAAAATTTGCCGACGGCACACCGACGGGGCGCTTTGACGTGCAACCCTACCGGCCGGGTGAGAATTGTCCGGCATGGACCAGGGACTTTGCCATGCAGGCACTTCGCTGGGAACGTCATCTGGAGTTCGCTACCGAAGGAAAATGGTTTTTCGACCTGGTACGCTGGGGCATTGCCGCCGAATACATGAACGGTTACTTTGAGGTGGAAAAGACAAGGCGATCTTACCTTCGCGACGCGAACTTCACCAAGAACCGGGACGAGTACTTTCCGATTCCTGAGGTTCAGATCAGCTATGTACGGGGCTTGTACAAGCAGAATGCAGGTTGGTAGGTGTTTGGAAAGCTGAAAAAAAGACAGATGAAGCAAGAACGGTTTGTAGCGAGGATGGTCCCATTGATGCTGGTGTTTTTCACCATGGGATTCATTGACCTGATCGGGATAGCAACCAATTACGTGAAAAGCGACTTTGCGTTGTCAGACACTGCTGCCAATTCATTTTCGATCATGGTATACCTCTGGTTTTTGGTGTTTTCCATTCCAACCGGCATGCTCATGAACAGGATCGGTCGGAGGAGGACCGTCTTGTTGAGCCTGGTGGTCACATTGACTGGATTGTGCATCCCATTTTTGGTGTATACACGTGTTTCCATGCTCGTCTGTTTCTCGCTTCTGGGGTTGGGCAATACGCTGATGCAGGTGTCGCTCAATCCGTTGCTCAGTAACATCGTCCGTGCCGAACGGCTGGCGAGCTACCTGACGCTCGGCCAGTTTGTCAAGGCCATAGCCTCGTTCATCGCCCCGATCATTGCCGCACAGGCGCTCATCCATTCCGGCGATTGGAAGCTCTTGTTCCCTGTGTTCGCATTTGTTGCCGCAGGGGCATTCGTGTACCTGGTGATGACCCCCATCCGTGAACATACCGTCGACGGCGAGCCTTCGTCCTTCCTTGCGTGCTTCGCCATGCTCGGCGACAAGGTTATCCTGCTGCTCTTTTTGGGTATTTTGGTACATGTCGGTATCGATGTCGGCGTCAACATCACGGCGCCGAAGTTGTTGATCGAGCGGGCCGGGATTACCCTGGCCCAAGCCGGATACGCCACAAGCCTGTACTTCCTGTTCCGGACGGTGGGCTGTTTGGTCGGCACATTTGCCCTGGCCAGATTTTCCGCCGGCACGTTCTTTGGTGTCAGCGTCGGTTTGATGCTTTTGGGCATCTTCGGACTTTATATTAGTTTTGATGCGGTTATGGTATATGGTTGCGTGGCGTTGATCGGGCTGGGCAACGCCAATGTGTTTCCCATTATCTTCTCCCGGGCGTTGGGCTACCTGCCTGCCAGGAGCAACGAGATTTCCGGACTGATGGTGATGGGTATTGCCGGCGGAGGCGTCTTTCCCTTGCTGATGGGCGTCGCCGCCGACACATTGGGCGGTCAGGTGGGGGCGGTGGTGGTGCTCACGTGCTGTATTGCATACCTGTGTTTCCTATTGACACGATTTAACGTTAGTTACAACAATTGATGATTGCAGTATGCATTTCTTAGGGATAGATATCGGTACCAGTTCGATTAGTGGCGTGGTGTGTGATCGCAACCAGGTCCAGGTGATGTCGGTTACGCAGCCAAATGATGCGAATCTATCCGGTACGTATTCCTGGGAAGCGTTGCAGGACCCCGACCGCATTCTCCATCTTGTCGAACATATGCTGGCAGATCTGCTGGGCCGTTACACGGATGTTGCGGCCATCGGAATAACGGGACAGATGCATGGCATATTGTATGTCGATGCGCGCGGAGAAGCCGTCAGTCCACTGATTACCTGGCAAGACGGCCGAGGAAACCAGTGCATGGACGGAGGGGAGGCAACGCATGCGTCCTTCCTTTCCGGGCAAACCGGTTATTCACTTTCGTCCGGCTATGGTCTAGTTACCCATTTCTACGATGCCAAGCACCGGATCGTGCCAGGCAATGCGGCCAAGCTCTGCACGGTGATGGACTATGTGGTCATGAAGTTGACGGGCAGCAACACTCCTGTCATCGAATCCTCCAATGCGGCGGGTCTCGGATTATTCGATCTCGAACGCCTGCAGTTTGACCACGCAGCGCTTGCGCGCGCAGGTATCGATGCCCGTATACTTCCGGAGGTCTGCAATCAGCACGAGGTCTGCGGTTACTACCGGCAACACATTCCGATTTATCCCGCCATTGGCGATAACCAGGCGGCGTTCCGGGGATCGGTCAGCGACGTCAATCGGTCGGTCAGTGTTACGGTAGGTACGAGTAGTCAGGTATCCGTTTACACCGAACACTTTATCCAACTGCCCTCCTTGGATACCCGTCCGTTTCCGGGCGGCGGCTATATGCTCGTCGGGGCGGCGTTGTGCGGTGGCCAGTCCATCGTACTGTTGAAAACGTTTTTCGAAAAGACATTGGCATTATTTAACGCACCAATACCCGAGGAGAGGGCCTTCTACCGGAACCTGGCGACGGTTTCCGACCAAGCCCTTGCGGATAACCTGCTTCAAGTGGATACCCAGTTTGCAGGAACCCGATCCGATCCGGCCTTGCGCGGCCGCATTTCGAACATCTCGATGTCGAACCTAACGCCTGAGCATCTGATTGCCGGCTTTTTGAAAGGAATCGCAACCGAGTTATCTGGTTTTTACCATCGCCTGCCGGAACCCATCCGGCGGGAAAAAACGATGTTGGTAGGGGCGGGCAACGCGCTCAAGAAGAATCTTGCGCTGCGTCAGGCATTTGAAAGCCAGTTCGGTGCCGAGTTGTATCTGTCTGCCCACGAGGAGGAAGCGGCGTACGGCGCGTGCCTCATGGCCGCGGCCAATTTTTTGGCAATCGCGCCATCATCACACTAGTTTCCATCGATCCGGAAGCGGGTTGCCGATGGTCAGGGATAATACCCCGCAAGCCAGCCCCACGGCACGATTGAGGTCAGCGTTTCGCCGAACCGGGGCCAGGGGCGTACGCCACGGCCGGGGATGTCGCTGACGATGTGCAGTTTCACTGCTGCGACAGGTCGGGGACATCTTTGTTATTTCAAACCGGATTTTCCAATATAAAACCTATCTTTACGGTTGCTAAGATAAACCGTTATAGCACTTTTGCCGTTATGGCATTTTTGTGGAAAAATAGTATAAAATAGGGCTTAGATATGGAAAGCAGAAGAGATTTCATCAAGAAAAGTTCCCTCTCCGCGCTTGGGTTGACCATCGGCGGACTGGGGATGAGCGCAGCGAGTTACGGCAAGATCATCGGTTCGAACAACCGGGTCCGCGTAGGCATTGTCGGTTTTTCGGATCGGTTCAAGCATTCGCTGCTTCCCGCGTTCAATAACAACGCCAAGGCGCTCGATTTCGAATTCGCCGCGCTGTCGGATATCTGGGACAGGCGCCGGAAAGAAGGGGCGGCCATCATCCGCGAAAAGACGGGAGGCGATGTTGCGCTGTGCCGCAATAACGAAGAGCTGTATGACCGTGGCGACATCGACGCCGTGATCATCAGCACGGCTGATTTCCAGCACGCCTTCCACTTGGCTGAAGCGGCGAAAGCCGGCAAGGATGCCTACTGCGAAAAGCCGTTCGCCGAAACGATGGACGATGCCAACATGGCACTCGATGCGGTAAACGGTAGCGATATCATCGTTCAGATCGGTTCCCAGCGTCGAAGCGGCGGTAACTACCGCTCGGCCAACGAGTACATCCGCTCCGGGCGGTTCGGCGATATCGTGATGGTCGAGATGTGCTGGAACGTGAACCAGCCGGGCCGGTGGCGCCTGCCGGCACTTGCGGCTTCCATCCGTGAATCCGATACCGACTGGAAGCGCTTTCTGATAAACCGTCCCTATGAGGCGTGGGATCCGCGGAAATACCTGGAGTACCGGCTTTTCTGGCCGTATTCATCAGGCATCCCCGGCCAATGGATGTGCCACCAGATAGACACGGTGCATTGGTTCACCGGCCTGGCCTACCCACGCAGCGTCACCGCCAATGGCGGGATATACCAGTGGAAGGACGGGCGCACCAACGCCGACACATTGACCGCGGTGTTCGACTACGGGCCATTGGATAGCAAGGAAGGCGGTTTCCAGGTCGTCTATTCCTCGCGCTTCAGCAACTCGGCCGGAGAAACCAAGGAACTCTACTACGCCAATGGGGGTATGCTCGACCTGGACAAGAACAGGGTCACGCCGACCGGCGGGCTTCAAGCCGGTGCCGCCAAAGCGATGGGACTGGAAGCAAACCTGCTGGAAGAATACAAGCTTCCCGACGTGCAAGTCGTTTCGGGCGCGAATACCGGCGGGGATTTCCTGACGGATGCGCACATGCGCAACTGGATGGACTGTGTCCGGTCTCGCCAAATCCCCAACGCGCCCGTGGAGGCCGGTTACAACCATGCCGTCGCCTGCATCATGGCCAATGCGGCCTACCGTACCGGAACACGCGCCACGTTCGATCCCAAGGCAAGGCAGGTCATGGCCGGAAATGAAATATTCAAGTATTAACGTGTTATCCATTGCAATGAAGTCGATGTTGAGGGGGCTAGTCGCCTTGGCCATCGTATCGGTTTCGGCGGGTGTCGGCAGGGGGCAACAGCCTTTCAGACCCGAACTGGGCGTCTGCGCATCGATGAAAGACGCCGGCCTCGTGGAGCGCCATGGCTTTTCGTTCATGCAGCCCACGGTGGCGGGCTATTTGAGACCGAACGACCCGGCCGACTCCGTCGCGTCCTACGATGGGCTTCCCGTATATGCCTGCAACGTTTTCCTGCCCGGCACCCTGATGGCCGTAGGGCCTGAGGCAGACCACGACGGAATCCTCGCCCATGCGGAAAACGTGTTTGCGCGTGCCCGTAAAGTCGGGGTGGGGATCATCGTTTTCGGCAGCGGCCGATCCCGTCGCGTACCCGAGGGCTTCGATCGGGAAGAAGCGATCGGCCAGTTTACCGATCTTGCGCGGAAGCTGGTCGCGCTGGCAGCCCCCCATGGGGTGGTGATATGCCTTGAAAACCTGAACAGCGAAGAGACGAACCTGTTCAATACGGTAGCGGAAGCCTACGACGTCGCGAGGCGCGTGGACCATCCGAACTTCCGGTTACTGGTGGATATCTATCACATGCTCAAGGAGAATGAATCGCCGGAGAGCATCATTGAAGCGGGTAGGGAATTCGTCTACCACATCGATATCGCCGAGCGGGAACGCCGGACGGCCCCAGGGGTGGCGGGCGACGACTTCCGACCGTACCTCCGGGCGCTGCGAGCCATCGGCTACACAGGGAAAATCGCCCTAGAATGCCGTTTCGGTGACATGGCTGCCGAATTGCCGACCGCCATGGCGGAGCTGACGCGGCAGCTGGGAACATTGTGATTGCCACGGTAATTAACCATCCCGTTTGTTGCTTTCCATGGCAATGAACCCAAACGCCCGTTTTCCCGCCAAGCGCGATACACCGATCGCGATACGCCTTGGATGTGGCCTTCAGTCGTTACGGTACTCGAACGGCAGTTGCTCGCTGACCCGCTTGCTGGCCCACTGCCCCCGTATGAGAAAGCTTCGGTAATCGACCAAGCTACCCCTGCTGTCGATTTCGGCTTTATCCAGGTACAATTGCAGGGTTGAAGCCGAGTTATTCGTCAAGCTGGTTATCGACAAGCCCCTTGCCAGCCTATGCGTTTTATGCGACGTTCCTTTCTTGTAAAGGACGTAAAGCGAAGAATCGAATCGTAGTCGAATCAGGTTGCCTTCAATCGGCTTTACATAGCTTTCCATATCCACCGGATGGAGCGCCGATACCGGATACTCCGCATGTTCCCGTTCATAGGTCATGAACCCTTCCTGCCTCGCCGCGTTGCGATGCAGCGCCCTCAGGAAATGCATGAGCGAGCCCTCGTAGACCTTGGCCCGATTGGCAATCCAGATCGCTTTTTGCCTGTCGGATCCCGGAAGCTCCTCGAATGTACACTCGCCATCATAGCTCGTTACACGGGTTGCCTTGTTATGGCGGAAGTTCCTGAGCAGGTACTTGATGGTGTAGCCCAAACTCCTGTTTTCAATGATCAGGAACTCGTCGGTATAGGCTTCCAGGATATCCTGCTTATTGGAAAAATGAAGGGCTTCCGGGTTCCGTATTTCACAACGCCTGGCGTGTATGGATTCGCCCAGGAAATTCGCCAGGAAGATGGACAGGTTCTTTTCCCGCCCAGGATCGCGGCCAATGACCACTTCGCCCAATAGGATCACTTTTTCCACCAGTTCAATGGTAAGCGTGGTGGATTTATCGTTTATGGTCACCTGCTGGGCTTTCGGGGTGTAGCCCAGCATATTCACGACCACCTTGTAAGTGCCCGATGGGAGGTTCGCGAACCCGAATTCGCCGCTCGCATTCGTGGCGGTCGCTTTTTCGGATCCGTCGAGAAAAACGGTAGCTCCCACCAACGCTTCCTGTCTCGAATTGTAAATCTTCCCCGATAGCTCAAAACCGGCTTGGGCGTTCACGTTCGGACTATGCACCAAAAGCAAGAAAAACACGTAAATATGGTATTTGTCGGGCATAAACGTCATTGGTTTCGCTAAAGGTAGAAAACAAAGTCGGTTTATCCTAATGAATAGCCGCACCGGTGAAGGACTTGGAAGTATCGTTGATCGGAAAACAAGCGATGGCGGAAATGTTAATCGGATTTTACTAAGTTTGCAGGGACTTGATCAACAGGTTCAATGGGAGATTTCAGTAATTGTCCGGATGCCGTGCTGTTGGAGTTGCTGAAAGGCGGCAACGATCGGGCGTTTGATGAAATCTATCATCGCTATTGGCCGTTGATGCACCGGTTGGTGCATCGGATGCTCGGCGATGGAGACCTGGCCAACGATGCCGTGCAGGAGGTGTTTATCTCGTTCTGGGAGCGCCGGGATACAATCAATGCCGGAACGTCGTTGAAACATTACCTGTATGGCGCTGTGCGGAATCGCGTATTGATGCATATACGCGACGCCAAAATCGCCTCACGCTACCTGCAAACCCTCGGAGACCTTTTGCAGGAAGGGGCGCCCCCTGCCGATGAGCCGATGCTGAACGCGGAATTGGAGGCTCGGTTCGAGGCCGAGCTGGAGCAGTTGCCGCCTAAGATGCGCGAAGCCTTTGAATTGAGCCGCATAGCCAACCATTCCTATAAAGAGATCGCCGAAAAAATGGGCATCTCGGACAACACCGTAAAACACCACATCAGCGATGCACTGAAAATCCTGCGGAAAAAGCTCACTACTTTTATTTTTTTCTTTCTGTAAACCAGTGTTTTGTGATTTTTTTTATTTCTCGGGTAGCACAAGTGCCGGGTCAATGCAATTCATTAGTGTAAACGCCCCAAGAGAAGGGTTAAGATGATGGAAAGAGATCAGGCAGCCGAATTACTGGAAAAATATCGACGAGGCGAATGTACCCCGGAAGAGGAGCGTATCCTATTCCAGGCGTTCAACCGTGTGCCGCTTCCCCCAGACGTGCCTAGAGACGATTTGGACCATTATCGGCTACAGCGAGAAACGTTGACGGGTATCCACCGGCAACTCGACAGGCGTAGAACGCGTAGGTTGCGCCGCTGGTTGCCCTACGCAGCGGCGATCCTCCTGGCAGCGACCGTTGCCACCTGGTTTTTCCATGGCAATGGGGTCGTCGATCCGGAAGACAGCCTCGCCAATCAACACGAAATCCCGCCGGGAGGCAACCGGGCCATGCTCACCCTGGCAGATGGCCGCATAATCGATCTGGATGAATCGCAAACAGGTATCGTGATCGGAGACGGAATCACCTATGCGGATGGTACGGATATAACGTCGGGCGACCGTGTACCGGTAGGAGAAGACGTCAATCAGCTCACGCTCACTACGCCCAAAGGCGGAACCTATCAGGTCACACTACCAGACGGTACCCACGTGTGGGTCAATGCCGAAACGACCATACGGTATCTGGACGGGTTCGCTGCCAACGAACGCATCGTGTCGGTTGATGGCGAGGCTTATTTTTCGGTGGCAAGCGACGTGCGCAGGCCCTTCAAGGTAGTCAGCGGTGCCCAAACGATCGCCGTATTGGGTACGGAATTCAATCTTTCGGCCTATTCGGCCGACCAGGAAACCAAGACGACGTTGGTAGACGGATCGGTTCGGATCGTCAATGGGCAAACCCGCCGCGCAAGCACCTTAAAACCGGGGCAGCAAAGCACCGTACGCGGTACGGTCATCGAAACACAGGAAATCGACGTGCAGCAATTCACTGCCTGGAAAGATGGGTATTTTTATTTCAATGGCGATTCGCCCCAAGACGCATTTGCACAGCTTAGCCGATGGTACGACATCGAGATCGCGTACCGGGGAGCCGTTCCCAAAGTGGAATTTTATGGAAAACTCGAACGGAATAAGCCCTTGGGAAGTATGTTGAATATCCTGCAGAAGGCTGGATTGCTGGTCGAGGTGGTCGGCAAGGACGGGCGCCACCAGCTGATTATCGGCGACAACTAGGCTCAACCGCGATTCGATGAGATGCCATGCTGATTAGATAACCAATTTAAATGAGATGTATGATGAAAACGACACCTGGATAGCACGAAACAGAAGGATAGGAGGCGAATAGATCCGGGTGGTGCTCGCTACACCACCCGGAGAACGCGTTTGGATAGCCAATCGCATGTATCGCTACAGCACATTAAACCAATAAAGTAACCATCCAAACAGGACAAATATATGAGTTTTTCACCAAGTGTGAACAGGGATGTCCATCCCTTATTGTACCGATTTATTCTTATGACGAAATTGACGGTATTGCTTACTGTGGCCTTTGTCTTTCAAGCCGTCGCTGAAAGCAAAGCGCAGAAAATTACGTTGACGGCCCGTAATGCCACGCTGCAGGAAGTGATGGATAAGGTGCAACGGCAACAGGGATATTCCTTTTTCTTCCTGGGCAACGAGCTGGCCAGGACGCGTGTCAACGTGGCGGTCAAGGAAGCGGATTTGGCCGAAGCCATGGCCGCTATCCTGGATCGAAAAGCGCTGGATTGGTATGTGGAAGACAAAACCATCGTCATCAAGCGTTCGGAGCGGCCGAAGGCGGGCGATCGCCCTGGTGGCGTAACGCCATTGACCAGGCTGCAGCGTACGGTGGCGGGCCGGGTAACCAATGAAGAAGGGGAACCGTTGGCAGGCGTTTCGGTAGCGCAGAAAGGGACGGATCGACAAGCGATGACCGATAGCGAAGGTGCCTATCGGATTATCCTATCCGACGATGCCGATGTGTTGGTGTTTACCAGCGTTGGCTATCGGACCGAAGAGCGCCCAGTTGGCAACGCGTCCGTCGTGGATGCGGTTATGCAGGCCCTGGTGAGCGACCTGGATGAAATCGTCGTGGTGGCTTATGGCCAGCAGAAAAAGGTGTCGCTCACGGGTGCGATATCAACCGTCGGCACGCGCGAATTGAGGCAAAGCCCCGTGGCCAATCTGAGCAATGCCTTGGCGGGAAGATTGCCGGGTTTGATAGCCTTCCAGCCGAGTGGCGAACCTGGCAACGATCTTTCCAACCTCTACATCCGCGGCGTGTCTACATTTTCAGATTCCGGGCCACTCGTCGTGGTAGACGGGGTGTTGGGCAGGGACTTTGCCCAGCTGGATCCGAATGAGGTGGAAAATATCAGTATCCTGAAAGACGCGTCGGCTACCGCGGTGTTCGGTGTACGCGGCGCAAACGGGGTCATTCTCGTCACCACCCGGCGAGGTAAAGCGGGTGAGAAGCCGATCATCTCCTTTTCTTCGGAGCAAGGGTACCAAAGTCCGATCCGCCTACCGGACTACGTGAGCTCCTATGACTATGCACGGCTGTACAACGAAGCGTTGGCCAACGATTTCATCGCGCCGAAGTACAGCGACCAGGATTTGGAATACTACCGTATCGGTGCGGATCCTTACCTATATCCCAATACCGATTGGTTCGATCTTTTCATGCGGGACTTCACGCCGATGTCGCGGGCGAACCTCAACATCAGCGGTGGAGGTGACCGCGTACGTTACTTCGTGTCGGCCAGCGGACTGTTCCAAGACGGTATCTATAACTTCACCGACCTCAACGATTACAACACCAACGCCAAGTTCAACCGATACAACTTCCGATCCAACATCGATATCGACCTGAACAAGAATTTCACGGTCGGGCTGGACCTGTCCGGGCGTGTTGAGAACCGCAATTACCCCGGCAAGGAAACCTGGCATATCTTTACCATCCTGAACCGTATCCCGCCCACATATCCCATTCATAACGCCGACGGCTCCTTGGCGGGCGACGGGCTGAACCCCGACAATCCGCTGGGCATGATCGCGCATTCGGGTTACCGGAACCTATACGGCAACTTCCTGCAGGGCACTTACCGCATGTCGCATAAGCTCGACTTCATTACCCAAGGATTGTCCGCCCGCGGCGCGTTTGCCTTTGATGGCGCGTTCGATTACAACATCATCGCCAGCCAGGACTACGCGGTCTACCAATTGCGTGAAGACATGGGCTACAACAAATTCCGCAACGATACCGAGCTCGGCATCGGCAAGGGATACAGCTACAACCGGACCGTGAACCTGGAATTCGCGGTCGATTACAACCGTACCTTCGGAGACCATCAGGTTACCGGCTTGTTCCTGTACAACCTGAACCGCCAGGTAAGGCACAATGATAGCTACAACATCCCATTCGGTTACCTCGGGTATGTTTCCCGGTTGACGTATGCCTACCGTGACACCTATTTCGGCGAGGTCAATATGGGTTACAACGGATCGGAGCAATTCCCGAAGGGGAAACGTTTCGGATTTTTCCCGTCGTTGTCCCTGGGCTGGGTGGTCAGTAACGAGAACTTCATGAAAGGGCTCGACCAATCCATCAGCTTCCTGAAAGTGCGGGGGTCTTATGGCGAAGTCGGTAACGACCGGCTCGGAGCCCGTCGTTTCCTGTATCAACAGACCTACGGCGGCTCGACAGGCTACCGGTTCGGCCTGAACCAAGCCGGTTACGACGGTTTCGGTGAGGGACAGCTTGCCAACCAGGATATCACATGGGAACGGGCAAAGAAATCGAATGTCGGCATCGAGCTGGGGCTAGCCAAGGATCGGGTGTTCCTCACGGCGGATTTCTTCCACGAAAGGAGGCAGGATATCCTGACCACCCGGGGTACGATTTCCGAAATCCTGGGCCGATCCGGCGGCGATCTCCCTCCGGTGAATATCGGGGTGGTGCGCAATCGCGGCCTGGATATGGAGCTCACCTACCGCACGCGGTCGGCCAACGACTGGAACTTCAGCGTGAGTGGCAACATGACCTATGCGCGCAACAAAATAATCTTCATGGACGAGGAACCGCGTCAGTTCGACTACCAGTACCGTACGGGCTATCCCGTCGGACAACCCTTCGGACTGGTGTCCATCGGGTTTTTCGAATCGATGGATGACATCAATGGCAGCCCGAGGCAAACCTTCGTCAGCCAGGAGTCCTTGCGGCCCGGGGATATCAAATACCAGGACATCAACCAGGATGGCGTGATCGATGCCAACGACCTGGTCGCCATCGGATACAACGGCGCCGTTCCCGAGCTGATGTTTGGTCTGTCGTCGCGCATATCCTACCGTTCCGTAGACTTCAGCTTCCTGTTGCAGGGTGCTGCCCGATCCTCCGTTTTCCTGGACAATTTCCCGGTTTGGGAATTCCGGGGAGGCAATGGGAAAGCGGTGCGCTGGCACTTGGACCGGTGGACGTCCGAGACCGCGCCTACCGCAACCTATCCCCGTCTGTTTGTCGGAGACAACAGCAACAATCAGCGGTTGAGTACCTTCTGGATGCGCAACCGCGATTACCTGCGGCTCAAGAATGTCGAATTGGGGTACACCCTGAACAACAATTTCATCAAGAACCTCCGGATCCAGAACATCCGCCTATATGCGAACGCGTACAACCTTTTCACGTGGGACGTCGTCAAGATTGCGGATCCCGAGATGCCGTCGGGCGACGGTGGCGATCACTATCCGCAGCAACGCGTTATCAATTTTGGTGTTTCAGCAAACTTTTAATCGGGCAATCATGAAAAAACTAGCATATATCATCGTTGCTGCTGCCGTTTTTGCCGGTTGCAGCAAAAATATACTCGATCGGCAGCCAAACGATCAGATCACGGAGCGGGAGGTATTCGGCGATATCCTGGTCACCGAAAAGTTCCTTACCAATATCTACTCCGAGTTGCACGGCGCGATATACAATCGTACGCACAATTACCTCCTTTCCGGTACCACCGATGAGGCCGAGATCGGCATCATGAATACCGGCGGATACCATTTCAACACCGGCTCGTTCAGCCCGGTCGATTTCCCATTGGGGAATTATTGGAACATCTACTACAGCGCGATCCGCAAAACCAATATCTTCCTGGCCAACATCGATCAGGTCCCCGGCGACCCCGCATTGATTGCACGGATGCGGGGCGAGGCCCAGTTCCTCCAGGCTTGGTTCTATCAGCAGCTCTTCAAGGCATTCGGCTCATTCATCATTGTCGATCGGGTATTGACGGTAAGCGATGGCCTGAATTTACCCCGGAATTCGGTAGCTGAATGCGCTGCCTTCATCACGGGGCTTTGTGACCAAGCCGCCGCCGTGTTGCCGCCGGGTTACCAAAGCAGTCAATTGGGCAGGATCACCAAAGGCGCGGCGCTGGCCCTTAAGGCAGAGGCGCTACTTTTCCATGCAAGTCCGTTATACAATCCGACCAATGAAGTCCAGCGTTGGACGGCGGCGGCCGATGCTGCGGCAGCGATCCTGGACGATTCGGAGCTTGGGTACGGTTTATACGGCAATTACACGAACCTTTTCATCGCCAATCATAACGAAGAAGTGATCCTGGCCTACAATGCCGGGTCGAGCACCAAGACGATGGAGTCGGCGAACTCGCCATCCAGCTTCGGAGGCACATGCGCCATCTCGCCCACGCAGGAACTCGTAGACGCCTATGAAATGGCAAACGGTTTGGCACCGTTCCATGCCGACGGTACGGTGAATCCCGTTTCCGGTTACAGCCCCAACAATCCCTATGCGAACCGCGATCCCCGTTTTTATGCCACCATTTTGTTCAATGGCGCACAATGGCAGGGCCGGGGCATCGAAACCTTCGTGGGCGGCAGCGACGAGATCGCCGTGGGATCGCATACCCGGTCGCAGACCGGCTATTTCATGCGGAAATTCCTGGACGAGTCGGTCATCGTCAACGGCCCCCAACAGCGCGGGGCGACCTGGATCCTGTACCGGTTGGGTACGGTATTATTGGACTATGCCGAGGCACGCAACGAGGCCAGCGGTCCGGATCGGTCGGTGTATGACGCCGTAAACCGTATACGAAGCCGGGCAGGGATGCCGGAGTTGCCCGAAGGGTTGGACCAGGCGCAGATGCGCGATCGGATCCGGCACGAACGCCGCATCGAGATGGCTTTTGAAGACAATCGATTCTGGGATGTCCGCCGTTGGAAAATAGGGGTACAGACCTTTGGGAAGACCTTCCACGGCATGCGCATCACGCGCGTCGGTTCAACCCTCCATTACGAGCGCGTTACCGTCAGGCCGCGCATATTCGATGACCGCAGGCACCTGTTTCCGCTCCCGCAGTCCGAAATCAACAAGAATTCACAATTGTTCCAAAATCCCAACTGGTAGTGGGAGCCGTGGTAACCCATTTTAATTTGACCATCATGAAAATAACATTGAAAAACAGGTTCAGTGTCGGCATGCTGACTGCCGTGGCGGGAATCTTGATCCTGATAGGCTCTTGCGCCGAAGAAACCAAAGTGACACCGTGTGTTTCCGACTTTACCTATCCGGAAGGGGCGTATTCACAGGATAATCCCGACAACCCTGCTCCCGTTTACACGGCGGGCAGTGACGTGCCGGGCATGTTCTCCAGTTCGGAGGGGCTGGTATTCGTCGATGACAACACCGGCCAGATAGACCTGGCGAATAGCCTTCCCGGGTCGTACACGGTCAGCAAGACGATGATCGGGAATGTGTCCTGCGGAAACCGGATTACGATGGCACGCGTGTCGATCGTCCAACCGCAGGTGCCCCCAAAGAAGGTAACGATCCGTTTTACGGTTACCGGTACCTATTTCATCACCTTGTCGGATAACCGTATCGGAGGCCCGCACAATGGGCCTGAGCAAGATCGGCATTTCGAGCAGTATCAGTTGGATAACGGTTACTATGCGTTCAGATCACTGAAGAATGGACAATTCCTGCGGGCCAGCCACGATGCAGGCAACTACCTGGTGGCCAATGGCGGTAACGAGGCCGATGAGGATTGGGAGTTTTTTATCGTCGAACCATCCGATAAGGCAGCCGGCGGCATCGCCATAAAATGCGTTGCGAATGGCTATTATTTAAATGTTGAGAACGTTTCAGACTTCCTGCTTCGGGCGGTGGCGCACGGCGTGGATACCTGGGAAACGTTCATGATTACGGAAGTAACGGATTGAAAAAAGGAATGACCATGAAAACTGCAATGACTTTTTTGTACCTGCTTTGCATAACCACCCTCTATGCGTGTACATCGGAAGGCCCCGTCGAACCGAACAAGCCCGAACCCGGAGCAACCGAGCGGGTTTGGGAAATCAAGGACGGCCGGTTCTACGAAAACGGTAACCGAAAATTCCTGAAAATCGCCAAACCACTTCGGAATTTTGCGGATCGCGAGCAGGTGAATCAATTGATCGATCAGCTGGATGTATTCAAAAGCAAACGGTACGACGTTATCGCGCTCAATTGCTATTGGCATCATTTTGACTCCGACGGAGATGGTGTGCCGGATAAGCCACTGGAACCACTGGCCACGCTTGTTGAGGCGATCTATGAAAAAGGCATGTATCCTTCGCTTTCGGTCGAGACCTACTCGGTAGGGGGCGGTAACATTCCCGCTGGATTTTGGACCCGGCATCCTGATGCTTACGCCATCAATCACCGTGGCGAACAGGTGAAGGACTCCGAATATGGATTCAATACCACCGTGATTTCCATATTCCATGAAGGATACCGGCAAACCGTGCACCGGTTTATCAAGCACCTTGCCGAGGCTGTGGATACCGGGAAGATCCTTTATTTCGAGACCACCGTAGAACCCCAGTATATGGGGGAGGTGGAATTATGCTATAGCGAGTCTGCCCGGCAGGCCTACCAGGCTTGGTTAATCGCCAATGCGTTGGATGCAGCAGGCAATCGTATGCCAGCGGGGTTTCCCATCCCTTCGTCCTTCCTTGAGCATCCCCTCTGGAATACCTTCAGGGCTCAGTTCCTGGCTAAGTGGGTCAATGAAGATGCCGACGCATACCGTGCGGTTGCAGGTCAGGATGCCTACGTAGCAGTCGATTTCCTCGATGCCCACGAGAGCACCACCCGCAGGCGCGTAGGCGATCCGGTCGAGTTCCTCACCCACCTCACCGCTGCCAATATCATCCAGGTAAATTGGCATTGGGATCTCATTGAGAAAAAGCCGAATCAAAAGGCGTATGATCGGGTCAGGCAGGTGATGGCCGATCAGGGGCGCGATTGGGTCATCAGTGAGCACATGACCTTCAATGGCAGTGACTTTACCGCCTACGGCGACGAGCAGCTCAAAGCCATCTTGCGCAATACCATTCGTCAGGGCACCGGCTTCGGCTGGGAGTTTACCAACGTGAGCAACAGCACTTCCGATCCCTTTTCGCTCTACAACAATGACTGGACGCCCAAACGGGTGATCCGTTCCGTAGACTATCATTGGGATGCGTGGGTTAAGGAAGTGTTGGCTGGTTTATAGGCTTCATTGGTTCAAGATGAAAAATGGACTAAGCAGAATTGGGGGGCTTTTAGCTTGGTGCTGGCCTTGTCGCTTGAATCGTCAGCGGTAGGGAGCCCCGTGTAGTAGGCTGCCCAAAACTCCGTCGTCCCTGAAGTTTTCCAGCCCGTTCACCGTCATGCGCGAGCTGCTCGAATACACCGTGTTCCACGGTTCCTCGCTCACCAAGCGGTAACCTAACCGGTACTGGAGTGCCAGGGGGAGGTGCTTCACGCGCAGTTCGGCGATGACCGAACCGGATGCAACCAATTTTTCCGCCGCTTAGCTGTGCGGCACCCGTGAGCGAAGTGCGACTTTCGCGTCGTTGGTGCAGTGTAGAATCTGGAGTTTGGAGATATCGGTTGTATCCGGTACCTGTACGTTCGTCGATAAATTAAACGCTTTGTCGGATGATTTGACCGTTTGTCGAATTGTTCGGTAACTTTTTTTGCGATTGTTGCGCTAATGTTTACATTTGGCAGGACCAATCGGTAATGAATGACTGATAGTGCCGAAGATATAGAGCTTTTCAACGCTTTTCGAAGGGGGGATGACGCTGCATTTGCATTATTGTATCAACAGTATGCGCCCGTGCTCGTGGATTATGCCGCCAAGCGCTTGACATCCCTGGACGAGGCACAGGACCTCATCCAGGATTTGTTCGTGTACATTTGGGAGCGACGCAGCGCATTGGATATAAACCAGTCGGTAAAAGCTTACCTTTTCCTGGGGCTCAACCGCCGGATTATCAATCACTATCGTAAAGATGCGTACCGTAGCCGGTATGCAGATCAATTGAAGGCCATGGAAGAACGTTTCTTCTTTGGTCCCGACGCTTTTTTAGAAGCCAAGGAAATGCAGCGGATCGTGTCCGATACGCTTGATGGCATGCCCAAAAAGGTGCAGGAGATCTACCGACTAAGCCGGGAGGAACACTTGAGCAATGCGGAAATAGCCAAACGGCTGGGCATTTCCGAACAAACCGTCAAAAACCAATTGAGTACGGCGGTGACGCTGTTGCGGAAAAGACTTAAGCTGATCGGTATTGTTGTGGTTGGCGGGCTGTTTTGGTGGTTTAATTAGGCTGTTTTGAAAAAAGTGAAAATTTTAATGGTACGTTTTTGCTGTTCGCGTGTCTTCTGGTTGTAAATCCAAATGAAGGGAAGATGAGGCTGAATGAATTTGAGCGTATGCTCGAACGTTATTACGAAGGTAATGATACCGCGGCGGAACGCGTGTGGATCGAGCGTTGGCTGGCCAGTATACGATTGGGTGCCGATGCCGGCTGGGATCGATTGACCGCCACGGAAAAGCAGGCTTTCATTGACCGGCTTTACACGGGGATCGCCCATACCATAGCCAAGCCACAGACGGTGAATTCGCCGCCCGCACCGCGCCGAAGGCTGCGGTGGGCGGTGGGAGTGGCCGCGAGCGTTTGCTTTGCCGTGGCAGCTTACCTGGCCCTGCAACCACCCGAAGTACCTGCGCCCGCGGAATGGCGAACGGTAGCCACGGCGCCTGGACAACGTAAACAACTGCAACTCCCGGATGGGACCTCGGTATGGCTGCAAGGCGGGGGCGAGTTGGTTTACCCCGCCCGATTTGTGGGGGATCAACGATTTGTGAAGCTTAATGGGGAGGCCTATTTTGATGTTTATGCCGACGCCGAGAAACCGTTTTTGGTGCGTGCCGGCGAGCTGGAGGCGGAGGTGTTGGGGACGACTTTTAACATCGAGGCCTTTGCCGAGTTGGATCGGAAAGTGGTGTCGCTGCTCACCGGTAAGGTGGCCGTGCGAATCCGCGACAGCATTGGCGGCGAGCATGGAAAAGCCATCGTGTTGGAACCGAACCAGGCGGCGGTTTTCGACCAAACCACGGTGTCGTTGGCCAAGAGCGCATTGCCCATCTTCGGTTCGGCCGAGGATTTCAAGTCAGGAAGCCTGAATTTTGATGAAACGCCATTGGACGACGTGCTATTCCGCCTAGGCAAGGCATATGGCATTACCATTGAAGTTGACCTGAAAAAAGCGGCCCGGCATCAGATTACGGGCGATTTTTCGGTAAGGGAGCCGATAGACGATGTTTTCAAAAGCGTGGCCCGTTCAACAGGCGCCTATTACCGCAGGGACGGCAAGACGATCCAGCTTGATTTTAATTGAATGGAATAACGGTACTCAACAGATTGATTGAATGAAAAAACTTTACAAGCCCTAAATAGGGATGCACCGCAGGTGCATCCCCCAAGTAATCCATGTTGTTCCGGGTCTGGACAACCGTTGGTTGAACAACACAGTATACACTCGTTAAATTGCGTAAAGATATGAATTTTTACTGTGATAGCCACGCGCTATACACATTTGGAAGGATCATGCGTTATTCCGTAACAACCCTCGTGGTCGTCGTTTTCGCCCTCAACGTGTGTTTTTCGCACGATTCCAACGCCCAAGGGGTGTTGGACCGGCGAGCGAGTATCGACGTGGACGGGGAGACCAGGGCGGCGGTGCTCAAAGAGTTGAGCCGCCAGACCAGTGTGCAATTTGTCTATAGCCTCAATCCGGCTATTCAGGAGAGAATAACGGTACGGGTGACGGATGTACCGCTCAACCAGCTCCTGCTTACCGTGCTTGGTGATGAAGCGCTTACCTATGAGGTGGTGAGGAACCGGATTGTCATCAGCCAGGTGGCCAGGACGGCGCAACAACGGATCACGGGGGTGGTGCGCGATGCCGAAGGGAAACCGCTTGCCGGTGTGAACGTCTCGGTTCGGGGCACCCAGACGGGGGTGGCCAGCAACGAGGTAGGCGAATTCGTTATCCAGGCCGCTTCGGATGCCACATTGGTCTTCCGCTTATTGGGATACGCCAGTGAATCCGTCATCGTGGGTACCCAGCAACGCATTGAGGTGACCCTGCAGCAACAGGTGAGCGAATTGGACGAAGTGGTCGTCAATACGGGCTACCAGACCATCGACCGCAAAAAATTCACGGGAGCCGCCACCACCGTACGGGCAGCGGATGCTTACCGGGCCGGCGTGCCCGACGTGAGCCGGATGTTGGAAGGGCAAGCGGCCGGCGTATCGGTACAGAATGTATCCGGTACATTTGGGGCAGCGCCCAAGATCCGGGTGCGGGGCGCCACCTCGATAACCGGTGATAACAAGCCGCTTTGGGTGGTTGATGGCGTGATCCTGGAAGACATCGTGAACATTTCCAACGACCAGTTGTCCACGGGCGATCCCTCCACGTTGCTCGGCTCGTCGGTGGCCGGTTTGAATCCGGATGACATCGAATCCTTTCAGATCCTCAAGGATGCCGCAGCCACTTCGCTATACGGTGCGCGCGCAATGAACGGTGTGATTTTGATTACGACCAAGAAAGGACGGGCCGGTACTCCTTCGAGCATTGCCTACACGGGTAACTATTCGACATACCTGAAGCCTAACTATGGCCAGTTCGATATCGTTAATTCCTATGATCAGATGTCGGTATTCGCCGAAATGGAGCGTAAAGGGTGGCTGGACTACACCGACCTGGAGCACAACGCCAGCGGCGGGGTGTACACGAAAATGGCGCAGTCGCTCGGTTTCAATCAGGGAAGGGGACCACAGATCGAAAACACGGTGGAAGGGCGGCGTGCGTTTCTTGAACAATACGTTTACGCCAATACGGATTGGTTTGGCCTTTTGTTCAGGAACTCCCTGTTGCAGGAGCATTCCCTGTCGCTGACTTCTGGAGGGGAGCGTAGCCAGCAATACTACTCGACCAGCTTCCTGCAGGACAACGGTTGGTCGATGGGCAATGGGGTCCGTCGCTTCACGGGAAATATACGGAGCGACTTTTCGATCACCGACAAACTGTCCATCGGGTTGATCACGACCGGATCCGTGCGCGATCAGCAGGCTCCCGGATCATTGGGCCAACAGAGCAATCCGGTATCGGGCGAGGTATCCCGCGATTTCGATATTAACCCATTCAGCTATGCGTTGAACACCACGCGTACGCTCACGGCTTTTGACAGGGATGGGAACCTTGACTATTTCGCGATGAACTATGCCCCGTTCAACATCATCAATGAGCTGGAGAACAACACCATTGACCTGCGGATGATCGATTTCAAGATACAGGGAGAAGTCAAGTACAAGCTTCCACGGAAAATCAATTATGCGTTTGTCGGTTCATACCGCTATGTCGACACGGGGCAGGAACATAAGATAAGGGAAAACTCCAACATGCCCCGGGCTTACCGTGCCGGAACCAAATACGCCGGCCAGCCGGAAAACTCGACCGTAGCCGACCGTAACCGTTTCCTGTACATCAACCCGGCGGATCCGGACGGGCGCCCCGTCACGGTGTTGCCTTACGGCGGATTTTACCTCACAAACGAAGATAACCTGAAAAGCTTTTACTTGCGCAATAGCGTGGACTGGAACGCGGACATTAACGAAGACCATACGTTGCGCGCGTTTCTCAGCCAGGAATTGCGGTACTTGGACCGGGCGGCCAATAGCTTCACGGGCTATGGGTTTCAGTTTGATCGCGGGGGTACGCCCTATGTAGACCCCAATGCCATAAAAAGGGAAGTGGAGGGCAACCTGAACTATTACAACATGGCGATTTTCCAGGACAGGCATGTGGCGTTTGCAGCCAACACGGCCTATTCATTCAGGGGGAAGTATCAGTTTAACGGAACGGTGCGCTACGATGGCTCCAACCAGATGGGCGAGTCCCGGACGGCAAGGTGGTTGCCCACCTGGAACGTAAGCGGTTCGTGGAACGTGGATGAGGAGGGGTTCATGGATGGCGAGTCGCTATTCAACACGTTGACCCTGCGGACGACATACGGACTGACCGCCAGCATGGGAAACGCCACGAATTCGAGTTTGGTGGTGCGCAGCGCGAGCACGACACGCCCATACCTCGATGAAGTGGAACCGGTGCTCAACATCGTGGCCAACCCGAACAGGGACCTTACTTGGGAGAAGCAGTATGAAACCAACATCGGGGTCGACGCGACGCTATTGAACCGTCGGCTTCAGGTGGTCATCGATATGTACAATCGGCAGGGATTCGATCTAATAGGACAGATACGTACGGCAGGGATCGGGGGCGAGCCCTTTAAATTTGCGAATTACGCCGATATGCATTCCAAGGGCGTGGAGGTATTGGTTAAAGGCGATGTCGTCAAAGCACCGAATTGGGGTTGGAAGGTTCAATTGACCAACGCGTTCAACCAAGGACGGATTACCCGACTGCTCAATGAACCCCTGATCTGGAACCTGGTAACCTCCATAGGCGGGGCAAAAGCCGGCTATCCGGTCCGTGGCCTGTTTTCCATCGATTTCGAACGGTTGCACGAAGCCCACGGTACGCCATTGTATGTCAACGAAGACGGCACCACGTCCAACAATGTGTTCCTGCAGAGCATCCAGACGCAGTACCTGAAATACGAAGGCCCGGTAGACCCGACGTTCAACGGTGGGTTTTTTAACGTGTTCAATTACAAGGGATTTTCGGCTTCTTTCCTCATTACCTACAGTGCCGGGAACAAGGTCCGGCTCAACCCGGTTTTCAAGAATGAATACTCCGATCTGGAAGCGATGTCTTACGATTTCCTGTACCGTTTCGTGATACCGAGCGACTACCGCGTCCCGTCTATCGTCGAGGCCCGCAATGCATCGCGGCTACCCGGCCCGCAGGTCTACAATGCATACAATTATTCCTCCGAACGTGTGGCCGATGGTGGCTTCGTGCGGTTCAAACAGATCAACATCGGATACGAGTTGCCCCGATCGCTAACGGCCCGATATGGGCTTCGGAACCTTTCGCTCAACGTGGTAGCCAATAACCTGTGGCTGATCTATGCCGATAGGCAGCTTAATGGGCAGGATCCGGAGTTCTATGGTTCCGGTGGGGTGGCGCTACCCATGCCGCGCCAGTTTACGCTTTCCCTGAAAACAGCTTTATGACAATACGAATGAAACGTACGATTACAACTGTGCTTCTTTTCTCGGCGATGTTTTGGGCATCCTGTGAAAAGTATTTGGAAACACCGCCCGACCAGCGGGCGGTGCTTGACTCCCCGGAGAAGGTTTCCGAGTTGCTGACGGCGGCCTATCCACGGGCCAACTACATGACGTTTACCGAGGCGATGTCTGACAACGCCGGTGATAAAGGCCCGGCGGCCGGCGGAGGGATATACGTGAACCAGGATCCCTGGAATTTCGTCGATGTGAGGGACCGGTACCAAGACTCGCCTGACTATTATTGGTACGCCTGCTACAAAGCGATTTCCGTGGCGAATCGGGCCCTGGCAGTCATCGAAACCAGGCCAGATGGCCACCTGTACAGTGCGCAACGGGGCGAGGCGTTGCTGGCACGGGCGTACGCGCACTTTATGCTCGTGACGCTTTTCGCGAAAGCCTACGACCCCGTTACCGCGGATGCGGATCCGGGTATCCCCTACGTTACCGATCCCGAAGAGACCGTGCTGATCAAGTACGAACGCAAGACCGTGGCCCATGTCTACGGACAGATCGAAAAAGACATCGCAGCGGGGCTCCCACTGATCGATGACAGCAAGTACAATGTGCCGAAGTATCATTTTACCCGGGCGGCGGCGCACGCGTTTGCATCGCGGTTTTATCTGTTTAAACGGAATTACGCGGCGGTGGTTTCACATGCTACGGCGGTGGTAGACGGTGGCGATTTTGCCGGTTACCTCCGTCCGGTCAATTCCGTACAGTACAGGAGCATGGAATACTATGCGAAGCAGGCCGACTATACCATCGCGACGAACCGGTCCAACCTCCTGCTGGTCGAAGCGGTTTCGTTGTGGGGGGGTAGCTTCGCGAACTACCGGTATGGACTGACGAGCGAATTGTTGTCAGAGCTTTACTTTACCAGGAATGTGACCGGGGGTCAGTATGCCTATATGATATATGGTGGCCACGAGCTGGTCTACAATACCCCGAAATTCCGGATTCATTTTGTGCGGAGCGGGATCAATGCCAACTACGGTACACCCTATAACATGATCCCCCTTTTTTCGGTCGAAGAAGTACTGCTGAACCGGGCGGAAGCCTATGCCATGGTTGGCATGGTGGACGAAGCGATAGCGGATCTGAACGTTTTCGCCAGCAAGAAGGTGTTCGCCTCCCAGAACAATCCGGTGTATGACCCGGTATTGCACCGCATAAACGTGGCCAAGCTGGTCAATTTTTACCAACAGGCAGACCTTGGGCGTTGCCTGGTGCTGGCCGTGCTTGATTTTAAACGGAGGGAATACCTTTTCGAGGGGCTTCGCTACCTGGATATCCTGAGGCATAACTTACCCGTGGTACACACGACGAAAGATCGCACGGTTACGCATGTGCTTGGGCCCAATGACCCAAGGCGCGTCTTGCAGCTACCGCAGGAGGTGGTCATGTCTGGCATGCAACCCAACCCCAGGTGAATCCGGAAATGGCTGACGCACAACTAACATCGATGACAGAAATGAAACGAATATTTTACCTGCTGGCGCTTGCGGCATCGTGCGGCACGCTGTTTTCATGCACCGATAATGAGGCGCTTCCGTCCGACCCGATCATCGGTTTGGGGGGGGACGACTGGGTGCGTACCCAACTTGACGACTACCTCTATCAGCATTTTACGATGCCCTACAACATCGAGGTGAAGTACAAATGGGATCCCTATGAAGTCAATTTCAACCGGGGCCTGGTGCCTCCCGACGAAGCGAAGGTGATTCCCGTTATGGAGACGGTCCGGTCCGTTTGGATGGAACCCTACGAACTCGAGGCAGGTCCTGATTTCCTGAAACAGTTCCAGATCCTGAAATACGTCCTGGTAGGCAGCGCGGACTACCAGAGTGACGGCACAATGATATTGGGCACCGCTGAGGGCGGGAACAAGGTCACGTTGTTCGTGGTCAACCATTTCCAGCAACATGACCGCGCCGAGGTGATCCGGATGATGCACACCATACATCATGAGTTTGCGCATATCCTTCACCAGACGATCGATTATCCGCAAGCGTGGCGGGGGCTGAGTACGCCCTGGTATACGGCGACATGGTACAACAGTTCGGATCAGCAAGCGAATTCGCAGGGGCTGATTACGGCTTACGCCAAAGCGGCTGAACGGGAGGATTTTGTCGAGACCATCGCGTACCTATTGGTGGAGGGACAGGAGGCGTACGATCGGATCGTGCTGGCAAATCCCGACGTGGCGGCCGTGTTCAGGCGGAAGGAAGAGCTTGTGGTGGGGTATTATGCAAAAATGGGAATAGATTTCCGTGAACTGCAGGCCCGCGTACACGAGGGAATGAATCGGATCGTAGGCGATGAAAATGAATGATTATGCATGTTTTTGAGTTGTTCCCAAAGGTAAGGACGATACCGGTTTTGCTGGCGGCATTGCTGGTAGGCGGTGGCTGCAGTAAGCTGAATGAGTTTGGCGACGTGCGGCCCGACGTGCGGCTCTCTGAGCGGATAGCGGCTTATCAAAAGCAATTGGTCGGGGCTGAACACGGTTGGGTGGGATACCTTTTTCCCGAAGGGGGCGGAGGGTATACCTTCAAGATGGTGTTTGACGACCGCAATCGGGTGGTGATGTACGCAGACCTTAAGGCGGAGTCGACGCAAACGTCCAAAGCGAGTTCTTACCGGCTGCGGGCCGCTCAGGTACCGACGCTCTACTTTGACACGTATACGTACCTGCATGCGCTGGCCGACCCGGATCCCAATCAGCATGGCGGGGTACCCGGAGCCGGGCACCGCTCGGACTTTGAGTTTTCGATCCTCGAGGTTTCGCCAGACACGATTCACTTGAAAGGCAACCTGAATGGTAGCGATATGTTATTGGTCAGGGCCGGTGCCGACCAGGGCGACGATTACATCAGGAGGGTCTACGCCTATAATGGCAACGAGCTGGCCAAATTCGATGCATTCCCCAACTACTACAGCCGCCTGCACGTGAATGGCGTGGATTACCAATTCGCGCTTAATACGCAGCGGAATACGATCAGTCTGCTAAGGCAGGAACAGGGGGGGATGGATGCGTTCTTCACCGATTACGCTGCCACCGACGACGGCATCGTACTGAGGTCGCCTTTCGACGCCGGAGGCGTTCAGGTGACGAGACTGGCCGACTTCAGCATCGATGGAGCCAATCACTCGGCGACGTTGTCGTTCGGTGGGCTTATGGCCAGCGTGACAAACCACGATCAGCCCCTTGGCTTGGACCGCGGCGCGGCCACCCGCATGTATATCCAGCCTTACCGGTATGCTTCGACGACGGCATTCAACATCGGCGGTTTGACAGACGCGTTGGGCGTAAGGACTTTCCCGGGATTTTCCAACCTGTATTACATACCCAGGAGGTACGTGGATGGATTCGACGTGTTTTACCTCGTGTATGATGATGGGCGAAAGTATGCCGGGCCGGTACTGAAGACACGCATCGATGCGCATGGACTGATGTTTTTCGAGCAGGTCTGGGGACTTGAGGCGCCCGATTACGATAATCTCGGCGACGGCCATAAAGCGATACTTCAAGCTTTTACGGATCAGGTGGCCGATGAAGGCGGCTATTACGTTTTCCAGACCGGAAGGACGTGTTATGACCTGGTCAGCGTAACCGATCCGACCGTTTGGATAAGATTTAATTAGTATGGGAACCGACAACATGAACAGAAACCGCATATTGATAGTGATCGGCTGCTGGTTGCTGGCTGCCTGCGCGAAAGAAGGTCTCCAACCGATTCCGGTGTCTAGTGTATTCGAGGATCCGCAAGTGGCGATGTCCCGGTTTTCCGAGCAGCTGCAACTCGGGCATCAGGGATGGGAATTTGGGTTGGACGCCCGGGAGAGTGGGTATTACGGCGGCTTCTTGGGGTTTGGCACCGACGGTATGGCTTCCTTCATCATCGACCGAGATCCGGCGACGGAGTCGATGGCCGAGGTGGGTTTTCGGATGGCAGTGACGGATAGGCAGCCGAAAATGGCGTTTACCGGGATGTCCGAGTATACCGAATTTGCCAGGACCACGCGGGGAATAGACACCTCGTTTACCTTCTTGGCAATCAGACAGGATACCGTGGTGCTCAATGGCGACCGGTACGGAAACAGGTTGTTGTTGACGCCAGCCCGGCCGGGGCAGGAGGCTGCCTATCGCGACAACGCGATGGCCACCGTTGGTGAGACCCTCGCAGCGATGCAGCGCTTGCCGTTATATTTCAAGCGATTGGTTTATAACGGCGCGCAGTATGACCTGTACATCAACACCGCTTGGCGCAAAATTTACATCCATTTCGGAGGAACACAGCGTTTCCGAATCCATGAGAGCGGATTCGCCCTCACTGCCTCCGGTATCCGCTTGCAGCGTCCATTGATCGACGGGATAAATTCGATCTATACGATAGATGGCCTGGAGGTCGATGAACCGAACCGGTTGCTTTTGGCGTCGGTGAATGGCGTGCCGGTGGTCTTGACGAACGAGGCCTCGCCATCCGCCTATGACTTGAACGCGGCATCTCGGTTTTACAACAATCCGTTTTATCAAGTGATTTTTGCCTTGGAAGACGGTGGCCAGGCGATCGAGCGATACAGCGCAAGCGTGGGTGGGTTCACGGTAGGCGGCGTGCGGGATGCCTTCGGGGTGGCCGGCATTCCGGACTTCCAGTTTCTAGCCCTGTTCCACCAGTGGGGAGGCAATGATTATGGGACGTTGCGGATCGTGGCCGATGATCAGGTTTCGGCATACGGTCCTGCCGTGCTCCGCCAGTTTTCGGATACCGGCGGGCTGATGCGGTTCGTACGCTATGGTGACTTTGGGGAGGTGCCAGAAGGAATCAAACCGATCGTGGACCAGACCGTCGATGCGCTTACCGATCCGGCCGGCTTTTTCGTGGTCAAATCCGGGCCGGCTTCGTACGACCTCGTTTCGGTAAATGATGGCAACAAATGGATACGTTTTCAATAGGTCAGTATAATTTAGTGGATGAAGGGTGCCAAAACCATGAATAAGAACGTATTTGAAGCAATAGCCAGTCGTTGCCTTCCGATCATGCTGGTCGGCTGGCTTTGCCTGGTCCCGGGGCTTGAGGTCCGGGGGGCGCAGGCCAATCAATTCACGGCACGTGGTCGTGTATTCGATCGCAATGGCACTACGCCGTTAGCCGGCGTTTCCATCAGCGAAAAGGGGGGCGGATCGTCGGTGGTTACCGATCGTTCCGGCGGCTTCTCCCTGACGGTGAGCCATCAGGGGGCGATATTGGTGTTCCGCCACCTGGGTTACGAGGTAAGTGAGCTTCCGGCGGATGGAGGTTTTATGTCCGTGACGATGCACCCGTCCAGTACTGCATTGGCGGAAGTGACCGTACAGGCCAGTAAGCGGGTCAATACCGAGGTCGCTTTGCTCGACGAGCGGAGGCGTTCTGGTGTGGTGCAGGATGGTATATCCGCCCAGCAGATCGAACGTACCGCCAGTATCACCACGGCGCAGGCCCTGCAACGCGTGGTGGGGGTGACCGTCACGGATGAAAAGTACGTGGCTGTACGCGGACTTGGAGACCGCAGTGTCATCGGTCAGCTCAATGGCGTCCGGCTGGCGTCATCAAATCCAGACCGGAGCGCCATCCCGCTGGACCTGGTGCCTGCTGCGTTGCTGGACAACATTACGGTGTATAAGACGTATACGCCCGATAAGCCGGCCGATGCGGCTTCGGGGATCGTTGAGCTGAAGACCAAGTCCGTGCCAGACACGTTGATCGTGGAAGTGGTCGCGCAGAGCGGATTCAACTCGAACATCGGATTCGGTGGACAGTACAACAGTTTTTCGAACAGCAACATGGGGTTTTGGGGCAGCCGGATAAACGACAAGAATTTAAGCAGCGATTTCCTGGAGTTGGCAAACGACTATCCGAATGGGCTCGGAGCCATCCAGCGGCTGATCGCCAACACGAATTACAGCCTGGAGACGCAGCGAGAGGTGGCCCGCGTAAATGGCATCATGCAGGGATTCGATCCGGTCATGGCCACGAGTTATCGGCCAGCCGCTCCAAACCAGCTCTACTCGGCAACATTCGGCAACCGCTACCCGGTATTCAAAAAGCACCGGCTGGGGGTGGTCTTGGGTGGTAATTATTACAGGCGCAAGACGGACATCTATCAAGGCGAACTGAACCAGTGGAGCGTGTACCAGGGGGTAGTGACCGGCAACCCGGATGTGTATAGCTGGCGGAATATTCCCAATTACATCACGCCAAATAATCTGTACTTGGGCAAGTACCAGACATACAAGGAAAATACGGGCAACGAAACGCTGAACTTCGGCATGCTTGGTGGCTTGGCTTACCGCTTTTCGCCGCGCCACGAAATCAGTGCGCAGTTCCTGGGCAGTTGGGGGGGAGAGAACGGTGCGAGCAACCTGGATGGGACGTATGCCTATTCGGGACTCCCCGGAGTGGTCTCCAGCCGGACCTACGCGCTTCGGCAAACCTACCGGACGTTACATACCTACAATTTGCAGGGCGAACATAAACTGGGTCAATCGGAGTATGCCCCGCAACTGAGTTATAGTGCGTCTTCGTCGACCGCCACGCACAACGACCCGGATTATCGGTTTGCCTCCTTGGTCGATTTTGCGCCGGGGGTGGATGCTTGGTCGTGGTACACCCGTACCCGCTATACCAACGATGATGATGAACAGCTCAGGCTGGTGCGCGAATCGCGGTTTTCGGAACATAAGTATGCCTTGGCCTCGGGCTACGTAAACGGCTACGGACCATACGGGATCATTCAGGCTGAACCCAACGGACGCAGGTGGCGTTACCTCGACGAGCGCAACTTCAACTATAAGGCGGATTTCACCGTCCCGTTTTCGCTCTTGATGGAGAAACAGGAGCTGAAGCTTGGCGGTAACTACCTGTTCAGGGACCGCATGTATACCGAAAACCACCTCTTTCTTCCGGGATCCAACCACACCGATCTCGGTGCCACCCCGCTTTATGACGTACAGGGCGATTTGAATCGGCTGGTTTCAAATGAGGTTGTCGGTATACGACCGGCAACGGGTTGGATCGGTGAAGGCGGATATCCGGTCAACGGTTTTCTCTACAATGCGCAAAAGTCGCCCAATAATTATACCGGTTATTACGAAACGCAGGCCTTCTATGGGATGTTGGATTTGAAACCAACGGATCGCTTGCGGCTTACCGGCGGTGTCCGGTTCGAAACGACGGATATGGGGTCCGTTGTCGATACGGCCAACGTATTTCTGGATCCTTCGCTGACCGTGGGCAATGAAAATGGAGGGCGCGTACCACTGGTTTACATAGAGCCCAATTCGCTCTACCGCACAGGGTATAAGCCATTTTATTCGGTAAACGCGACGTACAGGCTCCTGGAGGGCGAGATGAACCTTCGGACCGCGTATAATACCACCCTTGCGCGCCCTGAGCTGCGGGAAATCACCAACGTATTTGAGTATGACGCGTTCCAGATGGGACTCGTTGTCGGGAATCCGGGCCTGAAAAACCAGACTGCGCAGAACCTGGATTTCCGTTGGGAGTGGTTTCCTGAACGGGGAGAAGTGCTCTCCGTCTCCGCATTCGGCAAACGCATACGCAATCAGCTAATAAAGGTGTTCAGCCTGAAGACCGATGGGCTCGCCGCCACGTATCCGGAATTCCCGGTGATCAGGTTTGAAAATGAACCGAATGTGGGGACGGTTTGGGGCATGGAGGTGGAGGTGGTCAAGCAATTGGAAAACCTGTGGCATCCAGCCCGCCATTTCAGCCTGGGAGCGAACCTGATGCTTGCGCAAAGCAATATCCGAAAGAGTGAGCTGCGGTATGCCGCCAGCAGGACGCTGGATCGGCATGCCCCGAAGAACAGCCCGCTGTTTGAACAGGCGCCCTATTCAATCAATGCCTGGATCAATTATGCGCGGAGCCGATGGGGTAGCGATGTGACCGCCACATTCAATATGGTCGGCGAACGCTTGGTGCAAATCAACCTGTTGGGAGAGCCTGATCTATACAGCCGCCCCGTACCGATGCTCGATTTGGTTTGGAGTCAGCGCATCACCGGACGCCTGTTGTTCAAGGGATATGCGAAGAACATCCTGAATCCGACAATCAAGACCGTGTATGCCAATCCCGGTACGGGGGGCACGTGGTATGGCAGCGAATACGTGCAACGAGGTTACCGCAGGGGAGCCGAGATCATGATGGGATTTACCTATAACGTGTTTTAGTGATGGAAAATAAGCTGATTTTAACCATGGTGGTTTCCACGTTGCTCTTCGCAGCTTGCAAGCGCGAGAAATTGGATGTTGCCATTGAAGAACGGGCTGGCGTCGGACAGGGATCTGCCGTTCGTTTTGTAAATATCGGAGGCTATAGACATGTGATCGGCAATGGGGATACATTGACGAACCGGCGGGAAGATAAACGCCCTACCCGTTATTTCCCGAAGGATGGCCTATTAGGGCAGACCTGGTATGTGCCAACGAGCCTGTTTGGCGATCGCGGTCGGGTCGACTTCACGGTGACGGATGGACAGGGGCACGCCGTGAGTTTTTCGGTGCCCGCACCGGGCAATGCGAAGGTCGACTATTACACGCTCCGGCCGGAAGGTGCCGGGCAGGCTTGGGCGGTTCCCGTCGCGCGGGAGGAAACAGGACCCGCGAGACCCGATCATTTCAAGATACGGATCGTGAACCTGACCAAGGTCATGCCACCGTTGGTGCCCGGTGGTTTCACGGGGGCCATGGAAAGCTTGGCGGGTCCGTTGACCCTGGCGTTTGCAGACGGCAGGCCGGTGGATCCGAAGACGACGAATGTCGGTGTGGCGCAGGTGGCATCGGACTATGCGGAGTTGCCGTATGGGACGTTTCAGTTTCGGGTGCTAACTGCCGATGGACGGCAGGTGGCGTGTGCGCACCATGGGGTCAATGCGCCAGCGGTACGGATCATGGACCCTGCGAGCTCCAGGATGACCGCTACCCGGTCGCCCATACCTACCGGACTGACCTATTCGCCTATCGAAACCTTTCAACCGGGCGGCGTTTACACCATTGTCGTCTCGCCGTTCGCATTCGCTTACTACACGCCGCCCAATGTCGACAACCTGGCGCTCGGTTACCAAAACCAGTTTGTGGTCATCGAAGATGTGGCTCCCAATCCCAACCTGTCGTTTTCCAAAGTGCAGGGGGTAAATGCCTTGCCTGGCGAGCGGGTGGTGTTTCGGATAAATGGCGAGCGTTTGGCGGCCGTCCCGTCTTTCGGCGATGCGACGGACTATCGGATCGTGGATGCGGGAACGCTGTCGGTCGAAGCGCTCGGTGCGGGAAACAGGGTACTGGCGCAGGTCGAGTTTTCGATCCGCGCAAACCAGAATGTGTCCTGTTGGCTTTGGCGGAAGCAGGATGGAACGCTTGACTTGCTCCCCGTATTTAACGACCTCAGCACCGATTTTTACGTGGAAAGGTTTACCGATAACGGAACGGTAAATCGCTACGAGCATACCATGGCCGTCGGAACACGATATCTTAACCTGTGCCCGGATTTGCCATTTGCTACCTTCACGATAAACAACGGGCAGGATATGCGCGGCTATGGCGTCTTGTCTGCGAAGGGCGCTGGTCATTATGTGGTGCACCCGGATGGTACGATGGAGAATCTTTCGCCGGGTGTCCCCGCCACGGACCTGCCATACGTGCGTTGGCAGCCGGATAATTCGATGGTGTTTCACTGGATGATTTATCAGTCCAGGCCCGGTGTGACGCCTGGGGTTTGGCAGGCCGGTATACCAACGTTCGATAGCTACAACCTGATACAAAACCCGCAACTGTATCAACGGATCGACCGCGATTTGCCGACGATAGAGCCAGGCGTCTATACCTTGGCACTTATCGGAAGGGTGGCGGATGGGATCGCCGAAAGCGAGCGGGCCAGAATTGTTGCGGTAAAACATAATCGATAACGAATGAGAAGCGTATTGATGATCATATCGGCAGCGGTTGCCACCGTTTGGTCGATGCTATCCTGCCAGAAAATTGAGTACACCACGATGGACAGCCCGGCATATCTGCGGGTGTTCAATAGTTTGAACCAGTTGGAGGTGATGGACAATAAGGGTGATACCCTGCAGTACCTCTGCATGCTGGTTAATCCGAGTTTCGATGCTGCGGGTATACCGATCGACGCGGAGATCGTGGGCGATTTCCTGAATGTCAGGGCGCCTTATGCACCCCCGTATCCGTCTAACATCGGGGTGAGCACAGGACGCAACAACAACGAATATCCCGGGAAGGAAAGCGTGTTGGTCGCTCCGATCCTGAACGGGTATGACTTAAGCAGTTGGGCACAAGTCCCGTCGGGCACCCACCGGTTCCTGTTTGTCTACCGTCCCAAAAACGAGGTGCCATTTTTCAACCTGGACAAACGATTCCGTGGCGGAATAGCCGTTGACTCCACCTTTCAGCTGGAGCACGGGGAGGTGTATACGCTGCAAGCCGTGATGACCGATTTCAGCACCAAGTCAAGGGGACTCATCCTCAGGCAAGAAAAATTTCACAGGCAGGCATTCTCCGACTCGTTGGTGTATCTGAATTTCTACAACTACAGTGCACGGGGCTTTCATCAAGCTGATAAGAAGTATAAACTACCAACGGCTAAGAATATGGAACACCTGTTTGAATTGGGCGTACGCGACACAATGTCCGTTTACATGACGCTATTTGAAGGACAGGAGTTTGTTACGTACTTCGATGGTGTGTTGTTGACGGGGCAGCGGATGGCCTCATCAAACTACAACGGCAGCTACGTGACTTCGGTGAGCCGGGGCCGGTTTGACGGTACGGTAGCGCCTTATGTCAACTTCCCGATCTGGGTAAATGACAGGCAGGATGGCATTGCCACCGATCTTTGGCAGCGATTTTATTTCCTGGCCCCGGGTATGGAGCTCCGGCAGAACAGGTTTGACGAGTATGCCGGTTTTTATGCCAGCCACGTGGGCGGCGTCATGGGCGATACCGGAGGGAATTTTGCGGCCATCAATTTCGTGCTTAGCGGACGCAAGGTCTATTACCCCGGGGTGTTGTGCAGTACCTGTTCGATGCACGGCTATCATGCCGGAGTCAATCTTCCCAACCTAATCGTTAACACGCATTCCGGGCCACACAATCCCCGGTCATTCGCAACGGTCAACACGGTGGAGATAATCAATGGACAGGTTTATTTGATGGCCATACAGCGGCGCTACGCGCCACCGGTCTATTGACCCGATCACAATGGCAAAAAGTAAAGATGAAAGTTATGTTGATGGAAAAAAGAATCATATCAGGCTGTTGTTGGGTGGCCGTGCTCTTTCTCGGCGCGTGCCGTCATGAAGAGATCCTACTGAACAAGCCCAATGAGAATGTCCGTTCGCTTGGTGCCTACCTGGCGAACAGTACGGACTACTCGCTTTTTGTGGCCGGTTTGGAATACACGGGCCTCATGGATACCCTGCGTAATGTGGCGGGCCAGTACACCGTGCTGGCGCCCGCGAATGATGCATTTCGGGCGTTGGGGGTGAATACGCCTGCGGATGTGCAGAAACTGAACCGAGACAGTTTGCGCTTTGCGCTGGCGTACCATATCCTTCCATTTCGGCTTATGCTGGATGACATTCCGATCAATCAGATCGACCTGCGCTTTGAAACCCTTTCGGGTATTTCGCTTTATGCGCACCGTTACCTGTTTCGCAACGACTATGGTAACATCAGCGGGCAAACCAGCAACGTCAGGTGCATGATGGCTACGTTTTCGGGAGCTGAAGTGGCTAATGCGGTGTCGCTGAATAACCTGACCGCTTCTACCGACAACATCGGAGACATCGTGCTGGCCAACGGGGTCTTGCATTCGCTGACGAAAGTAATGAAGGTTTATCCGGAACATTCCGTGCAGCGGTGGCTGGAAACACACCCAGACTACACGGTATTCGTGGCTGGACTGAAACGCTTTAACCTGTGGAATGAGCTGGCAGGACAAGGGCCTTTTACCGTGTTCGCCCCACCCAATAGGGTGTTTGCCGAATGGGGGATAAGCGAGCAGACCGTTTCAACCTGGGATGTCAACCAGTACATAGGCCCGAGGCTGTTCGGAGCATACATTATGTACAACAAGCATTATTTCGTCAAGGATTATCATTTTTTCGTCGCCACACAGGGACAGTATTGGTTAGCGGAACCGCTACGTGATGACAGTACGTATAACCGGATGTTTATGGGGCAGTCGGAATTCACGCATCTGTATGTCGGTGGAGCAGGTGGCATACTTTATCAGTCTGGCTTTGGCCATCGGTTTCATCCCACGATCAAAAACTTCTTTTTGTATGACTATTCGCTCGGGATATCCAAAGATATGACTCCTTACAATTATTTTACGCCGAATGCGATCGAAGATCGCAACCGGTTTTTGGGTGGGGGAGTCAATCCCGAATTGTATATCTGTTCGGGCAGATTGAAGGAACGTAATGATCACCTATGTGCCAACGGACTGGTTCACACCCTGGACCATTTACTGGTACATCCCACCGAAGCACTTTATGCAAACGAATAGCCTAACGAATATGACACATAAACTGCTATGCTATCTGGTACTGTTTTTCTCCGTATCGATAGCAGGATGTCTAAAGAAAGAGTACTTGCCGGAGGTTAGCGGAGCGCCGATTCCCCATGTGGAGCCGCTGGCGACAAGCTTGCAAGGGGCACTGGAGACATCGCCCTATTCGGTTTTCCGCTTGGCATGGCAACGAAGCCATATGGACTCGATAGTAAGGGCGCGTGGCGGAACCCGGGCGCATTATACCCTCCTGATTCCTACGGATGCCGCTTGGGCCGCGTCGGGATGGGATGCCGCGCGGGTGAGTTCATCAATCCCCGCAGCACTTGATACGTTGCTGATGCCTTATGTATTCAGGTCTCGAATCACGAAGGAGCAGCTAGAGGGGCGTAATGTCAGCCTTAGGTTGGCCAGCCTGTATGGATACGAAGATATCCGCTATTCGGTAAAGGACAGTGCCTATTATTTCCAAGCCGCATTGGATTTCCGTGGAGGGCTGTTGCGCGTAAACGGCCGGCCGGCCGGTCGGATTGAACCGATTGCGACCACCGACGGTTACATTTGGCCGATTGACCACACGCTTGAGCTGCCGGTTAAGACGGCGTGGGCGGTACTCAGGGAAGACGATCGCTTCAGTTTATATACCGGATTGATGTTGTACACGGATTCGTTGTACAGGGCAATTTTTCAACAAGCGAACGGTTATCCACCCGAGCAGGGTTCCGCTGCGGCGCGGCAATACATCAGGAACGGGCCCTCATTTTACGATTTGGACGTACAGCCGGGTTCAGCGGGCTCGAAACCCATTGTCAGAAGCTTGAATACCTGGTTTGTTCCCACCGATGCGGCTTTTGCGGAAGCCGGTTTTCACACGCTGGCCGATTTGGTCAGTTTTAACCAGGCGAGGGGGGTACCACGTACCGAATGGTATTTCCCGCCCGGTCTTGGGCAAACCCCATTTTACCGGATTGTCGGTGAGTTCGCTACGGATACGTTGCTGGATTACCACCATAACTGGGGTATGCGCGTGGGCGGGTTCAATTTCACGCGCGAACGAAATGCAACCCTGTTCTTTTCAACTGATTTGCGAAAGGAGTTGCTGGATGGATACCCGGTATCCGCCTATACAGAAATCCGGTTGGGCAGCCAATATCCATTGATTGGGAAAACGACTTATCACTACATGCCGCTTGAATTTCCGGCGATGGGCCAGGTACGGCCCAAAGGTATGGCCGCTATGCCCTCGGTAACGATTTCGATGCCAGATAAGTACACGTTGACGGGGGTGATCCACGCGGTGGATCGATTGATGGTGCCCGAAGGTTTTGAACGTTAGCTAACAATAATCGATCATGCGTATACTATACTGCATCGTTTTTTTTGCCAGCTTGTTTGTTGTGACGGCCTGTGCGCCGGATAGCGATTACCTGGTAGACGTAGACTATAATAAAGTGCCCCACCGCATTCAGGATAACCATTACCTGTCTACATTTTCGCGGATACTGCAGCTTACCGGTGCGGACAGGAAATTGGACGGCGAGGGCCCCTACACGGTGTTGGTGCCAACCAACGATGCGTTTTTGCTGGACGGCATTGGCCCTGACCAGGTAAGGACCTTATCTCCGGCTTACTTGGGGCGAATGGTAAACCAACACATCCTGGACGGTTGGTATGAACTCAATAAATTACCCTTTCTGTTTAGCCAAGAAATCACTTCGCGGTCTGGGGCGCCGATTTATGTGACGCGATGGGTGAAGGACCAGGATACCGTATTGGCCATAAACGGGGTTACTGTACGGCCTCAGTATCTATTTGCTTCAAATGGACTGATATCCATCTTGGACCGCATGCTTCCAGCCAATGTACACGAGAATGTGGTGGATTACATCAATGACGAGGAAGGGCTTACCCTTTTTGCCCAGGCGCTGGTGCGGAGCGGCCTGGATCGGACGCTACGGAGTATGACGTCCTGTACGGTATTTGCGCCATCCAATGCGGCAATGGTCGCTTACGGCTATCCAACGGTCCAGGCTGTCCGGCAGGCAGATGCAGACGAGCTCGCTGCATTGATACGATACCACGTGCAGGAGGATAGGCGATTTGTGAATGATTTCGCGCTGGTCATTGACACCGATGAGGTGGGGACGTTCCCAATCGACTATTTCAGTCGTGAATTGAACCGTGTGATATCGATGCCTACGTTTCCGGCCAACCGCGGTACGCTGAAGGCGCGCATGCTTGACGGTAACACGGTGACGTTTACCTATACCCATGGTAAGCTGTACGTAGGCGCTACACACCAGCCAGGTTATCGGTTTACGATGATCGATATTGCGGGAGAGGAGGCGGTCGTCCTCATGCAGCAAAGTGATTATGTGGCGAGAAATGGTTTTATTCATTTGATAGATAAGGTTTTAAAAAAAGCGCGGTAGCGTGCAGGACAATAGAACGATGAAGCGAGTTTTAACGTTGGTCAATTCCTTGGGCATTCTTTTGGGTATACTGGTACTGATAGCTGCCTGCAAGCGTAAGGATGGGTTGGAGCCGGTCACCGACCCGGTGGTGGAAAAATTCTATCCGAATAGTGGCAATGCCGGTACATTGGTTAATTTCGAAGGCACGGGTTTTCCCACGGATCGATCCATGATTTCGGTACGGTTCGGCGAGCGGTCTGCCGAAGTCCTGAGCGCGACGCCCACACGTATAGTGGTCCGGGCACCGGAGGGGGCGGCCGAATCGACCCTGTCATTGGTTGCAGGTAGGCAAACCGTTTCGGTGGGTACCTTTACTTACCAATCGCTAAGTATACAAGACGTATGGCCGCGAAGAGCGCAGGTCGGTTCGCAAATCCGGCTGCGTGGCACGGGATTCACCAGTGTCAACACACGGCCGAAGGTGGAACTCAATGGCGTGGAGGCCCAAGTGATCAACGCGTTGGACACCTTGCTGGTGATTGAAGTGCCTGTAGGCAGGGGGCTGGGTGCGGTTAAAGTCAGTGTGGACGGTCGCGAGAGCTTGGGTCCGGATTTTCTGTATATGGATATCTCCGCGATAAAGCCCGGATCAGGAGGTGCGGGTACGTGGGTGGTGATCGATGGCGAAGGGTTTGGGGCGGATGCAGCGGGCAACGAGATAACATTCAATGGCGTCCTTGCCACGGTGATTGAAGCGTCGCAGGATCGGCTGGTTGTTGTTGCCCCCGAAAACGTCGAGAGCGGACCGGTGGTGGTCACCGTCGAAGGCGAACCTGTGGTGGGGCCCGCGTTTGGCGTCGTACCGTTTCCGGTCATTACCACCGTTAGCCCACTGAGTGGCCCAGCGGGTACCGAAATGACCATCACTGGAAACCTGTTCAGTCCCGAAGCAGGGGAAACGCATGTCTATATCAATGCAATTAAAGTTCCCGCAGTGTCCGTTACGGAACGCGAAATCCGGCTGATTATACCCGGTGGCACCGGGTCTGGCCCCGTGGTCGTGGAAGTGAACGACCAAGCCACGGCCGGGCCGCTGTTCCGCGATCAAAACCTAGGCATAGAAGCCATCAGTCCCGATAATGGCCTGGCGGGGACCGAGGTCGTCATAACTGGTAGCGGATTTGACGGCGATCCTTCATCAAACCGGGTTTCATTCAACGGTTTGGAGGCCGTCGTGTTGGAGGCCACAACGACTATGCTGAAGGTACGGGTGCCCGAGCAGGTGGCTACGGGTACGGTCAGTATCCATGTCGATGGTTTCCAAACGGAGTCGCCCACGCCATTTAGGCGGGCTGGCGTACAGACCTTGGGGAGGGGGCTGCTGGATATTGCTCCAGACGGTGGGAGTATAGCCGTTGACCGGGACAACAACGTATACGTATTGGAATACCATAAGCACCGGATTATGAAAGTGTCGCCAGCAGGTGAGGTATCGCTGCTGGCAGGAAGCAGCACGGGCATAGCGGGCATGGCCGACGGCACCGGGGCTGAAGCCAGGTTCCGTTTCACCGCATTTGCGGGATTGGTATTGGACGAGGGACAACAGTTGTACGTGACTGATCCGGGCAATCGCGCATTGCGCAGAATCACTCCCGGCGGAGTGGTTAGCACGGTAGTGGATAATTTTGGCGGACAGCCGGGCAAAATCGCGCTAGCGGCAGACGGCAAGCTGTATGTAAGCAATCAGTTGGGGTCTACGATGTGGCTCGTCTTTCCCGCGGATCGTATTTTTCAGGTATTTAATGGGCCACAGCACGCGACTTGGGCCGCCAACATCAGGCATGCCGTCGATGCAGCCAATACGTTTTATACCTTGACATCCTTTATGGCCCCTGGGAACCACATCACCCGTACGATCAGGACATCATCGGGGTGGATGCCTGAATCTTTTTGGGTGGGGGCATTTTTTGGACAGGGCTATCAAGATGGTATAGGTAATGCGGCGCTATTTAACGGTATCCGTGCTTTGGTGCCTGCGAGTGCTGAAAACCTACTGGTTTTGGATGCAAACAACCACGCTATACGCAGCGTACATACGCCCTCGGCTACGGTATCGACCATCGTCCGGCTTGGTGCGGGGTTTGAAGACGGCGATTTTAGAAGGGCTAAAATGAGTAATGCGGCTTGGGATTTCGCCGTAAGCGATACTCGTGACGCGGTTTATGTGCTGGATTGCGGAAATAATGCGGTCCGAAAGATTATATTGCGATAATTGGGTTTGATCGGGTTTTTCCTCCTAGCTAGTTTGTGTCTATTGGCTCCACCAAGGTCAGCATGGCCGAAATGGCAACAGCTGAACTGGGGGGCTCTGGTGCCACGGGCTCTTCATTTTCAGTGGGGCCGAATGAGCCGGAAAAACTGATTACCTGGTTGTCTTGGTTGATATGAGCTAGACGCAGGTGTAGTTCATACCACCAATTGTCTTTATCATTATCCCGGTAGCGTATGGCAAACACATTTTCGTACGGTGGTTTACCAAGCCGCCCGTCCAGCACTTCCTCCGCATCGGGATCCCCCGCCAGGATTTCCGCTTTCGTGTCTTTGCCCATGCCGGCTTGGCTGCTGATGCTCCGCCAAGCATAGGCATTGCCGTCAATATCCCACTTGAAATTAACCGTATAATAATAGCTATGCGGTACATCAGGATATCGTCCCGTGTTGGTAAACGAACCATCCCCCGCTGCTTGATACCCTTGCATATAGGCGTCGAGGGCAGCAGCCACTTGGCCTGTTGCCGTCAGGTGCTTGAGCCTGACACCATTTCCGGTTTCGTCCGAAGGCCGTTCCCCGCTTTTTTTGCAGCCGTGTATGGAAAGAATGCCCAAAGTAGCGAAGAGCAGTATCAGGGATGTACGTGTATGTTTCATGACTTGATTTTTTGATGATACAAACATAGGAAGACATCGGCAGGTCGGCAATCCACGAAAACCGTGAATTTATCATTGAGAGTCCGTCAAAAGGTCTCTCATCGTAGAACGCGAGACAGCATCTCCAGCCGAATCCGCTTGGCCGTGGGATAGCCTGGACGAAAGGACGGCGATTAGCAAGACAAGGATCATTCTCACAAAAGCCGATTTGACTTTTTTCAGGTGATGTTATTCGTCATGCATCCCAACTCATGTCCACTTACTCATCAGAAAATCTTACTTAAGCAAATCTTTTTCCAGTATTTTTTTCTTGTCTTTAAAGTTTTCCCCTTGATTGAATTTATGGTGCCCTTCTTTTTTCTCCATTGCGATTACCTCGATATTGAAATCGGGACGTCCTCCGCTCGGGTTCGCTAAGCCGGCGTGTTTAAATGGATGATAGCCCTCTCCCCAGTAAAACAAATCGACATAAACCTCCTTTTCTCCGTTGGGCGGGATTTGAAGCACCTTGGATTTATGGCTCTTGGAAAGCGGATAGATAACCTGAATAGACACTGTGTCATTTGAGTTTGTATTTAGGGTCAGCCTTTCGCCATTCCCGACTTTATGGAGCAGATTGCCGTTGATCATCAGGTTCATTTTGGCGCCACTTCCATAGAATTGTTTGGTTCGCATGAAATAAATCTTCCTTGCGTTTTCTGCGGAGTCCTGTCCGTTTACATCGGTGTGCCAAACCAACAATGTCAAGATTGACGCAGCATTGAAAATTAGCCATTTACCCATTTCTGATTGTTGTTATGATTGAAAGAAGTATCGGAAACATTCACCTGATGTTGTCCAAGTAGTTAATGCCCGTCGCGCAAGACAAAATCATTGAAATCGCGCAGCTGAGCATGCAAAATCGTTGAATTTTGCCAAATCTTCATCGGTCTGAATTTTTGGTGCCAAGGTAATGCTATTTTTCGATAAACACTTATGTTGACACCTCGTTTCCGGGAGCTGTTGGTAAATCACCGACCCTGCCGGGAATGTTTTTCCGTCCTCGAAAAAAGACGCGTGTACCGAGATCATCGCGAGCGGACGCACGTTCCATTCTTGGGTGACCAACTCCAAACCATCAAACGTACACCCGTCCTTGCAGGGCGAAAACCCGGCTGAACCGGCCTGAAAGAAATCGGAAGCGTCTCCCAATAATCTGAAGACACTGCGCGGCTCCCATTCATCCGTCTCTGAGGCTATTATGGATAGCGATGTGCCATCCTCGCTGGTAAATGCCACTTCGTAGCGGCCATGCGCTTCGTTTACGGAAAAATCGGCCAGGTGATGTAAGCCCGGGAACACCCGGCCACCAGCCAATGCATTCAGGCGCGAAGAGGTATCCCTTCGGGGTATGAAGACACCTTCCTTTACCTCACCATTAGCTGTCCATTCCACGGCGATACGATGCGCCCCATTTTCCGAAGCGATACCGATTCCCGCAGGCATTCCCTTGGGTCTTATTGCCTTTAGACGAATCAAGCAAATCCCGGCTATTCCGTTGCCGTCCACCAGCTTGGGCCGGAAAGGGGAGGGGAGAAGCGCTCGGAGTACATCACTGTCCACGCGGTAATTGATTAGTATCCTTCGGTCTATCACACCCGTTATCGTGGGAATTCTCATAATCAAACTAATGAAACAATAGAATAAACCATTTTTTGGCGCCAGGTGTTATCAGCGGGTTTCGATACCATCAGGCAAAAAGTCAAGCCTTTCAGACCATTCCAAACCGTTGGGGAGCCTTCGGTTGGAAAATTCGATGTGGATTACTCGCCTTTTCTTCCGGTTGGTCGTCCTGCTGGAGCTGTGCAGCAGCAACGGCTTCATGATCATGATGCCGCCGCTCGGTACGTCGCAGACCGTTTCGGTTTCCGTATCCCAATCGATGGTTTCGGGCCGGTAGATGCCTTTTTTGTGAGAACCGTCAACCACCTTCAAGGCGCCGCTCTCCGCGTCCGTATCGTCCAAATGTATCCGTATCGTGAAGTTGCCTTCCAGGATGCGTAAAGGCGGCTGCACGGCAAATTGGTTTTGCTTCACCGTCCACGGCCCAAAGCCCGTAATATCCAATCTCTTGTCAACCGAAATCGTCAGGTCCTGATGGTAGGCCACGTACCAGTTGGAGGTTTCCGGTTTATCGAAGTAAATGCTCTTGACGACGAAATAATCTGGGCCGAACATCGTGGAGATGATATCCAGTAAGTTGCCGTTGAACACGACAGGCAGTATTTCGGGGATTTCCCGCAGGAATTGCCGGACGGCAAAAAGGTCTGCCGATTTACGGAAGGTTTCCTTCGACGTATCCGCATCGTTGATCAAGGCAATTAGCGCATGGACTTCGTCCTGCGTATATACATTCGGTATGGTAGCGAAGCCCGATGTTTCTATTTCTTGTCGATGTTTTTCCATCCATGCCCGGTTTGATAATCCCGTATAAAGATAATCAAAAGAATCGTTCGATTGAATATCTTAGCAAGATCAATAACCGCGATGGATTCGGCTGGCATTGTTGACCATACCTTAAGTGCGGCGGGCACCAAGTTTCTCGACAAAAACGATATTTTTAACACACCATCGGCCGGCATCACCAATTCGGCCGTATGGTCATGATTTTACGAATATGATTTATTGTCTTAGTCAGGGGCATCTGCCGAAATCCCTTACGGTAGTGTGTTCCACCAAGTAGCCATGATTCGCTTTTGAAACTCGGGTGATCAGCCAGTTGTGGATACCGCTTACCACGGTGTCACAATTCGTCACGTAGCGTTCAATACCAACGATATCCCAGTCCTCGATAATAGCAACCAGTCCTTCGAATTCGTGCCAAGAATCCGTTTCGAATCTACCTTCTATCAAGGGATTGGAAGCCAGCAAACGGCCTCTTTTCCATGTTTTATTGTCTCTGTATCTGATTTTCAGTTTATTGTTCCAAATATACCCGAACCCTTGTCGAGACTGGACGTCCATACCCCTAATGATAAACACGGTATCCGATATGTCGAAATCGACATCGAATTGGCTTTTGGCGGTGTCAAATGCCTCATCCAGCTCAAGGCAAAATTCTTTATCCCGTTTAATCGATTTGTCCTTACCCAAGGCCTTGAGCACGCTTTGGGCAGCCGATAGGTGTTGCACCAGTATGAAGCTTAAGAGTAGCAATGTTTTCATTTGATTTCCGAATCAGATGGTTTTATCCACCATGTGCAAACTACTCGATGTTCAGTTGCGCCCTAGTGTCCATGTTGTATTGATATTGTTCTTTGATTGGAACGGCTTTACGGGAATTCTTATTGATATGCTTGCCTTCCTTCGTCCATAATGGTGGATAGAAATTAATCGCCATGTCTCGGCCGATGGATGGCACTTCCTTCCTCCAGTTTTTCCAACGATAGCCTTCATAAAACCTATCCAGATCAGAATTGAAACAAAAGTCCAGGAAATCCGAATACGTCAGGTCCAATGGCTCAAACACCAGGTTGTCGGGAGCGAAGTAATACACCTTGCCGAGGTCTTCACCCAACGCGCCGCCATTCAGCATGAAGAACCCACCGACTACGTCGTCGGCAATCAGGAGAAAGCCTGAGGCGGCAACGTCAGCGTTCCATCCCGGTAGCGATCGGTTGATTTCTGCGCTACCTGACCCGAGTATCCTGATCCACCCGTCGTCCACGGATATACCGCCAGTCTCATGGACAATGGCACCCATCGGTGATCGCGTGGATATCTGAACGTCAAACAAGGCAGTCGCCGCCTTGACTGGATCAGCCGGCAAGACCTCAACCCTATTTTTCGCAGCGGCTACCCATTCCGCGATGATGGGCCAGCCCGGGTCGTCCGAATCGATCAGTTCTTCAATCGGTCGTTTATTTTCTTGGGCCATCGCAAAAGCGGTATTGAGTAGCGTAAATAAAAATAGCAGGCATATGTGGCGTCGATTCATTGGTTAATTAGTGCAGTCGGTTATCGAAAGGCATGTGAGCAAACGCAGGTGTGGCCATCAGTTCTTAAGTGGTCGGTGTCGAAAATCCCGCATAAAGATAGCGAAAACAATTTTGATTAACCAAGGTGGATCTTTGTCGGTATTTAACATTTCTTAACATACCCGCTTGCAACAATACCCTGCCGTCATGCGTTATAGTATCAGTTAGTTAAATTTGTCTTTTCATAATTTAGGTTTATAATTGGTTAGTTAGAAAAGCCCCGATTCTCCCCGTTTCGGGGCTTTGATTTGTCAAATGTCGCCAATTGCCCCGCCTGCCGACTCTATCTCCGGATTTTCCTTGCCGAATAATTTGTCAAAAAGTCGGTCACGCTTCCCCATCGCCCAGGATCTCCTTCTCGTTGGCGATCAGGAACCGGAGGCTGTCTTTCAGGTGTTTCTGCACCTGCTTGGTCAGGTGGCTTGCCCATTCCGGGGAGTCCTCACCCCGCAGGAAAGCCATCATCGCCAGCGCGTGCGCCCATTCCTTTTCGTCGAAATAACCCTGTGTGCCGTAGCCCCACCGGTCGTGCGATTGGTGGAACTTGCAGGCCGTGTTGGCGCCGAATATGCCGAAACCGAAGAAGACGGTTGCCAGATCGGTCAACTCCTCGTCGTTTTCCTCCATTTTCAGTTCGCCGAGCAATTTGGCATGCGCCGACTCGTGCGCCAGGGTGGCCACCAATTCATCCGGTCTGTTGAGGAGGGATCCATCCACGGCAATGTGGTACATGCCATTTTCCTCGCTGTAGAGCCCGGCGGCGCGGGTCTGGTCGGGCTGGTCTTCCAGAAAGATGACCGATCCACCCATGTCCAGCTCGCGCATGCCGTTGTCGTAGCATTCCAGTGCCAATTTCCGACGGTCAAGCTGCATGGCTTCCGCAACGATGTCGAGCACGCGTTCCGCACTGCCTTTCGTGCCGTTCCAGGCAATCGGGAAGTCCGTTTCATTGGGAAGGAATATTTTCCGCTCGTGCACTTGCGGCTGGGGGAATACCGTGGCCAGCCATTGGATATTGTTCTCAATGACCTTGCCCATCTCCGCATCCAGCGGCCGATCCGGTACAGTCGGTTTCCTGAAACGTAAGAACATCATTCAAGTTTATGCCGTAAATATAGGAAATACTAGCGTCCTTTTCTTATGGGAAAAATAATGAGTCAATGGTAGGGAGAAAAAGAAAGTATCATACATTTTCTGCCTTTGTGCAATGACGATTTCAAGCCGTGCGAACGCCGACTTCGAACAGTGGATTTGTGCTGTTGGCATGTTGATCTGTTTCTTTGTGTCGTCTTTGACCAATGCGCAGGAGCATGCCTGGCCCGGACGCTGGGAGGCTCGCTATCAGCCCTGGCCCCATATCCAGGTACTCGCCGAATAGCTGTCATAACCAAAAGAATCATGCCCTTGGGTATGTTATTTATGCGTTGGTTGCGTGAATCGACTCCACCAAATTTAACCTTTGCTACAAACCAAGGCACCGGTTCGCATCCGTCTCCCTGATCGTTCAGGTAGTCGAGCACCTCGCTTGTATTCTCGTGTGCGTCGAAAAGCCCGTAAGCATTGAGCTGAAGCTTGAAACGGCTGGACAATTCCTCCCCGAGGTCATGGCAATGGAATGTGTGGAAATCTCCTCCGAGGTCAATTTACTTAGGGAATCCGAATTGAAAATGTCCTTTGGGCCGGGGCATGGCGGGTATACATTGATGTCCTGATGGTTGGCTTTAACCCTTATGGTTAACGGAGCTTCGATCTGAAAATTGGCGTCTGGCACATTTTTCTTAATCGAATCCCTATAGCGGCTGGTGAAATTTCGATTCCGAGCACCCTGAATATTCGATAAAGGCCTAGAATAACCGAAGCGCTCTGCTCGAACCGGGTGCCAATCCCTGCTCCGTCATTTTCGAAACCAAGTTGCCGATAGCTTGTTTTTCTTTTTCTTCATCCAATATGTTGCCTTCCCTGTCGAACAGTACACCACCAAGCCGTCGTTGGCAATATCGCGCACAGTCCAACATCACGTCGTAGACATTTTCGGGGTCGGCGCTTCGGGGAACGGAGAACGAAAAAATCAGGTCGGCGGGATCCAGTTGCCTTGCACGGATCGATTCCGGTAGGAAGTATCCAGGCGCGGTCGTCGTCCAAACGCTGAAATGCTGTTCATGCCCGTAGTCATGCGCGTTGCTCCAATGAAACAGGTCTCCGTCCCCCCAGTTCAGTCCCGCACTTTGCAAGGCGTCCCACATCGCCAGTCCGTCAAAAGGTTTCTCGTCGTAGAGCGCGATGACAGCATCATAGTTGAATTCGTTGAACGTATCAATCAAGATTTTTGCTTTCTGCGTTGCCGATTCGGTCGATTCGGCTTGCGTTATGTGGACCGACATGGCGAATTTCTTGATTCTTGTTGTTAACTCTTTGGTGTAGCGCAATAACTTTTCGGCGTTATAATCTGGGTTTTTTTCCTGGAATACGTGTTGGACATCCACCGCGATTTGCAGTTTGCTATAGGTGGTGGGGGAGTCTCCACCTAGAGCGTATGTCCACCGCTGTTCCGTTGGGATAAAGCCGTAGACAGTCGAAGGAAACTGGCTCCTCCATTCATAGTCGAACACGTCGAGCAGTTCTTTTCCACTAAGCAGACCATTATCGGTCCGCACCAATTCGATGACCCAATCCCGTTCGGGGTCGGCTTGGAAGTTCGATGGTTCAGGATGTGGAGCTAGCTTCGGGATAGCCAGTCTTCCGGTGTCCAGCATCGCCGAGGCGTCTTCGGAAGGGGTGTTGAGGCCGAGTTCCCGGATGCGTTCCTGACTTTCACTATACGCGGCAACAAAGTACGCTTCCGGCGTATCCTGAGGTCTGGAAGATTTTGTCACCAAATAGACAATCAAGCCTGCAACGGTCAGGCCAGCTAATAGTAGAAAAACCGTCATACCTTTCATCAGTTACGTGCCGCTACTTCTCCAGCTCCTTGTGGAACCCCTTTTTAATGTACCCGCGTTCGCGTTCGTTCGGTTCCCGTTCCTTGAACTTGGCAAATATATCCAACGCGTCGTCCGCTGTATTGACGCCGACGTCAAAGCACGCCCTTCCCCATTTGTACAGCGCGATGCCGAGCCGGGTGGAGAATACACCGGGTTTAATCTGGATGCCATCGTTTTCCCTGCCTTTGATTTCCGTGAAGAAATCCAGTTTGCCTCCGGGTTTCGTTTCGGCGAGGACGAAAGCAGCCAGTTCCGCCTTGGAGAGCAAGGTCATGTCAGAAGGCTTCAACCTGTCCAGCTTTTTTTCCTTGACCAATGCAATCACCGCATCCTGCAACGCCTCTCGGGTTATGATGCGAAAAGATTTGCCATTGAAGGATAGTTGGTCACCGTCCTTTCTTGCCATCGGATCCACGCCCATATCCAGCAATTCGTCGGCCCGGTATTCGGTCAGGTCACCATCCGGGGCAATCGGCGCGAACCATTGGTTGCCTGAGGCCATTTCGACGACGGCAAGTTGTTTGTCCGGTCCTGCCGTGAGATTGAACATGGCGAGCACCTTGCCCTTCTTCGTCAATATAAAGAAGTCAGACATGAGCGATACCGCCGCGTCTTCCACCTGATCCACGCTGGGGGATTCCGCGATGAAAACGGAAGAATGGATGTTTTCGATGTTGTTAGCCAACGTATAATAATTTGCTATCAGCATCAGCTTTTCACCCAACGGGAATTCGCCGGTTGTCACCGAATTGAATACCGGATTTCCAGCGGCATCCGTTTGGCCATGCGATAGACTGGCCGAAAGTACGGCGATTAGCAAGACGAGTTCTATTCTTACGAAAACCGATTTGACTTTTTTCAGGTGCTGTTTGTTCATTATGTATCCCAATTCATTATCCACTTACTCATCAGAAAACCTCTTTCTCAACGCGGAAAACTTCGCCTGAAATTGGTTCTCCCAATCCACACCATTTCGGCTTTTCAAATGGTCGCTCACCACCGCATTGTATCGATCAGCACCGGGTTCTCGAACCGTTCAATCAAATCCCAGTATTGGCCAACGTTGGTGACAGACAGCAGTTCCACCGAGACGAACAGGATTGCGACGATGATTGCGAATGCATACTTCATTGTTGCTTGGATATTTAGCGCCAAGATAAACCTGTTTTTTTGAAAATAGCGCATGGCATCATACCGTATCCACTAAATCCGGCTACAACTGCCTAACCCGGCCAAACTTGTCCAGCTTCGTTTGGCATTTTGGGCAGGTGGTGCCGCCCCATAGCGCTTCGTCGGAATCTTTCGGTGTCCGGATAATCGGCTGCTTGGTACCACATATCGGGCAAACCACTCGCTTGAAGTTCAACCCCCATCGGGATTTGTCTTTGCCCGCTTTGCGGAAGAAGACAAGAAGTATGATCAGGATTGCCGCATAGCCGATCGGTTTAATCAATTCGATAGCGAGGGCGCCGATTCCATTGTTATCGCTTACGGCGCTGATCTGTGCTGGTGAACTGTCCCGGTCCACGGAGAACGAATCGAAGAACCGGTCCTTGCCTGCTACGTCAAAAGAGTCGATTTTCCTGTAAACGACCGTGTAAAGATTGGCGTCCAGCCATAATATCCTGGTTTCCGCGGCCGGATTTCCCGCTGAGTCCACATAGCTCAGCTTGTAGTTGATGAATCCGTTGGTTATAACCTGTGCCGTATCGACGAAGGAAAAACCCTTTGATTCCATCTCGCTTATTTGAGCAGTTATCAAGTCGCGGTAGTATCCATCGAGCGTTCGACGATTGATCGGGATGGCCCTACCGTTGCGCTGGGCCGATTTGACGGGGACCCGTACGGCAGCAAACAGGTGGAGGCTGTCGGCTATGCCGTATCCGACGGCATTTTGATGGTCATCGGGCATATCCAGTTTCTCCGGTTCCGACGGGAACGTTACGGATACGTAATCATCCAATCGGGTTTGCCCAACAACCGACATCGAACAGCAAAGAAGGAGGAATAACAGTTGTTTTGCAATTAAATTCATGGATAGCATCTTCAAGTCGATTTTATTTTTTTGGCTTGTACTTGTTGAAGTAAAGATATGGATTTATTGCTGTCATCTGTTGCATAATTTGAGGTTTCTTTTCCATCCACGCCCGGTTCGATAATCCCGCATAAAGGTAGCAAAACAATCGTGCAAAAGATTATCTTAGCGCTATAATTGACCGCGATGGAAAAGGTTGGTATCCAATTAAGATGAAGATGCCTGTTGTTTTGTTTTCAACGCTGTTTTTGACAGCCGTAAACATCATTGCCAGCCTGTTTTGGTATCCGGCTTTTCGTTTTACCATTTGTCGGGATGAATTCGAGCGAAAGTTCACCTTACCCCACGGGCTGCGGCTTACTCATTACCGTGCAGATTATCTTAACCCCAATCTAGGCACCGTTGTTACGGATCAAATCGGAGAACCGATTCTTTACAAGGGGATGCAATTGCCACCCAGCCAGGGAGAGGTCGAAGCGCTCAGCGGATTTACCATCCAACATGGTTTCGTAGAGGTGGTAGCCGAACTAAGCACGGGGGATGCTATACGGGTCAAAATTGACGCCGACCATTCATTGACGCGGGTAACCGATGCCGTTCCGCGACGGAATCAAGATTATATCGATTTGAAAAGCGCAGAGGTGTCGGCTTGGTTAGCATATCGAGATTCTTACCATCCAGACTTCTGGTTGTTCACGTCATTGTTCGTTTTGAGCATAGGCATCAATGCCATCCTGGCTAGGGCCTTGGTGCGTATATTTATGCGTGGGTATAGCCTTTCCCATTGATTTCATTTTCATTCGCAATAGTTGATCAGGAAATTCCTTGCCTTAAAGTTCGTCCTATCCCCGACACGGCTAAAAATCTGGCAAGCCGTGTCGCGGTCGCCGATGGCCAAGAGGGATACCCCGAGATTGATGTAGGCGTCATCGATCAGGTATCCCCATCTTTCCTTGCTAAGGGGTGTAATCTCGTTTTCGAAGGCTTCCTGGTACGCCGATATCGCATTTTCAAAGTCGCCGTTTTCATAAAATTTATCACCGTTCTGGATATGCTGATACATTGTTTTCTCCTCCATAGAATTGAGCGAAGCCCCCATCTTGAAGAAGTTAAACCGGTGTGTCACCAGCAGATTCTTGCCGTAGTCATTGACGAAATGCTTTTGGGCGGTCTTCAATGCCTTGATGAATTGCCTGTCGAATGCCTCCGAGATACCATTGATGATGGATATGTCCTTGATTTCATTGCTAGCCGTTACCACAAATTGGGCTTTGAAGAAATTATTGGCCACCGAGGCTTTCCCGTAAGACGGAATACGATCCTGAAGGTAGTCGTCAAGACCGGATGAATGGTTGAAATCGGGCTTCACGACCGGGTTATCCTCGTAGACGGTTTCATTATGATACCCTGTTGCCCTCGGTAGGAATTCCGGGTATTTCGCCAGGAAATCCGCTTTCGTCAATAGATGGAATTCCTTGTTATCACCTTGGTCATTGATGATTAGGTATTGGCCCTCGATCCTGTAGTTTATTCTCCTGAAACCGAGCGTGATTACCTCAGCATCAAAAGTGGCTTTAAACGTTTGGCCGTTGATCTTTATGTTCCCGTTGTCAAACGTGTACTCCATGTACTGCGAAAACAACGGGTGGTTCACTTCCAGCGGTTTGCCGTTGGTACATTGGGCGAAATCAAGAATCCATAGCCCTTTCAAATCGCTTTCCATACCATAGCTATCCCATTATATCACGAACGGAAGCAAGAGTGCAATGATGAGTTTCATCCTGTAGGATGCCGTTTGTCCGGCTATGTCATTGTCCATGTCGTTAATCAAATTTGTTGGCCGTATCGGTTCGATAATCCCGCATAAAGATAACCAAAACAATCATGCATATCCAGCACATGATTTATCGGCTTTACTTCACATGGTCTTGATTCCGTCAGCGATATCTTTCAGTCGTTTATTCTCCGGATATAGATTCATCCCCTCTTCAAGCACGCCTTTGGCTTTTGACCTTTCATTTTTCGCGAGATAATAGAAAGCCATTCCCTCGATAACTAACCTGATGTGTTCATCCGATTTGTTTTTATGTTTGTCATAGGCGTTCAGTTCCTTCAACATTAGGTCGAAATAGCGCGGAAGCGGTTTGTCAAACTCCTCCTGCTTTAGCGCATTGAACAACATCGATATGTAGTTGTAGAGATAGGTGGATCGTATGTCTTGATCGTCGGCCAGGTAAGGGTACCGGGCTACCCATTCGTCCAAAACGGACAGGTTTTCCTCGCAACCGTCCGTTTTCATCTTGTGTTTGAATAGGTAATCCTTCATCATGACCCAAACCAACGTAGCCTCACTATTGCGCGCTATGGCCCTTTCAAGGAATGGGACGGCTTCATCCACCTTGCCACCCACGTAAAGCGAACGCGCGGCTTCCTGTAGGTAGTGATCCGTCAATTCGTTAAGGAAAACTTCGTCTTCGAGCGAACCGCTAATATACGCAAAGGCACTGTCAGCCTTGTCTTGCTGCCGCGATTTCCAAAGGTTTCGGTCCAAGGCCTCGTAAAACTTGTATTTCAGCAGGCTTTTCGCGTCTTCCCGTTTTGAACGGTTTACCAGTTTCACGGCGGCTTCCCAATCGGCAGCCTCTTCAAAGCGCAGCTCATTGACGATTTCGCCAAGTATAGATAGTTGGAGGTATTCGTGCTTCTTCGCCGGGTAAAGGCGATTCGCTTTGTAAACCGGCGAATAGGCCGCCTTGAACTCGTCATTTTCCACTTGACTTATCGCGACGTTGTAATACGCCAGCCCCACCAATTCCTTGAAGCGGATGTTGGTCTTTCCATAGAAAAACTCGTTGAAAGCCTTTTCAACGCCTACACGGTTCACGTAAGATTGTTCAAGGTATTTACTTTTGACCAAACCATTGACATATTCGGCCTGAGCCCTTGGGTTCGGTATGAAGACACCGTTGGGGTCTGTGGTCTCGATCATAATGTTGAAGCTTTCGGGAAAGGCGATGACATAAACATGGGTGGGCGTCTCTTTTATTTCGTAGGGTATGGCCAGGCATTCCAGGATGTAGGCATACAGTATCGATGCGCTCACGCATTGGTAGCTACCGTCTATGAACATACGCGCCACGCTAGCCTGCTCGTCGTATCGTTTCAGGAATGACGCGTGGGTTTTCTTGAACAGCTGTTTCAATTTCCTGTTCGGTCTTGCGTTGTCTTCGGTAGACCATTGCAATTGCGACACGAATGCATCGACCTGGGCAACGTATCGGTTCGCGGTTGGCTCATCCGCTTCGGCTAGCAAGATCAGCCGGAATAGGTCCCGGTGATTGTCCAATTGCTCGAACTGCCTTTTTTCCGCTTCCGAGTGATAAGCTACGAACCTTTCCTGTTGGCGGGAGTCGAGCGGTATAGCAAGAAACCAAATAGACAAGACCGATATGAGCAGTTGGACGGGTTGATGTTTCATGTTTTATAACTGTCTTATGGATGTAAATATACGAAAAAGTTTTCCGTTCTAATCACCGGTGGCAACGTTTTTCCCATGAGTGTGCCTCCGGCTTGAAGCAGACGCTTTAGCCCTGTCGTCGTTCTGTTCTGGCCCTGAGGTACATGCTTGACTGGTGGCATCGTATGCCTCCATAGCTAAAGCAGATACCGTTTATCAAAGGACAGGCTTCCTTGAACACAAGAAATATTGGCCGTTTTGTGCAAAGAGGATTATTGCATATATTTATATGCGTCGGCAGTAACATTACGAAAATCGCATTAGCCATTGAAACTTATAGAAATTTAAAAAAAATAGATTGTCTGATTATGAGTATGATAGGGAATTTGCTTCGCGTGACAGGGGCTGAGCTTGATGAGTATTTAAAAGACAGTTCGTTATTGGAGGACAAAATCTATGATGACGAAATGGAAAATGATAGATTGGTTGACATTGACAAATCGTGGGACGGGATTATATTTTTGTTAACCGGACAAATTTCGGCGACTGCGAAACACCATCTTGCAAGCGTTTTGTTCAGTGGGCAACTTATTGACGAAGAGCAGAATCTGGGTTATGGACCGGCCCATTATTTGACACCGGAACAAGTTGCCGGATTGAATAACGAGATTTCGACAATCACAATTGCTGACTTAAGACAGAAATTCAACCCAGGAAAAATGAACGAGCTGGAAGTTTATCCCACAATCTGGGACGAAGGGGATGATGCGATACCATTTCGGTTTAGAGATCGGACCACCAAACGAAATCTTTTACCCCCAGTTCGCTAACCTCCATCCTTCTTCTAGACGTTCTTTCAGGTAGGTGTCATTCCAAACCGAGTCGGGGGACAACGACTTCTGCTCATCTGACAATTGTTCGACTTCAATAAAGCTATCATCGATTTCATTTGAAATAATCCAATGATCCTTTTTGAAGTAATGCGGTGTTCTAAAGTGGGTAGGGGTTTGAAAATCAACAGGTAGGTTCAAGAATCCAACAGATTCAATGATTTTTTTCCGCCAAGCAGCTTTCACCGGAAACTTCACGAAAAAAAATCCCTTATCAAAAATGGCAGCAGTTATTTCAGGGGTGAAATCAAATAGGGCATACGAAACCTTGATCATTTCCACATCATTCCTTTTATCTGCTGGTAAATTTACCAACTGGAAAAGTGCTATGCCTTTGTTTGTGCCCATTTTATAAACATTCCCAACCTGTATCGATTTCATTTCTCGTTCAAGATTTAAAACATGCGGTAAGCAGCATGTTGCGGTACACTTTGTAAAACCAAACCAAAAACAAAATGGTTGATATGATTGAGCTGAATACGATTCCGGAAATGAAAATGATTTTCCGTTTTTCATTTTCGGCGATTTCACCTGCCGAAACACCCTTGCCTATAATGAGCCTTTCCATCATGTCGATTTTGGCTAAATAGACAAAAGCGCCGATTACAGAACAGACTTTGAGCAGCCAAAATGAACGTCTTGCCCAGTTGGCAACATGGGTATTCGCTTTTAATGAAAGCGGGTTTGCCGCCGGTGTGCTGTTCTCCATCAGCATTTGGTCATGGTTCTTTGCTTTTTGTTAACGTTAGCGAATATTATCGTCTGCATACGGCCAATGCTGCGGATCGTGAGTGGTTCCCGAAAACTGATCCAAAGCGGCCCGAAAAGGCGCGAGGATTTGACGGACGTTTCCTTCCACGGTGAACAGCAGCTTTTCTTTGGGAGCCATCTCGTTTAAATCCGCTTTCTCAATAATCTTCAGTACTACCGTATCTTCATTTCTCTCGAATGTAAATAAATAAGCCGCGGGTTCGAGCCACCAGGTTGCCACGCTCGGTGCGTAGTCATGCAAATTCCCTGTCGCCAGGTATAGTTCCTCAATCGGGTTATTCAATACATCCGAGGCATCGAAGCTCAGGGAGAAATCGCCGTAGCTGAACGTGACCGGGAGCCACCCGTATTCTGGTTTGCCGAATGCCATATGAAGATTAATGCTCATGTGTATGCCCAATACGAATTCCATCACCACAATCGGCTAATCCCGCATAAAGATAGCCAAATACGAGATCCAAAAGAAATATCTTTCACGGATATCACGAATGTCCGTAATTCTTCGGACAACCTTCGTTCATACGCTAAGGCGTACTTGAGTGATGATGGCGTATGTTCTTCCTTGATTGGTGTCGAAGTTATACAGGAAGATGTTATTACGGCCAGCCGCCTGATCGGGGCGACGGGGGGCGGAACCGGGGTTCATCCCGATGCGGCCTTGATCTGTTACGGCGGGTTAGTCGTCTGCTGCGCCGATACGGTGTTCAAGCTTTCGCTCCCGAATCTGGATCTCGCGTGGCGTACCGCCGCCGATATTGCGACTTGTTTTGGTATATATTACCTGGATGATGATTATATCGTTCACGGTGAATTATCCATCACACGGCTGGACAGGGACGGAAAGATCGTCTGGCAACGGGAAGGCAGGGATATTTGGACAATACCCGATGGAAAGGATGCATTAGAAGTGCATGCCAAAGAAGCGCCACAATAAACGAGAGAATACCAATCAGCAACATGAATCCACCATACCTTGTGTCCGATTAAATACAACCACGTTTGCTACCTTCTATGTTTCAAAACGGTCAATTGCCTCAGGCGGTCCAGGTCGCTTTTGGTGATATCCCGTTTCGGTAGGATGTTTGCTGAATTACCGTTTGTTCCCTACATACAATTTAAGGGTGTCCGCACGGACGGTTACGCATTCGGTTGTAGCGAAAAGCGCCCCAACGGCGTCTTACCCTGAAACAGTCTATAGATGGACAAATTACGTAAGGTTTTTGGTGTATTGGGCATGCTGGTAGTACTATCGGTACTCTCGTGTACCGAGGCGGATCGGCAACGGGCATGCAGGGAAGTAGCATGCTTGGAGTTCTATGCGACCATCCACATCAACGTGGTGGACGAGGCGGGCGACCCCGTGGAGCTGGATCGGGTGAAGGTTAGCCGTATCGCGGATGGTTTTGACATGACTTCCGACTACGAAAACGGCAGTTGGGAGGACGCCAGGAAGGCGGGTATGTACATATTGGCTGATGACGGCGATGCGGGGCGATTGACACGGTTCGAGGACACGCGCCTACGATTCCAGGGGTACATCGACAACCAGGAAGTGGTGAGCGGCGATTACGTCGTAACCTATGACTGCTGCCACATCAGCCTGGTATCGGGCGAAGAAAAGCTTGTCGTGAAATGAAAAAGAGCGCCTTGTCCTATATGAAACCGATTTTTTTGACGGTGATCGCGGCATTATTGGCTTCGGCATTTACCGCTTGCGATTATCAAGGTAACTATACCTTTAAGGTGAAGAATGAAACGGGAGAACCAGTACGGTTTGAGTTTGTGAACCAAGGTTATGATGCCTATGCGCACAAAAACCAAAATCAGGTGGACGTGTTGCCGGCGGAAGAGAAAACGATCAGGATAGTTGCGGCCCCACTGAATTCGCCAGCGCATGATTGCATGAGAGAACACGGCCCGGATTACTTCGGGAACCTCGAATTCGAGATTTATCTGAATGATGTGAAAATCGAAAAGGAACTCTGGCACGGCGATCATTGGGTGTTCCGGAAACTGGCGAAGTGGGAAGGCGAATATACGATGACCATCAGCGACCAGCTATTGGCAGATTGAGGAGAGGAATCGCCGGAACGGGCCACGCGATTCCTGGCCGACCTGATCCGGGAGGAAGGCAACCAATATGCATACGAAAACTGTTCGGTGTTCGTTTCCGACGATGAGATCGTTGCCGCCGTGATCGTGTATGACGGCGGTCGGTTGCATGAATTGAGGAAGCCGGTGGCCAAAAAGGTGAAAGCCCTGTTCGGTCGCGAGCTGCAGGCCGAAGATGAAACCCAGGCCGGGGAATATTACAGCGACAGCATCGGTGTAAGGCCCAACCAACAGGGAAAAGGGATAGGCGCAACGATATTCCATTGGCTGATAGGGGAATACGTGCGTCGGCTGGGCGGGGTGCTGGGCTTGCTCGTGGATTGGGATAACCCGAACGCCAAGCGCTTCTACCTCCGGTTGGGTTTCGAACCGGTGGGCACGAAGGCTTTTATGGGCAAAAGCATGGATCACCTCCAATTGCGCGGTCAGCTGTAGCGAAAACCCAATTCGCGACGTTTTCCCGGCAAACTGATTTATGATGAACAGGTTTACCTATTTTGTTTTAACGCTCGGAGTGGCTTTCACGCTATCCTGCGAACGGCGGGAACTCGAAAGCATGGAAGAGCAGGATTGCGCATTGGTACCCTGTACCGAAGAACTGAGGTGGGTTACCGTCAAGGTGACTGATAGGTCGGGCCAACCGGTAGCGCTGGACAAGGTAAAGGTAATCCGCCAGAGCGATGGCAAAGACCTGACCAGGACCTACCCGCGCGAGGAATGGCAAGTGTTCAGGAAGCTGGGCAGCTATGCGATAACCGGCGACCTGGACGAAAAGCATATCCCCCAATTCAAACGCACCAAACTGCGTTTCCAGGGCTACGTCGGCAACCGGGAGGTGGTCAAGGCCGATTACGTCGTGACCTTTGACTGCTGCCACATCAGCTTGGTATCGGGCGAATTGGAACTGACAGTAAGATGAATTTGATTTTTTGAGGCATGAAGAAATTTCGGAACGTCAGGCTTGGGTGCGGCTTTGCGCTATTGTTGGCGACAGTGCTTTCATGCAAAGAAGGAAATGAGCGCGCATGTGAGGATGCGGCATGTTTTGCAGTTTTTTACACCCTAAATCTTACCATCGTCGACGAAGCGGGTGACCCCGTACAGCTGGACCGGACGAAGGTGAGCCGTATACCCGACGGTTTGGATATAACGCGGCAGTACGCAGATGACGATTGGGAGACCGCCAGGGACGCGGGGATTTATGTATTGGCCGATGATGGTGACGGGAGGCGGTTGCCGCGGTTTCGAGACACGCGCCTTCGTTTCCAAGGCTATATCGGCAACCAGGAGGTAGTCAATGCCGACTACGTCGTGACCTTCAGCTGCTGCCACATCAGCTTGGTATCCGGCGAAACGAAACTAACCGTAAAGTAAACGGGAATGCCTTCCAAGGCGGGGACTAGTGACAGCACCAAGTAAATAGGCAATCTTTTTTTCGAGGGGAAACGCATGGCGCGGATCGCCGTGGCCTGTCGCGGCGCCGGCGCGAGTTGCTGGCGGTAATGCCATAGCAACAACAGCTTGTTAATACGATACTCGTACGTGATGATGGCCGGCTTGCAGCGCGGGCAACGATATCCATCCTTTTTCCGGTTTCACGTGGCTTGCCTTTCCATTGATCACCACACGTTTGGCGGTCGTTCCACGTACCGGAATGGCAACCTGAGCCGTCGTATTTCCCGGCACGACGAGGTCCATGCGGAAGCTTTCCCCGTCCTGTCGGCAATCGGCGGTGACCGTGCCGCGAATGGTAGGCACCTTGATGGAGGCGTGCTGCAGTGATCCCAATTGCGGGCGTACCTGAAAGGTGCCCCAACCGGGGGTAAGCGGGGTGATGCCCATCAGTTTCCTCGGGATGGCGTTTGCCGGTACCGCGCCCCAGGCATGGTTCCAATCCTGGTTTGGCTTGAACTTGTTGTCCCAGGCTTCCATGGTGATCGTGCTCCCAGCACGGATCATGTTGTACCAGCTCCGATCGGCCTGCGAGGTGAGCAGCGAAAGGCCGTACTCCGCATCGCCGGCGCCATAAACGGCGTCCATCAAGAATTGGCTGCCGTACACGCTGCAGGCCATGCCACGGGAGCGGATGAAGGACATCACATGCGCACGGTGCTTTTCGGGCACGAGTCCGAAGGCCATGGCCAGCATGTTGGTGTGCAACGAGCTGTGGTCGGTATCCACCCCGTCCTGATAGGCGCGCGTGCTTTTATTCCACAATAGGCGCTGGAAGGCCGCGTAGGTTTCCTGTGCTTTTTCGTCAAACATCCGGGCGTCTGCTTCCTTGCCCAGGGCGAGCGCCATTCGGTTCATGTCGCACAGCGCTTTGTAATGGAACGCATTCACGACGGCGTTGTAATCGGTAAAGACAAAACCGTCCACCTCGCCATTGCCCTCCATGCCGAAGCCACCGGTATGCGGCCAATCCACGATGTCGCGCAACTCCTTGCCGTTGTAATGCACGGACCGCAACAGCTCGGGCGTCTGCTTGCCGGTCTTCGTGCTGATCAGCCCATTGGCTTCCCGCAAAGGCAGCAGCAGTTTGGCTTTCAGGTCGGTGTAATACGCTGCAGCCGAACGGCTATCGCCCGTATAGAGGTAGTCGTTGTAGGCCATCAAGACCGATTGGAGTATCCATTCGGTGGGCCACGTGGCGCGGTGCATGAGATATTCGTGCGAACGGCGGGCCATGCCGAAATCCTTGTCTACGCTGTAGTGGCACAGCTGGTTGATGTAGGCGTCCGCTTCGTAGGGGATGCGCTCGCGGTCGCCATCCACATAGATGCCGGCGAACGAGGTGGCCTTGATGCTATACTTACAGAGCTCCCACACGGCGTTGAGTACGGTATCCGAGCTTTCGAAATGCGCAGCCAGGTCGTCAAACGGATAATGTACCGTAGACCGGACGATGTCCGTCGGCAGCAATTCCGTGCCATAACCTTCCAATTCAACGTAGCGGAAGGGCAGTACCTCGCCGATATAGTCCGGCATCAGGATGGCTTGGCTACCGGTATTCCGTTTATCCGGCTTGAACTGCACCATGTACGTATGCGTGCCCCGCCTTAGCGAGAGGGGATATTCGGCGTACCGGATGGTGCCTCCGGGTGTCCGGTTTATGCTGCCATCCGGATGGATGGCTTCTCCAAATCGAACGGTTACGGGGTGGCCATCAGCTGCCGATGATAGGTTGAGCCGGAGCTGTCCGAAGGAGGCCCTAGCGAAATCGACGCGTAACGTCTCGCCGGCTTTGCTGATTTTTGTCGGCGCCTCGTCGGTTTTTTGCAAGGGATGGTAGGCCGTGCCATAGGCTACCAGCTGGCCTGCCGTGTGGAAGGTGGCGTGGGGCGACCAGGCGGACGGGGCGTCTTCGGTGTTCCAGGCCATCACCTGCCAAACATAGGTGGCGTTGGGCGATAGGGCCGAGCCGCCATACGGTATATTGATGGACGCATTGGAGGCGACTTTGCCCGAGTCCCAGACATCACCGATGCCGCCCGTGAGGCTATCGATGCGCGTGGAAACCAGGATGCGGTATGCAGACTGCGCCACCCCGGCCGTGCCGGTCAGTTCCCACCCGAAAACAGGGTGTTCGTTGGCGATGACGGTGCGCTGGATGGCGCTTCCGTCCGGGCCGGGGGCGAGGTATCCATTGGCCACCTGCAAATCGGCCTGGCGCAGGTGCTCTACCTTCAGGTTGGCCACTTGGATGGCTTGGGCCCGCACGCCATGCGCGGTCAGCGACAGTGCTAGCCAGCACAGGCAAATCGGAAATAATCGAGGTATATGCATCAATATGTCATTTTGAATTCATGTATTCCAGCACCGATCGTGCGCAGCAGCACATCAGGACGCAACCGGGTGCCGATGTGGCCGGAAATGACGCGATGGCTGCCCGTTCTGCGATGGGATTGGCCACGCCCCGTGGCCAATCCCCAGCAGCAACTTGCCTACCTGTTTTCCCACCCTTCGTTCTGCGGCAAATGTACATCTTTATTGGTGTCGATAATGATGTTGGGAATCGGCCACAAATTGAAGTCGAACGTCAAGGTAGCCTGCGCCTCGGGCCAGAACGCGTGCTCGCGGATGCGGTTCACGGCGATGGTACCGCCCATGCGCAACAGCGTGTTCCAGCGGCTCTCTTCATACACGAGCTCACGCGCACGTTCATCCAGGATGAGGTCGAATTGATCGTCCACATCGGTGGCCGAAACGAGGTACGTGCATTGCGCGCGGCTGCGCAATAGATTGATGTCCGTGGCCGCTCCGCCCTTGTCGCCGAGGCGTTGCTTGGCCTCGGCACGCAGCAGGATCGTCTCCGACAACCGGATGAAATAGTCATCCCGGAAGAGATTGCTCATGTTTTCCCCCTCGTTGACACCGGTATACCGATCGGTTGCTATTTTGCACGAAACCGGGTAGCACAAGCTCTGGTTGGCTTGGTTTGTCGTGGCAACGGTGCTGCCGTTGTAAATAACCGACCACGGAACGGGCTGGCCGAAATAGGGCGAGGAGGGAACGTTTCCGATAAAGATCCTCCGGAATACGATATCGCTATTTCGCATATCCTCCTGCCATTGGTCGGCATAGATCCCGTCTCGGGTATACATGGTGGGGATCATTTGCGCAATCCCGCGTCCGCCCACGTCTTCGAGCGTGCCGGTGAGGTGGTCTTTTGCGCCATCGCGGAATACCGGCCCGTAGGTACGGGAATAGGGCAGTTTCGATTTTCCGTCTTCGGCGCGATAGGCCGCATAATCGATTTGGATGGTCCAGATGCTTTCGCTGTTTCCGTCCTGGTAGTTCACGTTGTTTTCCTGGAACAGGTCCCAGTACGGATTTCCGTTGGATTCACTCCGCCGGCTTCCGAAGCGGGAGGTCATCAAGGCGAAGGTGCCGCCGTCTATCACTTTGCTGGCAAAGGTTACCGCTTGGTTGAACGCCTGTTGTCCGGCCCCCGCCTGCCCTTCGGCAACGAGCTGGATGCCTTGGGCGAGAAAGGCGCGCGATAGCATGTGCTGTGCGGCGCCGCGAACCAGTCGTCCACCCTGCGGGGTGGTTTCCGGCAGGTCGTTTTCAATAGCCGACAACTCGTCTATCACAAACTGATAGGTCGCTACGCGGGTGGTGCGTTCGAAGTCATATTTCGGCTCGGTCGTGATTTCCGTCACGATCGGTACGCCGCCAAACAATTCGCCCAGGTTGAGGTAGGCAAAAGCACGGAAAAAACGGGCTTGGGCGAGTATGTACGCTTTTTCTTGATCGGACGACCAGGAAATGTGCGCTAGATCGGCGGCGTATAATGCCAGATTGGCCTTGGCAATCACTTGGTACCACGTGCTGTACGTGTTATAGTACGTGACGTGATCCGGATTGATGTTGCCGTAATTGTTGAACGAATTGCCCCTTCTGATGCTGGGTACATCGTACATGTCCGTGCCATTGCCACGGAGGGCGAAAATCCAACCTTCTTCGCTGGGATTGGCCCAGAGGTCGCGGAGCTGCGAATAAATCGCCACCAAGGCCTGGTCGATTTGGGCCGATGTGCTGAATGCGTTGTCAACCGTGTAGAACGTCGGCGGGACTTCGGTGAGAAAGTCCTTGTCAGACTTGCAGCCAACCGTTGAGAGCGCGATGCACAAACATGCGCTTATGCCATATATTGAAATTCTTTTCATTGTCGTAATCTTCACTTAATCGTTAAAAACTCAAATTCAGACCGAGCGAATAGGTGGAAGCGACAGGCAGGCCACCTGTGCCCGATTGGCGGATGCTGGCCCCGACCTCGGGATCGCCACCGAACCAGTCGGTAAAGGTGGCGAGGTTTTTCGCCGTCGCGAACACCTTAAGCGTATTGACGCCGATTTTGGAAAGCACCTGTTGGTCAAACGTGTAAGCGAGCGTGACATCCTGTATCCGCACAAAGCCGCGGTTCTGTAGGCCTAAAAAACGACCATCGCCAGCGAAAAGGGCGGACGGATAGGTATTGCTGGGATTTTCGGGCGTCCAGAAGGGTATGCTGTGGATATTGTCATTGAACCTACTGGTCCCATTGGTGAGGTAAGCCGCTTGGTTTTCCCTTACATAAAAATTATTGCCCCCAAATACGCCCGTGGCCATTACGTACAGGGTGAACTGTTTGTAATCCAGCTGGCTGCTGAGATTCAATCGGAAATTCTCACCACGATAGCCCAGGATCTTGCGGTCTGCCGCGGTGATGCCCGGCTCGCCGTCCAAATCACGGTATTTGGGCGAGCCGGGAGCTGCGCCTGTCAAAGCCATGTATTCGGTGTCGTTTTCCTGAACAATGCCGATCTGTTCGTACCCGAAAATGGCCCCCAGTGGTTTGCCAACGAAGAGGCTGTTCGAGATGTCGTCATCTTCACGGCCATCCCCATCCAGGTCCTCGCCGTATAGCGATACCAACTTGTTGAAATTTTTCCAGAACGTAGCGGTCGTGGTCCATGTCAAATCAGACGTTTTGATGTTGACACTGCGAAGGGTCGCCTCGACGCCGGTATTGTTCACTTGACCCATTGAGGTCATCATCGTTTTGAATCCGGTCATCACCGGGATGTTGCGGCTGAAAATCTGATCGGTGGTCTTCGAAAAATAGACATCTAGATCGGCAAATAAGCGATTGCCCAACCACGCCGACTCGAAGCCGGTGTTCCAGGAGTTGGTTTTTTCCCAACCGAGGGCCGAGTTGCCCAAGCTGCTTTGGAACAATCCGTAATAGATGCTTCCGGGGGTGTTTGAAAATTGATAGCGGGCCCCGCCGCTTGCCGCGTTGGCAACGGCCGAAAGGGTGCCATACGGGTTGATGCCCTGATTGCCGTTCTGCCCCCAGGAAAATTTGAGTTTCAAGTCATTCAATACCCGGATGTCCTGCAAAAAAGGCTCGGCAGTGGCGCGCCACGAAACGCCGGCGCCGAAGAAATCGCCCCATTTGTTGTCCGCGCCGAAAACGGAAGCGCCGTCACGTCGATAGGAGCCTGTGAAATAATATTTGTCGTCAAAGGTGTAGTTAACCCGGCCCAGGTACCCGATGTTTGCACGTTCGTAATTGCGTTGGCCCATGTTGTCCAGGTCGGTGCCGTCATAGTCAATGCGTTGGACAGTGGCTTTGTGTAGCCCGTTCAACCCGAGGGTGGTGTTGCCGTTTGCGGCAAAGTCGCGTCCGGTAATGACGCTGCGCGTGTGTTTGAGTTGATCGCGCGTGGCCACCAAGGTGATGTCCAGTGCATGTTTATCGAGCTTCCGGTTAAAGTTGATGATGTTATCCCACACGTAACTGACCGCCTTACGGGCTTCGATGGTACCATACGCATTGGTCAGGAAACCCTGTACCGTTGCTGGCGAATAGCGTTCGGGAGATTCGCCTTCCTGAACAAAGGAACCTTCGTAGAAAAAATTACCGTAATGGGTTTCATCCTGGTTGATCAGGTAATTCGCGCGATAGGTCAACCCCTGGACGCCGGGTACCTTAACGACTGCGTGGGCATTGAGCCGATAGTTGTAGAGAAAATCGTCGTTGTCGCGTAGCCCGTCATTGACGCCCCATAGCGGATTGATGGCAGCCTGGGTATAGGGGTACTTTTCCAGGTTTCCCTGATCGTCCCGATACATCACCCCATAGGGCGACATCATCTGTGCCTGGGAAAGGTTCGCTGCTATGCCCGAATAGTCACGTTTGGAAAAACCGGCGTCTACGCCCATTTCTAGCCATTTGGTGATGTCGGTCTTGAGTTTTCCCAGCAAAGCGATCCGGTTGAACTGATCGCCGACCAGGATGCTTTTATTGTCATCGTATGAGGTGGACAGGTAGTAATTGACGTTTTCCGTAGCACCTGATATGGCCGCTTGGTAATTCTGCATCACCCCGGTTCGGATGACTTCATCGACCCAATTCGTTTCCCGGCCTGCTTCTCGGTTTGCAAGCTCGCCGCTTTTCATCCAGGTGGTGGTGCCTTCCGCGTATTGGTTACGCGCATTGACCATATCGATCCACGCTTCGCCGCGAAGCATTTCAGGCCTGTTTTGCCATTGCTGGAAACCGGTGGAAGCGTTGAAGGAAATGGAAGGCTTTCCGGTACGCCCACGCTTGGTGGTGATCGCGATGACGCCATTGGCCGAGCGCGATCCGTAGGCTGCTGCCGATGTAGCATCTTTCAGCACATCGATGGCGGCGATGTCGTTCGGGTTGATGTCGCTCAGGCTACCCATGAAGATGACACCGTCCAGTACGATCAGCGGATTGTTGTTACCATCGATCGAATTTTCGCCACGCACGAGCATGCTGGGTTCGCCACCGGCCGTATTGGTGGCGCCGATATTCAACCCCGAGATACTGCCTTTGAGCGCTTCCAGTACGTTGATGTTGGCGGCCAGCGCCACCGGCGAATTTTCAAGGTTGAGGGAGCCGACCGAGCCCGTGAAATCCTTTCGTTTGGCAGTACCATAACCTACCACGATGACTTCGTCCAGGTCTGCCGATTCCAATTGCAGGACAATGGTCAATGAACGCTGGGCGCCTATCGTGAGTTGCTGCGACTTGAATCCTAATGCGGTGAACACCAGGGTCTCGCCCTGGTCTGCACGGATCTGGAATTGGCCGCTGGCATCCGTCGCGGTGCCGCGCGAAGTGCCCCTGACCTGAACGGATACGCCCTCGAGCGTGTTGCCCAATGAATCACGCACGATGCCGGCCAAGGGCTCCTGCGCCCGCAGGTGGGGAGACCGGCGCCGGATCACGACGGTCTTGTCTTCGTTGAAGACGAATTCCAAGGATTGGTTCGGGAAGCACTTTTCAAGTACTTCCTTGAATGGCGCATGCGCTACGTCCATGGTGATGCGTGGATATTGGCGTAGCAGCGCTGCGTCATAAATGAAATCGTATCCGCTCTGTACCGATAATTGGTATAGCACTTTCGATACCGGAGCATTCCTGACATGCAGCGTCACCGACTGGCCGCTACCGGCCATGGCGAGCTGGAGGAATGCAAACGTCAACAATAGACAAATTTTCATAATCACCCTATAGGGAAATGAATGAATAACTAGCGTACTGCAATGCAATGCAGGCAAAATTTTATACATTTGAACACGGGTTATCAATTAATATTCGGTTTACTTATTCGATTGGTTAATGTTAGCCCCTTGGTTCCGCGATTGCGGACGATAACCGGGAGCGGGCCAACGCCCCGGTTATTTATGGCCTAACCTAGCAAGTAACGGTTATTTTTCCACGACGATTATCCTCCTTTCGGTTATTTTGAAATCTACTAATCCAGTCATTTTCATGCTTTCCAATAGCTGCACCAAGTCCTTGGAACGTTGAAAGATGCCGCCGAACCGCTTGCCGGCCAAGCTGCCACGGTATTCGATATCGACATTGTACCACCTCGCTACCCGATCCATGATGCTGGTGATCTCTTCATCGTCAAAGAAAAACAGGTCGTTGTGCCAGGCCAGCACTTCATCCAGATCCACGGCCTGGACCCGAAGCGACGTGCCATTGTCGTGGCTGCGTGCTTGTTGTCCTGGACGGAGTTGAACCGTTTGGGTGCCGGCGGTTACGTTGACCGAACCTTCGGCCAGGCTTGTTTTTACCTGTTTATCGTAGGCGTCGACGTTAAAGACAGTGCCTAATACCGTTATCTCCTGCGCGGCGGTCTTGACCACGAAAGGGACCGGTTCGCCAAGTGATTTTACTTCGAAGAGTGCTTCTCCCGTCATCTCAACCGACCGCTGGTTGTCGCTAAACCGGGTAGGATAGGTCAATGATGTTTCTGCGTTGAGGTGTACCTTGCTACCGTCGGGGAGCACGACGCGATAATGACCGCCTTTCGGGATGGTAATGGTGTTGAATGTCGGGCCGGTGTGCGCAGCGATTTCCTCGTATCGGATCTCGCCATTTTCGAGGTGATGGATACGGATTCCGGCATCCTCGGCGATTACACCTGGTGCGGCATCATCCAGCAGGATCGTCTGGCCGTTACTGAGCGTGATGATTGCGCGGTCATCGCCGGGCTTGATGTTGGAGCGCTCCAATGCTTCGGCAAGGCTCAGCCCCTGGGTGGGGCATCGACATGCCGGGTGTAGTAATAGGCTAAGAACGTAACCACAGAGAAGGCCAATAAACTTGCAGCCGCCGTAACCAGGCGAATGAACCGTCGCTGCCGATAGCGCGGAGTAGGTGCCTTCGCTAGGATGGTTTGGAGAATGCGTTGCTGTTCCTGATTGGATAACAGGTCTTCCTGAGGATTCACGTTTTGCCATGCCTGGGCTAGCAATATGTTCAGCTCGGTATCGTCGGTCCGGTCGGCCAACAAGCGTACAAGCTCATTCCGCTCGTCACGACTGATCGTTCCGTTAAGTGCCGACTCCATCAATTTCGCTATGCGGGCCTCCATCATACCTTGGGCATCTATTTTTTGGTCTTTGTCAATAAAGACACACGGAGCGCCAAAAGTGGATATACAGGAGTGTTTTTTCTAGAAAAATAGATGTATGCAGCTCGATATCAGTAAACTAATTTTTTTGTTTTTGACCATGCTGCTTAACGAACGCATGGCTAAGTGTTGATACTTTTTGACGGATTCGATCGAGAGGTTCATCCGTTTGGAAATTTCAGGGTTTTTTAGCCCTTGCTGACGAAACCGAAAAACTTGCTGTTGCCGGGCGGGTAGCTGATTGACCGCTTTTTCCAGGACTTCGTGCGGATCCGCCAGCTCGGGTTCGATCGCGGGCATTTCCTCGCTCGTGGCTACATAGGCGTGGTAGGCAAGCTGGTTCCTGTGTTCGTTTGCTCGCTGCCTGATGTAATTTAAGGTGTGGTTTTTCGATAGGATGAATAGATAGCCATCGATATCGCTTACCGTTGATAGCTTGGCGCGATTGACCCAGAGCTTGGTGAATATTTCCTGAACCGCCTCGGCGATGACCTCGTCGTCTTCGGTAAACAGCCGAATGAAACCACAGACCTGGCCGTAACGGTTTTTGAAGAGGGCGGTAAATGCGACTTCGTCTCCCTGGGCAATGCGAGGCAGTAACTCATCTTCTGATATCAACCGGTGCGGTGCCATAACCCGAATAGCTTGTGAGCCAATGTCAACCTGAGCGAAATGTGTGGTTTGCTCCTGGGTGAGCATTCATTTATAATTGTTTGACCATTTACCAAGTCCAACAAATATTGGCAACGGAAACCAGTTAACCATCCTGAGCTATCCTGTTCGGTCTGGCGGTAAGCTAAGCCGGGAAACGCACCCACCACCACGCCAAATGCATAGGGTGCGATCGGCGCCGCGGCTTCCGGGATTGCGACGTTCAGGTCTTTTGCGATGTCGGGAAGAAGGCCCATCATCGTGGCTTGACGCCCTTTACTACCCCTGAAATACCCTGAAATGGGTATTGACCATGTGGATGTTACCTCCTAATTTAGCGAATGCGAATCATGGGGTCGATGGAATTCAACCGATTACTTAAAAATGGCGCGGCATGGGCCGTGTTGGTGGCTGCTGTGGCGTGCTCGCGTGCCCATGGGCAATCCGAATGGGTGTTTGAAACACGGGCCAGCGTGGGGGCGAACCTGCTGCTCACCAACCTGTTTGACAAGCCTTCGAACAAAGGGTTCAAGTTCCCGGGTTTCCGCGTGTACGCGGGCGCAGGGGTAAGCGCCATCAGGGGGCGCCTGATGCTCAATTATGGGCCTTCGCTATCCATATACACCCGTACCATCGGTGCCAACCTCAACCGCTTCGTCGAAGATTACCAATTGGATTTTGCCAATTCGTTTGCCATCGGCATCACCAGCAAACGCTTTGCCTCGCACGTGAAGATGTTGCGGACGTTCCACAACGGCGACTATTACAACCTCTTCATCGACCGGAAGTATGCGGCCTTGGTGGGCACGAACATCATCCTGAACAACCACCAGCGCCACCAGATGATCGGATCGCTCAACGCCAACTACGGTAACGTATCCATCAATTATTACAACGATGGCCCTCCGTTCAATAGCTTGGCGGTAGCCGATGGGTTCGACCGTTACTGGACCGGAGGGGGGCACCTCATCGTGCATGGAGCCAGGCACGGCAATTGGGTGGAGCTCAGCTACGATCAGTTCACGGGCTACGAGCCGCTGCTCTACGAGCTATCCAACATCCTGGGCATCAACCTGCCGTTGTACAACGAACTGGGCGAGGGCGAGCGGAAACCGGCCAAGAATTTCAATACCTCGGCCTATCACCTCAAGGTATACGGTGGCCGATATTTCAATTTCGATGCGGGCGTGGTCGGAAACCTCGTTTTCAACGACAAGGTGTTCTTCGGCTTGCAAGACATCATCCACATGAAGGGGCGCATGTCGCTCCACCCGAACAACGATCGCAATCGGTTTTTCATCGGCGGCAGCTACAAATATTTCAACCATGTCCAGTTTTAGATTGGTTTCCGGCTTCCTGCTCGTGTTGGGCGCGCTTTGTTTCAACGCCTGCAAAATCCGCAATGTGGCCTTTACCCGCGATCAATTGGACGGCCAGTTCGTCAACGACGCGTTCCGGGTGCTGTACCCTTCCGAAGAGAGCTACCTCCGGGATGGGGTGGATACCGCCCACGCACAGCGATTCGAGGCGCGCCTGCAAGAAATCCTGATCAACAAGGACAACGTGGGACAGACCAAGATCGTGCCGCTCCCCACCAAAGAGAATACCATACTGGATATCCAGGGCAACAAGCACATCCTGTACCTCTATTGCTATCCGGCGCGGATCGGGCCGAAATGCATGCTGCTGTCAAGCATGTTCAACGAAGACGACGAATGCGTATCGCTGGGCCCGGCCTACCTCGGCATGATGGACGACAACACCATCCAATTCTCCCGCAAGGTGGCCATAAACCGGAAGGAGGACCGGTTTTACCTCAACCGGAAACGCACGGAGAAGGTGGATATCCGCTTCGTATCGTCTACGTTGTCTGGCGGGGAAGACGGTATTGCCGACGATTCGGTCTTGTTCGACCGCATCGTTTCCGTGCGCAACGAGAATCCGAAGGAATACCTCGTCTTCGAGCTGAACCGGATATTCCAGGAAAACAAGGGATTGCTGTTCACCAAATCGCCATAGCCATGCCACGGAGGAAAAAACAGACACGGAAAAGGCGCAACCTGTTGCGCGATCGCTGGCGGTTGAGTACGCCATTCAGGAAATACCTGGAAGAACGCGGTGCGTTCGGCGATGCCACCGCCGCGGAATGGCACGAGCCCCGCCCAACCGCTGGCTTCGAACCGGAATGGATGGCCGAGTCGATGCCGATGGAATCTTCATTTGAGGACCTGCCCGCACCGGTGCCGCCGACGCCCGATGAGGTGGGTGAGGTGTTGCCGATTTTCAGCAACGATGGCCGCTACAAGGGAGACAAGGGTTTGGACGGCAAGTACCATTGCTACGAGAAGGCAGGTGGCAAGTACGTCTCGCATTACAAGACCGGATCCTACCAACGGCTTTGCGACCACCTCGACATCCTTCACAACACCTAGTGTCGTGTTAATCATGAAATATCGCATAAGCCAACGTAATTTTCATTAGAATAATTTGTTTTTAATGGCAATGAAGCTTGCATGAGCCGCTTTGTTCATGTTTTTTTTGGCAGCTTACTCATGCAGGTTCCGTTCCT
>JBBCJB010000013.1:0-80634 GCA_037190485.1 Parapedobacter sp.
CGAGAACTTGCAGCGGGACAACGGCATCTACGTGGACAAAACCGCGTATATCCATGCCATGTTGACCTCCGGCGGGAGGGCCTTCTTCCTGAGCCGCCCCAGGCGATTCGGGAAAAGCTTGTTTCTGAGCACGATCAAGGCGCTGTTCGAAGGCAAGCGCGAACTATTCGATGGGCTGTACATCGAAGACAAATTCGACTGGGAGCCGCACCCGGTGGTCATGCTTGACATGACGCTGGATAGCAGCGACCCGGATAGATTCGATGAGGGGCTAAGGGCGCAGCTCAAGGGCATCGCGGCCAACCACGGATTGGACATCCCCTATCACGCGCCTTCGACGATCCTCAGCGAGCTGGTCCGTAACCTGGCGGAACAAACCGGGAAGCAGGTGGTAGTCCTGATCGACGAGTATGACAAACCGATCCTGGACCGGATGGAAAAGCTGGAGCAGGCGAACGCGATGCGCGAAGCGCTCTACCCGTTTTACGGGGTGCTGAAGGCATCCGCGCGTTACCTGCGGCTGCTGGTAGTGACGGGCATCACCAAGATCAGCCAGACAACCATCTTCTCGGGTTTCAATAACCTGATGGATATCACGTTCCACCCCGATTACATGGCCATCTGCGGCTATACGCAGACCGAACTCGAGGCGAATTTTGACGATTACATCCGGAAGGCTTCGCAAGTGAACGGTACCGCTAAAGAAGAAACGCTGGCCAAAATCAAACACTGGTATAATGGATACAGTTGGGATGGAGGAACGTATGTTTACAATCCCTATTCGGTGTTGCTGACATTGGCGTATTTCAGGTACAATCCGTTCTGGTACACCACAGGCACGCCCACGTTCCTGCTGAAACTGCTAAAGACCAAAGATACGCTGGAAAAAATACTCAAGGAGCCCGTGCGGATGACGGAAACGTTCACGGAGGGACAGCGCCTCGAAAACCTGAACGCGTTCACGTTGCTCTTCCAGGCGGGCTACCTGACCATCAATCGCTTCGATCGGGTCGGCGGGTATTATTACCTACAGCTACCGAACGAGGAGGTGCGCCGGGCCATTTCCGAACTGGTGCTGGCGGATCTAACGAAGGAGGATCTGCCATCGCTGAAAGATGCGGGGACCGAAATCCGGGAGGCATTCACCAAGGGCGACACGGCCAAGGCGGTGGGGAAGCTGGAGACCCTGCTGGCGAACATCAGTTACGATACGCAACGCTGGAACCGCAACGAGGGGCACTACCATGCGCTATTCCAGCTGGTGATGATCCTGGGCGGCGTGGATCAGCAGGCCGAGCACCATGGCGTCACGGGCCGTGCGGATGCCGTACTTCGCTTCGACCAACGCATCTATGTCGTGGAGATCAAGCATGCACCGGAGGTCGAAGGGCTGCCCGCGGCGGTGGATTCTGCCATGGATCAAATCCACGAAAAGCAATACCACAAGCCTTTCCTGAATCAAGGCAAAGCCGTGCACCTGCTGGCACTGGCTTTCACCCGCGGCCAGGTTTCCTACGCGGAAGAGATCCGATAATCCGCCATACCCGCAGGGGCGAACCCATGTGCCTACCTCCGGAAGGTCTACCCATTGGCTTCCCGCAATACCGAAAAACCGTCCGGAAGCGCTGGATTGCCGTTCGGTATGACCGTATGGTCGTTTGGCTATAGTTGGTTTCCGTAGCGCTATACGGTGTTGCTGGATGGTTACGGTGGTAAGGCATATGATTACGTGCCGTAGCGATACGGAGAGGATCCCCAATCGTTTGCCTTTCCGATTTAATCATACAGGTTAACCGTGTTCCCTTACGGTTATGCCGTCGAGTCAAATGGAAAAGGGTCGATGCCGTTCGCCGGAACCTTGGAATGAAACGGTAATCGCTTTTTTCCGTTTAGGAATACCGCCTCACCGGATGCCTTGCTGGCCAAGTCGTATCGCTTGGCAGGGGATGCGTACGGTTCCGCGGGCCTTCCGGATGGTTTCAAGCCATTTCCATACGGAAATAGCACGTTTCCGTACGGAAATGATTTCTAGGCGTTCGGCAATACGGCGTAGTGGAATGCCTAAGCGGCATTGGCATCGGGTTTTAGGGTTTTTGCATAGCGCAATGCCGCTTTCCCGAACGGTCAAGCGCCGTCCAGCTGTTTTAGGATTTCGTCCATGAACGGGCGGAATTCCTGTTTCCGGTAGATGAACTCTTTCGGGATGTGGAAATCCATGCGGCTCTTGATGTAGGACCGCGTGGATTCGATGGGCCGGGTCGATACGAGCACGACCATTTTCTCGCTGATGTCCACCAATTTCAGGAAGCCGTCCACATCGAAGATCCCCGCACCGCTGGTGAGCAAGAGGATATCCGCCGATTTGGCGGCGGCGACCATCTTCGTGTTGTCTTTGTCGATGAAGTCCGTGTCCGCGGCGAGCGACAACCGTTCATGCTCCTCGACGCGGTCGCGCAATGCCGGTAAATCGAATCCGTAGAGCTGCCAGACAAAACACGAATAAACGTCCTTTTTGGGCGTCTGTTTGCGGGGGGCGAGCCGCGGATCCGTTTCTTCGATGGGTTCGACGGGCTTGAACGGCTCGCGGAGGTTCTTATCCGGTTTACCGGATTGGATACGCCTGAGGAGGTTTTTTGCAAAGATCTTCCACATCGCTGTCGTTGCTTTAGGGGATGAATCAGTCAGTATATCAAGGCTAAGTTAAGGTTTTTTGCTGACAAATGGTCGTTTTCGGGTTGCCGGAAAGAAAAAACTGCGCGGGCTCCCCGCCCGCGCAGGGAAAGGGGCATTACTTCCGGTTGAAAAGCCGCTGCAGCAGCGAGGTGACCAGGAAGCTGATTACCGCACCCACGGCAGCCAGCACGGCGGTTTTCAACAGGTCGCTGGCGTCCAGCTGGGGCAGCATGGCCAGCAATGTGCCGAAACCGGTGCAGAGGTTAACCTGTAGGTTGGTTTTCATCGCGATCCGTTTGGTCAGGCAGCGTTTCTTCTGCTGGTTGGTCCACGGCGTCGAGGATGCCGATGGCCAGTGCCACATACCTGGCCACGATGACCACCTTGGGCGGGAGTTTCACCGGCGCCGAAAGGATGGCACCACTGGCCGCAGCCAGGATTCGTTTAACTTTCCTGTAGATCATGGTCCCGTTTTTCAGATTCCGTGTTTCGTATTTCCAAAAAGACATCCTCGGCGGCTTCCAGCACCGGGTACACCAGATCCTTGATCCGGTCCAGGGCCACGCGGCTGTGGAGGCCTTTGCCGGGGGCGGTGTGCTTGGTCACCGGGGCGATGCAACCCCGCAGCTCGCGCAGCGCGTGGTTGGCCGGATGGATGAGGATGCCGTCGCGCCCGGGCACGTCCAGCAGCGCCAACTGGTCGCCGTGTTTGGGGAAGGTGTCGCGGCACAGCCGGTAGGTGCCTTCCGGTACGCAGCTGACCTGCCGCTGGTTGTCGCGCCAAGGCAACTCGATGGTGTGGCACAGCACGCGGCCGTTGTGGTACAGCGTGCCATTGGTTCCGCCGGGGAGGTACGTGCGGCGCAGTTCGAGCGTCAGGTGTCCGGTCCCGCCGATCGGGCGGGACACGGACAGTGAATAACCGAAAGGCATGCTTAGCGGGCCCTGCGTGATACGATGATGCTCCAGTCGCTCACGCCCTTGCCATTGCGCGAACGGATGCGGGCATAGTAGCGCACGCCTTCGGTGAGGCCGGAAAACGTGGTGTCGCGGGTGTTGGTCGTGCTCAGCAGCACGCCCCAGACCGGTTCGCCCGACGCGCCCAGTTCGGCCGTGAGCTGGTACTCGTATTCCCAGGCGTTGGGGATGGTTTCATAGACCAATTGCAACTCGCCTTCCTGCTCGCCGTCCGCCAGCCGTACATACAGTGGCGGGAAGGGGCGTTTCAGTGCTTTCGGGGACAGCACCTGCACGAAGCCCGAGCTGGCCAGCTTGTGCGCATCGCCTGCGGCGACCGTGTTTACGTAAAAGGCCTGCTGCCGCATGGCGGCCAAAAGCGCCCGGCGGGCATTGTTCTTGGCCGCGATGGCGATCTTGCCGCCGTTCTCGATTGAGACCTGGAGTTTGCCGCGGTAATCATCGGCCAGTGCGGTGTAATCCGCGGCATCCACCGGCAGGGTCGGGAAATCGGCATTGCCGGTGAGGAAATTCGCCGTACGGCCACCGAGGGTGGCCAGGGCATTGTCACTCCATTTCTGGTAACTCAAATAGACTTTGTTCATTTTTTTTGCTTTTTGTTTTTATTCGTTTTGTTTCTTGCTGTTTGCGAAGTCGCCGAGTCGCATTTCGCGAAGCCTGCCTAGCGCCTTTGCGAAAATTGATCTAGCGAAAGGTCCTGCGCGGATCGGGTTTGCTATTGTCTTCATCATTGTTTTCTCGTTTTGCTGGTGCAAAGTTCAGGCGAATCGGCGGCCTGACACGATTTCCTGGGCGACGTTGGGCTACGGCGGGGAGGTTATGGGCGAGGCGTGGGGCTGGGATGGGGGGAATCGTGGGGCGCTGGCTCAGGTTCCCGCACGTGATGGCTCGTGCGGGGGCATGCCGGAGGCGTTCTTTGGGTGGTTTTTGCGTGTATACCTTCGCTGCCGAAGCCTTCGGCACAGGGTCGGGGGCGGATGTTTTTTTACACACAAAAACTTATAGAAACATGGAGCGATTTCCATTAACAACGGCGGGGGCGGTGCTATGGCAGACCTGGCTGCGCGCACAGGCACCCCACGTGATCCAACAGGAAGCCGATGATGCCGAAGACGATTTCAAGGGACTCGTGAATCGGCGGTTCGAGCTCAATCCGGGGCAGGTGGCCTACCTGGAAGGCTTGCCTGATGCGCTCACCGACGAGTGGGGCGCAAGCGTGTCGTTCTTCATCCGGCACGGGCTACCGATCGAATTGATCAAACCCGACGAATCGCCGGAAGTGCGCAGCTCCAAGCTGATCCTTTCGGAGGAAGAGCTCCGGACGCTGATGCCCACGGCGGCACGGACCGCGGAAACGAATGGATTCGAGGGCGTACTCCGGTTCCGGATCACGTACTGAGCGACACGTTGAAACAGGCAGGGCGGGTATCCTTCGATGGCCCTCCCTGCCATTTATTGACCCAACGCCATCCAGCCAACTTCATGACCTGATATGGAACGATTCCTTACCTTGATCGGCCGGAAGATCCCGATCGACGCGCCCACGCGCCAGTTGCTCGAAACCCACGGCCAGCTCCGCGGATTCAAAGCGGGCGATTATTTCCTGCTCAGCGGCGAGACCAAGCGTTATTGGTGCTTCATCCTCGCGGGGATGGCCGCCGCCGTGGATCGCAACAGCGAATTCGGCACCTATTACCGTTACGTGGTGGTGCCCCACGGCTACTTCACCGGCACCAAGCATCCCTTCAGCCAAAGCCAGCCGGGGCTGTTCATCCAGTTCCTGCGGCCAACCACGCTGTTCCTCCTGCCGCTCGACTCCTTCCGTTACGCACAGGAGAACCTGTTGCCGTTCGGCAACTTCGTGCAGGTGCTCAAGCAGCGGCGCCTGCTGATGCAGGAAGCCTTGGCCGAAGTGTTGGCCCAAAGCCGGATACGCCGGTACGGGACGCTGTATGCCTTGCTGCCCGAGGTGTTCCACGCGCTCAACGACGAAGAGCGCAGGAAGCTGCTGCGCGTGGACCGGGCTACGTACTACAAAGCGAAAGCGGTGTTCGGGCGTTAGTCTGTGCCCACGAGACGCCAGCTGCGCACGTCGTAATGGGTGCGCAGTTGGTGGTCATCGCCGCCCCTATTGATGAAATTGCATAGAATCAATTGATGAAATTACATAAAGTCAATTGATGAAATTACATAGAATCAATTGATGAATTTGTCAGGAAGCTGGCGAATTTCATTTCGGTCTCAAAATGAGACCTACACCCGCCAAAACCACCCCTATGTTTGTGGTATGAAAACGAAAGCATTTAAATCGGGCATACCGCCCTGATTCATTCGGGAATCGACGGAAACAACAAAAACAGAAACAATTAAATTTCAAAAAAAATGTACAGTTCTAATTCAATTTTTAAGAAGGCGATCGATGTCGCCAAAGGCGTGATGCTGCTGGGCACGGCGATATTTGGATGGGGATCGATGGCCAATGCCGCCGAAGTGTCGAAAAGCGCCGAAAAGGCCGGGTCGATGATAGCCAAGGTGGAAACCGTGAAAGTGGGGCATAACCTGAAAACGGTGGTGGAAGCGCTGGCAATCATCGACCCGGCATGGGTCGAGCGCCAGCCGAAGGTAGATAGGCAGGCAAGCACAGCGTTGCCGGCCGTCATGAATTTCCAGACAAACTACTACTACCAGTACATCGGGGCCGACCATTCCAATGCAGCGATCAGGAATCCAAACAATTGGGTGTTTCTGGGAACGAATCCCGCCCTCATACCCTGCGACGGAGAAGATGTGATCATGTGTGCAGCCCGACTGCCGGTCGAAGAGGACGAATTGGAAGACTACGTGGAAAACCTGACGTTCACCCAATTGAATACCGCGGGTCGTGTGGAAACGTATCGCGAAGAGCAATAACAAAAATAGACGTTGGTTGCTAAACGATGCCGTAGTGCGGGGATCGCTGCACTACGGCATCGTTATCGATTACCTCGGGTTTTGCAGCATGCCCGACAGGTTAATGAGATCTTCCGGCAATGCCAGGGCATAGCGTAGGTCGTTGGCGGGCAATACGTGACGGTTGTCCCCAAGCTCCCGGACCAATTCAATGCCATGACCTTCCTTGTTGAGGCGTTTGATATCCATCCACCGCAGTCCGCGGTAAATCAGTGATTTCCGGCGCTCTTGTAGGATGATTTCCAGCGCTTCCGCCTGGTTGGTTGCCCGGAGGGGGGTAAAGCCATCTTGCTGCCACCGGCTGACCAACAGTTCATTCAAGACGGTCATCGACCCCTGTGTGTCTCCCGATCGTGCCATGCATTCCGCTTTCGTCAAGAAAACCTCGTCGCTGGCTATTCCGGTGAACAAGCCTGCGCCTCCGGTGTAATTGCCTTTAAATCCGTAGGTACCGTTCCGGTTGTCCTGGAAAAAGCATGTCTTCCGCAGGTCGCCTTCGGCAAACGAATCGTATAAAGCTTGATCCGTCTTGGCCCGGCTCACGGCGAGCAACGTTGGGGAAATGGTTTGGGCATGGAACAGGACTTCCGCATTCAGCAGGCTGAAGGGTCGGGTTTGGGCAGGAATGAGCAGGCTGTAATCCAACAGGGATAGTCCCGACCGATAAGCGGTGTCGGCATGCCGTCCGGCTTCGTCGTACCGGCGCATCGACAGGTATACGCGGGCCAGCAAGGCATGGGCAGCCACGCGGTTGGGGCGCATGGGGGAGATGGCCGTCAGCGGCAGCAATGCCGTGGCTTGCGAGAGGTCATCAAGGATCCGGGCGTAGGTAGCCGATACGGATGCCCGGACAGATCGTTCGTTGAAATCGTCCGTAAGGCGCAAGGCGACGCCCAGGTCACGGTCTGCGGTAGGCTCATCATAAGCCGGTGCCCAAATGGCTGCGATGGCCGCGAATAAGCGTGCCCGGTGAAAAAATGCCTGCCCCCGTACGGCGTGCCAATCGGGGTGGAGCCGTTCCGAATCGGGCAGGTCCGCACTGCGCGATAGGACGGTGTTGGCAACGAAAATACCCTCATAGGCGTCCGACCACTCGTTCCGATAGGAAGGGAATGTAAAGTCAGGTGCCCAGGTATAGAGCCTCCGCTGTTCGGCGGTGCGTGGCAGCCAGTCCGCTTCGGTCAGGTAATAGTTGTCGGCACTTGCCTCACCCGCATAGGGGTCATTTTGGTTCATGGTGGGATAGTTATCGAGCAGCGCCTGTAATTCGGCCACTTTGGTGGGGATAAACAGTTGCTGGTCGGGTTTGGCGTCCAGAAACTTCTGGCATCCTGACCAGGACAAGAGGCCGATACAAAGGGATATGATAACCGTATGTGATGTATGTTTCATGGGGTGAAAGCAATAACAGTATGGGACATTAAAGTGAAAGACGTATGCCTAGCGCGATATCCATTCCCGGTGGGATGGAGTTGGAGCCGTAATCCGGGTCGATGCCGTGGTCGTTGGCCGACCAAAGCAAGCCCAGGTTGTTGCAGTTTACATAGACCTGTGCTTTTTGGTAACGATAGGAAAGGTTGATGTACTGCAAGCGGATGTTATCCGCCCGCCCGACCGTCACCTCGGATCGTTGGTAGAAGCTGTCGCGGTTGCCATCCAGTGGGTAGGTCAACGAGGGAACGTGTGTACGCTGCTCATCGCCGGATTGTTTCCAGCGAAGCTGATAGTCACCGTGCCCTTCCAGTTGGCCGTAGAGCGCCGCATAGCTGATTGTCGACCTCCGGAAGTGATGGCCAAGGCGGTAGCCGATGTAAACCGAGAGACTTAGGTTACGCCAGGATAGCGTATTGCCCAAGGAGCCGAAGTATCGCGGATCGGTCGATCCGTGGAAAATGAGGTCTTCGGGCGTGGCGCCACTCGTGAGGTAATTGTAATCCGTGGTGGGCAAGCCATCCAGCCCGAATCCCCGAGGGTCGCCTGTCTGTGGGTCTAGGCCTGCCCACGCATAGGAGAGGATCGGATGTACGGGTTTGCCGGCCAGCTCAAGTACCGCCCCGTCGCTGTTCACCAGGTTACTTACGGGGATCTCACCAAGGTGGTAGTCGGTTATCCGGTCGGTATACTGACTGGCATTGAGGGTGGTCGTCCAGCGCGCCTGCCCGGTGGTATTGATGCTATTCAGTTGGACATCCACGCCCCGGGCGCGCATATCGGCTACGTTTTTGGTTACGGTGGCAAGCCCGATCCCGGCGGTGTAGTCAATGGGGCTTGGCCCATAGAGGTCTGAGCAATGTTTCACGTAAAACTCCAGGCTGCCCGTCACGCGGTCTCCGCGAAACCCGAAATCGGCAGCCACGTTGATCTGCCTGACTTTTTCCCATCGGAGGTCCGGGTTGTAAAACCGGTCCACCTGCGCAACCGGTGTCTGCGTATAGATGGACGTGTAGGTATACATCAGCGTCGTGACTGCCGATAGCGATGGATCGATGTTGCCACTATAGCCATAGGTGGCCCGCAGTTTAAGGAGCGGAAGCCAGGGGAGGTCATAAAAAGCTTCGCGGTTCGCCGTCCAGGCCAGGCCCGCAGACCATAGCGGTGTCCATCGGTTGTTGGTCCGTGCCCCGAAGATGTTTGAGGCATCGCGGCGGGCGCTCACCGAAGCCGTATACTTGCGCGCAAAGGTATACGCCCCATTGGCATATACCGATACATAGCGGTTGGTCCCTGCCGATAGCACGTCAAGGTAAGGTACCGTCTGTTGGCGATTGCTCACCAGGTTGCGGTATTGCATCAGGTAATTGACCGGTGTGGTGGTCAACAACCCGCTGTCATAACCGTACAAGCGCCCGGATTCGGTGTTTCGGTCCACACGACGTAGTTCTCCACCGGCGATCGCCGTGAACGCATGTGTGCCCCAGGTGCGATCCAGGTTGAGCTGTCCACGGTAATTGTGCGTGAGCATGCGGGTGGTGCTGTGGTTGAGGATACCACCGGTGGGAATGCCATAGGTGTCCGTTTCCGGTTGGTAGAAGCTGTTGATCAGGTTACGCGCGAAGTAACTATCCACCGTACGGTCGTTCCGGTTATCGCGCTGCTGGATGTGCAGCTGATACTTGACTTCCGCGGCAAGTCCCGGCATGAACCGGTAGGCCAAGCCTGCATCCGCCTGCCCATGCAACAGGGTGGTTAACGTGCGGTCATGCCGCCAGTCTTCGGAGGGGTAATAGTTCCAATCGAGCAGTTTGGGGTTTGATGCCATTTCGTCGACATACGACTGGCGGTAGTCCGGGTAAAATGGCAGGGGAGCGCCGTCTCCGTCCGTAAACGTGGTGTAGGCTGGCAGCCCCACATTGGCCTGCCGTATGGAGCCAAAGGTCGGTTTGCCGGAGGCCGTGCGGTTCCATGCCACGTTGATGCCGGTGGTTAACGTGAGGGGCGCTGCGAGTTTGGTCGTTGTACCATAACGCAGACTGAGCCGTTCGTACCGGTCGTCTAGCGTACCCCGGTTTCGGTCGTATGAAACAGCGGTATTCCAGGCATGTCGATCCGTGCCGCTGCGCAGATTCAACGCATGCTGCTGATTCAGTCCCCGGTGGAAAAACTGGTCGGTATAGGCCCGGCGTACATCCATGGTGGCAAGTCGGTCGAGTGCGGATTGCAGATCCGGTGAGGATAGTTCAGCATCCCGGTGCCTGAATAGCAGTTCGTAAGCTGTGGAAAACGGTGGCCGGTCCCGGTGGTCGGTATCCGAAAATCGGTACTCGTGCGCAAAGAGGAAGCGTTCGAAATCGATCAGTTCAGCCGTGGACATGCGGGGGGTGTAAAACAGATCGGGTATGGGGTTGACTTTCAGGTTGCTGTTCAGGTCGACCTGTAAGCGTTGACCATAGGTTGCTTTTTTGGTCGTGATCACGATGACGCCATTGCCCGCGCGTGCCCCCCAGATGCTGCTTGCTGCGGCATCCTTCAGGATGGTGATGCGGTCTATATCGTGGGGATTGATGTTGCTGATGTCGCCCTCGAACGGGAAGTTGTCGAGGATGATCAGTGGATCCTGGGGCCCATTCAGCGTACTCATGCCGCGTACGCGTAATTGCGGCAAGGCTCCCCGGTCATTCAACGGTCCGGTGGATACGCCGTTAGCCACAATGGCCAGGCCCTGGAGTGCATTGGTCTGTACCTGTTGGGTGAGCAGCTCACCATCGATGGTAACGAACGACCCGGTGGCGCGTTCTTTGGGGATGGATTGATACCCGGTCTGCACCGTGACTTCCTGTAGCAGGGCCGTGGCAGGCTCGAGCCGGATATGAAGCGTTGTGGTTCGGTCATTGACCGCTACCCGTTGCCGGTGGTAGCCAAGCAGGAAGAAGGTCACGGTGTCAGGGAGTGTCGGTACGTGCAGGGTGAAGTCGCCCTGGATGCCGGTTGAGGTGCTGGCGGGCGCAGCATCAACGGTGATAGTGACCCCACCGAGCGCAGCGCCGTCAACGGCATCATTCACCCTGCCGATAATGCGGTAGGGTTGCGCATAGGCGAATCCACAGGTAAGTGTGATCAAAAAGAGGATAAAACGTTTCATTATAGTTGATTGGTTAGGAAAGCATGGATGGATGCTGCGGTCACTTCGGCTTTGGCGGTGATGGCCTGGATCACGCCGCTACGGTCAATCCAGACATAGCGGGGTATGGCCTCGATTTGGAAATACCGGTGTACTTCGGTGTCGGGAAAGACGATCGGCAGCGCCGGCGCTTGGTCGAATCGGCGTGTGTACATGCCCAAGATGCGTCCGGGCGTGTCCTTTACCGGTTCGGGATTGACGAGCAATACCTGTAACTCCCGCTTATGCACGCGCTGCAGCGAATCAAGCAACGGAAATCCGCTGAGGCACGTCATGCAGTACGAAGCCCAGAAGTCAAGCAGGATGAGTTTGCGGTCGTTGAAATCGTTGAGCGTAATCGTCGCTGCCGTGGTTGGGCCATTCCAATGCGGTAAGGGCAGGTGCCAGAGGTGTGCGGGAATGGTATCGCCCACGGTCAGTTTAGATACCTGACCCGAAGCGGCAGGCGCCGCGGCGGTATCCGCGACGGCCTGCGCACGGGCTTCTACACACAAGATGGTGCAAATGCCAACGGCAATTGTTATTTTTAGCAAAATTTTGGGCAATCGTGTGGCCCTGGCGTAGAAATACGTCATTTTTTGATGTTTGGGTTTGAAAATGGACCGTACCGTAGAGACGCCTGCCTGCGGTAGGCAGGCGATGCTTCGCGTCTCCACATCGCGTGAAACGACATGAAATCCGGATGGCGGCATGAATCCGCATCACGGTTTCAATACGAAATCACGATTTCATTCCGGTGATTTGATCACCCGGATGATGGGGTCCTGTAAGGGTTTGGTATGCATTGTTTCCATAATTTGAATTGTTCAGTTTGGAAACAGGTCTCCCGTCGGTAAGGGCATAGGCGGAAAGAGGTAAATAGATACCAGTGGAACGAACCTCGCCGCTTTTGTCTCGGGTACCGCCAGGAAACCACACCCGATTGCTCGGGATACTCGCAAAAGCAAGACACGAAGCCCGCCCACTGGTATGTACCCGCAAAGGTACGGATAACCCAGCATATGGGCGAACATTCGGTCTTCTCGCGAGTGGAAACTGGCGGTTTCGAGACGAGAGACCTGTTTAGAGCAGCCTCGCGCTGCTGTTTATTTTCTGGCTTACAGCAGTCGTTGGTTAGTGCTTTTAGACTCCTGCTGTAAGTCGATGAAGCAAAGGTAAACATTATAATCTGAATTACAAAAAAATGAATGACAGAATTTATTGTGTCTTATGAGTGGTGAGAGCGATAGGGAAGATGTAAAGGTCGCGTTTGGGATGCAGTTAAAGCGATATCGCGAAGCGGCGGGATTGACGCAGGCATTGTTAGCGAGTTTTATGGATGCGCATGCCGGATACATTACACGGGTGGAAGGCGGTAAAATTGCAATGACATTGACCAACCTCGACAAATACGCCCGTTTCTTCGGTGTCACCTACTACCAAATGGGCAATCCGGATCACCCCGTCCCCACCTGGGATGAACTTCCACAACCCACCAAGCGGAAGATCACCGAAGCCAAAGCGGCGATTGCCCTACTGGCGCAGGAGGAGAAAGTGGTTTACAGGGATCGCACCATCAACGCCAAGCGACTGCACGGGTTGCTCGCCGAGGGCTACTTCAGCGTACCCCGCGTCTCGCGCGAGATATTCCGCAAACTGTGCCCCGACATCCCCGAAAGCGAATATCCCAACCAAAAGCGCAACATCGCCAAGATCTCCGACACGCTCAGCAAAGGCAAATTCGCCAAGCTCCTCGAAAAACTCGAACCCGAAGCCGGCAGCATCGCGGTACGGTTTGTGGAGAAAGGGTAGGGCGGAACGATGAACTTAATAAGTTATTAATCTGTCAGCGCCGATTTATACAGATTTTCAAATTCATCGTACTTCAAAACGGCTATCTGAGGGAATTCGTTCGTTTTAATTTTGTGAAGGTGTTTGTCATTGGTTATCAGGAAGTCAGATTGAGAAGAAACATAGCAATCGACAAACTTGTTATCATCTTGATCATTTTCTACTAAATGCCAGAGATAATAAGGTTCGCTCGATATAACGTTAGGTAATAAAAGCAGGAAATCAAGCGATGAATCCGTTTTCTTTAGCCCGTACCTGACTGATAATTGTTCTTGGTATTCAAGCAAAATCTCATTGGAAACGGCGAGTTCAAACTTTCCGGCAAATAGTGCATCGAAAATCCAGCTGTATTTTGTTTGGGGTGCAAACGAGACAAGCAATACATTGGTGTCAATAACCAATCGAAGTTTATTGCTCATCGATCCACTTGTCCAGATCCGCCTCGGTAATGTGTTGTTCTTTCATGGCAAACCCAATGTTACGCCGAAGTTTGTCTCCAAAATACTGTGCCATTAGTTTTTTAATGGCAATCAAATCTTCCTCCTTCGGGTCGAAAGCATAAACTTTGAGTAACTCAAGTTGTAATGGACTTAATTTTTGAGCTTGCATAACACCTCCTCATTTATACAAAAGTACATGAATCGTTGTACAATGTCAAATTCGTCTCTTCTTCCACAAACCCGATCCTGAAGCGGGCAGCCGGAAATATTCCGAATTACCTCTTGACAAACCCTTGTCACAGGCGCCCCGTATGTTTGTGTCGTAATCAAAAAAAGTAAAGTCATGGAACAAGTCATCGCAACCCCCATCATCACACCCGAAGAGCTGGTAAAACATTGGCAAGGCCACCGCGGATTGACCCGTCGTGTCATCGAGGCATTCCCCGAGCAGGAATTGTTTTCGTTTTCCGTGGGCGGCATGCGGCCGTTTTCGGCCATCGTGGCCGAACTGCTGGCCATCGCTGCACCCGGCCTCATCGAAATCGTGACCGGCGAGACGGCACCGCTCGATGAGGACGCGAGTAAACTGACCACCAAAGCGCAGTTGCTCGCGCAATGGGACGAGTCGACGAAACGCATCGATGCGTATTGGCCGCAGCTCACACCCGAACGGTTCCGCGAGGAGCACCTGAGCTTCGGCATGTACAGCAACCCCGTCATCAAGAACCTGTTCTACTTCATCGACAACGAAATCCACCATCGTGGCCAAGGATATGTGTATTTAAGGGCGCTGGGTATCGAACCGCCGCCATTCTGGGAGCATTAGGCGTACAATTTCCCGGAACGGTTCTTGACCGGGCCGTTCCGGGAAATCGCTTAGGAACCGTGACGAAATAAATGACCGGCCACCTTTTCCATCAGCCTCCGTACGGCATCTTTCAACGACTCCGGCTCCACGATCTGGACGAAATCGCCATACATCAGCAGCCACCTGGGGAAAAACCCGTTGGCCTCCGTGGTATGGAAGGTCATGAAGGTGTACCCCTCGCGCTCCGTTTCGGACACGTATCCGAAGTGCTTGAAATCACGCCGGACATACTTGACGTTGGCCGATTCGATTTTCAGGACAACGACGGTCTTCTGGCAATCTGATTGCTGTTCACGGTACGAATCCAAGGGGCCATGTATCCGGGTGAACCGCGCTTTCGTGCGTTCGATTCGCTGGATGCGGTCAAGCCGGAATTGCCGGTAGTCGTTGCGCAAATGGCAGTAGCCAAGCACATACCACCAATGGTTCTCGTGGAAGACACCGATGGGCTCGATGACCCGTTGGGACAGCTCCTCGCTGTGGAAGGCGAGGTAGCCCAAGGCCACTTGCCGTTTGTCGGCAATGCTGTCAAACAGGATGTGCAGCGCATCGGGTATGGCTTGGTTGAAGGGGTTTTGCGAGGTGTCGATCTGCACCTGCGATTCGATGGCATCCACCCAGTCCTTGTCCTTGCTGCTCAGTACGGCCTTGATCTTGTAGATGGCCGCTTGGTGGTACGCACCCAGGCTCTTGTCGGTAAAGGTCTGCATCAGCCGGTCAGCCGCCACGAAGCTGGCGGCTTCCTCGCGGGTGAACATGATGGGCGGCAACCGATAGCCATCCATGATGGAATACCCGATGCCCGCCTCGCCGATCAGCGGTATGCCGCAGGCCTCCAGCACGCGGATGTCCCGGTAGATGGTGCGCAGACTCACCTGGAAGCGGTTGGCCAGTTCCTCGGCCTTGACCACGCGCTTGGATTGCAGCTGGATGAAAATGGCCACGATCCGCTCAAATCGTCGAAGGGTATCTCCTGTACTCATCAAGGCAAAGATAAAATTAAACCTGCCATTCCCATACACTGTGGTACCTGCCCAACGATTCGATGTAATCCAGGAAGCCGTTGTAAAAACCGTGCTGGCCGATGGTGGCACTGTCGCCGATGACGACGAGTTTTTTCCGGGCACGGGTCATGGCTACGTTCATGCGCCGGATGTCGGCCAAAAAACCGATCTGCTGTTCGGCGTTGCTCCGCGTCAAGCTGATGTAGATGACGTCTTTTTCCTGGCCCTGGAAGCTGTCAATGGTATTCACGTGGATGTGCTTGGCAAACGGCTGCAGCCGATCGTCCGCTGCGATGATCTCACGCAAATAAAGCGATTGCGCCCGGTAAGGGGCGATGATGCCGATTGTCGGGAAGGTGTGTTCGGTAGGCGGGATGCCCATCCCGGCCACGAAGGCGGCGAGGTGGTCGCGTACGAACCGGGCCTCCTCGAGATTGGAGACGGCGTGATCGACCAAGGTCTCGGCAAAACCGGCACCGGCCGTGTCAATAAACGATATCGGGCGGTCGTCGCCGGGCAATGTCCAATCGGACACGGCGGGCGCGGCCTGCAACCGGTCGGCGTACAGGGCCGCCGACGGGTAATGCATGATTTTCGCGTTCATGCGGTACTGTACATCCAGCAAGGATACGCGAGCCGGATGTAGCGTGACTAGCTTCTCGAACAGGGTGTGGTACAGCCCGCCCGTCGATCGCTGGCTGGACTTGACGGTGGGCGGTAGCTGGCGGTGGTCTCCTGCCATGATAAGTCGGTCGGCCTTTAATATCGGGATCCAACAGGCGGGCTCGAGCGCCTGCGCGGCTTCGTCGATGACGACGGTCTGGTAACGCCGGTCGCGGACGGTATGGTGGTTGGCACCTACGAGCGTGGCCGTGATCACTTCGGCCTTGTCAAACACGTCCCGGGTGATGTAGTCCACGATTTGGTCGATTTCTTTCCGGATCTTGCGTGCTTCGTCAAACAGCGCTTTCCGTTGGTCGCGCTCCGCTTTGCCGAAGTTGCGTTTGTATTTATGGGCCATGTCCAGGTATGCCCGCGCTTGTTTCTCCAGGCTTTTGATATCCTTGTTGGTGGCGTGGTTATCCACCTGGGCATCCAACGTGAGGCCTTGCAGGTGGTCGGAGACCTTGACGGGGTTGCCGATGCGGACCACCGATACGCCGACCGCATCGAGGCGCTCGGTCAGTACGTCCACGGCCGTGTTGCTCGGCGCCACGAGCAGGAGCTGCTGCGGACGCTGCTTCAGCAAGGCCTGGACGGCACGGATCAGGGTGGTTGTCTTCCCCGTACCGGGAGGCCCATGCAGGATGGATAGGAAACCTTCGCCCAGGATATGGGCTACCGCGCCGTGCTGGCTCGGGTTCAGCGCGTCGTCGTGATAGGCAACCGCGGCCGGAACCTCGGGCACATCGGTTGCCCCCAGCAGCTGCCGGATCAGCTTGCCCCGTTTCTGGTCGTTGAAGGCTTGGTTAGCCTCATCAAGCGCGCGGTGCATTTCGATGTACGAATTTTCGTCGAAGAGCAAGTCGACGCCCAACCGGCCCCGGCGGCTCCAGGCGGGCAGTTCGTCCACGCGGAACGAGATCCGCATGGTGTCTCGGCCCGCGAACGCGATGACCCCGCCCAAGCGGTCGACTTGCGGATCGTGGTTCGAGAACAAAGACACGGGCATGCCGAAGCGGAACCGATGGCCTTCTTCGCGCTGTTGGGTTTTGCTGACCGTGATGGTCAAATAATCGCCCCGCCCCAATGCGCTGTTGGTGATCGCAATGGGAAACCAGGTGACGCCGAGCGCGATCCGTTCGTGGACGGTTCGCCTGGACAGGAGCGCTTCGTGCTGGGCTTTATCAAACGCTTGTTCCTGATCCAGCAACGCCGCCAGCTCTTTGAAATAATGCATAAGGGTAGCTTCGATTATACGGGGGCAAAGTACGGTTTTTTTGACGAATCGCTATCGCCTGTCAGGCGGCCAAACAATCGGGCGTCTGGGCTGTTGATTACGGAAAACAAGACCGACTATGGCGAACACAACATTCAAGGCGTTACACGAACAGGATAGCCCACTGCTGTTGGGCAATGTATGGGATGCACATTCAGCCAAGCTGGCCGAATCGGCCGGATTCAAGGCGCTGGGCTCATCCAGCCACGCCATCGCGAACACGCTGGGGTACGAAGACGGCGAGGAGATCGGTTTCGATGAATTGCTCTTTGTCGTGCAGCGCATCGTGAAGGCCGTCAAGATACCGGTATCCGTCGATTTCGAGGCTGGCTATGCGACAGACCCGGGCAAGGTGGCCCGGTATGCGAAGCAGTTGGCCGATGCGGGCGTGGTAGGCATCAACATCGAAGATGGCGTGGTCGAGGATGGCAAACGCAAACTGGGGTCGGCCGAGGGGTTGGCCGCCAAGATCGAGGCCATCAGGGCGGAGACCGATCTATTTATCAACGCGCGCCCCGACACGTATACCACCAAACACGCCGATGCGCTTGGCGAGGCAATCGCCAGGGCGAAGGCCTACCACGAGGCCGGTGCGGATGGCATATTCGTGCCGTTGATCGAGAAGGCCGAAGACATCAAGGCGTTCACCGATGCGGTATCCCTCCCGCTGAATGTGTTCTTTACGCCCAATTTGCCCAAATACGATGAGCTGGCCAAGCTGGGCGTGAAACGCATCAGCAACGGGGCCAAGCTCTACGAGTGGCTGGTGGGGCAGGCCGAAGCACAATACAAGGCCTACGGCGAAGCCAAGGGCAAGGTATTTGCATAGCCGCGCTTTCGTCTTTTTTGCGTAAATTGCGGCCATGCCGCTTTTCATCAGTTCGATCGCCTCGGGTAGCAACGGTAATTGCTATTACATCGGAAACGGACGGGAGGCCGTCTTGATAGACGCCGGTATTTCCTGTCGCGAAGTCGAGAAGCGCATGGCGCGGCAGGGGTTGTCCATGCAGCAGGTCAAGGCCATCTTCGTATCGCACGAGCATACCGACCACGTACGTGGGCTGAGCGTGCTGGCCAACAAATACCAATTGCCGGTATTCCTCACCCACGGCACCCGCCGATCTTGCCGATTGGCGATACCCGAGCGGCTGCTGCATCCGCTGGCCGATCTGCAAACCACGATGGTGGGCGAACTGGAGGTCATGTCCTTCCGGAAATACCACGACGCGGCCGAGCCGCACAGTTTCTTGGTGCGCGACGCGGACTACACGGTGGGGGTGTTCACCGATATCGGTCGCGTATGCGAGCGCATGGTCGACTTCTTCGGCCAATGCGATGCCGTATTCCTGGAATCGAATTACGATATGGACATGCTGATGCGTGGGAAGTATCCGTTCTTCCTGAAAAACCGCATCCGCGGGGGCTATGGACACCTCTCCAACGCCGAGGCGCTGGAGTTGTTCCGCCACCACCGGTCGCCGCGGCTCACCCACCTGCTGCTGGCCCACCTATCGCGTGACAACAACGATCCGGAATTGGTACACGATTTGTTCGCCGAATACCGGGGCGATACGGAAATCGTCGTGGCTGGACGGCATGCGGAGACGGCGGTGTATGCGCTGGGCAAGCCCATGCACGTACCCGCGACCTTGTTCGGATACGAGATCGACATTTCCATTTCGGCGACATCGATTACGCGCTTGGCGCCGTGAACTACTGAAAAACGATATTTTGATACTGCACATATGGACAAGCCAACGTTTTTGAAAGCAATCGGTAGGGTGCTCGCCGTGGCACTGTTCGCACCCGTCTTCTTCCTGGCATCGTGCAAGAAGGATCCGAACGACGGGGGAGCCAACCGCCAAACCAACCGGTGGGTCATCGACAACATGCGCGATGTCTATTATTGGAACCGATCCATCCCGCAGGATCGGAGCCTGGATTTCGCCCTCGATCCGGAGGCCTTTTTCGATCGGCTCCTGCATCCCGACGACCGGTTTTCGTGGATTGAGCCCGCAGACGATCTACTGGCCGGCAATACCGGCGTGTCCCGCACGGTGGGGCTGGGTATCGGTTTGTTACGCTTCAATCAGGCCGGCGACGTGATCATCTCGGTGCGCTATGTGCTCGAAGGGTCGCCTGCCGAGGCCGCAGGGCTAAAGCGGGGCGACATCATCACGCGCATCAACGGCCGGGCCATGACCACCAGCAATTACGGCAGCGTGCTCGAGGCCTATTACGGTGCCGATCCCTTCCAGGTTCGGCTGGCGCAAATCGATGAAGCGCAGGGACGCATCGTCGAAGGGCAAGAGATCGAATTGCGCCCGGTGCAGGATTTCCAGGAGCAGGCCATCCATCACCTGTCGGTGATGACAACGCCGTCGCAGCGGAAGGTGGGGTACCTCTTCTACAACCGGTTCCTCAACAATCAACCCATGGAGTTGCTTGATGCATTCGCCGCGTTCAAGGATGCCAATGTCAATGAGCTGGTCTTGGACCTGCGGTACAACGGCGGGGGCGGGATATGGATCGCCGCGGTCCTCTCGGCGTTGATCCAAGCCGATTTCAGGGAGAACGAAGCTTTTATCCAGTATAAGTACAACAGCAACTATCGTGACGAGACCGTTACCTACTACCAGTTGTTCGGTGGCGATTCGGATGATGCCGAGGAGCGGGAGGCCGCCAACACGGTCGTTGAAGCCGTCAAGGCGCTGAACCTGAACCTGCCGCGGGTGTACATCATCGCAACCAACTATTCGGCTTCCGCGAGCGAGCTGGTGATCAATAACCTGCGCCCCTTCCTGTCGGACGCGAACGTGATACACATCGGTGAAACCACCGTGGGCAAGAACGAGGGTTCGATACCCATCGTCGACGAGCGCACGCCGCGGCAAATCGAGTGGGGCATACAGCCCATCATCACCAAGATCGCCAATAAAAACGGCTTCGGCGACTACCCGGAAGGGCTTGAACCCCAACACGCGATCGACGAATGGGATTACCTGCCCTGGGCGCCGATCGGTTCGCCCGACGACCCCTTGCTGGCGAAGGCGCTGACGCTGATCGATCCCAGCCTGCAGCCCGCCGCGGAACGGTCGATGAGCGCACGGTCACGTACGGCCCGTCGATTGAACGCCCAAAAAGTGGACGGGTTCGAAGACGGGCTGAACCGGCCGGTGCCCGTCGATATCGGTACCCGCGGTAGGCTCAACCGCTGATTTCCATCCCGAACAGTGCCGCGATATGGTTCCGTAACCGGGTTTTGACGGCCTCCATATCCTGTACACCCCCCAATTCGCGCTGCATGGAGGTCACGTCCTTGTCATCGATGCCGCACGGCACGATGTTGCCGAAATAGCCGAGCTCGGTGTTCACGTTGAGCGCGAATCCATGCATCGTGACCCATCGGCTGGCACGGACGCCCATGGCACAGATTTTCCGGGCGCCGGCGTTGTCTGCATCCAGCCACACGCCGGTGAAGCCGGGATAGCGGCCGGCCGTAATGCCATAATCGGCCAACGTACGGATAACGGCCTCCTCCAGCGTGCGGAGGTACAGGTGGATATCGGTAAAGAAATTATCAAGATCCAGGATGGGGTAACCCACCAGTTGGCCGGGGCCATGGTAGGTGATGTCGCCGCCGCGGTTGATGCTGTAGAACGAGGCGTGTTTTTCCTGCAGCCCCCCTTCGTCCAGCAGCAAGTTTTCGGCCTTGCCGCTCTTTCCGAGCGTGTATACGTGCGGGTGTTCGGTAAACACCAAGTAGTTGGTGGTGGGGGCGGCCTTGTCCGCCGTGCGGTTGGCCGACTTCTGTGCCACCACCTCGGCAAACAGGGCTTCTTGCCGATCCCACGCTTCCTGGTAATCCACCATGCCCCAATCCTGGAAGACGACGTTCTTGTTCATGATATGGTGTTGCTAATAGAGCAAATTGTCATACGGATACCGCTCCGTGTGCTTGCTCACGACCGTGTCGTAGAGCAATTTCCGGAATTCGTCTACGTTGGTGCGGTCGGTGGCCGAGATGAATACCGCAGGGTTGTTGTGCCGCCCCATCCAGCTGTTCTTGAAGTCGGCCAGTGTCACCGGCGCGGCCTCCTGGTCTTCGGCGTCCGGCCGTACGTCGCGTTCGGGCGTGTACGCGTCGATCTTGTTGAAGACCGTGATGGTGGGTTTATCCAGTGCACCCAGCTCTTTCAGGGTTTCGTTGACCGCACGGATGTGGTCTTCGAAACTGGGGTGGGAGATGTCCACCACGTGCAGCAGCACGTCCGCCTCGCGCACTTCATCGAGCGTCGACTTGAAGCATTCCACCAAATGGTGGGGCAATTTGCGGATGAACCCGACGGTGTCCGACAGGAGGAAGGGCAGGTTGTCGATCACGACCTTGCGGACGGTGGTATCCAACGTGGCGAACAGCTTGTTCTCGGCGAATACGTCCGACTTGGACACCAGGTTCATGATCGTCGATTTGCCCACGTTGGTGTAGCCCACCAGGGCTACCCGGATGAGTTGCCCCCGGTTCTTTCGCTGGGTCTCGGCCTGCCGGTCGATCGATTTGAGGCGTTCCTTGAGCAGGGCGATCTTGTTGAGGATCATCCGGCGGTCGCTCTCGATCTGGCTTTCACCCGGACCGCGCATCCCGATGCCGCCGCGCTGGCGCTCCAAGTGCGTCCACATGCGCGTAAGGCGGGGAAGCAGGTATTGCAACTGGGCCAACTCCACCTGCGTCTTGGCCTGTGCGGTCTGTGCCCGGCGGGCGAAGATGTCCAGGATGAGGTTGCTCCGGTCAAGGATCTTGACCTTCAGCTCACGCTCGATGTTGCGGAGCTGCGAGGGGGAAAGTTCGTCATCGAAGACCACGATGTCGATTTCCTCGGCGTCTACGTAGGCCTTGATCTCGTCCAGTTTGCCCGTGCCCACGAACGTGGCCCGGTCGGGGTGGCCGAGTTTCTGGGTGAATACGTCCTTGACGATGCCGCCCGCCGTATCCACCAGGAAGGCCAATTCCTCCAGGTATTCGCGTTCTTTCTCCTCGGTCTCGCCGGGCAGGATGATGCCCACCAAGACGGCGGTTTCGGGTTGGATAGCGGTATTGAATAGCTGTTGTTTTGCCATGTGTTTCGAAAAGTAAAAGGTAAGAATAAAAAGCAAGAACCAAAAATCCATCAGCGCTTGTCGCAAGCGGTGGTCTACTATGGAGTTTTCTTTTGGGGTATTACATGGCGTTATCGTAATTTACAAAATGCAAAAGTACGGGTTTTCGGGCAACCGTCAAAATGCAGGCAGCCTCCCCGTTGCGTGGGAAGGCTGCCTGGTCACCTATCAATGGATGCGAACGGACCGATTACCGCGACGCGATGGTCGGTTTGGACCCGTCGAAGCTATTTGCCCGGTCGATGGCCTTGCCGACGAACTGTTCCAGTTCACGCCACAGCGGGATGGTCTCTTCGTTCAACGCACTGGCGTAGGCCTTCTTCGTTTTTTCAAGCCGCTTCTTCTCCTTGTTGAGCTCGGCCTTCAACTGGTTTTGCAGGGTCTTGAGTTGCTTTTTCTCATCGGCATCCCGTTTGGCGTGCTTCTCGGCATACGTGGCTTCGATATCGGCGATGGCTTTCTTGCTTTCCTCCACCCGCACGCCCTGGTCGATATCCTGTTGGTAGACGCCGATGAAGAAGGCTTTGTCGCGATCCAGCTCGGCGTGGTTGCCACGGCTGTCCTTGATGCGCGCTTCGGCCAGCGTATACTGATCCCACAGCATGGTGACATTGCGCTGGTGGAATGCGATGACCTCCTTGAAGTCGGCCACGCTCTTCTTGTCATCGGCCCACGCCGTGTTGTTCTTGGCTGGCAACGCCGCCGTAGCGGTGCTCGCCATGCTGGTCCCTACGGTTGCCATGCCGATGATGGCGCCTAATACGATTGATTTCATAGCCTTTGTCTTTTTTTGTTTTCTGTTTCCATAGATAGGACGACAGGGTGCGAAAAACGTTGCACGCGGTAAGGGCGATAATAGACGAACGGGCATTTGCGATCGACCAAAATGGACGGGCGAATAGACGAAAACCCCGTTTCCGGTCGAGACGGGCCTGGTGTTAAGTACGGGTTAAGAAATCTTGTGCCAGCCGATGCCGGCCTCGTTTTGGGTGAGGTACTCGCGCAGGGGCGCATGTTCGGTTTTGGCCAAGGACGGGTCGTCTTGGAAGATGCCGATGACGCGGTTGCGCACTTCGGCCAGGAGCGCCTGGTCGGTCGTGAGGTCGGCCAGCCTGAGGTCAAGTACCCCGCTTTGCTGGGTGCCGGTGATGTCGCCCGGGCCGCGCAGCTGGAGGTCCACCTCGGCGATCTCGAAGCCGTCGTTGGTGCGCACCATGGTATCCAGGCGCAGCTTGCCGTCCTTGCCCAGCTTGTGGCCCGACATCAGGATGCAATACGATTGCTCGGCGCCGCGCCCGACGCGCCCACGCAGCTGGTGCAGTTGCGATAGGCCGAAGCGTTCGGCATTCTCGATGACCATCACCGAGGCGTTGGGTACGTCTACACCCACCTCGATCACCGTGGTGGCCACCATGATCTGCGTTTCGCCCTTGACGAAGCGTTGCATCTCGAACTCCTTGTCCTTGATGGGCATCTTGCCATGCACGATGCTGATGCGGTAGTGCGGCAGCGGGAATTCCTTCAGCAGGATGTCCAGGCCGGCTTCGAGGTACAGCAGATCCATTTTCTCGCTTTCCTTGATGAGCGGATACACGATGTAGACCTGCCGGCCCTTGGCGATCTCTTCTTTCATGAACCCGAACATGCGCAGCCGGCTGCTTTCATACAGGTGCAGGGTCTTGATGGGCTTGCGGCCCGCGGGGAGCTCGTCGATGACGGAGATGTCAAGGTCGCCATACAGCGTCATGGCGAGCGTACGGGGGATGGGCGTGGCCGTCATCACCAGCATGTGGGGAGGGATGGTGTTTTTGCGCCAGAGCTTGGCGCGCTGTTCCACGCCGAAGCGGTGTTGCTCGTCGATGACCACCAAACCGAGATTCTTGAAGCGTACCGCGTCTTCGAGCAGCGCATGGGTGCCCACCAGGATGTCCAGGGTGCCGTCTTCCAGTTGCGCATGGATGATACGCCTGTCCTTCCTGGGCGTGGAGCCGGTGAGCAACCGCACCGTGGCCAGCTGCTCGCCCAAGAGGCGCTTGATGCTGTGGTGGTGCTGTTGGGCAAGTATTTCGGTCGGTGCCATCAGGCAGGCCTGGAACCCGTTGTCGATGGCCAACAGCATGCTCATCAAGGCCACGACGGTCTTGCCGCTGCCCACGTCGCCTTGTACCAACCGGTTGAGCTGCGCGCCCGATGCCGTGTCTTTGCGGATTTCCTTGATGACGCGTTTCTGTGCACCGGTGAGCGAAAAGGGCAGCTTTTCGTTGTAGCATGTATTGAAGTGATGCCCAACCACGTCAAACCGATGTCCCTTGAACTTCTGCGTGTTCAGCAACTTGTTCTTGAGCAGCTTGAGCTGGATGAAAAAGAGTTCGTCGAATTTGAGCCTGTGGGTGGCCGCGGCGAGTTCCTGCGTATCGCGCGGGAAATGGATGGCGGCCAAGGCATCCGGCAGCGGCATGAGCCGATGCCGCTCGCGGATGTACCCGGGCAGCGTTTCGGACAACTGCGGGCCGATGCTCTCCAGCAAGGCGGCTTGGAGCTTCTGGATGCCCCGGCTGTCAAGCGCGAATTTCTTGAGCTTCTCGGTCGAGCCATACACGGGCTGAAGGCTCTGGTTGCCCGCTTGCGTGGCGCCCGGCTGGTAGCGCTCCAACTCGGGATGCGTGATCGAGAGCTGGCCGTTGAAGACCGAGGGTTTGCCATAGGCCACGTAGGCCGCACCCACGGACAGCGACTTCTTGAGCCACGCGATGCTTTGGAACCACACCAGCTCCATCGTACCGGTATCGTCCCTGAAGTGGCCCACCAGCCGCTTGCCGCGGCGTTCGCCAAGCTCTTCGACATGCACCAACCGGCCGATGACCTGGGCCGCGGGCATGTCTGCGCCGAGTTGGCCGATCTTGTGGAATTGCGTGCGGTCGATGTACCGGAACGGATAGTGCTGCAACAGGTCGCCGAACGTATGGATGCCCAATTCGCCCTTGAGCACCTCCGCGCGGCTCGGGCCGACGCCTTTGAGGTATTCGATGGGCGTTATGGTGCTGTAGGGTGCCAAGAGGTTCTTTCGCTTTCGACCGTTCAGGCGAATTTATGAATTACCTTTCGGAGTGTGCCAAAATTAAACAAGAATACGGCGATGAGCAGGATCGAATAGGCCAAGAGCTGATGGATGCCGATGCGCTCATGGAAATACACCACGGCCACCGCGAAGGCAATGACGGGGTTGACGTAGATGAGGATGCCCACCGTCGACGACGAGATGCCATTGAGCGCATACAGGCTCAGGTACAGCGGGATGATGGTGAACACGATGGCAATGACGATGATGTTGAACCAGAATGTCGGATCCAGCGGGATGGGGTGCTGTTGCCAGAGGAGCAGCGGCAGGATGAACAGGCTACAGAAGGTCAACTGGACGGCCAACACATTGAGCTTGTCGACCTGTTGGATGACCCGCTGGGTGACGAGGTACAGCGCATAGAGGGAGGCGATGCCCACCGACCAGCACACCTCGTAAAAGGAGCCCTTGGCCAATAGGGCTACGCTGATGAAGGCGATGGCGATACTGACCTTCTTGAGCGTGGAAAGCCCTTCCTTGAGGATGACGAAGCCCGCCAGCGTGGTGAGTAGCGGGCAAACGAGGTACGCGAACGCCGCCGACTGGATGCTGACCCGGTTGACCGCGTAGATGAAGGTAAACCAATTGCCCATGATGAGCAGCGACGCCGCGAGCGAAAGCCCAATCAGCCGGTTCCGCGCGGCGGCAGGGAGCTGCCGGACGTGCTTTATGTCTGCGGCCAGGCGTTGTTTCCGGAAGACGACGATGAACGACCAGATGGCAACGACCGAGACGAAGATCCGGTAATAGAGGATGTCTTCAGCCGGCCACGCCTGGATCTCGCGCAGCGGGATGGACATGAAGCCCCAAAGCGCCGCCGCGAAGAACGCGGCCGAAAAATATTTGAGGCGTCCGTGCATCTATGCTTTCCAAGCGATGACCGAAATCTCTACGTTGACGTTCTTTGGCAATCCGGCCACGGCCACCGTTTCCCGGGCAGGGGCTTCTGAGGTGAAATACGCGCCATAAACAGCATTTACCGCCGCGAAATCGGCCATGTCCCGCAGGAAGATGGTGGTCTTGACCACATCCGAAAACGCATAGCCTGCCGCGTTGAGCACGGCCCCGACGTTGTCGAGCACCTGGCGTGCCTCGTCCGATACGCCTCCTTGGATGAGTTCGCCCGTTTCAGGCGAAAGCGGGATCTGGCCTGAAACATACAGGGTATTGCCCGCCTGGATCGCTTGGTTGTACGGGCCGATGGGCGCCGGGGCCTGATCGGTGTTGATGATTGTTTTGCTTGACATACAACAGTGGTTAACGTTACTTGAAAAAGAGCCATTCCACGATCTTGTAGCCAATGGCCAGCAAAAACAGCGTGATGGCCGTCGCGTTGATGATGTGCATCACGCGCAGATTGAAATTGCTTGGCCGATTGGGATCTTTTTTCCTGAAAAAATACATGGCGCTGCTAAGATATAAAAAAGCCGCCCTGGAAGCAACTGCCCAGGACGGCTTTCCCACATAACTGGGAATGGTTACTTGACCTTCCTGAGGGCGCGCTCCGCACGCTTATTCGCCTCGCTGATCTTGTAGTGGAACCAACGGTCCTTGAAGATCTTGCGCATGGTGTTGTCGAAGTTGCGGGTGATGACCAGGTTGCGGAAACCGCGCCATTTGTCATACACCTTTGACGGCAATGCCCGTACGCTGATGGAATACCCTTCCGTAACGTACTGGATGTAATGCCACCAGCCAGAAGGCATGTACAGCGTCTCACCGGGATGTATCTCCGCTTCATAGCCGTTGAGGTATCGCAACGCCGGGAATTTTTCGAAATCCGGGTTCTTGATGTTGGCGATGCTGTGGAAATTGTAGGGTAATTTGTACATCAGGTCCGACTGCTCCAACGGGAATAGCCAGATTTTCTTGATGCCCTTGTATTGCGTGATGAACACGTGCGACATGTCGATGTCGAAATGATTGCGCGTACTCGAGCCCTCGCCGCCGAAGAAGAGGTAAGGCAACCACTGCAACACCTTCCCACCCGTGACGTCATTGTAGATGAGGTCATGGTTCAGCTCGGGCTTCAATTTCATGAGGTTGAACAGGAAGATGCGCAAATCCGTGGGTTCGCGCTCGATGGTGTCCAAATACTCACTGAATTTCATCTTGGCGACGGGGGCGCTCGCCGCCCGGTCGTTGGATGCATCTTCCCTGCCGTGCAGGGAAATCACGGTATCTCCTGCTATTTCCTTGAAATAGTCATAGCTCCATTTGGTCCATGCCGGGCTGTCTTTGCGGACGAAATCGTCCATGACCACGGGAACGCCCTTATCGAGGTGGTTTTTGATGAAGTCAGCCGAGCTAATCCCGGAGATTTTTTCTACTTTTTTGAGTTGCACGACTTAATATCCGTTTTGAAAATTGTTAATGCAAACCTAACAAATTCCCATGTGCTCCAATAGGGGACACGCCAATTTTACATTTGCATTATAAAGAGGACACAACCATTTACGTGCCAAAAAAAAGCGCGGTTCCGTGAAGTGATGAATGTCATTTTTTCGGTCAATACGACCAGAGGTCCTGCTCGAAATCGACGAGGCCCTTCTTGATGCGTTCGGCCTCATACAGCCGCTCCACGCCATTGTCGACGTAGTCCCGGATGCGGAGGTCGTCGGGGTTGGATTGCTTCACGATGTAGCTGGAGAAAAGCCGTTTGATGAACAGGTCATCATAGCTGAGCCCCGTGGCGTCGTTGTGGCGTGACGTGACTTCCTTGTTCACGAAGACGTGCCGGGCTTCCGGGAAATAGATCCAAAAGGCGGGGTAGGCATCGGCGGCGATGGACGGAGCGTCGCCGCCGGTATCCAAGCCGGGAATCGCCATCGGGTCCGCACCGAAGTCATCGGTACCCAGGTCGCCCGCACCGAAATCATCGGCGAACGCATCGCCGCCGGTCAATTCCTCGAGCTTCGGTGTCACCAAGGGGGCGATGCCAATGATGCGGGCTTCGAAAATGGAGCGTTGCTTGTCAAAGATCCAGTCTTCCTTGATGCGGAAGCGCACCACATCATCCGGATTGAATGCCGACGCCTCGAAATGCGAAGCGATCACGTTGCCATCCGCATCGTATTCTTCCACCAAGGTACTGTCCGAGCCAAACCGACCCAGCACCTGATCGGGCGCGAGGCGGGTCTTGAAACTGTCGCCCGTGGGGTCGTCTTCGGTAGGGGTAGGGTCATAGGCGGTGAGCTCGCCCGCCAACACCGCTTGCATGATCACGTCGATGAGCCGCGACTTGGGCGAGGCATAGATGCTGTTCATCTTTTCGCGCACATCGAACTCACGCCAGATCCGTTTCACGTACGCCACGTCCGTGGAGCGGATAACCGAGTACGGGACCACTTCGCGATCCAGGATGTCGGATTTGACATAATAGCCGTCTATCGGCGGCTCCTCGGCGGCAATGGGCGTCGTGCTGTTGGCCAGGTTGCCTTGTTGGGCCGTGGCGGAAAGGCCAGCGGCCAGCAGGAACATAATACCATACACTTTCATCGTGACCTCCTTGCTTGCAATGATTAATTGATTCTGAACGAAACCGGATCCAGTTCCTGTTGGATCCCGTCTGGGCCAACGGCAATGATGTTATAGAAAAATACGAACGAACCCGGTGATACCGAACCGAGCGCGTTGGCCATCGGCCCGGAGATGGCGCCATTGGTGCCCTGGTAGGGGCCCATCGGGTCCACGCGCGGTTTCTGGATGAGCATCGAAAAACGCGAGATGTTGAACTTCGCATCGAATTCGAAATCGTCCAATGCGGCGAAAATCCGGTTCTGCCCCTTGATCTGCGCGGCGGCCAAGGCACCACCCGATTTCCCGGCTACTTTGGCCTGCGGCTTCGGGATGCGTTTCACCCTGAATTCGGTTGAACCCAACGATTGGGTCTGCTCGCCGAGCTTGGCCGATACGCTGATGCGCGCGGTGCCGGGTTGCGACACCCGGGCGGTGTATTTGCCGCCCGATCCCGATACGCTTACGCCTTGGCCGCTCACGGCCAGGCTTTCCTTGGGGATGCCGGGCGCGGAAACCGATATCGGATTGTCCACGCCGATATACAAGACATTCATCGCGTCGGGCGAAACCACCGCCGAAGGGCGCGCTACCTGATAGGTCTGCGGCTCGGTCACGTATTCCTTCACCGTGCCGTCGGTCTGCTTCACGCGGATGGTTCCCGTCCAATTGAACACGCCTTCGCTGCCGGTATTCACCGAGTAGGTGGCTTGACCGTCCGTAACCGGAAGGCTATTGCCGCCCACCGAAACCTCGGGGTTCGACTTGGAATCGTAGGCCGTAAGGAATACCTTGGCCGTGTAAGGCTGTCCTTGGATGATGTAAGACGATGGCGCGACGGCCACCGCGGCGAACCGGTCGAGGTTGACCACGGCGATGTCCATTTCGCCGAAGATATGCTTAACCACCGCCGCTTCGGCGTTCTTCACGTCTGCCTTGATCTTTTCCAAAGCCGTGATGGCCGCCGTAAGCGGGATGCCATTGCCGAAGTTGGCTTGCTCCCACGATTTCTTGATGCCGCCGCGGGCGGGTGGGTCTTGGGCGTCCAACGAGAAGGATACCTCATTGTTGGATAGCGCCAGCAGTTGCTCGCGCGTCTCGTGGATGAGTTTGCGCAATCGCTCGGCGCGGCTCTCGCCACCTTCCTTTTGATTGATCATTTGATGCGGGCTGATGCTGAGGTTGTCACGCTTCCGGATGTCGCCCGTGGTTTCATTCTGGCCACCGCCCTCGTTTTCAAGCAGTATTTTCAACGAATCGATGTAGCCCGAAAGGTTGCCGGCCAGCTGACTGGCCTGTTCGGCCCGGCCCAATATGGGTTTGGCCCGCTCGGGCTCATCCTTGAGCTTGGTGGCCCGGAAGGCCGTGAACATGTTGTCTATGCCTTCCTGCGTATTCTGGGTGGACGTGCCGAGGCTGGTGGCCAGGTTCTTGAAGGCATCGAGTACCGAATCGCTCACGTTCAACGCCACCAATCCCAGCAGCACCAGGTACAGGATGCCCATCATCCGCTGCCTTGGGGTCTGTTTTCCTGCTGCCATGGCTTACGCGCGTGGTTGGTTCATCGCTGCCAACATGTTGCCGTAGATGGCGTTCAACGACGCCAGGTTTTTGTTGAGGCTGCTTACCTGATCCTTCAATTGGTTGGTATCCGCGGCCGAATCGTTGAAGTTCTTCAGCGTCTGCGCGATGCTGTCGTAATGTTGGCTCAGGCTTTTGAGTTTTTCGCCCGATTCCCTGAGTTCCAATTCATAGACGGCATTGAGCTGTTGCAGGTTGTTGGCCAGCTTGCCCACTTGTTCCTGATAGGTTTTCGCGTCGCTGCTGCCGGCGCCGATCTCGGCCAGGTCGCGCGAGGCACGCTCGAAGGCCACGTTGAGCTGGTCGAAACTCGTGGTGGCGCCCTTTACCTTTTCGGTGAATTGGCTGGTGGCGAGCGAAGCGTCCGATACGTTGGATATGGCAGATACCTTGTCGCCGAACGACCGGAGGCCGTCGCCGAGGTTGCCGATCAGGTCGGGGCTGATGCGGGCATCCTGGAGCATCTTGTCAAGCGCGGCGGTGGTGCCCACGCCTACATTGGCCGCGGGCCGGACCGTGGCTTTGGGAAGCTCCCCGTCGTAGCTCTCGGCCAGTTCGGGGTAAACGCGCGTCCAGTCGACATCTTTTTCATCGTTCTGGAAGCCGAGCAACAGGAACAGCAATGCTTCCGTGCCGAGCCCCAGGATGATCATCCAGTCGCCCCACGGCCAATGCTGCAATTTGGCCATCAACCCGATGATGACCACCGTTGCGCCCCATGAAACAATATTGTTGATACCTACTTTGAATTTGCGTTTTTCTGCCATGGTATTTTGATTAATCAATAACTGCTTGAACGATTGTCTTGTCCGTAAAAAAGCCGGGTCAATTGCCCATCGGGTCTACGCCGGGATAGGCCGATACGCTCCGGAAGCCGATGTAGGATTTTGCGGTGTCCTGGTACTCGTATTGCCGGGCCGCATTCTGCATGAAATACCCGATGTCTTTCCAGGAGCCCCCGCGGATAACCTTGCGCTTGAGCGTTTGCGGGTCGTCCGCTTTCGCGTCGTAGCGGTAGGTGGGGTTCATGTCATGCACGAACGAGGAAGCCGACTCATTGAATGACGACGCGGTCCACTCGGCTACGTTGCCAGCCATGTTGTACAGGCCGAAATCATTGGGAAAGTACGAATAGACCGGCGCGGTGTAGGCCGCCCCATCGTCGAGGTAATTGCCCCGTCCCGGTTTGAAGTTGGCCATCAGGCAGCCCTTGGCATTGCGCGCCGAGGGGCCTCCCCACGGATACTGCGTGCCCACGCGGCCACCGCGGGCCGCGTATTCCCACTCGGCCTCCGAAGGCAGCATGTACGGCTGCCGTACTTCCTTGCTCCCGCCCCGTCGGCTGCGCTGGTGATTCTCGAACAGTCGCGAGCGCCAAGTGCTGAAGGCCTGCGCCTGCCGCCACGTGACGCCAACGACCGGATACTCGTCAAACGAAGGGTGCGAGAAATAGCCTTCTACCATCGGTTCGTTCTGTGCATAGCTGAAGTCGTTGAGCCATACGGTGGTGTCCGGGTACACCAGGATGGTGTCGCGCCGGATGAAATCCGATCGGGACTTGGTCGGGTCGTTCTTGGCTGCCGTGGCGGCGCGGAGGTCATACCAGTCGTAGTGGTAGCGCAATAAACGGATATCGAGTTCGTCCTTGCCGAAAATGCGGTCTTCGCCTTGGTAGTACATTTGCCGCGTACGCTCGCGAACGGCTTGATCGCGCGAACTCCACAGCGATCGGCGCCCGCCATTCACCTTCGACCAATCGATATACCGTTCGTTCGAACCTTCAACTTGAACGAAATAGCTGTCGTCTTGCAGGTAGTTGTAAATCAGGATGGAATCGCGCACCCAGTTGACGAACTGCCGGTACTCGCTATTGGATATCTCGGTTTCATCCATGTAAAACGATGAGATCGTCACCTGCCTGTTTTGGGCGATCTGGGCAAACGTGATGTCCTCGTCCGATTGGCCCATCACGAACGTGCCTCCCGGCACCAAGACCATGCCGTAGGGCACTTTATTGGTCTTCAACCGGTCACGCTTGACGCCAACCAGTTCACCACCGCCCGATTTGCTGCAGCCCACGGCCAACAAGGCGAAGAGCACGACGTATAGTGTAGGTAAATGTATTTTCTTCAATCCCATGATTAATAGCCCATTGCAATAACAAATTTCAGGCCAAACATTTCCGTGAGGCCACTTGCACCGATCGCGCAAAAGTAACCATCTTTTCGTTATGGCCAAAAGGTCTATCCTGTCGTGTGCCAGAATCGCTCGTCATTCCCAATGAATAACGGCCATAAATTTATTAAAAGAAATGGTATTTTGGCTAAAATGAAGGTTATTTTTGAAAAAACTTATCGGTTAACCTGCTTGATGTAGTGTTCCACGGCCATGGTCATGCTCGGCGCCTCGGGTGTCGGCGCGGCGATATCCAAGATGAGTCCGCGATCCAGGATGGCTTGGTGCGTGGTCGGCCCGAAAGCGGCAAGGCGCGTGTTGTTCTGCTTGAAATCAGGGAAATTCTCGAACAACGACTGTACGCTGGAGGGGCTGAAAAAGACGATAACGTCATAGAATACGTCTTTGAGGTCGGAGAGGTCGCTCACCACGGTACGGAACAGTACCGCTGGGGTGACGTTGTAGCCGTTGTCCTGCAACCAGTTGAAGGTTTCCTCGTTGGCCACGTCCGCACAGGGATACAGGAATTTTTCCTTCGCGTGCTTTTTCAGCACATCGGCCAGGTCCTTGGCGGTTTGCTTGCCGAAAAAGATCTTGCGCTTGCGGTACTGGATGTATTTCTGCAGATACAGCGCGATGGTCTCGGAAAGGCAGAAGTATTTCAGGTCGGCCGGCACCTCATACCGCATTTCCTCGCAGATGCGGAAAAAGTGATCAGCAGCATTGCGGCTGGTGAAAATGACCGCCGAGAAATCCGCCGGATTGATCCGCTGTTCCTTGCGGACATCGCGGGCCGGTACGCCCTCCACGTGGATAAATGCCCTGAAATCCAGCTTCAGGTTGTATTTCTGTGCCAAAGCGAAGTAAGGAGACTTTTCGTTTTCTGGCTTAGGCAGCGTTACTAGGATGCTTTTAACTTTCTTTGCTCTATCTGCGTCTGACACGTGCATGTTCTTTGCGTTAATTGCCCAATACTTTTATCAAAATTAGCACGGGGGCGATTTCGAGGCAGCAAAGGTACGTAAATAAATAAAATTTCGGAAATCGATAGTTCGTTAGCATGCCATTGGCCGTCTTGCTAAAACGAAAAATGAACAGGCCCAGTACGATACAGAGTGCCACGGGAATAAGCCAAACGAGTTGATTGTGGGGCACCAGGCTCAATATCAAAACGATCGGCAGGAATACCAGCGCAGCGTTGAAATAACTTAAATATAATATGGACACGTATTCGCGTACCACGCGCTGGATGTCGAAAACGAAGCCAAGGAACCGCGTGATGAGGATCTTGACGATAAACAACGCCATCACCGAAACGGATATCGCCAGGAAGGTATCCATGCCGCGCCCGCTATGGCCAAGGTAGTAGCGGTTGCAGAGGTACACGAACAACCCCACGGCAAAGCCGAACAGGATGTACAGGAAAATGAATGGCCACGAACTGTATAGCGTATCCTCTTTGTTTATCTGTGATAGCATGCGGTCATTGAAAAAGGCCTGTACGATGGCCATGACCTGGCCGGGGAAGGCCACCCGCACGATGCCCAGCAACAACAGCAACAGGCCGATGACGTAGATGACCCAGGGTTCGCGCTGGGCCTTGGCCTGGCCAGCGTCCAGCCGCATCCCCGCCAACCGGGCGGCGGCCATCCGGGCCAATACATCGCCGTCTTCAACAACCACCAAGCTGCGGATGCTGTCAGCCAGCAGGTTGCGGCGACCCGGGTCGGGAAAGCCGATGTATTGCATCGAGAGCGAATCCTGCACACGCCTCACGGAATCGGCGAGCCTTTTTTGTTCGGCTAGCTGCGCGAGCCTGATGGAGTCGCGGGCGGAGCGATAGGATTGGGTCGCTTGCTGGGGGACGGCCACAGCGGCAATCGGCTGGATGAACCAACACCAAAGAAACACCAATCCGATCAATCCACGCTTTGCCATCCAATCGTCTAACGCGGCAAAGGTAGCGAAAAATCGAAGTTCCGGGCGCGTTAGAGGGCCTTGATTTTTATGTTCCGGAAACTCACGCGGTCGCCATGGTCCTGCAAGAGGATGCGGCCGGCCTCCGCTTCGCCGAAATTATCCCAATTCTTGTACTTGCTGCCGCGCACCAACGCGCGGTACTCGGCCGAGCCGCGCTTGTATTGCACCACCTGCTCGCCATTGAGGTAGTGGGTCACGGTATTATCCGGTTGTACAACCACCCGGCCTTTGTTCCACTCCCCGATTTTCCGTAGCGACCGCTTGCTTTTCTGCGCCGTGATCAGGTCATAGAGCGATGCCAGCGTCCGATTGCCGTCCTTGCCCATTTTGGCATCGGGGTGACGTTCGTCATCCAACACTTGGTACTCCAGTCCGATGGCCGAACCGGTGCTCTTCTCGGCGAGCGTGACGAAGTATTTCACACCGCTATTGGCCCCCTCGGTGAGGCGGAACTCGAATGACAGGTCAAACGCGGCGTATTGCTCCGTGGTGACGATATCCCCGCCGTTGGTAGATTCGCCGCCGTCCGAGGGCTGTACCGTGATCGTGCCGCCCTTGATTTCCCATCCCTTGGCCGGAAAGGCCGCCGGATTGCGCGCACTGACCCAGCCTGCGGAGCTATTCCCGTCAAACAGCAGGCCGTATCCGTTGGCTTTTTCGTAATCCGTAAGGCTGTTGGGTACCAGGTTCACCGTATAGATACCCTCGGGGAAGTCTTTCGGTTTCAGGTTTTCGGTCTGTATGCGGATGTTCTTGAAATAGACCTTCTTGCCCGCCAAGGCCGCATCACCGATGCTATGCACTTGCAGGCCGATGAATCCCTCGGTATCCACCGTATCCACCACGTGGGCCACCGCGATGCCATTGACCCAGGTCTTGGTCTCGTTGCCGATCGCCTCGATGCGGATGTGGTTGTACGCATCGCGTTTATAGGCTTTTTTGGCGCCTTCGTTCAGGTCTAGCGGATAGAGCCACCCGCGACGCGCCTCGTCGTAGATGCCGCCCGTCCACGCCCGTTCGCTGGGGTCTATCTCCATTTGCCGACCGTAAACGCGGCCCTGGCCATTGTTGGCCTGTTCATCCAGGTGGCTGCGCGTCTGGATACCCGAATTGGTGGTCTCGCCTTCCAGTTTGACTTCCAGCTCGAGGACGAAGTCGCCGTATTCCCGCTCCGTGATCAGGAAGGAATTCGGCGTTCCAGCGGTCATCGTGCCCACGATGTTGCCGTTTTCGACGGTATAGGGCGCTTGGCCGCCCACGCGCTTCCAGCCGTTGAGGCTTTTCCCGTCAAACAGGGGCTGCCATCCGTCGTGTGCCGAGGTGGCGCAGGAAAGGAGTGAAACGACCAGGGTCAATGCCGCGAACGAAACGCATGCGTTCAGGCGGCGGTGATGTGATTTGCTATCCATGATGATATCGATGAGTTGTCAAGAATAAATCGTTAATTTGTTATTTGCCTTATAATTGATGCTGCACAATTGATTCTGCAGTCAATGATAGTGATTTTTCTAGGCATGGGCGCCATTTTGGTTGGTTTTTTTACGAAAACGATATCGTAGATTGGGCGATGGAGACAGCGAACGGATCGAATTTTTTTGAACGGGTGTACCACGTGGTGCGGCAAATCCCGGCGGGACGGGTCACTTCCTATGGCGCCATCGCGCGCGCCTTGGGCAGTGGCGGTTCGTCCCGCATGGTGGGCTGGGCGATGAATGCAGCCCATGGCGCCAAGCCACGCATCCCCGCACATCGGGTCGTGAACCGGGTCGGCGTATTGAGCGGCAAGCGGGCGTTCGGGAGCCCGACCTTGATGCAGCAATTACTTGAAAGCGAAGGTGTAGCCGTCGTCGACGATCGCGTGGTCGATTTCGACACCGTTTTCTGGGATCCGCAGTCCGTATGCGTACGGGACGGGTCAGTGCCCCGTGAGCAGGAATAGCAGCAAGTCTTTCATGCTGATGGTACCCAACACGGATTTTTCCGCATCGACCACAGGGAGCGCTGCCACGTCCTTCGCCACCATCAATTCGGATAGCTCAAGTACCGTCGATTGCGGAACGGCCAACGGCGGATGTTTCACCATCACCTGATCGACCTGCAACATGTCGAATATCCCGGTCTCGACATCGTCGCGCCCTTCATAGGTGTAGCCGAATCCCAGCCGCTGGATATCGTTCTTGCTAATGATGCCTACCACATGCCGTCCATCAACGACGGGCAGGTGCAAAAGTCCCTCGGTTTTCATCAACCGGGAGATCGGGCTTAGCCGGTCATCGGTATAGGCCACCACATCGCTCTTGGAATAGATGTCTGCGATGGTGTGATGCTTCCTCATGTTAAACGGGTGGTCCTTACCCGAGTGCAATAGTTCTTCCCACGTTTTCATAAGTAGTTTTTTAAGGAACCGTCACGAAATAACCTTGAACATTCAAGCTCGCCCTTTTGCCCGTTCTCTTCGTTGCATATCTTGCCCATAGCTCCACGATGAGCCGCAATATGCGCCTTGATAACGAACAAAAATGCTTCGCTTGATTTGCTCATTTTATTTCGTGACGGTTCCTGATGTATTGGCCGCAAAGAAAGTCAATCGACCGAAGGTATCGGTTGACGGTAAACAACCCGGGAAATGACTTTCGTCACTTTTCTGCCGGCACTTCCCGATAGATATCCGGCAATGTCCGCCCCATGCCCTGGTAATCCAGCCCGTAACCGACCACGAAGTCATTGGCGATCTCGAAGCCGACGTAGGCGATGTTGGTAAAGGTGTGCTGCACGGCATGGGGTTTAAGGAGTAGCGTGCACACGGCCACGGAAGCCGGTTTTTGGGCGTTGACGAGGTCTAGGGTATGTTTGAGCGAATGGCCGGTGTCAACGATGTCTTCGACAATGACCACCTCACGCCCGGTCAGATCCGTGTCCAGGCCGATGAGTTCCTTCACACCGTGCCGTGCCGCGCCATCGTAAGAGGCGAGCTTGACGAACGAAATCTCATTGGCGATGTGGATCTGTTTCATCAGGTCGGCCATGAACATGAAACAGCCGTTGAGTACGCCGATGAATACCGGGTGCTGGTGTTCGTAGGTGACGTTGAGCTGGATGCCGATGAGCCGGATCCGTTTCTTGATCTGGTTGTAATCAATGATCCGTTCAAACGTTTTTTGGTCGATCGAGATTTTCATGGCTGGTTGGGGGATGAAAGGCGTTCCAATAGCCCGCGCACCTGCTCCAGTTCGATCTCGAACTCGGTGGGCGGCGATTCCAGTTGCAGGGAGTCTGTCCTTGCCGGCTGTTTCGGCCGTAATGCTTCCCGCAGGCTTACGGCATAGAAACCGTAATTTGCAGACGAGTCGGGGGTGGCCAGTCCGCGCTTGGCCATGATGTTGCCGATGTAGCTGAAATAGGGACCGATATAGGGTTTGAGCCTGCCTTGGTAATCGAACGAATAAAGTCCCGTCTTCGGGCGCGGCACGATGCTGGCGAGGTATATGCTTTCGCCCAGTTCAAGGTCTGCCGGATGCTTGCCGAAATAATAACGTGCTGCTTCGCTGATGCCATAGACATTGCGCCCCCATTCGATGACGTTGAGGTATACTTCGAGCATCCGCTCTTTGCTAACGGCGTCGGTACTTTCCATCAGCCAAACGATGAGGATCTCTTCCAGCTTGCGCACCACGGTCTTGTTCCGGTTCAGGAAAACGTTCTTGACCAATTGCATCGAGATCGTGCTGCCCCCACGCTTGAAGGCCTTTTCCTTGTAATTGATGGCAATCGAGGATCGTATCGCCTCTTCCACGAATCCGTCGTGGCTGAAAAACGAGGGGTCTTCCGTGGTGAGTATCGCGTGCTTGAGGTGCGGCGAAATCTGGGCCAGCGTAACGAAATTCGGATTCTCGGGACCCACCACGATGTCGCGCACCGGTTGCTCATCTTCGTAGGGCGTATAGACAAAGGGCAGGTTCAGTTTCGGCACGTTGGCCTGGCCCCAGGCATTCACCGCGAAATCGGTTTGCTGCATGTCAGACTTGAACTGCACGCTATCTGGATTGGCGGTGTCAAGGAATGCGTCTAGCTGGTAGCGGATCTTGCCTTGCACCCGGATGCCGTCCAGCGACTCGAAGAGCCCATCCGGGAAGGCGTCGAAGAGGTCTTGGGCATCCATCTCGGGCGTTGCGATGGCCAGGGCGTAGGTCTCGGATGGCGACGACGTGTACCGGATATACGGATGGAGTTGCAGCTTCTTGATGTTGATCGTCGATGCCTTCGAAAGCTCCACATGGTTGTTGCCTACGATCAGCTCGGCGTCCATGTGTGCATCGGGCACGGTCACGTCGGTTTGCGCAATCCGCCAGTGGTTGATGGTCAGGTTCTTGACGGCCCATTCACCTTTGATGTGCAGGAATTCGTTGTTTGTCCAGTAGACATCGCGCAAGCGCGTTTCGATGGTGTCGAAACTGATGTCGAGGCCGAGTTTGCGTTCAAGGAGTGGAAGACCGATCCGCTTCCCATTGGCGTGCACCTTGACGTACAATTGCCGTTTGCCTGGATTCAGCTTGCCGGATACCTGCCATGCGGCAGTGTTGTCGTTCAGGAAAACGGCGGCATCCAGATCGCCGTCGTTTATCGTGGCTTCAGGTACACTGATGCGCTGTTGGGTGCTGTCGTCGCGGTAGCTGAACAGGAAATTGTGCAGCTCCATGTCTTCGGGGATTTTATACAGCACGTTGTTCAGCATCTGGTTGGCCGCTTTGGCCATGTTCATGCCGCGGTCCGTGTCTGGATGCTGGCTACTCGGCGAGGCTTGTGTGGTGGTATCGGAAGCGCCGAGGAAGGCGTCGTAATTGCTCACGCTGTCTTTTTTGATGAGCTGTACCTCGGCATCGTGTATACGAACGCTCCCGAACTTGATGTCGCCCGTGATCAACGGAAAAAGTTTCACGCGGATGGACATGGTGCGCACGCCCATCAGCTGTTCACGTTCGTGGGGTACCACATGTACCTGTTCAAGCGTTACGGTGGTCAATCCCGAAAAATAGGCCTTCCCGACGGCGAGGTCGATGTCGTAATCGGCATCCATCTTGGTTTGCATCCGCGCGATGGTGGAGGCCAGGAGGGCTTCTCGCTTGTTGTATGCAATGGCAAAGGCAACGATGCCGCCGATGATCAATACGCCGCATACGACGCCACCGACGATCATTTGCCGTTTGGTGATCCTGTTTAACAACTTCTTAACCATATCGCTCGCTGCGCCATGAGGCTATCCTTGGCCTGCCCATAATTTATCCCCGCGGCTAAATACGGGATAATTCCCATTAAAAACAAAGATATGACAAGTTTGTGTTTCGCAATCCGTAGTTTTGCAAAGACACAGTCGTTGCTAACGTTGATGGAATCCATGATCACGAAAGAACAAGTATTGCATGCCCTGAGCCATGTGGAAGAGCCCGATCTTAAGAAAGACCTGGTGACCCTGAATATGATCAGGAATGTGGAGGTGCTGCCATCAAAGATTCGATTCGACGTGGTGCTTACCACCCCGGCCTGCCCATTGAAGGGGCATATCGAGCATGCCTGCCGCAACGCGATTGCCTTGTTCATCGATAAAGAAATCGCCGTAGACATCAACATGACCTCGCAAGTGGTCGGAAACAAAAACAGCCAGTTGCCAAACATCAAAAACATCATCCTCGTCGCCTCCGGCAAGGGTGGCGTCGGCAAATCTACCGTGGCGGCCAACCTGGCGTTGGGCTTGCTCGCCAAAGGCGCCAAGACCGGCCTGATCGATGCCGACATTTACGGCCCCTCCCTGCCCATCATGTTCGGATTGGAGGGGGCACGGCCCAAAGCCTCCAAAACCGCGGATGGCAAGACAAAAATCGAGCCGATAGAAAAATATGGGCTCAAACTGCTTTCCATCGGATTCTTTACCGACCCCAACCAGCCGGTGCCTTGGCGTGGACCAATGGTGAGTACGGCCGTGAAGCAGTTGTTCAATGATGCCGACTGGGGCGAACTGGATTACCTGGTGGTGGATTTGCCGCCCGGCACGGGCGATGTGCACATCACCGTGGCGCAGGGATTCCCCATTTCGGGAGCTGTTGTGGTCACCACGCCCCAGCAGGTGGCCCTATCGGATGCCGTGCGCGGCATCGGGATGTTCCTGATGGACTCGATCAACATCCCGCTCTTGGGCGTGGTGGAGAACATGGCCTATTTCACGCCCGCCGAGCTGCCCGACCAACGCTACTATATTTTCGGCAAGGATGGTGGCAAGCGGTTGGCCGAACGCTACCAGACGCCGTTCCTCGGCGAGATACCGCTCGTGAAAGGCATCAGCGATGCCGGCGACAGCGGCCTTCCGGTGGTGATGGATGAAGATCATCCCGCGCGAGCGGCTTTCCTGGACATCGCAGGCAAGGTGGCGCAGCAGTTGTCTATCGAACAGGCCAAGGCCTTGGTCGGTTAGTGTCGTGTCAACCATACTCCATCGCACCAATCCTTGTCCTTTCCGACCCTGGCTGCCTTGTCAAATGCTTACGTAGCTTGAGGCTACGCGCGCATTTTCCAGCGTTGCCAGAGACGAAAATTACGGCGGCTTATGCGACATTTTATGGTTGACACGATACTAGTTGGCCCTTAACGATCGTCGGCGTCAGGCAGTGCTTGCGCCAGGAACTCCAGGTATGCTTCACCGGGATACAGCACGGCCTCCGGGTTGTGCCCAAAAGGGATTTCCGGGTTGAAGAGTTCTTCCAGCGTTTGGCGCAGGAACTCCTCGAACCGTTGTTTGATGTCTTCGAGGGCTTCCCCTTCGACAAGGCTGCGACCGCCACGACCGGCCATGTAGAACAGCGGCCCCTCCGTACGCAGCTTGCGGGCAATGTAGAGGTTGGGCTCCACGCCGCGCTTCCCGGTTTTCCGCTCGTAGACAAAAGTGTAGAACAGCGTCTGGATCATCGCCTTGTTGCTTTTGCCCGACGCGGGAGCCAACAACGTTTCCAGGTTGCTGAACTTGACCTCGTCGCGCCCGGTCTTGTAATCCACGATACGGGTCTTCCCATTCACCTCGTCCACCCGGTCGATGATGCCGTATAGCTGGATGGATCGCGTTTGCCCACCCACCATGATGGGGAAATCATGGACGTAATCGGTATCGTTTTCCAACTCGACGATGCGGAGCGGAGCCACGTGCAGCGCATCGTGGCTCAGGAACACGGCCGCGTATTCTTCGGCAATCTTGAGCAGGATGCGTTGCAGGCTGTTGGGTTTCTTCAATTGGCCAGGCGCCTTGTACAGCGCTACGGAAAGCGCGTCTACGCACAACTGCGGCAGCGCCTTGACCTGCTGGCGGATGGCCTGCGGCGTGATCGGGTCGCCACCCGCGGCCGCCTGCAAACGTTCGTAGGCGGCCTGCATGGCCCCGTGTACCACGGTTCCCAGCTGGTTCAGCTCAAACTCTTCGCTGATGCGGGGCGGCTCCTTGATGCCCGCCACGTACTTGAGGAAGAACAGGAGTGGCGATTGGAGGTAAGTGGTCAGCGCCGAGGCCGATAGCCGGGGCCGGTCGGGCTGGCCGGTATCGAAATAGCGCAGCAGGGCTTGCCACACCGCCCCTGTTTTGGGCACCACCAGCGCAGGCGCAGCGGTGGCGGCCTTCACCTGTTGTCCTTGGCGCGTACGCTGGAATGTCCATCCGCTTTCAAACGCCAGCTGCCGCACGAACCGGCTGATTTCGCCGGTATTGGTTTCGTCCACCACGGCGTTGTAGACCAGGTTTATCCGGCTGGGGTGCTGCAAGAGCCGGTAGAAGAGGTAGGCAGACAGCGCATCCTGGTTTTCCAGCACCGGTAGTCCGTGCGCCCGGCGGATGGAATCGGGGATGAAGCTGGGGGCAGCGGTGATCTTGGGTAGCGCCCCCTCATTGGCACCCAGGATGTACACGTGGTCGAAGTCGAGACAACGGCTTTCCAGCAGCCCCATGATCTGGATGCCCGAGAGCGGTTCGCCCTCGATTGGGGCGGAGATGCCCATTAGCGCCTTGCGGACGAGCGCGCATACGAACGGCATGGCCAAGTCGGCGTGGTGTTCCAAGCCATCCTGCAATCCGTTGAGCGTTTTTTTGACGGCTAGGATCAGCGATGCCTCGATGTGCCGCAGCGATCGGTTTTGTTGCCGGTGGGCCAGCACCCCGTCGAGCAGGGCATGCAGGGCGCCCAGCAAGCCGTCGCTGTCGCGGCGTTCGAAGAAGTCGGGGTGGCTGCCCGTTTGCAGGCGCAGCGCTTCGGTCGGCACCTCCAGCCACTCGTTCTTGGCGATCTGTGCCTGCAAGGCTTCGCGTTCTTCGGTGGCGATACCGGCCAACGGGTGGCTGATGGCCGATTCCACGTCGAGGTGATGCACCGCGCGCCCGTTGTTGGCCGCCAGCTGTTGCTGGATGCCTAGCCAGCCATCGATGTAGCCGAAAAGCGATGACTGCGCCAAGGGATACCCCATGGTTACGTTGAAGGCCACGTGTTCGGGGATGCTTTGCAAGACCGGGATGAGCAGGCTCTCGTCGGCCAGGATGATGGCCGTGCCGGTGGGCGTGCCGTCGGCTGGAGGGCGTTGCGCCAGTAACCTCGCCAGCGCCTTGGCCTGCGCTGTCTTGCCTGAGGTGGCCAGCAGCTCCACGGCGTTTGCCTTGCGGGCCAAGGTCTCGGGGAAATCGCCCAAGGCGTTCACCAGCCCATATTGCCGGGCGTTCCGCCGCAGGAACAACCCCGCTTCCTGTTGGTCGTCGTCCGTGTAGTAGCGATCGGCGTCGGCATAGAACAGCGCGTTGCCTGCTGCCTGCCATTGGGTGAACAGCTTGGCCTCGCATCGGTTCAGCGCGTTGAAGCCCACGAACGCCAGCTGCTTGTAGGCGTCGGCGAAGTCCGGTTTCTCGGCCCCACCCGTGGCCAGGTCGCGGTAGATGCGTGGCATCGTGGTGAGCTGCTGCGCACGCAACAGCACGTCGAATCGCTCGTAGAGGCGAGGCAGGCGGATCCACAGCTGCAGGAATTTCTGCTGGATGGCGGTTTGCTTGCCCGGCGAGAACGATTCCCAGAATTGGCGCATGAAGCGCTGCTGCTCCGCCGATAGGTGGGGGAACCGCTGTTGCAGCAGCGCGATATCCCGTAGTTCGGCATACACCTCGTCTGGGCCCACCAGGTCGTAGTCCAGTTGGGCGAAGTCGCTGAGGATGATTTCCGCCAGCGGATGGAATTCGTCTGGAGGCAGCTCGGGGCGTCCTTCTTCACGCAGCAATTCGTTGTGCGCCTGGTGCAGGATGAAGAATTGGGTGAGCGGACTGGCCTCCGGCACCGCGGCCGATTGCCTTAGGAATTCCTGGATGGTGAAGCATGCAGGGCTCCAGATCGGTTTGCCGGCCAGTTCGGCCAGGTATTTCCTGAGGAACACCACCGGCCGCTTGTTGGTAAATACCACCGCCACGTCGGTCAGTCCGTCGGGATGCCGTGCCAAGAGGTCTGCTGCCACCTGCTTGAGGAAGGGAGCCCTATTCATGCCGTTACCAATTTGCCGAGTTCACCATAAAAAACATAGCCTTTCACGTCTGGCATGCCCATTTCGCGCAACAGCAACTGGTAGTCGACCACCTGTTTCAGGTGCGCTTCGTCTTCGTGCTGGGTGAATTTGAAATCGAGTACGATCGTTTCGCCCGGGCCCACCAATACCTTGTCGGGCCTTAATGTGCGTCCGGTGGGTAGGATGATGTCGCGCTCGTCCCGATGGGCGTAGCCCTTGGCGAACAGCGCCTGTAAGGCCGGGTGGTTCCACGTCGCCAACGCGATGCGGTGCACCTCGTCGCGCTCTTCGGCCAGGCAGAGGCCGCGCCGGTACAACGCTTCCACCTGCTGGGCGATATCCTGCTCGCCCGTTATCGGTGCCGCCATCAGTTGGTGCAGGAGCTGTCCCTGCCGTTTGGCCGCATCCAGCCGCACCACGTCCAGTTCGGCCACCTGTTCGGGGCGGGCCAGTTCCTCCTGTATCCGTTGCGTGCCCAGGTAGTGGTCAAACGACCACGCGCCATCGGTTGCCGGCGGCGGCTGCAGCGTCGCTTCCGGTACGTGTGCGGCCGCGTCGGCGAAGTCGGAACCGGGTCCCGCCAGCACCTCCATCAGCAGGTCGCCGGCGATCAGCGACTTCACCGGCTCTTCGCCTTTCTTGCCCGGGGCGGTGATGTACAGGTGGCGGCGCGTGCGTGTCGTGGCCACATAAAGCGTGTTGAGCGCGTCCATGTAGCTGAACAGCATCTCTTCGAAGTATGCCTTGAATAGCGATGACTTGGCCAGGTCGTTTTTGTATTTCACAGGCACTTTGCCCAGCAGCGCATACGGCGTATCCTGGGTGTCCACCCAGAAGTTGCCGTTGGCCTTGCCGTCAAGCGACCATCCGCAGAACGGGATCATCACCACGTCGAAGGCCAACCCCTTTGATTTGTGGATCGTCAGCACCTCCACGGCGTTGGTGTCGGCCGTTGCCGGTAAGGCCCGATCCATGCCTTCCTCTTCCCAGTAGGTCAGGAACGCCGGGATGCCGCGCTCGCCCGTAGCCGTAAAAACGGCCACCAGGTCGCGGAAGGCCAGCAGGTAGGGTAGGCTTTCGGCATGGATTTGCAGGCCATACGCGTGGATGAGTGCCTCGGTTAGCTCGGCCAGCGGCAATTGCGCCCAATCGGCCCATTGCAGGCAAAGGGATTCGGGCAGTAGCCCTGCCAGTTGTTGCGGGCGGGCGTGGGCGATGCGCAGCCAATCGTCTGCAGGCAAGGGGCGGTCGGCAATGCGGTGGTACAGGTATACGCAGTTGGCTTGGTACAGCGCCACGTCGCCCGGTCTACCCGCCAGTACGCGAAGCGTATCCACCAGCAGGCGGATGGCCGGTTGGTTCACGAGCACCAGCGCGTCGCCCGATATCACGTCAAAGGCGATGCCCGCTTCACGCTGGCTGTCGAGCAGGAACTGGATCACTTCGCGCGCCTCGTTGTTCGTGCGCACGAGGATGCCCACTTGGCCGGGGCGGTACGTGCCTGCCTGGATCCAGCCGATCAGCGCATCGGCCATGCGGTACAGGGCCTCGGCCTTCACGGCGCTGGGGCGGTGGTTGTTGTGTTCCACTGGGATGAACGCTACCTCCACTGTGCCGCCCGTCTTCGGTTTGGCCGTTGGCAACCGTTGCTGGCTATCGGCATAGGCCCGGGTAATGGTGTCGTGGTAGCCCGAGGCCATCCACCACCCGTTGTATTGTTCATCGCCCAGGTCGGCTCTCACCCGTGCATTCAGGCTTTCCTGCAGCCAGCCCGGCGCATGCGCGAAGAGCGTGTTGTTGAAGCTGACGATGCGCTCCAGGCTGCGGTAATTGATTTCGAGCGTCTCATTGCCTACCAGCGAGGCCGTGTCGGTGGTGTTGAAGGCCTCGCCGATCTGCCGTTCGGCGCGATCCAGCAGGATGCGCCAGTCGCCGTTGCGCCAGCGGTAGATGCTTTGCTTCACGTCGCCCACGATGAGGTGTTCCACACGGTTGCCCGAGGCGTTGCCCATCGCGTTGATGAGCAGCGGTCGCAGGTTTTCCCATTGTTTCCTGGACGTGTCCTGGAATTCATCGAATAGGAAATGCCGGAAGCGGTTGCCCATCTTCTCCCAGATGAACGTGGGGTCGCCCATTTCGTTGGTGCCGATGTGGTTGAGCAGGAGCTGGGCATCGCTGATGAGTTGAGCCGCGTTGTCGTGCCGCCACTCACCCAGCAGTACGCTCATCTCTTTCAGGAGGCGCAGGTAGTAGAGGTTGTCGTCGATGGCCTTCGCCAGGTAATAGTCGGGCCCCTCCTGCGCATACAGCTGGGCCAGCCCGGCCAGCAGTGGGTTCAATGCCCGGTACAGGGCACCCACCTGGCCATCCAATCCACCCTTCTGCCATTCGTCGGGCGCATCGATGTATTTTTCCAGTTTCTGGATCGTGTCGTGCGGGTTCTGGGCGGATAGGTTCACAAGTTTACCCAGCCAGTTCTGCGACTTGCGGTTCAGGTCGGCCGCCGTCACGCCCGAGGTGGCGAACACCTCGGCGGCCGCCTTCAGCTGCGTTTCAAACGTGTCTTCGAATCCGCGGATGGCCGCTTTGCAATAGCTGTCGAGGCTGGCGAACAGTTCCTGTTCGGGTAAGCCTGCCACCGCCCGGTCGAAATCCTGGAAATCCTCCTTGAAGATTTCCGAGGCGAGGTCGCCCAAGGCGCCGCGGTAATTCCAGCTTTCGTTCTGCTCGATGCGCCGTTGCGCGTAGTCCATGATCCATTGGAGCAGGTCCGGCCGTTCGTCCAGCAGGCGGTTCAGGCGCGAAACCAGGTCGGCCTTCACCTTGCGGATGTTCATCTCCAGTTTGTAGCCCGCGTCGATGCCTAGCTCGAAGGTGAAGCCGCGGATCACCTTTTGCGTGAAGCCGTCGATGGTGCTGACCGCAAAGCGGCTGTAGTCGTGCAGGATGTTGCGGTACACCTGGGCCGCCTGTTGCCGCAGGGCGGAGGCGTTCCAAAGTGGGTACGCTTCCAGTAGGATTTCGCGGTAACCGCTCGCGCCGTCGGCAGCCGAAGCATCGCCCGTGGCGAGCGCTTCCAATACCGTCAGGATACGGCCCTTCATCTCGGCCGTGGCCTTGTTCGTGAAGGTGACGGCCAATATCTCGCGGTATTTCCTGTCGCCAGCGAAGAGCAGCATCAGGTAGTGCGCCGTGAGGCTGAAGGTCTTGCCCGACCCTGCGGATGCCTTGAGGATTTTCAGCGGTGGGATTGCGGCCATGGCCAAAGATAAACATCTTTGGTTATATTTGCAGGTAAACACCAGGTGATGCTCTTGCAATCCTCCGTCGATCCGTCGACTTTTTCCGTTGATTCCATGGTGTCATTGAGTGGGGTGGGGAGTGGGCTGAGCGGCAAAGAATTCACTGGCACCGCAAAATCGACCGGCAGCATCACCGTCAAGGACCGGACAATCACAATCAAGAACCTGATGCTGTTCAACGCAGACGGCGAAAAAAGGACGGTAGACGCCGTTTTGCCGTTTTGAAAAGGGGTAACTGTTCCAAGGCCACGGCGGTTTCACGCTTGGCGTCGATGGCGCACCGATGCGGCCGATGCCGCCCTGGATGGCGAGCTGGCCATCATGTAGGTAGGGATACACAGGCTCATGCTTACCCACAGCGCCGCATAATTGCCGATACCCCATTTCCGTTGGTCCGGTGGGATTGGCGCGAGGTCTTCATTGGTCAAGTTGTTGTTCATAGTCTGTAAATATAACATGTTCCGGCGGGTTGTGCACGATTTTTCGCCAGGCAGCAGCTCCATACAGGAAGGTACGGGACGATTCCTTCGCCGAAATGTGCTTTCTTTACGGCAATTGTAAAGGGCATCTCTAAAAGCGCTGTTTTGTCATGAAAGCGAGCGAAATAATCAAGATCAAGGCGGATGGCAAAATCTTCCGGAAGCGTAGCAGCGCTACGATGAGGACAGATTTTGGCAGCCAACGCAGCGATCGATTATTGCAGCCGCTTGTAATAGAAAGAGCGTTTTTAGAGGTGCCCTAAATCGAAGGATCCATGATACGTTCCCTACATCCCTTGATGGGCGCTGTCGCCTTGTCGCTGTTCGCTGGTTGTACACACAACGGCAACCGGCAGGCCGATTGGACGACCATCGAAACCGTTTTTGCCCACGCACCGGATTCCATCCAAACCAGCGTGTACTGGTATTGGGTATCCGATAACTTGTCCAAGCAAGGTGTGATCGATGACCTGCATGCCATGAAAAAGGCCGGGATAAACCGTGCATTCATCGGTAATATCGGATTGGAAGAGTTGCCGCCCGAAGCGTGGGGCAGCGTGAAGCTGTTCAGCGACGCGTGGTGGGATATCCTGCATGCTGCACTGAAGACCGCTACCGAGCTGGGTGTCGACATCGGCATATTCAACAGTCCGGGATGGAGCCAGTCGGGCGGACCGTGGGTGAAACCCGAACAGGCCATGCGCTACCTCGCCGCCACCGACACGCTGGTGACGGGGCCGGGTCGTTTCCACGCCGCATTGGCGACGCCACCTGGCGATTTCCAGCCTGTGGGCGTGACGGCATTCCGGGCGCCGAAGGATTACGGCGTAACGTTGGCTGGGTACCGACCCACGATTGGCGGAACGCTGACCGGTCAACCCGTCGGCCAAGTGATGGACGGCGATCGCGAAACGGAAGTGCGGCTGCCCCAAGGCACGCGCACCGAGCTAACGTTTTCGGTGGATGAACCGTTTGCCGCCAGGAGCCTCACGGTCTATCCAGCGCAGCGCAATATGGCCTGCGATGTGGTCTTGGAGGTGCAGCGCGATACCGGTTTCCACCGGGTCAAAGCCTTCCGGCTGGATCGATCCAATAATAGCCTGAATGTCGGGTTCGAGCGGTTCGCCCCGGTAACGGTTTCGTTCGACAAGCAGACCGGAACGGTGTTCCGCTTGGTGTTTGATGGGGTGGGCGGTAATGCCGGTATCGCGGAGGTCGAACTTGCCGCAGCGCCACGCGTGGAGCGTTTCAAGGAGAAGACCTTGGCACGGATGCATCCCACACCGCTTCCGTATTGGCACTACTACCAATGGGCGGTGCAGGCGGAGCCCGACGACGATGCGTACCGCATCGGGCAAACCGAGGTGAAAGACCTTACGGCCAACGTTGGGCAAGATGGCGTGCTGGATTGGGACATCCCCGAAGGCGATTGGATCATCCTGCAAACGGGTTGGCTGCCCACGGGGGTGACCAATGCGCCGGCGAGCGTCGAGGGGCGGGGCCTGGAGGTAGACAAGATGAGCCGCGAACATGTCGCGAAGCATTTCGATGCTTTTTTGGGAGAGATCATGCGGCGTATCCCTGCCGCAGACCGGAAGACCTTCAAGGTTGCCGTGCAAGACAGCTATGAAACCGGTGGCCAGAACTGGACGGACGGTTTCGAGGATAAGTTCCAGCAAGCCTTCGGTTACGATCCGAGGCCTTACCTACCTGTTTATTTTGGCCATGTGGTGGGCAGCCAAGACGAATCGGATCGGTTCCTGTGGGACGTACGCCGTTTCGTGGCCGACCAGGTGGCCTACGAGTACGTCGGTGGATTGCGCGAAGTGAGTCGCAAACACGGACTCACCACCTGGCTCGAAAACTACGGTCATTGGGGTTTCCCGGGCGAGTTCCTCCAATACGGCGGGCAATCCGACGAAATCGGGGGTGAATTCTGGAGCGAGGGTGAGCTTGGCGACATCGAGAACCGCGCGGCATCATCCGCGGCACACATTTATGGCAAGAACAAGGTTTCGGCCGAGTCGTTTACTGCGGCGGGTAATACGTTCGGTAGGTATCCAGCTTTGTTTAAGCAGCGCGGCGATCGTTTTTTTGCAGAGGGCATAAACAACACGCTACTGCACGTGTACATCCATCAAGCTTACGAAGACAAGCGCCCCGGTGTGAATGCGTGGTTTGGCAATGAGTTCAACCGTTTCAATACGTGGTACGACGATATGGACGGTTTCATCGATTACATCAAGCGATGCAATTACATGCTCCAACAAGGGCGGTATGTAGCCGACGTGGCTTATTTCATCGGTGAGGATGCGCCCAAGATGACCGGGGTGCAAGACCCGCCCATGCCCGAGGGCTATTCATTCGACTACATGAATGCCGAGGTCATACTGAATCGGATGACCGTCAAGGACGGGCGGTTTGCCCTGCCCGATGGCCTGTCTTACGCGGTATTGGTGTTGCCCCAACTGGAGACGATGCGCCCGGCCGTGCTCCGCAAGATCGAAGCGTTGGTGAAAGCAGGAGGGACCATACTTGGTCCGCGCCCGCTCCGCTCGCCGAGCCTTGCGGAATGGGGCAACGCCGATCGAGAGGTGCAGGCATTGGCCGGGAAGTTATGGGGCGCCATCGATGGCGCAGGCGTCAAGGAAAATAGCTATGGCAAGGGCCGGGTGTTCGACGGGCTTGCGCTACACGAAGTGTTCGATCGGTTGGGATTGCGGCCCGACGTGGTGTTTGACACCGCAGACCCGGTGGTGTACCTCCACCGGACGCTTGCCGATGGTGAGGTTTATTTTGTATCGAATCAAAGCGACCGAAAGATTTCGATCGACCCCGTTTTCCGCATCACCGGCAAACAACCGGAACATTGGAACGCCGTGACGGGCGGGATGCGCGACCTGCCCGAATTCGATGACGATGGGCAAGGTACCCGGGTGCCGCTGGCATTGGATCGTTACGAAAGTGCATTCATCGTATTCCGGAAGGATGCCGACGGCCGACAGGCCGATCGAGGAATCAATTTCCCGGCAACGACTCGTGCGGTCGAAATTACCGGGCCGTGGGAAGTCACGTTCACGCGCCCTGATTCAAGTGGCTTCACCATCCAACTGGACGATTTGATCGATTGGTCCGAACATCCGGATACGGCGGTCAACTATTTTGCCGGCAGCGCGACGTACACCAATCAACTGCCTGTGGTCGATCTTGATGCAGGAGAGCGGATTTACCTCGAATTGGGCTCATTGGTCGCTTTGGCCAAGGTGCGCGTGAACGGACGGGCGGTGGGCGGCGTCTGGACAGCGCCGTACCGGTTGGACATTACCGATGCGTGGACGGCGGATGGCAATGAGGTTGAAATCACCGTGGTGAATACCTGGGTAAACCGATTGATCGGCGACCAGCGTTTGCCCGCGGCCGCTCGCTCGGCATGGACCATCGTCAACCCCTATCGTGCCGACAGTCCGCTGCATCCGGCCGGTTTGCTCGGACCCGTGGCATTGCAGGTGTATCCGGCCGGCGAGGCAGCCGAATAAGTTTCGGTTCGTGCCGCCTTGACAGCGCTATATCGTATACGCGAAATGCTGTTTGATTTCCTTCAACACAAAAGCGCTGTTCAGCGTGCCGATGTTCTGGATGCGCGATAACTTGTATTTCACGAAATCATGGTAGGCATCAAGGCTGGCCACGTTGATCTTCAGCAAGAAGTCAATCGGGCCGCCCATGTGGTAACATTCCTGCACTTCTTCCATTTGCTGGATGTCCATTTCGAATTGTTCCATGAACGATTCGCTGTGGTACCGCATCGATACCTGGCAGATGGCGGTGACGCCTTGCCCAACCAGTTTTTTGTCGAGCACGGCGACGTACTGCTTGATGAATCCCCGTTCTTCCAATTTCTTGATGCGATCGTAAACGGGCGAGGCGGTCAGGCCCAGGTCTACGGCAAGTTCCTTGACCGTGGCTTTCGCATTGGCCTGTAGTTTCCGCAAAAGCGCCTTGTCGATGGCGTCTAGTTTTTCCATGGTGGTAAAGCTAGGAAATCTACCCGTGAATAAGTAATTCGCTCAGTGCGATTTCGTAGGCACGCGAGGCCATTTGCGTGCGTTCGTCGGAAATGTCGCGGATGGCCCGGATGGCATTGCCGATGACGTTGGATACATCCGAGAAGATGGCCAGATCGCTGATCTCGGTGTTGGGCTGCATGAGGTAAGCAAACACACGTGCCATGCCGCAGTTTGCGATGAAATCCGTGATGACGGATACATGCCGGTCTGCGAATGCCATGGTGGGGCCGTAGAAGATTTCGCGGTCTGCGAACGGCACGTTTGCGCCCGACGAGATCACTTCCAGTCCGCCCGCGATCAACCGCTCCACGTGTTGCCGCGCAACCAGCCGGGAGGCGGCAGCAGGGATGAAGATTTCGGCTTTCTGATCCCAGATGCGGTTGTCCAATTCGCGGAAGGGGAGTAGGTCGGTGGCATGGAGCCTGTTGTCTGGCCTGTTCACGAAGAGGTCGGTGATTTGTTGTGTGCTGAAACCGTTGGGGTTGAGCAACCCGCCGTCGCGATCGATGATGCCGACGATTCGCACGCCTTGCTGGGCGAGGTAGTAGGCGGCCGCACCCGCCACGTTGCCCCACCCCTGGATGATGGCCCGTTTGCCATCACTGCCGCCGGGGTAGGCCGCATAGTAATGCCGGATGGACTCCGCTACACCATAGCCCGTTACCAGGTCGGCAACGCGGTAGCGCTTTTTCAGGTCGGGCGTGAATGAGGGGTCTTCCACGACTTTGGAGACGCCCTGCCTGAGCTGGCCGATTTGGTGGATGCGCTCGTGTTCGCGCACGTTGTGGTGCCCCACAAGCACCCCTTCTTGCGGATGCCACAAGCCGTACCGTTCCGTAAGGGGGATGACTTCGTGGATTTCGTCGATGTTCAGGTCACCGCCGGTTCCGTAGTAATATTTGAGCAACGGCGTCACCGCGCGATACCACCGCTCCAATACGCCTGCCTTCCGCGGATCCGAAGGGTCAAAGTTGATGCCCGATTTGGCTCCGCCAATGGCCGGTCCCGAAACGGTGAATTTCACTTCCATGGTCTTGGCCAGTGATTCCACCTCGTGTTGGTCGAGGCCCTTGCGCATGCGCGTGCCTCCGCCTGCGGCACCGCCGCGCAGCGAATTGATGACCACCCACCCTTCGGCCTCGGTTTCGTTATCCTGCCACGAAAAGACGATTTCCGGGCGTTTGGCTTCAAACTGCTTAAGAAGTTCAATCATGTTCGTAAAATAAATGGCAAAACTAGCTATAAAAGATATAATTTTGTTAATAGTGTTTTGTATCAGTAAATTTTTCTTATTTTTATGTTTTAATCGGATTATTTTACTTTTTCAATTTAGCGCATGCCCACCTGCCGGATTTTTTTTTAAAACGCATAAGGGTAACCCGCTCCGTAGTTGTCAGAATGAACAAATGGAAGTAACTTTGGGCACTGCTAAAAATGCTGTTTTGTTATGAAAGCGAGCGAAGAAATCAAGAGCAAGGCGGGTGGAAGAATTTTCCGGAAGCGTAGCAGCGCTACGATGAGGATAGATTCTGACAGCCAACGCGGCAATTGGTTTTTGCAGCCGCTTGCAATAGAAAGAGTGTTTTTAGCGGTGCCCTTAGGCCAAAAGCGAAAACCACGTGGCGCAGCTAGATGATGAAGCTACATTCGAGGAGGCGTTCAAAAGCAATTTCAAGGGGTTGCACGCGTATGCCGGCACAATCCTCCAAGACAGCGATATGGCCGAAGAGGCCGTGCAGGACGTTTTCCTGAAATTGTGGGAAAACCGGCATCGGATGGCGATTCACACATCGCTACGGGCGTACCTGTACAAAGCGGTTTACCACGAGTGCCTCAATGCGTTGAAACACCTTAAAGTGCAGCGCAAGTATATGGAGGAAGCGATGTTCACCCACGATGACCACACCGAAGACGCTGCCGATACCGAGCTGCGGCGACAGCTCCAGGAGGCGCTTGTGCAATTGCCCGAGAAATGCCGCACGGTTTTCCAGCTCAGCCGCTTCGAAGAGCTCAAATACCAGGAAATCGCCGACAGGCTGGGGATTTCGCTGAAGACGGTAGAGGCGCATATGGGAAAGGCCTTGAGGTTGCTGAGGCTGCGTTTGGCTGATTTCCTGTCGTTGTTGATTTTTTTATTTAATAGTTGAGGCCATGGATGATGCATTGCTAACGAAATACCTCCTGGAGGAGACCGATGAAACCGAAGCATCGGCCGTACGCCGATGGATCGATGCGCACCCCGATCACGAGCGACGGTACCGCCATTTCAAACGGATCTGGGAAGCGAGCAAGTCGCTCCAGCAACACCTGGCCGCGGATGAGGAAGTGGCTTGGGACCGGTTCGTGCAACGTCGCGACTCGGTCCTGCCGTTGCAGCAGACGCAGACGCCGATTAAGCGGATGCAGTGGTTTCGGTACGCGGCGGCCATCCTGCTGTTCCCTTTGGGTGTGGGGCTGGTTTATTATTTTTGGCAAGCAGGGAGCCGTGGCGTAGTACACGCCGCGTACGAGGCAACCACCGCTTCCCGGACCGATACCCTGGCCGACGGCACCATCATCACCTTGAACCGGCATGCAGCCGTGCGATATGCACAGGATTGGACTGCCAAACAACGAGAGGCGACGCTCCAGGAAGGCGAAGTCTTTTTCAACGTCAAGCGCGATCCGGATCGGCCGTTCGTTGTCCGGTCGGGCAACGTATCCATCACCGTGTTGGGCACTTCGTTCCATGTAAAGCGCACAGGGGATGAAACACGCGTAGCTGTTGAAACCGGGCGTGTACGCGTTTCCGGGGCAGGCCGTCACGTCGAGTTGACAGCCATGCAGACCGTATCGGTCAATATCCGCGAAAGTCGGTTCGAAACCGGCGAGGTAGGCGATCGATTGAACGACTATTACGTCACCAACAGGTTCGTGCTCGACGACACGCCGCTTTGGCGTATCGTGGAGGTATTGCGTGAAGCTTACGGCGTGGATATCCAGATCGCGAATCCGCAGATCCGAGACCTTCCGATGACCACGACATTTGACCACGGCGATCTGGAGGGGATACTCGGCATCATCGGCGATACATTCCGGATCCAAGTGACGCGGAGCGGCGATACCATTGTCCTGAAATAACCGGAAATTCGCTATACTTGCCGGATCGTTTCGCGGCTGCATGGGTTTTAGGATACGCTTGGTCTTTTTTTCTGTACTGGTTGTCACGGTATGTAGGGGGCAGGGTTACCTAATGCGCGAAATCGAAATGGAGCCCGGTGCCAGCAGGACGCTGCGCAACGTCCTTGAATCGATCGGTAAGGCCCAAGGGTTTTACTTCTCATACAGCACCGCGTCCGTCGCTGCCGACAGCTTGGTTGCTGTTGCGGGTTATCGGGGCACGTTGGGCAATTTCCTGTATGGCGTGCTGGGCGACGATTACGAGTTCAAGGAAAGCCCGGGGTACGTGATCATTCGGTATGCACCCCGGAGGATGGCCGTGAAGCTGGACGTGGAAAAACGCCGTTTCGGGCCGTTGGTGATCGAAGGGCAACTAGCTGATGCGGTTTCAGGCATCGGTGTGCCTTACGCAAGTATCTATGAGCGTCAGGCATTGGCATCGGCGTTGTCCGATCAAACCGGCAGGTTTCGCATAGCCATCAAGCGACCCGGAGAGACCGTCTGGCTTACCGTTAGTAAGGCGCATTATCGGGATACGACGATTGCACTGATTTCGCCGGTACGCATAAACACAACCGATAGCAAGATGCGCGAATGGTTCTATCCCGACGGTAGGTTGGTCGAGGGATTGGAGTCATCGGCGTTCGGCCGGTTCTTCGCGGGCTCGCGGCAACGGATACAGGCATTGAACCTTGGTGGCTTTTTCGCCTATAACCCCTTCCAGGTATCGCTCACACCAGGATTGAGCTCCAAAGGAATGCTGAGCGGGCAGCTGGTGAACCATGTTTCGCTGAATGTGCTCGGCGGGCGCACGGCTGGCGTGGACGGCGTGGAATTGGCCGGCGTCTTTAACGTGAACCAGTCGGATGTGCGTTACTTGCAGGCCGCGGGATTGCTGAACGTCGTGGGACGGGACATGGCCGGTTTGCAAGCCGCGGGCATCGGCAACCAGGTATTGGGCGAAGTGAGGGGTGTACAGGCAGCCGGGCTATTCAATGCCGCGGATCGCGTAGTGGGGATGCAGGTGTCTGGTTTGTACAACAAGGCGCACAAGGTGGATGGTGTGCAATTGACATCGGTGGTCAATTTGGCTGATAGCAGCGACTACCCCATCGGACTCATCAACCTGATCAAAACCGGGCAGCGGAGCGTCGCGGTGGGATTTGACGACACCGGGTTTGCCATGCTTGCGTTCCGTTCCGGAGGTCGCGTATTGTACGGGTTGGTTGCGGCAGGTTATCAACCGGCGCGCGACACGGTGCCTTACGCGGCCGAGGTCGGCTTGGGCGCTCGGTTGTTTCGCCATGGCACGTTTGCGCTCGACGCCGAACTCGTTAGCCGGGTCCAGGCGGATCTGCGTGGCCGAACGGCCGAGCGGCATACCGTGCGCATGCTGCCCGTGGTTTCGTTGGGTAGGCACCTTGCGCTGACAGGAGGACCTACGGTAAGCTATGCCAAAACGTGGAAAGTGGGTTGGTATGGCGCAATGGTTTTGCCCCTTTGAAGATGGACCGATTCCACTACTACCGCGATTATCTGTGGCACGTATTCACGGCGAAAACGCGGCATGGTACACATTCGCCCTTCGTATACCGACTATTGGAGGAGGTGATCTATCCCGCTCGCCTGTCGACCGAACCGACCAACAAGGTGGATCGCCTCACCGCAAGGCTTGCCAAGCATTTTGGCTACCAACGTGTTTGCTTGCAGCAGCAAGCGGATTTGGTCGATTTGCCGACAGGGACCGTGTTGGTGCTGCGCGATATCCATGCGTCCACCGAAAAGCGGCGGGAGTGGCAGGCGATCCGGTCAATGGAGGCGGCGACGGTAACCATCGATCTATTCCGCGTGGGCTTGGTGTTCTTCCGCGAAGGACAGGCGAAAGAGCACTTTCGGATCAGGTATTAGCTTGAGAATATTTTGGTATTTCCATCATTTGGCTATTTTTCCGCTGTAACAGATGTTTTTCATCGGCAGCGGAGAGATCGACAAAGTTGCCTTTTTATGAATCGCGATTATAGTTGTATAAAAATGCAACTTTGTCTAGTTTTGTGCGGAAACATGAACACTATGGCGCGAAAAAAATACATCCTCAAGATAAGTCGCTACGATTTGGATGGCAATTTATTGGAGACGTATCGCCATGCCAAGGCGGCGGCGATAGCGATGGACGGATCCCAACGGTTCATCAGCTACGCTGCTGAAGGGAAGAAGGTGCTCACCGCTTATGGCTACATCTGGAGGCGCGGAGATGAGCCGAAACTTGACGTCAAACCGATATTGAAGGCGGGGTGGCGCAAGAGTTCGCCGCTGGCCACCAAGCAACATACGGTTGGTCAATATGATTTGGAAGGCAACTTGGTGGCTACGTATCGCAACACGAAAGAAGCCGGAAAAGCTGTAGGATTCCATTATCAGGGCATCCGATTGGTGATGCGGGGTGAAGGGCTTACCTATGGCGGCTTTGTCTGGAGCAAAGAAATAAAGAAAAAAATAGAAGTGAACCCACGGATCAAAGCCGATCCAATCATTTCCCAGTATGATTTGGATGGAAAATGGCTACGGTCGTTTTCAAGCCCTTACGTGGCTTGGAAGGAGACCGGCATTTCGAACACGTGCATTGGCCATGTGATCCAGGGAAACATGCTCACCGCTGGCAAATATATCTGGCGCGAAGGGCGCAAATTGCGCATTAACGTCAATGAATTGAAAAGCCACCCGCACTACCCCAAGTCGGCATTGGAACGCCATATGACGAAGAAGCGGAGACAGCGCCAGAACGAACGCCAGCCCTGATTGCCAAACCTATTCACGCTGCAATCAACCACCTGCGTTTGTGGGGCATGATCCGTGTGCCGGTTCCGGCACTTGGAATCGAGTACCGCCACGGTGCCCGTTTTGATTGCAATTATCCGAGGCTTCCGTGAGGAACCGTGACGAAATAACCTGGACATTTAAGCTTGCCCTTTTGCCCGTTATCTTCGTTGCATATCTTGCCCATAGCTCCACTATGAGCCGCAATATGCGCCTTGATAACGAACAAAATCACTGCGCTTAATTTGCTCATTTTATTTCATCACGGTTCCTGAGTGATCCGGCGAAAGCAAATGAATTAAACTTTTAGTGATGACTTTTTCCTTTCCGTTCGATTTAGCAGAAACGGGGAGGGGAAAAATGGATATAGAAGTAGCGATTGAACTACACGAATGAATTTTAAATTAAGCGTTTATGGGATAATGCACTAAATTAGCCGGAAACTTTTTGTGGATCATATGGTTCAGCCTGTTTTCCGGTTATCAAACACTTCGCTTGTCGAACAAATCAAATCCGACGATCAGCTCGTTTTGCAGCGCCTGTATGCCTTGAATTTCAACGTCATGGAACGTTACATTTTGCAGAATTCAGGCTCGGAGGAGGATGCCAAAGACGTCTACCAAGACGCGTTCATCGCGGTATGGCGTAACGTACAATTGGATAGGTTCGCACCGAACAGTGAAGGCGAGTTCAGCGCCTACCTGTTTCGGGTGGCGAAGAACAAGTGGATCGATGAGCTCCGGAAGCGTAAAGGCAGGAATATGGTGTCGGTTGAAGACGGATTGGACGAAAGCGTCGAGCCGATGGAAGAACCGGATGAAATCGATGCTTACATCGACATCGTGAAAAAAAAATATCGGCTTTTGGGAGCGCGGTGCCGGGAGTTGCTTAGCCGGTTCTATTTCCGGAGGCAGAGCCTCGGCGAAATCGCTGCCGTGTTTGACTGGACGGCAGCCAGTGCGAAAAACAACAAGTATCGCTGTTTGAAGCAGCTGCGTGACCTGGTGTTGAAGAAAGGAACAAAGTAATGGAAGAAAAGCCTTCGTATGGATTGTCGCAGGAAGAAATGGAGTTGATCGCCCAATATCTAGGGGGCGAATGGAATCGGACCGAGCGCGAAGCGTTCGAGGCGCGCATGGAACGCGAGCCAGCGCTGCGGCTTAAGGTCGTAGAAGTAAGGGCATTGATCATCGGTGTGCGCGAGGCAAGCCTGTCGCAGCAACTTGAGGTGTTCCATGAAGGCATTGGAGCGGGAGAGACCGTGCAAAGTCGGCGAAGACGACGGCCGACTTATCGACTAGGGTGGGTAGCGGCCGCCGCTGCGATCCTCGCCGTGTTTGGCGTTTGGCAGGTTTGGTTTGCGTCACCGAACCCCGTGCGGTTGTACCGCGCGTATTTCGTGGCGGATACGGGGTTGCCGGTCGAAATGGGCAGTGCCGATACACTTCGTTATGCTTTTTTTGATGGCATGATCAGCTATAAGGAAGGCAATTATGCCGATGCGCTGGCCAAGTGGGAAGCCGTGGCAGCGGTTGGCGGGACTAACGACACCTTGCAATATTTTACGGGATTGGCCTACATGGGATTGGCTGAATTTGATGCAGCCCTTGAGCCTTTGGCCGGGGTGGCCAATGACCGGCGATCGGTGTTCCATAGCGAGGCGACGTGGTACTTGGCGCTTTGTTATGTGCGCCAAGGTGAAAACAAGACGGCTTCTGCGCTATTGAAACGGATTGCTGACGATGAACAGGCCCAAGCGTTGCTGAAAAAACTGGACTGACCATGGAGCGGACTGTCGTTGTCGTTTGGTTGGTTTGCTGCTTTGCGCCGTGGGTTCGTTCGCAAGACAATGACTACACGAAATCGATCCGTACCTATCAGGAAAACAGACTCGACAGCGCGACGTATTTCGGCGAGCGCGCGATAGCCCATTACCGATCGACCGGCCAGTCCGATAGCCTGGTGTTCACGCATGTCCAACATGCGTTGGTGGTGTGGACGCAGCACGGTTTGGAAGAGGCGGTACGTTACATGGACGCGGCGGTGGCCGTTGCCGAAACGTTGCCCAAGAACGCCGTTGCGCGGGTGGCTGCCTTTTGCCGTATGGGGCAGTTATTGACGCAACAATACGCGTTCGATGCCGCTTTGCGCTATTTAAGAAAAGCAGAAGGGGCCGTTGACCCCGCAGAAACGCCGAACAGGCACTATGTATTGCTCAACAACCAGTTGGCGGTATTTTATGCTACCAAGGAAGACTATGCGGCTGCCGAACGCTATGCAAAGCGTGCGTATGACATGAACCTGATTGTGGAGGGAAAAGACGGACGCGACATGGTGATGATATGGCAAACGCGCTACTTCATCAGCCATTACAGCGACCGTTTCGAGCAGGCCCTGCATGACGGAACGGAATTCCAGCGCGTGTTGCGGTTGCATTATCCGCCGAATCATCCCAATATCGGCGTGATGCACAATAGCTTGGCCATTATCTGCGAGACCCTGAAACGGTATGACGAGGCATTGGTACATCGTCAAAAAGCGGTGAATATCCACTTGGCGGGTTATGATCCAAACGGCGATTCCTTTTCGTTGGCTTCGGCTTATCAGAACCTCGGTTACCTGTATACTTACGTCAACGAACCGTTCCTGGCACAGGAATACCTGGATAAAGGCATTCGGCTACTGTTGCGCACACATGGCGAAGACGGCCTGGCGATGGTGCATCCATGGGCGGGTTTGGCAAGGCTAAAGAATAGCCTAGGGCAATTCGAAGCGGGCACGGCCTTGTATGAAAAGGCATATGCCGCGCAACGGAAGCATGCGCCTGACGATCCCTTGGGGATGGCCTTCGTCGAAGGTTCGATGGGCGAAAACTACCTGGATCAACGGCAGTACGAGCGTGCCATCGGGTATTACGAGCAGGCGTTGGACCGATATAAGCGGTTAGGTGCAACGAATCGCGAAGTCGCGCTGCATGTGCAACGCGGTTTGGCCGTTGCGTTGTCATCGATCGGAAAAGTTGAACAGGCGATTGCCTTGCAGCGCGACGTGTTGGGCGGGTTCCGGGCGCTTTATCCCCGCGGAAACGTAACGGTGGCCAGCATGCTGCTCACGCTGGGACAGATCTACCGGCACGCTGGCCAATTGGATAAGGCCTTTGCCTATTCGGACAGCGTGGTGGTCGAACTCACGATGGGACGAGCGCTTCCGACATCGGATTCCGGATGGTTCGCTCGCCTGCCGTTCAGCTACCATACCATGGAGTTCGCCAGCGAGCGAGTAGCGGTACTCCGCGACCTGCATGCACAATCGGGCGACCGCAGTCACCTCACGGCATTGTTGGATCTGGTAGACGGATATTCCGCATTCATGTCGTCCCATTTGCATGCGTTCAGGTCGCAGGCTGCCCTGATTGACCTAGCCAACACGAACAAGACTATTTACTCGATGGCAATCGAGGCGTGTTGGGTGTTGGCCGAGGAAGGTCGGCTAGATCGATACACGCGCAAGGCATTCAGGTATGCCGAGCGAAGCAAGGCGCTGTTGTTGCGCCTGGCGGTAAATGGTCTACTGGTTGATGGTCAGGTGCATGACAGTACGGCGGTAGGCGCGCGCGATCGCGCGTTCCGCCAGCGGATAGATGCGTTGAACCTGCAATACCTCAATGGGAGCCGGAGCGATTCATTGCTTGCCCTGTTGTCGGCTACCACCGAACGCTATCGCTTATTCCAGGATAGCCTCAAAAACGCCGACGACGCTTTGTTCTCGGCGCGGTTCGAATTGGATCCGCCCGATATCGACGCCATCCGGGCTTCGTTGCTGGCCCATGGCGAAACGCTGGTAGAATATGCGGTCACGGACCACTCCGTATTTATTTTCGTGCTATCGCCCCACGCGTTCCACCTGCACCGCGCCGAACGGCGGGTGCTGGATGACGTAGCGCACTTGCGCGAATTGCATGGACTCTCGGCAAAGGCGTTCAGCGAACCGGCCCATCGGTTGTACCGATCCCTCATCCAGCCGGTGGAAACGCACTTCGCCTCGAACCGGCTGTTGATCGTGCCCGACGCCGAATTGTACTACCTCAATTTCGAGGTGCTCACTGCCCATGACCGGGAACGCGTGTTCTCACGCATGCCTTATTTGATCTACACCTACAAGCTATCCTATTTGCTTTCCGCATCCAGCGCTATGCAGTTCGGATCGGCATACCGTACCCGACGGGATGGCCGCGCGTTGGTTTTCGCTCCGGTGTTTACCGACGAGATGAAAGCGGCCTACCGCAACGGACTGGCGGGACAGCTGCCCGAAGATCGGGAATATCTGCACCTCTATCGGCAGCCGTTTGCGTTGCAGGCGGCGAAACGCATTAGCAAGTTCTTCAGCAACGACCTGTTCGTGGAACAGGAGGCAGAAGAGCGGACATTCAAGCGGTTGGCACCCGACTACCGGATTCTGCACCTCGGTACACATGGTGAGGTGAATAACCAAGCGCCCCTGCAATCGAAGCTGTATTTCGCAAAGGCCTCGGCGAATGACACGAGCAATGCCGACGACGGCTATCTGCATGCCTATGAAGTCTACGCGATGCAGTTGCGCGCAGAGCTAGCCGTATTGACCGCTTGCGAAACCGGTACCGGTGTGCTGCGGGGTGGAGAAGGCGTGATGTCGCTGGCACATAGCTTCATGCATGCGGGTTGCCCCAGTGTGGTGATGAGCCTGTGGAGAATCGACGAAAAAGCCAGTGCAGACATCATCACGGCGTTCTATGGCAACCTCAGGCAGGGTTCGGATAAAAGTACAGCGCTGCGAGATGCCAAATTGCAGCTGATGCGCGATGGCAGCAGTCGGTTTTCGCATCCGTATTATTGGGCGGGTTTGGCCTTGATCGGGGATAGCGCGCCTGTTTCTCAGACCAGCCCATGGCGATACTGGGGGATAGCGACGGTGGTCGTTTTGGCAGCCTTCGTGTTGCTGCTCAGGTGGCGGATAACCAAAAAAAGGAAAATAAGCTAAAAAAGCTGTTCACGTTTCCATGATGTGGTTGATAGTTCAATGTGATTCCATTGAATATGCAGTTCATCATGAAGACAGCAACAACCATCCATCGATTCCGTTCGGTTCGAACGATTCTCCCATGGCTTATCATGGCCATGGCGGGATGCCGTGAAAATGACGGCCCCTCCCAGCAAGAGCTGGTGGCGAACATCACGTCTCGACTGTGCAACAACATACGGGGTGCCGGGGCGCTGTACTGGGACATGGCTAACGGCATCATGCGGGGCGACATCCCCGGCGGAGTACCGACGATCAGGAACCCAGGGGGGCAATTCATCCATTCGGGCTATCCAGCCCTCGGCTTTCAGCTGCCTGCGGGGTACCGTGCCGTCGAATTATCGGACGGCCGGACGAATACCATTGGCGTCAATGTGCTGCGCAACGACGATAATGTCTTGTGGCGTTATGTGACCACCACGTTTTTCGGGTCGACCAACGCGCAGCAGGTGATCCAGTCTGAAGTGAACCAAATGCTCGCAAACCTGGGCAATCCGCAGTTCGATATCTTGTGTGCCAACGACAGCAGCCCGCAGCTGGCGCCGGGTATCCAGACGTCGGTGGCTACGCGGTTGGTGCGCGCAGGTAATTTCACGGCGCAGTTTGCCGTCAATGTCAATACGTTTCCAGATTTGGGTTCTTCATTCATCGGCATCGAAATGACGATGGCACCGACGGCCGAATACGACAACATGGTGTTGCAGACGTTCTTGCCCATTGGCTACCAATTGCTCTTCATCGACCGGGGTACCGTCCGCGATTCGGACGGCGACGGCGTACCCGACGACCGCGACCGCGCGCCGTTCAATCCGAATATACAATGATGTGCAACCTTGATTTCGTCATGAAAGCCAACTTACCCCTTTACTTCGCGATGGTCTTGGTCGCCGGGGCTGTCAATTCCTGCAAGAAGGATCCTGCGGATCCGGGCGCTGGTGCCAACAAGCCGATTGCCAGCGATTACGAGTGGGTGGATGCCACCGTTCACCTGCCAAGCGGGTCGGGCTACAAACTGGAAGGCCACGAGCTGAACGCCATGGGCGAGGCGGTTCAGGTCGCGGTAGATGGTGCGACACTGGTGCCCAGGATAGAGAACGCGGTAATCATCCATACCGTGACCAACATGGCGGAAGAACCCGTGCTGTTCGGCTATTCCACCCCGAACAAGACGGAGATTTCGCTCGAGGCCACGGCCAAGGTGACCCTTTTCAACCTGTACCGAATCGCCACGCTGCCCGTGGAAGCACAGGTAATGTTCTTGGAGGGCTTCGGGGAGGATAAGGCGGCCGACCTGTACATCGAGCGCTTTGTGCAGCATTGGGCCTCCAACCCGAAGACCTTGGTGGACAGGGCGTACCTAGGCCTGTTGAAAACCTACCATGCCGGATACGGCAAAGGGCGGAACGAGGTGCCGTCGGCGGTGATGAACAGGGTGATGGATACGGGCGGCAACAGGTACTATTATGCGGAGGCCGATACCGGACGGCTTGAAAGCGGGTATTCGCTGCGGCTGGACGGTCCCAACAAGTTTTACGTCCTGAATGAGGGGCCGGGCAGTGGCACGGCATTCATCTACAAGACGAGGATCAAGAAAAACAACAGCCTGAATCATGAAACGTTGATCAGCGCCTTTGAAAGCGGCACCAAGTCCGACCGGGATTGGTTCATTGGAAACGGGACCTACTTGCCCCAAATAGGCCTTTTTGGCGGAAAAGTAGATTACCGGAGTTTCTGGTACGGGGCGACACGGTTTGCCGAGGTATCGAGCGGACCGCACGAACTGCCCCTTGCGGACGACGAAGAGGAAGCCGAATACACCATCCGTATCGTCAATGCCGGTGTGAACGCTTGGCGGGAAAAGCTCACGGCAGACGAATACGCGGCCTACGTGAAGCATGTGCATGCGGCACTGATCATGGATTACTACCTGCCCTTCGTGGGAACATATATGGGCTTGGATATCCGTGATTTCTATGCGCTGGAAGCGGAGGATCGGGTGAACAAGCTGGATGCCGCCATCCGGGAGGTGGGATTGCATACTCAGTTTGATGAGCATTTGGCCGAAGGCAGGTTACCGGTACTGCTGGAGTTGTTGGAAACATATTTCCAGTCGGCTGATACGGAATATGGGCTGAAGCTGCACCAGGCGGTGTTCAAGGCTGTTGGCAAGCGTGGTTCGGCCAGCATGGTGTCAGCGGCTAAGCGTGCGGGCCACCTGAGCTATTATTTTGATGGCGGCTTATTTTGGGATGCTGAGCAGGAAAAAAACCTGTTCCGAGACTACTACTGGGAAACATATGGGCTAATTACCCTACATGCGAAGGCCAAGGCCGGTGTGGTACGCGTATCACCGAGACAGGCAACGGTTACCGCCTTGGCTCCCGACAATCGGGTGGAACTAACGGCTGAGATTGAATCTGAAGAATTCAAAAACCTGGATGTCACCTACCAGTGGAAAACGAAAGGGATATATGGCGCATTGACCAATCAGGCAGCTAATAAGATTACCTATGTGGCGAACAAACTTAACGTCAATCATGAAGACGCGTTTGAAATCGTCTATGTAGACGTATTGAAAGACAACCAATTAGTGGGTACGGATTCAGCCACGGTATATATCTCCCAATCAAGGTATCAATTGGTGCCCAAAGGGGTAACCCTGACCGGGAATCCAGAAAATGGCTCCAATATCGTTACTATGCGTATCATACCCCTAAATGCCAATGGACTCGATATCAACAATGATCCGGCATACGATTTCCGGGTGGATTGGTCTACCGAAGGGAAACACGGGGGGATTAGGTGGCAGGGGCAATATGCTATGTACTGGACTACGGAAGCTGAGACTTTCAATAGCGGCAGCATCCAATACCGCTGCTCGGACGACCAAACAAAAAATGGTACGGAAACGATTAAAGCCACCATTTATATCAAGCCAAAAGGTGCTGCCGACATGTATTATGAATTCTACGATTTTGTTGTGGAAACTGTAAATATTATGAATGATGACCGGAAAAAGATTGTAAATGTGCCTATTTCCGTTATCAGTTGGGGTCCGACATATGACGCCATTTACACCCATTGTGGTGCAGGCACCATATTCTACATCGACCCGGTGGAAAATGCGGAAAGCTATGTCGCCAGGATCATCGAATTCAGCCCCGAGGTTATTCCAAGGGTGACAGGCCGCAGCGAGTCATGGACGGCTGCCAGCCGCACCTTCAATGCTGAAGGGAAATATGAGTTTGGTTATGTAATAGCTAGTGCCGGTAGTAGCCCTACCTGGATAGGTCCGCCGGACTGCGCCGCTTTTATTGGCTACGCTTCGGCCAGGAAAGGGATGGCACAGGTAATCGTAACCTTGAAACCTTGACGGTGCATGAAAATGATTGGCGATAAATTGTTTGGTTTTCGGGAAAACTGCCTATCTTTCAGGGCGAAAGACAGCCAGCTAGCCCTTGGGAACCTTGAAAGATATAGCGAAAGACAGCCCGGAACAGGTCTTGAAAAAGGCCTACGCCGATAATTTCGCGTGGTTGCAGCGCTACGTCATGCAGCACTCGGGCACGGTGGAAGATGCCCAGGATGTGTTTCAGGAAGGGGTGAGCGTGGCTTGGCTGAACCTGGCGGCAGGCCGGTTCGTTGGCGATGCCGAACAGTTCAATGCTTATGTGCGGCAGATCTGCAAATACAAATGGATCAATGTGCTGCGATCTTCTGCGCGAACCAAGGTGGTATTGGAGGACGATTTTTCGAGGTTCGAGGGCCTGCGCGACGAAACGGAATCGTTGGACGAACAATGGGAACAAACCAGGCGATTGCGGGACTCGTTTGCCGGTATCGGCGAAAAATGCAGGGAGTTGTTGGGGCGGTTTTATTTCAGGAAGCAGTCGTTGGCAGACATCGCCGACGCGATGGGCAATACCGAAGAAAGCGTCAAGACCATCAAATACCGGTGCATGATGCGATTACGGAAAATCTATTTGGAAAAACGGGGTAGCGATGGGTAAGTACAGGAAAAGCATCAGTCGCGGTGAATTCGAACGCATCGAACGTTATCTGTTAGGCGGCATGGGTGTCGCTGAACGGGAGGCGTTTGAGCAGGCCATGTCGGCAGATGAGACGCTCCGCCATGAGGTCGAGTTGCAGCGGATGTTGGTCGGTACCGTCGAACTGGGTACATGGAACGTTGCAAGAATGGCCGATGGGCATACGCAACAACCGCTTCCAATACAGCCGCCAAGGCCATTGCGCTTTGGATGGTATGCCGCTGTGGCATTGCTGTTGATTGGTTTGGGCTGGGGGGCATGGTGGTTTTTCGGTCGGCAAGACACAACGCAGATGAACCTGTACGCCATCTACTTTCGGCCCGATCCCGGTTTGCCCGTGACGATGGGCCATGATTCGGTGAAATACCTGTTCAACGAGGGGATGGTGTCTTATCAAGAAGGACAATACGATGAGGCCATCGATGTTTGGGACGGGTTGACGGTCAAAATCGGTACATCCGATACGTTGCAATACTACATCGGGGTAGCGTACATGAATCTGGATCGCGATGCCGACGCATTGACCCGGTTGGCGGCAGTGGCCGCCGATAGCCAGTCTGTGTTCAGGGAGAAAGCGACCTGGTACCTGGCGTTGATTGCGCTGAAGAACGGGGATTATGCACGTACGGAACACCTGTTGATGGCATTGCCCGAGTGGGATGAAGCCGTTGAATTGTTGAAACGGATTACGGACCGGACGTCGACCTGAAGAACCAATGACGATCTTGAAAGGCATAGCGTGCTGGTTGTTGCTCATGGCGTGCGCGGTCTGCGCAACGGGTAACGATTACGAGGAGTCCCTGCGCCATTACCGCCACAACGAGTTGGATAGCGCGCTTCATGCGATTGATAGGGCAATGGGTCGTTACGAGCGCGACGGGCGCGACGATAGCCTGGTGTTTGCCATCACACACAAGGCCCTGGTATACGTGAGCAAGTTCGGATTGGCAGCGGCACGTCGATTGATGGATGGGGCCATGGCGGTGGTCGACAGACTCCCGATGCAAAGTGTGGCCCGGGTGGCCGCATATACCCGTTTGGGGCAATTGGACGTACAGCGCTATGACCTTTCTGAAGCCAGGCGGTATTTCAGGAAGGCTGAGGGATCGATGGTGAACGGACAGCCTGCCAACAGGCACTACGTGATCCTGTACCACGCGATGGCCCAGTTGCACCTTTCGGCCCAGCACTACCAATTGGCCCAGGAGTACGCCTTGAAAGCCTACGAAATGAACCTGGAAGTGGAGGGCCGGGACGGCGCGTTGATGGCGAATATCTGGCAGACCCGGTATTATGTCAATTATTATCAGGGCCATCATGACGAGGCGTTGCGCGATGGCCTAGCCTTCCAACGGGCCGTTCAATCGCATTATCCGGCCGACCACCCCAATGTCGGGATGATGCACAACAGCCTGTCGGAGGTGTACCACGCGCTTGAGTTGCCCGAAAGGGCATTGCATCACCAGCACCGTGCGGTGGATGTACATTACAGTAATTACGTACAGACCGGCAACGGATATACCTTGGCCGGTGCGTACAGCAATCTTGGCGGATTGTATTACGCGTTGCACGAGTATTACCTGGCCAATGAATACCTGACCAAGGCCCAGGATCTGTTGGAGGCCACGTTCGGCGAATTCGGGCCGGGCATGTTGGAAACGTTAGTGATGCTGGGAAGCACGAAACAGAAACTGGGGCTGGCGGATGCTGGCCGGAAAGCATTCGACCGCGCGTACCGCTTGCAGCAAACGCATGCAGCTGAAGAAATCAGCAAGCAGGCCTATATCGAGAGTTATTACGGCGACTTCCACGCCAGCCAAGGCCGATTTCCCGAGGCCATTGATTATTACGACCGGGCGATGGCAAACTACCGACGCATCGGGGACGCCAATGCCTATTACAGCTTGTATGCCAAAGCGGACAAAGGGGCTGCACTGGGCGAATTGGGGCGGTGGGACGAGGCGATTGCCCTGCAACGGGAGGCGCAAGACGACTTCAGAGAACATTTCCATCAGCTGGGCAACCGTGCACGCTCTTTTTACGACGGTATCAGTACCACGTATCGGAATATGGGCCGATTGGATGACGCCATCGCGTATTCGGATAGTGTGCTGTTGAAGAGCCTGGCACTCGACCGGCTCCCACCCGACGCGTCACAGTGGGTGGCTCGCTTGCCGTACACCTTCAATTCTTGCACGTACCTGCTGAACAGGGTGTCGATATTGTTCAGGATCCATGGGCAAACCGGTAACCGGCAACCCTTATTGGATTTACTTGGGATCATCGACGCCTACGGTGCGCTGCTTGCTGCCAACCTATACACGTTCCGGTCGCAGGCCCCGCTTGTTGAACAGGCCGACGTGAACAAACAACTGTTTTCCTTGGGCATCGAAGCGTGTTGGGCGTTGTCAGCGAGCGGAGCGGACGCAAAGTACCTCGAAAAGGCGCTGGAATACGCCGAGCGTGGCAAGGCATTGCTGTTGCGCCTGGCCGCCAACAACCTGATGGTGGATGCCGCCGGCGGCGAAGACGATGGGGTTGCCGCCCGTGATCGGGATTTCCGGATCAAGGTAAACAGCCTCAACGAACAATACCTCAACGCCGCTGGTGCCAGCGATTCGCTGCTGCGATTGCTTACGGTTGCCATGGAAGGCTATCGGCTATTCCAAGATAGCCTCAAACGGTCGGGCCACGGCGCGTTTGCCATCAAGTACGACCTGGATCCTGCCAGCCTGCCGGCAATCCGAAACACGTTGTTGCGCAAGCGCGAAACGCTCATCCATTACGCGGTCACCGAAGAATCGGTGTTTGCCTTTGTCATCACGGCAAGTGGGTTCCATGTACACCGTTTGAAGAAAGAGGCATTGGAAGACATCCACGCGCTGCAAGCGCTACATCGGCTTTCCGCGACGCAATTCGTGGCACCGGCACACCGGCTTTACCGGCAACTGGTGGAACCGCTGGTACCGCATTTCGCTTCCAACCGCATATTCGTCATACCAGACGCCGAGTTGCACTACCTCAATTTCGAATTGCTGCTGCAGCATGGTCGTGAAACAAATTTTGGTCGCATGCCTTTCCTCATCAGGCAGTATACCTTTTCTTATTTGCTTTCGGCCTCGAATGCGCTCCGTTTCAAGGCGGCGCGGCACGATAGCGAGCGAAGCAAGGCCATGCTTTTCGTGCCCGTATTCACCCCGGAGATGAAAGCGGCGTTCCGGGCGACCTTGCCTAGCACAGGCGCGGATTCAGAGCCGTATCTTTTTCTGAACCGCCAACCCTTCTCGCTGCGCGCGGCCGAGCGGATCGGTCGGTTCATCGCGCATGACCTATTCGTGGAACAACAGGCGCAAGAATCTATTTTCAAACAGGTGGCCAAAGACTACAGGGTTTTGCACCTCGGCACGCATGCCGAAGTGAACAACCACTCGCCACTGCAATCGCGTCTGTTTTTTGCCAAGGGCTTGCCAGACGGCACATTGCATGCCGATGACGGATACCTGTATGCATACGAGGTCTACGCCATGCAACTTCGCGCCGAACTGGCCGTACTCACGGCTTGCGAAACGGGAGCCGGCGCGTTGCGCCAGGGTGAGGGCGTTGTCTCGTTGGCGCATAGTTTCCTGCATGCCGGCTGTTCGGGCGTGGTGATGGCCTTGTGGAAAATAGACGAGAAAGCCAACGCCGATATCATCTCCCGGTTTTATGAAAACCTGTCGACGGGAATGGATCGGAGCGACGCGCTCCGAAAGGCCAAGCTCCATTTCATGCAATCGGATCACCCCGAATGGAACCATCCCTACTACTGGGCGGGGTTGGCCTTGATCGGTGACAGCACCCCGATTTATCAGCGGCATACATGGCCATATTGGGTCATCGGGTCGATGCTGACGGCGCTTGCCACGGTCGTATTCCTTAGGCAGCGTCGTCGTCGGTCTGGAATGAAACAACAATATTACAGAAAAGGCCCGTAATTTGCGCTGCTTGCATGCAACGAAACCGGATTTGCTGCGTCTTAATAAGGTCGTCCGGTTTGGAAGATAGCAAACCAACACATGAATGGTCTAATTTTAGCGTTAATTTTATGAAGTATGCATGGATGATAGCCATTGCCGGTGGGGTATTTTGTGTTTCCCCCGCTTTTGGCTATTCAGGCATGGGTGTGTTGCAAGACACCGTGCCAACGAAACAACCCGACACCACCAAGGTCGCACCGCCCGATAGCACCAAGAAAGCGGCGCCGGATTCCGTGAAAAAGAAACCGGAGAAGCCGAAAATCGACGATAAGGTCAAATCAAGTAGGAAAATCGACGGGCTTTTTACATTATACCGGGATACGGCCACGGCGAGCTTGCAGCTGTACCTGAAAAAAGATCAATTGGACAGCGATTTCATTTACCAAAGTTTCTCGATGGGCGGCCCAACGGCATTGTTCCTTAACGAGAACATGATTCGCGATACGTGGTTATTCAGCATCCGGAAGAACAATGATCGGATCGAATTCCTGCGCAAAAACACGGCGTTTTATTACGATCCCAACAATCCGGTGAGCAAGGCTGCCAACGCAGACGTATCGGACGCCGTATTCTATTCAGAGAAAATCGCGGCTTCGGATAGCGCCGGTTACCTCATACCGGTCGATGGCTTGTTCGTTAGCGACAAATTGGATCGGGTAAAACCCAATATGCCCCCGGGGATGCCTCCCGGAGCGATGTTCAACCTAGGCAACCTGAATGTCGGAAAGTCGAGCTATGACACCGTACGTTCATTCCCTGGCAATACCGACGTCGTCGTGCGTTTGGCATTTGACAACCCGTCGCCGATGAATGGTGGAGGCAAGGACATCACCGACGCCCGTTACGTCACGGTGCGGATGCAGCATTCCTTCCTCGAAGTGCCTGAGAACAATTACCGGCCACGGCGGGACGACCCCCGGGTCGGTTATTTCGGCGCGGAGGTAGACGACTTGACGTCCGTGTCGCCCACGCCCTACCGTGATTTCATCAGTCGGTGGCACCTGGAGAAAAAGAACCCGAATGCCAAGCTCAGTGAGCCGGTTGAACCGATCGTGTTTTGGATCGAGAACACCACGCCTCACGAATATCGGGACATCATCAAGGAAGCCGGCGAAAAGTGGAACGAAGCCTTTGAGGCCGCGGGCTTCAAGAATGCCGTTGTCATGAAGCAGATGCCAGATGACGCCGATTGGGATCCAGCAGACATCGCCTATAACGTGATCCGTTGGAAGTCGTCCAGCAGCCCGAGCTACGGCGCGATTGGACCCAGCTTCTTCAACCCGCTAACCGGCCAGATCCTGGGCGCGGACATCACCGTGGAATGGAAGTCAGGTGCCGGCACACCCGTAATGGATGATTTATTCAATGGCGGAAATACCACGCTGCAATCGCTGCCTTGGGAAAACCCGGAAGCGGCATTGGCTCCGCAGACGGCCTACGTGCATCATTCGCAGGTAAACCGGATGGCACTCTGCAACATGGCCAACGAATTGAGCATGCAATTCCAGGCCGGTATGGCCGTGGTGGAAACGATGGATGCAGCATTGGGTGAGGCACGCAAGGCCGAAACCGTACTCGAAATGCACAAGCAGTTCCTGTACTACCTCATCATGCATGAAATGGGGCATACCTTGGGCTTGAACCACAACATGCGGGCCAGCCAGATGCTGAGCCCCCAGCAGCTACACGACACCAAACTCACACGTAAAATTGGTTTGCAAGGGTCGGTGATGGATTATCCCGCCGTCAATGTAAGCCGCGATCGCAGTAAGCAGGGCGACTACTACACCACGAAGGCTGGCCCTTACGATATCTGGGCTATTGAATATGGCTATACGCCGTTTTCGGCCATCGACGAAGAAAAAGGGCTGAACAGGATCCTGAGCCGCAGTACCGATCCGCAATTGGCATTCGGCAACGATGCCGACGATATGCGTAGCCCGGGCAAAGCCATCGACCCGCGCGTGAACGTGAACGACCATTCCAGCGATATGATGGCCTACGGCGAAGAACGATTCCTGTTGGTCAATGACATGATGCCGAAATTGAAAGACCGGTTCAGCAGGCCGAATCAGGGCTATCAGGAATTGTTGCAGCGTTATGGTCAATTGAACCGCCAACGGGCAGACATGGCCAATGCCATCAGCCGGTATATCGGCGGTGTGTACGTGGATCGCAGTTTCGTAGGCCAGCAGACCACCAGCCAACCGTATACGCCCGTGCCGCTGGCGCTACAGAAGCAAGCCATGGCGCTGTTGGGTAAATACGTGTACGCGCCCGATGCGTTCAAGGAAGACTTTGCATTGTTTCCCTATTTGCAGCCGCAGCGCAGGGGCTTCAATTTCTTCAACGGTACCGAAGATTACAAACCGCAGAACACCTTCCGCTCCTTGCAATTGAGCACGCTTTCGCATATCCTGCATCCCACTACGCTGGCCCGGGTCAGCAATAGCACCTTGTACGGCAACGCTTATTCCGCGGCCGAAGTCATGGCAGACCTGACGGCAAACATCTTCGACGCAGACTTGGGTGGGAGCGTCGATCTGATTCGACAGAACCTGCAAACGGACTACGTAGGGGCGCTTTCGAGCATACTTGAAGCGAAGACCGGCTATGACCACGCCAGCAAGGCTGCTGCGTTGGCCGCACTCACGGCAATCAAGACCAAATTGGATGGTGGCAACACCGGTGCCGATTTGCAAACGGCCGCGCATCGCAAGAACTTGGTCTTTTTGATCGATAAAGCCCTGTCGGTACATAAATCGTAGCTTTCGGCTTCGGTGGCGCAAAAAGATACCCTGCCTATGTGTCGAAACATAGGCAGGTTTTTTTGTTTTTTATTTGTCGTATTGAAAAAGATTCCCTACCTTTGATATGATGCCACATGGCTCATGCTTTAAATTCTGCCTCTCAACCGAGCAACCCGTTGGTATATATAGTGCTATGAAGTGAAACGACCGAGACAGGGGCGGATTGTCGTTTTTGTTTTCATTCACTTAACGTATATACCTTATGAAATCAGTACAACTAGTTAAAATCGTGTTGGCGGTGTGTGTATTCGCCGCTGTTTCCTTGGTGTGGAGCTGCAAACGGGATATCCCGTTGCCACCCGCGGAAAAGGGCAGTGTCCGGACAGTCACCTTCAAGCTGTCCGGTTTCGAATCCGAGATTAGGCCGTTGGCCAAGGCCCAGGCGGCCATGGGCCGCGCTCACTTCGGTCAGGGAATGGCCGCCTTGTTGAACATCACGCCCAGCTTGGAGGAGCAGTACCTTTATTATTGGTCGTTCAATGACGAGAACCTGACCCCGGATATCGCCGTGGATGAGGTCGGGGCGGGGATTGCATTTGTCGGTGCCGATGAGACACCTAGCTTTGGAAGCGGATTCGCCTTGGCTCCGTATGCCGCAGGCCAGGCACTGAGCATCCGTGGCGCACAATCGCTAGAAGTGAAGTTGCCCATGGTTGGCGTAACCTCATTGACCACGTTGGCGTTTGATATCAGCAGTTCCAATACCGGGCCGAAGGATTTTGCCTTGCATTATTCGATTGATGATGGTACAACGTATGAGGTCTTGCGCTCCGGCCACCAATTCGAGAATATGGGGGCGCAATCCCGGAATACGTACACCGTCGATGTAAGCGAATTCTCGCAATTCCTGGAAGTTGGCAGCCTGAGGCTCAAGTGGGAGTTCTTGGCCGGAACGAGAGGTGGCGATTACGTCTACAACCCCAATACCGGGGTAGTCAAGCTCGATAACATCCGCCTTTCTGGCGTTTATAATGGCAGCCCGGCAACCGATTCAGGTGGCCCCGACCTGCTGCGTTACTACATCTTTTCGTCCGCGGATGGCAGCGTGGTTGCGCAGCGGGAAATGGCGATGAGCGAGCTCGGCGCGGGTGGGACGTTGCCCGTCGAATTGGAAGACGGCAACTACGACGTGCTCTTCTTGGCCTATCGGACGGCGGAAGGCATCCTGTTGCCCGAGACGCTGACCAATGCCAGTGGGTTTTATTTCGGGCAGCATTTCGATGCTCGACAGGCCATTACCTACGCCGCCATGTTGGCCGATGTCGAAGTGGACGAAGACGATGTGGAGGCCGCGGCCATATTGGTACGGTGTTACAGCTTGGTGGAATTCTCATTTCAGGACGTATGGTCAGAATTGTCTGCCGTCAAAAAAATCGAGGTCAGCCGCTTGCACGGCAACCACCTCTACACGCCTTTTGGACCGCCTTCATCGCCGCCGGTTTCGGAAGCTCAAACGATAGCTTTCGATGGCCTTGCCGAAGCACAAGACTATCACTTGGTGTTCCATCAGTTTTTGGGGTTGGCTGGTGCCGCGCTGCCGCTAAGCTACCGATTGGTAGCCTATGATGCGGCCGACAACGTATTGAATACGGTTACCGTTGGCGAAAGCGTTCCGAACAATGTCATCCTGCGATTCAATGGGCGGTTGATGGGGGCTGCACTACCGGACAAGTTTGCGATACAAATCAAGACCGATTGGGACGATACCATCGAAAGGCCATTTTGATGCAGCGATGTCGTCAGAACGCCTCGCTCAGTGATAGGTAGAAACCGCCCTGGCGTTTTTCGCCGGGGCGTCGTTCGCCCAAGCCGTAGTCGAGCCGGATGCTTGAACTATGCTCAAGGTCGAAGAAATACCGCAGTCCCCCGCCGAATGACGGTACGAAACGGGCATTTCTTAGGCTTCCCCGATAGGTGGATCCCGTACCGATGAACGCTGCTGCGCCCACCCGCGGGTGGAAACGATAGCGAAGCTCGGCTTGCATCGCAAGTAGGCTGAGGTCGCGATATCGGCCCATGTAGTAGCCGCGCATCATCATGTCGCCTCCCAATTCCTGGTAGGCGTAGAAGGGAACGCGCTCGCCAAAGGCCGTTTTGTACTGGGTGTTCAGTCCCAAGGTCAATTGGCTGGATAATGGGAAGAACGCACGCCCGTCGACCGTGATGAGGCTTCCCTTGAAATGCGTGTCTCCACCGAATCCCGGTGAGAAGGCGTATTTGGCGCGGGCGTAATATCCGCTCGTGGTGTAGGTGTTGCGGTTTCGCGTATCAAAAAGTTGAGAAAAACCAACGAGCGTGTGCCAACCGCCCTGTTGCCCATAGGGTGCATCGAAATCGAAGATGCCACCCTGTTCCTTGTCTGAAAACACGAAGCGTTCGTAAGCGACGTTCAATCCTGCGTAGTAGTTTGGCGCCAACCGGCGTTCGCCCTCAAACCGTACGCGGATCAGCCGCATGAGCACGACGTCTTCGTCATCGGCAGCCGTCTGGTTGCCCAGACCAAAGAAGCTAAATGGAAAATTTCGGAAACGCAGCTCACTGATGTAATGGTGTCGATTGCCCGTGGTCCATAGGTCTGACTCCAACTTGAGGTTGGTCTGCCTTTCGGTGGTAAACGTGCCAATGAACGTGATGTTTGACGTGCGTATGGACGTGTCGGCTTTGTTGAGGTAGAAATTATACACCCCGGCCAATCCGAATTCCAGCCCCGTCTCTTGCGCATAGCCCAATGCGGGTACGACCATGAAGCCCGCTGCGCGCGTGCTGTCCTTTTCGGGTGCGGTGAATCGCTTGACTAGCGGATGATCCCAGAGGCTGCGCTTATCCTGTCCATGCACAGGAAGGGCCATCGCCGCGAGCGCAAGCCAAATCAAATAGTGCCAAACCGATTCCTTAACCGTCATGATGCGGCGAAGATACGGATAACAAGCGAATGCGTAAGCCCGTGTGGGAGGAGGGAAGCCATGCGTCCCAGATTTTTGCAAATAATTTTTGTATTAAATCAAGTTTGTATATCTTTGCAGTCCCTAAGAAATAGGGGTGTTTTTTGACATGTTTGCCTCCTTGGGGTTATCTAATGGAAAAGGGGGTGATAAAACTTGCCTCCTTAGCTCAGCTGGTAGAGCAACTGACTTGTAATCAGTAGGTCGCTGGTTCGATCCCGGCAGGGGGCTCAAGTTTTGGGGGTATCGCATAGCGGCAATTGCGGCGGACTGTAAATCCGCTCCTTCGGGTTCAGTGGTTCGAGTCCACTTACCCCCACGATCTGATTGGGTTGTAGAATTTGACTTTAGAACCCTGCTCGGCTGCAGGCAAATCTGAAATCGTAATCTAAAATCGTAAATCGACAAGCGGAAGTAGCTCAATTGGTAGAGCGATAGCCTTCCAAGCTATAGGTTGCGGGTTCGAGACCCGTCTTCCGCTCGTTATGTGTCGTAGTCTCTGTCAAACCATAGGTTGGTCGATTGGCAGGGACTTGGATTGTAAACAACAAAAGCCGATGTAGCTCAGCGGTAGAGCACTTCCTTGGTAAGGAAGAGGTCATGGGTTCAAGTCCCATCATTGGCTCGTAAATGTAACTCATTATTCATACATAAAATTTTAAATTACTAATTCGCATAAAACATGGCAAAAGAGAAATTTGACCGCAGTAAACCGCACTTAAACATTGGTACGATCGGTCACGTTGACCACGGTAAAACAACGACTACCGCTGCAATCACGAAAGTATTGGCAGATAAGGGACTTTCTGAAGCCCGTTCTTTTGATTCCATTGACTCTGCTCCAGAAGAAAAAGAGCGTGGTATCACCATCAATACGGCTCACGTTGAATATTCCACTGCCACACGTCACTATGCGCACGTTGACTGTCCGGGACACGCCGACTATGTGAAGAACATGGTTACTGGTGCTGCCCAAATGGACGGTGCCATCATCGTTGTTGCGGCTACGGATGGTCCGATGCCCCAAACACGCGAACACATCCTGTTGGCTCGCCAAGTAGGTGTGCCTGCATTGGTGGTATTCATGAATAAAGTGGATTTGGTCGATGACCCTGAGTTGTTGGACTTGGTCGAAATGGAAATCCGCGAATTGTTGTCATTCTACGAGTACCCTGGCGATGATATCCCGGTTATCCGCGGTTCCGCTTTGGGTGGTTTGAATGGTGAGTCTCAGTGGGTAGATAAAATCATGGAGTTGATGGATGCGGTAGATAACCACATCCCGATTCCTCCGCGCTTGACGGAGCTTCCGTTCCTGATGCCGATTGAAGACGTATTCTCGATCACTGGTCGTGGTACAGTAGCCACCGGTCGTATCGAGCGTGGTGTGATCAACTCAGGCGATCCGGTTGAAATCTTGGGTATGGGCGCTGAGAACCTGAAGTCTACGGTTACCGGTGTCGAAATGTTCCGCAAGATCCTGGATTACGGCGAGGCTGGTGATAACGTAGGTTTGTTGTTGCGTGGTATCGAAAAAACCGATATCCGTCGTGGTATGGTTATCTGCAAGCCAGGATCCGTAACGCCGCACACGGAGTTCAAAGCTGAAGTTTACGTATTGTCAAAGGCTGAAGGTGGCCGTCACACGCCGTTCTTCAACAAATACCGTCCGCAATTCTACTTCCGTACCACAGACGTTACTGGAGAGATTGCACTTCCTGATGGCGTAGAAATGGTTATGCCTGGTGATAACGTAACGATCACGGTAAAACTGATCAACGCGATTGCCATGGAAAAAGGTCTTCGTTTCGCTATCCGCGAAGGTGGTCGGACCGTAGGTGCCGGACAGGTAACCGAAATCCTTAAATAAGCAACCCCTTTGGGATTGCGCAATTCCAACCGATTAGCTAATCAGTATTACGCTGATTAGCTAATCGTGTCTGGGAAGGCAACGCATACACGGGCATAGTTCAATGGTAGAATAGAGGTCTCCAAAACCTTTGATCTGGGTTCGAATCCTGGTGCCCGTGCAAACTTTGACAGGAAATGGCAAAAGTAGTTGAATTCATAAAAGACTCTTATACAGAAATGAGCCAAAAGGTCACTTGGCCTACTTGGGCACAGCTGCAAAGCTCTGCCGTAGTGGTATTGGTGGCTTCCGTTATCATCGCGTTGCTGATTTTCGCGATGGATAAAGCGTCGAGTAATGTGCTGGAGCTGTTCTATAATATTGGATCTTAATTGGTTGGGAAGAAGAAATGGCAGATCAAGCACTGAAATGGTATGTTGTACGGGCGGTAAGCGGTAAGGAAAAGAAGGTCAAGCAATATATCGAGGCCGAGATAAACCGCATGGGAATCACGCACCTCGTGCCGCAAGTATTGATTCCGATGGAGAAATACTACCAGATGCGGGATGGAAAGAAGGTGGCCAAGGAGCGCAATTTCTACCCTGGATACGTGTTGTTGGAGGCTGCTTTGGACGGAGAGCTGGAGCATGTCATCAAAAACATCAATAGCGTGGTCGGTTTCTTGGGTGACAAAGACGGTACCCCCATCCCATTGCGTCCTGCCGAAATCAATCGTATATTGGGCAAGGTGGACGAGATGTCCGGCCAAGGGGAGTCGATGAATGTACCGTACTACGTAGGCGAGTTGGTGAAGGTGAACGACGGCCCGTTCAACGGATTCACCGGCGAGATCGAGGAAGTGAACGAGGAGAAGAAAAAACTGAAAGTGATGGTCAAGGTGTTTGGACGGAAAACGCCATTGGAACTGAACTATATCCAAGTGGAAAAAGAATGATAGGCCTTCCCGCATGGGAAGCCTTTATTTTTTCATTATGTTATATAATTAAAAATTTTTTGTACCTTTGCACTCCATTTTGGGGTGCTTGTGCGATTAAGCGTTAAGCGCTTCAAAATCTAAATGTTACGTTAAATGCTTCCAACTTACTAACAAACATTTATTAATTAAATTAACATCGAGAAATGGCAAAAGAAGTCAGTGCGTTAGTAAAATTACAGGTGAAAGGCGGCGCTGCAAATCCTTCGCCTCCTGTTGGACCCGCTCTGGGTGCAAAGGGGGTAAACATCATGGAGTTTTGCAAGCAGTTTAACGCCCGTACCCAGGACAAGGCAGGTAAAGTATTGCCTGTTGTGATTACTGTCTATGCTGATAAGTCGTTCGATTTCATCATTAAAACCCCGCCTGTGGCCATTCAGTTGTTAGAGGTATCGGGGCTGAAAGGTGGTTCCGGTGAGCCTCACCGTAAGAAGGTGGGCAAGGTGACCTGGGAACAGGTGGAAACCATCGCCAAGGATAAATTGGTCGACCTGAATGCATTTTCTGTTGAAAGTGCCATGAAAATGGTTGCAGGAACAGCACGCAGTATGGGTATCACCGTGAGCGGAGATGCTCCCTGGAAAAATTAAATAACAGAAATCAGTTTAAGAAAGTGGCTAGATTAACAAAAAATCAGAAAGCGGCACGATCCAAAATTGAAGCTGGTAAAGCATATTCATTGCAGGACGCTGCGGCTCTTGTTAAAGA
>JBBCJB010000014.1:0-337794 GCA_037190485.1 Parapedobacter sp.
CCTGCCGTCGAGCCGCGTGGACCACGAGGCGCCGTTGCCTTTCCTGTAGGGTTCCAGCAACGCCAGCCAGTCCTTGGCCGATTCCGGATCGGGCACCACGTCCAGGCTGCCCCGCTGCCAGCGGTCCTCCATTTCCCGCTCCGTCTTGCCGTACCGCTCCTTCCATTGCCGGAATTTCTCCATGATCTCGCGCATGCGCACGCGGTAGTAGATCCACATCACCACGCTGTAGCCCAGCAGCATCACCAGCACGAACGGGAAGTCTTCCAGCGCGTAGCGCGGGATCAGGTCGGCGCGGCCCCGCACCAGGAAGTAGATGGCGAACACCCCGAAGATGAAGAAGCCGGGCATCGCGATGCCGAAGAACAGCTGCAGCGCCAGCCGCGCCAGCGGCCCGCGGTACCAGGCGATGGCCCAGGGGTGCAGGTCGTCCAGGATGTAGGCCACCTTGACGATGCCCCACATCACGAACCACGCGGCCAGCACGCTGGGCACGGCCGCCTTGTAGAAACCGGGCATGAAGACGGCCTGCCCGAAGCCGACCGGGCCGGCGTACAGCACGATGAACGTGCCGGTGAACAGCGCCGCGGGCGGCAGTAGCCAGTTTTCGTGGTAGTTGACCTTGTAAAGGGCCTCGCGTTTCCGGGGTTTCCCGAACAGCAGCCTTTTCAGTTTTTTCATATTGTTCATCATGGTGTCTGTGAATTGGGTGGCTGTTTGGGGCAAAGGCGCGGCCTGCGCATGGTGTATGACCATGGCGCGGCCCGTAGAGACGCGATTAATCGCGTCTCTACGACACATTTCCCCTAAACAGCCGGATTAAAAAATCGATTTTATTTGCTGCCGTTCAATTTCGCCAGCAGGGCTTTGATCTCTTGGTCTTTTTCGGCGATGAGGGCTTCCAGTTTATCGATGCGCGCTTCCAATTTCGCGATGTCCGCGTCCTTGCTTTGCAGCATGTCTTTCAGTAGGTCGATCTGTTCCTTGTACATCGCCTTGATTTCCTCCACCTGTTTGAGCAGGGCTTCCGCGGTGTTGACGTAGTTACGCTGGTTGTAAGCCGCCTGGCCTTGATCCTGGATGTGGTGTACGATCATGGTGCCTGTGTTCCCCTGCCAATTGTCGATGTAATCGCGGTCTACGCCAAGGGCCTTTTCCGCAATGGCATAATCGTCATCGTTGAAGGTCTCCAATTGTTCCAGCCGGGAAATCGTCTGCTGGCTTTTGCCCGCGCGCTTGGCGGCTTCTTCCTGGCTCCGTTTGATGGATTCCCTGATCTCGGCCATGACGTCGCCCATGCGTCTTTTTGTTGGATTCTTCACGTTCACTCGTTTTACTTTCATGCAAATATAGTTTTATTGGTAAATTAAATTGGTACCTACCAATGATAGGGTCAAAAAAGGGCTACCGTTTTTCCGTTAGGACCATCGCCACGAATTCGTCGTAGGTCACGCCCGTAAGGGCCAATAGTTTTACCGCTTCGGCGAAGCGGAGTTCGCCATCGCCGCGCTCCAATTCGTTCAGGCGCGCCAGGGACATGTCCATGCGGCGCGTGGCTTCATTTCGGGTCAGGCCGGCGTAGGAGAGGGCCTTTCCGATGGCTAGGCCGATGTTCTTGTTGTTTTGTTCATTCATGCGTGTAATGATTAATGGTTAAAAAATGTGTGTGTGTGTTCGTGAATTTTGTGGGCGCGGAGCGCCGTACAGGATCTCCACTTGTTGTCATGCAGACGCGCCTCCGCTAAGGCGAGGAGCATTAATTCGATAAATCCAGGAGAACACGCAACTGGCGCTTATACGGCAAATGGATTAAGGATGCGTAATTTTTTCTCGACCAACTGGTTGTGATGCATATCTTCGGAATACAGGATCTTCGCACCCGATTGCAAGGCCGATGCCACGATGATGCCGTCAAAAAGCTGGAACTTGTTCCGTTCAATCAAACGGATCCCTTCCGCGATGGTCGTGCCGTCAATCGGAACACAGGTGCAATCAAGCAGCAAGTCCGTCCACAACCGGAGCACATCCTCCTTCGTGTACTTGAATACCCTCCGGCAAACGTTTCCGACTTCGATGAGTACTTGCGGACTCACGAAAGGGCCTCCACGCAACAAATTTTCGGCTATCAAGCGTTTCCTTCCGTCCTGGTCGAGCAGGTAGAGGATGACGTTCGAATCCAGGAAACAATCAACTGAAGTCGTTGGCTTCGTCACGGTCGAATTTGAAGGTCGATAAATCTACGCGTGGATATTTCGCATAACGGTTGGAAACCGCATCCGACGTGGATTCAGCAACTTCCGGCTGTTCGGGTTTCTCCACCAAGGCAATCAGTCGTACAGCTTCACCGACGAAATTGTCGGGTAACTTGATGGTGACCTTGTTGCTTTTCGGAACGATCGTCTGCGTAAACATCCTGCTATCTTTTGTTTCAAAGATACGACAAAATAATAGCTAATCAAATTTTCACTTTTCAAAGAACGCAACCTGTTTTCATGCCGAACAAGTAAACGGTGGTGGTGGAACCGGGTGATGCGTTTGGGCTGAGCTGCATCACCCTATTTGCCCCTACCCATGTGTCAAATCCCCAGTTTTTCACAAAGCTCCAGCACCCGCGCTACGTCCTTTTCCCGCAGCTCCAGAATATTGGTGCTTACCGCATCGCGGATCAGGATCCGCGCCACCTTGTTGCCGGTGGTGACAAACAGGTAGGCCGTGTCGGGCCTAGACCTTTCTCCGGTGGCTTCCTGCACCAGCCGCTCCAGGCCGGGCATGCCCAATCTACCGCTCACCGGGGTTTTGTACCGGGTGAGGTACCGCTCGCCGATGTAGGCGTAGAGCGGGTCGTCGGCGGATAAAATGGTGACTAATGTGTGCATGTGATTGTTGTTTGTTCTTCTATTCATTGATTTCCCGCGCAACGCATGCGCGGTTGCAAAAACTTCCGGTCTTCCGGACTTAAAAGGAAAGCAGCCTGTGCCACCCTCCGATATAATCAATGGCGGAATTTATAACTGTGTTTCCCCCTGGAGTCCCTTTAATTTCCGCCACCGTTGATATTGTTTTTCCTTTGTCGGGTCGGGATCTTCGTAATCCTGTAGCCAGAACCGCCACCAGTCCACGTGAGTGGAAAGCGATTGCAGGCGGTGGAGTGGGATGATGGTGGAGTGTGCAGCCGTTGGGAAATATAACATGTCCACAGGCTTTTTCTTGCTGTATAAACGGTTTGCCATTTCCCCGGCAGCAATGGCAGTGGGCAATCCGTGCGGCTGAAACAACAATGGCGTTCTGATATTGTCCAACTCGCTATCGCTATACGGACGAAAAAAATCATTGTATTCCCGTGATCCCCCATCAATAGCGGAGGCCGCGGCGAAACGGAAGTCGGAATGGATCAGTCCGTAATCCACATAGTAGGCCGCCCTGCTCCAGCCCGAAACCCCTACCCTGGCGCTATCGACAAGGCCACGTTCAACTAATGCGCGGACGGCGGCAACCGTATTGGCGGTCACGATATCGCCTTCAGCAGGGGTACCCATTTTACTCCACAGCGCCCGGGGTTCACCCATGAACAGCACCATGATGCCACTAGCCGCCAAGGGCTGTATGGCATGGCCGCTCAGGTTGTCGTCGCCATCAATGAGAAAGGAGGTGTTATCTCCCCGTTCGCCGGCATCCTTGTGAAGCACCACCAATGGATACCGCTTGTCGGGCCGGTAGCCTACCGGTTTGATGAGCCAACCCGTGGAAAGGGTATCGTAGGGCGATGAAAACCGGAGCTGCTCCACCGCTCCATATTCGCGCTGCCTGAGATGTGGGTTCAGGTCGGTCAGCATCCTTGTTTTCCCAGTGGCGATATCGTAGGCCATCAAGTCTGGAGGGGTTGTCAATGAATCCCTGACTCCGATGGCTATCTTTCCATCGGTGACTACACTGCGGTATTTGTTGAAGCCGTCGATCACGCCTATCCGCTGGAATTGCTTCCAGCCCTCGTCCGTTTTTTCCATTCTGGCCAAGGAATCGCCACGCCTCAGATAAAGGCTGCCATCGTGGTTGTCCCAACGGATAACCTTCCAATGGTCGGGGATATCAACCTGACTGTACTGGCGGGAAGGGACCTGTACTTCCAACCACACTGGCGGAATCTGTTTACGCTTTTCGTTTTCCTTTACAGATAATGCATTCAATGGGAGCAAGGTCTTGATGAGCACGGATTTCCCATCCGGGCTCCAGTGCATACCTCCGCTACGGTTTAACAATGGTGAATACAATTGGTCTAACAGCGGTACCATATCGCCCGATTTGAGGTCGATTAGACCAAAATACGCTGCAGTATTCTTGCCAACAAGAACATTGCCACGATCCCAAGCCGAATGCGCTAAGGTATCGATGGAGTGGGCGCTTAACACATAAGGCCATAATAAGGCAAAATTCCCCGTTGGATCTGATTTAATATCTGTAAGCATTTTCAAAGTGTATTCAGATTCCATTGAAAGCCCGGATCCCGATGAACGTGAGGTGTCCATAGCCAGATCCCATCTGGTCGGCTGGGTGCGTTTGCTGTTTCGGGAATCAAAGAAGCAAGTCGGAGCTCCTACTAGCTTTGGGAGATAATACTTTCTATGCAGATCGGGAAATTTATCGTTGCCCACAACAGTCGAGATGATTCGATTGTTATTGGGCTTCTTTCGTTCATACGGAAAAATACCCGCGCCATCCTCTTCCTTACTGTCTGTTGGGTCAGCCTCTGCAACGGCAAACAATGTCAAGTCTCCAACACCGGAGACGTTGTATTCCGTGATTTCGGAATCGCCGGGTGTCAATCTTTTGATAGCCTTTGCATACAGATCGACTGCGTAAACTTGGTTGGGTTCCCCTTCGATCGAACCCAAAAACACAACCGTTCTGTTGTCGTCGCATATTTTTAAATCAGCTATGGGCGACGCGGCCTGATCCTTTAGATTTCCTTTAAAATCAATGGATAATAGCGTATCTATTTGAACTTCTTTGCTTCGAAAAATAGCATTAATGTCGAAAGCCAACAGCAAATAACGGTTCACGTTATTTTCCAGAATACCGCTGTATACTACCGTCACAAACTTAGAGCCATCCGGCGAAAAGGCACCGAAGTCTTCTTTGTAACCGTCATAGATTCGCACCATCGCTATGGCATCCCGCACACTGATCGGACTTGGGGAAGAGGTGAATTCCCCGGTTTGCCCATTTGATGCTAGGCACATCAAAAGTGCCATGAAAAGAGTGATTTGCGTTTTCATATTCATAAATGCTTGCTATTTTTTGCTTTCCATTCTTAGGATGTCGACCAATGAGGCCAATCCATAGATTAACCCTTCTTCGTCGCCGTTGAAGCCGCTTTCTTGATGGCGAATATTTCCTTGTCGGTCAATCAGGAATTTCATGGGTATACCACCCACTCCAAAGGCCTCCCTGACGTGATCCCCTGAATCCAGCAGTACGTTGAAGGAATACTGATTGTCTATCATGAAATCCTTAACCTTAGCGTGTATTTCGCTGTTGTTGCCCCGCTCCAGCGTGTTTATGAAATAGAAAACGACTTCGGGATCATGATAAAAAATTTCAACGGCCTTTTGCATGGCCGGTAAGGAAGCCTTGCAAGGACCACAACTTGTTGACCAAAAGTCAAGTATCACTACTTTTCCTTTAAGCGCCGTCAGGCTCACCGTATTTCCGTCCAGGTCCAGCAGGGTAAAATCCGGCGCAGGTTGAAGTCGCCCCGTCAGCTCTTTCTGGAAGCGCAGCGAGGTGATGGAATCGGCTTTCTTTGCCTGTCCTGCTGTCCTAAGCAACTGCGCATAGTATCTGAGGCTACCGAAGTCTTGGCTTTCCACCGGTATATAGGTGGTCGCTTCGGCATATACGGCGAGGGCTTCCGTGTCTAGGCCGTTCTTTGTTAGCGCCTCGGCGTATAATAACAGTAAACTACCTAAATTTTCTTTACGATGTGCAAGCCACTGCGACGGAAATTTGCTGTCATTAATTTCCGTAGGATCCTTCAGTTCTCTCCGGGCTACGCTGACGGCCTGTTTCGCAATATCAGAGGCTTTCGTCCAGCTTCCCCTGAACCTAAGAAGTTCCCGAAGAATCAATTTTTCATATATAGTACGGTATGAGGATAAGGGTTGACCATTGAGGGCAGGTGTCAATCTATCTTGATATAATGCTACAGCCTCATCGTAGTTACCTGCCTGCATAAGTGCCCTAAATAAAATGACTACGGAACTCACATAATAATGCCCGACGACCGGTGAGCTCTCGGTCTCCTGAATCATTCTCCGTTTGGAATTTAAATCCTGCAAACGAGAAATAGAATCAAACAGGATTCGCTCCTGAAAAACACCTCTCGGATTACGTTCGGTGCCATCCTTTCTAATACGATCGAGGGCAGTTTGGTCTAAGCCCAGCAGATCTTGCCAGCGCTGGAATACTTCGTATTTTTTAAGATAATCCCCATCCGATAGATCCTGGAACTTGTATAGCGTTTTTAACTCTCTTTGAATAACATCTTTATCTTTGCGCAGCATCAATGCGTTACCATACGCGGAGCCAAAATATCGGCGTTTGGATTCGAAATCATCCTCAAAAAATGTAAATAAGGAATCAAAATCAATTTGCTCGCCAAAAAGTTTCAAAGCAAGGTATGCACTGGCTATTCTCGAATCGATACTTTCTTCCCCATCGCTGGTGAATGTCCTTATAAGATTGGCATGCGCATCTTGAAATATCCCCGTCTCGCCGACAAATTGAAAAGCGATGGCGTGCATTGAATCCGACAATGACAAGGCTGCCGACCAGCCATCCCCCATTTTCCCCATCTTGATCGTTTCTGGCACATATTGTAATTCACCAGCCGACCGACTGAATACAGCACTGAGTAGTTCCATCTGAATGGATTTGGCATGTTCCAACAGGGTCCCTTTTGGGTTAAATTGGATGGTTACCTTTTCGCCTGGCGCGGGCTTTGCAGGCCTGATGGAAATCGCAGAAGATTGATTTCTTTCTTGTGAACGACCGGTAAAACAAATCAAGGACATTGCAATAATCAATACCGTTGACCATCCTTTATAAATCTTATTTAATGACATATTGTTATGTTATCTTATTTATGAACAACTCTAACGATGTGTTGCAGTATTTAATAACCGGGATTTTGCGTAAGATTTGGGTTTCTACCCATCTCCATGGCCGGGATGGGCCACAACAAATCAACGGCCGGATCAAATCCAATATGACGGCCCAAGATCGCCTCAGCGCGCCCTGTCCGTTTAAGGTCGAACCAACGGTGAAATTCTTCGGTGTGCAGTTCACGATAACGTTCATCTTCGATAGCCAACCGTAATTCCGTTTGGGTGGTTGCGCTTGTCGCCGCCAATGCCGCCCGGCTTCGAATCACATTCAGGTCTGCTTGCGCACCAATCAGGTCACCTAGCTCTGCTCTTGCCTCCGCCCGAATCAAAAATTGTTCCCCTAATCGCAAGGTTGTTACGGCCTCCGAGGTATTAGTCGATAGGTACTCCTTAAACTTATAAGGTTCATAAAATGTGAGATTACCGGTGACAACCCTATGGAACCAATTTGCTTTACGTAAATCGTTATCATCAAATTTGGCCACTAGAACGGGATCGATTGGAAAGCGTAGTGAAGCCCCCAATATTGTGTAGGGGTAAAAATATGAAACTCTATAGGTGCCCATACCATATCGTACCTCCGGAGAAAACTGCAAGATAGCCTCTCCATTATTTTTTGAGAATATTGGTGTGGTGGATATGTCGACGAGGTTAAACTTAGTTGAATTGATAACCATGGAAGCGTAACTTTCTGCTGCTGTCCAATCCCGCTGGTATAAATATACCCGCGCCAATAAGGCTGCAACAGCCCATTTGTTGACCCTGATTTTTTCTCCCTCGGCATGCAAGTAATCCTCTGGGACGTTGGTAAAGGCGATTTCTAAATCAGAAATGATTAATTCGTAAATAGCTTGCGAATCAGTTCTTGGAAGGTAGATATTTTCATCTACACTGGTTGAAGTGACCAAAGGAACATTTCCAAAAAGATTGATCAATTTGAAATATGTCCAAGCCCGTAAAAAGCGGGCCTCCCCATCAAATTGTCCTTTTTTTGCATAATCCTTGTTGCTGACCCCTTCAATGACCGCATTAGCTCGATAAATCAATGCATAAAAAGCAGCCCAACTTAGGTCTACAATGAAGTCTTCAGAAAGGATTTCATAATTTTCTATGGGGATATAGGAAACATTATTAGCAAAATCAAGCAATTCATCCGATTGAAGCGTACTATAGTGCATGGCTGGACCATCTGCCCGGCCCCCAAGAGCCGACATGTAATACCTGTACATCTCTCTAACGGCGCCATCCGCTGATGACTGATCATTGAAAACTTGTTCAGCGGTCAACTGAAAGGACGGTGAATCGATTTCAACGAAATCCTCACAAGAGCAGATTAGTAAGGCGAAGAGCGTATAAATTATACATCTATTATTTAACATAACATGTTTTTTTAAAATGTCAATTTTAGTCCCAAACTCCATATCTCCAGTGGCGGTGGAGCGAATGGGCCAGATTCCGGATTTAGACCATTGTAGTCCGTTAACGTAAAAATGTTTTGGCCTGATAGGTAAAGCTCAAAATAGGAGAACGTTTTCCCTCGAAATACATCGGTAAGATTATAGGATGCATATACATTACTCAATCTTATAAAATCAGCATCAGAGAGCACCGCCGAAGATTGACGAAACTGGATAAAGCTGTTTGAGGCTATGGTGGATGTCACCCCTAACATAGGATAAGCAGCCTGATCCCCTGGATTGCTCCAATGGTTTAACGCATCGATTCCAATATTAAAGGTTCCGTCCCCTAGACTACCTGACGGAAAATCCCCTAAAAATGTATTTTGTTTGAATCCTTGGCGGAATTGAAGTAGAACACTGCAACCGAAATTCCCAATTTTGAATTGATTGTGCCAACCCCCATAAATGTCTGGGTATGTTTTGCCAACATATTGAAAATCACTTGGACGAGAATAGATTCCGTTGCCATCCACATCCTCAAGCAACGTCAATCCTGTTGCCGGGTCGATGCCTAAAAAACGGTACAAAATGAAGTTATCAATGGGTTTTCCGATAATGTACTGATTGGCATACGTCGAACTTGCCAGCCCGGGGAATTCCAATAGTGTGTTAGTCGGCATGGTAACGTTGATACTGGATTGCCATTGAAATTTTTGCCTATTCACTATCCCCGCAGTTAAATCAACTTCCCACCCCTTGTTTTCAACCAACGCCGGTAGATTTGCCTGATAGGAAGCAAAACCTGTTTGCGTGGGCAACGGTTGCCCGACGAGTTGGTTCCCGGAGCGGTTCCTGAAAAAATTGGCAGTCAATCGATACCGGTTTTCCACGAAGCCAAGCTCTAAACCGATTTCCAATTTTTTATTTTCTTCCCAGGAATAATTGGCATTGGCAATTCTAAGCGGACCCAAGGTAGTGCCTTGGTAGGCTTCACTAGACCCGTAGTTTGGCAAATAGCCGTAATCTGGAATCTGGTCGTTGCCGGAAGTGCCGTAGCTAGCCCTTAGCTTGCCAAAACTCATGGCGCGGCTGTCCTTTAAAAACGCTTCTTCCGAAAACAACCAGGCGCCGCTAACCGCCCAGAAATTCGCTGTTTTTTTGTTGGGGCCGAACCTCGACGACGCATCCCTTCTAAAACTGACATTGGCTAAATACCTTTCGTCCCATTCCCAACCCAATCTGCCGTAGGCAGAGGCGTATCGATAATCAATGTTCTCATTAAACAAGGCTTCAATATTAGCCGCCGATCGAATGTCGCCAATCAGCTCATCATTGACAAAATTCGCCCCGCTTAACAGCTCATTTAAATTTTCATTGCTTTGATAGGTTGCTCCCAAGAGTACATTAAATAGTCCCTTTTCAACAAAAGATTTTCGATAGGTCAATTTTGGTTCGACAATAAGATTTTTAGTGTAAACTGTACCGTATAAACCATATCCGTTTAAAGTCGAAGTATTGGGATTTCCAGACGCGATTGGCCGTAAAACTTTCTGATCAAGAATGATGGACGTATAACCTACACTGGTTGAAAAAGTCAAATCTTCATCTATTTGATAATCCAGGTTTAAGTTACTTGTCAAATTTTGGGTCTTATTCTCGCTGGTTCTCATTATATGAGCCAACGGATTCACCAACCGAGGATCTTCCGACCAATATAACGACCCGTCGTCATTATAGAGGGGATAATTAGGTGCTGTTATTATAGATCGATAAAGTTCAGAACTTGCAGCAAACTTATTTCGCTCGCTACCCAACATGAAATTTCCTTGTAACTTTAGCTTGTCACTGAACATGGAATGGTCGATTGCCAATCGAGCCACCAACTTTTCCAACCCCAAGTCATCACCGGGATTAGTCGAACCCTGATTACGGTAATTTCCCGACAGCATAAATTGGGTCTGTTGGCTACCGCCGCTTAAACTTACATTGGCATTATTCAAGGCAGCTGTTTCGCCGAAGAACAAGTCCTGGAAATCGGTGCTTTCGGTTTGGCTCCATAATGTCAAATCCGGTGCAGTCAATTCGGTCGGCGTAACACCATCGACGGCAAATGCTGCTTGTCGAAAACTTAGGTATTGTGGGAGGGATAGAAGATCCATACGCTCATTCATCTGGGCAATACCAGAATAATAATCGATATCCAGCTTCGTGCGCCCTGATTTGCCCCGCTTTGTCGTTATCAGAATGACCCCGTTGGCTCCTCTGGAGCCATAAATAGCCGTCGCATCGGCATCCTTCAATATTTCAATACTTTCGATGTCGTTTGGATTCAATGTATTTAAGGGGCTGGATGCTGTATTGGCATTAATTAGTGAAGCAATCACAAGAGATTCAGGATCCAAAGGCGAAGAAGGATAAGGTATACCATCCACAATATACAGCGGATTGCTTCCGGACGCAAGGGAGTTGTTGCCACGAATCTGTACATTCACGGCACCTCCCTGCACACCGTTCGTTTCGCTCACCAAAAGACCAGCAACCCGCCCTTTTAAGGCCTGTAGGGGATCTGAAATGGGCTGTTCAGCGATTTGTTCGGCACCTACTTTGGATATGCTACCCGTTCTCTTCTTTTCCGTGGTTTTATAATAACCCGCGTTGAGCACCACTTCGTCCAACACGCTCGGCTCCATACGCATCACCACCCGACCGACACTAGTTGTGGCTTTCACGTGCAACGTGATATACCCCACATAGGAGATTTCCAGCGTGGCATCGTCGGGGACATTGCGTAGGATGAAATTACCTTCCCGATCCGTTTGTGTTTGCAACGAAGTACGCTTCCTTTCCGCGTCGAGTATGCGGACGGAAGCGCCCGAAAGCGGATTTCCCAACGAATCAACGATTTTTCCGGTGACGATGGGGAAGGCTAAAATCAGTAGCGACCCATTCTCGGAGACGCGATGCCTCGCGTCGCTACGCCCATCTGCGCGACCCTCACCCTCCTTGATCACGATGACCTTCTTGCCCTCCGGGAGGTCATACTGCAAGCCCAACCGCTGGGCGAGCTCATCAAGCACCTCGCGCAAATCCACATTTTCCTTATCCAAGGTGATCTGTCCGGCCTGTTCATAGATCTTCCCCGGCACCGAAAACCCGTAGCCGGTCTGGATGCGGAGGTCATCCAGGATCGTTTCCAGGGAAACGTTGGTCCGATGGATGGACACCCGCTGCGCGAGCGATCGCTCGGCATGGCCCAAACTGAATACCGTGGCTAGCACGGCTACCGTTGTACACAATCGCATGATGACTCCTTTCCAAACTGTCTCCAAGCGGCGATTGCCATATCCATGGGCGGCTGACCCATAAAATTCTTTCATAAATGTTCATTTCTGAACGCACACCTACGGGTTAATTCGTAAGTTTGTGCGTCTGGTTGATCCCCGGAAATGAATACGGTACAACCCGCGTTCAATCCGAAGACATAAATAAGTTAGTTCATTCCTTTCTGTTTTGTGCAGGGTACGCCGACGATATGGCGGTGACAGGGTGCGAACCTGTTGCCGCTTTTTTCTTGCCGACCTTACCCCCGGTCTAGTAAGCCTTTCTGAATATGGTCAACCTCCTTTCCGCCTGTTTTTGTCCACTGCCTTTGTTAATTAACTCCAATCGATACTGCATGGCCGGTTCGCTGGCCTGCAGCGCATACAATACGTCTGCCAACGGGACATCCCGCGGCATGTTGAGCACCACGGTGGCCTCCGCGGGCAATGTGTCTTCGTAGGCGACCTCCACGTCGTACCAGCGGCTGATCTGCTTGAGGATCTCGGGCACCGTCCCTTTCAGGATGAAGTAACCGTCTTTCCAGGCGGTGAAGGGTTTGGTGTCGACGCGGTGTTTGGTTAACCCTTCGCCAGCCGTCGTTCCTTGTTCGCCAGGCACGAGTTGCAAACTCGCACCATTGGCTTCCACGCGCACCTTGCCTTCCACGAGCGTGGTTTTGGTTTCGGGGTCGTCCTTGTATGCCGAAATATTGAACTCCGTTCCGAGTACTTCGACGGTTTGGCCGGCGGTCAGGACTTTGAAGGGCGCGCGCGTGTCGCGCGTGCCTTGGATTTCCTGAATCTCGAAAAACGCTTCGCCTTCCAAAATCACATCCCGTGATTCTCCCGAGAATCGGGATGGGTATTTCAATGTACTGTTTGCATTGAGCCAGACCTTGGAGCCATCGGGCAGGGTGATTTGGTAGGTGCCGCCCTTCGGAGTGGTAAGTTGTAAGTCATAAGTCGTAAGTCCTGCATTCGGGCTATCTGCTGGACTAACGGCTGATCCGTCGTCGTAGGTGATGGCTTCGGCTCCGACGATGATTCCGGTTTGGGCTTCGTCCAGGTTTATCACACGGCCGTCGGCGAGGGTCAAGGTGGCCCGGTTGCCGCCGGGAAGGATTTCCGTGGCGGCGAGGCTATCGACTGTCGACTGACCACTATCGTCTAGCAGCAGCCAACCGACGGCAAGGAGGATGGCGGCTGCCGCGGCATAAGGCAGCCACCGGAAGCGCCGGGATACCGTTCTGGTCGGTGTGTCTGCATTGCCTTGCAGTATGTGGGCAAGCGCGGGCCGCAACTGTTCCTTGTACCGCTGCACGTCTTCCTTGCTGACGCCGGCATCCGCATCGTTGATGGTCTGGATGACCACCCGCTCCACCAGGTCGCGCTCTTCCGCCGTGCAGTGTCCCGCCAGGTATTTTTCGATCAGTGCTTCCGCTTCTTTCCTGTTCATATTCACGTCCCCTTTTCCGGGGTTATCGCTTATAAGGAAACTAACGGGGGCCTAACGACTAGATGAAAATTGAAAAAAGTGATAACCCGCAGGAAATGAGCAAGAAAAAAATCCACTTGGCGAGCGATTCCCGCAGGGATTTGAGCGAATTGGATACCTGTGCCTTGACGGTGTGCTCCGATATGCCCAGTTTTTCGGCCACTTCCCTGTGCGTGAGGTTTTCATTGCGGGTGAGTTCGTAGACCGTTCGCATGCGCGCAGGCAGCTTGCTCACGGCATCGTCGATGGCCGCTTGCAGTTCCCGCTCGCGCAAACGCTGGTCGGCCATCGGGGCGGGTGTTTCGGCCGCGGCCATGAGGTGCTGGATGTACCGGTCGGAAACCTTGCGGTGCTTGATGGCATTGAGTGCGGCGTGGCTCACGGCACCATAGAGGTAGGCCTTCAACGAGGCGGTGACGCCCAGCGAGGCCCGGTGCTGCCAGAGCTCGGTGAACACGTCCTGCACGATATCCATGGCATGGTCCGCATCGGCCACCAACTTGATGGCACCGACAAACAACGGATCGAAATACCGCCCATACACCGCGGTGAACGCCGCCTCGCTCCCTTGCTGGAGCAGGGACACGAGCGCTTCGTCGGCATGATGGGTGAAATCTTCCATCGTTTAAGCAGTTAATCACTACAAATTTAATGAAAGTTTAACAAAAGCATATTTTTTCTGGCCTGAACGGTGAAAAATTTTTCATCGCCCCTGCCGGTAGCGGACGGCAGATCTCGTATATTTGATTAATAACTCCGGTATGGCTTGAAACGATGACGACGGCGCGGAAATTACAGGCGATAAAATCGCTCCACACCTTGATTTGGGTGTTTTACAATGTGGTGATCGGCTACATGCTGTACGCGGTGGCGTTCGGCAGTCTGGATCATTGGTTCTGGGCCTGCCTTGGGCTGGTTTTACTGGAAGGACTGATCCTGCTACTATTCCGCTGGACGTGCCCGCTGACGCTCGTGGCGCGCCGATACTCCTCCTCCACGCGGGACAATTTCGACATCTACCTGCCCAATTGGCTGGCCAGGAATACCAAGACGATCTATACAACGCTGGCGATACTGATCGCCGTCGCCGCCGTGATTCGCCTCATCCAAGATGCTGCCGGATAACATCGCATGGAAAAAATAACCCAGACTTTTGTATCATGGCCATAGACTATCCCTTTTTCCTGCACATCATCCGCGATGCGGTAGCGCGGCTGCCCGAGGCACAGGAAAAGCCCTGCCACGGTACGCCCGGCTTCTATGCGGGCAAGTGCATCTTCGCCCGGATACAGGACGATCTGCAATCGATCGCCATCTATACCAAAAGAAAGGAAGCGTTGCTGGCCGCGAATCCAGCGGTCTACTTCACCACGCCGCATTTCGACGGGTATGATTACATATCGGTGCGATTGGCGCGCGTCGATCCGGGCGAATTGACGGACTTGTTGGTAGAAGGCTGGCAGGAACGGGCCACGAAACGGGCGTTGAAGGCCTATACGAAAACCAACAAGAACAACGTGTGACAAGGAACGGGAAGGGTGAACACACGCCCCGCCTACAGCCCGAAGTAGCCCTTGGCGTTGTGGTAGCAGATGTCCTGTACGATCTTGCCCGTCCAAGGGATGTCGGCGGGCATGAGCCCCCGCTCGATGTCTTCGGCGAACAGGTTGCACAGCAACCGCCGGAAGTATTCGTGCCGCGAGTAGGACAGGAAGCTCCGTGAATCGGTGAGCATGCCCACGAAACAGCTCACCAGGCCGATGTTCGACAGCGTGTTGAGCTGCTGGGTCATGCCATCCAGCTGATCCAGGAACCACCAACCCGAACCGAACTGCATCTTGCCCTTGACGCCTTCGCCCTGGAAATTGCCCATCATGGCGGCAAAGACGGCATTGTCTGCGGGGTTGAGGTTGTACACCACGGTCTTGGCCAACCGGCCTTCGTCCTCCAGCGCGTTCAGGAAGCGCGACAGGCGCTCGGCCTGCTGGAAATCACCGATGGAATCGTACCCGGTGTCTGGCCCGAGCTCGCGCAGCTTGCGGCTGTTGTTGTTGCGCAGCGGCCCCAAATGGAACTGTTGCACCCACTCCTTGTCGTGGTACAGCTTGCACAGCTCGGAGAGCACCACGTAGGTGAACGCATCCTCGTGCTCGGCGGCCAAGCGGTCGTCGCCATCCAGCACGCGCTTGAACACCTCATCGAGCGACACGGGCGAGGTGGCCTGCAAGGGCAACTGGTTAAGCCCGTGGTCCGCGATGCGGCAGCCGTGGCGATGGAAATAGTAGAAGCGGTTGGACAGCGCATCCAGCAGCGTGTCCAGGTCTACGATGGCCGTGCCGCTGCTTACCTGCAGCTGCTCGATGTACTGGCGGTAGGCATCGCCCTTGCTGAGCTGGAAGGCCTTGTCTGGCCGGAACGACGGCAGCACCCGCGTGGCAAAGCCCGACTGGGCGATGGCTTGGTGGTGCCGGAGGTCATCGGTGGGGTCATCGGTGGTGCCCACCATGGCCACCCCGAAATGCTGCAGCAACCCGCGCGGCGTGAATGCCGGTGTCTGCAGCTGCGCTTGCGTGCTGTCGAAGACCGCGTCGGCGTTGTCGGGCCCCAGCAGCTCGGTGATGCCGAACGGATCCTTGAGCTCCATGTGCGTCCAGTGGTAGAGCGGGTTGCGCAACGTATAGGGCACCGCCTCGGCCCACTTGCGGAATTTCTCGCGGTCATCCGCGTCGCCCGTGATGTATTTTTCGGGGATGCCCAGCACGCGCTGCGCACGCCACTTGTAATGGTCGCCCGCCAGCCAGATGTGGGTGATGTTCCTGAAGTTGGCATCGGAAGCCACCGCATCGGGCGGCAGGTGCGAATGGTAGTCGATGATGGGGAGGTCCTTGGCGTAATCGTGGTAGAGCTTCACCGCCGTAGCGGATTGCAACAGGAAGTCGTCGTTGAGGAAACTGGCCATGTGAGTCTGTTCTTTGTTTAAAACTACAAATTATTATCCAATGATACCCAACTCCAAACCACGCAGCTCGGCCAGCCCGCGAAGGCGGCCTATGGCCGAATAGCCCGGGGCCGTGGTTTTCTGCAGGTCATCCAGCATTTGGTGCCCGTGGTCTGGCCGGAAGGGGATGGGTACGTCCCGCCGTTGGTTCTCGGCCACCAACGCTTTCATCACGGCGACCATGTCGACGTCGCCGCCCAGGTGATCCGCTTCGTAGAAGTTGCGCTGTGGGTCTTTCTTCACGTTGCGCAGGTGCGCGAAGTAGACGCGCTCCTTGACGGCATCGAAAATCGCCGGGATGTCGTTGGCCACGCCCGCGCCGAGCGAACCCGTGCAGAAGCAGATGCCGTTGAACGGCCGGTCCACCCCGCGGATGATGGACAACAGGTCCTCCTTAGTGCTCGCGATGCGCGGCAGGCCCAGGATGGGATAGGGGGGGTCGTCGGGATGGATGGTCATCCGGATGCCTTCTTCCTCGCACACCTCGGCGATGGCCTCCAGGAACCAGCGCAGGTTTTGCCGCAACCCGTCGAAACCGATTTCGGCGTAGGTGTGGATGCTGGCCCGGAGCTCGTCAAGCTCGGCGCTGCGCTCGCCCGGCACGCCCATCAGGATGTTGGCCACGAGCGCGTCGCGCTGCGCCGGCGTGTACCGGTCGAAACGCCGCTTGGCCTCGGCCCGGATGCCTTCGGGATAGTCCAGCCCGGCACCCTCGCGCTCCAGGATGAACAGGTCGAACGCCGCCAGGTCGTTCCAGTCAAAGTAGAGCGCCTTGGATCCGTCGGCCATTTCCAGGTCGAGCTGCGTGCGCGTCCAATCCAACACGGGCATGAAGTTGTAGCAAATGGTCTTCAGCCCTTCCTGGGCCAGGTTGCGCAGGGTCTGCTTGTAATTGTTGAGGTAAGGCCCCATGGCCGGGCTGCCGGTCTTGATGGCCTCGTGCACGGGCACGCTCTCCACCACGCTCCACGTGAGGCCCGCGGCCTCGATGATGGCCTTCCGCTCGCGGATGTCTTCCAATGGCCATACCGCCCCATGGGGGATGTGGTGCAATGCGGTGACGATGCCCGTGGCACCCGCCTGTTTGACATCCTGCAGCGAAACGGTATCATCCGGCCCGTACCACCGCCACGCCTGTTCAAGTCTCTTGGTCATATCACACCCCCGTCCACGCATTGAATCCGCCATCCACCAGGATGGTTTCGCCCGAGATGAAGCCCGAGGCGTCACTCAGCAGGAAAATCAATGCCCCGGTGAGTTCCTCGGGCGAGCCGAGCCTGCCGAAGGCGGTGTTGTTCACGAACCGCTGCGCACGGTCGGTGTACGACCCATCCGCATTGGTCAACAGCGTGCGGTTCTGCTCCGTGAGAAAGACCCCCGGCGCAATGGCATTGACCCGCACCTGATCGCTGTAACGCTGGGCCAGCTCGACGGCCAGCCACTTGGTATACCCTTCGATGGCGCACTTGGCCATGGTGTAGCCCATCACCCGCGTGATGGCCTGCTGGGCGGCCAGCGAAGAGATATTCACGATGGATCCCTTGCCCTTCTCGGCGATGACGCGACCGAAGACGTGGGTAGGGATGACCGTACCGAAGAGGTTGAGCTCCACCGCGCGCTGCGTATCGGCGATCTGGGCGTCGAACAGGTTCTGTTCCGGCCCGATGGTGGCGCCGGGGATGTTTCCGCCCGCGGCATTGACCAGCCCGTCTATGGTACCCCAAGTATCCAGGATCTCGTCCTTGGCCCGGTGCACGGCCTGCTCGTCCAACACGTCGGTGATGACGGCGATGGCTTCGCCGCCGCTCGCCCGGATGGCCTCGACACGCGCGTCCGCACGCTCGCGGTTGCGTCCCAATATGGCCACCCTGGCCCCCGCGCCGGCGGTGGCCAGCGCGAACGACTCGCCCAAAACACCCGTGGCGCCGGTGATGACCACGACCTTGCCGGCCAATGAAAACTGTTTCAATCCGTCCATATCAAAAAGAAAATAAGGTCTATTCCATTGTATTCAACTGCCAATATTAGGCAATTTTGGCCTTAAACGGTACAATATTACGGATAAATATCTACGAAAACGTTGTAGCGCCAGCCGATGGGGAAATCGTCGAAAACAGCTCATTCACAAAAAATTAACAAATTATTTTAAGATGTCGTTAGAAAGCAATACTTTTGCATCCCCAACATTGCGTGGGCTTACGCATTGAAAAATAATTAATTACAAAAAATATAGATATGACTAAGGCAGAAATTATCGCAGAAATCGCCAACAAAACAGGATTAGAGAAAGTAGACGTCCAAGAAACGGTTGAAGCTTTTTTCAAAGTCGTGAAAAATGCGATGATCGGTGGCGAGAATGTTTACGTAAGGGGCTTCGGTAGCTTCGTGGTGAAACAACGCGCGGAAAAGACCGCCCGCAACATTTCAAAGAATACCGCCATCATCATCCCTGCACACTACGTGCCGACGTTCAAACCGGCCAAAACGTTTGTCGAGAAAGTAAAATCCGGCAACAAATAATTGCTACCTCGGCAAAGGTAACGTAACCCCCCATGCAGCAAAAGACCAAACAGATCGTCGCCATCACATCAACCGTTGTGCTGATGGCCTTTCTATTGGTGCAGCCGATCAAGGGCTTGGTGAACGAAGACAAAGGTGCCGGGCCCGCAACGGGCGGCGCTGCCGCGCAGGTGACATTCGAGCGGGTTTCGCAGCAGGCCAAGCAAGGGCTCAACGCCGCGATCATCCAGGAAATCGCCGACATCGAAGCCCAACTGCCAAGGGCCGACGGCCCTGAAAAGGCCGCGCTGCTGGAGCAGCTGGCCGTGAAATGGGACGACGTGAACAGGCTCGCCCCGATTGGCTTCATCTACGAGCAGCTGGCCGAGCTCGACAATGGCTTCGACCATTGGTTGCAAGCCGGCGACGCCTATCGGGCCGCCTACACCAACCTGCAAGACACACTCACGGCAAGGGCACTCAACGAGCGGGCCATCCATGCCTACGAAAAGGCAACGGCACTGGATGCGCAGAACCTGGACGCCAAGGCCGGATTGGGCAGTGCCTACGTAAGCGGCACCAACAACCCGATGGCTGGCATCGCATTGCTCCGGGAGGTGGTCGAGGCCGATCCGAAACACGTGGCGGCCAACCGGAGCCTGGGCTTGTTTTCCATGCAATCGCGCCAGTTTGACCGGGCCATAGACCGATTCAAGACGGTGGTGGAGCTGCAGCCCGATGCCGAATCTTATTTTTACCTGGCCACCAGTTATGAAAACATTGGGTTGAAACGCGAAGCGATCGCTGCGTTCGAAAAAAGCAGGGACCTCGCCGCGGATCCGACCCTCACTCAGTTTATCAATCGGAAAATCGATGAATTGAGCAATTGATCATTTAATTTATTCATTCAAAAAAATTCGAAGCTATGCCAAGCGGAAAGAAAAGAAAGCGACACAAAATGGCTACCCACAAACGTAAAAAACGTTTAAGAAAGAACAGGCACAAGAAAAAATAAGCTTGCCTGGCGCAGCGGCCCACTTCTGGAATGGGGTATATAAATGAGCGTGATTTCACAATTGAACTCTGCCCCACCCAACAAAACCTGCCAGGAGCATGAGGCGTGCTTGTTAAACGTATTTTATGGTTTCATTCAAAGCAGGCGTCGCGCGTAAGCGGCGTGCCGTGCTTTGCAAAAGAAGTAGCTGTTGGTAAAGGAGTTAATCATCGATTCTACTCCCGAAAAGGGAGTCACTATCGCTTTACTTCAGGACAAACAGCTTGTAGAGCTCAATAAGGAACAGGCAAACAACAACTATGCCGTAGGCGACATTTACCTGGGCAGGATCAAGAAGATCATGCCCGGCCTCAATGCCGCCTTCGTGGATGTTGGATATTCCAAGGATGCCTTCCTGCACTACCTGGACCTCGGTCCGCAGGTGCAATCGCTCATCAAGCTCACCAAACTGGTAAAGAGTGGCAGTTACAAGGAAAAACTGCTCGATAGTCTAAAATTAGAGAAGGACATCAACAAGGCCGGCAAGATATCCGAGGTATTGACCCGGAACATGCTGCTGCCTGTCCAAATAGCCAAAGAGCCCATCTCTACCAAAGGGCCCCGGCTGAGTTCAGACCTTTCGATAGCGGGGAGATACGTGGTGCTGGTGCCCTTCTCAAGCGCCATATCCATCTCCAAGCGCATCAAGGGCAATGCCGAGCGGAACCGGCTCAAGAAAATCGTGGAAAGCATCAAGCCGGCCAATTTCGGCGTCATCATCCGTACGGTCTCCGAAGGGAAGGGCGTGGCGGAGATGCAGAAGGACCTCCTGGACCTCATCGCCAAATGGGAGGTGCTGACCAGCCGCCTCCGACAGGCGGAGCCCACGCAAAAGGTGCTTGGCGAAATGGATCGGGCATCGACGATCCTGCGCGACATCCTCACGGACGAGTTTTCGAACATCTACGTAAACAACCAGGCGATCTTTGAGGAGACCCGCTCTTACGTACAGGAAATCTCGCCCGACCTCGAGAAGATCGTGAAGCTCTACAAACACCGCGAGCCGATCTTCGAGCACTTCGGCATCGAGCGGCAGATCAAGGCGGCCTTCGGGAAGACGGTAAACCTGCACGGCGGCGCATACCTGGTCATCGAGCACACCGAGGCGCTGCACGTGATCGACGTGAACAGCGGGAACCGTACCTCCAACAAGGAAAACCAGGAGGACAATGCCCTGCAGGTGAACATGGAGGCGGCCAAGGAAATCGCCCGTCAGCTGCGGCTGCGCGATATGGGCGGCATCGTGGTGATCGATTTCATCGACATGCACAAGCCGAACCACCGCAAGGAACTGTATGCCTACCTCAAGCAGTGCATGGCGGCCGACCGTGCCCGCCACACCATCCTGCCGCCAAGCAAATTCGGCTTGGTGCAGATCACCCGCCAACGGGTACGGCCGGAAATGTCTATCGTGACCAACGAGAAGTGCCCGGCATGCGGTGGCACCGGCGAGATCCGATCGAGCATCGTGCTGATGGATGACATCGAGAACAACCTCAGTTTCATCCTCCAGGAGCAAAACGAAAAGGAAATCACGCTCTGCGTGCATCCGTACATCTATGCGTACATCAAATCGGGCTTCATTTCGCGCCGGATGAAATGGTATTTCAAGTTCAGCCGCTGGATCAAGGTGAAAGCGGTGGGTTCGTACCACCTCACCGAATTCCATTTCTTCAATGGCAAAGAGGTCGAGATAAAACTTTAGGAATGTGAGGGAGGGGCGGAAGCCCCTTCGCTCATTCCGCCTCCGTTGTGCGGAACGTCGCGATGACTTGTGCCGCCTGCTCGTCGACCGAACCGCCGACCAACCAATGGATCTTCAACCCATCCTTCTCCAGCTTGCGGAAATAGGTCATCTGTCGCTTGGCGAACCGATGGATCTCGGCATTGAGCCGGGCAAACAGGGTCGCCTCATCCAGCTCACGCAACAGGTACTGGGTGACGTACTTGTACTCCAACCCGTAGTGGAGCAGGTTCCCGGGCGGTATGCCGGCGTCGAGCAGCCCCGAAACCTCCCGCACGAGGCCTTGCCTAAGCCGTTGCTCGAGCCGCGCCGTAATACGTTGCCGACGCTCCTCGACCGGCGGATCGATGCCGAATAGCCGCGCCTGCACGGGCGGGTAGGGCGATGGGGGCAAGGGATGGTGCTGGCACCACGTACAGATCTCGATGGCGCGGATGAGCCGCTTCTTCGTGCTGGTATCGGCACGGAAACCCGCTGGCACGGGCAATCGCGAAAGCCGTTCGCGAAGGATCTCGATGGGATGCGCCTCAAGCGCGGCCCTTGCCGCCGGGTCTACCGGCACATCGCTGTGATCGAACGGCTGCAGGACAGACTGGATGTACAGGCCGGTGCCGCCGCACAGGATGGGCTGCTTGCCCTGCGCGCGGATAATCCGCAACGCGTGGTGGAAATCGTGCTTGTATTGCGCCACGTGGTACGTGTCGCCCGCTTCGCGGATATCGATGAGGTGATGGGGCACATCGCCGTATTCGGCCAGGTCCTTGCCGGTACCCAGGTCCATGCCGCGATAGAGCTGCCGGGAATCCGCACTGATGATGGCGCCATCCAGACGGCGGGCCACCTCCACGGCCAACCGGGTTTTGCCGGAAGCCGTGGGGCCCAAGATAACGATAACGGGCGTGGAGGCTATACGACGAATTTCGTCCACTTATCGGTGCTCAAGTTGCTGGCCACGACGTTGTCGATGAACGCCATGCCCCGTACGCCTTCATCCACCTGCGGGAAGTCAAGCATTTCCGGGGTGGGTGTCTCGCCGTTGAGCTTGGCCGACACGGTGAGGGCGAAGTTGCGGTAAATATTGGCAAAGGCCTCCAACAGCCCTTCGGGATGCCCCGATGGGATACGGGTATTGTGCGTGGCGAAGCTGCTCAGCGCATACGGCGCGGCATAGCCATTGCCCGTACGGATGTATTGCCGGGGCTGATCGAGCAATTTGACGATCAGGTTGTTCGGATCTTCCTGGGCCCACTCGATGCCGCCCCGCTCGCCGTAAACGCGGATGCGCAGGGCGTTCTCCTCGCCTGCCGAGATCTGCGAGGCCACGAGTACGCCCCGGGCGCCATTGTCGAAGCGCAGGAGCACGTTGCCATCGTCATCCAACAACCGTCCCTCAACGAGGGTGGAGAGGTCGGCGCAAAGCTCATCGATGCGCAACCCCGTCACGTATTCGGCCAAGTGCGCCGCATGCGTACCGATATCGCCCATCGAGCCGCTCTTGCCCGAGCGCTTCGGATCGGTGCGCCATGCCGCCTGTGCATTTCCTTCACGCTCGGAAAGCCTGCTGAGCCACCCTTGTGGGTATTCCACCACCACCTTGCGAACCTTGCCCAGCACGCCATCCTTGATCATGGCCTTGGCTTGCTTCACCATCGGGTACCCGCTGTAGGTGTGGGTAAGGCAAAGCACCTTTCCAGTGCGCTCCACGATTTCCTTCAATTCCTTGGCCTCTTCGAGGGTAAAGGTCATCGGCTTTTCGATGACGACGTTGAACCCGCTCTCCAAGGCAAGTTTCGCCGGTGCGAAATGCACGAAGTTGGGCGTCACGATGGTCACGAAGTCCATCCGCACGTCTTCGGGCAGCTGGCTTTCCTTGGCAATCAGCTCTTCATACGTGAGGTAGGTACGGTCTTCGGGGATGAACAGATCCTTGGCCGAATCCTTGGCGATATCGGGGTTGACACTGAAGGCCCCGCACACCAGCTCGACCAATCCGTCCATGTTTGCAGCGATGCGGTGCACCGCCCCGATGAAGGCGTCTTTCCCGCCGCCTACCATACCCATACGAAGTTTTCTTTTCATGCTTTTTCTATTGTGTTTGCGTCAAAATTCGACGAATATACAAAAATCCCGATCATCCGCCGGAGCGCCTGACCAATTTGAGGCTCCCGCTATTGGCGATGGGCACATAGCCCAGCCGCTCGCGTTCCTGCGGCGACGACGCGGCGACTTGGGCCGGAAGCGCCCCTTCGTGGTAGCGCTGCATGGTCCGGGCATCCACCCAAAGCACCTGCGGTGCCAACTCGCCAACGACGGCAAAGCCGGTCTTGCGGTAACTGCCGCCGTCCGACCAGTCCCTGTCTGCGTACGTCATGATGTCGCCCGGCGAAAAATCGGCCTCGAAAGCCCCCAGCAGCTTGCTGAAGCTGCCCACCACATGGACACCCTGTTTATGGCAAAAGCGCAGCAGCTCGAATGACCGGTATGCGGGCGGCTTGCCATCCAGCTTCCGGCCGCCGCTGAACACCGCCACCGCCACGAGCTCGCCCTCGTGGAACAGGCCATAGCGATACTTGCCCGGCAAGGCAACCTGGAGGTGGTGGTCTTGCTGGAACGCCATGGCCACGGCCTTGTCGATACGGGCCACGACGCATTCACGTGCATGGATGCGCAGGGCTTGCCCGGCCAACGCGGCTATCCGGCTGAGCACCAACTCGGGCTGCGCCACCCAACGATCCTCATCGATATGGATATGGCGGATGTCGCCAGCGACGGCCACGCGCCCACCGGCATGGCAACGGTAAAAGACAATGCGCAAGGGGATGCCCTCCGCGTATAGCAAACAGGCATTTTCCGACAGCGACTTGAGCTCGAGCTCGGTTTCGAGCCGCTCTTGCAACGCGGCAAGGAATTGGTAGAAGGAAGCGTTGACGTAAAACATAGCCACAGGTAAAATAAGGTGCAAACTACCATAAATTTTTCAAGAGCACGCTATATTTTGCACAAATTAGCGATATTCGTCTATGATGAAGAAGATTCGTGTAGCGCTGTGTGCCTTACTGGTGGGTTGCTTGATCGCGCCGGGCGCGCAGGCGCAACTGCCGGCGCACGCAACGAACCATACCGTGCTGTTGAACAACCATACACGCATCGTCCCGCTGCGCGACCTGGGCAAACGGACCATCGCCTACGTGGCACCGCCCCGGACACCCGCATGGGCGGCCTTGGGCCAGCAGCTGGCACGCTACGCACCGATCGAGGAAGTGGTGATACCGGCCGATGCCCAGGCCTATCCTGCCGCCGATGAGCGGCTCAAATTCCACAATACGATCATCCTGGGCATCGACGCGTCCGACCTGGGCAACAGGCGCCTGCTGCAATTCATCAATGCCCAAGCCACCGGCAAGCAGGTCATCCTTGTAGTCCTTGGCGAAGGGGCGTACCTACAGGCATTGGATTTCGTCAATTTCCCGATACTATGGGCGCCGCAACCGACCGAAGCCGCGGCCCAGCAGGCCGCCATGTCCGTTTTCGGAGGCCTGGCCTGCACGGCCCGCCTGCCACGGTCCTTTTCCGCCCGCTACGCCACGGGTGCAGGCTTTAACACCGAGCGGATCCGGCTGCAATACGGTGCCGGCGGCGTGGTGGAAGCCCCGCAACTGGGCGGACGCATCGATGCCATTGTGCAGGAAGCGATACGCGAACGGGCCACGCCGGGGGCGGTGGTGATGGTGTTGAAAAGTGGAAAGGTGATCTTTGAGCGGGCCTATGGCCACCACACCTATGAAAGGCGTACGCCCACACGGCTATCGGATATCTTTGATATGGCTTCCATCACGAAAATCGCCGCAACGACACCCGCCATCATGCGATTGACCGAACGCCACGTCATCGACCTGGATAGCACGATGGGCCACTACCTGCTCCAGGCACAGACCACCAATAAGGACAAGACCACGTTGCGGGAGGTCATGCTCCATGAAGCCGGGTTCATCCCGTTCATACCCTTCTACCGCGACCTGAAGCCGGGCGACCTTGGCCCCGACTCGTCGGCATCACATGCCGTGAAGGTAGCCGATGGGTGTTTCATCCGCACGGGCTATTACGAATCGGTCATGTGGCCCACCATGCTCCATTCCAAGCGTAACGCCGCGGGGGCCTATGTGTATAGCGACATCAGCATGTACGTGATGAAAGAGGTGGCCGAACACCAGACGGGCATTCCCATCCAAGACTATATCCAAACGGAATTCTACCGCCCGCTGGGCATGCAGACGGCCGGCTACCTGCCGCGCCAGCGTTTCGCCCGCGAACGCATCGTGCCCACGGAAGACGACAAGGCGTTCAGGAAAACACTGTTGCAGGGCTATGTGCACGATCAAGGAGCGGCCATGGCAGGCGGTATCGCGGGCCATGCGGGATTGTTCGCCACGGCGAATGACCTGGCCATCTACGGGCAACTGCTGCTCAATCGGGGGGAATACGGCGGCGACCGTTATTTCAAGGCCGAGACGGTCGACGTGTTCTCGTCCAAGCAGTCGGCCACGAGCCGGCGGGGGCTGGGCTTCGATCGCTCGGATCCGGATACGGCCAAGCACTACCCCTCGAAGTTGGCATCCGACGCGACCTTTGGCCACACGGGCTACACCGGCACGTGCATCTGGATCGACCCTAAGGAACAATTGGTGTACATTTTCCTGTCCAACCGTGTCCACCCGGCGGTAAGCACGAAGCTGCACGACCTCAACATCCGGAGCCGGATCCAGGATGCGGTCTACGAATCCCTACGCGTTGCGCGATGAGGTGGGCGATGGCATGCCTCTGTTGCTGCGTCGGCGGCCTCAGCGCCCCCCGCCTGTCGGCGCAGGAGCCTTGGCGGCTGCATTTCGATGCGTTGGTGATCGACGCGCACAACGATGTGCTCTACCGATCGGTGATGCGCGGAAAGGACATCGGCCAGTGCATCGGTTCGGGCCATACCGACCTGCCCCGCATCCGTGAAGGCGGCATCGATGTGCAGGTCTTCGCCGTCTGGTGCGACGGCTCGTATGGAAAGGGGAAAGCCTTTGCCTACGCCAACAAGCAGATCGATGGGCTGATGGCCACCATACGGCGGTATCCGGAGGCGATCGCCCTGGCCACCGGCAGCGAACACATCGGGCAAATCGCGCGACAGGGCAAGATAGCCGCTGTGATCGGCGTCGAAGGCGGGCACATGATCGAAGACCGCTTGGACTACCTGGACAGCCTGTACGCCCGTGGGGCGCGGTACCTCACGCTCACCTGGAACAACAGCACGAGCTGGGCAACATCGGCAACCGACGAGGCGAGGAGACCCGGCTCCCTGGCACATCGGGGGCTGACCGATTTCGGCCGCCAGGTGATCAGGCGGATGGATGAGCTGGGCATGTTGGTCGACCTCTCGCACGTGGGCCGCCAGACCTTCTTCGATGCGCTGGCGACCACGTCCAAGCCCGCGCTGGTGTCGCACAGCAATGCGTATGCCTTGATGGCGCATCCGCGTAACCTGCACGACGACCAGCTCGAGGCCCTTGCCAAAAACGGGGGCGTGGTCTGCCTCAATTTCTATTCGGGTTTCCTGGATCCGACTCATTACGCCCAAATCAATCGGCTGTATGCGCGTTACGTCGCCGCGGACGACACCGTGAAGCGATCCACCGACGCCAAGTTCCGCCTGTTGCCCACCGCGGCGAAAGAACGGCTCCGGCCACCGCTCTCGCTCCTGCTGGATCACATCGACCACGTGGTGAACGTGGCGGGAATCGACCACGTGGGCCTGGGCAGCGATTTCGACGGCATCACGTCTACCCCGATAGGATTGGACGATTGCAGCGATTTCCCGATAATCACGGAAGGATTGCTTGCACGGGGTTATGCGGAAGCCGATATTCGCAAGATACTAGGCGGGAACGTGCTCAGGGTGATGAGGGCGGCGGAAGAGGGGATTCGGAAGGCCGAAGACCGGAGATAACTGAAAACTGAAAATGGCGAAGACGAAAACGACATACTTTTGCCAAAGTTGCGGATACGAATCCGCGAAGTGGCTGGGCAAATGCCCTTCGTGCAACGAATGGAACACATTCGTAGAAGAATTGGTGGAAAAGAGCGCTGCCCGTGCGCCCGACTGGCGGACGGCGGCGGGCGCGCCGAAGCGAACCAGCAAGGCTGCCGCCATCCACGAAATCGCCAATATCGACGAGATCCGCCTGGCGACGCCCGACCAGGAGTTGAACCGCGTATTGGGCGGGGGCATCGTGCCGGGGTCTTTGGTGCTCATCGGCGGCGAACCGGGCATCGGCAAGTCGACACTGATGCTACAGCTTGCGCTCAGCATGCCGAGCGCCCGGACGTTGTATGTTTCCGGTGAGGAAAGCGAACAACAGCTTAAGATGCGTGCCGAGCGCCTTTCGCGCGCCTCCAAGGCCGATTGCTACATCCTCACGGAAACGTCCACGCAACAGATCTTCAAGCAGATCGAAGCCGTCGCCCCCCAACTGGTGGTCATCGACTCCATACAGACGCTCCATTCCGCGCAGGTGGAATCGGCTCCGGGCAGCGTGTCCCAAGTGCGCGAATGCACGGCAGAGCTGCTCCGTTTCGCGAAAGAAACATCCATCCCCGTGTTCATCGTAGGGCACATCACCAAAGACGGCGCCATTGCCGGCCCCAAGGTGCTGGAACACATGGTAGACACCGTACTGCAATTCGAGGGCGACCGACACCATGTGTACCGCATCCTGCGTGCGGTGAAAAACCGGTTCGGCTCCGCTTCGGAACTGGGCATCTATGAAATGCAGGGCGCTGGCCTGCGCGAAGTGAGCAACCCGTCTGAAATCCTGCTTTCGCAACGCGAGGACAACATGAGCGGGGTTTCCATCGCCGTGCTGCTGGAAGGGATGCGCCCCATGCTGATCGAAGTACAGGCATTGGTGGGTACGTCTGCCTACGGTACGCCGCAACGCTCATCCACGGGCTTCGACACGCGGCGGATGAACATGCTGCTGGCGGTGCTCGAGAAGCGTTTCGGCTTCCGCCTGAGCGCGCAGGACGTATTCCTCAATATCGCCGGTGGGCTGCGCGTGGAGGACCCGGCCATCGACCTGGCCGTGATTACGGCCATCATTTCTTCCCAACAGGATATCCCCATCCCGGCCACCGTGGCCTTTGCCGGGGAGGTGGGGCTCTCGGGCGAAATCCGGGCGGTAACCCGCATCGAGCAACGCATCGCCGAGGCCGAAAAATTGGGCTTCGAAACGATTTACATCTCGAAATACAACACGAAGGGGGTGGATGCCCGCAAATACGGTATCGTAATCAGGCCGGTGGCCCGGGTGGAAGAGGTCTTCCAGGCGGTTTTCGGCTGATTCGCTATCCGGTGAGCAGGTCGAGCAAAGCGGCTTCGGCCAGTTTGCGCTGCTCGCCGGTTTGCATATCCTTCAACGAAAGCAGGCCGCTCTGGATTTCCTCCTCGCCGATCAGGACGACGTACGGGATGCGCTTGGCATCGGCGTAAGCCATTTGCTTCTTCAGCTTGGCGGCCGAAGGATACAACTCGGCGGCAACGCCCCGCCGACGCAGCTTGTGCAACAACGGGAGGGCGTACAATTCGGCGAGTTTATCGAAATTGCTGATGAGCACCTTGGTCGATTGCGCGGTGCTGTCGGGGAACAGGCCGAGTTCTTCCAGGACATCGTAGATACGGTCGGCACCGAACGAGACACCTACACCCGTGAGCCCCTTGAGCCCGAACATCCCGGTCAAATCGTCGTAGCGACCGCCGCCGCCGATGCTGCCCATCGCCACCTCGTTGGTCTTGACCTCGAAAATGCAGCCGGTGTAATAGTTCAAGCCACGCGCCAACGTGATGTCCACATCCACGAAGCGCGTCAACAGCTCGGCATCGCCAGTCAATCGTTCGACGTACCCCATGACGGTCTCCAGTTCGTCGATGCCCTTCAAGCCCACCTCCGAATGCGCGAGCACCCGTTTCAACCCTTGCAGCTTCTCCTCGTTGCTGCCTTGCAATTGGATGATCGGTTGCAGTTTCTCCAGGTCTGCGGGAACGAAACCGCGATCGAGCAGCTCCGTGACCACGCCATCCAGACCGATCTTATCGAGCTTGTCGATGGCCACCGTCATGTCCACGATGAGTTCGGGCTTACCCAATACCTCGGCGATGCCGCTCAATATCTTGCGGTTATTGAGCTTGATCGTGAAATCGCGCAAGCCCAGGTTCGTCAGCGCTTCGTGGTAGATGAGCACGAACTCGGCCTCATTGAGCAGGCTGTCGGATCCCACCACGTCCACATCGCATTGGTAGAACTCGCGGTAGCGGCCGCGCTGCGGCCGATCCGCCCGCCATACGGGTTGGATCTGGAAGCGCTTGAAAGGCAGGGTGATTTCATGCTGGCGCATCACCACGTAACGCGCGAACGGAACCGTAAGGTCATAGCGCAGCGCCTTCTCCGAGATGTGCGGAATCAATTGCGCCGAAGCGCGCTCGGCCAACGGCCCGTCAGGTACCTTGGCCAAATAATCGCCCGAATTGAGGATCTTGAAAATCAGCTTATCCCCCTCATCGCCATATTTCCCGGTAAGGGTCTGCAGGTTCTCGAACGAGGGGGTCTGTATCTCGCGATAGCCATAGGTGGTGAAGACCGCTTTGATGGTGTCAAAGATGTAACTGCGTCTTTCCATCTCGACAGGCGAGAAATCACGTGTGCCTTTCGCCAATGATGGTTTGATTGCTGCCATGGCGCAAAGGTAGTGCTCCAAACACGAAATACGAAATGCGAAATGCGAAAAGCGGATGGCGAACGGCTACTAAAGTATGCCCAACGCCTCGCAGGCCTTTTCGGCGGCGCTTTTCTCGGCGCTTTTCTTGTTGTAGTCTCGGCCCATGCCCCGAACCGTACCATCCACCACGGCATGGATCGTGAAGATGTTGGCGGCATCGCCCTGGGCATTTTCCGTTTGTACGAAACTGATTTCCTTACCGGCTTGTTGGCACCATTCGATCAGCCTACTCTTGAAATTGGTTTCGGTCTCTTCCAGCGTCTGGATGTCTACATGCGGCTTGATGATGCGGGTGATCAGGAAATTCTTGGTAAACGCATACCCTTTATCCAAGTACACCGCACCGATCAATGCCTCAAAGGCATCGCCCAGCAACGAGCCCTGCTTGTTGGGGTAGTTGATCATCCGGGTGTCGTACTGGATCAGCTCATTGAGCCCGAGTTTCCTGGACAACTGGTTGAGGTGCGCACGGCTCACGATCTTCGAGCGCATCTCGGTGAGGAAGCCTTCACCCTTGTACGGGTATTTCTTGAAAAGCAATTCGGCCACCACCGACCCCAACACCGCATCACCCAGGAATTCCAGGCGTTCATTGCTGTTCTTGATGCCATCCTTTACCGGTACGGCAACCGATTTATGGCGAAACGCCAATTGATAGAGATGCAGGTTGCCCGGCACAAAGCCCAGCATGTTCTTCAGCGCCTTTACGTACTGACGATTGGAAGAAAAGTGCAGTTTGTAAATTCTAGCAATAGGCATCAGCCTTTAAACCTATCCCTCGAACTTCTTGAAAATAACCGTGGCGTTATGCCCACCGAACCCGAAGGTGTTGCTCATCGCGGCGTCTACCGTACGCTTCTGCGCTTCGTTAAACGTGAAATTAAGCTCCGGATCAAGGTTCGGGTCGTCCGTGAAATGGTTGATAGTTGGAGGGACAATATCATTTTTCACGGCCAAGATGGACGCAATGGATTCCACGGCCCCAGCGGCTCCCAACAGGTGCCCGGTCATGGATTTCGTGGAGCTGATGTTCAGCGCATAGGCGTGTTTCCCGAACAATTCCAGGATCGCCATGATCTCGCTCGGATCGCCCACCGGCGTAGACGTGCCGTGCACGTTGATGTAATCGATGTCTTCCTTGGCCAGTTTGGCATCAGCCAGCGCGTTGGCCATCGCGAGCCGCGCACCGAGGCCTTCAGGGTGCGACGCCGTGATGTGATACGCATCCGCACTCATGCCCGCACCCACCAGCTCGGCATAGATCTTCGCCCCGCGGGCCTGGGCATGCTCCAAGCTCTCGAGCACGATGCCTCCAGCGCCTTCGCCGGCGACAAAACCATCCCTGTCCTTGTCAAAAGGCCTAGAGGCGGTTTGCGGGTCATCGTTGCGTGTAGACAGCGCGTGCATCGCGTTGAATCCGCCGATACCCGCCTCGTTGATGATCGCTTCCGACCCGCCACTGATGATGACATCGGCATGACCGGTCCGGATATAATTCAGCGAATCGATCAGCGCATGGGTGGATGAGGCACACGCCGATACCGTCGAAAAATTGGGGCCACGGAGCCCATGGCGCATGGAGATGTGGCCCGGGGCGATATCCAGGATCATCTTCGGGATGAAAAACGGATTGAAACGGGGTGTCCCGTCGCCGTGGGCGAAGTTGGTCACTTCGTCCAAGAAGGTCTTCAGCCCACCGATGCCCGATCCCCAGATCACACCGATGCGGTTGGTATCCAATTTATCGAATTCAAGCGATGCATCCGCGATCGCTTCATCCGTCACGGCCAAGGCATAGTGTATAAATGGATCTACTTTTCGGGCCTCCTTGCGCTCCAAGAAATCCTCGGCGTTAAACCCCTTGACTTCGCAAGCGAAGCGGGTCTTGAACTTCGAGGCATCGAATCTGGTGATAGGAGCAGCGCCGCTTACCCCGTTGATCAGGTTGTCCCAGAACACCGGGACGGAATTCCCAATCGGAGTAAGCGCACCTAACCCTGTTACTACTACTCTTTTAAGCTCCATTTATATGATTGGCCTAATGAATTCAGTTCGTGTCTGGCTATCATGTCGTCTGGCGGCGTTGCACTCGCTCAAAAATGCCCATCCCGCTTAGGCGGGACGTGCTTTCTGGGCTCCATGCGCCGGGCCAGCCGTCATATCGGCCTGGCCACCGACTTTATGAATAGACGCTAGTTAACGTTCTTTTCTAGATAAGCGATCGCTTGTCCTACCGTGCTAATGGTCTCAGCCTGGTCATCGGGAATAGCTACGTTGAACTCCTTCTCAAATTCCATGATCAACTCCACCGTGTCGAGCGAGTCTGCGCCCAGATCATTGGTGAAAGAAGCTTCCGGAGTAACCTCGTTTTCGTCTACACCTAGCTTTTCAACGATAATTGCTTTAACTCTTGATGCGATATCAGACATGATTTTATAGTTTAATTGTTTAATAAATCTGTGCAAAGAAAAATAAATTTCGGCAAATAGTAAAACGTTTTTGATTTTTAGCGCATTATCCTCGTACCCATGGCGAAACTAATTATGGTTTTTATATCAATGATTTACCTACCTATTTTTTTAAGTCTAAGCTGGTCAGTGGTTATAATTGCCGTATCTCTCCTTTTATTTTATTAATTTCGCTGCACTGCGTTTTAACGGCAGCGAAGAACCGAGCTTGCGAGCTCACCGCAGGTAAAACCGATATACTTGCGGTAATAGCTTTACGGCAAAAGTAACTAAGTTTGCGACGAATATAGGAAATTACTTTGAATAAAGTCACGTTAAAATACGAGTTGGACCTGGATTTCGTCCTCATGGCCATCACGACATCGCTCAAGGACTACCGTTTGTGTTATTTTATCAACAAAGTGACGGGCTTGGGCCTGCGTAAAATCGACGACCATGAAATCTGGATGCCCCCGCCCGTCGACCGTGCGCTTTTCAGCCGGTATGCCGATTTTTCGGAAGCCACCGAGACCGAATATTACGTGTTGGCCAACAAAGGGGCTGCAGGCGGCATCTTGATTCCTGAAATGCGCCATTCCGACTACTTCTTGATGATCAGGAATTTCATCGACGAGGAGGATCTCTCCCTGATGCAAGACCGCATAACAGGCATCCAAGAAGTGGTGGTTGCCACCGAAATCTCTCCACAAAAATTGAAATCCAAAGAAAATCTGATATTTTAGCGCCATATTTTCACCAAAGTGTACCAATCACACTACAATAACGAACGAAGAACAAATCTATTAAGGGATACGCCCCGTGTGGGCTATCGCATAAACAAAACAACAGTACATGGAAAAAGTTCAAAAACGAACTAAAATCGTAGCCACGTTAGGACCTGCGTCGGCCAAGAAGGAAGTATTGACCAGCATGATCGCCAAAGGCGTGGATGTGTGCCGCCTCAACTTTTCGCACGGCAGCCAGGAAGACCACCTCCAGGTCATCAACACCATCCGGGAAATCAATGCCGAATACCGCACCAACATCAGCATCCTGGCAGACCTGCAAGGGCCGAAGATCCGCATCGGCAAGATGAAGGAAGGCGGGGCCGTATTGCTCAATGGCTCGCAAGTGGAAATCACCACACAGGAGCTTATCGGCGACGAAAGCCGCATCTACATCACTTACGAAGACTTCCCGAAGGATGTGCAGGAAGGCGAAATCATCCTCTTGGATGACGGGAAAATACAGCTGCGCGTATTGCAGACCAACCTCAAGGATACCGTATCCTGTCAAGTGGTACACGGCGGCGTACTGACCTCCCGCAAGGGCGTGAACCTGCCCAACACCAAGGTCTCCATTCCCAGCCTCACCGAGGAAGACTTGGACAATTTGCTGTTTGTGCTGCAATATGACGTGGAATGGATCGGCATGTCGTTCGTACGCACCGCGGAGGACATCGTGAAACTGAAGGACATCATCGCTTCCAAAGGCAAGTCGGCACGCGTCATCGCGAAAATCGAGAAGCCGGAGGCCATCGACAACATCGACGCCATCATCGCCGCTACCGACGGCATCATGGTGGCGCGCGGCGACCTTGGGGTGGAAATGCCGATGGAAGACGTACCGGTATTGCAGAAGATGATCGTCCAGAAGTCCCGTAATGCGTCCAAGCCGGTGATCATCGCCACGCAAATGCTCGAAAGCATGATCACGACGCCACGCCCTACACGCGCCGAGGTGAACGACGTGGCCAACTCGGTACTCGATGGTGCCGACGCGGTGATGCTGAGCGGCGAAACATCCGTAGGCGAATTCCCTGAAATCGTGATCGAGACGATGAGCAAGATCATCGTGCACGTAGAACGGACGTCGTACCCGTATTATAGCTCGAAGAAAGCGGAGGAAATCGCCGAATCGCGGATTCCAGACGCCATCTGCGGTTCATCCGTGTATCTGGCCGAAAAGACCAATGCATCGGCCATCGTGGCGATGACCTATTCGGGTTATACGGCATTCGAGATTTCCAGCTACCGGCCCAACGCAGACATCCACATATTCACCGGCAACAAGACGCTGCTCAATACTCTGACGCTGTTATGGGGCGTAAAAACGTTCTACTATGATAAATTCGAGAGTACGGACGGCAGTATCCATGATGTCAACGCGCTGCTGAAGGAAAAGAACTTGGTGCAACCCGGCCAGATCGTGATCAACACGGCCTCCACGCCGCTGCACAAAAAAGGGAAAACCAACACCATCAAGGTAACCGAGGTGGATTGATGAGGCCGACATGGTTGCCGAACGACTCCTTTTAAAGGCACAGGCCTTATTTTACGGCATCGCGGATAAAGAAAAGGCGCAACTGATGGCCCTCAAGACCGATCAGCTGACGTACCTGGCCCCGAAAGACCTTTTCAATCTTTACGATGCCGTAAAGGCGGTGGAACGGAGCCGCGTGCCAGGGCTATTCATCGAGGCCGGTTGCGCGCTCGGAGGTTCGGCCATCGCCATCGGCAAAGCCAAGGGCCAACAGCGGGAGTTCAGGGTGTACGATGCCTTCGGCATGATCCCTCCGCCGTCCGAAAGGGACGAGGCGGACGTGCACGCGCGGTACGAGGAAATCAAGAGCGGCAAATCAAGGGGTCTCGGCGACAACCTGTATTACGGCTATGTCGAAAACCTGCAGCAGGTGGTTGCCGACAACTTGACCAACTACGGCGTAGCCCCAGCGGAAAACAACATCAAATTGATCAAAGGCTATTTCGAAGATACGCTTTACATCACGGAGCCGGTGGCTTTCGCGCATATCGACTGCGATTGGCACGCTTCCGTGATGAGTTGCTTGGTCCAGATCGTGCCTAACCTATCCGCGGGAGGCCTCCTCATTTTCGACGACTACTACGCTTGGTCGGGCTGCAGGACGGCGGTAGACGAATACTTCAGCGACAAATCCGGGTATTCATTCGTCACCAGGCGCAAGAAGCTCCACGTGACGAAGTTGGCCGGATAATGTGCTCGCCTTACCTCGGCAATCGCGGTTGCCACGGGTTTTGTCCGGTACTGTCCCGCAAGATGGTCGGTGAGCCTGGTGCGGGGCGGTACACATTGGGCATGGGCACGCAATCATCGCCCTGGTAGGCATTCGGCATCGTTATACAGCTATCACCGAGGTAAGCGTTCGGCATGGGATGCGTACGAAAAGGCCTGTCCACGAATAATGCCTTGGCTGCCGAATCAAGCAGGGTACGGGTGCCATCGGGCATGACCAGCACCGACCTTACCTTCGCCAGCGTCGCCGTGGACAACGTGTCCGGCAAGCCCGCGAGCAATGGCAACGTGTGTTTCTTGCTTCCTTCCTGCGCGGTGGCTGCACCGGAATAAGATACTGCGAAAAACAGGATAACGACTAAATGCTTCATAACACCATACAATTGATCAATCAAATGTAGCTATTTGGGCAACAACCGCCGCAATGTGCTGTGTTAAAAATTGTTAAAAGCTGGCTTTTGCTTCGCGGCTTGTGTATTTTTGTATGGAATGAAGCACAGGAGCATCGGGTTGATTATTGGGTTGATGACGGTAGCCCTTTTGGGCGTGATGGCCATGCAATACTATTTCATCCGGCAATCCTACATCCTGAAGGCCCAGCTGTTCGACGAATCGGTGAAGGCCGCGCTCAACGCGGTGGCGGCCAAGGCCGAGAAACGCGAAGTGATGCAGTTGGCCGATCAACAACGCAAGAACAAGGAAAAACTGGAGCGCGAGCAGCGGAAGCTGGAGGAACAGCTTCGGATAAAAACGGAAATCGAGAAACTTCGCGAAAAACAGGCCGACCTGCACTTGGCCTTCCTCAAACAGGAAGAGACCTTGAATCAACAATTTCCGGTCGTGATTCCCATTGAAAGCAACGACTTCTACGAAACCTACATCAATAACCCGCGGCATAGCCATTTGGTTTCGATCAGTTACCAATCCAATGTGGTCATCGACAACGGATTCCAACGGAACGACAACTCCATCGGGCTGTCCGCTGTCCGCAACGTGCCCCTCACCAAAGCCAAGGACGACAGCGTACGGTACTTTATCCCGCTGGGACCCAACCCCGCCAACGCCACGGGGCTGAATTATGCGATAAAAGCATTCGCGCCCCGCCAGGACCTCAAGGTGACCGGCGAAATAGCCCGAAAGGAACAACAGCTCAAGTTGCTACAGGCCAGCTCGCTGATGGATACCATTGCCATCCTGAGCGGCAAAAACCCCCAACTTGTCCAGGACTTCGAAGCAGAGATCGAGCTTTACAAACTCCCCTTGAGCAAGCGCATCGACGTGGCCTACATCAAGGCCGAACTGGAGAACGAGCTGGCCACGCGCGGCATCGAATCGGCCTTCAACCTGGAGATACGCGATCGGCACACCACGCTATATGCCTTCGCGAATTTCTCGGAAGGGCAACCGCTGCCGCAAAGCGTGTATACGACCGACCTTTTCCGTGCCGACAACCAAAGCTCCTCGGGGCTGCTGTCTGTGTATTTCCCCAATAAAAGCAATATCCTGATGGGTAACGTCACTGTCATGCTGTTTTCTTCCGTATCCCTTTTGCTGGTGCTGCTGGGCTGCTTTGCGTATACGATCTTCACCATGCTCAGGCAAAAGAAAATCTCCGAGATGAAGACAGACTTCATCAACAACATGACGCACGAGTTCAAGACCCCCGTGGCCACCATCATGATCGCCAGCGAATCGTTGAAAGACCCGGAAATCTCTTCCGATCAACGACGCGCGGCGCGCTTGGCCAATATCATCTATGACGAAAACGTCCGTTTGGGCAACCACATCGAGCGGGTTTTGAATATCGCCCGCCTGGAAAAAGACAGCCTGAAACTGGAACACCACGATGTGGACATGAATGACCTGGCCCAGGCCGTAGTGGACAGCATGGAGCTCCAATTGCTCAAGCATGGCGCGACCGTATCCATGCAACTCGACGCGACAAATGCCGTGGTCAAAGGCGACGAGCTTCACCTATCGAACGTGCTGTTCAACCTGGTCGATAACGCCATCAAGTACAGCAAGGAAACGCCCGACATCACCATCAAGACCAAAAACGTCAACAAACAGCTCCTCATCACCGTGGCAGACAGGGGCATCGGGATGAGCCGCGACCAATTGTCGAAAATCTTCGATCAATTTTACCGCATCCCCACCGGAAACCGCCATGATGTGAAAGGGTTTGGCCTGGGGCTCAGTTACGTACACGACATCGTGAAACGGTTTGGCGGGAGAGTGCAGGTGAAAAGCGAAAAAGACAAAGGCACCACATTCGAAATCACGTTACCACTCAACGGATAGGGAGACCATGATGCAAAAGATTCTACTGGCGGAAGACGACCCCAATTTGGGTGATATCCTGAAGGATTACCTCGAACTAAAGGGAAAATTCGACGTGACGCTCTGCAAGGACGGAGACGAGGCCCTGCAGGCCTTCAACAAGGAAAAATTCGATCTGTGCATCCTCGATGTGATGATGCCGCGCAAGGATGGATTTACCTTGGGCAAGGAAATCCGTAGACACAATGCCGACATCCCATTGATCTTCGCCACGGCAAAGGGCATGATGGAAGACAAGACCGAGGCCTTCGAGCTCGGTGGCGATGACTACATCACCAAACCCTTCCGGGTGGAAGAGCTGCTGCTCCGCATCCGTGCCTTGCTCAAACGCGCATCGCAAGGGAAATCCGGGGGCGAAGAAGCGCTGCCGGATAAGTTCCAGATCGGCCAATACCATTTTGACTACGTGTCGCAGCAGATCGGCTACAACGGCCAGCAGCAAAAACTGTCTACCAAAGAGGCCGAGTTGCTGCGCCTGCTTTGCCTCAAGAAAAACGACGTGCTTACACGCGAAGAAGCGCTGCTCAAGATATGGCATGACGACAACTACTTCAACGGCCGCAGCATGGACGTTTTCCTGAGCAAGCTTCGGAAATACCTGCGCGACGACCCGAACGTGGAGATCGTAAATGTACACGGCAAAGGGTATAAACTCCTCGTGAGCTGACCGGCTTCCCGAAAAAATATTTGCACATCCCGGATTTTATCCCGACCTTAGCGGCCGCTTATGGAGAAAGGCAGAGGGAATGGACCCTGTGAAGCCTTAGCAACCTGTCAAGCGGACAAGGTGCTAAATTCTACTCTCCCCGCTTTTGGCAGGAGGGAAAAATAAGCAGACACAACTCACCTTGTGCCCTCTCCCCCAAAGCAATTGAAGAAAAGTGATGATTCCCGTTTCCGCTGCGAGACGAGCAATCTTTGATTGGAAATTAATACATTATTATCAATACATGAGCACGTTAAAAACCAACAATTTAGGTTACCCGCGTATCGGTGCCCTTCGGGAGCTGAAGAAGGCTAACGAAGCCTACTGGGCTAAGAAAATAAGCCAGCCGGAATTATTGCAAGCCGCACAGGCGATCCGTGAAAACAATTGGAAAACCCAACAGGGCGCAGGCATCGACCTCATCCCGTCCAATGATTTTTCGTTCTATGACCAAGTGCTCGACCTGAGCCTTACGGTAGGCGCCATCCCTGCGCGCTACCAAGGGTTTGCCGTGGAAAGCGCATCGTCGTACAACCTCGACCTCTACTTTGCGATGGCGCGCGGTTTCCAGCAAGATGGCCTTGACGTAACGGCCATGGAAATGACCAAGTGGTTCGATACCAACTACCATTATATCGTACCCGAATTCGTGAAGGACCAACAGTTCAAGCTCACGTCGGAGAAAGCGATCAACGAGTTCAATGAAGCCAAGCAATTGGGCATCGACACCAAGCCCGTGCTCATCGGCCCCATCACGTACTTGCTGCTGGGCAAGGAAAAAGAATCCGGATTCGATCGCTTGGACCTGATTGACCGCCTGCTGCCCGTGTACGAGGAGCTATTGGGTAAATTGGCTCAGGCCGGTGCGGAATGGGTGCAATTCGACGAGCCTTTCCTGGCGTTGGACATCGACGACAAGACCCGCCAACTGTACCAAACCGTATACACGCGCCTCGCCGCGGCGGCCAATGGCGCCAAGCTGTTGGTGGCAACGTATTTCGAATCGCTGCGTGAAAACGCGCAGACCGCCCTCGCCCTGCCGGTACAGGCCCTGCACATCGACCTGGTGCGCGGTGAAAACCAGCTCGCCGACGTGTTGGCTGCAGCACCTGCCGAACTTGTCCTTTCCTTGGGCGTGGTGGATGGCCGCAACATCTGGAAAAACGATTACGAGGCGTCGCTCGCCAAGATCAAGCAAGCGGTCGATGCCCTCGGCGCAGACCGCGTGTGGGTAGCCCCGTCAAGCTCGCTGCTGCACGTTCCCTTCGACCTGGAGTTGGAGGATAACGAAGAGTCGCTTCCCGCAGAGGTGAAAAATTGGCTGGCCTTCGCCAAGCAAAAGCTGGCCGAAGTGAAGGATCTCTCCGTCTTGGCGGCCGGCAATGGCGACGAAGCCACACAGGCTCGTTTCGAGGCCAACAAGGCTGCGCAGCAAAGCCGCCGTACCTCATCGCTCATCCACCGCGATGCCGTCAAGGCCCGTGTGAAGGCCATCACCGACGAGGACGCCAAACGCACCAGTCCGTTCCCGGAGCGCAAAGCCAAGCAACAAGCTAAATTCAACTTGCCCGCTTTCGCCACGACCACGATCGGTTCCTTCCCCCAGACACGCGATGTACGCAAATGGCGCGCTGACCTGAAGAAAGGTGCCATCAGCCAGTCAGCATACGACAAACTGATCGCCGAAGAGACCGAGCGTACCATCCGCTTGCAGGAAGACCTCGATATCGACGTGTTGGTGCACGGTGAATTCGAGCGCAACGACATGGTGGAATATTTCGGCGAGCAGCTGTCGGGCTATGCGTTCACCAAGAACGGTTGGGTGCAATCCTATGGCTCGCGCTGCGTGAAGCCCCCCGTCATCTACGGCGATGTCGCCCGGCCGAACGACATGACCGTGTATTGGTCAGCCTATGCGCAGACCCTGACCGAACGCCCCGTCAAGGGCATGTTGACCGGTCCGGTCACCATCTTGCAATGGTCTTTCGTGCGCAACGACCAGCCGCGCTCCGAAACCACGTACCAAATCGCGCTGGCGATCCTGGACGAGGTGCAAGCGCTCGAAAAAGCAGGCATCAAGATCATCCAGATCGACGAACCCGCCATCCGCGAAGGCCTTCCGTTGCGCAAGGCCGACCACAAGGCCTACCTGGATTGGGCCGTGCGGGCATTCCGCGTATCCTCTTCGAACGTGGAAGACGACACGCAGATCCATACGCACATGTGCTACTCGGAGTTCAACGACATCATCGAGCACATCGCCGCGATGGATGCCGACGTGATCACGATCGAGACCTCGCGTTCGCAGATGGAACTGCTGGATGCCTTCGCCGATTTCAACTATCCGAACGATATCGGCCCGGGCGTATACGACATCCACTCCCCGCGCGTACCCAGCAAGGACGAGATGGTGGGGCTGCTGGAAAAAGCCAAGGCGGTCATCCCCGCGGCCCAGCTGTGGGTAAACCCCGACTGCGGCTTGAAAACCCGCGCATGGCCGGAAACCAAGGCCGCACTGGAAGCCATGGTGGAAGCCGCCAAGACGCTCCGTGGGGTTGCCGAGACCGTATAAGGGTATAAAACGTTAATCATAAGGGTGTCTCCCAAATTTGTCCAAGACAAAGACAGGGAGGCACCCTTTTTGTTTCGCAATTCCGGCCCCCGGTTCGGTCTTCGAGCTTCGCACATAAAACCCTATCTTTGCCGCCATGCGGTTTGACATCATCACGGTATTGCCCGGCCTCCTGGAAAGCCCCTTCGCGCATTCCATCCTGCAACGTGCGCAGAAGAAGGGAATTTGCGAGATCGTGGTCCATAACCTCCGCGACTACGCCAACAACAAGCATAAAAGCGTGGACGACTACCCCTACGGTGGGGGCAGTGGCATGGTGATGCAGGTCGAGCCGTTTGCGGCATGCATCGAAAAGCTGCAGGCGGAACGGCCCTATGACGAAATCGTCTTCATGACGCCCGACGGCGAAACGCTGAACCAAGGCATCGCCAACCACCTCTCCACCAAAGGCAACCTCATCGTGCTTTGCGGCCACTACAAGGGCATCGACCAGCGCATCCGCGACATCTACGTGACGCGCGAGATTTCCATCGGCGACTACGTGCTCTCGGGTGGGGAGCTGCCGGCGGCGATATTGGTGGATGCCGTGGTGCGGCTGGTTCCCGGCGTGCTGTCGGACGAAACATCCGCCCTCTCGGATTCATTCCAGGGCGGTTTGCTCGATGCCCCCAGCTACACCCGGCCCGCCGACTGGCGCGGGCACAAGGTGCCGGATGTGTTGCTGAGCGGCAATGAGGCGGCCATCAACGCCTGGCGCGACGAACAGGCCCTGGTACGCACCAAGGCCCGTAGGCCCGACCTACTTGACGATTGATAGCTTGGCCAACTCGGTCGTGATCAACACGACCTCTTCCTGCGTGAGGCTTGCCTCGGTTGCCTTGGCATTCTGGATCGCCTGTTCCGCATTGCGCGCCCCCACCAACGCAACGGTGATACCCGGCTGCGCCAGCGTCCATAGCAGCACCAGCTGGCCCAATGCGATGCCTTTGCCATCGGCTATCGGCCTGATCGTTTCCAGGAACGCGTTGGTGCGCCGGAGGTTCTCGTCGCTGAAAAAATGGATTCCCGCGCGGTGGTCGCCTTCACCGAAGGCGTGGCCAGGCTTCAGCTTGCCCGTGAGCAACCCACGTTCCATCGGGCTGTAGGCCAGGATGGATTTGCCGTGCGCGATGCAATACGGCACCACCTCGGCTTCGATGCCCCGCTTCACCATGCTGTACGGCACCTGGTTGGAAACCACATCCACATGGCGCGAGGCTTCGGCGAGTTGCTCGGCGCCGTAATTGCAAACGCCGGCATGCCTTACCTTGCCCTGCCGGATCAGCTGCGCCACCGCTTCCATGGTTTCCTGGATGGGCGTTGTGCTGTCCGGCCAATGGATCTGGTAGAGGTCGATGTAGTCGGTGCGCAACCGCCGGAGACTGTCTTCGCACTCCTTGATGACGCTTTCCTTACCGGCAAACCTGTAAATGTCGATGTCCTTGCCGCCGTTGTCCTTGCTCTGCATGGCCAACGTGCCTTTTGCCAAGTCCCACCGCATGCCAAACTTGGTGAGTATATGCACCTTGTCTCTCGGGATGCCCTTGATGGCCTCGCCCACGATCTCTTCGCTTGTGCCCTGACCATAGATGGGGGCGGTGTCTATGGTATCCACGCCCAAATCGTAGGAAGCGCGGATGGCCTGCACCGCATCCTTGCGCTCGGAACCGCCCCACATCCAACCGCCTGCCGCCCAAGCGCCGAAGGTGATCACCGAAAGGCGGAGGTCCGTTCCCGCCAATGTCCTGTATTCCATGCTGCATAATTAGCATATTCATCCCATATTCCGGCACATTCGTCACACTTTTTCGTCCATCCATCCCAGCGAGCGTTACTTTTGCGCCAACAGATCAAGAACTGTAACATTTTGGCATTCAGCCCGTCTTACTAGCGATGGATATCCGATTACCATGGAAAAAATAACGCGTTTCTTTTGGTGGTGCAGCGGCGTGCACCAAGACACCCTTGAAAAGTACCCCGCAGAGCACAGCAAGTACGTGGGCATCGGTGCCACCATCTTCTTCACGGGGCTGTTTGCGGCCTTGTCGGGCGGCTATGCGCTGTATTTCGTATTCAGTGGCGGCGATACCGCCTGGTTGTATGCGCTGCTGTTCGGCCTGCTGTGGGGGCTGGCCATCTTCAACATGGATCGGTACATCGTATCCAGCATCAACAAAAACGCTGGCGGCTTCAAGCAATTCCTGCAAGCCACGCCCCGTATCCTGCTGGCCATCCTGATCGGCATCGTCATCTCCCGCCCGCTCGAACTCAAGGTGTTCGACAAGGAAATCCGCGGCCAGCTCCGCGAAACCTACCTGGATCGCCAACGCGCGCACATCGACACGCTCAACAACGCCTTTGAAAGCAAGTATGCGCTCGAGATTGGCAAGATCGAGGAATTGAAAGCCGAGCGCGACTCTACCGCGGCCGCCATCCAAGCCGACCGCGTGAAGCTGAAAATGGAGACGTTCGGCGAGAAGTCGGTGGAGACATCGGGCATCGTGGGCTATGGCCCGTATGCCAAGCAACGCCAGGCGGAGCTGGACAAGCAGGAGCGGTACCTGGACACGCTGCGCAACCGCATCGGGCAGCAGGAAGCCTACATCCAGCAGCGCAAACGGTTCGAAGGACTCTTGGAGGAGCAGCTGCTCACGGGCGCGCAACTGGACAGTGCGGTGAACCTGGCCGGCTTCGCCGACCGCAATGCCGCCTTGAACGACCTGAAATACCACCGCGACGGCAGCACGAACAGCGCCAACTACTGGGCAATAACCTTCATCATGCTCCTGTTCATCTTCTTCGAATGCCTGCCGGTATTCGTGAAGCTCATGAGTGCGCGAGACGCCTATGACATCGCGCTGAAGGACCGGCAGCTCGTGGACGTGCACCGCTCGGGCAAGGACCGGGATGCCGACATGGCCATCATCGACGGCACGCATGATGTCAAAGTGGCGCGTGGCATCGAACGGGAACGATTCATCACGGAATTGCCCTAGTTCGCACCAATTTGTTGCCTGCCACGGGCAAACCGGCTTACTTTGCCGGAAAATCATTCGCAATGAAATTCAATCGCATCGAAAGCATTCTGGCCACGGGGATATACCTGTTCATCCTGATCCTGCTCTATAGCAAGCAATCGCCCGATATGGGCACACGGCAAGCGCTATGGCTGTTTGGTTACACCACCACCATCTACGGCTGTTTCATGCTGGTCAGCCAACTCATCGTCCCTCGCCTTTTCAGGCAGCGTAAAATCGAGATCGGCATTTTGCTGTCGGTCATCCTGTTCTTCGGTACCTGGCTGGGCCTGGCCTTGAGCGCCTGGGTCAAGGGCGAGCATTGGGGGCACCGGCAAAGCATTTGGGACTACCTACCCGAGGGCGAGACCTTGGGAGCGACCTTAATGGTATTTGCGGCGCTCTTCGCCTACGAGGCCACCAAACGCGCCATCGGTTATGCGCAAGGAAACAAGGAGGTGTTGGGTACGCGGATCGCCCGTGAAAGCCTGATCGTGCTCGGTGTAGGCACATTGATTTTCTTCCTGCTGTTGTCGCTCGAAGAAAAGCTTGGTATCTTATGGCTTTCAGCTATACCGTATTCCTATCTACTATACGCATTATGCGTGTATTGGCTTATTCCGCTGTGTGAAAAGAAAAAAATCGGATACCTTCCCTTCGCCATCGGGTTATCGTTTGTCCTGTTTATCCCGTTCGGCACGCTGTTCATCAACATCACGAAATTAGCGGGGGCGGTTTACATCGTAGAATGGCTGTGCCTAACCGTGATTGTATTACCTTTATCCCACTACGTATACCATCGACAAAAGGTGCGCCTGGCGCAACTGTTCAACCTCAGGATGGCGCTCGGACAAACCTCGGCCGACCTGAGTTTCCTCCGCTCGCAGATCAATCCGCATTTCCTCTTCAACATCCTCAACACGCTATACGGTACGGCCTTGCAGGAAGACGCCGAACGGACGGCCAGCGGCATCCAGAAGCTCGGCGACATGATGCGCTTCATGCTGCACGAGAACAATCAGGACCGTATCCTGCTGGCCCGGGAAATCGAATACCTGCGCAATTACATCGACCTGCAGCTCCTGCGCACGGTCACCTCGCCCGGCATCGTCGTGGAATGCGACATCAACGACGCACTCGACGGCACGTATGTTGCCCCCATGCTGCTCATCCCGTTTGTCGAAAACGCCTTCAAGCACGGCATCAGCCTACAGGAAAGGTCGTGGATCAAGATCAGCCTGCATGAGGCCGATGGAAGCGTCTATTTCGACGTGCACAACAGCATCCACCGCAAGGCGGATTCCGATCCCGAACGTGGCCATTCGGGCATCGGGCTGGAAAACGTGAAGCAACGGTTGGCCATGCTCTATCCCGGCAAGCACGAGTTGGTGATCCGCGAGACCGCACAGGAATTTTTCGTACATTTGACCATCCAACGATAGCGTGCATGACCGCCATTGCCATAGACGACGAACCCATTGCCCTCGATGTGATCGCCAGCCACGCGGCCAAGGTGCCATTCCTTGACCTCCAGGCCAGCTTCACGAATGCGTTCGAAGCGCTGGATTTCCTGCGGCTCAACCCCGTCGACCTGCTTTTGCTCGACATCAAGATGCCCGACATCTCGGGCATCGAGTTTTTCAGGAGCCTGAACCGGAAACCCTTGGTGATCTTTACCACGGCTTATTCCGAACACGCCGTGACGGGTTTCGAATTGGACGCCGTGGATTACCTGCTCAAGCCCTTCTCGCTGCCCCGTTTCCTGAAGGCCTGCAACAAGGCACAGGAGTGGCTGGAACTGCGGGCTACGCCCGACGGAAAACCGGGCTATATGTTCGTCAAGACGGGCTACGACCAGGTGAAGATCGATTTCGAGACCATCGATTACCTGGAGGCTACGGGCAACTACGTCAACTTCGTACTGGGCGACCGGCACATCCTGAGCCGCATGACCATCTCGGAATGCGAAGGCCTGTTGCCCGCGGATCGTTTCATGCGCATCCACCGTTCGTTCATCGCCTCGTTGGGCAAGATACAGAAAATCGAACGCCACCAACTCACGGTAGGCGGCAGCATCCTCCCCGTTGGCGCTTCGTACCTCGCGGCGATAAAACGGCTCGCCGACCTCGCGTAGCCAACTGTCCGTTTTCGGACACCCACTGCCCGATATCGAACAAAAACGGCTGGACAACCCTTGGGTAACCCCCTTATTCACTTTGGTTTGCGAGTTTGGCGCAACCTATGTATAGCGCTATGCCAAAAAAGAACGTAACGACATGTTTGATTGGTTCCGATCCCTGATATTTGGATGCTTGCTGTTTGGATTCGCGGTGGGTCCTGCGTTCGCGCAGGATTCCCTGACCCTGGAGCACTGCATCGACTTGGCCCTTGAACACAACCTCAACGTGAAGCGAAGCCAGCTACGCACCGCACACGAGGCGGTGAACTACCGGCAAACCAAACAGAACCTGCTCCCCTCGCTGGGCGCCGGCGTGAGCCACAGCTACAGCGCCGGGCGGCCGCTGAATCCCGTCACGAACGAGTACGAAACGCGGAGCTTCATGTCGGGCAGCCCCAACCTGTCGAGCCAGTTGCTGCTGTTTGACGGCTTGGCCATGTTCCGCAACATCACGCAGCAAGCGTTTGCGTATCGGGCCACCCAGTTGGACGAGCAGCTGCTGCGGGAGCAGACCGCCCTCGACGTCACGTCGGCCTACATCCAGGCCCTCACCGCGCGCGACGTGGCGATCCAGATCGATAGCCAGCTGGCCGTGACGCGCCAACACCTGGAGCGCAGCACGCTGCTCCACGCCGAAGGCGCGATATCGCCCGGCAGCTACTACGACATCAAAGGGGAATATGCCGACAACCTCAATAGCCTCAATAACGCCAGAAATGCTTTCAATGACAACCTGATCAACCTGTTCAAGCTGCTGAACCTCCCGTTCGATCCGGACGTGAAACTGACGTCGCTGCAAGGGCTGCCGCTGTCGGCCGACGTCAATACCGACGACGCGCTGTACCAGGCGGCCGCGGAGCGCTTAAGCTTTATCCGGGCGGCCGACCATTGGACGAAGTCGGCCGAATTTGGCGTGAAAGCGTCGCGATCCGGGTTCTTCCCGAGGCTGTCCATGGGGGCGGGGCTATCCAGCAACTATGCCAAAGGCGGCGAGGGCACCTACTACGACCAGATCCAGAACAACCTGATCCGATCGCTCGGGTTTTCGCTCGAGATACCGCTTTTCTCGCGCTTCACGGTACGCAACAACGTTTCGCGCGCCAAGCTGAACCTGCTCGATGCCGAATACACGGCCGATGCCCGCCGGAATGAGCTCCAGCAAGCAACCAGCCAGGCGCTGTTCAACCTGGAGGCGGCCAAAGAGCGATACCATAACCTGGTGGATCAAGTGGCGCACTACACCGAGTCGTTCCGGGTCGCCGAAGTCCGCTTCAACACCGGCGCCATCAATTCGGTCGAATTCCTCATCGTCAAGAACAAGGTTGACAATGCCAACGCGAGTTTGGTCATCGCGCGTTACCAATGGCACCTACGCCAGCGGATCGTGGATTACTTCAACGGTGAACTGCACGTGCCGCAAGCCGATCAATGATCGGTGGCCGCCAGCGCATGGTGCCTCGAGACCGACACACCGACTTCGCTTCCCAGCGGAAACCTGCCCACGGCAAGGTTGATGGCCGATAACCGGAGCGCACCCCGGCGCAGCGACAGCTCTTCGTAAAATCCCTTGAACCGGACGTCGGTCACCTCGAAAGCGGCATCGTCCGGCCCGCGCAGATCCAGCCACTCGGGATGGACAGCAAGGGGGCTATCGCCCTTGAGCCCCAAAGACGCCGCCTCGGCCGCGTCGAGGATGTTGCTCTTGGCAATCAGGCGCGCGGTATAGGCATTGGGCGGTTGTTCGTAGAGCGAAGCCGGTTGGCCCGCGGCCACGATCCGCCCGCCTTTCAGCACGATCAATCCATCGGCCAACGAAAGCACCTCGGCCGGATCGTGCGAAACCAATACGATCGTCAGGCCGGTGTCTGCTACGATTCCCATGATGTCCTGTTGCAGCTTTTCGCGGAACGAGGCATCCACTTGGTTGAACGGTTCATCCATCAGCAGCACCTCAGGCCCCGTAACCAATGCCCGGGCAATGGCCGTGCGCTGCTTTTCCCCACCGCTCAGTTCCACCACGCGTTGTTTGGCCAAGTGGGCGATCCGCAACCGCTCGAGGATGGCCGCCGTCTTTCCCGTCTTTGCATCCAGATCGGTGTTCGAAAGCTGCGACGCCACGTTGTCCCATACGTTTGCGTAGGTATTGAGGTCGTCGAACCCCTGCGACACCATGCGCATGGCGTCGTGGCCGGGGATGAGTTTGTCGCGGCGCGTAGGTACCCGCCAGCCCCGGTAGCGCACTTCACCGGCTTCGGGTTCCAGCAGCCCGTAAATCAGTTTCAGCACCGTGCTCTTGCCGCTGCCGCTCTCGCCGATGATGGCCGTGATCCGGCCCTCCGGAATGCCGAACGTGAGCCCGTCTACCGCGACGATACGCGTCTTGGCCTGGAACGAAAGACGGAGGCGTTCGCCGTGGATGAGGGGGAGGCCGCTACGCTGCACATCGTTGGGCACCGAGCAGCTTGGGTAAACTGAAGGGGGTGTTGACATAAAAAAAGCCTACCGCCAGCTGGCAGGTAGGCACAAAAGTACGAATTATATCGGTATGCGGGGATCAGAACCCAAGCATCACGCCGAAGGTGAAGTTTTGCAGGCCCGCCTGCTGCGGACTGTTCTCGAACAGGTCGTTGAAATAGTACTTGCCGTAGATGCCGAGCCCACCCACGCCGAACCGCGCGAAGGCGCCATAGCGGAACTGCGTGAAGTTGTAGTCGTCCTTGAACTTCTGCTTGCCCAGCTCGTCGCTCTTGAAGCGCTGTGTGCCCTTGAGCAGGAAGCCCCCTTCCGGGCCGAACGCAAATTTGAGGCGCCCCAGGCCGCTGTAGTGTTTGCTTCGCAACTCAAAGGTGAGCGGCAAACGGAGGTAGGTGGCGGTGAGCCTGTTCTTCGAATAATCCACATCGGAATGCGTCCAGGTGAGCGGCGTGGTATTTTCGTGGAAGTCGATGTTTTCCCGCAGGCGGATGATCGTCCAGTCGAATCCGCCGGACAGGAATACCCGGAAGTGGTCGTTGAAGCGATAGCCGGCTTGCAGCACGTCGAAACCGAGATTGACGGTCTTGCCCGGTCGGTACCGGAAATCCCGGTTGTCGTCACCCAGCGTGAAGCTGCCGTTATCGACCAGCTTGACCAACCCCAGGTCTACGCGTGAAAACGTGATGCCGTAGATGGGTCGCGCGTTGCGTTCCTTGGCAACCGACACCGCCACCGTGGTCTTTTCTTCCTTGCTGGCGGTACTATCGATCGTGTAGTTTTTCTCGGTCTTCTCGATGGTGACCACGCCCTCGTCCTTGCCCGGGATGTGGATACGGACTTTCCGTTTCTCACCCGTCTTGATGTCTTCCATGATCACGGTATCCATGACCGTACGGGTTTGTGCGTGTGCCGCGGTCGTCGCGATCGTCGCGGCGAAAAACAATGCGGTAAGGCTAGCGTATTTCATCTGCTGCTAAATTAAAAGGTCTGTTATCGTTATTTGAGTTTCTTCTTCTTGTTTTTCGCCAATCCGAAATTGAAGTCCAGCTTCAGCGAGCCTTCGCCATCGTTCGAGAACGTGACGACCTTCTCGTCGCGTTGGTCAACGGTACCCACCACGTAGTTCAGGATCGTGCTGATGCCGAATGCCGGCTTCTCGCCGTGCGTGGATGCCAACAGGCTCTCCTCCTCCTCATCGGGGATCAGCGGCTCGATGTCGGGCACGCGGGCCAACGCCTCTTCGGGCTGGGGCGACACGTCCACGGGTGGATGGGGTGTCGATGTCGGCATGGCTACCTCGCGATCTCGAACCGCCGGTTGGGTGTTGTTTTCCGCCACGCGCAGGTTGGTCGCGTTGGTTTCAACGGCCGATTCAACCACGCGCGATGGTGCCGTTTTGGCTGCATCACGCTCCTTGTGATCTTTTTTTGCGAACAGCCGCTTCAGTCGCTCCACGTCGAGCGGTACCGGATCGGGTATCGGCGCCTCGTCGGGCTTTTCCGCTTGTACGGGTTGGGCAGGTGCTTGCGTAGCGGCTCCGGCCGCGCCCTGCAGGTACGTCACCGCAACCGGACGATCGTACCAATACGCAACGCCGATGCCCATCAGCAATAGGGCGGCCACCGATAGCCACCGCATGGCGAATCGGCCCCGCTTCGGCGCCATCGCCACGGCCCGGTCAACGCCTTCCGTGTCGAGCTGCGTGGCAATCTTGTGCCACAGGCCCGCCGGAACCTTCGGCCTGAAGCCGTCGAACTTCTCCTTCAATTGCCGATCGAAATCAGTTCTTTCATTGGGGTTCATCTTTTCCCTCCTTCCTGTTGTTTTATCCTTTCCTTGAGCCACGTCCTGGCCCGCGACAGTTGCGATTTGGATGCCCCTTCGCTGATCTGCAGCGCTTCGGCGATTTCCTTGTGCGAATACCCTTCCAAGGCATACATGTTGAATACCATGCGGTACCCCTCGGGCAACGCCCGTATCACCCGCAAGAGGTCTTCGCATTCCAGCCTGTCCATCGCGAACGTGTGTTGCTCATCGTCGTAGCTGGCGTCTAGCTCCACCGCATGGCCCGCGCGTTGGTTGCGGCGATACGTCTCGATGGCGGTATTGACCATGATGCGCCGTATCCATCCTTCGAATGAGCCCTCGCCGCGATAACTTTCCATATGGCCAAAGACCTTGATAAATCCCATTTGTAGCATGTCTTCTGCTTCAAACGTACTGTTTGCATAGCGCATACACACGCCCAACATTTTTGACGCCACCGCCTGATAGAGCTTTTCCTGCGCTTGGCGGCTACCGGCTTTGCAACCTTCGTACAAACTATCAATGGTAATCGTCTGCTCCAACTTGCGTGTGTTGTTTATTGGTATGATGCCCAAGTGGCCGGAATGGTTGCATCAGCCATTAACTTTTTTTAACAGGTGCCTAGCCGTAACCTTTTTTGCGTTTGTTTGTCTTAAGCAAAAGCCCTGTTGCATTGCCGAAAAGATAACCCATGCTAAAATCCTGCCACGCGATACTTTGCCTCCTTTTCGCCGCCTTGGTCGCCCACGGCCAATCCTACCGGCTTACGGGCCAGGTCACCGACCAAAATGGAAACCCGATACCGTTCGCCAGCATTTACAAGAAAGATGCCACGGTAGGCACGGCGGCCAACAGCGAAGGGACGTTCAAGCTCACCTTGCCCGCAGGCCCGCAGGAAGTGCTCGTGCGGGCAATCGGCTACAAACAGGGGGTAGCGCACGTATCGCTAAACAAAGACACCACCATTTCCATCACGCTGCAAACGGAAACCTACCTGCTGGATGAAGTGGTCATCGGCAGCGGTGAAGACCCTGCGTACGCCATCATCCGGAAAGCGATCGCCAAACGCAAGGGATACCTCAACCGGGCCGAGCCGTACACCGCCAAGGTATACATCAAGGGTGTGCAACGGCTCCTGCAGGCACCCAAGAAATTCCTGGGCGTAGACCTCGACCAAGTGGGCCGGGAAATCGGCCTCGACTCCAACCGCACCGGAATCGTATACCTTTCGGAGTCTGAGTCGCGCATTACCGTAAAGCCACCCGACGATTTCCGCGAAGAAATGATCAGCTCTTCATTTTCGGGCAATAACCGTGCATTCAGCTTCAACCGGGCTGCCGACCTGAAGCTCAATTTCTATGAAAACCTCCAACCCATCTTCGAGGGGTTGAGCGCCCGTCCATTCATCTCGCCGATTGCAGACAATGCGTTGGGCCATTACCGATACCGGCTGTTGGGCAGCAGCGAAGAATATGGGCTTACGATCCACAAGATCGCTGTCAGTCCCCGCCGCAAGGCCGACCCGCTCTATGAGGGAGATATTTACATCGTCGCCGATAGCTGGCGCATCTATGGCGTAAACCTCCGCCTCACGAAGGCTTCTGGGATCAACCTGCTCGACACGCTGAACATCCGGCAGGACATGCTGCCGTTGGCGGGCGACCAATGGCAGCCCGCGGGCATCCGGTTCGATTTCGTGGGCGGGTTGCTCGGATTCCGCATCGGCGGCTATTTCGCCGCCGTATACAGTGAATACGGTTTCCAGCCCCAACTCAAGCCTCGGCTTTTCAGGGAAACGCTCCGCATCGCGGAGGGCGTAAACCAGCGGGACTCGGCGTACTGGGAAACCTATCGGCCGCTGCCGCTCACCGATGAAGAGCGGCTTGACTATGTTCGGAAGGACAGCATCCAGCGACGCCGCGAATCGAAGGCATACCTCGATTCGCTGGATCGGGTCACCAATCGGGTCAAGCCCCTGGGCTTGCTCACCACGGGGTATACCCATCGCAACCGCGCCCGGCGCTCGTCGCTCAGCGTTGACGGCCTGGCCACCTCATTGCTGTTCAACAGTGTGGAAGGATTGGCGTTCAACTACGGCGTCCGGTATACCAAACAGCTCGACAGCGCACGCAACCGCAATTTCAGCGTGTACGGCAATGCCCGCTACGGCTTCGCCAACGAGCGGTTCAATGGCTACCTGGGCACCCAGTTTCCCGTTGGCGAAGGCACGCTCCACCTCTATGGCGGCAGCGACATGCAGGATCTGAATAACCGCGGGTCGCTGCCGCCACTCTTCAATACCATCAGCACCACCTTCTTCGGCCGGAATTACCAGAAGCTGTACGAACGTACGTTTGCCGGCGCGACCTGGCAGCAGGCGCTCCCCGCCAATATCAAGGCCACGGCAACCGCGGTGTGGGAAAACCGCCTATGGCTGCCCAACAGCACCGACTACACGTTTTGGCCACGCAATAGGCGGTACCTCACCTCCAACAACCCGTTCGTTCCGGGAGCAGGCGTACCCCTGTTCGATGAACACCAGGCATTCGTCGTCTCGGTGGCGCTCAGCTATGATTTCGGCACCCGATACGAAACCTACCCGCACCGGCGGGTTTACCTGCCTTCGCGCTGGCCCACGCTGTCGTTCAGTTACACCAAGGGCATCCCCAATGCCTTCGGCAGCGACGTGGATTACGATCTGCTGGTGGCCCGGCTTCACAAGACCCGCATCGGGCTGGGCCTGTACGGGCACCTGTCGTTCGATGCGCGGGCGGGAGCCTTCGTGAATAGCAAACGGCTGTACTTTACAGACTACCGCCACTTCAACGGCACGCAAACGCTCATCAGCGACCAGCAGCTAAGCACCTTCCTGCTGTTGGACTACTACCGGCACAGCACGACAGGCCGATTCGCGGAGTTCCACGCCGAATACAACCTGGCCACCACGCTCACCAGCAAGGTGCCGTTGCTGCGCAGGCTCAAGCTCGAGGAGATCATCGGGGCACACTACCTGAACACCCCGGCAGCGGCACACTATGGCGAGGTCCATGCCGGGCTCCAGTGGCAACGGCTGCGTGTCATCTATGCCCGTTCATTCGGCTCGGCACATGCCCTGCGGGGCAAAGAGGCCGTCCGGATCGGGGTACGATTATTCTAGGCGAACTTTTTTCCATAAAAATTTGTTTGCCTGATATTTTTCCTATTTTTGTTCCCGCATGGTAATGAATACGATACATACAGGCTCTTGGTGGTGGCACGGCGCACATAACGTCGGGTCGAAAAGGAAGCATCGCGCATCCTGATCAACCAAGGCTTTGGAATACTGGCCCGACGTTTCTGAAAACACGTCGGGTTTTTTTATGTGATTTAGTTAGGTAATTTATGACATATCGATTAAAGACGACTTACAAACAACTGCTGGCTGACACCACCACGCCCGTAAGCACCTACCTGCGGCTGCGTGATATCTTTCCGAACAGCCTGCTGCTGGAAAGCTCCGATTACCATAGCCGCGAGAACAACATGAGCTACATCTGCTGCCAGCCCATCGCGGGCATCACGCTGGACAAGGAGGAGCTCGCCATTGCCTACCCCGGTGGCCGGTCGGAGAAAAAAGCCGCTGCCGCCGTCGATCTGCGCCACGAGGTGTCGCAGTTCCGCAACGCGTTCCGCGAATCGGACGAGGCTGCGTTCAACTTCATCACCAACGGATTGTTCGGCTTTTTCACGTTCGATACCGTTGCCCATTTCGAGGACATCACGCTGACAAGCCCGATAGACCCCGCCCGGGATATCCCGTTCCTGCGGTACCACGTCTATCAGTACGTCATCGCCATCGACCACTTCCGCAACCAGCTTTACATCTTCGAGCACAAGCTCGAAACGGATGAAAGCCCATCGGGACTGGAGCGCATCCAGTACCTCATCCAGAACAAGAATTTCCCCGAGTACAGTTTCTCGTTGCAGGGCGAGGAAACATCAACGATGACCGACGAGGGGTTCAGGGCGCTCGTAGAAACGATGAAGACGCACATCTTCCGTGGCGACGTGTTCCAGATCGTGCCCTCCCGGGGCTTCTCCCGGCGTTTCCTGGGCGACGAATTCAACGTGTACCGCGCGTTGCGCTCAGTGAACCCATCGCCTTACCTGTTCTATTTCGACTACGGCGATTTCAAGCTGTTCGGCTCCTCGCCGGAGGCCCAGCTCACCATCCGCAAGCGCGAGGCGACGATCTATCCCATCGCGGGTACCTTCAAACGCACGGGCGACGCGGAGCAGGACGAGCGCATCGCCGAAGCGCTCAAGGAAGACCCCAAGGAAAGCGCGGAACACGTGATGCTGGTAGACTTGGCCCGAAATGACCTGAGCAGGCATTGCGAGCAGGTGCACGTAAAATCCTACAAGGAAACACAATACTACTCGCACATCATCCACCTCGTTTCCAAGGTGTGCGGCACGCTGAAGGAAGGCGTCAATCCGTTCGATGTGGTGGGCGACACGTTTCCGGCAGGTACGCTGAGCGGCGCGCCGAAGCACATGGCTATGCAGCTGATCGACCGGTACGAACACCAGCAACGCAGCTTCTATAGCGGCGCGCTGGGCTACATGGGCTTCAATGGCGATTTCAACCACGCCATCATGATCCGGTCTTTCCTGAGCCGCAGCAATACCTTGCACTACCAAGCCGGTGCCGGCATCGTAGCGGATTCAGATCCCGAGAAAGAACTCCAGGAAGTGGACAACAAGATCGCCGCGTTACGGCGTGCACTCGAACTAGCAAAAGAAATTTAACCGCATGAGCAACTTGCAAGAGACCCGGCCCAGTATCCTGGTCATCGACAACTACGATTCCTTTACCTTTAACCTCGTGCACTTGCTGCACGAATGCGGGCATGACGCCACCGTATGGCGCAATGATAAATTCGCGCTGGCCGATGTGGCGGCATTTGACAAGATCCTGCTTTCACCGGGACCGGGCATCCCCGAAGAGGCGGGCTTGCTCCTGGATGTCATCCGCGAATACGGGGCTTCGAAAAGCATCCTGGGCATCTGTTTGGGCCAACAGGCCATCGCCGAAGTGTACGGCGGAACGCTGTACAACCTTACCCGGCCGGTACACGGCACGGCCACGCCCCTGCTCATCACCGACACCGATGAGCCTATTTTCAACGGGCTGCCGCATTCGTTCGCCGTAGGCCGCTACCACTCCTGGGCCGTGGCACGCGAAGGTTTTCCCGATGTGCTGAAAATCACGGCCGAGGACGAAAAAGGCGTAATCATGGCGCTTGCCCACCGCACGCTCGACGTCAAAGGGCTGCAGTTCCATCCCGAATCCGTGCTTACGCAGTATGGCAAGGAAATGATCGCCAATTGGCTGTCGCCTGCCAGCCAGCCGAACGCACTGGCTACAGACCACGCATCCCCATTCACCAACCCACTGATCGCCGAAAGAAAATGACCATCTTAGATACCATCATCGCGAGGAAGAAAATCGAGGTTGCGGCCGCCAAGGACGCCGTGTCGCCGAATGCATTGGCACGCATGCCCCTGTTTGCACGCGACTGCTATGCGCTGGCCGAATCGATCAGCGCCGCTGATCGCAACGGCATCATCGCCGAATACAAACGGGCGTCGCCCTCGAAAGGTATCATCAATGATCGTTCGGCGGTAGCCGACGTGGTTGCCGGTTACCGGGCTGCCGGCGTATCGGCCGTGTCCGTACTCACCGACCAAGATTTTTTCAAGGGTACGCTTGATGACTTGGTGGCGGCCCGTGCCGTGCTGGAAATCCCGTTGCTGCGCAAGGAGTTCATCATCGATGAATACCAATTGGTCGAAGCAAAGGCCCATGGCGCGGATATCATCCTGCTCATCGCGGCGGTACTGACCCCGGCAGAAATCAAGGGGTTGTCCGGGCAGGCCAAGGCCTTGGGGTTGAGCGTGCTCCTGGAAGTGCACGACCGCGAAGAACTGGACCGCAGCATCGTGGATACCGTGGATGCCATCGGCGTGAACAACCGCAACCTGAAGGATTTCACCGTTTCGCTCGATCATTCGCTCGAGCTGGTGGAGGTAATCCCCGACCGGTTCATCAAGGTCTCCGAAAGCGGCATCAGCGATCAGGCCACGATCAGGCAACTGCGGCAGGCCGGGTTCCAGGGCTTCCTCATCGGCGAGAATTTCATGAAAACGACAGACCCCGCCGCGGCCATCCAAACGTTCGTGGACGGCTTGTGATCAGGCCGCGAATGCGCGTTGGCACCCGCATGAAATTTTTTCCGTAATTTTGCCGCCGTAACACATGGCTGTCAAGATCGGAGATATCGATTTGGGTGAATTCCCGCTGCTGCTCGCGCCGATGGAGGATGTGAGCGATCCGCCGTTCCGTTTCGTCTGCAAACAGAACGGGGCAGACATGATGTATACCGAATTCATCTCGTCGGAAGGCTTGATCCGCCATGCCGCCAAGAGCCGCCAGAAACTGGACATCTTTGAGTACGAGCGGCCGATCGGCATCCAGATTTTCGGCAGCGATATCGAGACCATGCGCGAGGCCACCGAGATCGCCTCGCAGGCTGGCCCCGACCTCATCGACATCAACTACGGTTGCCCGGTCAAGAACGTCGCCTGTCGCGGTGCCGGAGCGAGCCTCCTGCAAGATATCGACAAGATGACGGCCATGACCAAGGCCGTCGTTGAATCCACACACCTGCCGGTGACGGTCAAGACGCGCCTGGGCTGGGATGACGACACCAAGAATATCCGGGAAGTGGCTGAACGGCTGCAGGACGTGGGCATCCAGGCACTCAGCATCCACGGGCGCACGCGCGCCCAATTGTACAAGGGCCAGGCCGATTGGCACCTCATCCGCGAAGTGAAACGCAACCCCCGCGTCCACATCCCCATCTTCGGCAATGGCGACGTGGATAGTGTGGAAAAGGCTGCCGCTTGGCGCATGGAGTACGAGGTGGATGGCATCATGATCGGCCGCGCGTCCATCGGCTACCCGTGGGTGTTCCGCGAGATCAAGCACTTCTTCCAGACCGGCGAATACCTGCCCGGCCCCACCGTCGCCGAGCGCGTGGAGGTATGCCGCACGCATTTCCGGAAATCCATCGAGTGGAAAGGGGAGAAGACCGGCATCTTCGAGATGCGCCGCCACTACGCCAATTACTTCAAGGGCATCGCCAACTTCAAGGAGTACCGGATGCGGCTCGTTGGCCTCACCGATGTCGACGCCATCCAAGCCACGCTCGATGAAATCAGCGAGCAGTTTGAGGTGGAGGTTGCCTTCGATCAACCCTAGGCATGCCCTATCCTGGGGTCGTCGAATAAATCACTCACCTGATTGGGGTTATCGGATGCAAGCGAGCTGATGTTTTCCATTCAGGTTTCCGTGGCTTGCAGGCCACAATGCTCCCGAATCGGCATCCCCCAAAACCCGTGCGTGAAATTGGGGTATGCTGGCATACGGAAAGGTCATCATCGATAAAAACCAAATGAAAATAGGAAGAAATACGTCCTGTTATTCCCCAAAAAACTACTTAAGGCAAGCAAAGGGAAACCTGAATGCAATAATTTCATTAGCTTTGCTCTAGCGAATAGCGGCAATGGCAGATTACAGCAAATACTTGGACCAGCAATTGGTTGCGCTATTGCGTGAAAATGATCGACACGCGTTCAACGAGATCTATGCGCGTTATTTTTGGTTATTGCATACGCATGCCCATAAATGGATCCGGGATCGGGAGGAAACGAAAGACCTGATCCAGGAGGTTTTCCTCACCGTGTGGGAAAAGCGGCAGGCGTTAAAGCCGGAGCTCGGTCTTTCCGCCTATCTATATACGTCCGTCCGCAATCGTGTCTTCAACAGGCTGTCCCGTCAGCAGGTCGCAGCGGCCTACCTGGCCTCGCTGGACGACTACCTCGACAAGGGTGAATACATCACGGATCATCTCGTGCGCGAGAAGGAACTGAAGCGCATCATAGAAGAGGGAATCGACTCGATGCCCCGGAAAATGCAGGAAGTATTCAGGCTGAGCCGCGAAGAGAACCTGAGCCATAAAGAGATCGCCGAACGGCTTAAGCTTTCTGAACAAACGGTGCGAAAGCACATCCAACACGCCTTGCGGATATTGCGCATACGGATAACGATGTATGCGGTCATCGTTGCCATCGGCATGATTTGAAAAAAAATTTACCCCCTCCCCGGCACTTGCCTGTATCTCCTAGAACATAGCGAGAAATCTGGCAAGCTAACGGCAAAAATACCCGTTTATGAAAAAGCGTAACGCACGTCACTTACTGAAAAAATACCTCGCCGGGAACTGTACCGACGAAGAAAAGGCACGGATAGAGTCTTGGTACATCCAGCAACGGCACGATGAGGTGCCGCTTCTTAGCCAAGAAGAACGCCTGGAGGACATGCAAGCCATCCGAAGATCGCTATCCGAAGGTTTAGGCCGGCAACGCCGCACGCACCCGTACCGGTATGCCGCCGCCGCGGCAATCTTGATCGCCGCAAGCCTCAGCTACTATTTTCTGATCGTCAACCAGCCGACGGCGACCGTTGGCCATGGGGCGACCGCTTTCGCCCCCGGCACGAATAGGGCGACGCTTACCTTGGCCGACGGTAGCATCATCGATCTGGATAGCACGCAGACGGCCATTGTCGTAAGTGATGAAGCGATCGGATACCAGGATGGTGCCCCGCTTGCCTCCGTTGTACAGGGCAACACATCGTTCGTGGAGCTTAAAACGCCAAGAGGGGGCAATTACCAGGTGGTGCTTTCGGATGGCACCAGGGTTTGGCTCAACTCGGCTTCAACGTTGAAATACCCCTTGCGTTTTGGGGATAGCAGGCATGTGGAGCTTCACGGCGAAGCTTATTTTGAGGTAAAGCAGCAAACGGTAACCAAAAACGGCAGCGTGGCGAAGGCGCCATTCATCGTCAAATCCGCCGATCAGGAAATCACCGTATTGGGCACGTCGTTCAATGTCAACGCCTATGGCGACGAAGAAAGGGTCAGGACGACGTTGGTGACAGGCGCCGTGAAGGTAAGCACCCCGAACGGATCGTTGGCCCTGGAACCGGGAGAGGAAACCGTGCTGGAGAAAACCAGCGGACGGCTGGCCAAGCAACTGGGGGACCTGCCCGCCGCGACCGCCTGGATCAACGGGTATTTCGATCTGAACCATAAACCCTTTGATGCGATATTGCGGGAACTAGCCCGCTGGTATGACCTGGAAATCAGCTATGAGGGTCCGGTGCCCGATATCCGGTTCTTCGGGGAGGCCGACCGTTACAGCGACTTTTCCATCGTGCTGGCCATGCTGGAAAGCAACCACGTCGCGTACCGCATCACGGGGCGGAAATTGGAAATTCTTGGAAAACAATAAAAATAGGAGGATATGAAAACATAGTTACCGCCGTACCACCATTGCCGGCCCAAAAAAAACGGGGAAGTGTTGGAAGCACTCCCCGGTTACGAATGGATAGCCTGGCTAATCCCACTTTGCGAAAATTGAATTATTAACTATCCAGACCATGCAAAATTAATGAAAAAAAAACAGCTTTTCCGAGTGATGAGACTATTGACGCTGTTGCTCTTCGGTGGTTTTTTCCACCTCAGTGCCGCCACTTACTCGCAGACCATCACGCTAAGCGGCAAAAACATGCCGCTCGCGGATGTCTTTAAAGCCATCAACCAACAAACGGGGTTTCGCGTCATGGGCGATGTAGCCCTACTGCGAGAAAGCAAACCCGTTACGGTTGCGGCAACGGACACCCCTTTGCCCGAATTCCTGTCGCAGGTGTTCAACGACCAACCCGTTACCTTCCGATTGTTCGGGAAAACAATCATGCTGGAAGAGCGGGATCCTGCACCGCAGCATCCAAGCCCGATAGGGCAGGAGCCAATCGATGTGAAAGGGGTGGTCGTGGATGAACACGGAAGGCCGCTTGCCGGCGCCAGCGTGATGGCGTCGGCCATTGAAGTCTCCATCGCGGGCAACGAAGGCAAGCTCTCCGCGGCGCCACTCAGCCAAATCGCGATCAGCAACGCCCGCGGCGAATTCCTGTTGAAGGGCGTAAAGCCCGATGCCGCCATTGTCGTTTCGTTCCTTGGCTATCAACGGCGGCTCATAAAGGCCGCAGCGGATGTCGGCACGATCGTGATGACGCCGGAAACATCGGAACTGGACGAGGTCAACCTGACAGTCAACACCGGCTACCAGACCCTATCCAGGGAACGGAGCGCCGGCTCTTTCGCCAAACCCGACATGGCCATCGTATCGGAACGGACCGGCACCGTAGACATCATCCAGCGGCTGGACGGCCTCGTTCCCGGATTGGTGATCAACAATTCTTCGAGCCCCACGAACGGGCCGGTAGGAAGCAGCAGTAGCGGCAGCTCGGTGATGATCCGCGGGTTGAGCACGCTGAATGCCAACAGGGAGCCCCTCGTTGTGCTGAACGGTGTGCCCATCGATGACATTTCCACGGTCAACCCAAATGACGTGGCGAACATTACTGTCCTTAAAGACGCTACCGCGGCTTCCATTTGGGGCGCGAGGGCAACGAATGGCGTGATTGTGATAACCACCAAGCAAGGCTCGGCCGGAGAAAAGACAACGGTCAATTACAACGGCTTCGTCAACTTCTTGGGCAAACCCCAGGTCGAGAAACTCAACATGCTCGACAGCCGGTCTTTCATCCAGGCCGCAAAAGACGTATTTGATCCCGTCCTGAACAATTACCAATCCATCGCTACACCGCAAAGCGGGAATGGCGTGGCGCCGATCATGCCGCATGAAACCATCCTATATAACCTGGACAACCTCCCGCAGGCAGAGGTGGATGCCCGATTGGAACAATTGGCCGGCCTGGACGGCGTTGCGCAAATGAAGGAGCTTTTCTATCGCAATGCACTGCTTGCCAACCAGACCCTCGCCGTTTCGGGTGGCAATGACCGATACCGTTTCTATGGCTCTGGTTCGTACATCGACGACAAGAATAGCAGGATCGGGGATAACAACCGGAAGTATGGCCTTAGCCTCCGCCAAGACTATACGTTCAATAGGTGGATCAAGGTTCATCTGATCGCAGATTTTGACAACAACGACGTCAACTCGCTCAATACGGTACAACCGACGGCCGCGTTCCTGCCCTACGTCCTCTTCCGGCATCCGGACGGCAGCCCTGCCGACCTGTCGTGGCTCTACCGGGACCAACAGACCAGAAACGGCTATGAAACGCTAAGCGGTACCGGACTGCATTACGCACCCTTGGATGAGCTGAATACGGGGCGTACAGCGGGCAATACGTTTACGGGGATGGTCAATTCCGGGGTGACGATAAACCTGCTTCGCGGACTGCGCTACGAGGGCGTGTTCAACCTGAGCAAGGCACAGACGAGATCGGTCCAGACCTTGGACCAGGAAAATTATGCCGTGCGTTCCGAATTGGTTTCGTTCACGCCATTGAACGGTTCGGCTCCCTATCTTCCCGAGACGGGGGCCCGGAGAACGTCCATCTATTCGAACCAAAAGAACTGGACCGTGAGGAACCAGTTTGTCTATGACAACGCCTGGAACAACGACAGGCACAGCTTGATCCTCTTGGCCGGCCAGGAGGCCCAAGAGCAGCTGTATCATTCCGATCGATCCGTGGTGCGGGGGTACAACAGCCAACTGATGACCACCGGTTTCATAGACTATAACCTGCTGTCTGCCGGAGTCGGCAATGTCGTCATGCCAACGCGTTCGGACGGAACAAGCCGGTTGAACCCCGATGTTCACCTGGAATCCGAAAGCCTGACAAGGGTTACGTCGTATTACGCCAGTTCGGGCTACACCTTCAACAACAGGTATACGCTGAATGCCGCCACGAGGATCGATCAATCCAACCTGTTCGGAAAAGACAAATCCGCGCAAAACAAGCCTTTATGGAGCGTCGGTGTGGCCTGGCAGGCCGGGCGCGAACCATTCGCGGACCGTGTGGATTGGCTGGACCGGCTTACGCTACGGACGAGCTACGGATTGACCGGAAATTCGCCGAATCCGGGCATGGCGGCGTCGCAGGACATCTTAGAAACATTGTACATCGGGCAAGCCGCCGTCTACCCCGACGGCTCGGGATTGGTCTTGGCCACGCCAGCCAACCGGAAACTGACCTGGGAAACGACCAAGACGCTAAACGCCGGGATAGACTTCGCCTTACTGAACAACCGCGTGAGCGGTACCATCGACGTCTATGACAAACGTACCCAAAACCTGATCGCCCCCATGCTGGTGAACCCGCTTACCGGCTATTCGAGCATCATCGGGAATGCCGGGGACCTGTCGAACAAAGGCGTAGACGTGAACCTCAATACCATCAATATCGCCACCGGCGGCTTTACCTGGAGCACCTTGTTCAACTTCAGTTACAACAAAAACAAGCTCACCAAGATCAACCGGGAGACCCCCATCACGAGGGGAGACCAATTGATCTCGAATCCCTACGTCGAAGGTTATTCGGCTTTCGCCGTCTTCGCGTATCCATATGCAGGCCTGGATGACGTGGGCGATCCCCAAATCCAGCTGCAGGACGGAACGGTCACCAAGCAACGGAGCGTAGCCACCATCGATGACATGAAATACATGGGCACGTTCCAACCGGTATGGAGCGGCGGCCTAAGCAATACGTTTGCTTACCACGGCCTCTCCTTGCGCGTCAATGCGATCTATAATTTGGGCCACGTGTTGCGTCGTGACGTCAATACGCTCTATGGCGGACGCGGACTGGTGGCGAACAGCGGCTATAACGCCATCTATACCGGGAATATCAATGCGGAATTTTCCAATCGGTGGAAACAACCCGGCGACGAACGGTTTACGGACATCCCCGCCTATTCGACCGCCGCGGTATCGGCAGATCGCGGGAGCATGAGCTATTATACGAACGCCGACCGAAACGTGGTGAGCGCCTCGTACATCAAGCTGCGCGATGTTACCCTGGCCTACCGGCTCCCGTCGCAATTCACCGAAAGGCTACGGGCCGATGCCGTGTCTTTCCACGTGCAACTCTCCAACGTCATGCTCTGGAAAGCGAACTCCCACGGGATCGACCCTGAATTCATGGACGCCTATGGCGGTTGGGATGGCTCCGCCACCATTATCGGCATTTACCAAGGCGGGTACCGCAAGGTACCCGTGAATCAGGGAACGTTGACGTTCGGTGCGAACATATCTTTTTAGCTTAATCTGGTAGCGATGAACACGATTCTTATCAAGACATATCTAGTGGCGGTTGCCATATCGTTGGTGCTTGTGCAGGCAGCTTGCAACAAAAGTTTTTTGGAAGTCGACCCGAAAGGGAAACTGATCGCCCAAAAAACGGCGGATTACAACCTTTTGTTGAACAATTCGTCTTACTTTATCAACTTCGAATATCCCCAGGTCGTTCTCGGAGACGAAATCGTTTCGGTAGAGCCCTACTATTCCAATCTCTGGTCGGCATCGGGGAAATTGCTATTCCAATACGCGGATGACGCGTATCTCTCCACGGAGAATCCACCGGAATCGGCCGAATTCCTCAAGATGCTGTATCCCTATAACAAAATCATCAACGAGGTCATGGATTCCGATGGCGGGACCGAGGGACAGAAACTCGCCTTACGGGCGGAGGCTTTGACCAATAGGGCCTGGATATACCTCTACCTCATCAATTATTATGGACAACCTTATAATGCCGCTTCGGCAAGCAGCGATCTGGGGTATTTCATCATCACCGAATCGGACGTGACCACCAAGAATTTCGTGCGTGCATCCGTCCAGGACGTGTACGATTTCATCGTCGACGACCTGACGACCGCCATCGAGCACCTGCCCAATTCGCAAGGAACCCGTATGCGTGTTTCGCGATCTGCGGCCGAGGCCTTGTTGGGCAAGGCGTATTGGTTCATGGGTCAATATGAAAAAGCCTTGGCGCAATTCGAAAAGGCGTTCGATGACATGCCCGGAGACTATGCCTTGGAACTGTACGATTACAAAGTTACGTTGGCCGAAGGGGGCGACTGGGGCTACGTGCCGGCGGTGAGCCCCAGGCTTTACGTTGTAGGACCTGTAAGCGAACCGCAAAACCAAGAGGTGCTCTTCTATAAGTCGATCATCAGTTCGTATGCCTATTTCCAAAACGATTTTGTGCTATCGCCCGAAACCGTGCAGCTGTTCGAAACGCCGGGCGGTTCGGATGAACGCGCGAAACTGTACAGCGCGCTTCGCCTTGGCGGCGCTCCGCTTGGCGTCCCGGGCGTACGGCGAAAGATCGGGCTTCCGTACATCCAGATCGGGATAACCCTTCCGGACCTTTACCTCATGCGTGCCGAAGCCCGGGTGCGGACGGGTGATATCGAGGGCGCAAAGGAAGACCTGGAAACGCTCCGCAAAAGCCGGATGGCGGAGCAAGACGCCATCGTAGGCATTACCGACCAAACCGCGCTGTTGCGGTACATCATCGAGGAGCGTATCCGCGAATTCGCATTGCAAGGATACAGGTGGTTCGATATGAGACGGCTTTCCGTAGATCCCCTTTTCGCCGACCAAACCCCTGCGCACCGTGTGCTGTCGGCCGAAGGCGAAACCATCCATACATTCCCGCTCAGGAAGGAACGGTTGACGCTGCGCATTCCTGCCATGATCATGGATGCCAACCCGGGAGTGACCAATAACCCCTAATGACAAAAAATAACGATAATCAAATCCATTTGAAATGCTCAGGATAATAACAACATTGCTGTGCGCCGCGTGTTTCGCCGTACATGCCCAGGAGTCTTATGTCGTAAAGGCCAAGATCGAAAACGCGGAAAATTACAAGATGCATCTTTCCTACCTTGTAAATGGCCAATTTAACATCGATACCAGCTACGTCATTGAAAACGGTTGGGCCGTATTCAGGGGAAAGGTCGATCGACCCGTAATCGCGAATCTGGGCGTAAGGCAACACCCGGCCTTGATGATCAAAACCGTGCAATACTTCATCCCCGGGCCCAATCTGTCATTCGCCCTTACAAATGAAACGATAACGATCCGCGGTTCTGCCGACAGGGTATACATGGCCAAGGTGAAGGGGGGCATCGCCAACAAAGAATGGGCTACCATCAAATCCAAGCAGAACAAGCTGGCCCATCAAGGCTGGATGGCACAGAAAAAGGCATACGAAAACCACAAGCCCGGAGCCGACTCGGCAGCCTTCGATCGTGCCTCGGAAATACGGTTAGCGAATGCCGAACGGAATGCAAAGCTCCAGCGCGATTTCATCGCCAAAAACCCCGGATCGCTGGTAAGCATGTATTTTTTGTCCGGCATGGTCAATTCGCTTCCATTGGACGACCTGAAGTCAGGATTCGCGAAGCTTGGCGACACCCACAAGGACAGCGACTATGCAAGATCCATCGCGGAAAAGATCCAAAGCATGGAAGCCACCGCCATCGGCAAAAAGGCCATCGGCATCGATAAAAAGGACATCCATGGCAACCCGGTCGATCTCGAGACACTGAAAGGCCGCTACGTGCTGCTTGACTTCTGGGGCAGCTGGTGCGGCCCATGCCGTGCATCCCATCCGCACCTCAAAGCGCTGTATGCAAAATACAAGGCCGATGGATTCGAGATACTGGGCATCGCGCAGGAACAGCGGCGCACGCTCGAAGAAAACCGGAAGGTATGGGTGGAAGCCATCGAACAGGACGGGATCGACTGGCTGCAGGTGTTGAACAACGAGGACATAGCGAAGTTCGACGCCGTGAAGGCTTACGGGGTGACGGCCTTCCCCACCAAGATCCTATTGGACAAAGAAGGCAAAATCATTGCGCGCTATGTAGGCGGTGAAAAGGAGCTGGATGCAAAGCTGCAGGAAATCTTCGGAAAGTAAACGAACAAACTGGATATGAAAATGAGAACGTTTTTTTTGTCGATCGCCATCCTGTCGCTCGCAAGCGGTCTGCCTACGGAGCAGGGTATCGTTTTTGAACAGGGAAGTTGGCAAGACGTGCTGGCGAAAGCCAAAAAGGAAGATAAGCTGGTGTTCGTGGACGTCTACACGAGCTGGTGCGGCCCCTGCAAGAAGATGGTCGCCGAGGTGTTCCCGCTCAAGGAAGTCGGAGACGTATTCAACGCGGCCTTTGTCAATTACAAGATTGACGCCGAGAAGGGCGAAGGCATCCAGATCGCCAAGCAATTCGGCGTAAAGTCCTATCCAACGTACCTATTTGTGAATGGCGACGGGGTACTGGTTTACCGCTCCGGGGGGTATAACGAGGCAAAGTTGTTCCTGAACGAAGCGGCAATCGCCATCAAGGAAAAGCACGATCCCAAACCCCTTGCCGAGTGGGACGACGAATACCGTGCCGGAAACAGGGACAAGGACTTCCTGTTGGGTTACGTCAGGAAGCGCGCCGCGGTCAAAGCCCCGAATGGCCCCCTACTCGAGGAGTTGTTTCCGCTGCTCAGCGATCACGAGCTAGCCGACAAGGGGTTCCTGGCCGCTGTGTTCGATTTCGACCCGAACATGACCTTTGTCCCGGGCGGGAAATTATACGGATATGCGGTGGAACACCACAAAGCGATCGACCAGACCCTGGAGAAACGGGACGGACACACGTTGGGCCTACTGGACATGGGCATGCGGCAATATTTCATGACCGACATCATCAAAAACAGCAAAGCGTCCATGTTGCCCGTAATGCGCTCGTCAAAACGACAGCTCATGGAACTGATGGGCCAAGAGGAAATCGAATCCACCCTGAAAGGCTTGGTAATGGACTATTACGCCGGAACCAAGAATGAGGAAAAGCTGGTACCCGCCGCGATTGATTATGTCAACAATGGTTTACTGAAACTGGATATCGCCGGTAAAATCGCAGCCGACAAAGCAGCCTACCAAAAGATGCGGGAGCCCTACCTGAACGGAACATCCGATTCTACGGCCGTGGAAAACTGGACATCCATGCAACGGATCCTATCCAGGCAAAAGATGATTGACGTGTCGTACAAACTACGCAGTGCCGCACAGGCAATTTACGCGGGTACTGACGATAAAGAAGCCTTGTCGCTTGCCCTCGATTGGGCCAAAACGGCCGATGAGTACTTCCCCCATTTTTCCACCAAGGCCGTATATGCCGGCCTGTTGCTGAAAAACGGACAACAACAGGCAGCCGCCGATATGATGCAGCTGGCCAGCGAAGATGGCTTTATCCAAGGCGACGATAAGCAGCGCATGCTGCTTGAAAATGCCGCCAGGATCCGCAAGGGAGAACTTCCGAAAGCGCTATGGTAGCGCCCTGATCCGCCGTCCAACGGAAAAACACCATTTCGATTGATGACCTTGCTGCCGTCGCCACGATAGTAGACCAAACTATTCGGTTAATCATGAAAAAATGTGTATTCAGTATGAAAAAGTCAATTTTGTTAGTGGTGGTAGGCGGCGTACTCGGCTGCAGCCAGGTCTTCGCGCAGCAAAAAATCTCATTTGGAGTCAAAGCGGGTGTCAACCTGGCTACGTACAGCATCTCGGATGAGGATTTTTACGATGACGAATTCAAGAAAAGGCCGACCGTCTCTTTCCACATCGGTGGCCTCGTAGACGTACCCCTGGCATCCGCTTTCTCGTTGCAGGGCGGGCTTACGCTGAGCGGAAAAGGATTCCGGGAGGTTTGGTCCGGCGAAGACGAGTTTGACGACTCCTATTATGAAGGAAGCTTCAAGGAAAGCATCATGGCCCTGGAAATCCCCGTAAACGCCGTATACAAAACACGCGGGTTTTTCGTCGGCGCAGGCCCTTACGCTGCGTATGCCCTTTCCGGGAAATGGAAAGAGAAATTCGAGGAAGATTTGGGCGATGGCGATATCGAAAAGGACGAGGAGTCGGGAAAGGTTGTGTTCAGCGGTGACAACGCATACCGCACGCGCACCGATTTCGGGATCAACCTTTTGGCCGGATACCAACTGAATACCCATTTAAGTCTCGCTGCCGGGTACGGATTGGGGCTCAAGAACATTGCGAAGAACACGGACTGGTCGGTGAAAAACCGAGTCATCTCGTTATCGATAGGCTATATGTTCTAGGGCAGGCATTTTGGGAGGGGCGGGCTACGGCCTGCCCCTTTTCTCTTTCTGCCAGATGGCGAGCAAGGTTTTCCGCTCCAACAGGAATGCCGCGCCCGCAAATACCACGAAAAGCAAGTTGCCGATGATCAGGTGGCGATCGAACACGGCAAAAGCGAGCCAACACAACCCGGCACCCGCCGCGATGTAACCGATATTCTTGCCCACCCGGTAGGGGATGGGGTAGTGCCGTTGCCCAAGGAAATAGGAAAGCGAGACCATGACCACATACACCAACACGGTGACCCATACCGCACCGAGGTAACCATAGCGCGGAATCAGCAGCAGGTTCAAGGCAATCGTCACCAACGCACCCACGCCCGAGATGTACAGGCCGAACCGGGTCCGGTCGATGAGCTTGTACCAAACCGACAGGTTCATGTACACGCCCAGCAACACATAACCCAGTAACAACAGCGGCACGATGTGAAGCCCCGACCAATAGATCGCTTGCTGCTCGACGTTCTCACCCTTGATGAAATACTTGAGCCATTCGATGTTGACGGAAATGCCCACCATGACCATGACCATGGCAATCACGAAATAGTCCATGATGAGCGCGTAGACGCGCTTGGCGTTCTCATTTTTCGCATAGCTGAAAAAGAAGGGTTCGGCCCCGAGCCTAAATGCCTGTACTGAAATGCTGAGGAATACCGCGATACGCGATACCGCACCGTAGATGCCGTTGGCTTCTTTCCCCGCTTCGCCGGGGATGAGCAAAGGTATGGCGATCTTATCGAGGTGCTCGTTGATGATGAACGAGATGTTCGATATCAATACGGGGAAACTATAGGTAAGCATGTCGAGCAGCAGTTTGCGATCCATGCGCAAGCGGAGGCGGCCGATTTCGGGCAATAGCAGCAGCAAGGTGAACAAGGCCGCGACCATGTTGGCGATGAACACGTAGCCCAACCACCCTTCGCGGAACCAGCCGAAATATGTGGCCGTGGCGGGCGCCGCCGCCAGCAGCATCGGGATGCCAAAGAGGAACAACAGGTTGATGCTCACCAGCGCCACCACGTTGATCAGCTTGAGTAACCCAAAGCGGATGGCTCGGCCTTCGGCCCTGAGCAACGCAAAGGGGATGATCGCGATGGCATCGGCGGCCAGGATAATGGCAAAAAACCGCACGTAGCGGTTGTAGTCGGCGCTGAACGCACCGTCATTCAACCACGTGGCGATGGATGGAGAGAACAGGAACACCGTGGCCACGAACAGCAGCGAAAGGAGAAACGTGACCGAAAACGTGTTGTTCAACACCTTCTGCCGATCGTCGGCATACTTTTCGAGGTACCTGAAAAACGTGGTTTCCATGCCAAAGGCCAACACGGCACTGCCCATGGCGGCCCAACTGTACAGCTGGGTAAAGATTCCATAGATCGCCGCCGGGAATTGCCGCACGAAAATCGGCGTGAGCACGAAGTTGATGAGCCGCGCGACGATGGTGCTGAGGCCGTAGATGGCGGTTTGACCGGCGAATTTCCGTAGTACAGACAAAATCTAAAACAATAAGGTCAACCCCGTGATTTCCTGATCACCTCAAAGTTACGATAGTTTTCCAGCTCGCCTTCGATGACCTCCACTTTTTCCACCACGGCCCGCTCCGGCCCTTCGTGGCACCATTCCACAAACGATTCGAGCGCGAAGGCATCGCCCTCGGCCTCGATGTATACCGTGCCATCGGGTCTGTTGCGCGCCGTGCCCTTCACGCCGAGTTGGTCGGCCACGGCCTTGGTGGTGAGCCTGAAATACACGCCTTGGACGTGGCCATGAACGGTGATGTTGAGGTGCTTATTACTGCGGTAATCCATCTTTTGGTGCGCTGAAGTCGGCACCAAAAATAAGATATTTATTTGACGTAGCATCGATGCCCGTCTTGGTAACGGGGCATCGATGCAGACGTGTCGAGGGTTACACCGTCAAAGCACGATTTCACTGCCCTCAACGACAAATTGCTTATAGTCGGGCACCAGACTGACGCCCCAGCCTGGCTTTTCCGGAACGAACCATTGCCCGTCCTTAAACCGATAATCGAGCAGGGATAGCGCATGGTTGTGAAACCGATCGTCCTCGACGAAGTTGATATTGGTGCCGATCTTTGCCGCGTGAAGGCTCATGACCAACCCCATCTGGCTTTGCCAGTTATGGGGTATGAGTTTGATGTGCCTATACCGTTGTGCGGCAGCGGCCATCCGCAGGATAGTGCTCATCCCGCACGTACGCATGTCTGGCTGCAAATAATTGTAAATACCGTCTTGCATCAACCCTGCCAACCGTTCATAATGCCTGATATCCTCTCCCTCGGCAATCGGGATGAAAAAGCCATCTTCCAATAAAATCTCACGCAATTTCAGGTACAGAGACTTATCTTCCGGGAAGAGTTCCTCCATCCAGTACATCCGATAGGGTGCACAGGCTTTCATGAGCTTCACTGCCCATTCGAATTGGCCATCGTAGCCATTGTTGGCATCGGTCATGATATTGAAGTTCCATCCAACGGCTTCCCTGAGGGCAATGAACACGTCGATATCGCGGTTAACGCCGGCTTCGCCCTTCAGCCATTTCGAAGGCCGACCCAATTTCATCTTGATGGCCTTGTACCCGTCGTCCTTGATCCGCCGACCGATGGCCGCTATCGTGCTCACGTCGCCTTGTAACGAAATCTCGTCAAAATACAACGTTCCGTCATAGGTATCGACGCCGTCCTTGACGGCATCTCCAAATAACCTCCAGACCGGGACTCCCAACACCTTGCCAACCGCATCCAGGATGGCGCCCTCTATCCACGAATAATCCGCGTCATAAAAGTAGGCCTCCATACCCTCCTCGACGCCAGCAATGCGAAGATCGTCCCACGTGTAGCAGCTCAGCGGATCCTTGCCGATCAATTCCCTCATTTTTGCCAGAATGCCGTCGGTGATACGCGTATAGCCTACCACACTCAGTCCCTCCGTGCCATCGGCCAAGGTCACCTTGGCAAGCTGTTGTATTTTGTTTATTCCTTTTGGTTCCCGATCGTACGCGTTCATCCCGACGAAGCGATAGAAGCTGCCTGATACACTTATCAGTTCGATGCGCTGGATTGCCGGCCCTTTGCCCATCGGCTGCCGGGAATCCCATGAAAATACCGACCGTTTATCGACCAATGCGATGGCCGGCGCTGCGCCGGCTACCTTGATAAAATTCCTTCTAGATACCATTTTTAATTGGGTTAAAATCGTTATTGCTTTCGATGGCGACCGCCTGCACCCCACCAAGGGAAGTCCAGGCGATCGCACCGGAATTTCTTGTGAAGTCCTTGAAATGACGCTTTTTAGTAATAGCCTACATTCTGCTCTTCTTCCAGCGAACCCATCGGGTCGAGCCGATCGATGTGGTTTTGCGGAATCGGCATGAGCTTATGGAACGCGCGTATGTTCTGGGCCTCCGGATTATGCTTCAGCACCCGCTCGACGAGCTTTTCACACCTCACCAGGTCCCAGCGCCGCATGCACTCCCCGTGAAGTTCGCGAGCCCGTTCATCCAGCATGAAATCGATGAAGGAATAATTGCCCAATCCGGTCGTGATGTCTGCCGCGCTTACCGTCAACTCCTGCTCGGTGCTTTTGAATCGGTCTTCGTATCGTCCGCCTTCCGTACGCCAGTATTCGCCGGGCTTTTCCTCGCCATCTTTGAAAGCGGCCCTTTTCCTCACCTCATTCAACCGCTCGGCGGCCCTGGCAAAATCGCCGGATCGGCCGTATGCCTCCGCGGCGATCAGGTACGTTTCCGCCAAGCGGAAAACATACCAATCCCTGGAACCGTTTTCGTCGTTTGCCGCCGGTCGCTTGTCGTCGTAGAATTTGAAGTTCTGCGGGAATTCGGCGTTCGTCTGCCGGTTCCGAGGGATGTAATAATAGGGCTTTGAGGCGTACAGTGAATCGCGGTTTACATGGCTGGGTATACGCTCCATGGTCACCCAGATCGCCGTATCGCCCAGTGCAAACTTGGGCTTCCCAATCAGGTCCGAGGGTGGTGTGTAACCGCCGGCCGCCTGCCATGTCGGGATATTGCCCCGGTTGTTGGCATACCATACCGTGCGGAATGTCTTGTAGAACCGGGCGTCGTTTTTTCGATCGAACAATTCATAGAGCGTGAAATCCGTAGGCCTTACCCTCCGCCAAGGCCGTCCGTACTCGAGTGCGCGGAGCATCCCCGGCTTATTGTCATAGACCATGGTGTAGTACAGGTGGATCTTGTTCCCGGAATTGTTGTTGTACAGCATGTTCTGCGAAAACTGAACCGAGAAAATCACTTCGCTGTTCCGTTGATTGTCGATATGCCAAAGCTGCTTGAAATCGGGTACCAGCGAATAGTTGCCGCTGGATATCACCAGATCCGCGAAATATGCCGCACTATCCACGTCCGTTCCCTTTTGGCCCCGCTGTTCGGTTACCGCGCTGCCCCGCGTGAGGTATACCAATGCCAGCAGGTGTTGTGCCGCCCCTTTCGTGGCCCGGCCAAAATCCGGCTGGCTGGCGGGCAGGTTATCAACCGCATATCGGATATCTTCGATGATCAGGCCATAGACCTCGGCCACGGGCGCGCGTTTGAAGTCGGTTTTGACCTCAAAATCGACGGCTTTGACAATGGGTACGTTTCCGAACGTCTGTACCAGGTAGAAATAGAACAGTCCCCGCAGGAACCGTGCCTCTGCCATCCGGGTCCTTTTGAGCTCTTCGCTCATATCGGCCACGTTCGGAATCGCATTGACGACGATGTTTGCACGGCTGATACCGGTGTAATAGTTACTCCAGAAATTATATAACACCCCGAATTGTGAATTCAGGGACGATTCGTACCGGTTCAACGCTCCTTTCAGGTTCCCGTCCTGCCCTTCTTGGTAGGTATCCGTCCCGAGTTCCTGTATCGGGTGGAGGTTCTCGCCATTATAAGCCCACCTCAACACCGTGTAAATGGACGACACGCCCGCCTCTACGCCATCCTGTGTGTTGTAATAACCATAGGATATCCCCGAAATGATTTTCTCCTCCAAGTAATCGCTACAGGATAGGTTCAGTAGCACCAGGAGCACAACGCAAGCCATATTCGTTTTCATTCTCATTTTTTTAGCTGTTTATAATCCTACATTGATGCCCATCATAAACGTTTTGGGACTAGGGGTATTGAAACCCCTTGCCCCTTCCGGATCCAACCCGTCGAATCTCGTCCATAGATAGGGGTTCTGTGCAGTGAAATAGATTCGTAAGTTGTTCATTTTCATGCGCTCGACAATGTTCTTCGGGATGGTATAGCCGAATGTCATGTAACGCAACCGTACAAAGGATCCTCGCTGGTAGTAAACGGCACCGATGTCTGGAGGCGTTTCCCAGTTGGCGCTCGGTTTTGGATAGGCATTGCTTTGGTTTTGCGGCGTCCAGTAGTTGACATTGACGGTGTTCCACCGGCCCTCCAACCGCAGCGCCTTGTCAAAACGGATCAGCGGGCCAATATTGGCATAGAGCTGAAACGACCATTCGAACCCCTTCCAACCGATGCGATTCGTCAAGCCACCTATCCACTTCGCCCGGTCGTTGCCCAGGATTATCCGATCTTCGGCATTGATGCGGTAGTCGCCATTCTGGTCGATCAGCCGGATCAAGCCCGGCTCATAGGAATGCCCATTCGCATTGTACTTGGCCATCTCCGCCCGGTCTTCCTCGGTATCCTGCCATATCCCGGCGAACTGGTGGTCGTAAAACACGCCTATCGGATGCCCGATGAACCACGTATTGCCGATGTCATCCCGTTTTCCGCCATAGAGCTCCACGATTTCTTCCCGGTTCATGTTGAACAACCAATCTGTGCTCCAACTAAAGCCCGATCGTTGCGATTCAAGGTTCAGGGTTGACACGCTGATTTCCAAACCCGTATTGCGGGTCTTGCCGACGTTTTCCAACACGCTGGAAAACCCAGAAACCACGGGCAGCTGCCGCTCCATCAGCAAGTCCTTGGTGTTTTGCTGGTACACATCGATGACCCCGGTTACCCGGCCCTTTAACCATGAAAAATCCAATCCGAAATTTACCTGACTCGTGGTTTCCCAGCCCAACCGTGCATTCGGGAAACCACCGGCGGCATAACCGATGGCCACTTGCTCGTCCCAGGAATAACGGACCAGGTTAAGGGAACCCTGTGTTTGGTAGGGGTTGATCGCCGAATTTCCCGTCATTCCATAACCGATGCGGAGTTTTAGGTCGTCCAATGCGCCGATGCTTTTGAACAGCCTTTCGTCTGACAGCCGCCAGGCAAACGCGGCGGAAGGGAAAAACGCATATTTACGCCCCGGTGCCAAGACGGATGACCCATCGCTGCGGCCCGACAGCGTGAGCATGTATTTGCCCAGATAACTGTAGTTGACCCTCCCCATCCACGACATCATCCGCCATTCGCTCAGATCGCTTCTCACGCCGAGGTTTTCGGTCGCCGAACCGACGTTATAGAACCATTGATACTCATACGGTAGCCCGCGAACCGTCTCGCCATACTGCTCCATCCGGTCGCTTTGGATACTTTGCAACCCGGTGACGGTCAACCGGTGAGTATCATCGAACGCCTTGTCGTAGGTGATTATGTTCTCCCAAACGTACCCTTTGGAATAGTTGCCGCCATATTCCGCCCATGCGGGGGCTCCGTTCTGGTTGGTGGACATCGCCGACCGAAACCTGCCGTCCCTTGCCATCCTGAAATCGATGCCAAAATTTGACCTGAACTTCAACCCGTCTATTATGCTGACTTCGCCATACATGTTGGAAAGTGTGCGGTTGCGCCGATGCTCGTTGACAACGCCTTCGATGTCCAAGAGCGGGTTCACGGCCAGGGCATCGTTCCCCGGATTGAGTAACAGGCCCCCATCGGGATTAAAAGGTGTGGCCAACGGGTTTTGCTGCCGCGCGATGCCATATAATTCCGAGCCGGCGTCTTCATGTACGTAAGAGAAGACCGAAGAGGTCCCCACCTTCACCCGTTTGCTCACCTCGTGGTCGAGATTCACCCGCACGCTATAGCGGTTGTAATCCATCCCCCTGGTGATGCCGTTATTGACGTAGTAACCGCCCGAGATACCGATCTGTGTCTTTTCCGTCCCCCCCGTAATGCCCAATTGGTGGTTCTGGATGGATCCGTTCCGTAGCGTGGCATCCACCCAATCGAAACTCCGCACCCGGGTTGGGTCATAGTTGCCGTTTTGATCGTAGGCTTGCGTGACAGACTCCAGGATGTAAGGGTCTTGGGTAAAGATCACCAGCCGTTTGTCTTCCTCCAGGCTGGGCACCGGTGAGTTGTAGGGATTGTTTGTCCGGTTGCGGTAGGTCTCACGCACGAATTCGGCAAATTCGGGGCCATCCATGATATCCAAAAGCCGCAGCGGCGTCTGTCGGCCCGCATACCCATCGTACGTAACGGAGGTCTTTCCGGTCTTCCCACGCTTTGTGGTGATCAGTACCACGCCGTTCGCACCCCGAGATCCATAAATCGCCGTTGCCGAGGCGTCTTTCAGCACTTCCATCGACTCGATTTCCGAGGGGTTTATTTCATTCAATCCCCGTACGATCGGAATGCCGTCAATGACATACAGCGGGTCGTTGGACGCGTTGAAAGAGCGCCTTCCCCGGATCCGAATTGTCGCGTCCGACCCTGGGTTCCATCCATTTTGCATGACATTCACGCCCGCAACCTTGCCTTGGATGGCCTGCATGGCATTCAAACTCGACACCTCGGTGATTTCTTTGGCGGTGACCGAAGAGATCGCGCCTGTCAAATCCTTCCGTCGCTGCGTACCGTAGCCCACGACCACCACCTCTTCCAAGTTGCTGATCTGCGTTTGCAACTGCACGTTCAATACCCCGTTCGTTGAAACCGTTGCTTCCAGGTTTTTGTATCCAATATTGGAAAAAACCAACGTCGTTGCCCAGTCCGGAGCGGAGATTTGGTAGCCGCCCGTCGCATCGGTCGTGGTCACGAGCGCGGTACCTTTCACGGCCACGGTAACCCCCTCCAGCGGATTGCCGCCCTCGTCGGTGACCTTACCGCTTATCCGGTTTTCCTGAAACGGCGTATCCATCGGTTTTCCGGCCCCCGGTTGCGGGGCTTTCACGATGATCACGTTCTTGTCAACGACCCGGTAGCCCAGCTCAGACCCCTGGAGCACGTGGGCCAGCGCCTGTTCCAACGAGACATTCCGAACATCGATCGTGACCGGGCGCTTATCTCGGAGCATGGACGCATCGTAGAATACATGATATCCGCTTTGCTTCTTTATATCCTTGAATAGCGCTACCAATGTCGCATTGCTTCTTTTGATACTGATGTGCTGTGCATAGGTGTGCGCATTCAGTTGCAAGAAACCTATGGCCAACATGAGACAGGATAATTTCATCCGTAGTGCGTATTTGAAAATCTCACCTTTCCAGTAATCATATCCTGGTACGGTATTTTTTTTGTACATTTGAATAGGGTTTATAAAATTTGGTTTCAAAAGCTGTTTTATCAAATCCTAGTGGCGTCAAGCCAAATCCAATCAGGGGCGTTGCGACCGCCCTTGATTTTTCATTGCTTGCGTTGCGTTTCGGTGTCCGTCTTTACGTCATAACCGTCACCCTCCTTCCATTGATCTTGAACTGTATGGTTCCGGTCAGCCCAATCGTTTTCAATAGTTTTTCAAAAGATTCGAACCTGGAAATCGTCCCGCCGAACACCTTGCCCGCGGTATCCCCCTCATAGGTCACTTCGATATCATACCAACGGGCGATCGTATTCATCACGTCGCTGATATTTTCATTGTCGAATGCAAAATAGCCGTTCTTCCACGCAACGGCATTGGCGGCGTCGACCTGGGCCACCTGGATACCGTCGTCCGTTGTCGCCGCCTGCTCATTGGGTTTGAGTATACGGTGCGGCGAGACGTTCCGACCCGGCGCCGTCATCGTGACCTTCACGGACCCTTCCAGCAATGTCGTTTTTACGGCTGCGTTATCGGCATAGGCATTGACGTTAAAGTGCGTCCCGAGCACCTCTACCCGTTGGTTTTTGGCATTCACAACGAACAGCGACGGGTGCCTAGCATCCCTAGAAACCTCAAAATAAGCTTCGCCAACCAAATCCACCTCTCGCGTGCCCCCCACAAATGAAACGGGGTATCGCAGCGAAGATTCCGCATTCAACCACACCTTGGTACCGTCGGGGAGAATGACCCGGTATTCGCCGCCCTTTGGGGTATTGATCTCGTTGAATCCCTTTTCGGCCATCGCCGCGATCGAGCCCGTCGCTTCATAGGTTATCAGTCCGTCGGCAGATTTGACGATGCGGGATTCGCCTACCTCCTTCAGATTACCGACGCTGGCTTCATCCAGCTTGATGACCGTCCCGTCGGCCAGTGTCAGCGTGGCTATGTTTCCGCCCGGCAAGATAGTCCCGGATGCCGTGCCTTCATGGGCTAAAGCGCTAACGGGTTCCTTCCGCTGGTGGTATCGATCGGCAAAAAACCAAGTTAGCGCGATGCATAGCAAGGCGGCTGCACTGCCCATCATCGGCCAACGATACGTGCGCACCAGGGGCTTTTGACGCATGGTGGGAGGATCTGCCAGCAAATTTGGGTCGCCGATTATCTGCCGATAGATGGCGTCACTGGCGATTTCCATGGGTTGTTCCAGCGCTACGTCTTCCCAAAGTCCATCAATGACGGTGTATAAATCTTCGTTATCCGCGAGGCTTTTGACATGATCCCTCAGCTCCGCCCATTCGTCTGCCGAGATGGTGTCTGTCAGGTAAGACTGTATCAAATACCGCAATCGCTCGTTCGTTGAACCCATGGTTTCCAATGTATACGGGTTGTTCCCGTGGTTATACAGGTACATAAACGGTTGGAAACCGACAATGGACTAGCGTGCTTGAAAATATTTTACCAATCGGCCTTTCCTGGAATCAGGAATGGCTGTCAGTCAAGGAAAAACAGGAAAAAAAAGTAGATGATATCATTCTTCACGAACTGTCTCTTGAGATTTTTCAGGGCAGAAATCAAGTGATTTTTCACGGTATTGCGCGAAATCTGCATGCGCTCGGCGATCTCGTCGTATGACAACCCTTCATGGCGGCTCAAGAAGAATGCCATCTGTTGTTGCTTCGGCAAAGCCTTGACCGCCTCTTCGGTAAAACGCTGCAAGTCGGACGCAATATACGCTTCGACCGTGAAGTCCTGTTGCTCATCGTGATACCGCTTGAGGTGCGTCATCGCATCGGTTTCCAGTATTTTCTTCCGAAAATAATCGACCGCCAGCCTTCTGGCTACGAGGTATACATACGGATACAACGGTTGCGATTCGGCAAGCTTGGCTCGATTCAGCCAAAGGGAGACAAATGTCTGTTGTACCAGGTCTTCCGTCTGCTCGCGGCTTTTCACCAACGAAAACAACATGCGATAAACCCGCCCGTGCAGTTGGTCGTAGATCGCGCGGAACGCGGCCTCATCTCCCGCCTTGAGCTGCGAGATCAATGCATCCGAAATTTCTATTTTAGTTGACATCACAAAAAATCCGGCAGCCATTCCATACGGCTATCATTGGTTATCGTCAAACAAACATAGGACAAAACTTTGACTTTTCCAATAGTGGCCAGGCGCTTGTTTAAACAATTCGGATCCATCCACGTCATGAAAGGGCACATCCACGGCATTCCGATCCTTCGCGCAAGATCGCTTTTGAACAAATTTTTCTACTTTTACCGTCATGAGCAACATCATCCCGCCCGCGTTGGTCCGCCGATTGGGAGCGCATGCCGGATTCGATACGGAGGCCTTTTCGGCCGCCCATACCGAAGGCAAGCGCATCACCTCGATCCGGACCAACCCCGCCAAACAGGCCGACCTGGCCTTCGACACGTCCAACCCGGTGCCGTGGTGCGACACCGGGTACTACTTGGCCACGCGACCGGTATTCACGCTCGATCCGCTGTTCCACGCCGGGTGTTATTACGTGCAGGAGGCCTCGTCCATGTTCGTGGCCCACGCGATCAGGTCTTTGGGCCTTGCTACCGACCCACTGCTGGCGCTCGACCTCTGTGCCGCCCCGGGCGGCAAGAGCACCTTGCTCAATGCCTACATCCACCAGGACAGCCTGCTGGTGGCCAACGAACCGATCAAGAGCCGGGTGACGACCCTCACGGACAACATGATCCGGTGGGGAGATCCCAATACGGTGGTCACGAACAATGACCCCTCGGCGTTCGGACACCTGCCAGGCTTTTTCGACCTGTTGCTGGTCGACGCCCCCTGTTCCGGTTCGGGCCTGTTCCGCAAGGATTCGGGGGCCATCGACGAGTGGTCGGAGGCCAACGTGCAGCTGTGCAGCGAGCGCCAGCAACGCATCCTGGCCAATAGCTTGCCTGCCTTGAAGACGGGCGGCATCCTGCTGTACTCCACGTGCTCGTATTCGGCCGAGGAAAACGAGGAAATCGCCGACTGGCTTTGCGACACGCAGGGCATGGAAGCCGTTGCCATTCCGATCGATGCGGGTTGGGGGATCGTGGAGACCCACTCGGAAAAACACGGTTGCCCCGGCTACCGGTTCTACCCCCATCGCCTGGAGGGCGAAGGATTCTTCCTTGCCGCGTTCCGAAAGGTGGCCGCACAATCCTCGTTTGATGGCCGTAAACTCAAACCACCGGAAAAAGCCACGATCAAGAACCTGGAAAAGTGGATAGCCAACCCGACCGATTTCATCACCTTCCAAGTGGCCAACGAAACCTTTATCTTCCCCGAAGCGCACCAACAGCACCTACGCGCGTTGCAACAGGTCCTCTACCTGCGCAACGCGGGCACCTGCATCGGCCATTTCGCCCATGCGGAGCTCATCCCTTCGCATGACCTGGCACTGTGCCAGTTTCGGCAAAGCGACCTGCCTACCGTTGCGCTAGACCGGGCTACCGCCTTGGAATACCTGCGGAAAGGCCATGTTCCGCCATCGGTAAACCCCGATGGACGCACCGGTTGGGCCATCGTCACGCATCGCGGGGCTTCGCTCGGCTGGGTCAAACTCCTTCCAAACCGCATCAATAACTATTATCCGAAAGAATGGCGGATCACGAACCTCTAGGGGCGCCGGCTAAAGCAAGTCATTGGCCAGGTTGGCCAATTCGCTGCGCTCGCCCTTCCGCAAGGTGATGTGCGCATATAGCGGATGGTTCTTCACGTTCTCGATCAGGTAGGAGAGCCCATTGCTCTCCGCGTCGAGGTAGGGCGTGTCGATCTGGTAGATATCGCCCGTGAAGACGATCTTGGTCTGTTCGCCCGCCCGGGAGATGATGGTCTTGATTTCGTGGGGCGTGAGGTTCTGTGCCTCGTCCACGATGAAGAAAATCTTGGCCAACGTGCGTCCGCGGATAAATGCCAGCGGCGCGATGGCGATCTTTTCGGTGGCGATCAGCTCGTCGATCTTCTCGGTCATCTGCTCATCGTCGGCAAACTGTTCCTTGATGAAACGGATGTTGTCCCAGATGGGGGCCAAAAACGGGTCGGTCTTGGATTTGGCATCGCCCGGCAGGAAGCCGATTTCCTTGTTGCTTAGCGGGATCACCGGCCGGGTGATGTAGATCTGCCGGTAGCTCTTGCGCTGTTCCAGGGCACTGGCCAGTGCCAACAGCGTCTTGCCCGTACCGGCATTGCCCTGGATGCTCACCAAGCGGATCGCGGGATCCAGCAGCGCATGCAGCGCGAAGGCCTGCTCCGGATTCCGCGGCTTGATCCGGAACACCGGGGCGGAAGAGACCGGCGCCAACGTCTGCGCGTGGCGATGGTAAAACGCGTGCACGGTTTTCCGCCCCTGCTTCAACACGTAAAACTGGTTCGCGCCTTGGTGCCCAAGCGCGATGCCTGCCGCATCGACCGTTTGCCTGCGTTGCAGCGCCTCGATCACGGGCAGCGGGAAATCCTTGCGGACGGTACCGCCCGTATACAGCGCTTCCAGGTCCTTGATCTTGCCGGTCTCGTAGTCTTCGGCCGGCAGGTCGAGCGCCTTGGCCTTCAGCCGCAGGCAGATGTCTTTCGATACGAGCACGACTTTCCTATCCGGATGCTCTTCCATCAGGATCAGCGCCGCGTTGATGATCTGGTGGTCGTACTTTTCATTGCCAAACACGGCCGCCGCATCCGTACGTTGCGGCCTTCCGGAAAGGATGACCCTGAACTTGCCCTTGCTTTGGCCATTGAGGTGCACCCACTGGTTGATCAGCTTCTTTTTGGACACGCCGTCGATCAGCCGGATGAAGCTGCGCGCCTCGAAGTTACGGGTTTCGTTGCCGCCCTTCAGGTTATCCAGTTCTTCCAGCACCTGGATGGGAATGGCCACGTCGTGCTCCTGGAAATTGTTCAGTGCATTGTGGTCATACAGGATCACGGACGTATCCAACACGAAGATCTTACGGGGTGCAACCATGCCCTAAAATTACGACTTTTCTGGAATCCCGATGCCCAAAGCGACGCCGCACGGCGAAATCGGGTGCCACCCGCTGGGCGAAATCCGAGCCCGATTGTTGATAATGCCTGCCCAACTGAATGTGCAAAACCCGGATTACAGGCTATTTACGCTAAAGGAACCCCGGAAAAGGCGAAAATCACGTGTGGATAAACCGGCCCTTTCCGGTGGAAAAGATGTTAATAAAATAGTCGGCATTTCCTTGACGGGAATGAGTTTTGTTGCTACCTTAGACCTAACAAGTACGACGTTCTTTGATTCGCCCAAATGAGCATCCAAAAACGGAGTCGTGCCGAAAGGCGCATATCCAGGATGACTTTCAATAGCGATGGATTGGTTCCCGGAAGCATCATGCCGAACGGAAATTCCAGCGACCGCGCAAGCGGAATGGCCCAATCAAAACATACGCTTCGGGGTTTGTACGATTCGTTCGCCACTACGGTGGCAGACGGGAAACGGCAAAATGCATCACGTCTTGCTACGCCTTCATTGGCAAAGCGAAAAACGGATGCCGACAAAGCACAAGACTTGTTGCCTGAATTACGGCTACGGTTGTAATTAAGGTTAAAGACGGAGAATTCAAATCGAAAGAGGCGGTTCTCCGTTTTTTTTGTCCTTTGCCTACAACTCCAAATCGGCCCAAACCGGGTAATGGTCAGACAGCTTCGCCTTTTCGATCTGGTAGTGGTGCACCTTGAACGCATCGCTGGCGAGGATGTAATCGATCTGGAAATTGGGGAAATCGCCGTTGTAGGTTACGCCCCAGCCGCGGCCTTTCTCCCGGAACGCGTTTTTCATGCCACGCGAAACCTTGCTGACGGCATAGGACAACGGGGTGTCGTTGAAATCGCCCGCGATGATATACGGGATATTGCTTTCGCGGCTATGCGCATGCAACGCGTCGGCTTGTACGCTGCGCGCAATGAACGCATGTTTCAGGCGCGAGCCGATGCGCCGGGTCGATGCGGCGTCTTTCTCGAGTTTCTTCGTGGGTTTGTTGATGAACTCGTAGTCTTCCTCCTGGAACTCGAATGACCGCAGGTGAACGCTGTATACCCGGAATACCTTCCCGTTTTTGTCGATGTCGGCATAGATGATCTGGTTCACCCCGTACTCCTGATCGGACAGGTGCCCCGTCGCCACGATGGGATACCTGGAGAATATGGCCACGCCGTAGGCCTCATACTCGTTCTGTGCGGTGGGCGAGAAGTGGTGGTACACGGTGCCCACCTTCCGCTCGAATTCGCCCGCCATCCGATACTTTCCCTTCTTGCGGGTATAATACTCCTGTACGCACACGATGTCCGGCGAAACGCTATCCATCAGCTGCATGGCCTCGTCTGAAATGGTGGGATCCGTGTCAGTTTGCTTGAACGCCCTGAAGAAATGTACGTTGTAGGTCAGCAACCGGATATGGGCCGTATCGGGATTGCCCATCGCCTCGGCGGGTACCTTCCCGCTGAACCCGAAATGGTCGTTGAACGTGCCCCAGCCCACGAGGATCGCCAGCAGGGAAATGGCCGCATAGCGCAGGCGCCGCACGGCCCAATAGACCATGAACACCAGGTTTACCGCCAGGATCGGGAAGTAACCGATGCCGAAAAAAGCCATCGGCCAGCACGTTTTCGGATCGATCACCGGTGCCATGTAGCTCAGCAGCAAGGCGGCGACCGCAAAGAGATTGGCCAGTAGCACGGCTCTACTGATAAAGCCCAGCGACCCGTTGCGTCTTGATTTAGCTGACATCGATCAATACTCGTTTTGACCCTGTTTGCTGGCTTTGAACAAGGCTTCCTTTTCGGCTTTGGTCAGGCTGTCGTAACCAGATTGCGAGATTTTATCCAATATCCGGTCTATCACTTCCTGGTTAGGTACCAAGGGTTCTTCATAGACCGGTGCTTCGTTGCGGATGATGCGGAGTTTACGTTTTGCCCGGCGTTCCTTGCCCAATATACGGCTCCAATCGTGCCCGCTCTGCAACCGCTTGATGTAAACAAAGCCGAGCAACGCCCCGCCGATATGCGCGATGCTTCCGCCCGCGTTCAGACCACCGATCGCGATGATGTCCAATACGAGGAACGCCACGGCGAGGTATTTCAGCCGCACGTTCCCGAAAAACAACATCCGGATCGTGTAGTCGGGCAATAGCGTCGCCGCGGCGAACACGACCGCGCTCACGCCGGCCGAAGACCCGATCATCACCGAACGGAATGCCTCCGCCTTGAACACGGGGATCAGGTTGTAAGACAGCAGGTACAGGATCCCACCGGCCAATCCGCCGGCCAGGTATACGAATACGAACTGTTTCTTCTTGAGGAAATCGAGGAAGATCATGCCCATCCAGAACAACCAAAGCATGTTGAACAGGATGTGGAACAGGCTCTGCTGCGTGAACATGTACGTGGCGATGGTCCAGGGCTTGAACGCCAAGGACGGCAGGTGGGCGGGCAGCTGCAGCGCTTGTAGCGCATAATCGGCCAAGGGTAGCCGCGTAAAGCCCAAGGCCGTCACGAGCGAAAGCGCGTTGACGAAAACGAATACCAGGACGTTGATGGCAATGAACAGGTATAGCGGGCTTCCCGAACGGAACGCCTTATGCCACAAATCGCCTAACCATGACCTGTTCATCGCGGTGCTTTCTAATTCTTATTCCTATAGCAGTGGCTAATATAGGAATTTTTTTCTTTTACCAATAATTAGGCCTTCGGATTCCCCACATTTTGATCAACAAAAAGCCGAACAGCGCGCCGCCGATGTGGGCGAAATGCGCGATGGACGAACCCGTACGCGAAACACCAAGGAACAATTCGATGGCGATCATCACCGGTATGAAATACTTGGCCTTGATCGGCACCGGCAGGAAAATCAGCATCAACGGCGTGTTGGGGAAGAGGTAGCCGAAGGCGATCAACAGGCCGTAGATGGCGCCAGAGGCGCCCACCATGGGTGGAATGTACACGGAAGCCAGCTTTTCCAGGTCTTGGGCCGAAATGCTGCCCGGCTTGAGCGCACCATACTGCCTGGTCACTACGTCCACTTCAATTACATGCTTGGCAGAAAAGGAACCCACCACTTGGTAGACTTCCAGCGCCTGTACTCCGAACTGCAGCACCAACGCGCCTAACCCCGTGATCAGGTAGAAATTCAGGAAGCGCTTCGATCCGAAGACCTGCTCCAGGATCGGCCCGAACATGAACAGCGCGAACATGTTGAAGAAGATGTGCGTCAACCCGCCGTGCATGAACATGTACGTGATGATCTGCCAGATCCGGAAGCCCGGCGAATCGGGGTAGTATACCCCAAAGAGTCGGTTCGCTCCGGGGAAAATCAGCTCTCCGCCGATAAAGCAGATGACGTTGATGATCAACAGGTTCTTGACAACTGGGGGTAATCCGGAAAATGGGGAAGCGGTGTTGTACATGTTTCTTTGTGTGTGGTTAACGCTCGAACCGTTCGGCCAGTTCTTGCAGCGTAAAGGTAAGGATTATCGGCTTGCCATTCAATGCCACGTTGGGCATTTCGCACGCGAACAGCCGATCGATCAGTTCGGCCATCTCGGTCGGTGCCAACGCGGTGCCGGGTTTCATGGAGGCATGCCGGGCCAGGCTGCGCGCCAGTTTCTCCCGTTTGGGCAGTTTCAGCTCGGCCTGGTTGTTCTTGTAGTCTTCGAGCAACCGTTCGATCACCTGCCGCTCGCTCAGGCCCGTGGTCAGGTCGGCCGGCACCCCCTCCACCACGAAGGTGTTCTTGCCGAACTCCCGGATGCGGAAACCCAGCGCCTCGATATCCGGCAGCAGCTCGGTAATCAATTGGAAATCGGCCCCGTTGAGCGTCACCGTCTGCGGGAACAGGCTTTGCTGGCTGGCTCCCTGCCGACTTTCCAGCTGCTGGCAGAACTGTTCGAACAGGATACGTTCGTGCGCCGCGTGCTGGTCGATGAGCATGAAGCCTGAATGGATCTGCGACACGATGTACCGGTTGTGGAGCTGGAACGGGTGCTTCGTCGCCGGTTGCTGTTGCGGTTCGGCGGCCTGATCGGGCGCATCGCCGTGCAGTGCAAGCTGGTTGTCGGCAGCCTTTTCGGAAATCTCGTAGAGCGTGTCCCAATTCCGGAGGATGGCCGCCGATTGTCCGCCGCCACCGAATCCGCCGCCGCCACTTCCTGGGCGACCCGCACCCGCGCTTCGTCCGCTGTCGAACGGATTGAAATCCGGGTTGAACGTGATGGATGGCGGCGTGATCTCTTCGAGGGGCTTCGGGCTGATCAATTGGCTGAAACCCGTCTCCTGGTTGAAGTCGAGCGAGGGGGTGATGTTGTATTGCCCCAACGAGCGCTTTACGGTAGACTGCAGGATGGCGTAGATCGACCGCTCGTCTTCGTACTTGATCTCGGTTTTCGTGGGGTGAACGTTGATGTCGATCTTGGCCGGGTCGATGTCGATGAACAGCACGTATAGGGGGTAACTATCGGCCGGGAGGATACCCTCGTAAGCCTTCACCACCGCGTGGTTGAGGTAGGGATCCTTCACGAAGCGGTTGTTCACGAAGAAAAACTGCTCGCCCCGGGTCTTCTTGGCATACTCGGGCTTGCCGATGAACCCCTTGACATCGATGATGGTGGTCTCTTCGGCCACCGGCACCAACCGCTGGTTGTAGCTGCTGCCGAACACGTGCACGATCCGCTGCTTGAGGCTCTCGGCTGGCAGGTGGAACAATTCCTGCTCGTCGTGGTGCAGCGAGAAGAACACCTGCGGGTTGGCCAGGGCGATCCGCTGGAATTCGTCGACGATGTGACGCATCTCCACGGGATTGCTCTTCAGGAAATTGCGCCTGGCCGGTACGTTGTAAAACAGGTTCTTCACGCAGACGCTCGTTCCGGCGGGCACCGCCGCAGGCTCCTGCCGCACCACGGTGGAGCCTTCGATCTCGACCAACGTGCCCAACTCGTCGTCCGGCTGGCGGGTGCGCAGCTCCACGTGCGCGATGGCGGCGATGGAAGCCAGCGCCTCACCGCGGAAACCCATGGTCCGGATGGCGAACAGGTCTGCCGCCGAGGCGATCTTGGACGTGGCGTGGCGCTCGAAACAAAGCCGCGCGTCGGCCTCGGTCATCCCACGGCCGTTATCGATGACCTGGATGAGCGACTTGCCGGCGTCCTTCACGATCAACCGGATCCTGTCCGCGCCGGCGTCGAGCGCATTTTCCATCAATTCCTTCACCGCGGAAGCCGGGCGTTGCACCACCTCGCCTGCGGCGATCTGGTTGGCCACCGCGTCCGGCAACAGTTGGATAATCGAAGACATATACGGGCAAAGTTACGAATTAGCCCCTACTCCGCGCATTTCCATGGCGAGAAAACGCGCGGTATGGCTGCGTTTGTTCTTGATGAGGCCCTCGGGCGTACCGCTGAACAGGATCTCGCCGCCCCCCGCGCCACCCTCGGGGCCGAGGTCGATCACCCAGTCGGCCACCTTGATCACGTCGAGGTTGTGCTCGATGACCAGTACGGTGTTCCCGCGATCCACCAGGCGCTCCAGCACGCCCAGCAACACGTGCACGTCCTCGAAGTGCAACCCCGTGGTGGGCTCGTCCAGGATGTAGAACGTGTTGCCCGTGTCCTTCTTGGACAGTTCGGTGGCCAATTTCACCCGCTGCGCCTCGCCTCCCGACAGCGTGACGGACGATTGGCCAAGCGTGAGGTAACCCAACCCCACGTCCTGCAGGGTCTTGATCTTGCGGTAGATGGACGGGATGTTCTCGAAGAACGCCACCGCCTCGTCGATGGGCATGTCGAGCACGTCGCTGATCGACTTCCCGCGGTAACGCACCTCCAAGGTCTCTCTGTTATAGCGCTTTCCATGGCATGTTTCACATGGAACCTGCACGTCGGGGAGGAAATTCATCTCGATGACCTTCATGCCCGCGCCCTGGCAGGTCTCGCACCGGCCACCCTTCACGTTGAACGAGAACCGGCCCGGCTTGTACCCCCTGATCTTCGACTCGGGAAGCTGCACGAACAGCGCCCGGATGTCGGAGAACACCCCGGTGTAGGTGGACGGGTTGGAGCGCGGCGTGCGCCCGATGGGGCTTTGGTCGATCTCGATGACCTTGTCGATGTGTTCCAGTCCCGCGATTTTCTTGTAGGGCAGGGGCGCTTTCTTCGCCCGGAAGAAATGGTGGTTCAGTATTGGGTACAGCGTCTCGGTGATCAGGCTGGACTTGCCGCTGCCCGACACGCCGGTTACCAGGATGAGCCCGCCCAGCGGGAACTCGACGGTCACGTCGCGGAGGTTATTGCCCGACGCGCCCGACAGGCGCAGCTTATGCCCATTGCCCTTCCTGCGCTTGGCGGGCACCGCGATGGCCTTGGTGCCGTTGAGGTAGGCGGCCGTGAGCGTGTCGGCCGCCTTGATGGCCTCGGGCTTGCCCTGTGCCACCACCAAGCCGCCGTGTGCGCCCGCAGCGGGGCCCATGTCGATCACGTAGTCGGCGTGGAGGATCATGTCCTTGTCGTGCTCCACCACCAGCACCGAATTGCCGATGTCGCGCAGGTTCTTGAGCGCGTGGATGAGCCGTTCGTTGTCGCGCTGGTGCAGGCCGATGCTGGGCTCGTCGAGGATGTAGAGCACATTCACGAGCTGCGAGCCGATCTGCGTGGCCAAGCGGATGCGCTGGGCCTCGCCGCCCGAAAGCGATTTGGCCGTGCGATCCAGCGTGAGGTAGTTGAGCCCCACGTCGAGCAGGAAACCCAGGCGCGTGCGGATCTCCTTGATGATCTCGGTGGCGATGCGCAGCTGCCGCTCGTCCAATCGCGTCTCGACGGTGGCAAACCAGTGAGCCAGCGTGGCGGTATCCATGATGGCCAGCTCGTGGATGTTCCTGTCGGCAATCCTGAAATGCAGCGACTCGCGCTTGAGGCGCGCGCCTTGGCACGCGGGGCAGACCTTCTTGGTCCGGTATTCATCCAGGTTCTGGCCTGCGGCGCCCAATCGATCCTGTTGTTCCTCGAGCATCTTGAACAAGCCCTCGAACGCGATCTTGTAATCCTTGGCGTTATAGCTGCCGTAGGTCACCGCCACCGTCACGTCGTCGTCATCGCCATGCAGCAATATCCGGAGCTGCTCGTCCGAGAGCTTCTCGATCGGCGAGGTCAGCGAGAAATCGTATTTCTTGGCCACGGCTTTCAGCACCTGGAAATTCCAGGTATCGCGGTACTCGCCCAAGGGCGCCAGCCCGCCCTTCATGATGCTGAGCCTGGGGTCGGGGATCACCGCATCGCGGTCGATCTCGTAGACGAACCCCAGCCCGTCGCACTGTTCGCAGGCCCCGTAGGGCGAGTTGAACGAAAACGTGTTGGGTTGCGGCTCGTCGTAGGATATGCCCGACTCGGCGTCCATCAGGTAGCGGCTGTAGAAGTATTCGTTGTTGGCCTTGTCGCTGATCTTGATGATGCCCTTGGCGGCCTTCATGGCCTGCATCACCGAGGTGTGGAGCCGCTTGCGGTCCTTTGCCGACACCTGCAGCCGATCGATCACCATCTCGATGTCGTGTATCTTGTAGCGATCCACCTGCATCTTGGGTGCGATGTCGAGCAGCTCGCCGTCTACCCGCACCTTTACGTAGCCCTGCTTGCGGATCTGCTCGAACAGCTCGCGGTAGTGGCCCTTGCGGCCCTTCACCACCGGGGCCAGCACGTTGATGGCCTGGCCGTCGAATTGCTGCAGGATGCGCTCCACCACCTGGTCTTCAGACATCCGTTCCATCTTCTTGCCCGTCACGTACGAGTACGCCTCGCCGGCGCGCGCGAACAGCAGCCGCATGAAATCGTAGACCTCCGTGATGGTGCCCACCGTGGAGCGCGGGTTCTTGCTGGTGGTCTTCTGTTCGATGGAGATCACCGGGCTGAGGCCGGAGATCTTGTCGACGTCGGGCCGCTCCATGCCGCCCAGGAACTGGCGGCTGTAGGCGCTGAACGTCTCCATGTACCGCCGCTGCCCCTCGGCATAGATCGTATCGAACGCCAGCGACGATTTGCCGCTGCCGCTCAACCCAGTGATCACCACCAATTCATTGCGGGGAAAGCTCACGTCGATGTCGCGGAGGTTATGTTCGCGTGCCCCAAATACCTGTATTTCTTGTTGCTCGCCCAGATCGGGCGTCGTCTCTTTCGTCATGTAGCCTATTCAATGCAAGCAAAAATACTAAAAATATTGGACAAAAGAAACGCCCGGTAGCATTGTTACCGAGCGTCCAATAGCTTTCCGCTTCCTATCGTGGTTATGCCACCAGCGCGGATTCCACTTCATGCACCAACGCTTCGTCGACCAGGATGCGTCCGCAGTGCTCGCACACGATGATTTTCTTGCGCTGGCGGATCTCGAGCTGCATCTGTGGCGGTATCTTGTTGTGGCATCCCGAGCAGCTGTCGCGATCGATGGAAACCACGGCCAAGCCGTTCTTGTAGGTGCTCCGCAAGCGGCGGTATACCCGCAACAGGCGGTCTTCGATGTTCTTTTCGGCTTCTTCGGCCTGCTTCAGGAATTCGTCTTCCTCCTTCTGGGTCTCGGACGTGATCGTATCCAGCTCGCCCTTCTTGATCTCCAGGTCCTTCTTGGCCGTCTCGAGCGTCGCCAAGGTGTTCTCATAGACCTCAGTCTTGTTGGCGATCTCGAACTCGAACTCGCGGATCTTCTTTTCGCTCACCTGGATGTCCAAGCCCGCGATCTCGATTTCCTTGGTGATGGCCTCGTACTCGCGGTTGTTCTTGACCTCGCTCAGCTGGCCGTCGTATTTCTTGATGGCCGCCCGCGAATCCTCGATCATGTTGCGGCGGTTCACGATGGAATCCTCCAGGTCGTCCAGCTCGCCGCGCACTTTCTCGATGCGTGTCTCGAGGCCCGCGATCTCGTCTTCCAGGTCGCCCACTTCCATGGGCAGCTCGCCCCTTACCTGACGGATCTTGTCAACCTTGGTGTGTATGGTCTGCAGCAGCCAAAGCGCCTTCAGCTTTTGTTCTATCGTTTGTTCCATTTAACTGTAATATTTTATCGGGTTTGTGTCCACGCCCGTCAAACGGACTGCAAAGGTAGGAAATTTTTTCTGAATAATTTCCAACAATAATTGCTGCGTAAATTGTTCGCTTTCAAAATGTCCCACGTCGGCGATCACGATTTTTCCCTCGGCGTCGAAAAATTCGTGGTATTTGTAGTCGGCCGTCACGAACGCGTCGGCCCCGGACCGGATGGCGTCGGCCAGCAGGAAGCCGCCGGCGCCCCCGCAGACCGCCACGCGCGAGACCGGTTTGCCGCGCAGCGCCGTATGGCGGATCACCTGCGCCTGGAGCCGTTCTTTCAGCAACCGCAGGAAATCCGTCTCGGCCAGCGGCTGCGCCAACTGGCCCACCATGCCGCTGCCTACCTGCCTATGCGCATTCTGCAGCTTGTATATATCATAGGCCACCTCTTCGTAGGGGTGGGCATCCAACAGGCCCAGCACCACCGTCCGCTCGCGATCGGCGGGAAAGACCACCTCCACGCGCACCTCTTCCTCGCGGTGCGATTCGCCCGGCGTGCCCACGAACGGGTCGGTGCCCTCGCCGCCGCGGAACGTGCCGTATCCGACCACGTTGAAGCTGCAGGCGTCGTAGTCGCCGATGTGGCCTGCGCCCGCCGCGAACAGCGCCTCCCGCACGCGGTCGGCATGGGCCAGGGGCACGAACACCGCCAGTTTGCGGAGTAGGTCGGCCTTGGGGCTCAGGATGGCCGTCTGTTGCAGGCCCAGCCGCTGGGCGATCTTGCCGTTCACGCCGCCCGCCACGTTGTCGAGGTTGGTGTGGATGGCGTACAGCGCGATGTCGTGCCTGATGGCCTTCATCACCACGCGCTCCACGTAGCTCTTGCCGTTGAAGCGCTTCAGTCCCTTGAAGACGATGGGGTGGTGCGACACGATCAGGTCGCAGCCCAGCGCGATGGCCTCATCGACCACCGCCTCGGTACAGTCGAGCGAAACCAATGCCTGGCGCACTTCCCGCGCGGGGTCGCCCACCAACAGGCCCGCATTGTCATAGGGCTCCTGGTAGGCGAGGGGCGCCAGCGATTCCAGGTAGGCCGTCAATTCGCGAAGCAGCATGATCAATCTTGTTTGCGTTGTCTGTCGATGAACCGCCCGTGCTCGACCAAGAGGTTGCGGAAGTTGTTGACCTTTACCCAATACGCGATGAAATACACGAAGCTCAACAGGCCGACCGAGATCAGGATAAACGGCGGGAGCGGGATGTTTGACAGGAGGAACAACCACGCGTACCACAGGCCCACCCGCCGCCCGGGATCCTCCTCTTCGGCGATCTTGCGGTCATAGAACTCGTTGGTGAGCGAATCGGCCACCCGCGAGGCGACCGAAAAATTCCAGTAGATGTTGAACAGCGGGATCACGAGCAGCCAGGCGTGTTTGGGTTCCATCAGCCGGTTGGCCGGCGCCACGAGCAACAGCGTCTTGCGGACGGTGTTGGCGTAAAACGCCCAAATCAACAGCCGGAACAGCAGCACGGCCACCAGCAGCTGCATCATCTCGGGCGATAGGTTTTCCAAATCGATGTTCATCGACGCAAAGCTACCGATTCCCCGTCACTTCTTCCAGCAAAGCGGCCAATTTATCGGGCATGGTCATCTGCGGGTTGTGGTCGGCCCGCATGTTCACGATTTTCCAGCCCAGCCCCCCGGCGCGCTTCGCAAAGAACGCGAAATCGTCTTTCCCCGGGTCGTCGCCTTCATAGGTGAGGATGTAGGTGGTGGGCAGCTGCAGGCGCTTGGGGTTATCCAGCACCAGCGGCTGTGAAAACGTTCCCGCCGGATGGGGTACATCCCTGGGATAACCGCTTCCGGTATCCCAGAACGGGTGCACCAGGCCGTCCTTGGCCGGCAGCTCGCGGCCGGTCTGGCCCTGGCCATGCGCCGTGGCCACGCTCTGGCCGTCTTCGGGCACGAAGGCGTCGAGGTAAACCAGTTGCCCGATGCGTTCGGGGATGCTGTCGGCCACGCCGGTCACCACCATGCCGCCGTAGCTGTGGCCCAGCAGCACCACGTTATGCAGGTCTTCGAACAGGATGGTATTCACCACGTCCTTGATGTGGGTATCGAGGTTCACCTCGGGCGAAGCGAGGTGATACCGCTCGCCCAGGCCCGTGAGCGTGGGCCGGTATACGGTGTGTCCCGCTGCCCGCAGCAGCGAGTCGGTTTTCTTGAAATACCATCCACCGCCCCAGGCGCCGTGCACCAACACGTAGGTGGCCTGTTGCGCCGAGGCGGCCGCCGTGAGCAGCAACCCGCCCAGCAGCATCGCGAATGCCAGCTTTTGCATATCCGAATCTATTTAAGACACATAGTTACGTGTTTTCCGGCAAATAGCCAAACGGTTTCCACCCGATCACCTCCTCCATGTACGTATCGACGAGGCTCACGTTGAGCATGTCGTTCACGTATCCGATGTGCATGTCGGGCCGAACCAGCACGATCTTGTTCCCATCGGGGTTGACCTCGAAGGCCTCGAACACGGCCCGGTTGGCCGGTGAATAGGGGAGGTAATACAGGTGCATGTCCCGCGGGTATTTCTGCAGCATCCATTTGCCGATGATCTGCAGGTGGTGCTGGCTGATCGTACCCAGTACCAACAGCACGAATCCCGGTTTCTCGCACCAGCGGTGCAGGTCGGTGTTGACCTTGGCCTTTTCATCGAATACCGGCAGGTACGGCAACCGGTCGCCGGCCCGGATGCGCCGACCGATGGCATAGTGGGCCGACAGCGTGTCGGCGCGGTATTGGACGCTGAGCTGCGCCATGGGCTCGAAGAGTTGCTGCATCCAGACGGGCTTCTTGTCGATGAGCCACCAGATCCTTGACGCGAGCGAGTCGCCCATCCGCGCAAAGGGCACCATCGGCGTGGCGGCCACGTCGCTACGCTCCCCGGCATAGGTATGCAGCAGTACGGGCTTCACCCGGCCGACCGACGCATACGCCAGCTTCCAAGCCAGGTTGGCCGCATCCTGCACCGCGGTGTTGATGGCCACGCCGCCCCTGCTTGATGCACCCCGGGCCGCCTCGCCCAGCAGCAGGCATCGCTGGCGCGCAAAGAGGTGCTCCGCGGTCGGCGTCAACGCCTGCCGGACCACGCCCGTCGGGCCATCGGCCGCGACCACCCATCGGCAGGTCCAGGTCTGCGGCCCGCCTTGATGCTCCACCTGTACGGTTGCCGACCGGTCATCCTGCCGCAAGGCCACCAACCGGGTATCCCACAGCACGGGGCAGGCCTTTTCGGTGAGCCTGGCCAGCAACAGGCCCCCCAACTTTTCGTCATCGACAAACAATTCGTATGGGAATGCCGTACCCGGATTTTCCAGGTGTCCGGATGAGATCGCCCCGAGCTGGGTGTCGCGGCCCCATACCGGGACCACATAGGCAGCCATCCCCAGGTCGACCAATCGGTTTGCCAGCCCGAGCTGGCGGAAGAGCTCCAGCGAACGTGCATTCAGGGTCTGGGGTTCCGGCGTGCGGTGAGGCCCGCGTTGGTCATCGATGACCACGGGCTGCACGCCATGCCTGAGCAACTGGGCCGCCATCATCAGCCCCAAGGGCCCGGCGCCCACCACGAGCACGTCGATATGTTTGTGCATGCTCAAAACAACAGGAAGATGGCTGGCTTCTTGTGGAAGTCGTAGGTGCCTTTGCGCCAAAGGTGTACGGGCTGGCTGATTACCTGTTCGTCGGCCGCCGTCAGGTTGCAGGCCACGCAGAGCCGTGTCTGCGGGCTGGCGGTGCGCAGGATCTCGGCCAGCAACGCGTTGTTGCGAAAGGGCGTTTCGATGAACAGCTGCGTCTGCTTCTCGCGGGCCGCCGTTTGCTCCAGTTGCTTGATGCGCCTGGCCCGGTCGGCCTTGTCGATGGGCAGGTAGCCATGGAACGCAAAGCTTTGCCCACTGAAACCCGAAGCCATCAGCGCAAGGAGGATGGCGCTCGGCCCGACCAATGGCACCACGCGGATACCCCGCCGATGCGCCTCGGCCACGATCCCTGCCCCCGGATCGGCCACCCCGGGGCAACCGGCCTCGCTCATCAGGCCCACGTCCTTGCCCGCCAGCAGACCGGCGAAATACGCGGGTTCATCGGCCTTGCCGCGCGCGTGCTTGCCGTAGTCGTGCAGCGTAAGCTCGCTTTGCGGTCGCTTCAGCCCGGCCTGTTTCAGGAATTTGCGGGCGGTCTTCTCGTTTTCCACGATGTATTCATCGAGGGTATCCACCACCTCGGCGAGGTACGGGGTATATGATGCCGCGGCGGCGTCATCCGCCAGCGGCACCGGAATCAAGAACAAGGTTCCGTAGGGCATGCACAAAGGTACGGAAAATCGCCAGCGGCACGAAGGGTTCCCGCTGAACGCTAAAGCTTCCGGAAGGGTTCGATCCTGTTTTCGATCGGCGCCACCGACGTCAGGTACGCATGGATGGCTTGCAGGTCGGCGTCGGTCATCCCGCCGTACATCGTCCAGGGCATCGGCGAGTTCAGTTCGCCCGGGGCCAGCGCGTGCACGGCCTGGGCCGAATCCACGTACGACTTGAATCGCCTCACGAACGCCTCGGCCGTCCACGCGCCGATGCCCGTTTCGTGCGGCGTGATGTTGGAAGACGTAACCACGCCGCCCGGCATCATGAACTCCCGTCCGCCGCCGAATTCGGTGCCCGCGATGAGCGCGCCCTTGTCTACCTGGGTATGGCAATCGATGCAGGCCGCCGCGTTCACCAGGTATCTTCCATACCCCACGGCATCGGACGTGTCGGGCCTGGGTTGGAAATTGGCCTTTTTCGGCATCGTGTTGATCAGGAAGTTGATGGGGAAATCGGGCGCCGACGGCGGGATGTCGTTGGCCACGGGCGCCAAGGTACGGATGTAGGCGATGACGCTGTACAGGTCTTCCTCATCCATGTTGCCGTAGGCGTGATAGGGCATTACCGGAAACAGGGCGCTGCCGTCTTTGCTCACACCCGTCGTCATGGCACGGAAGATCTCGCCGTCCGTCCATCCGGACAGGCCCGCGGGCGTGATGTTCTTGGCAAAGAACGTTCCGGGGAAACCGAGCTCAGGCCCGAAACGCTCGCCGCCGCCACCGATGCCGCCACTGATCGGACCGCTGAACACGGACCAATCGCGCTGGCTGTGGCAATCGATGCATACGTTCACGTGGTTGGCCAGGTAGTTGCCCAGGGCGATGCGTTCCGGGGTGCGTTCAACGGTCAGTTCCGGCGCGTCGCCGACGTCCGGCAGCGCCGTCTTGACATAGATGCCGCCAAAGGCCACCAGCAACAGGATACCGCCGATGACGATGGCCCCGATCTTGAAAATCTTTTTCATGGATGTTTAGTGTAGTTAGTTGATGTTGTTTAGTATAATTTTCCAGTCGCGAAGATACGAATCATCACGGAAATGTCAAATTATTTTTTAACCCCAAAACGGCCAGGACCCGCCTGAATTCGGGTTGCAGCGGGGCGGCGATGGCCACCGGTTTCCCGGTCATGGGGTGGTCGAAACGCAGTTCGCTCGCATGCAGCAGCATCGTGTCCATGCCGAAGGTTTCCTTCCAGAGCCTGTTCTGCTTGTTGCAACCGTGGGGTCGGTCGCCGATGATGGGGTGCAGGATGTGGGCGAAGTGCCGCCGCAGCTGGTGCATGCGGCCGGTCTCGGGCGTCGCTTTCACGAACGAATAGCGGGAGGTGGCGTGCCTGCCGAAGGGGAGGTCGATTTCGGCCGTCGCCAGCGTCTCGAACCGGGTCAAGGCGTCCTGCACGGCGCCATTTTCCTTCTTCAGCGGATAGTCGATCACGCCGGCCGCCGGTGCATAGCCCCGCAGCACGGCCAGGTAGGCTTTTTGCGTTTGCCGGGCGGCGAATAATTGCTGCATCCTGCTGTCGCAGGCTTTGTCGAGCGAAAAGAGGAGTATGCCGCCGGTCTTGCGATCCAGCCGGTGGGCAGGGTATACCGGCTTGCCGAGCTGGTCGCGCAATACCTGCAGCGCGAATTCGGACGCGTCGCTGGCAATCGACGAGCGGTGCACCAGCAAGCCATGCGGTTTGTTCACCGCGACCAGGTGCTCGTCTTCGTGCAGGATGTCCAGTACCATTCGCCGCCAAAGGTGCTGCGTTTCATCCGTAAAAGCAAGCGGTCCCCACCAAAAACCGAACGCCGGGCCGTGCAGGGACGCACGGCCCGGCGTCGCGGTCCACGTACCTACCGGGCCATGCGCGAGAACGGATCGCACCAGTCGCTGTCGCCCTTGTGGTTGTGGGCACGCACGCGCAGGAAATACGTCACGCCCGGCGTAAGCCCGGTGAGCAACGTGCCGTATGACTGCGTGGCCTTCCGGACCTCGCCCCAATCGATGGGCGCATCCTCCGAAGCCCGCGTACCCAGGCTATATTCGTATTCCCACACGTCGGGTACCGGATCCACGGCCCATTTCATCGTGCCGCTGTTGTCGCCGTCCATGAGCCGCCCGCGCTGCGGGATACCCGGGATGCCGATGTTGCGGTCCTGGTTGGTAAACCGGAAACCCGAGCTCTCCAATTGGGAACCCACGCCTTTGGCCGTCAGGTTCACGTAGGTGGCCAGTTCGCGCATCGTGTCGAGCAGCACGGTCTTCGCCTCCTTCTTCTGGCGGAAGTCCAGGCGGCTGCCGCCGTCGTTCGCCTTTTCCAGCTTGGCCTTGTAGTCCAGGTATGCCGCCTCAAGGCTCGCCAAATCGGGCGAGGGGGTGGGGTAGTGGGCATTGCCTGTCATGAATTGCAGCACCTTGCCCGCCTGCGTCACGAGTTCGTGCTCCTTCAGGTCCTTATAGAACGTTTTTATTCTTAGGGATTTCATTTTTTTTGATTATTAATGATTTATAGACGTAGAGACGCATTGCAATGCGTCCCTACGGATTGTTCCGCCGACGCAACAAACGTTGCAACACCAACGACACCAGGAAGCTGACGGTGGCGCCGATGGCCGCCAATACGGCCGTGCGGAGCGCGTCGTGCACCCCGAACTGGCCGAACAGGCTCAGCAAGGTGCCGCCGCCCGTGGCGACGCACAATTGGGGGTTACTCATCCGCATCGCCATCCCCTTCCTTCCGCGCGGTCCCTTCGGCCGCTTCCCATACGCCCAGGGCCAGGGCGACATATTTGGCCACCAGCACCACCTTGGGCGGCAGCTTCACCGGCGCCGTCACGATGGCATGGCTAGCCACCGCGAGCACCGATTTGATTTTCCTGAAAATGGCTTTCTTTTTCATCGATAATGGATTGTGAAGGTTAAATAATCCCCGTTATCCACTTCATCCTCCCGATCCATGGCTGCGGCCAGCGCGGCCATCGACCGTGTCCTTATCGCCACCTCGATGAATTTTGCACTCTCGTCGTCGGTAGGCCGGCGTTCGGGTTTTACCAATGCGATGGGGAGTTGCTCATCGATGGCGTAGGCGAGCTGTGTTGCCCACAGCGCGCAAAGCGCATCCTGCAGGCTGTCGAGGAACGCGAGCTGTTCGGCATCGAGCTCAAAGCGATGGGGCAAGAATCCTTTCAGGCCCTGCAAGACCTGTTGCGCCTCGGCGTGGCGTTGCACGGGCGACAGCCCAGCCAACCATTGTCTCCATTGGGCTGCGCCATTGGTGGTGAACGGAAATCTGAATCGTTTATTCATCTGTGTTTCTGTTGTGCGGTCGCGCCTTGGACGAGACCGCGGATTGAACCATAAGACCGGACACCCCGTCCGATCAACGGCACAAAAGTAGGCGCGTATCTCACTGCACAACAAACACTTATCGGTGAATCTGATAGGGAGCGTATGAGGATGAAACCAACCGTCCGGAGGCCATATGCACCGCATGGGCCACCGCCGAGCACGTTATCGGGACAGTCGGGACAGTGTTCGGTCCAGCCGGGAACGAACGCGGTTACGCCCGGCCAGCTAACGGTATGGACTGGACTGCTATCGTTCCAGCCGGGAACGAACACCGGATGGACTGGACCGTTATGGTTCCAGTCCATCCAGCTGTAGGTCCAGCCCATCCCGTTGACAGGGACGACTGCACCCAGCACGGGACGGGTGGGACCGTTATCGTTCCAGGCGGGAAGGTTATCGGGTCAATCGGCACGGTTCACTGGCTGCACGGGAACGAAGGCGGGTTAGGCTATACCGTAATCAGGCCAGCCGGAGTGGCTTACCGCCCAGGCCGCACCGTGTTCGGTCCAGCCCATACAGCCATCGTTCCGGTCTATACCGTTCACGTTCCCGGTTGGGCTGTGGACTGGCAATGTCTTATATAAAAGACAAAATCGCGGCTCACCCTTCCCTCCGCCACCATTTCAGGAACTTCGCCTTAGACCGATGGCTTACCTTTACCTCCGCGTCCAGCCGCGGTTCGGCCATCACGATGGTCACCTGCTCGCCTTCGATGCGGATGGAACGGATCGCCCTGCGGTTCAGGATGAGGCCCTTGCGCACCAGGAAGAAATCGTCGCCCTCCACCCGTTCGTAGATCTCGCGCAGCGGCAGCAGCACCGGGTCGATGTTGCCCTCGAAATCGATGGCATGCATGATGTTGTTGCCGCGGCCGCTCGGCTCGAAGATGGCCACCGTATCTTTCTTCCGCTCGGCGTAGGCGCCGGGTTCCTCGATCGCCGCCTGCCCTTGCCATTCCTCCTCGGTCTCCGCGTCGCTCTTGCCGAACCGGCGCTGCCAATCGCGGAATTCGGCCCGGATCTCGCGGGTACGGATGCGGAAGTAGGCCCAGAGCAGCCCCGAGAAGCCCAGCAGCATGAACAGCACGAACCGGAAATCCTCGTGCACGTATTTCCAGAACCGCAGCGGGTGGCCGCGGTAGGTGAAGTAGAAGGCGTAGAAGATGAGCACGAAGAACCCCGGTACGGCCACGCCGTGCCAGGCCTGCAGCAGCAGGCGTATCCACGGGCCGCGCCACCAGCGGACGGCCCAGGGGTAGGCGATGTCCAGGCCATAGGTGCGCTTGGCCACGTAGACCATCATCAGCCATGCGGCGGCGACGCTCGGGGCCGCCGCCTTGTAGAACGCCGGCATCACGATGGCCTCGCCGAAGCTGCGGTGGGAAGAATAGAGCACGATGTAGATGCCCACGAAAAGCGCCAACGGCGGCACCAGGATGTTTTCGTGGTAGTTGATGGGGGCGGGGAGGTAGCGTTTGCCGCGCTTCCTGATGCTTTGGCGGAAGAACGCACGGATGGCCTTCCACAGGCGGATGGGATTCATTCTGTTATGTTTCATCATGGGTTGAAGAATGGCTGTAAAGGGTATAAGATGGACGTAGAGACGCCATAAATGGCGTCTATTTGAAATGTCGCGCCCCATAGAAGACGCCATTTATGGCGTCTCTACGATACAATGTCCCTAATACAGCCCGGTTAAAAAATCAGCTTATCGGTTTTCGTTGCTATCCAGCAATTTTTGCAATTGCTGGTTGGTTTCCTTGAGCAGGGCGATCGCCTCCTTCTGCATCTCGATAACACTCAGCAAGGCCGTGTTCTTTTCCCGTTCGGTTTCCACCAAGCGCTCATAAAGCGCCTTGTTTTCTTCCTGCGCCTTCTTCAGCTCGTCGAGCGGATTGACGTTGTTCACGGCGGTCTGGTTGTTGGATTGGAAACAGGCCGAATCCTTGATCTCCTGGATGTGGTAATGCGTGCCCATTGGCGGGTTGAAGCGGCGAAGTTTCTCAGGGGTGATGCCCATGTCGTTAGCAATCTCGGAAAAAAGCGGGTCATCGATACATAGGGTCTGCTCCCAATTGGATACCGTCTGCTGGGTCACGCCTCGCAAGTCGGCCAGTTCCTCCTGGCTCATGCCGATGGATATCCTATATTGGGCAATCCGCAGCCCGTCATTCCGTTCGCCTTGCGCTAATACCATGTGATACTTCTTGTTGCGTTTAATCATTCAAATATCGGTTTTTTTGTGAAACAATCGGTTTATTCTTGAAAAGTCATTTGTACAAACAAGTTAGGGGGCAAAAAAGGTCAACGCCCCATGGCCATGGCCACGAATTCGTCGTAGGTCACGCCCGTAAGGGCCAGCAGTTTTACCGCTTCGGCGAAGCGCAGCTCGCCTCGTCCTTCTTGCAATTCCTGAAGGCGCGCCAGGCTCATGCCCATCCCGCGCGCGGCCGCATTGCGGCTCAAGCCTGCGTAGGTCAGCGCCTGCTTGATGGCCAGGCCGATGTTTTTGTTTCGTTCATTCATGTTGCTTTTATTAATGGTTAAAAAATGTGTGTGTTTGTGTGTTTATGTTCTGGGCGCGGAGCGCCGTGCGAGACTTCCACTAGTTGTCATGCTGAGTTTTCACGAAGCATCTGTACGCCAGTGTTTTCCAGCATGCCTTGGGCAAACACGTCGAAAATTATGGATCGATAAAGGGGGTAACCAGATTTCAGGCTGTCATGCGCCCAGCGACGCAAGCGATATCACATGGATCCCATCTTTCCTGGTGTGGCTGATTCCCGTACCTGTGATGATGTTCAAGGACTTGGGAGGTTTTACGCTTTTCATATTCAATATAGACACCAGCTTATGAAGGCTTGCCGCGGCCTCCTCCAGTTGCCCGGTGCCCATTTTTATTTCAAAAGCAGACCAGTCGCCATTGTATTTCTGAACAATGGCATCCACTTCCAGCCCGCTCGAATCGCGGTAGTGATACACCTTTGCGTCGTTAGCCTGTGCGTAGATCCTCAGGTCATGCGTCACCAGCGATTCAAACAAAAAGCCTGTATACTTTAAATCGTTCAAAAGCGAATTTTTGTCGGCGCCAAGCGCGGCAACGGCTAAGGAAACATCGGTGAAGTGCCGTTTTGGAGCCTTCCGTAGTGCGGAAGATGAGCGGATATGCGTATTCCAGGCCGGCTGGTCTTCAACAATCATCAAGCGATTCAGGGCATCGAGGTAATCGTAAACGGTGGGGCGGGAGATTTCACTGTATTCCGTTTCGCGTACGTCTTTTTCCAACGAGGCGATTTCCGTTAGTGTGGCCGTATTCCGGGCAAGTGAACGCAGCAGGCTCCTCACTTTCATGGGGTCGCGTTTTATGTTGGATACGCGGCTCATGTCCACTTCTGCGAGCAATTCCACATAGGCACGATTCAGGTCGGTCGCCTGACTGATTTTTTTTCCCATCAATGCGGGGAAACCGCCGACCACGATTTTCTCGACAATGAACTCCAGGTCCGTGGGCTCATCATAACATTCCATTTTTTCTCCGGTCAGGAGTTTGGCCATACTGATCACCCCTGAGGAGAATCCTAATTCCTGCCATGACATCGTGCGCATGTCAACAATGGTGAACCTCCCCGCTCCAGAATGCATTTTTGTCGATTCTTCCGGATTGGACGAACCGGTCAGGATAAATTGAGCCTCTTTTTTCCGGTCGTCAACCTCGTGCCTAACATAGTCCCAGATTTTTGGCTGAACCTGCCATTCGTCAATCAAACGTGGCGTCGCACCGTGCAATAACCGCTTTGGTGCCGTATCGATCAGCAATTGCACGTTTTCATCACGGTCTACGCTCAACACGCTTTTCGCCAATTGCATCGCCGATTCCGTTTTCCCACATGCTTTGGCACCGCGTATCAGGACAGCCCCGGAGGCGTTGAGTTTCCGCTGTAATTCCTTGTCTGATATGCGAGCTCTATAATCCATGGAGTCAACACTAATCGAGTTGTGCAAATTTAGTATAATTTTACATTTTTCAACTACTTTGATTTACATTATTTGAGAATGTGGTTTTACATTTTTCAAGAACATCATTTTACAATTCTCTACCCCCCTAGTGGCTTATGATGTCAAAGAACTCAACCTGTTTTCATGCCGAACAGGTAAACGGTGTGGTGGTGGGGGAACCGGGTGATGCGTTTGGGCTGCGCTGCATCATTGCAACCCGTTGCCACCTTTATCCCTTCCGCGACCCAAGCCGTTTCGCTCTCGGGGTCGCTTGTTTCCGGGTGGCTTCGCCCGGTGACTCCAGCAGGACCAGGTTGGCTGCCGGTTGCTACTGATGCCGCTAAGGCCCGGCACTGCATCACCCGGTTCCTGATTGGATTTTGGGTGGGCGCGGAGCGCCGCGCAGGATCCCCACCAGGTGTCATGTCGACAACCGGAGACATCTGTACGCCAATGATTTACAGCATACCCGTTGGCAAACTTGCCTGCGACAGGCAGGCTGGTTTGCCCCCACCCAATGCCTTAAATCCTCAGCTGTTCGCACAGTTCCAACACCCGCGCCACATCCTTTTCCCGCAGCTCCAACAGATTGGTGCTGACTTCGTCGCGAATGAGGATCTTGGCGACTTTGTTGCCGGTGGTGATGAACAGGTAAGCCGTGTCCAGCCTAGGCCTTTCTCCGGTGGCTTCCTGCACCAGCCGTTCCAGGCCGGGCATGCCGAGCCGACCGCTCACCGGGGTTTTGTACCGGGTGAGGTACCGCTCGCCGATGTAGGCGTAGAGCGGGTCGTCGGCGGATAAGATGTTGACTAATGTGTGCATGTGATCATTATTGTTGTTTTGTCGATTTTGTAATTGTAATCTCGTATTTCGTATTTAAAAAAGCAGCCCTCGCCCCCTTCCCCTGAAGGCAAGGGACTGCCTTGCAAACACAAGAATTCGTTACTTCAGCTCCACCTCGAATTCCACTTCATCCGGCGGCAGGCATTTCGTGGCGTCGCAGGCCATGAATTCCACTGTACCGGAGAGTTTGACCCCTCCGTCACCCTGCCTGTCCCGATTTATCGTGGAAGCCTGCCGAATGGGTCTCTTCAGCTTGACCAGCTGCACGAACGTCACGCTGTCGGTGTAATAATGCACGTCCACGCCGAAGACCGCTTCGTAGATGTCGTTTTTGGTGCTCTGCGTCGAGAATGTCCATATTACCGGGCTTATGATTTGAGCGGTCACACTACCTGTGATCAGGATGAGCGTCCATAAAATTATAGCTGCTTTCATGAGCTTGTTGTTTGTGCTTAATACCAGTTATCTATTTACCATTGCTTCCAATCCAACTTCCACCTCCTCTGCCTGCTCTAGAAAATAAAACGGGCCAAACACGGATTCTTTGTCAACGATTAACTTTCCTCTAAATCGTTTATATGCATCCATCTCGTAGCGGACTGATGGATGCTTAAAAGCCAATTTCATAACCGAAGTGGGGCTGCCTTTGCCGCAGAAGAAACACTCTGCATTTGGCCTGGCTGAGAGCATCATCATCCGGCCACTGCGGTCGAGGGGTATCACATAGCCTTCCACTTCGATCTGCGAGCCGTTGAGCTGCTTCACATGCTCAGGGAACACCGGAACCGCCATATAGTCGCCCCACTCTTTCACAAACATTTCGGAGTAGGTCACGCTGTCTAGGGTAGACCACTTCACAAGACCGATTGTCGTCTGTTGCGCATACGCGGATAAACAAAGCAAAACAACCAGCGATGACAAAAGCAGTTTCATGGATTAACCTTTGTCGTTTACTGAAAATAATTCACGGCACTTATTGCCAAACCGGGTTGCCCGGTATCAGGATTTTTCCTACCGGTTATTACCAAGGCTACATTTTTAAAACGATTGGCAGGTTCAAATACAAACATGGAATAAGTTTGTATTACTATTCCGTTTTCAATAACTTCAAAATTCAGCATATCATAACCGAACGTATCTATAAATCGTGCATTTCTTGCCGGGAAAGCTTTAAAAGAAGAATGAGATTGATAGGCCAATCCACTAACCTCATTTGTAGAGGCACCAGCAATCCTAATGTCCAATGGCTGCGTGTCCGGTGAAAGATTAATAAAACGAACAAAAATCACACTATCCGCATCAGCAGGAGTTATACTTACATCAACTATTGGAATATCAGTGTCATCAATCAATGTCGTTTCAACGTTTGGAAAAATTCCACCCAAAATTAAAGAGTATATTCCACCATTTCTTATGTTGAAAGTTTGTGATGCCAAAACCGATTCATCACTTGCTTTTAAAAAATCAACTGATAGCGGTTTCGCGTCAGCATAAAAAAATGCGTCTCCTCCATAATAAACGGTATTATCTTGATTTGAATTTTGTGTAGCCCCAGAACTGTTCAAGCGCCCATTCATCCTCAATTTAACATCTTCATTAACAATGCCATTGATGACTTTAATGGTTGCTAGTTCATTGGCTACATAGTTTTTTTCCTTTTTACACCCGCCGAATAGAAAGAACAGTGTAATCATAGAAAAGCTATAAGTGATCTTTTTCATGTAAGTTATTTTTGGGTTTTTAAATAGTTTTCATCGTAAAAGCAAGGAATCTGAGAATACCCCCTTATTTGTCCTTGTTTCGAATTGGACTTTACTCCGGCATCCAGCAGATACCCGGCCCCATTTTCCACGCTATTATAAGAGGTAGAGTTCGGACTACTACCAATAACCGGAGATCCTGGTATGGGGAAGCGACTAAAGTTCAACGCGTTTTCTAAGCGCTTTCTCACTTCCCGCAAATGCAATCGACTTTCTTCATCTTTATACTTGGGTAGCTGTTTATCTATCTTACTGGCGATATTTCTGAGGTGCTTATGCATTAGCGGATAAAAATCCATCCATAACTTTTCAGAAATATTTCTACTTTCATCAATATTGATAGGCAGGGAATATTGAATAAGTCTTTCGGTGTACAACTTTTGTAAAATGCGCCTGGAAAAACTAATGGAGCTTGACATTTGTAGTTCTTTCCAAACTTCATCTTCCATATCCTTCAAAAATTCGTCATACGTGTATGCGTCTCTAGGTTGTTGCATTTGCGCAAAACTCATCGTTTTATAATTATCAAAATTCACCAACCAATCAATGACTTTTTTTTGAAATCTTTGATATACATAGTCTCCCGGTCCGCCGGTAAAGGAAAAAATCTCTTTATTGTATAACCAATAAGGTGTATCAAATAATTCGCGTCCCAAGAATTCCATTGCATTTTTCTGTACCGCCCTTGGAATAAATTCTACAACTGGCCCCTCCTGGCTCGCCATTTTTTGAGTCACGTATTTATTGCCAATATTATTGGCTACATGCATGATATACCTTTCATACTGCATGAGCACTTGTTCATACATCTTGTTTAAACTTTCATAATCCTTATGCGGAGTTACTGTCCATTCCTTTAATTTTTCCATAACTAGCTTTAGGTTTTTTATACCATAGAAATTCGCTTTCATCGGGTCATCTCCCAAGTCTTCTGCCTGTATTCTTGGGTCAACTACTATATTTATATGTCCGGGCTCACCCTCTCCCCACCATAGCCTCTTATCTTTTGCTAACCTGAAATTGGTCCAATTGTCCATGTAATCAACTTCCTCCTGTCGTGACTTAAATTCGGGGTGCCAGCGGTAACCCCATTCAATTGCCCATTCGTCATATACGCCGATACGGGGCATAAGGTCATCTCGAGATAAACTATCTTCTGGTTGTGCAACATAATTAAAACGGGCATAATCCATAATAGACGGAGACGACCCATTATTAGCGAGGTAAGACTTGCTACGCAGGCTGTCGGTCGGCACAGTGGATGATGCTCCCATGTTATGGCGCAGGCCCAAGGTGTGTCCAACTTCATGGGCACAGACGTAACGAATCAGTTCACCCATCAGCTCATCGTCAAAAACCATTTTCTGGGCACCGGAATCGTTTGGCCCGGCCTGGATCATATACCAGGTTTGAAGTATCAACAGTATATTGTGATACCAGTTGATATGCGATTCTAGAATCTCCCCGGTTCGTGGATCATTTACGTGAGGGCCACTGGCATTGGGTATCTGCGAAGCCTTGTAAATTATAGCGCTATGCCGTGCATCAAAGAGGCTAAACATAGAATCATCCGTTGGTGCTTCCAAGGCGTAGATCGCATTTTTAAACCCGGCCTTTTCAAAGGCTTTCTGCCAGTCGTTTACCCCCTGGATCAAATAAGGCACCCACTTTTTCGGAGTAGCAGGGTCAATGTAATAAACAATTGGCTTCTTCGGCTCTACCAACTCGCCTTTTAAATATCGCGCCACATCTTCCTCTTTGGGTTCCAGCCGCCATCGCGTAATCATTTTGGTAACATCCACTCCTTGGGGCGCATCGTAATCGATATACCCACGGTAAAAATAGCCAACCCGCTTATCAAAATAGCGAGGCTGCATCGGTTGTTCAGGTAAAAGAACGAAAGAGACATTCAGAACATAAGTTACCGGCAACTCTTTCTTTAAGTATGTAGCGACTGTATTTACTTCTACATTCTGCGGAAACGCCTGCATATCATTCACATAGGAACGGTCCTTTTGATAGCCTTCCAAATCGAGGGCTTTTTTTCCTGCTGCGTCAAAATACAAGAGCGGATTGTCCGAATTCAAAAAATCGGTCACATCGATTACGGAGCTCGTCGAATCGGAACCCATAGATTTAATATCAAAGGATGCCCAAATAGGGTCAAGGTTGGAAGCTTGCACGGCACGGTACATCCCATTTTCTGAACTGTCGGCCGCTTTATTGTTGTAAGAGAGCGAGCGTAGCCGGACAACTAACTTGTTTCCTGATCCTTTGGAAAACCCGATTTGACTCTCCCCGATAGCATCTCCAGCATATCCTATCATGTTAGCTTGTCCATTGGCAGCGCCTTCTTTTATCCGGCTTACCACTAAAATGTCTTTATCTAAAATCTGATGGGGTATTTCAAAAAAATAGCGATCCTCAACTTTATGTATCGCAAAAAGGCCGCGCTCAGTAACCGCTTTGTCCGTAATTACCTCGGTATAAGGTTTAATAGATACGGCACCCGCGGAATCCTTGCCTGTACCCTCCGCTTTCACAACACTTCGTTGAAGATCAACCTTACTACCCTCCCTTTTTTTTATACTGATTGTGGTACCGCAGGCACAAAATATTGTCGAGGCAATCATTGGCAGAATTGTTTTTCTTAGCATATTATTCTAATTTATGTCTCAAATTTTCACTGAACACGCATGAACCGAATTTGTAACCTTCAGTTCGATATTATAAAATTATTTGGTTGTTATGTTAGGCAAATTATAATCTGATTTTTTAAACACAAGAAAATTGATTTCTCTTTCCTGCTCTACGATATCTAGCCCGAAGTTCTCCAATAATTGCCTGAAATCGGAAATGTCGTTGATCCGATTAATAGGAATCTGCATAGCTACTTTTTTCTCGTAATCCCATCCAGTTTCATTAATGATCAAGAATGACTTTCTATCGATCTTATTCTGCAATAGTAGGCTATGCAGCTTCTCGCTATCGTTGATTACATGTTGCAAAACACTCCCCAGACTCCATCCTTCCAGCCTGATATTTTTTTCACCTTTTTCATTTACCAACGTATCTGTAAGATAGTATCCAGAGCCTTTCGAGCTAAGCACATCACGATTATTATTACGTATTAATACATAACAGGGCACCCTCCTTTTCTCCAAATTGCCTATCATATTTTTGGACTGGCTAAAATACCGGTTCAGATCATCAAGCATATATTCATTTTGCTTGTCTGCCGGTAGACTCAGGGAGACGATTTGCTCGTAACAATACTTATTCTTGATAAACTCCATATCTATTAGGTGTTGTCTATTTTTAACAATAACCTCATTACTGGTTAACTCGGTAGTATCAATGTCCTTTGGAAGAACCAATAGATCAGCCCAGGTTACTGTAGGACTGTAGATAATATTCTGAGGCAATAACCTTTTTGACAGGGCTTCCCTGACATATAGATCTAATAATTCCGTATTGATAAAGTATCGCGTTTTGGTATTTGCAATACTGTCAATTAGTTCGTTCTTAAATCCAGCGATTTCGTTGTTATATGGGGTAATAAATGAGCCAAATACCAAAGGGGTTTGGCTTAGCTTCCCCAGTTGCTGATAATAAGTGGCCTTTTTGTCCGTTGACAGAGTTGGTATCGTGGCGTCGCTATTCAGCACAAACACCTCTTTTCCACTTAAAACATCCCGCACCTTTTCAGAATAGTTATTTAACATACCGCCTCTCAACTTTATAATTCCATCTCCATCAATCCACACGTATTGTCCTGTCGCCTTCGTTGGAAATAATTTCAAAAGTGGATGCTCCTTCGAGGCCTGCTCTGCATTCTTGTATACGCTATCTGCTACGATCGACGGAAGATCAGGTAGTTTAGCCTTTTTTAATCTGCCCCGAATTTGTTCGTCGGTTTCCCAGGGATTTACTAGAAACACTTGGATCCGATCTCCAAATTCACGCTGCAACGCTTCCATCTTCGGGAACTCCCGAATGCAGGAAACACAGGAAGTCGCCCAAAAATCAAGAATTATCAATTTCCCTCTAAAATCCGCAAATCGGTCCTTTCCTGTTGTGTTGTTGATTACCTTGCCGAGAGAGATATCAGGCATTTGGTCACCTACATGTAGGCCTTTACTCCCATACTTCGCAAACCATTCATCCTGGATTGGGAATTTAGGGCCTTTGTATTGCGCCAAACCAACATTACCCATTGCCAGAAAAAGTAGACTAATAAATAATCGCATCATCGTAATCTATGTTCTATATCTTGAATTACCTTTCTAGTAGCTAAAGGCATTTAAGCCCAAGCAGTTCTCCCAAAGCATCTGCTCTAGGGTTACTGTTTACCAAAGCAGCTTAACGCCGGTTTGCAACCTGAGCCAGTACACCTAACCCGAAGGGCATACTCTTAACATCTGCACGGCACCTATACTGACTTTGCATAGGTCACTACACACACTATCGGGGGTTCTGCTCAATCCCTGACCTTGCAATTTCCTCATCAGGAATTAACATAACCGCCCTAAGATCATTTGGTGGTAAGGTATAAATCGTTCCAGCAATATTTCGCCGCAGCGTAATATTAGCACCTTCCAGATTGAGGCGTCTTATATCTGTCCACCTTTGGCCTCGATATAATAATTCCTTTCTTCGTTCAGTAAGAACTTTTTCCAAGGCGTCCGAACCATCAACTGCAGTCATATCCTCGTAAACAACATCACTAGTCCACCGTTTCCTGAGCAAGTGATTTAGATCCGCCATAGCTAATTCCTTATCACCAGCCCTAGCTGAACATTCTGCACGAATCAGGTATAGCTCGTCCGTAGCGAAACCATTGAAGACAGCAAAATTCCCAACCACTGTGTTATAACTGCCCATGAAAACATTTCTTCCGCTACTTAACCCGAAAAACAAGACTTTTCTTAAATCATTGGAATCATATGATTGATAAAGTAGCGTATCAATACTTGAAAATCCAGCATTTGGTAACAATGCGGAATAAGCGACATCATCAAAAATTATTTCCGGATTGAAATTCTGGAAACGTGGATTTGCCAATGGCATACGATCGTTATAATCCAACAAGATATTTTGTTGTTGCAAGGCTAAATTTGCATATTGGCTCGCGTACTCATATTCGCGCATAGACAAATAAACTCTAGCTAAAGCTGCATAAGCCGCCGTTTGGCCCGGACGAGTAGGTATGGTAATATTTTCTGGTGATATTGCAGCAGCCTCCTTTAAATCCGTAATAATCTTATCGTAAGTTTCTTTAATAGTAGCTCTCTTTCTGTCAATAACAGCAGCATCAGAAGTTAACCGCAATACTATACCCGGTAAACTAAGATATTCCACAGAATATGGTTGGCAGTACAACTGTGCAAGGTTGTAAAAGGCAAAAGCGCGGAAGAAGAGAGCTGCTCCCTTAATTGTCTTGATTTCATTACTGTCCTCTGGAATATTATTTATATTTGCCAGATGATCTAACACAATATTGGAATAATATATCGGCCCCCTATAGGTAGCATCCCAAAATACCGGAATGGCTTCCGCATTGAGAGCCCACGCGTAATTTAGCGTATACCGATCCGTTCCTCTTGCCGCATTTAATTGTTGGTAAATATTATTTGGCACATAGTAGTTGTCGGCTATCATTTCCGAATAGCCACCTGAACTTGATTGATTCATGATTTGTCGATTATCTAAAAGGCGCTGTAAGTCATCAACTGTTCTTGGTACAATTTGTGATTGCTGCGGCTTTTGGTCCAAGAATTTTTCACAACCACCAAAGCTTATTGTAGTTAGTACGACAAAAGCTGAACGAAGGATATTTAATGTTATCGATTTTTTCATACTTAAGTTATTAAACTCAAACAAAAGTTCATTTATAGTCCTACTAAAAATTAAGAGTCGCTCCGACTGTCCAGGTTCTGGAAGGTGCGGCCGATCGTACTCCAAGAGCTCCACCCGTAAAATCCGGGTCCCAATCAGAATCGGAGGCGCGCCAGATGATCCAGTTAATATGATTCAGGTAAGCAAATAAATTGATTGTTTGAAAAGGTAAACGAGTATTGCCTATATTCCTCCATTGGTACGAGACATTTATATCCTGCAGACGTATATTATCACCACGTTTAACCTGGATTTCCGCTAACTGATAAAACGAGTTGCGCGCACTTACCGCACCAGGGGTCGGATAATAAATAGAAGGTATATTGGTAATTGCTTCGTCACCAGGCTTTTGCCAGCGATCATAGTACTGCGTTGATATACCACCTAGTCGTAGTAGTTCCAAAGTAGAAGAAATATCGATACTGGGTTCGCGGAAATAATACTGGAAACGACCGGTAAGGTTAAATGCTACGCTTAACCCCTTCCAGCTGAAGGTATTCCGCAGAAACGCCGTACTTAAAGGAAGCGAAGAGCCATGAAACACCTGATTCTGTATGGAATCATTGGCAATGCCGTTATAGTTCTTGCTAACCTGTCCTTGATAATAGCCTAACGGATCGCCAGACAGTGGATCCAGACCGGCCCACCTGTAACTTGTCAATCCAAAAATGATCTGTCCGGGAAAGGCGTTCAGGTCATATTGCAAATAATCGCTTACCCGGTGCCCATTTTCGGTAAAAAGTTGGTCTACGATGGTTTTTGCGTAACTCCAACCAAACTCCGTATTCCAGTCGAATGAACGAGTAAAATTTTTAGAATGGATTTTGATCTCATAACCATCCGTCTTTAAGCTCGCATAGTTCCTTACAAAACTTGCAACCCCTGTGGATATAGGATTTGGAGCCTGCGCGATGAGATCCTTCGCTTTCTTTCGGTATAATTCAAAACTCCCTGATATCCGATGTTGTTTTAACAACCCAAAATCCATCGCAAGATTGGTAATCCCAACTTCCTCCCATTTGAGCCCGCTATTTGCCGCATAATTTGGAAAGCTAAACGGCAACCCGGTAATTGCATCAGGAAATGGATTGTTACGAAATGTCAGAACTCCAGAAAGGCTGTTATTCGAATTACCTGTGTATCCATACGAGCCCCTCAACTTCAGGTAGGGCAATGCAGAAAAATTAAAGAATTTTTCTTGAGAAACCTCCCAACTCGCTCCCGCGGACCATAAAGGTTTCCATCGACTATTCGTAGCAACACCAAATAAATTAGCGCCATCGCGTCTTGCGCTGGCGTAAACTGAGTATCGATTCCTGAATGAATAAGCAGCATTAGCCAATAAAGAGACGAAGCGATTAATATCACCATCTAAAGAGCCGCTTCCGTTTTCAATGAAAGACTGCAAACCGGGTGACGGAGCATAATAATTGGTATATGTATTCAAATAGTCAATATTTCCACGTGATGTGCCTATTACTGGGTCATAACCGTAAGTACGCACACTCGACGCGTAACCACCTTTGGAGTCACTGATCTCCCATGCGACCAACCCGTTCAATTGATGGTCATCGCTAAAATCCTTGTTTACCGCCAGCGTCGCTCGAAGATTATAATCCTTAACCAAGTTATCCCCAACATCTAATATACCACCAAGTGGTACGGGATAGCGCAAATTAAGGTTGGATGAGGATTGGTTAAAATCGGTAAATTGATTGATCAGGTTACGCGTATAATATGTTTCCGAACTGTAAAACGTGCGGGTATGCGCAAAGGTATTTTGAAAAAGGTACTGCACGCCTGCTTTTAACCAAGGCTGGAACTGATAATTTATACCTGCATTCAGTCGAATAAAGCGGCTTATGGCCTCTCGTTCCGCAAACCGTACCTCATCCAATGGCCGGTAATGCCAATCCAACAAATTGCCTCCACCAACCGTATCCAAATAGCCTTGGCGAATCGCATTGGGTACTGCCAGTGGATTGCCTTGTTCGTCAGCGAGCCTGGCATATGGATAAGTCGGTAAAGGAGGTTGATTTGTGCTTTGGTCTTTACCGAAAGCCAAATTGATGCCCGAAACTATTTCTAAATTTTTATAGGGTTTAAAACTGGTGTTGGTATTAAGGGTATATTGTTCGGTCGGCTTGCTTTCCTGGATATTATTCATGCTTCGATTATACCCACCGGATAGTTGGTAGGCAAGATTATGCGTTCCTCCGCGCACAGACAAATAGTGTTGTTGCTGTGCTGAATTGCGATACAAATACTGGTTTAATTGTTGCCTAATATCATGATTGCGCAAGACATCTATCTGGCTCTTAGCCTGGCTTTCTGTCAGCAACCCACTTCTTTGCCTGTCAAGAATTTCTATAGCCGGGCTTACGGCCGGCATGCTAAATGTATTTCCTAGAATTCCGTCATATGCACCTTTATAAAACGAATATTGCTCAATATCTATAAATTCAGATGGGGTGATTTGGTCGTAAAAATATAGATTTGGTCGTTCCTGAATGGTAACATTCGAGGAAAAATCGATTTGAAAACGTTGACCGTACTTTCCCTGTTTGGTTGTTATGACTATCACACCATTCCCGGAGCGGGCGCCCCAAATGGATGCAGCAACTGCGTCCGTCAACATGGTAACCGACTCCACATCGTTTTGATTGATATTTTCAATGCGGAAATTCTCTGGCATAGGAAAATTATCTACCACGATCAATGGGGCAAAAGAAGTTGGACGTTCGCTGGCACCCGTTGGTCCTAATGTGGACAAGCCACGAATCATAACAGAAGGAAAACGTCCACTGCCGCCACCAGGAAATTTTTTATCGAAAAATATCGAATTTACCCGCCCGTCGAGCCGGTCGAGGATACCCATCCCTGGCCGGGAGTGAAACGCCGCACTGTCCAGTTGCTGATAGCTTCCTACAAAGCGCTCCTTGCTAATCTGTTGATAGCCCGTGTTGATGTTGACGGGCACTTCTTGGAGTTCACTGGTTGAAGGTTGTAGAATCACGGCCATGTTCACGGCTGCGGGTACTTCCTGCGTGATGAATCCCATGTAAGAAACCGTCACCTTGGTGCCCGGCGCGACATTGTACAATATGAATCGCCCATCGCGATCCGTCAGCGTAGCGATACCCGGCGCGTCCTCGGTACCCCCCAAGCGCACCGTAGCGCCCTGCAAGGATCGTCCCGCCGTGTCGGTGATACGCCCGGCGATAGAGGATTGGCTAACCAAACCACTCCCAAATCCACTCCCACCATCCGGGACTTTTTTTTTGATCAGAATGTTCTTGCCCTTGATCGTCCACTCCAGGTTCCTGCCCTTGAGCACGGCGTCCATCACCTGCGCCACCGTGGCATCGGTGAACGCGGCATCCATGCGCTGCTCGGCATCGAGCACCAGGTTGTCATACATGGGTACCAGGCCCGCCTGCTTGCGCAGGGCATCGAAAATCTCCGCGATGCGGACGTTGCGCTGATTGAGCGTAATGGTCTTGGCCGGTTGGGCGGCCTGGGCAAGCAGTGTGCCCGGGATGCCGACGGCCACGAGCGCGAGGAGCAGGAGGCCGAAACGGTAGTACAAGTTGCTAAGTCTTTTTCTTTTCATTTAGCTGTTGTTTGATTAATTCAACCGCAGGACAACGGGATTGGCAAAAACGGGTGAGGGAGTCGTGGAGAAAATTTACATGAACATCATAATTTATTAATAATCAGCATAAAAATTTCCAATACAAAATCCTGTTGATGCTAATTTACGGGGAAAATACGGGATTGGGAAATTTTTATTTGCTTTGCCGCTAGCGCTGCCCCAGGTACTTATTGACGGCCTCGACCTTGCTGTGCACGTGCAGTTTCTCGTAGATGTTGTAGATGTGCTTCTTCATGGTCTTGACGCTGATGAAAAGCTGGTCGGCCACTTCCTTGTACATGAGCCCCTTGGCCAGCAGTGCCAGCACCTCTTCCTCGCGGGGGGTGATGCCGTAGGCCGCGCGCAGGTCGGTCTTGCGCTGGAAACGCTGCACCACCTTGCGGGCGATGTCGCTGCTCATGGGGCTGCCGCCCTCGTGGAGGTCGCGGATGGCGGCCAGCAGCGCCTGCGGCTCGGTGCGCTTGAGGATGTACCCGTTCGCCCCGGCCTCGAGCGCCTCGAAGACCTTCTCGTCCTCGTCATACACCGTGCAGATCATGAACTCGACGCCGGGGCACAGGGGCTTGAGCTTGCGCACGGCGTCGATGCCGTCCATGCCCGGCAGGCCGATGTCCATGAGCACCACGTCTGGCAGCAACTCGGGGATGGCCTTGACGGCATCCTCGGCATTGCCGAACACGCCGATGCACTGGTAGGCTTCGTGGCCCTTGATGAAACCTTCCAGCAGCTGCTGGATGTCACGGCGGTCTTCGACGATGGCTACGCTGATCATGGCTCGTGGGGTAAGGGTGCTTGGGGCAGGGGAGGCGTGACGAGGGTGACCGCGAAACCGCCGTCTTGGCGGTAACTGAACCCGCCCTCGATGAGCTCCATGTGTTTCTTCATGTTGTGCAGCCCGTTGCCGCCGCCGGCCGGGGGCTGCCCCGCGGGATCCGTGCCCGCGCCGTCGTCGCGTATCGTGACGGTGAGCCGGCCTTCGGCGAGCGCGAAGCCGAGCCAGGCGTGCCTGGCGCCGCTGTGCTTGACGATGTTGTGCACGGCCTCCTTGGCCGCGAGGTAGACCGCCCGGCGTACGGTGCTGCCCACGGCGATGTCCGCCTCGGGAAGGTCGTCCTGTACGGTGGCCTGGATGCCCGCGCGCGCCAGGAAGCCGGTGGCGAACTTGCGGATGTAGGCCGCCAGCCCGCGCAGGCTGTCGTTGCGGCTGTTGAGGCTCCACACGATCTCGTTGAGCGTGTCCACCACGTCGTTGGCCGTGGCGGTGATGGCCTGCATGTCCGGCAGCAGCGCCGGGTTCTTGCGTTTGAGCGCCTCGCCCGCCAAGGCGATGGCGGTGAGCGAGGCGCCCAGGTCATCGTGCAGCTCGCGGCTGATGCGGTTGCGCTCGCGGAGCTGGCCCTTGAGTTCCGAACGTTCCTTCTCCCACCGCGTTTCGCGCTCCAGCGCCGCGACCCTGCGCCGCTGGGCGGCCACGTTGCGCCGGTAGCCGAGCAGCACGATGCCCCCGATGGCGGCGATGGCCAGGAACGCGATGACCAGCAGCAGGATGGTGTTGTTCTTGCCCTCGAGCTGGAGGGCCTGCGCCAATACGCGGGTTTCCTGCTCGGCCTTCTTCCGCGCCAGTTCGAACTCCTGCATGTCTTTCTTGCTGCTCTCGCGCCAGTGCGCCTCGCCCAGGGCATAGGCCGAGCGCAAGTAGCGATAGGCCAGGGCCTCCTCGCCCAGCATGTCGGCCAGCCGGTGGTAGTTGTAGAAGAGCTGGCCCACGAGCTTGTCTGGCACCTGGGCGTCCGCCAGCAGGTTTTCGGGGGGCGAGCCCGACAGCAACCGCCGGGCCATGCCGTGGTCTGCCGCCTGCAGCGCGATCTCGGCCGAGCCGATGGTGCCCTGCACGATGTTGACCCCGTGGTTGAGCCTGCGGCTGCGGTCGATGTATTGCTGGATGAAGTAGGCCGCCGAATCGGCGTGGACGGAAAAGTCGCGGTAGTACATGTACAGGTTGTAGGTAACCATGGCCTGGTCGGTGCTGTCGCCCGGCCTGGCCTTGAACAGCGCATACGACTTGAACAGGTAGCGGCGCGCCTACACCGAATCGCGCAGCCGCAGGTGATAGAGCCCCAGGTTGTTGTAGGCCAGCTCCATGCGGTTGGTGTCTTTGTTGGGCAGCGCGTAACCGTCCAGGTACCGGTGGGTGTACGCGATGGCCAGCCGCTGGTCGTTGAGCTCATTGAACATGCCCGCCACGTTGAGGTAGAGCGGCCAGTTCCTGAGCGAGTCGGGCGCGGTATCCAGGTCCATGTACCTCAGCGCCTCCTTGTTGGCCGCGGTGGCCGAATCGAGCATGCCCGCCACCTGGTAGGTGACGGCGCGCAGGCCGTACACGTCGCAAAGCGTGTTGGCGTCGCCCAGCCGGTGGGCGAACCGCAGGGCCTCGTCCGAATAGCGCAGCGCGGTGTCGGTCTGGCTCAGCTGCACGCCCGCCACGAACACCAGGCGGCGGTAGGCTTCCACCAGGCCCTGGTCGTCGCGCAATTCTTCCGCCTTGCGCAGCATGGCGCTGTACAGGGCCATGCTGCCCGCCAGGTCGGTAGACCGGAGCGAGTCGGCCCGCAGGCGCAGGGCCTTGACCTCGGGCGTGGGCCGCGTGAGGTACACCGGCGTATCGGCCGCGGGCCGGTCCGCGGTGCAGCCCAGGGACAGGATGCACGCGATCAGCACCGGATATCGCTTGGCCCGCCGCATGCTCACCACTTGAATTCCTGCACGGTTATCCGGAAATCCTCGTTGATCGCCCTGCCGGTGCCGGTGTGCCTGAACGCCGAGAAATCGGCGGGCACGGTTTCGGAACCGTACCGCGAGAACACGATCGAATCGCTGTCAGGCAGCACGTTGCCCGCCAAGGCGACGTTGCCATCGGCCAGCTCGGCCTTGCGCACCAGCTCCACCCGCCCGTCGGGCAGGATGCGGATGAGCCGATCGGCCGCCTCGTACAGCGCGATGAAATCGCTTTGCCTGCCGTATACCGCCGCCATCAGCTGCGGATAGTTGAGGTGGCGCTGCGGGGTGATGAAGCCCGCGTACAGTTTGTCCTCCAGCGCGCGCCATTTCGCCCGCAGGCAGTCGCCCAGGGCCGCGAACTCCGCTTCGCTGTAGCGGCCGGGGTCTACGTACAGGATGAACGGATACCTGCTAGCCGTATCCAGCCCGGTGCCGGTACCGGCCGCGACCGGGCGAATCACCGTATCCAGCGAGACGTGCGGTACCCGGTCGTACATGCCGCGCCGGTAGGGCATCCGCTGGCTGGTGATGTCCCGCTGGTCGATCCTGATCGGGCGGATGCCGGGGTAACGGATGAGCAGGAAGTGGTAGGAATAGGCATACTGGCGCTGCTCATAGACCTCGAGCGTGAGCGCGTGCTCGCCGCATGCGGCGGCGAAGGACGCCAGCTTCTTCTTGCCGGTGCAGCTGTCGATGAAAAAATACACCGCCGCCACGTCCACCAAGAGCAGGATGATCAGGAATATCTTCATGGCTTCGCCTTTTTTCTCGTTCCGGCGCCCATCCGCCTTGGCCGGGCGCCGAGGTAAAGATAAGGCTTACGCCCGATGCTGGAAATACTACGGGTTCAGTATTTTCGGTGCGGGGCAGCCGGTGGATATACTACCGATTCAGTATGGCGGGAGTGGAAAGAATAACGCATTTTTGCAGGTGATGAACAAGTATTGCGCGCTGCTCCTGTTTTATGCCATCGTGCTGGCGGTGTACCTGGTGCTGAACCGGATCGAGCCGCCCGCCCGCGACGGCGGGCTGGGGCTCGGCGGTGCGGCGATGCTGGCCGGGACCCTGGCCATACTGGTGTATTTCATCGTGGCCGTGGTGAAGGGGTTCTCGGACAGCGGCTTTTTCATCGTGGCGGCGATCCACCTGGCGATCCTGGCGTCGCTGCTCTTTTTCCGCTACCGGTAACCCATCGATACAAGGAGGTAACACATGCCAAGGAAAACGATCGCGATACTCTTTCTGGCCGTCGGCACGGTCGTGGTGCTGGGCGTGGCCCTTTCCGCCGCCGGACGCCATCGTTTCGTGCAGCACGCGCAACGGGCGGAAGCCGTGGTGGTGCAGGTGTACAGCGGGCCGTTCCATCCGGAGTTCGAGTTCGAGACCGCGGCCGGCGAACGCATCCGGTTCATCCAGAACGGCTTCCACAAGGGCTATGGCGTGGGCGCGAAAGCCGAGGTGCTGTACGACGCGAACGACCCCGCCAATGCGGTCGTGGATGGATTCGGCGCGCTATGGGCCTTCCACCTCATCTTCGGCACCCTGGGGCTGGTCTTCATGGCGGTGGGGGGTGTGCAATTGAAATATTCGCGATTTTTCATGCTCGCGGCCGCACTGGCCTTCACGTCTTGCCTTGCGCCGAAGCATGCGGCCGAAGGCCCGGCCATGCGGCGAATCGACAGCTTCACGACCGATCTCGAAATCGGAGGGGAAGGGGGTACGGCCACCTTTCACACGAAAGACGGCGCATTGATACGGATAGAGACCTTGCACTACGGCGAAACCTTCCGATCGGAGCGCGACTACCGCCTCGAGGGCGAGGATGGCGGGCTCACCTACATGCTCGAGCGGCTACACCGCTACAACCGCCCGATCTACTACGATGCGGCCGTAGCGCGCGAAAACCAAGACGAGGAGGCATTCGACGAGGGCAAGGGCACGGTGATGCGCTATCACCACCATTTCGAAAACGGAAAGCTGGTGCGCCGCAGCGACGACACCGGCGACCCCGAAGACGAGACGCAATACGAACGGATCGGCGAAGCGATCCTGGAGGAACTGGAAGCGCTGAAGGCCATGCGCGGCAGATGACAATTTGCTATAGCGCACTAAACTTTTGCTGTTGTTTGCCTGATCTGTTGACAATTCCGAAACATTTCCGTAATTTCGTTGACAGGATGGCAATTGAAGCAGGATCGGGTGGACTACGTGATCGTAGTAGAGACGAGGAATCGCTCCGGTTGCTATTCAACGACATCTTCCAATCATACGAGCAACCGCTGTTCAGGCTGGCCGCAAACCTCTGCAAGGACAACGCCATGGCGCGCGACATCATCCACGACGTATTCCTGAAACTCTGGGAAATCCGCCAGCAGATCCACGAGATCCAATCCATCGAGGCATTCCTGTTTACGCTGACCCGCAACAAGGTGATGGACTACCTGCGCAAGGTCGCCTCGGACGCCCGCCTGAAACAGGCCATCTGGGAAGCCATGCAGCAGGTGGTGGTGGAGCAGCCCAACGCGGCCGAGCAGCAGGAATTCAACGAGATCCTGGCCAAGGCGGTCGACCGGCTTCCGCCGCAACGCAAGGCGGTATACCTGCTGCGCGACGCGGGATACGACTACAATGAGATCGCCGACCAACTGCACATCTCGCGCCATACCGTCAAAAACCAGCTCAGCGCGGCGTTCAAATCGATCCGCGAGACCTTCAACCGGTTATTTTAACTTTTTTTCCGTTCCCGATAGGACACTTCCCGCCTTGCTACGTCTACCCTGTAGACAACAACAAATGAAAACACGTATCCGCTATTTGCTGGGACAGTATTTTTACAATCGGGCCAGTCGCGGGGAGTTGGAAGAATTCTTCCAGATCGTCAACTCGGCGAAGCATGACGATGAACTCGCCGCCGTGGTCAAAGAAACGTATGAGGCCTTGAAACGGGAAGATCCTTCGCTCACGTACATCGATCCCGACGGGAAGCTCAACCAGCTTGCCTCGCCGGAAGCGACGACCCCGCGCGCAAAGCGCCTGGCGGGCCGACGGCTTTGGGTACCGGTGATGGCCGCCTCGCTGGCCGTGGTGGTGGCCGCGGGGCTATGGATAAACCGCGAGCGGACAACGGCAGGGGAGGTGGCGCAAACCGCGGCCGTGGTGAAACAGGCGGCCAGCGACGAACGCAAGGCAATCCAACTCGCCGACGGCACGAAAGTGTGGCTCAACTCGTCGTCCGAGCTGGGTTACCCGCCTACTTTCGATCCTTCCGCACCGCGGGAGGTATTTTTGACGGGCGAAGCGTTCTTCGAGGTGGAAAAAGCAGCCGATTGGCCGTTCATCGTGCACGCGGGCGACGTGAAGACCACCGTATTGGGCACGGCCTTCAACGTGAAAGCCTATCCGGGTATGGAATCGGTAAGCGTAACGGTAAAGAGCGGCAAGGTATCGGTAAGCCGGAAAGATAAACGGCTGGCCACGCTGGAATCCAACCAGGAGGTACGCGTACCGCTGGCCGAACAGCAAACGGCGCTGGAAGAACGCACCTTGAGCAACAAGGTGGCCGACAGCTGGACGTCGGGCTACCTGGACTACGAGGACGAGCCGCTATCGGCCATCGTGACCGACCTGCAGCGATTCTATGGCGTGTCCATCGCGCTGCAAGACGCCGAGCTGGCCAACGAACGGATCACCATTTCGATAAAACGCGACAGCAGGCCCGAACAGCCGCTCGACATCCTGTGCCGGCTTACCGACAAACGATTCCGAAAACAGGGAAATCAATATACCATTTACTAACAATCACTAACAACGATCGCTATGCAGGATACATAACTACACGATACTTAAAAAGGCCATCCCGGCTGGTCCCCGGAAATGGCCAAAGGATTCAATACACAGTTTACGTTATACTAAATCTTTTCAAATTTATGCATTTAACCCCAAACAAGTGCAAAAGGAGTTTATTGATGAAAATATCCTTACTCGCAATCGTATTTACGGCTGTAACCACATTGGTGGCCTACAGCTCGGCTGCCCAGCACCTGCGGGAGGTCAAAGCGGCTTTGCCTACGGGCACCGTGTCCCTCCGCGATGCGCTGAAGCAGCTGGAAAAGCAAACCGACATCCGCTTCTCGTACCGCACGGGCGACATCAGCGCATTTAACCGCGTGGCCGTGGATGGCAGCGGCGCCAACGTGGCCGATATCCTCGACAACCTACTGGCCCAAACCGGGCTCCGCTACGAGCAGGTAGGCAATGCGGTGATCCTCAAAAAAGCACCGGCGGTAGCTGCGACGGCCACCGACGCGGCTCCCGTTGCAGCCCAGCCGGGCTTGGCCGGGCAGGTCGTGGACGAAAACGGCATTCCGCTGGCTGGCGTGACGGTACGCCTGAAGGGTGCCTCCGCGGTGACGACCACCGACACCGACGGAAGGTTTATCCTCTCAGCCACCGGTACCGACGCCACGTTGGTGATATCGTACATCGGCTACCAGACCCGCGAAGTAACCGGCGCGCAGCTTGCCGGCGCAAACCAAACGCTGGCCCTGCAGCCCGACTTCGGTAAGCTCGATGAAGTGACGGTGATTGCCTACGGCACCACCAGCAAACGCGTGAGCACGGGGTCTACGGTAACGGTGACAGCCGATGAAATAGCCCGCAGCCCGATAAACGATCCGCTCAGTGCGCTTCAGGGACGTGTGGCGGGTCTTGAGGTGAATGCTTCCAACGGATTGCCCGGGTCGGCGTTCACCGTGCGGCTTCGCGGATTGAATTCCATCAGCGCCAGCAATGAACCCCTATACATCATTGACGGCATTCCATACTTTTCAGAACCGCTCAACATGTTCTCCGGCGACAATGGGCAGCAGAGCCCACTGGCAGGCATCAACCCGGCCGACATCGAGAGCATCAACGTATTGAAAGATGCCGATGCAACGGCCATCTACGGTTCGCGAGCAGCCAACGGGGTAATCCTGATTACCACCAAGAAGGGTACGCCGGGCAAAACACAGGTGAATTTCAACCTGTATTCGGGAGCCGGAAAAGTGACCAACATGGTCGACATGCTCAGTACGGCCGAGTACCTCGAACTGCGCCGCGAAGCGTTCCGCAACAGCGGCACTACGCCTACCGAGGAAAATGCGCCTGACCTGACCCTATGGAGCCAGACCGATAACACCAACTGGCAGGATAGGCTTATCGGCAATACGGCGAAGCTTACCGAAGCAAACGCCTCTTTCAGTGGCGGATCGGAGCTGACCTCATTCCTCCTAAGTGGCACGTTCCGCAACGAAACCACCGTACAACCCGGCGATAACGGGTATACCAAGGGAGCAGGCATGCTGACACTGAACCACAGGACGCCCGACAACAAGTTCAATGTTTCGGCCTCGGTAAACTACACCTCCGATTTCAACAAGGCGCTGGCAACCGACATTACGCAATACTACAACCTGGCACCCAATATGCCGGTATACGATGAACAGGGCTATTATTATTGGTATGGTAATGACCAGAACCCCATCGCGTTTCTCGATCGCCGCCACGAAACCCGGAACCAGACGCTGCTAACCAGCGGCCTGCTACGTTACAGCCCGATAAAGGGCCTTGATCTATTGGCCAATATCGGGTACAACCGCACGGCGTTCAACCAATTGCAGATGTATCCGCTCCGTACGTTCAACCCGACGTATTCGGGTAGCAACATGGCTTATTTCGGCAACAGCACGAATTCGTCCTACAACATCGAGCCCCAGATCAAGTACGCGTACCACCATGGTGCAGGTACGCTGGATGTGTTGGTGGGGGGTACCTGGCAGCGTAACCTCCGAGACGGGCAGGACCTGCGTGCCGAAGACTTCACTTCAGAAGCGCAACTGAACAACATTACGGCGGCCAATACGCTGCGCAGCCAGAATTTCCGCTACGTTGACTACCTGTATCAGGCTATCTTCGGGCGTGTAACCTACAACTGGGCCAATAAATACATCGCCAACGCGACCTTCCGTCGCGACGGCTCATCGCGATTCGGACCGAACAAACGTTTCGGTAATTTCGGTTCGATCGGTGCCGCCTGGGTATTCTCGGAAGAAGCGGGGGTAAACGACGCACTGCCCTTCCTCACCTTCGGTAAGTTGCGCGGCAGCTTTGGAAGCACCGGCAACGACCAGATAGGCAATTACGAATACATGGATACATGGGGCTTTGTAAGCTACCCCTATGATGGCGTGGTGGGCATGTATCCCACGAGGCTTGCCAATCCCGGGTTCCGCTGGGAGCGGAACCGCAAACTGGAAGGCGGCCTTGAGCTGGGCTTTCTGGACAACCGCCTATCGCTAAACGTGAATTATTATTTTAACCGCTCCGACAATCAGCTGATTACCTATAAGTTGAGCTCGCAAACCGGGTTTGACGGCTACCGGGCCAACTTGCCCGCGCTGGTGCACAACAAGGGCTGGGAGTTCGAAGCCACGAGCGTGAATGTACGCAACGACAATTTCGAGTGGAGCACATCGGCCAACCTGACCGTTTCGCGCAATAAGTTGGTGGAATACCCTGATTTTGAAAATTCGGGCCTGCAGGAGTACTTCGCCGTAGGCCACCCGCTCGATATCGTTTTCGGCTACCGCTTTACGGGCGTAAACCCGGCGACCGGCATTCCGGAATTTGCCGACCTGAGCGGCGATGGTGAATTGAATGCCGAATGGGCCGACCAGTACATCATGGGCACCCGGTTGCCTTCCTTTTTTGGCGGGATGAACAATAGCTTCCGCTACAAGGACCTGACGCTTAGTTTCCTGTTGCAATTTGTGAAACAGGAGGGAGGCGCGCTCAACTACGGCTATCCGGCCACAGCAGCGCTGGGTATCCGCGCCAATTTTGACCAGTCGGTGGCCGGCCGCTGGAAACAGCCAAATCAGCTTACCGACATCCCGCGTTCAGCGGCTTCTTCAGACGATGAAGCCTACGGCCAGTACAATACGTTCTACCGGCATTCGGATGCGCTGTGGGTGGATGCCTCGTTTTTACGGCTTAAGAACCTGCGTGTAGACTATGACCTCACCTCGGCGCTACCGATGCTCAAAACGCAACGCCTGGGGCTGTATGTGCAGGGCCAGAACCTGTTTACGATAACCAGCTACGATGGCTTTGACCCCGAAACGCAAGGACGGGCCTTGCCGCCCATCAAGTTTTACACCGCAGGTCTCCGTTTCACTTACTAATCAGCAACGACATGAAATTGAAATATAGTATTCACTCGCTTTTCCTAACCGCGTTGGTTGTTTTCGGCTCATGCGAAAGTTTTGTCGATCCGGGAGCCCCGAAAACCGAACTGCCCTTAAGCCTGGCTTTTTCTGACGATAAAACCGCCACGGCTTCCGTGGTGGGTGTTTACGCTCGGATGAACACGCTTAACTACCAGTTTGCCAATGTACTTTCGCTCATCCTGCCATCGATGATGGCCGACGAGTTTGCCTACGCCGCAGCATATGCTCCTTACGATGAGTATAAAAACAACACGGTATTGCCGTCCAACCAGTTTGTTTCGGTGATCTGGTCTTCGCTGTACCAGTACATCTACCAAGCCAATGCCTGTATAGAGGGGCTAGAAAATGCCGATAATCTCCATCCGCAGGTAAAACAGCAACTGCAGGGCGAAGCCAAATTTATCCGCGCATTCTGCCACTTCTACTTGCTGAATTATTATGGCGATGTGCCGTTGATTCTAACAACGGATCCGGACGCGAACAACTTCAAACCGCGGACGCCCGCCAGCGAAGTGTATGCGTCTATCATCGACGATTTGAAAGACGCCAAAGCGAAACTGTTTGACGCTTACCCATCGGCCGAACGCGTGAATACGGGAGGACAGCGCGTACGCCCCAACAAAGCGGCCGCAACAGCACTCCTGGCCCGTGCCTACCTGTATACCGGCCAACATGCGCTGGCCGAAGCCGAAGCGACTGAAGTGATTGGCAACAGCCAGTATCGATTGCTCGACAACAGCGGCATCAACAATGTGTTTCTGGCAAACAGTGCAGAAGCCATTTGGCAACTGCAGGCTATCAACGTGGCGGGTGGCCGGAACACGTGGGAAGGTTTTCTGATCATCCCGGCCAACGAAACGGCAACGGCCTTGTTCCGACTGGTGCCGGGAGCGCTCTACGATGCCTTTGAACCGGGCGACCTGCGTCGTGAAAACTGGGTGGGCTCGCGCACAACGGCCAGCACCGGTGCCGTGCACCTGTTTCCGTATAAATACAAAGCCCGCTTCGGTGTTACCCCGGTTCAGGAATACACCATGGTGCTGCGACTGGCCGAGCAGTACCTGATCCGTGCGGAAGCCCGCCTGGCGCAAAACAAGCTGGCGGCTGCCGAAGACGACCTGAACACCATCCGTGACCGTGCAGGCCTTGAGGAGCTGGACCTGGGCAACGATGCCGAAGCGGTGCGCGAAGCGCTTGAGCAGGAACGCCGCATCGAGCTTTTTGCCGAGTGGGGACACCGCTGGTTTGACCTGCGCCGCTGGCCAAGTATCTCCGGAGAAACCGGTAAAACGCGTGCCGATGACGTGTTGGCTCCCATCAAACCGGCATGGCAATCGAAAGCGATTTACCTGCCGTTACCCCAGGATGCGATATTGGCAAATCCAAATTTATCGCAATACTGATATGAAATTGCAGCGCTATTTATTCGTGCTGTTTGTTTCGGGCTTGGTACTGGAAGCAGCTGGCGCCCGCCCGGCAACCGTAACCGGCAAACTGAGCGGCTATTCGGGTGCGCAGCTTACCGTAAACTACCAGCCCTACGCGCTCTTAGCGGGGCAGGAGAAACTGGAGGGGACCGTAGCCGAAGACGGTTCCTTCCGGTTTTCGCTTCCGATCGGCGGGCCGACACGCGCCTTCATGATCGTGCATACGGCCCCGGTGGAAGAACGTTTTACGGTAACGCGCGGCGATGGACGAGACACCACCATGACCACGAAAACCAACCGCTCGCAGTTGATTTACCTGTACCTTGCGCCCGGTGACAAGCAACACGTCGTTGCCGAAGCCACCGACGTGCGGAACTCGCTGGCCATAACCGGAAAGAACAGCGCTTCGAGCCTGTACCTCAATGAGGAAGACTGGCGGTTCAACCAGTACCGCGACAAGCACCTGAAAAACTACTTCGGTTACGTCAATTATTCGCCCGAACAATATACCGCGTACGTGGGTGAGCGCGAAGGGGAAAGGTTGGCCTTCTTGGAGGGGTTTGCTAAGCAGCACCGCATCGCAAAGCATTTGCGCCACGTGAGCCTGCAGCAGATCAAAGGAGATGCCGTAACGGCCAAATTGCTGTATCCTTCCATGCGGGCCAATTACCGCGAGGATGGGTTTGAAGCGGAGCCTGCCTACTACGGTTTCTTGCCGGCCGTGGAGCTCGACTACGCCAAAGCCGACAAGGGGATAGCCTACTTCTATTTCCTGGACTACTACCTCAAGGAATGTCATCGCCTTTCCGGCTCGGAAAAGGAATATTTCGATTGGGTGGCGTCCCGTTTGGGCGGGCGCGCGCTGTATGAGTATTATGCGTTTGCACTGGGTAGCAACTTCAAGAAGAAGCTCTATGACCGTTTCGGACCGGGTAGTCCGTATCCGGACCTTGCCAAGCTCGTGAAAGCCAAATACAAACACCTGGAAGGCATGCTGGAAGGAAGCCCGGCGCCAGCCGTGGTGCTGCAAGACACCGGCGGGGCGGATATCCCTTTGGCGCAATTGAGCGGAAAATTCCTCTACCTCGATTTCTGGGCAACGTGGTGCGGTCCTTGCATCGCGGAGATACCGGCCCTGGAATCCCTGCAACACGACTACGCCGACCAAAACATCGCCTTTGTGAGCATATCGGTAGATAAGCTGCGCGAGAAACAGAAGTGGAAGGATTTCGTGGCCGAGCGCCAGTTGCAGGGCATACAGGTGTGGGTGGATGAAACGAATGCGCGAATATTTACCGATACATTCAATATCAAACAGATACCACGCTTCGTACTACTGGATCCGGAAGGACGTATCGTGGATTCCAACGCGCCCAGGCCGTCCGACAACCGTGTCAGGCAGTTGCTGGACCGTGCGCTGGAAGGCCGATAGCCCGGCGCTTACCTGAAATACAGCACGCCACGTTGGATGTAAGGCTGGATATGGGCCACGGATTGCAGGTTGTCGATGAAATCCTGCAAGGGTTGGCTTTTATCGATGCTGCCGCTGAACGGTCTTGTGGTAAGCTCTTGGCTGACGAAACGGACCTCCACGCCATACCAACGGGCCAGCACGGGGGCAATGTCGCCCAACGTGGCGTTGTAAAAATAGTGCAGCCCATCGCGCCACGCCAACGTCGATGTGGCGTCAAACGGTGCTACATTGACCTTTTGGTTGGCATAAACGGCTTGCTCGCCGGGTTTGAGCGTGGCCAGGGTACGCGATCGATCGACCAATTGCACGCTGCCGCTCACCAGCGCCGTGGCGCTTTCGGTATCGGCATAGGCGTGTACGTTGAAGGACGTGCCCAGTACGCGGATACCGTATTCGGGTGTATGCACCACAAACGGCTTGCTGGCGTCGGCTGCGACGTCAAAGAACGCTTCGCCGGTGAGAAATACCTCCCGGGTAGCGGCATGGAATACAGACGGGAAACGCAGGGATGTGGCTGCATTGAGCCACACCGTGGTACCGTCGGGCAGATCGATCCGGTATTGCTGCTGCGCAGGTACATGCAATGTCGCCCATTGCGGCGTGACCGCCGTGGCCGCATAGCGCAGGCCGCTCGAGTCGGCCGTAACCGACAGGGAACCTATCCGAAGGGTTTCGGCCCCGGTACCCAGCTCGACGGCCTTCGCGCCTTCGGGCACCAATCGGATCGCGTCTGGATCGTGCACAAGCGATTGGATATCAGGCACGAGGAAATCCAGTCCATCGGCCGATGGACGGAAATACCACACACCGATCAACATGGCGACCACTGCCGCCCCGAAAACGGCATACTGGTACCACCGCATGCGGCGGGTAGGCGGAGGTGCAAGCTGCGCGTGAAGATTCCGCCAGCCCGCTTCATGGTCCTGCTCGTCCAGGAATCGCCGCGCAGCAGGCTCCTGAAGCGATGCCTCGATCTCTTCCCACCGGCGGCGCGCCTCGGCATCGCTGGCCAGCGCGGCATCCAACCGCGCGTTTTCCGCCGCGCCGATCGTGCCGGCCACCCGCTTGAACATCAGTTCTTCGATATGTAGGTCATCGTATGCCATGGTTCTTCATTAAGACAGTTCATCCGCCCGTATCGGGTGACGTGTTCGACTGGTTTTTCACCGTTTCCCGCAATTGTTGCAGCGCCAGCCGCAGGTGGGTTTTGACCGTATTGATGGATACGCCCATGATGTCTGCGGCCTCCTGGTACTTGCGGTCCTCAAGCACCACGAGCGTCACCACTTCGCGTTTCTGTGGCGGCAACTGACCGAGCAGCCGCTCCACCAGCCCCTTGTCCAAGCCCACCTCGATCTCGGGGGCTTCCTCGCGGTCCACGTAGTCTGCCTGATGCCTCTCTTCGCGTTGGTGCTGTACTTTCTGTGCCTTCAGCACGTTGAGGCAGCGGTTGTGCACCGCGCGGAACAGGTAACCGCCCAGGTTATCGTCGATCTGTTCATAAAGCCGCTTTTCCCAGAACTCGATGAATAGTGCCTGCACCAGATCTGCCGCCTGCGCATTGTCGCGCAGCATGAACACGGCCTTCGCCAACAGCGCAGGCCGATGGCGCTTGTAGACGCGCTCCAACGCTTGGAGGTCGCCCCGTTTCAAACGAAGGAGCAGCAGGCTATCGGATTGGTTGTCCATCAATCGGCTAAGCTATCGTTATTTTATGAATTTTCAAAGCAGGCTTCGTTTATTCAAACACATTTGTTAACTTGCCCCAAATTCTGCAACACGAATGGTCACGCAAATCACGGACGGCGTAAAGGTTTCGGTCGAAACCATCTACCAACCGGAGTATTCGAATCCGGAAAACGAGCATTACATGTTTGCGTACAAAATCACGATCGAAAACCTCGGCGATTACAGCATCCAATTACTGAGGCGGCATTGGCACATCTTTGATTCCAATGGCACGCACCGCGAAGTGGAAGGCGAGGGGGTGGTCGGCCAGCAACCCGTCATCGAACCTGGCGAGCTTCATGAATACGTATCGGGCTGCAACCTCAAAAGCGATATGGGCGCCATGAGCGGCTCTTACCAGATGCGCCGGGAATTCGACGGTGCGTTGTTTGACGTGGATATCCCGAAGTTCAACCTGATCGCCCCGCATCGATTCAACTAGCGAGTTGTCCGCGCCGATCTGCAGCCTTCCGGAGTTACAACTATTTTTCCGTAATTTTGCAAGGATTTATGGCTACACAGAAGACGGCACTTATTTTCGGGGCTACCGGGCTCATCGGCGGGCAACTGTTGCAGCGGTTGTTGCATAGCCCGGCATATGGCCAAGTCATCGCCGTGGTACGACGGAACCTGGGTATCACGCACCCGAAGTTAAAATCATTAATAGCTGATTATCAATCAATTGAATCCGTAAAAAGTGAGCTAATCGCAGATGACGTGTTCTGTTGCCTGGGTACGACGCGCAAAAAGACACCGGATTTGAAAGCATACTACCGGGTAGACCACGACTATCCGCTAACCGCGGCCAAGCTCGCCAAGGCAAATGGCGCCACGGCTTTTTTGCTGGTCTCCGCGATCGGTGCCAACCCGGATTCGTCCAACTTTTACATCCGCATGAAGGGCGAAACCGAACGGGATGTGCAACAGGTGGGTTTTGAACGCCTGCACATCTTCAGGCCTTCGTTATTGAAAGGAAATCGGGGTGAATCGCGATGGATGGAGTCGGCTGCAGCAGGGTTATTTACCGTCATCGATCCGCTACTGATGGGGGGTCTCAAACGGTACCGGAGCATTACCGGCGATGAAGTGGCCGACGCCATGTTGGCGGCAGCGCAAAAGCCTGCGAACGGTACCCAAATTTATTACTGGAAAGACATGAAACAACTACGGTGAGCGTATTATCCACAGAACGACTGGGCCACAGCTACCACGACCGATGGCTCTTTACAAACTTGCATTTCGGACTACAGAAGGGTGAGCGCGTTGCACTGGTAGGTGCCAACGGTACGGGAAAATCTTCGCTTCTCCGTATCTTGGCGGGCGAGATGCAGCCAACAACGGGCATCGTGGTGAAAGAGAAAGGCATCCGTGTGGGCTTTCTTTCGCAGGATCCCACATTCGATGAATTCGAGACGATAAACGACTTCATCTACAGCGCAGACAACCCGCAGCAGCGGGCTATCCGTGAATACGAAGAGCTAGCCGCCGATCCGGGCGCCGACGCCGATAAACTCGCGAAGCTGAGCGATCGGCTCAGTGCGCTCGATGCCTGGGAATACGAATACCAGATCAAGGCCATCCTTGGCAGGTTGCAGATCGCGGACTTCTCGCGCGAAATCGCCAAACTATCGGGCGGCCAACGGAAGCGGTTATCATTGGCGAAGTTACTGATCGACGATCCAGATGTATACCTATTGGACGAACCGACCAACCACCTCGATATCGAAACCATCGAGTGGCTGGAAAAGTTATTGACGACGGGTCAAAAAACGGTCTTGCTCGTGACGCACGACCGCTATTTCCTGGATGCGGTCTGTACCGGTATACGAGAACTGGACAATGGCCAACTGACCGCTTTCAACGGCAACTACAGCTATTACCTGCAGAAGAGGGCGGAGCGCGAAGAGGCTGCCGATGCCCTGCTGGAACGTAGGCGTAACCTGTTGCGCCGCGAACTGGAATGGATGCGCAGGCAACCACAGGCAAGGGGTACCAAATCCAAGTCGCGCATCGATGCGTTCCATACATTGGAAGAACAGACAAAAGGCCAGCGCCAATCGGAATCGTTGCAACTGCAGGTAAAGATAAGCCGACAGGGGGGCAAGATACTTGAACTGGAAAACGTCGCCAAACGATACGGACAGCAACAGGTGATTGCTAGGTTCTCCTATGTATTCAAAAAGGGCGATCGCATCGGCCTGGCCGGACGCAATGGATCCGGCAAATCCACCTTCCTGAACCTCATCACGGGTGCGGAACGGCCAGACGCAGGAACAATCGAAACCGGTCAAACCACGGTGTTCGGTTACTACCGGCAAGGTGGGTTGGAGATTGCCGACAATGAGCGGGTAATCGACACCGTGAAGAACATTGCCGAATACATCAACATGGCCAACGGGGAAACGCTTACCGCATCGCAACTGCTTACGCAATTCCTGTTCCCACCAGAAAAACAATTCGGTTTTGTAAGCAAGTTGAGTGGGGGTGAGCGGAAGCGACTCCAATTGATGCATGTATTGATCAGAAACCCAAATTTCCTGATCCTTGACGAACCTGCCAATGACCTCGACATCGACACGCTCAATGTACTCGAGGAATTCTTGCTGAACTATTCGGGAATACTCTTGCTGGTATCGCACGACCGTTACTTATTGGATAGACTTACGGAGCAACTGTTTATTTTCGATGGCATCGGTGGGGTTACGATTTACAATGGCAACTACGCCGCCTACAAGTCGGAACAGGAAGAGCAGGCAAAACGTCAAACACTTGCTGAAGCATCCAAACCCACGGAGAAACCTGCGAAAGTAGAGAGTAGACGCAAACTCAGCTACAAAGAACAACGTGAATACGAAACGTTGGATGCGGAAATACCGCATCTCGAAAAACAAATCGCTGAACACACCGAGATGATCGGGCAAACAAACGATCACGTGACCATAGCAGCGGCGGTATCCGAGATAGAAAGGTTAACCCGCGAATTGGATGATAAAATGGAAAGGTGGTTGGATTTAGGAGAGTTGGCATAACGGTGTTCCACGTGGAACAAATGGTTATCTCGCTTTTATGATGTTCCACGTGGAACAAATGGTTAAAAGTCATGTTTAAGAAATACAATGTAATCGTAGTAGGGGCAGGCCACGCTGGGTGCGAGGCCGCTGCCGCTGCTGCAAACCTAGGCTCATCGGTACTGCTGGTTACGATGAACATGGGCACCATCGCGCAGATGAGCTGCAACCCCGCGATGGGAGGGGTGGCAAAAGGCCAAATCGTACGGGAAATCGATGCCATGGGTGGTTATTCAGGAATCATCACCGATAAAACGATGATCCAGTTTCGCATGCTGAACCGCTCGAAAGGACCGGCCATGTGGAGCCCGCGCGCGCAAAGCGATCGCATGCGGTTTGCCGAAGAATGGCGACTACAACTGGAAAGGCTCCCCAATGTCGATTTCTGGCAAGATACGGTAAAGGAAATCATCGTCAAGAACGGTAAGGCCTGTGGCGTGGTCACCTCGTTGGGGTTATCCATCGAAAGCGATGCCGTTGTACTCACGAACGGGACATTCCTCAATGGCCTCATCCACATCGGCGAGAAACGGATAGGTGGCGGGCGAACCGCAGAAAAAGCGGCGACTGGACTGACCGAACAACTCATCAGCTTAGGGTTCGAGTCTGGAAGGATGAAAACGGGAACACCGCCACGGGTAGATGGCCGCAGTCTTGACTACAGCCAAATGGAGGAACAATGGGGCGACGAGGAGGGCGGTCGATTCTCGTTCACGGATGTGGAGCTACCCACCGAACAACGGTGCTGTTGGATTACCTATACAAACGATGCCGTACATGAAGCGCTCAAGGAAGGCTTCGAAAAGTCACCGATGTTTACCGGCCGTATCAAAGGACTTGGTCCACGGTATTGCCCCTCGATAGAAGATAAGATAAATCGCTTTGCGGAACGGGACCGCCACCAGATCTTCGTTGAACCCGAAGGGCTACGGACGGTCGAAATCTATGTAAACGGCTTCTCTACCTCGTTGCCGGAAGACGTACAGCAGAAAGCCCTGCAGCTTATACCGGGCTTTCAAAACGCACGGATGTTCAGGCCCGGCTATGCCATCGAATACGACTTCTTCCCGCCCATGCAATTGGACCTGACATTGGAAACCTTCCGTGTCAAGCACCTCTTCTTCGCCGGCCAGATCAATGGTACCACCGGGTATGAAGAAGCGGCAAGCCAAGGATTCGTTGCGGGTATCAACGCGCACCAACGGATAAATGACGGCCATGAGTTGGTCCTGAAACGATCGGAATCATACATCGGTGTACTCATCGATGATCTGGTAACGAAGGGTACGGAAGAGCCCTACCGCATGTTCACCTCTCGCGCCGAACACCGACTGCTGCTTCGCCAGGACAATGCCGACGAAAGGCTCACACCCATCGCACACAAGCTCGGATTGGTGAGCGATGAGCGACTGGAACAAGTGAAGCGAAAAACAGCGGATGCTGACCGCATCGTCGAGTACCTGAGAAATGAATCGGTAACGCCAGAGGCCATCAACCCGATCCTGGTGGAACTGCAGTCAAGCCCCATCAATCAGAAGATGCGCCTATTCAATATCCTGAGCAGGCCACAGGTAAACATCCAAGACCTGGCACGGGCCGAAGCTTCTTTCAAGCAATTGCTAGCAGGCCACCGAAAGGAAGTGGTGGAACAAGCGGAAATCAAAGTGAAATACGATAGCTACTTCGATAAGGAAATAGAAATCGTGAATAAAATGCAACGGATGGAAAACCAAGAAATCAATCCGGAATTTGACTACCATAAGTTGGTTTCGCTATCGAAAGAAGCGAGGGAAAAACTGATCAAGGTAAAACCCCGGACATTGGGCCAAGCTTCCCGTATTTCTGGCGTTTCACCCTCCGATATTTCGGTTTTGATGGTTCATTTGTCTTAATCAATTGATATTCAAATAAATAGATATAAATAAAAGCGACCTTCATAAATCCATTGTAAGACACGTTCTCGATTTTTTCGATGCCAGACTCATCAAAACATAAAAATAGCTCAAATCGCTTAAAAAGTAGCCCATTTCTAAAATGGGTGGTTTTGGGTGGTTTCTTGGCGCTTTTCTCGCTGACTTGGCAGTGCGCGAGCATCCAGCAACCCATGGGTGGCCCGAAAGATTCCATCCCGCCGAAAATATTGAAGGAAACACCGGCGAACCTGACCCGGAATTTCGACGCGGAAAAAATCGTCATCGAGTTTGACGAGTTCATCAAACTGAACAACGCCTTCAAGGAAATCAGCGTATCGCCCGACATCGAGCAACCCATAAACCCGCGGGTGAAACGCAGGGACATCGTAATCACCATGCCCGACTCGCTGGAAGCCAACACGACGTATACCATCAACTTTGGAAAGGCTATCGGCGACTTCAACGAAAACAATCCCTTACTCAACTACAGCTATGTATTTTCGACCGGCGACGTGATCGACTCGCTGTCGGTATCCGGAAACGTGATCGACGCACTTACGAAGGAAGTACAGAAAGAAGTGACGGTGATGCTGATTCCCACACGCCAAGATTCGATATTCGGCAAACGGAAAGCGAACATCTTTACGCTAACGGATACGAGCGGCAACTTCCACATCAAGAACCTACGGGAAGATGCCTATCGCATCTATGCCCTCAAGGAAGAGAACAACGACCGCATCTATAACGCCCCTGGCGAATCGCTCGCTTTCCTCGATGATTCCATCGTGTTGAAGGGCGATACAGCCGGGATCGTGCTTCAGCTATCGAAAGGGACACCGAAAGACTTCCGTTTGCAAGATCGCAAGATAGAATCAAATGGAAAAGTGACCTTCGCGTTCAACAAAATACTAGAGCGACCTGATATAACCATCGTCCATCCGGCCGAACTCGACGCATCGAAACAGATAGAATACACGGCCAACCGCGACTCAGCGACGGTTTGGCTAAGCGACCTCACCTTTGATTCGCTGAAGGTCAAATTCTTCGATGACGGGAAGCTGCTCGATTCGGTGACGATGCGCCGCGGCCGAAACGATAAATACGATCGCGATTTCATCATCACCGATAACCTGAATGGCAACAAGGTGAACCGCATCAAACACGTCGAGTTGACCGCCGCTTCACCGGTACAATCCATCGATAGAAGCAAGATCATCCTCACGGAAGACTCCGTGGCCCGCACGAACTTCCAGCTGGCCCGCGACACCACGGCACCCCGCCGGTATATCCTTCGCTACAATTGGCGGCCCAAACGCGCTTACCAACTCGAGATACAGGAAGGTGCATTCAACGGATTCGTAGGCGACAAAAACAAAAGCGTAACCAAATCGTTCGCGATGGACGAAAAGGAAAACTTCGGCGACATCGTCTTCAACGTGACGTTGCCCGATACCGTACACCAATACCTGCTACAACTTGTCAGCGAAAAGAAAGACGTGATCTACGCCAGCGTACCGGTTGCCGGATCGGGCCTGGTTCCCTTCAACCGATTCCCTGGCGGGAAATATACGTTGCGCGTGGTGTACGATGAAAACAACAACGGTAAATGGGATCCAGGCGATGTCTATCAGCGGCGACAACCCGAACGGGTATGGTATATCGGGAAAACCTTCATCATCAGGGCCAACTGGGAACAGGAAGAGGCAATCACCGTGCCACGTTAGTCCGTTGCAAACCAGCTGGAATACAACACATAACGCTGCGGCAATTCGTCCAGCAACCTCCGTTGTTCAGCACTGATGGGTTTTACTTTCCGAGCTGGGATACCCGCGTACAGGTATCCGCTTTCGCATACGGTATGTTCCAATACGACGGCTCCGGCTGCGATGATGACGTACTCCTCCACCACGGCATGATCCATCACGATCGCGCCCATACCGATAAGCACCCGGTCATGCACCGTGCATCCATGAACCAAGGCATTGTGGCCGATGTTGACATGGCTGCCAATGACCGTAGCCGCCGTTTGATAGGTACAATGGATAACCACGCCGTCCTGGATGTTCGTATGATCACCTACCGTGATGGTATTCACATCGCCGCGAACAACCGCGTTGAACCATACCGAACACTTCTCGCCAAGGGTAACCGCCCCTACAATGGTTGCGTTTTCGGCTACGAAACAATCGTTGGCAATAACGGGATAGACATCCTTTACGGGCAATATCAAGGCCATTTCATTTAATCGTTAAGGGTGAACGTTTAATCGCCGTCATGCCGACGGCAATGTGTACCAGGTGCTAACATATGGTATCGACCAATTCGGTCGAGCGATCGGGATAATCCGTGGTATAATGCAAACCGCGGCTCTCTTTGCGGGCCATGGCCGATTTGATGACCAGATAAGCCACTTGGATCACGTTACGCAACTCACAGAGCTTGACCGACAGTTTGGTGTTCTTGTAGAAACTCTCCGTCTCGTCATACAACAGGCCTAACCGGCGCATCGCCCGCTCCAACCGAAAATCCGAGCGCACGATACCCACGTAATCGCTCATCACCTTCTGGGTTTCCCGGAGGTTATGCGTGACCAGGATATCCTCGTTGGAAAGCGCGGTATTCGAGTCGTCCCAGTCCGGGATGCCGTCGGGCACCACCACGCCGCCAAAACGATCCACCGCATCGCTATAGATGCGATGCGCAAAGACCGTAGCCTCCAACAATGAATTGGAAGCCAGCCGGTTGGCACCATGAAGGCCCGTGGAAGCGCATTCACCGCAAGCATAGAGATGCTGGATAGACGACCGTCCGAACGCATCGACCATGATCCCACCGCACAGGTAGTGCGCCGCTGGCGTAACCGGCACTTGATCCCGCGCCAAATCGATGCCGATGGAAAGGCACTTCGCGTAAATATTGGGAAAATGCTGCAGGATGTCCTCCTTGCTCCGGTGGGTAATGTCAAGCAATACGAAATCATCGCCCGATTTCTTCATCTCCGAATCGATGGCCCGCGCCACGATGTCGCGCGGTGCCAAATCGGCCCTATCGTCGTACTCCACCATGAACGCCTCGCCATTGCGCCGCCTGAGTATACCGCCGAACCCCCGCACGGCTTCCGAAATCAAAAAGGCCGGGTATTCGCCCGGATTGTACAGTGCCGTGGGATGGAACTGGATGAATTCCATGTTGCGCACCTTGCCCTTGGCCCGGTACACCATCGCGATGCCATCGCCCGTGGCGATGACCGGATTGGTCGTACTCGAATAGACGTGACCCGCTCCGCCCGAGGCCATGACCGTGACCTTGCTGATGATCTTTTCCACACGGTTGTCCATCGTATTCAACACATAGACACCATAACAGGTGATATCAGTGGTGCTCTTGTCCACGAATTCGCCCAGATGGTGCTGCGTAATCAAATCAACGGCAAAATAATGCGTATACAACTCGATATTCGGGTTCTCGTGCACCTTTTCCAACAACGCCCGTTCGATCTCGAAGCCGGTGATGTCCTTGTAATGCAGCACGCGATGCTCGGAATGTCCGCCTTCCTTGGCCAGATCGTATACCCCATCCTTCCGTTTGTCGAAATGGGTCCCGTAGTCGATGATCTCCTGGATACGCATGGGTCCTTCCCTGACCACGTTTTCCACAACCTCCACATCGCAAAGCCCATCGCCAGCAACCAGTGTGTCAGCGATATGCTTCTCGAACGAATCGGACTTATCCACAACGACCGCAACGCCGCCCTGTGCGTACTTCGTATTGGATTCGTCTTCGTTGGCCTTGGTAATGATCATCACTTTGCCGTGTGCTGCGGCCTTGAGCGCGAAACTTAACCCGGCGATACCCGAACCGATCACCAAAAAATCAACATGGTACATAACCTAACGAACAACTGAAAATAGAACGGCCGAATCGAAGTCGATAACCTGTGCAAAACATGTAAACAAACCGTTGAATAAAATTGATAACTCGCGACAAAAGCCAATCAGCGGAATTTCTAAACAATCGGACAGGAGGAATACCCCAAAAACCATTGCAATATTAACAAATATCAACCAATAAAAAGTATACAACCACCTATGGAAAACTATTTCGACCAAAATAAAACGCATTGGAAATCAGTCAAGACAAGTTAAACCAATGTTAACAAGGTGTTAAAAAATAAGCATCAATGACAAATCAAAATAAAAACGTGCCCCTTTCCCCACAAAACCAACACGCTAACAAACAATAAAACTACTCATATATTAAAGCTATTATTAATTATTGACGCTGTTGAAACGTGAAAACCAAGTCAACTAGTTTGCTTACCTTTGTATAATCATGGAAGCTGTACTGACTGAACTAAACACAAAAGGCTTTATCGATGAACCCATCGACCCGACATTGGATTTGGTCGAGGAGATAAACAGACTCAAGAAAGAGAAGAACGCGGTCCTGCTGGCGCATTATTACCAGGAACCCGAGATACAGGACATCGCGGACTACATCGGTGACAGCCTAGGGCTTTCGCAAGAAGCGGCAAAGACCGAAGCCGACATGATCGTATTCGCCGGCGTGCACTTCATGGCCGAGACAGCCAAGATCCTGTCTCCCGAAAAGAAGGTGCTCCTGCCGGATCTCAAGGCGGGTTGTTCGTTGTCCGACAGCTGCCCACCCCACCTGTTCGCCAAGTTCAAGGAACGCTACCCCGACCACATCGCCATCACCTACGTCAATTGCACGGCCGAACTGAAGGCGCTCAGCGATATCGTATGTACGTCCAGCAATGCGGTACAGATCGTGGATAGCTTGCCGCCGGAACAGAAAATCATCTTTGGTCCGGATAAGAACCTCGGCGACTATGTGCGCCGGAAGACGGGCCGCGACCTGGTGCTCTGGAACGGCGCCTGCATGGTGCATGAGATCTTCTCGCAGGAACGCATCGCCCAGCTCCGGATCGATTATCCACAGGCTAGGTTTATCGCGCATCCCGAATGCGAGAAAGAAATCCTTGACGAGGCCGACTACATCGGATCCACGTCAGGCCTGCTGAAATATACCAAGGAAAATCCGGCGGATACCTTTATCGTGGCCACCGAAAGCGGCATCATCCACCAGATGCAGAAGGCAAACCCCCACAAGACGTTCATACCGGCGCCGCCGAACAATGCCTGCGCCTGCAACGATTGCCCCTACATGAAGCTCAACACCCTTGAAAAGCTCTATAATTGCCTGCGGTTCGAGTTGCCCGAAGTGGATCTGCCTGCGGATATCATCGCCCGGGCCAAGCGGCCCATCGAACGGATGCTGGAGATTTCCGAGCGGCTGGGGCTTTGATGGACGTGCGGTCGGTGAATTTGTGAATAAGTGAATACGTGGCATAACGATGTTTGACAATAAAGAGAAAACGAATCTGGAGCAGCTGGGTGAGTTCGGGTTGATCGAGCACCTCACCAACGTGGTGGAGTTGACACAGCCATCCACCTCGAAAGGGATAGGCGATGACGCCGCCGTACTGGATTTCAAGGCAGACAGCACCTTGGTGTCTACCGACCTGCTGTTGGAAGGCATCCATTTCGATTTACGGTACGTGCCGCTCAAGCATTTGGGGTATAAGGCCGTGCAGGTGAACCTGAGCGATATCTACGCGATGAACGCGATGGCTTCCCAGGTAACGATTTCCATAGGATTGTCGAGCAAATTCCCGCTGGAAGCGGTGGAAGAGCTGTATGCGGGCGCATTGCTCGCATGCAAGAAGTATGGCGTGGATCTGGTGGGCGGCGATACGTCCGCATCCGCCCAGGGCTTGGTCATCAGCGTGACCAGTATCGGCCACGCAAACCCGGAAAACGTGGTTTATCGCAATGGCGCGAAAACCGGCGATCTGATTTGCGTGTCGGGCGATCTGGGGGGCGCTTACGTTGGCCTGCAGTTGCTGGAGCGCGAGAAGCGGATATTCCTGGAAAACCCCGGTATACAGCCGGATCTGGAAGGCAAGGATTACATCGTGGAGCGGCAGCTCAAGCCCGAGGCCCGAAAGGATATCGTGGAGCTCCTTGCCGCATTGGACGTGAAGCCCACGGCGATGATCGATGTATCGGACGGCTTGGCTTCCGAGATCCTCCACATCTGCAAGGCTTCGGGTACCGGTTGCAAATTGTACGAAGAGAAGATACCGATCGATCCGATGACCTACGATACGGCCCGCGAATTCGGCCTGGATCCAACGGTGTGTGCGCTGAGCGGTGGAGAAGACTACGAATTGCTCTTTACCGTGCGCCAGGACGACTACGAAAAGTTGATGAACCAGCCGGATATCAGCATCATCGGCCACGTCACCGAACCCTTGGCCGGCCACGAACTGATAACGAAATCTGGCAACGTGCACCCCATCAAGGCACAGGGCTGGAACGCATTCGCGAAGTAGGACGGGTCCCTGTCGTTAGGACAGGAACCCGCGCAGTACGTATTGGAGGATGCCTCCGTGTTTGTAATACTCGATCTCTATGGCCGAATCGAATCGTGCCTTGGCCTTGAACGCGATGGTTTCGCCGTCCGCTTTCGTGGCTACGACGTCCAACGGTTTGTGCGGGCGCAAATCTTCCGAGATACCCGTGATTCGATAGGTTTCCGTGCCGTCCAGGCCCAGCGATTCAGCATTTTCCCCTTCGGGGAATTCCAACGGCACCACCCCCATGCCTACCAGGTTGCTGCGGTGGATGCGTTCGAAACTTTCGGCGATGACCGCCTTTATGCCCAATAGATTGGCACCCTTGGCCGCCCAGTCGCGCGAGGAGCCACTGCCGTACTCCTTCCCCGCCAACACCACCAACGGGGTTCCATCCTCGGCGTAACGCATGGCCGCGTCGTATACCGATAGCGTCTCCCCGGAAGGGAAATAGGTGGTGTAACCACCCTCCTTCTGCGTGATCCGGTTCCGGATACGCACATTGGCGAAGGTGCCCCGCATCATCACCTCGTGGTTGCCGCGCCGCGAGCCGTATGAATTGAAATCCTTGTACTGAACCCCCTTGGATAGCAGGTACTGCCCGGCGGCCGAATCCGGTTTGAACGAACCGGCAGGCGATATGTGATCGGTCGTGACCGAGTCGCCAAGGTATAAAAGTACCTTGGCCTTGTCGATGTCTGCCGGTGGCTGCGGTTGCAAGGCGATGTCCTTGAAAAAGGGCGCTTCCTGCACATAAGTGGATTGCTCGTTCCACTGGAAATTTTTCCCCTGCGGGGCTATCAATTCCTTCCAGTCGGCTCCGCCCTCGAAAATGACCCCGTACACATTTTCGAAATCTTCGACACGCATGCATTGGCTGATGGTGTCGGCGATTTCCTGTTGCGTAGGCCAGATGTCATGCAGGTACACCGGATTGCCGTTGGGGTCATAGTCCAAGGGGTCGTTGAGCAGGTCTACGTCCACGCGCCCCACGATGGCGTAGGCAACGACCAGCATGGGCGACATCAGGAAATTCATCTTTACCTGCGGGTGTACCCGCGCCTCGAAATTCCGGTTGCCTGACAGCACGGAGGCGACCACCAGATCGCCCTTTTCCACGGCTTCCGCCACATGTGGCGGTAACGGACCGCTATTGCCGATACACGATGTACAGCCATAACCAACGGTATGGAACCGCATGGCTTCCAGGTCTTCCAGCAGGTTTGCCCGTTGGAGGTATTCGGTCACCACCTTCGATCCGGGCGCCAAGCTGGTCTTGACCCATGACTTGGTGCGCAAACCCCGCGACACGGCTTTCCGGGCCACGAGGCCGGCGCCAACCATGACCGCTGGGTTGGAGGTATTGGTACAGCTCGTGATGGCGGCTATGACGATACTGCCGTCGCTGAGTACATACTCCTTGTTTTTTATCTTGATCCGTACCGATCGGATGTCGTCTGTTTCCACGGCGACATCGGCCGGGTTGAGGTGCCGGTCCTCATACGTGAATTCGCTGCCCGATCCGCCTTCCGAAAGCCAAGCCTGCTCCTGGCGCGCCTTGATCGGCAGGTAGTTGCGCCGGTATTCTTTCTCAAGCAGCACAGAGAACTGTTCCGATAGATCCTTGACCAAGATCTTGTCCTGAGGCCTCTTCGGTCCCGATACGGTGGGTTGGAGGGAGTCCAGGTCGAGCTCGAGTACATCGGAGTACCGGATTTCCTCTTTTCCCGTACGCCACAACAGGTTGGATTTGCAATATTCTTCCACCAGCGCGATTTGCGCTTCGGAGCGGTTGGTACGGCGCATGTAGTCAAGCGTTTGGTCGTCTATCGGGAAATACGTCACCGTGCAGCCGAATTCTGGCGACATGTTGGAGATGGTGGCCCGGTCCGTGACGCTCAGGTGATCCAGGCCATCGCCGAAGACCTCCACGAACTTGCCGACCACGCCATAATCGCGCAACAGCTTGGTGATGGTAAGCACCATGTCGGTGGCTGTGCAACCCGTGGGTATCCGGCCGGAGAGCTTGAGGCCCACCACTTGCGGGCAGGTAAAATAGATGGGTTGGCCCAGCATCGCCGCTTCGGCTTCGATGCCGCCCACCCCCCAGGCGATGACACCGATGCCATTGACCATCGGCGTGTGCGAATCCGTACCCACCAGCGTGTCCGGAAAAGCCCATCCATCGCGCGAAATGACCCCCTTGGCAAGGTATTCCAGGTTTACCTGGTGGCAGATGCCCATGCCGGGCGGTACCACCGTGAAGTTATCCAGTGCCTGTTGCCCCCATTTCAGGAGTTCATAACGTTCGGCATTGCGTTCATACTCCAAGGACACGTTGTTTTGATAGGCGTAGTCAGTCCCGAAGTAGTCCACTTGCACGGAGTGGTCGATGACCAGGTCTACGGGGATCGCGGGGTTGATCTTGCTCCCGTCGCCCCCCTTGCGGACCACTTCGGCGCGGATGGAAGCCATATCCACCACGGCGGGTACACCGGTGAAATCCTGCATGAGCACCCGCGCGGGCTTGAACGGGATTTCCTTGTCCGTGCCGGTTGGATCCCAATTGATCAGGGTATCGACGTGCTCGTCGGTGATGGCAAACCCATCGTGATTGCGCAACACGTTTTCAAGCAGGATGCGGATGGAAAAGGGCAGTTTGCCCACCCGACCGTTTTCTCCATCCATCGTAGTCAATGAGGCTATTCGTTCGTCCATGATGTTTAGTTAGTGTTTATGTTCAGTATTAAAACGCCTGTTTTGGGGCAGATTGTATACCCGATCCGCAATGTTACGATAAACTGATAAAAGGCGCATGCATAGGCTAAAGTAGCAAAAACCGTTGGTGTTTTATAACTTTTTTTGGCTGGTTTACAAATAATTGCCATACCTTTGATTTTTATTCTATTTTTTAATTTTTCAATACAATGGCAGAAGGAGTAGTTAAATTCTTCAATGAAACCAAAGGTTTTGGTTTTATCGTCCCCAACGCTGGTGGGAGCGAGATCTTCGTGCATACATCAGGCCTTATCGACAAGGTCCGTGAAAATGACCACGTTTCATACGATGTCGAGCAAGGCAGAAAGGGATTGAATGCGGTAAATGTGAAGGTCATCTAAGATCGTCCAACTAGGATATTTATTGTATTTCGTTGGCCGCCCGTCGATCGATGGGCGGCTTTTTCTTGCCTGTTTCGGCGTTGTCCCGATCGCCGATCAAGTTGCCGTAGGGTTTCAATGAATCCACGTGGTCGAAGACCACCTTGGCTGCCCCCAGGAACGGCACGAACAGGATCATACCGGCCACGTCCCAGATCAAGTTGCCCAACAACAGCGCCATGATCGTGAAGAGTGCATTCAGCTGTATCTTGCTACCGGTGATTTTTGGCGTGAGGATGTAACTGTCCAGCTGCTGGAGCACGATAAAGAACAGTGCCACGACAAGGGGCGTGACCAACGAATCGCGTGTAATCAAGGTGTAAAGCACCACGATCGAACTCCCAGCGACGGATCCGATATACGGGATGATGTTGATGAAGGCGACCATGACGCCAAAGAAAAGGGCATTCTCGATGCCGATGATGGTAAGCCCGATGGTATTGATGACCGAAAATATGAGTGCGACGATGCACACCCCGGTCAGGTAGGAGGTGGCCACGTCGGTGGTTTTGTCCACGACGTCCTGGGCCTCTTCGACATTGGCCTTGCCGGCATAGTGGGCCACGAGTGCCAGCACGAATTGCTTGATCCGACGGCGATAGATGAGCAGGAACACGGTGTAGACCGAGATGATGAGCGTGTGGGCCAAAAAGGACAGGACCGAACGGAAGATGTCGCCGAGCACCTTGCCGCCGGTATCCGAAAGGCTGGCCACTTGGCTCTGGAGGTATTCCTTCTGTTTGTCTACCGGCAATTGGAAGTGTGCCGATATGAACTGGTGTGCCGAATTGAGCATCCCATTGAGTTTCTTGCCGATCATGGGCATGTCCCTTCCCAATGCAACGAGCTGGTTGACCAAGAGGTAACCGATGGCGAGCAACAACACCAAGGTAAGTAACACGCAGAGCGCCGCGGCAAGTGCCCGGGGTAACCTCCAGGTTTCGAACTTGCGGCACACCGGCACAAGGAGCATGGCCATCATGGCACCGATAGCAACCGGGATCAAGAACGGTTTGGCGAAATACAGGATGCCGAAAAACAGGGCGATGAAAAGCAGTACCTGGTTGATTCGTGCGACGGGATTGCCTTTCGACCGCATCATCACAGCAACCCGTCAATGGCAGCGGCCAATGTCCTGTCCTTTTCGGTCACGGTGTTGCCCGCATCATGCGTAGACAACCAAATCTCTACGCGGTTCCAGGTATTGCTCCACGTGGGGTGATGGTTTTGCCGCTCGGCCAGCAGTGCCACACGGCACATGAAGGCAAAGGCTTCCGAAAAATCCTTGAACGTGAACGATCGATAGAGTTTCTTGTTTTCTTCTTTCCACATGATAACGGCTTTTTGTGAATAAAACAGTCGATGCCCCGAATTGTTTCACCAGCCACGCTCAACCGAGGACGTCCGCGAGCACGTCAATGGATTTTATCTCGCCCAGGTGGTCGATGTGGAGCCGATAGAAATCTATGATCTTGCCAAGCAGGAAGCGCCTATCGGAGAGCGGGATGCGGATAGTCGGCAAGTCATCGAAAGAACAGCCCAATAGGTTTGCCCATTGGTCGGTATGGGGATGCTGGAGCACCAGGGCGTGCGCAGGCGCGGCATGGCAGAACGTACCGTCCTTCAGATCGAAGAATCGCTGGCCCGGCCGGGGCGGGGCGGGAAAGAACCCCAGGTAACGCGAGAGCTTGAGCAGGAAAAACAGGTGGAAATCCGGAGGCGTCCTTTCTGACGTATCCAACCACGAAATGGCATTGAACAGGTAATTGAAAAGGGGTTCGTCGGCCGATGGCTGCCGGAGGCTCCTGTAGAGCACCTCATTGAGGAAAAGCACGACGGCGCGCTTGATATCGTCGTATGGGATGGTCTGGAAACAGGGTTGTTGCCTGACTTCGCGGATGCGTTGCAACGCGGATTGCTCCCGATGGTATACCACCATATCAAGCAAGTGCAATGGCTGCAGGATGGTGTTGCTGATCTTGGCGCGCGGTTTGCGCGCACCGTTGACGATGTAGGCCTGAAGCCCGAATTTTTCGGTAAAGACCTGCACGACGACGCTGCTCTCGGAATAGTTGGTCGTCTTCAGGACGATGCCGCGGGTCTTGTGTAACATACCTGCCAACCGTTAAACCACCGCCCACAGTTTCGGAATGAAGATCGTGCAGCCGATCGTTACCGCCGCGATGGCGGCAAGCAATACGGCCGCGGCGGCGGCATCCTTGGCCCGCTTGGCCAGTTGGTGATAATCCGGCGATGCCAGATCGACCAATGCTTCGAGGGCTGTATTCAGCAATTCCGATACGAGCACCAACGCGGAGCATGCGACAATCCACCGCCATTCGGCCGAGGAAAGCCCCAACCACAGGCCCAAGGCAACGGTCGCCGCGCCGATGGCCAGGTGTATCCTGAAATTCCGCTCGCGGCGACAGGTTTCCAGGATGCCCCGGAAGGCGTGGCCGAACGGATGCCCGTGCCCCTTATGCATTGTCCTTTTGCCGTCCTTTTCGTTCATCCAATAGGCTCCGCCTTTCGATTTTTCGGATGAGGCCATACAGGATGGTGAGGAAGCCCACGCCGAACAAGGCCACCCCGATAAACATCACCCATTTGTAGATTTCCTGATCCCGTTCCATGAGCCAGAACCCGAGAAAGCCAAGCCCTGCGCCCAACAAGGTACCGATAATTCCGCGCCGTAGATATTTGTTCATAGCCTTGATTTGTCGAAGCACTACAAAGATAGCCAAGGAATGCGTATCTTTATGCATTTATTTGTTTCGTACCATGCCCAATATGACATTACGTGATATCGCCAAGGCCTTGGGCATTTCCGTATCCACGGTGTCCAAGGCCTTGCGGGATAGTTACGAGATCGGTGAGGAGACGAAAAAGCGGGTGATGGATTTCGCGCGCGCGAACCACTATTTCCCCAACCGGATGGCCAAGAGCCTGAAGGAAGGCAAAAGCGGATCGATCGGCGTGATCATCTGCTCCATAGACAACAGCTTCGTGTCGCGGATGCTCGATGGCATCGATGGGGCCTGCACCGATGCCGGGTACGACATCATCATCATGCAAAGCAAGGAATTGCTGGCCCAGGAAAAGTCCTGCCTGAAGCAGTTGGAAGCGCGCGGTGTCGAGGGTATCCTCATCTCCCCCTCGGCCGAGACGGAAGACTTCGCGCACCTGGAGGAGGTGCGCGATACGGGGACGCCAGTCGTGTTATTCGATCGGACAAGCGATCGATTCGGTTCGCACCAAGTGGGCATCGACAACTACAGCGCGGCTTTCCAGGCCACGAAGCACCTGATCGATAACGGCTATCGGCGTATCGCCATGCTCAGCATCGGCCCCGGAATCCATTTCGCCAAACAACGGGCCGAAGGTTACGCGGCAGCCCTGAAAAGCAATCACATCCGTTTTGACGAGGCGTTGCTTGGACTGTGCAAGCCCTATGACCGCGAGACCTTGAAAACGTGCGTGAACGAAAAGATCCAGGCACTTTTTGGTTTGCCCAATCCACCTGACGCGCTCTTTGCCGCGACCGACCAATTGTCGACGCAGAGCCTGGGCGCGATCCGCGGGCTTGGCTACCGCATCCCGGAAGACATTGCCCTGATCGGGTTCAGCAATACGGAATTGGCCGACATGCTTACGCCCCCGCTTTCCACGGTATACCAGCCTGCATTCGAGATCGGTCGATTGGCAGCCGAGCGGCTCATCGGTTTGGTCAAGGGCAAACGGCCAAGTGAAGACCCGGAAACGGTCAAGCTCCCGATACGGTTGGATATCCGGAAGTCAAGCGGGCCTAAGGCCGGAGCAGCGCGATGATGCGCGCGCAGATGTCCTGCGCAACGGCGTCCTTGGATTTGAGCCCGAACGGTTCGATGTTTTGGTTCCGGTCGATGATCGTGACCTTGTTTTCGTCGCCCCCGAAGCCCGCGCCGGGGTCACGCATGGAGTTGAGCACGATGAAATCCAGGTTCTTCCGGCGCAGTTTATCCAGGGCGCTGGCCTGTTCGTCATGGGTTTCCAGTGCAAACCCCACCAGCAGTTGGTCGTCGCGCTTCCGTTGGCCCAGTGCGGCCAGGATATCGGTCGTTTTCGCCAACGTGAGCGAGAGGCGTTCTTCGCCCTGTTTCTTGATTTTCCGATCCGAAACGGTCGCTGGCGTGTAATCGGCCACCGCGGCACTCATGACGGTGATGTCTGCATCAGCGAAATGGGCCAGGCAGCTGTCCAGCAATTGGGCGGCCGAGGTGATGGAAACGGTGGTGACGCCGTCTGGCGGTGCCAGGTGCGTCGGGCCGCTCACCAGCGTCACCGATGCGCCCAATCGGCGCAATTCGGCGGCGATGGCATAGCCCATCTTGCCGGTTGAGTGGTTTCCGATGTACCGGACGGGATCGATGGCTTCACGCGTCGGTCCGGCGGTGACCAATGCGGTCTTGCCGGCCAACGGCCGGTCAATGGAAAAGAACGCCGCCAAGGCGGCGAGGATGTCTTCCGGTTCGGCCAACCGGCCATCGCCGGAAAGGCCGCTGGCCAACGCACCATTTCCCGGCGGGATGACGTGGTTGCCGTAGGATCGAAGCCGATCGATGTTGGAGCGGGTGCTGCCGTGCGCCCACATGTCCAGGTCCATGGCTGGCGCGACGAATACCGGGCATTTGGCCGATAGGTACACGGCGCAGAGGAGGTTATCGCAAAGCCCCTGCGCGAATTTGGCCAACGTGTTTGCGCTCGCCGGGGCCACAAGGATGGCATCGGCCTGCAACGCCAGGTGCACGTGGCTGTTCCATTCGCCCGTTTCCGGATTGAAATAATCCACCAATACCGGGTTTCCGGAAAGCGTCGAAAACGTAAGGGGAGTCACGAAATGTGCGGCATCGGGTGTCATCACGACCTGTACGTGGGCACCGGCCTTGACCAACAAGCGCGTGAGTAAGGCTGCTTTGTACGCGGCGATGCTACCGCAGATACCCAACAGGATGCGCTTTCCCCCGACGCTCACTACTCGTCTTCTTTTTCCTTCGCGGGATTCCTGAAATAGACCTTGTCATTCAGGAATTCGTCGACGGCGATCAGCGTCGGTTTCGGCAGGCGCTCGTAGTGCTTGGAGATCTCGATCTGCTCACGGTTCTCGAACACTTCTTCCAAGTTATCGTTGGTCGTGGCGAACTCGGCCAATTTGCCATTCAGCTCTTCTTTCACGTCGACCGAGATCTGGTTGGCGCGTTTGCTGATGATGACGATGGACTCGTAGATGTTATCCGTTTTCTTGTCAAATTCCCGCAGGTCACGCGTGATGGTTGAACCGGGGACCGTTTTGCTTATTTGCGTACTCATATCGTCTTTTTTCGAAAATTATTGATGTTACGGGGCGGCTGTCGCGCCGTCAGCGGGTTGTTCCGTGGTTTGGGCGACAGACACCGCCGCCACTTGGGCCATGATTTTCTTGGCGTTTTCGATGCCCTTTTCCGCATCCAGCTTCAATGCATCGGCCTCTTTGCGGAATTTGCTTTCGGGATGTGCCGAAACGAAACTGTCATAGAGTTCCAACGCCTCGCCGAAACGCTCTTCTTGCCTTCGGGTAGAACTTTGGTTGGCATAGAGGTACTGGGCCTTGATGGCCAGGAACTCCATCTCCTCGGCGTATTTGGTGTCCGGGAATTCGCGAAGGACATTGTCGAATGCGATCACAGCCGCGCGGTAATCGTCCTGAAGGCCCATAACCAAATAGAGTTTGGCGTTATTGAACGCTTTTTCTTCCAATTTGTCACGAAGCTGTTGGATCAGGCCACCGGCCTCTTCCGCACGCTCGCTGCCCGGGTACAGGTTGATGAACAATTGCAAGGCTTCGATGGCGCGGTAGGTGTATTCCTGGTCGAGACCCACCTTGGGTGACTCCAGGAAATAGCAATAGGCGCCCATGTACCGGCACTCCTCCGCCCGCGCGCTGTTGGGGTAGGTATCCGTGAATTGCTTGAACTGGAACCGGGCCGACGTATAATCCCGCAGGTTGTAGTTGGTGTATGCCGTGTAGTAATAGAGGTCTTCGGCCTCGGCCTGCCCACGGTATTTCGTGATCAGGTCATCGAACAGGATAAGCGCTTTGCTGTATTTCTTCTTGTGGTAATACTTCATGGCCTCCTGGTACTTCATCGCGATGTTGTTGCTGGCACGCAATTTCTCGAATTTGCTCTTGCATCCGGCAACCGACACCACCAATGCCAACCCGGCAACCCACGCCACTATTCGCCTGTTTTTAAACATCCTGCAAAGATAAGTGAATTTAAAATACCTGTCAATTAAAATTTTACGGGCCAAGATAGGGCAAAAGTGTGGAGTGGGCAACCCATTTAACAGTGTTTAACAGATGCCTGGATTTTTTTTCGTTCACCGGCGCACCGTCCGTTGGGTTAATTGCTTTATTTTGTAAGGGCTTGTTTAAACTTTATTTTTGATGGCGAAAGAGGCGCAATTGCAGACCAACGGATAAAGTTTGAACAAGCGCTAAATAAACGCGCAAAAAGATGAAAAAGCAAGTCGCTCGGTTACTCCATATCGCATCGTTGTTGTGGCCCGCCCTCGCGTGCGGCCTCTCGGGCGGGATTGCACAAACGAAATCGCCGGAAACGTTCCTCGGTTACGAAATCGGCTCGCGATTCACCCCCCACCACCGCGTGGTTGCGTATTTCGAACACGTGGCCGCCACAAACGGCAACGTCGAACTCGTTACCTACGGCACGACGTACGAACAGCGGCCGCTCCTGGTGGCGTTCGTCTCGTCGTCGGCCAATATGGCCCGTCTGGAAACGATCCGGAAAGATAACCTCAAGCGGACGGGGATGGAGGTAGGCGAGCCGACGACCCGGATACCCGTCATCTGGCTGAGTTACAACGTACACGGCAACGAGGCGGTATCTTGCGAGACCGCAATGAAAACGCTGTGGCAACTCGTGGACCCTGCAAACGCGACGACCAAGCGATGGCTGGAGAATACCGTGGTGGCCATAGATCCCTGCCTCAACCCAGACGGACAGGAACGCTACGTGGGCTGGTACAACCAAAAGGCCAACCACCGGTTGCAACCCGACCCGCAGTCAATCGAACATAACGAACCCTGGCCGGGCGGAAGGCCAAACCACTACCTATTCGACCTCAACCGCGACTGGGCTTGGCAGGTGCAGCGGGAATCGCGTGCCCGGATCGCGCTCTACAACCAATGGATGCCACAGGTGCACGTGGATTTCCACGAGCAGGGCGTCAATGACCCGTATTATTTCGCGCCCGCAGCCGAGCCGGTCCATGCATTCGTCTCGGACTTTCAACGGGAATTCCAGGAAACGGTAGGGCGCAACAATGCCCGGTATTTCGATGAGCAGGCTTGGCTCTACTTCACCCGTGAGGTTTTCGACCTCTTTTACCCCAGTTATGGCGATAGCTGGCCGATGTTCAACGGGGCCATCGGGATGACCTATGAACAGGGCGGCTCCGGACGTGCAGGGCTGGGCATATTGACGGCGCTCGGCGATACCTTGACGCTGGCCGAGCGGATCCTGCACCATTACACCTCGGGCATGGCGACGATCGAGACCGTGTCAAACCATGCCGAACGGTTGCTGGATGAGTACGCGGCCTATTTCCGCGAAAGCCGGACGAACCCGAAGGGCCAATACAAAGCCTATGTGGTCAAAGCCGGTGAGTACCCCGAACGGGTGGCCGCCTTGAAGCGGCTGTTGGATCGGAACGGCATCCGGTACGGTACCGCCGGAAACAGGCCGGGGTTGAAGGGTTTCGATTACGCTTCGGGCAAGGTTTCGGCCTTTGCGCTTGAAACGGCAGATTTGGTGGTCAGCGCCTTCCAGCCGAAATCGGTATTGATGCAAGCGCTTTTCGAACCCAACCCGGTGCTTTCAGACAGCCTCACCTATGACATCACGAGCTGGGCGTTGCCGTATGCCTATGGGCTCCGGGCCTATGCATTGGAAACCGCCTTGGAGATCACGGGTGCCCACCCCGATGATCCGTTCGAGGCGAATCAGGCAGTGGGTAGGCCGTTGGCCTATGTCGTGCCATGGACATCCGTGGCGCACGTGCGCTTCGCGGCGGCGTTGCTCAACGCCGATATCCGGGTGCGTTATGCCGAACGGCCCTTTGCGCTCAACGGGAAGGCCTACCCCGCCGGATCCGTGATCATCGGACGCGCCGGGAATGAAAAACGGGCCGATTTCTGGGGCGAGGTGGTGCGGTTGGCCAACGATCATCGGATACGCCTCGATGCGGTTTCGACAGGTTACGTCGAGGCGGGCAAGGATTTCGGTTCGGGTGGCGTGAAAGCCATCCAGGCACCCCGGGTTGCCCTGATCGCTGGCCGCGGCGTGTCTTCGCTGGGTGCAGGCGAGGTTTGGCATTTCTTCGAAGAGGAACTCGATTACCCCATTTCGGTGCTGGAGCCGGATGGGGTCCCATCGGCCGATTTGAGCCGATACGATACGATGATCCTGCCTTCAGGCAATTATGGCGCTTGGGATGACGCCACCGTGCGCAAACTGGACGCCTGGGTTTCCGCCGGGGGCAAGCTGATCGCCCAAGAGGAGGCCGTCGGATTCCTTTCGGGCAAATCGGGGTTCAACGTATCCGCTTTCCTTACCGAGGAAGAAAAGAAGCAGGCGGAAAAAAAGGAGGAGGAGTACGCGGCGATCGCCCGTATCGCCGGCTTCCAGGAACGGGAGCGCGCCGAGATCTCAAAGGCGATATCCGGAGCGGTTTTCGAAGTGAAAATGGATGAATCCCACCCGCTGGGCTTCGGGACGGGGGGCAAGTACCATACGCTGAAAACCAACAGCCGCCGGTACGCCTACCTGAACGAGGGCGCGAACGTGGGGATCATCCCCGACCAGACCCATCACCGGGCGGGCTTCGTGGGCGAAAAGGCAAAAGGCCAAGTGGCCGAATCGCTCGTGTTCGGTGTGGAGTACAAAGGCCGGGGGCAAGTGGTCTACCTGATCGACAACCCGTTGTTCCGTGGCTTCTGGGAGCAGGGTAAGCTGGTCATGGGCAACGCGTTGTTTATGATAAATTGAGAAAAAACCGTATCTTTACCGCTTGGAATAATCACAACGATTATGGAAATACGTGAAAGAGTAGAGCAGGCATTGGATACCATACGGCCTTACCTGGAGACGGATGGGGGAAATGTGCGTGTCGATGAAATCACCGCAGACAACGTGGTGCGGTTGAAGCTCCTGGGGTCTTGCGCGTCATGCGCGATGAGCATCATGACGTTCAAGGCGGGTTTGGAGCAGGCCATCAAGAAGGCCGTTCCGGAAATCACCGCGGTGGAGGCCATCAACATCACCGACATGGACGACCCCAACGCGACCATGCCGTCGCCGGTTTTTTAACATTATTTAACGGGGAGGAAAACTTCGTAATATGTAGTTTTGTTGGATGGTTATGAGGACGATACGCGACTTACTGCTGATATTGCTTGCCGTGGCGGCAGTCATGCCTGCCCTTGCGCAGCAACGGAAGCTCGTGCAGTTCAGCGGCGTCATCCACAACGCCGATACGAACGTGGTCGTCCCTTACGTGACCGTCAGGAACGCTTCCTACCAGAGCCAGACCTTCACCGCAAACCATCAAGGGTATTTCTCTTTCGTGGCCCACGTTGGGGATACCATCCAGTTCAGCTCCGTAGGCTACCGCTCCATGCAGTTGGTGATACCCCCGGTATCGGAAGATAAGTACACGGCCATGGTGCGCATGACCGCCGAAATCAAGGAACTGCCCGTGGTGACCCCGTATCCGTGGGCCAGTATCGACGAATTCAACATGGCCTTCATGTCGCTCGAGATCGCGGACGATGACATCGTGGTGGCCAAGCGGAACCTGTCGCCAGAATCCTTGGCGGCGCTGGCCGCCGTGACGCCGCGAAGCGCGGACGAAATCCAGAATTTCACCGCCACGCAGAACCACATCGGCCTGACCAACAGGGCCGTGAATCAACGCATGGCGAACCCGTTGCTCAGCCCCTTTGCCTGGGGTAACCTGATCCGCCAGATTTCGGAAGGGAACAAAAGCCGGAGCCGGAGCAACAACTAGCGCGAGCCTTCGTTTCGCCTAGGACAACCGGACGCTCTGCTTGACGCTCAACCGCGAGGATACGTACGAAATCCCTGTCGAAACCACGAAGACCGTAAGGAAAACCAACAGGAAGTCCATCGCCCGGATATCGACCGGATAGACATCCGTGACCAGGTTCTCGCCCTCGCCGAACCGGATCCAGCCGAATGCTTGTTGGGAGAAAGCGAACAATAGACCGATGACCAAACCGGCTACGCAACCCATCAGCGAGATCAACAGGCCTTCGTAGAAGAATATCCGTCGGATCAGGGTGTTGCTTGCACCAAGCCCCATGAGCACCGAAATGTCTTTCTTCTTATCGATGACGAGCATGGTGAGCGATCCGACGATGTTGAAAATGGCAATCATCCCCGTGAAGGCAATGATGAAGAACACCGCCCATTTTTCCGTCCGGACGATCTTGTACAGGGTGGGGTTTTGCTGCTCCCGGTTCTTGACCACGTACGACTGGCCCATCAACGCCGAGAGTTCGACCTGGGCGGAGGCTATGCCGGTGCCGGGTGTGACGTTGATCTCGATCGCGGAAACCTGTTCGGGCTCGGCCAGGACTTCGCGTGCGAAGTCCATGGGGACGACAAGCAGATCATCGAACTCTTGCTGGTATTCCAGCACACCTGCAGGCCGGATGGTGCGCATGATGAATTCGTCGGCCGGGTTGACGCTGCTTTTTACTCCTTTGCGCGGCGAAAAGACCTCGATGCCGCGCGATTCGTCCTGTAGCGAAACCCCGAGCGTACCCTGTACCCGGGCGCCCATGATGGCACGGTGCTGGTCGCCTTGGTTCAGCATGAAATGGCCGTCTTGGAGCAGCGTATCCATGGCGTGTGGCAGCGCATCGTCTGCCGTGATGCCTTTGATCGTACCGATATACTGGGCCTGGCCATAGCGCAGCAAGACCCGCTCCTGCAACACTTCGCGATACGTGCCCACGCCCGGCAGTCGGCGGATATCACGCCACATGGCCGAATCCACGGTGAAGCCCTTGCCGAGCTTGGACTCGATGCGAAGCTCGGGCGTGAAGGCACTGTACATCGAAAAGATCAGTTTTTCCAATCCATTGTAGAACGACAGGATGACGATGAGCGATGCGCTGCTGACCAATACGCCTACGACGCTGATGCCCGAAATGATGTTGATGGCATTGATGGTTTTCTTCGAAAACAGGTAACGCTTGGCGAAATGCAGTGCAAGATTCATGTGTTACCCCCTGATGAACGGATTGGTGCCCTTTTCGTGGCCAATGGTGGTTTCCGGACCATGCCCCGGGTAAACGACGGTGTCATCCGGCAGTGTGTAGAGCGTGCTACTGATGCTTTCCAGCAGCTGCCGGTGATTGCCGCCCGGCAAGTCCGTGCGGCCGATGCTGTTCCTGAACAGGACGTCGCCACCGATCAGGAAACCGTCGGCCGAGCTGTAGAAGCACAGGTGTGCCGGCGAATGCCCCGGGGCGAACAGCAGCGTCAACTCGTTCTGGCCGAACGAGACGGTTCCCGAGCTGGGGAGGAATGTTTCCGCGATGGGCGATAGGTCATAGCGGATGCCCATTTGCGGGGCATAGTTTTGCACTTCGACCAGCAACGGTAGTTCCCCTTCGTGAAACTGGGGCAACAATCCGTACGTCTCATGGATGAACCGGTTGCCGAGCACGTGGTCGATGTGGCAATGGGTGTTGAGCAATAGTTCGGGCTTGAGGCCATGGGCATCGATGAATTCGGCGATGCGCCGTTCTTCCTGCGGTCCGTACATGCCCGGATCGATGATCACCGTGGCGCCATCATCATCATACAACAGATAGGTGTTTTCCTGATACGGATTGCAAACGAACGATTTGATACGAATCATACCTGCAAAAGTAGCTTTTTTTATGGTGAAGCACCAACAGGTTGCGACGTCACGGGAACGTCACTGCCACCGCAGCGAGTGGATGAGGGTGTCGATATCGGCTTTCAGGAAATCCAATACGGGCTGGATGGAGTCCAGGCGGGGGCGCTCATGGAAATAAAGGGCGCCGCGCACGTAGTGCTTTGTGCTGTCCGTCACGAAAAACTGGATACTGGAGGCGGCGTTTCCCTTGATTTCATATTTCAGGCCGTAAACGCGCGCATCCGGCAGGTTGATGCGCTGCTGATCGATCGCGGTGGCCCTGACGGTATGGTTGAACGCGAAGGTGCGGGCGTCTTCAACCAGTTCATCGAAGCGTTCGCGACCCGTGATGGGCATATAGCTCAGGTGTATGCGGGCATTGAATTGCGGGAAATGCACGTCCAGCCAACAGGGCTGGGCATCTGCCGCCGGGTCGGGCTCCATCTCGGCATATCGCGGAAAGGAAAAGGCATACGGGCAGCCCGAGGAAAATTCCTGGTAGGCCTTTTCCGGGAATTCGATCCGGAAGTAACCCCGGGGTTTGGGCGAGTAGTGTTGCGTACATCCCGCGAAGCCAACCAAAAGGATGGCCAACAGGAACGCTGGGCCCGTACGCCACCGCATCATGGCCTATTCCAGATTTCCCAGTTCCGCTCGGCCTGGAGTTCCAACATCTCCAGCCCGTTTTTTACGGCGGCTCCCTGCGCGAGGCCTTTTTTCAGGAATGCCGTTTCGGCCGGGTTATAGACCAGGTCATAGAGCACGTGACGGTCGGTGAGCGATCCGTACGGGATGTCAGGGCAACCGTCCACGGCAGGGTGGGTGCCCAACGGCGTGGTGTTGACGATCAGCGGGTGGGCGGCAATGATGCCGGCATCCAACCGGCCATAGGCATAGTCGCCAGCCCCCGGCGACCGCGAGACCACACGGTAGCCGATGCCCAGTTGGGTAAGCGCATATTTGACCGCTTTCGCCGCTCCGCCGTTGCCGAGCACCAGCGCTTGCCCATGCCAGGGCCTCAACAGGGGTTTCAGCGATTCGGCGAAACCGTATACATCCGTGTTGTAGCCGGTCAACACCGGTTTTTGCCCTTCCGACCGCTCGATGCGGATGCAATTGACCGCGGCGATCGCTTCCGCTTCGGGAGACAGGCCGTCCAGGAAATCCATGACCTGGATCTTGTAGGGGATGGTCACGTTCACGCCCAATAGCTCCGGGTCGTCTGCAACCAGCTGGGGAAAAAGCGCGATGGACTCGATGGGATACAGCGCATAGGCTATATCCGTGATCCGCAACCGCTCGATCTTGGCGTCATAGTAGCGTTTCGAAAACGAATGGGAGAGCGGGAACCCGATCAAACCGAATTTCTTCATGAAGGATATCGCGATCAGATGAAACTATGGAACGTATCGCCGCGCAAACCCAGGCGGGTGGTTTCCAATGCGATGATTTCGTTAGGGCTGATGTTGCCCAGGTTCACGTTTGGGCCTACGAGCTGGATGAAATAGACCTGCTGTGACTTGAGCGGGGCCTCCCAGATGATCTTTTCGTTTGGGATTTCGTTGAGGATCTCGTCGACCAGCCCCTGCCGAACCTCGCCCGATTCGCGATACAGCCCCACATTGCCGCTTTCGCGCGATTCGGCGATGAGCCGCCAGGTACCGGCGTCCAGTTCGGCCTTCATCAGCGAAATCCATTTATAGGGCGCCATGATCTTCGTGTTGTCTTTTGACCCGACTTCGGAAATGACCGTGGCATGCTTGGAGACTTTGGCGATGTAGTCGCATTTTTCCTCGTGCGGCAACACGATCGAGCCGTCCGAGACCTCGGCATAGTCCAACCGGTACTTCTCCAGCAGGCGGAGGAAATCGTCGAACTGGCCCCGGGCCACGAACGCTTCGAACAAGGTGCCCCCGAAATAGGGATGTACACCGGCTTCGCGGTAAACGGCCAATTTCTCCTCCAGTTTGGGGATAATGTACGACGTGGTCCATCCGAGCTTGACGAAGTCGGTAAAGGCCGCGCCCACGGCCATGAAATCTTCGGCTTGCCGTACGCTCAGCCCTTTGTCCATCACCATCGTGAGGCCATTTGCGCGAGGTTTTGCCGTTCTTATCGGGATATTGTTCAGCTGGAAATTCATGTATCTATACAACTATTGTTTGCTGCTCGTGGAGCCCGCTTGCACAAGCCCGTCGGTAACATCGTGGACAAAAAAGCGGAAAAATCCTGAAAAGAAACTGAAATGACAGAAAATAGAGACCCGTTAGGGCATGTATTTCTTGATCACTTCCGTGATGGCCTTGTTATCCCGCAACTGCGGGAGGTATTCAAACAATACCGCGTGCTTCTTGGGGTCTGTGCCCAGTCCCAGTTCCAGGTAGTTCAGGGCCTCGTTATACTTGCCCGCAGCGATCAGGTAGGCCACCATCCGGTAATAGAGCTCCGCACCGTCCGGGTTGTTCTTGATCGCTTCGGCGATGGTCTCGATGGCCCGATCCAGTTTGTTGCGTTCGTACAGGATCGAGGAAAAATCAAGCCACGCCTCCAAGTCGACCGGGTTGAGCTCCACCACTTTCTCATACGCCGCCTCCGCTTCATCGAACTGCTTCAGCTTGTAGCGCGCGTCGGCTATCGCAAACCAATAGTCCGGATTGTCCTTTTCGATGTCGAGCGCCTTTTTATAGAAATGCAGCGATTCGAAATAGCGTTCCTCGTAGTCCAAGGTCACACCGATGCCGAACCAGGCGTCTGCCAGGTTCGCGTCGATCTTGACCGCTTTCTTGTAGTACGAACGGGCCTCGTCCATCTGTTCAAGCTTCTCGTAGCACTCGCCGATGGCGCAATACGTTTCCGCGCCGGGAGGCTCATATTCAAACGTCTGTTTGTAGACCTCGATGGCTTCGCTGTACTTATCCAGGTTGACCAGCGCATTCCCCTTGTTGAAATAGGCGGAGGCGAAGTTGTCCTTGATGAGGATGGCATAGTCGTACGCATCGATTGCCTCTTCGTATCGGCCCAACTTATGGTAGGCATTGCCCAGGTTGTACCAACCGGCATACGAGTAGGGGTCGTTGTCGATGTACTGCTTGTAGAAGCCGATGCTTTCTTCCTGCCGGTCGAGCACGTCGTAACAAAAAGCCAGCTCATACAAGGCGTCCTGATGTTCCATGTTCTGCTCCAGGCAACGCTTGAGGTAGTCTACCGCCTTTTCGTAGTCGCCTTTGTTCTGGTACAGCAGGGCGATCTGCAGGTAGATGTCTTCGGTGTTTTCGGCAAGCTGCAAAGCCTTTTCCAAAAAACGGAACGCTTCGTCGTAGCGCTCCAGGTTGCCCAATATACCCCCCTTGATGAGGTAGATATCCCCCTCCGAGGGTTCCAGGGTCTCGGCCTTGTCCAGCGATTCAAGGGCACGGGAAAACTGGTTGGTCACGGCGAAAAGCTGCGCTTGCTTGATGTAGAAAATGGCCGCGAACGGATGCTGACTAACGGCGTAATCGACCACCTGCAACGCTTTGATGGGGTCATTCTTATCCATGTAGTAGTCAATAATGCCTTCAAAAGCCTGCGCGTCGAAAAAATATTGATCCTTGTTACGGATCATCTCTTCGTAACGTGCTACCGAAAACTTGGGGTCTTCGGCAGGCCCATATTCGAAATCGTCTTCCATCGATACTCCTAACTTTAAGAACTCCAGGCGGGGATTCCTCCCTGCCCCTTACAGCCATGGTTTACGAGAAACAAAATAGGGGTTGTTGAAGGATTTTTTGAACACAAGTTTTCAACAATTTGACAAATAGGCCTCAAAAACGTAGAAAACCAATCCGTTACATTTATGATAAAACCACCGATTTTTTTCCATCACCCACCCTGGCTGTCTCAAATAATAACGCAAAGATACACAATCCTGCCGTAAAAACGTACCTTTGAACCAGCCATGTTGCCATTCGCCGGTTTGTGGATTGGCTGTTTTGCCGATTCCGGATCGCCGATGGCCCTTAAACATAAAAACGCAAAAGATGAGCGCAATCGATGTTTCCGTCCTGCTTGAACGGCTAGCCGTCAATTCGATGAATCCCGCGTGGAGCACGGGCGGTAGCTGCGGTCCCACCGCCGGAACGCAGGCAATCGAAAGCACTTCGCCGGTGGATGGCCGACCGATCGCTGCCGTTGGCCTGACGGATGGGCCGGCTTACGATGCCGTCGTTGCACGGGCCTCCGGGGCTTTCGCCGAGTGGCGCAACGTACCGGCCCCGCGGCGTGGCGAATTCGTCCGCCAGTTTGGCCAAGCCTTGCGCGAGCACAAGCGCGATCTGGGGGCCTTGGTGTCTTACGAAATGGGCAAAAGCCTGCAGGAAGGGTTGGGCGAAGTGCAGGAGATGATCGATATCTGCGATTTCGCCACCGGACTGAGCCGCCAACTGTACGGCCTCACGATGCCCTCCGAGCGCCCCGGCCATCGGATGTATGAGCAATGGCACCCCTTGGGCGTGGTGGGCATCATCTCCGCCTTCAATTTCCCGGTGGCCGTATGGAGTTGGAATGCCGCCATCGCGTGGGTCTGTGGCAACGCGTGCGTGTGGAAACCGTCTGAAAAGACGCCGATCACGGCCTTGGCCTGCCAAACGATCGCCGCCAAGGTCATGGCCGCCAACGGCGTCCCTGAAGGCGTTTCGTGTTTGGTACAGGGCGGCCCGGCCGTGGGCGAACGATTGGCCCGCGATGTGCGGGTGGCGTTGGTTTCGGCCACGGGTTCCACGCGGATGGGCAAATCGGTGGCCGCCGCGGTCGCCTCGCGCTTGGGCAAGAGTATCCTGGAGCTTGGCGGCAACAACGCGATCATCATTTCGCGACACGCAGACCTGGACATCGCGCTGCCCGCTTCGGTGTTCGGCGCGGTCGGGACCGCGGGGCAGCGGTGTACTTCCACCCGGCGGCTGATCATCCACGAATCCGTGTACGAGGCGTTCAAGGAACGTCTCGTCAACGCCTACCGGCAATTGCGCATCGGCAACCCGTTGGACGAGACCAACCACGTCGGACCATTGATCGATCGCCATGCCGTGACGGATTACCTGCAGGCCATCGCGCATTGCAGGCAGGAGGGTGGGCGGTTCGTCGTGGAAGGCGGCGTGCTGGAAGGCGAGGGCTATGAATCCGATTGCTACGTGCGTCCATGCATCGCCGAGGTTACCGACGCGATGCGCATCGTGCAGACGGAAACATTCGCGCCCATCCTGTACCTGTTGAAATACAGCGGGCTGGACGAGGCCATCCGTATCCAGAACGACGTACCGCAAGGCCTTTCTTCGGCCATCATGACACTCGATCTGCGTGAGGCGGAGCGATTCCTCGCGGCAGGCGGTTCCGATTGCGGCATCGCCAACGTCAACATCGGGACCTCTGGGGCCGAGATCGGCGGGGCGTTCGGTGGCGAGAAAGAGACGGGGGGCGGCCGCGAATCCGGTTCGGATGCCTGGAAGGCCTACATGCGTCGGCAAACGAACACCGTAAACCATTCAAACCGATTGCCCTTGGCACAGGGAATCCGCTTCGACTTATAGCACGAGGCCACATACCGCAAACAACGGAAGCCATGATAGACCTAAAGCCCCCCATGATCGCCCTTTTCGCCTTGGTGCTGGTAGCGTACCCGTCCATGGCCGATGCACGTCAGGACAGCGTGCAGCAAGCTTATCACCAACTTTTGCAAGCAAAGCTTGAACCGAGCGCCCGCGTGGACGCACTGACCGAGTTCGCCAGGGAACACCTGGCTACCCAAGACAGCCTTGCGCAACTGGCGCTGCTCGAAGCCATCGGCATTGCGCAGGCCAGCCAGGATGTTTTCGGGGAGGGAATCGCCCGCTATTGGCTTGCACGCAACGAGGAGCGCCATGGCAATATCCGGACAGCGCTCCGTTACGCCCAAGAATCCATACAGGTACTTGAACGGGAACGGGCCAGCAAACCGCTCGTGCAAGCCTACCTTTTTGCCGGATGGGTATCGCGGCGGCTGATGGAGTCTGGCAAGTCGATGGAATATTGCACCATCGGCCTCCGGTTGGCGGAGCAGCTACGCGATACAGCCAATATCGGCAGCGGATATAACCACATCGCTGCACTGTACGTGGGTATGCAAGACTATGAGAAGGCGCTGGACTACCACAGGCAAGCGTTGCATTGGCGGCAGTTGGCGAAGGATACCATTGCCATGGCGCTGAGCCACGGAAACATGGGTATCGTCTACATGCGGCTCAAACGCTACGAAGATGCGCTTGCGGCACACAAGCGAGGCGTACAGGTGGTTCGGAAAGCCGGGCAGCTTTCGCATGAGGCGTTTTTCTACAATGATATCGGTTCGACCTTCCTCTACAAGGGCGATACAGACAGTGCCATCCACTACCTCAAGAAGAGCGTCGCCATGCGCGAGGACATGAATGAAACCAACGAGATCGCCTATACCTACAATTACCTCGGCGAGGCCTATGAGCAGGCGGGAAACCTAGCGGACGGCGAACGATGGATAAAGCGTGCGTTACAGACCGCCATCGACATCCAGAACAGCAAACAGCATTACGAGGCGCTCGAGAGCCTGTCGGATTTCTATGCACGGAATGGGCGCCACGACTCGGCCTACGTGTACCTCCGCGCGCACAAGGTTTATGGCGACTCCATCAGCGAATCGCGACGGGCCGCGTTGATCGATGAGCTGGCCGCCCAGTATGAGACGGAGAAAAAGGAACAGCGAATCGAACTACTCAGCCAGGAAACGGCCATCCAACGGCTTAGGCTTCGGCAACGCGGACTATACCTGTTGGCCGCATTGGGCGTGTTGGTGGCCGGGGGCGTGACCGTGTACTTCATGCTCAAGCAACGCCGGCTGCGTGCCGATGCGCGCTTGCAGCAGGCCGTGAGCCAGCAACAGGAACAGGCTACGCGCGCCGTCTTGGATGCCGAGGAGCGGGAGCGTCGGCGGATCGCCGGCGACTTGCACGATGGCGTCGGGCAGCTCCTGTCTTCGGCGCTGATCAACCTGGGCTACGTCAACAAAGACATGCAGCGGGGAGTGCTGCCGGATCATGAAGCGATGGGCAACGCGGTCCAGCTGGTAAAGGACAGCTACGATGAAATGCGCAGCATATCCCACCAGATGATGCCCAATGCGTTGCTGAAAGCGGGCTTGGCCTCGTCAGTCAAGGAGTTTTTGGATAAGATCGACGGCAAGAAACTCAAGGTCCACCTGGAGGTGGTCGGCTTGGATGAGCGTCTGGAGGCCCAGGCCGAGACCGTGCTCTATCGGGCGATACAGGAGTCGGTCAACAACGTCGTCAAGCATTCGGAAGCGTCCAAGCTGACCATCCAGCTGGTGAAAGACGCCTCGGGGATATCGGTTACCATCGAGGACAACGGCAGGGGCTTTCCTCCCGGCACGATTGAAAACGCGACCGGTATCGGCCTTAGGAATATGCGTTCGCGGGTGGCCCTGCTTAACGGCACGGTGGATGTCGACTCCAACCCCGGCGCGGGCACATTGGTGGTTATCATCATTCCCGCGGCGTGATTCCGCCGGGCCGGCCTGTTCGGGATCCTTTTGCGCAAACACCTGCGTAAACGTTTGCATAGTCTGTGGAAAGTTGCTACCTTTAACCCGTTTTCCAGTAATAGACAAGGTTTATCAGCAAAATAATACAGATGAGCGTACACTACGAATCCCGCTATGCGTTGGGACCCAAAGAGACCAGTGGCTTGGGCACGGCCGAGCTGCGCACGAATTTCTTGATCGAAACCGTATTCGCGGATGATGAAATCCGCCTGGTGTATACCCATTACGACCGCTACATCGCCGGGGGGGCCAAACCGGTGCATGGGCCGTTGGCATTGGAAACCATCGATCCGTTGAAGATGCCTCATTTCCTGGACAGGCGCGAGTTGGGCATCATCAACGTAGGCGGGCCGGGCGAGGTGACGGTAGATGGCGAGGTGCATGAGCTGGGTTTCAAGGAGGCGCTGTACGTGGGGAAGGGCAATCGGGAGGTTGTTTTTTCAAGTCTCGACCCGGCGCAGCCCGCTAGGTTTTACCTGAATTCGGCACCGGCGCATCACGCGTATCCCACGCGCAAAGTGACCAAGGCCGAGGCCGAGGTCGTCGAATTGGGGAGCATGGAAACCGCCAACCACCGCACCATCAACAAGCTGCTGGTCAACAGCGTGGTCGATACCTGCCAGCTGCAGATGGGGATGACCGAACTCAAGGCGGGCAGTGTGTGGAATACGATGCCCGCCCATACGCACGACCGCCGGATGGAGGTCTATTTCTACTTCGAGGTGCCCGAAGGCCAGGCCGTGAGTCATTTCATGGGGCAACCGCAGGAAACCCGCCATATCTGGATGCAGAACGAGCAGGCGGTCATATCGCCCCCGTGGTCGATACACGCCGGTGCCGGCACGAGCAGTTATACCTTTATTTGGGGTATGGCCGGCGAGAACATGGACTACGGCGATATGGACGGGTGCCCGATAACCGAACTCAGCTAACCAACAGACCAAGTACCATGATTCGCAAAAGAACAACCGCAATTGCCGCCGCAGGCCTCGCGTGCTGGGCCGCCTTGGCTTGTGGCGGCAACAGGCCAACGCCGACCATCGCAATCAGCAACCCATTGGCCATAGACCGGCACGAACTGGTAAGCATCCCTTATCAGCGGTTTGCACAGGCTTTCGGTACAGACAGCACCTTCAAGTTGCTCGATGCCGAAAGCGGAACGGAAATCCCTTACCAGTTGGAAACGCTCGGTGGACCCACCGCCCAAAACGTCTTGCTGTACGTCGCCGTCCCCGCATCGGGAACGGTACGGCTCCAGGTGGTTGGCGAGGCGCCCGGGCCGGTCAAGGCGAAGGCCTACGCGCGGTATGTGCCCGAGCGCTACGACGATTTCGCTTGGGAAAACGATGTGGTCGCGTTCCGCATGTACGGCAAGGCGCTCGAAGGGCGGCCCGACGATGCGCAGGGCATGGACCTGTGGTCGAAGCGCACGACCGAACTCGTGGTGGACAAGTGGTATGCCCACGGCGACTACCACACCGATCACGGTGAAGGCATGGATTATTATTCCGTGGGCCAGACACTGGGCGCGGGCGATATCGCGCCATACGTCGGCGACACGGTGATATTCTCGAAGCACTACCGCGAATACGAGATCCTGGACAACGGCCCGCTGCGTACCACGTTCCGGCTCACGTACGAGCCGTGGGCGGTCGATGGGCGGTCGGTTTCGGTCGCCAAGCGATTCACGCTAGACGCCGGTTCGCAGCTCAATCGGGTGGACGTGACCTATGCGTTCGAAGGCCCAGGGAAACTCCCCGTGGCCATCGGCATCGCCAAGCGCCAACAACCGGGCGAATTGCTGCAGGAACGGCAGGACGGGCTTTTCGGTTATTGGGAGCCTGAGATCGGCGATCACGGGATCACCGGCGTGGGCGCGATCCACGAAGGGACGGGTTTTTCCGATTTCGGTGAATTGTCGAACCAGTACCTGGCGTTTGCCGAGGCCGCGGATGGCGTGCCGCTCACATACTTCGTCGGGGGCGCTTGGAACCGCGCCGGAATGTACACGTCCGCCGCGGACTGGTTCGCGTACCTGCGGCAATTCAAGGAAAGGCAGGTTACACCATTGATCGTTGAAATAAACCAGAAAGGCAATGAATGACTCAACCATGCATAAACGATTTGACTTGACGGGGAAAGTGGCGCTGGTCACGGGTTGCAAGCGCGGAATCGGCAAGGCGATTGCCGAAGCGCTGGCCGAAGCCGGTGCAGACATCATCGGCGTTTCGGCGTCGCTGGAATTGGAAGGGAGCGCGGTTGCGCAGGCGGTGGAGGCCAGGGGTCGCCATTTCCATGCTTATCAGGCCGATTTCGGCAACCGCCGGTCGGTCTACGCCTTCATCGAGGCCGTCAAATCGGCACATCCCCGCATCGACATCCTGTTCAACAACGCGGGCACCATCCTGCGCAAGCCGGCCGCGGAGCATCCGGATGCATACTGGGACCAGGTGATCGAAATCAACCAAAACGCGCAATTCATCCTCACCCGCGAGATCGGCCGGGACATGGTGGCACGCGGTAGCGGCAAAATCGTGTTCACCGCATCGTTATTGACCTTCCAAGGCGGCATCAACGTGCCGGGTTATGCGGCATCCAAGGGGGCGATCGGCCAATTGACGAAAGCCTTTGCCAACGAATGGGCTGCCAAGGGCGTCAACGTGAACGCCATCGCACCGGGATACATCTCCACGGACAATACCGAAGCGTTGCGGGCCGACACCGACCGAAGCCGGTCCATCCTGGAGCGCATTCCCGCGGGCCGTTGGGGAGAGGCCGAAGACTTCAAGGGGCCCGCCGTTTTCCTGGCATCGGCGGCCTCCGATTATGTGCATGGGACGGTCTTGACGGTGGATGGCGGCTGGATGGGACGGTGACTACCGATAGAGCCCTTTCTTTTCGATGAATTCCAGCACCTTGTCGGGCACGAAATAGCGGATGTCTTTGTGCGCCTTCACGGCCTTTCGGATAAAGGTGGACGAAAACTCCATCAGCGGGGTGTCCGTGATGGTAATGGACGGGTGGTCGACGAATTCGGCCGACGCGGGGTGATCCGGACGGGGATAGACGTAAATCGAGTAGTCACGCAGCAGGATTTCGTAATTCTTCCATTTCTTGAGCGAAGCCAGGTTGTCCGACCCCATGATGGGCACGAAATGCTTCTCGGGATGCCGTTCGCGGAGATGGACGAGCGTGTCGATCGTGTAGGAGGGCTGCGGAAGCTGGAACTCGATCGAACTGCTGCGCAGCTTCTCAGCATGTTCAATCGCGAGGTTAACCATTTCCAACCGATCGTATTGGTTGATGAGGGAATCTTTCTTTTTCAGCGGGTTATGCGGGGTAACGACGAGCCAGACCTCGTCGAGGTCTGTGTAGTGGGCCATGTAATTGGCGATGACGAGGTGTCCGGCATGGACGGGATTGAACGATCCGAAAAACAACCCGATCTTCGGCATGGCAATCCCTTTTCAGTTTTCCACGATGAAGCCCAACAACAGCGCCTCGGCTTCCTTGCATGCGCGTTGCAGGTCGTCGTTGTGCAGGACCACGTCAAAGCGGTCGGCATAGTCCAACTCCTTTTCGGCCTTGACGATCCGTTCGCGCAGCTTTTCTTCGCTGTCCGTGCCTCGGCCCCGCAGGCGATGGATCAATACCTCCAGCGAGGGGGGCTGGACGAAGATCGCCAAGGCCCGGTCGGCGAATTTGCGCTTCAGGTGCAGCCCGCCCTCCACGTCGATGTCGAAGATGACGTGTTTGCCCATGGCCCAGATGCGATCCACCTCCGACCGGAGCGTGCCATAGAACGTCCCTGCATATACCTCCTCGAATTCGATGAACTCCTTGTTCGCCACCCGGTGCAGGAAGGCCTCCTTGGAGATGAAATAGTAATCTTCGCCATCCACTTCGCCCTCGCGGGCCGTACGCGTGCTGGCAGAGATCGAGAAGGAAATCTTGTCGGGATGCTTGGCCAGCAGGTGCCGTACGATGGTGGTTTTGCCGGCACCGGAAGGCGCAGAGAAGATGATGAGCTTTCCGTCCATGGGGTTACAGTACGTTTAGCAGTTGTTCCTTGATTTTCTCGAGTTCTTCCTTCATCCTCACCACGACCTGCTGAATGCCGGCGTGGTTGGCTTTCGAGCCCAGCGTATTGATTTCGCGGCCCATTTCCTGCGAAATGAATCCCAGCTTCTTCCCGTTTGCGTCGGCGGCGTCCAATGCCTGGAGGAAATAATTGCAATGGCTGCGCAGGCGCACCTTTTCCTCCGTGATGTCCAATTTGTCGATGTAGAAGATCAGTTCCTGCTCGAACCGGTTCATGTCCACGTTTTCCTTGCCCACGGTTTCGTCGAGGTAATGGCTTATCCGTTCGCGGATGAGCGGGATGCGATCCGTTTCCACGGCTTCCACTTCGCCCATGAGCCGGAGGATTTCCGTTGTCCGTGATGAGAGGTCTCCCCGGAGCACCTCGCCCTCGTCCATCCGGAAGCGATCCAGTTGGGCGACCGCCTCCTGGAAGGCACCCAATAGCAAGGCGGCCTCTTCTTCATCGGCCACCTCTTCGTTGTGGCTGATCACTTCCGGCATGTTGAGGGCAAGCCCGAACAGGCTTCCGCGATCCGTATCCAATTCCTTGGCGACCGCTTCCAATTGGCGGAAATAGTTTTTGAGCAACCCGGCATTGATGGTGGCTGCGGCCTCCGACTGGTCCACGTACTCCACGCTGACGGCCAGGTTTACCTTGCCGCGTTCGATGAGCCTCGAACATTCGCCACGGAGCGTCAATTCCTTGTCGGAAAATGCCTTTGGCAACCGTAGGGTCAGCTCCAGAAACTTTGAATTCAATGATTTGATTTCGACGGTGTATTTCACCTTTTGGTTGTCTCTGGCCCCAAGTCCGTAGCCGGTCATCGATTTGATCATGTGCAAACTTAGGTAAATTTATTCAAATCCCGGTGTTACCAGTCGTGTTTTGCAATGATGACACAGAGGTAGGACCGATAGGTGCTTCCGGCGGGAACCCGCACATAGCCGATGCCGATGTCATGCAGCGAAGCGTTCCATTCGTCGAGGCCCAGTACGTGCCTGCGGTGGGCATACCGGGTCGCGGCCGAACCGCGGATCATGGATTTTATACCGTCAATGGCGGATGGGTGGTTGGCCCCGATCGATTCGAAGTTGTTGGCCTCCTTCCGATCGAGCCAATCGGCCTGGAGTGCATAGCCCGCGCGATGGATGTGGTGGTTCGGACCGAAACCGTCCGGATCGGTATGGTCGAAATAGTCGCGTTTCGCCATGTCCATTGCCCGGGCTTCAGCCACTTTCGCCAGCACGTCGTTCCACCGCAACGGGGTACGGGCAACACGGGCGTTACGTGGGAAACCCAGCTCCCGCGCGAATGCGGTCGGGTTTTGGCGTACCTTGTTCAGGAAGGCGTGGGCGGATTTGGCTGCAGCCCGATCCACGACAATGCGTTTGGGCATTGAGAACGCGGAAAGCAATGCAAGCGCAACGAGGCAAGAAAATAGTCGCATCGAGTTATCTTTGCCGAACCGAGGGCAAGGACTATGCCGATTTCTTGAATTTTTCTCTTGCCACTTCAATGATGATCGGCAGGATGGACAGGACGATGATCAGCAGCACGACTTTGGAGAAATTATCGCGGATAATGGGAATGTTGCCCAGGAAATAACCCGCCAACGTAATGCCCACCACCCACAGGATGGCACCGACGACATTGTAGGTGAGGAACGTTGCGTAGTTCATGCGACCGATACCGCCCACGAAAGGCGCGAGTGTCCTGACGATGGGTACGAAACGAGCGATAACGATGGTCTTGCTCCCGTATTTCTCATAGAACGCCTGTGTTTTCAGTATCTGTTCATCTTTCACGACCTGCTTGCCGAACAGCTTGATCCGGGTCACCTGCATCCCGAAGCGTTTCCCGATGGCGTAGTTGAGCGAATCGCCCGTGATGGCGGCGATCAACAGCAACAGGATCATCAACCACACGTTGAGGTCATTGGGCTGTGCCGCCAGCATCCCCGCGGCGAAGAGCAGCGAATCCCCGGGCAGGAAGGGCATGATCACGACGCCCGTCTCGATGAAGATGATCAAGAACAGGATCAGGTACGTCCACGTCTGGTAATCATTGACGATTTCGACCAAGTGCTGGTCGATGTGGAGGATGAAATCAATAAGGGAATAAATGAACTCCAACGCCGTTAGCCCAGGTTATTCAACATGACGGGCATCACCAACATCAGGATATCCTCGTTATCTTCCTTGATGGCCGGGATCAAGAGTCCCGCCCGGTTCGGCGTACTCATTTCCAGCACCACTTCGCCGCTATCCAGGTTGTTCAGCATCTCCACCAAGAACTTGGCGTTGAATCCGATTTCCATGTCGTCGCCGTCGAATTGGCAACTCAGGCGTTCGTGGGCTTCGTTGGAAAAGTCGAGGTCTTCCGCCGAGATGTTCAGTTCGCTGCCCGAGATCTTCAGCCGCACCTGATGCGTGGTCTTGTTGGCGAAGATAACCACCCGGCGAAGCGAATTGAGGAACGTGTTGCGTTCGAGCGTCAGCTTATTCGGGTTCACTTGCGGGATGACGGCTTCGTAGTCGGGATAACGTTCGTCAATGAGCCGACAGATGAGGTGTATGCTGCCGAACTTGAAAAACGCGTTCGTGCTGTTGTATTCCAACGAGACGGTGACGTCCTCGTTCGGCAGAGACGATTTGAGCAGCGAGAGCGCCTTTTTGGGCAGGATCAGCGATGTCGGTTTCGCGGAACCGATGTCGGTCCTTCGGTAACGCACCAACTTGTGGGCGTCCGTCGCGACGAATGTCGTGGATTGTTCGTTCAATTGGACCAACACGCCGGACATCGCCGGGCGGAGTTCGTCGTTGCTGACCGCGAAAATCGTTTTGTTGATGGCCTCGGCCAATACCGACGCGGGCATGGTCACCGACGTGGCGTTGTCAACCACCGGGATTTTCGGGAAATCTTCCGCATTCTCGCCGCTGAGCTTGTATTTTCCGTCACCGGCACTGATTTCGACCGCCATGGTCTGCGTATCGACCGAGAAGTTGACCGGTTGATCCGGCAGGGTTTTCAAGGTTTCGATCAATATCTTTGACGGCATGGCAATCCGGCCTTCCTCCTTGGCTTCGATGGGCAAGGAAGTGACCATGCTGGTCTGTAGGTCCGTTGCCGAAATGGTGAGCACGTTGTCCTTGATCTCAAACAGGAAGTTTTCCAGGATCGGCAGTACGGTGCTGCTGCTGGAGGCTCCGCTGATGGCCTGCAGTTGTCTTAATAATATCGAAGTCGAAACAATGAATCTCATGGCTGAATAATCTTCCGTGCAATGATAAGGAAAAGATTTGGTATTCGGGAAATGAGATTGCGATTTCAAACAAAAGCCAGCCCCATTTGTTCCCCTATTGTATTCACCAACAACGCAGCGCTATGGAAACGAATAGCCATCGAACAGACAACGCCGGAAATGTGCAAGCGGAAGACAACTACGCGGCAAACCAGCATGACCCTGCACCGGCTCCGGAAGCCATAAACGAACCGGATGACAAGCCCGCTAGCAAGACCATTTGGATCGCGGTGGTATTGGCGATCGTGGTCATGGCGATTGTCTATTTCCTATTTGTATATTGATCGGAATCGAGCCAATCGAAAGCGTACCTTTGTGCCTGTTATGCGCATCATGGCTTTTGATTATGGCACCAAACGCGTGGGCATCGCCGTGACGGATCCGTTGCAACTGATTGCGACGGCGCTCGATACGGTGCACGCCAAGGACGTGCGGGAATTCCTGGACGCCTATACGGCGCGTGAGGCCGTGTCGGCATTCGTCGTCGGCATGCCGCGACAACTGGACGGCACGGCGTCCGAGTCGGCCCAGCACGTCACCGGTTTCATCCGGTCATTGCGCCGAGCATTCCCGGCCATCCCCGTGGAGACGATTGACGAGCGGTTCACCTCGAAGATGGCATCGGCGAGTATCGCCCAAAGCGGGATGCCCAAGAAAAAGAGGCAGGAAAAGGGTCTGGTCGACAGCGTGTCGGCGGTGCTGATCCTGCAATCGTACTTGGAAAGGCGTGCATTCCAACGACAGTAGCCATGCGAAACATCCATTTTTTTTCGGAAGACACGGATCACCGGCCCAAGCAGAAGCGGGCGATCAGGCAATGGGTAGCGGATTGCGCCGCGGCAGAGGGGTTTCAGACCGGTGAAATCAGCATCGTATTGTGCAGCGACGCGTACCTCTTGGACATCAACCGGCAATACCTTAACCACGATACATTCACCGACATCGTGACGTTCGACAACGCGGAGCGGCAAGGCGTCATTGCCGGCGATATCTTCATCAGCATCGACCGCGTCATCGAGAATGCGGCGAAGTTCGGCGTTTCGGAGCAAGATGAGCTGCATCGGGTCATCATCCACGGCGTTTTGCACCTCTGCGGGTACGGCGATAAAAAGAAAACGGAAAAGGCGGCGATGACGGCTAAGGAAGACCTCTACTTGGGCAAGAGAACCCTGACGGGACTGGTGACGTCCCGTTAGGGTTTTATGCGTTCCGCGGTCGAATTAGAACCGTTCGAATTGCGAGAAGAAGAAATTGCCTTCGATCGCGGCATTCTCGTCCGAATCCGAGCCGTGTACGGCGTTGGCTTCGATGGATTTCGCGTACTTATTCCGGATGGTTCCCGGTTCGGCCTTTGCCGGATCCGTGGCGCCGATCAACTTGCGGAATTCCTCCACGGCGTTCCCCTTTTCGAGGATAGCAGCCACGATTGGGCCTGACGTCATGAATTCGACCAACTCGCCGAAAAATGGACGTTCTGCGTGTACCGCATAAAAAGCACCGGCCGTTTCCTTGCTCAAGCGGATATATTTCATCGCCACCAGCTTGAATCCCCCGGCGATGATGTCGTTCAGGATAGCGCCCGTGTGGCCATTGCGTACGGCATCGGGCTTGATCATGGTAAAAGTTCTATTCGTTGTTGTTGCCATTAAGAAAAATTTGCGCAAACTTAGGCATATTGCACAGAAAATGCAATATGCCGATCTCTTGGCTTCCAAAAAGAAAAAAAACAGACCAGCCGAAACTTAGGCTTTTTGCATGAGAATGCAAAAGCCGGTCTCTCAGCTGCCTTATGAGATAAACACGCCAGCTGAAACTTAGGCATATTGCACAGAAAATGCAATATGCCGATCTCTTGGCTTCCAAAAAGAAAAAAAACAGACCAGCCGAAACGTAGGCTTTTTGCATGAGCATGCAAAAAAGCGCAGGCTCAGAACCGGCGCTGCTTGAAATAATACGCTTTGTCCGCGTCGTAGATTTCGCGGATCACCCGGCAGGGATTACCGGCCGCAACCACGTTTGCAGGGATGTCTTTGGTCACCACACTGCCGGCACCGATGACCGTATTCGCACCGATGGTGATGCCCGGGTTGATGACCGCGTTACCACCAATCCACACGTTATCGCCGATGGTGATCGGGAACGCGTATTCATAACCGGAGTTCCGCGGCTCCGCGTGGATGGGATGTCCGGCGGTGAACAGGCTGACGTTGGGCGCAAACATGACGTTATCACCGACGGTGACGGCCGCGCAGTCCAGGATCGTGCAATTGTAGTTGGCATAGAAGTTATCGCCGAGGAAGATATTATACCCATAGTCACAGCGGAAAGGCGGCTCGATGAAAAAAGGCTTGCCGACTTTTCCGAGCAGTTTGCCCAATAGGGCGTCGCGTTCCACCACGTCACTGGGGTGCAGGTTATTGTAAGAGAAGAGCAGGTCTTTGGCAAATTGCCGCTCGTTGAAGAGTTCTTCGCCAAAAGCCAGATAAGGTAGTCCGGCGAGCATTTTTTCTTTTTCTGATGGCATATGATGCGTTGTTTCACGACGAGCTTGTTTGCCCCAGCATCAAACATAGTCAAATTATCCCGTACCGCCAAGCGCCTTGAGCCGACGTTTTTATGCCTGCTGCCATAAGGCTGTCACTGGCTGCCCGTTACTTTGTCTTCAAGAACAACAACAGGATAAAACATGGATATCATCAACGCATTGTTGGCCGAACTGGATAGTGAGGCGGCAATTACACGGAAAATGCTGGCCCTCGTGCCGGAAGGACGCTTCGATTGGGCACCGCACCCCAAGAGCATGACGGTAAAGCAACTGGCCACGCATGTTGCCGAGATACCTTCGTGGCATGTCATGGCGGTGGATCAGGATGGGCTTGATTTCAATGAAAGCGCCTATCAACCGGCTCCAGTGAATAGCCAAGCAGACCTCCTGGCGTTGTTCGAAAAATCGCATGCATTCGGCAGGGCGGCATTGGAACGGCTATCCGAAAGCGTGCTCGACAAACCCTGGATCATGCGCGGCGGCGAAGCTGTTTACCTCGATACGACCAAATACGGCATGCTCAGGCACGCCTTCAGCCAGACGATACACCATCGCGCGCAACTGGGCGTGTTCCTCCGGCTGCTGGACATCCCCATTCCCGGCAGCTATGGCCCCAGTGCGGATGAAATGGCGGGCTGACGCGCCGCCTTGGTCTCGTCGATCGCAGGATCGTTCTCCTGCCCGACCAACGGGATCAAGCCCGTATTCATCGGAAAACCGGTAGTTTTTCATCGTAAGCAGGGCATTTGGTTTTTAGTTGGGTTCGTTTGGTGACTTTGGCGCGTCGTTTGCCCTGTCCTAAGACGATGAAGAAACACGCCAGATACCCACATATGAATAGCATGACATCAAGGCACACAACGCTTTTCCCGTTATTCGCCCGTTTGTTCGCCTTCGCATTACTTGGGTTTTTCGTCTTGTCCTGTAGCAAGGATGGAGCCCCCGGTCCGGAAGCGCTTGACGATGAGCTTGCCAATATACCGGGGCTTGGCAATACGCCCGGGTCGTTGCAGGGGTTGCCATACCAGCTACCTGACGGGGTAACCGTTGTCGGCCAAATCAGCGGAGGGATGTGCGAAGGGGCGGAAACCACGATCGGGAGCGGTCTGCTCGTAACGGTCTGCGTGGGTTTGCGCAACGACAGCGACCAAGGGCGAACCGTTACGTTTCCGGCAGGGCTGATACTGGTTTCGGCAACGGACGAGTACCAGCACGGGGTGGTCCTGGTGGAGGAGACCATCGTTATTCCGCCGGGTGAGACGGTACGTTTCGTTTTCCATACCTATTGCGGCAACAGCGCGCGCGCAGCGGCTACGTCAAATGCCGTTTACACGTTCGGCCCCATAACCAGCAGTAAGCTCGTCGCGCGGCTTGTCGACGACCTGAAGGATAAGAAAATCGATGCAATCGATTATTGGGACGGTGACGGATTCCGCGACGAATACTATACCGTACAGACCGGTGTACAAACCCTGCTGTGGCTCATCACCGATGGTACCGACCTGGACTGGGCGTCGTTCGATTTGGCTTATCGGGAATTATTGGGCGGGATTCCTAACAACTAGCCGACGTGGAACGGATTGCGTTGAAGAGAAGGTCCGTGACCAATACGGTATCGTCGACCTCGTGCAGTAATTCGGTGTCCCATCGTTGAATTGAATAGCCCGATCGGTTATCGTCGTGTCGCACGATGAGGTTTTTTGGAGCAAATTGACATTTTGCAAGCGGTGATGTCGTGATTGTTAAATGATCGTGGTCTATAGATTGTTGTTTTGTGGAGGAGCAAAGAAATAGACCAATTGTCCGTTCATCGTTTTCAGCGAGAGCGTTCGCATACCGATTTGTCTGTAAAGGGCTTCCTTGACGTATGCAGGGCGAAAGCCAGCGAGCCATTTGCAATTTCGGGCTACCTCGAGATAGACTGCCAACGCCGGTTTGAACGGGTGGAAGAAGTTACCCCGACAGAGTTTTTTGACCGCGTAGTCAACCTGCTTCCGCAATTCGGCTTCTTCTGCAGGCGTAGGGATCCATCGCTCCTGCCGCATGGTTAGCTTGTTTGGGTTTCCAGTACCCTTGACGGCCCATGGAACCGCGATCTGATAGACGATGGCGCTTGTTTTGGGCTTGAGCCTCACACGGACAAGTCGCTTTTCCAGGATGCTGGTATCGTCTTTTTCGAATTCGATAGCTGTCGAGGAATTGTGTTGGAATAGGGTAGACAGCACGTGTTGGTCTTCGCAGGTCAGCTTGGCTCCGGGTGCGAGCAAGGCGTAATCCCGGAAATAGAACGGCGGCTTGCCCATCAGGAAAGAGACTTCGTCTGGTTCAAGTTGATGTTCAATGCGCATCTTTTGATAGCCGTACCATTGTTTGAATCCGCTTTGGTCAAGCATGCCGGCATAAGTGATCGGTTGTTGTTCCATCATTATTGGGTTTCCGTGCAACCCCTCCCATGCACCCCTCCCCGGGGAGGGGAGGGGCCGCATAGTCGGGCAAACACACAGTGATTCAGTGTCATCTAGTTAGATTTTGTTGGACTGGAAAGTGCCTGGTCAGTGCACGATTCCGTATACGCAATCGTCCGGATATGGATTAGATGCGCCGCTTCGATTACCTTGGTCAATTGTCCATGGAGTTGATAGGCGTAGTCACTCCCCCGGCTGTCGTCCGCGCACGTGTAGTCGATGGCGACAACGTACCACCAATATAAGGCGTCCCGGCAATGGGGCAGGTTCCATTGCCTGAAGAAAGCACGGATCACGCCGTGCGGGTTGACCTTTTCGTCTGGATCCAGGTGGAAAGGGTAGTACGCCTCGCGGTCGAATTTCGTCGGGTTGTGGCGACTATTGGAATGGCCGCGTGCGGCATTGATGTTGTCGGGAAGGAGTTTGTCGCCTGCGGATTCCATGTAACGGTAAAGCAGCAGGTCCGCCCGATGGTAGCTGTCCATCAATCGCCGCACGAGCGACAATGCCTCCACCAGAATTTCTATGAACTCATAACGGACGAACAATTCGACGAGCTCGGTGCGATTGAGCTGGAACCCGGATCTCAGTGCCGCATGCAACCATTTGTCCAGGTGATTCCGCCACTCCGGGAGATTCTCCCAATCGAAGAATTGGTGGATGGCGAGGTACGGGTTACCGATTTCACGCGGGTGCAACCGGCGGGGAACGTAGTCGTAGGGCGTATGGTTGGCGAAGGGCATACCGGGTCAGTGCAAGGGGTTGATTACTTGGTTATCGGGCGTATTCAATTTACCCGCCATCTCCTTCAGCACCCCTTCGCAGGCTTCTTCGAAGAAATCGACGAATTCCCGCGCCCGCCCCCGATGGAAGGAGAGCGGCGTATCCGACAGGCCCAACGGGATGTTTTCCCACCATACGGTCTCAGGCACGGCCGCCAGGTGCAATCGCTGCAGCTCGATCGAGGTTTTGGGATTGAAAAAGTCGACCAATTTCAAGGTGTTTACAGCGCTCCAATCGATGCGTTCGGTAACGTGGAGCCGGTGAGGAACGAAACCCACCGCACATTGCAGGTAGGTGTTCACCCCAACCTCCAGCAGGTTGTTCAGCAGCAGCAGGCCCGTGTCCAGTTTGATTGCAGGAGAGGTCTGGATGACCGTGTTGAGGTTCTGCATGCAGGCCTTGGCATTTTTCCATTTGTCGCTCGCGCGTTCGTATTGCGCCAGCCAGTCCACGTCGGCCACTTCGAATGCCGGTTTAAACGTGCTTTTCCTGCGGAGAACACGTCCTTTCGTCCAAAGCGCATGCGCGAATCGATCGCCCAAGGGCAGCTTCCGGCTGAGGTAGCTTTCGTTGACGTAAAGGACCATGGCACTGGCATCCCCGTGACTGACGCATCGGAAATGATACGGCCCTTTGTTCTTCATGACGATGACCAGGTAAAGCTCGATTTTGGCACCGCCCGCCAGCATGGACTCTTCCCGTTGCGAAAGGAAGGTGCCCGAAAAGCCGCCCGTGCGGTAATTCAGCATGGTGACCTGCTCGGGGTAGTGGTTTTTGACGAGGTTGTTCAGCATCGTGTTCACGTCCTGCTTGTAGTGCTCGGGCCAAGGGAATTCCGCGAAATCTTCACCGATCAGCTGGCCCGGTGATGCGGTGCCTTTAGGGTTTCGCGAGGTGGCGATCGTTGCCCCAGCGGAATGGGTTTTTGCCGTTACGTTTGCCGTTACGTTTGTCGTGGCGGCCTGCCCGGCATTCGGCGCCTCCCGATAGGCATTGACACGTGCAACCATGGCATCCACCAGGTTGTCCATCACGGTTTGGGCACGTTCGCACGTGCCCAACAGCACTTGGAATTCGTCCGCGCTGATGTGCACGGTTTCCTGCTTCTTGGCTTTGGCGAAGCTCTCATCCAATAAACGAAACAGGTCGGCCGACGGGCCGTCATACGGGAAGAGTTCATGCAACTGCGGCGCCAGGCCCGGTACGCGTTTCAGCAGGTGTTCGATGTTGTGGGCTTTTCCGCCGTTCATCCCTGCTGTCGCCAGGAACCCTTTCAGGCGAAGTTCCAGGTACTGGTGCAACATGAACGTGGCTTGGCCGTAGTCGCCCTTGACCAGGAAGTTATTGACCCCCTCCCGGAATTCGTCGGATCCCTTCCGGCATTTCCCGTAGTTGAGCCCGGCGAGTTCCAACAGCCCGGAGATGGATTTGTGCGCGAATAGCGGAACCCCTTTTTCCGTTGCCGCGAACAATTCATGCTCGGGCAAGGAGGCATACGTATGGTACAGGCTCCCTTGTTTCAACCGGTTCTGCCATTCGCCCGTCAGGATCATGTCAAACGGTATCGGCTCGGTATCCGATAGGCATAGCGAAACGATGGGTGCCATCGTCTTGGGTGCCAAGCCGTTCACGGGATTGATGACCAGCAGCAGGTGTTGCCGTTCGGCCTCGAGGTGTGGGTAATTGAACAGGAATATCCGGTGGATATCCATCCGTTGGGTGAGTCGTTCGATGAGCGCCTGCTTCATTTTCGGTTCCATAAATGCATAATTGTATAGTAAATCGAAACAAATGTATCAATCAATTTCCGGTTATCCAAATATTTGTTAAGAAAAAGTATACAAACCGTGGTTTTATCGGATGGCAAGCGAACAAAGTCCCTGCGCTGCTGGAAGGAAGCGCGGGGGATTGGACGGTGGTTGGATACGGGCCAGGTTAACCCACGAAGCGCTTTACCGGTTGGCATCGGTCGCCGGTGCCGTTGGCGTTCTCCGTCCGGAAGGGAATGTCGAAAAAGTGGCTTTGCAGTATCTAAAACACAGATTTGCTGATTTTTCCCTCTTTTTTTCGTTTTTCTTCCCTTCTTGATTCGGTGTAAGATCGATAGGCTTTTTTGGCATGAGGTTTTTAAATATAGATTTTTGTTCGGAATTTCGGAACAAATCGTATATTTAGGGCTCCAAACAGATATCATGACAGCATTAGGAGAGATTTTGGCAAAACGTTCCGTAAACAAATCGATGGTGGCTCGGCGCGCGGGCATCAGCAAGGCCCGGTTGAACGAGTTGTCGCATACCGCGTCGGCGAAATTACGCGCAGACGAATTGTACCTCATCGCCAAGGCCATGGATATGGAGCCATGCGCGTTGCTGGATGCGTTGTGTGGTCATTTGACGTTGATGGAATGACGACGTTGAGCCATCGAACATGAACTATCCACTGGCCATCCTCGTCGCCCTATTGTTTTGCTCCTTCGGGCAAAAGCAACAGACCTGGCTCGCCCTGGGCGACTCGATCACCTACCTCAACGAGCACCCCGACGAGACCGGGAACCGGATCACCAAGGGGTACATGACGCTGGTGACCGAAAAGCGCCCGCATCTACGGTACATCAACAAGGGCTATAACGGCTGGACGGCCGTGCGCATCGCCGAACACGTCGATAAGTTGGGATTGGCGGCCGCGGATCATTACTCCGTCTTTTTGGGCACGAACGATTGGTGGGCAGGCCTGCCCACCGGTTCGGTGGCCGACTACCGGGACAATACCGGTTCGGGTACCACCAGCGGCGCGTTCCGCATCATCACGGACAAGCTGCTTGGATTGAATCCCGATGCGAGGCTTGTGCTCATCACCCCGATGCAGCGCACCGACTTCGTGTACATCGGCGATCACAAGAACAATGCGTGGGGTTCCTATAAGGCCAATCGGCACGGCCAGACGCTTGAACAATTCGCCGACACCATCCGGGCCATTGGCCGGGAGGCGGGCATCGACGTCATCGACCTGTACCACCATCCCAAGCTCAGGCTGGAAAAGTTGGTGAAGTTCAAATGGCTCAGGGACACCCTATCCGGTGGATACCGGAAATTCCGGCATCCCGATTACATCGGGTTGCCTTTCGATCCCGCGGCGGACGAGTACCCCTATCCGGAAACGGCCATCGACATGACCTACGATGGTTTGCACCCCTCCGATAACGGATACCGCGTCATCGCAAAGGAATTGCTGCGGGTGTTGGATTAGCGTAATAAAGCCCGACAGATGAACATCGCGAGCCACTACAAATTATTGCATTTCATTCCGTGGACACGGCAGAAAATCTATAGGATGCTGGCCTTGAGCATCGTCCCGACGGCGATGTTCTATTTTTTCGGTTGGCCGTGGCTGGCCATCCCTTGGGTGCCCGTCGCGCTCATCGGCACGGCGACCGCATTCATTTCCGGCTTCAAGAATACGCAGACGTACAACCGCACCTGGGAGGCCAGGCAGGTTTACGGTGCGATCATCAACAGTAGCCGCAGTTTCGGGATCATGGTCAGGGATTTTGTCCGCCTGGGCGACCGACACGAAGAAACCGTGGTGCACAAGGAGGTCATTTACCGGCATTTCGCGTGGCTGACGGCCTTGCGTTTCCAGCTCCGCGAAACCAAGGGCTGGGAAAACATAAAGACGAAAAGCTACAACCGGGAGTACCTGAAGTACTACAAGGTTCCCGAATGGGAAAGCTCACTGGACGAAGAGCTGATGCCGTTCCTGTCGGAAGACGAGCGGCAATACATCCTGTCTACCCAGAACAGGGCCACGCAGCTCCTGGCCCGGCAATCGGCACGGCTCAAGGCGCTCAACGAACGGGGCGCCATCGCCGATTACAATTACGTGGCCCTGGAGAACCAGCTGAAAGACCTGTACGACCAGCAGGGCAAATGCGAACGCATCAAGAACTTCCCCTATCCCCGGCAGTTCTCGAGCATCAACCTGTATTTCACCAATGTACTTTGCTTCTTGATCCCGCTGGGCTTCATCGGCGAGCTTTCCAAGCATACCGGAATGCAGGGTGATTGGTTCGTCTGGCTCACCGTGCCGTTGAGCGTCGTGGTGGGGTGGGTGTTCCTGGTGTTGGAACAGATCGGCGAGAGCACCGAAAACCCGTTCGAAGGCAATGCCAACGACATCCCGATCACGCAGATCAGTCGGAATATCGAAATCGATTTACGGGAAATGCTCGGTGAAACGGAATTGCCGCGACCCATCCAGCCGCAGCATCATATTTTGATGTGACCCCCAATAACGCACATGCATGAAAGATTTCGTCCTGGAGGTATTGTTCCATATTATCGGCGTCGGTGCCGCATCCGGATTGTACCATCAAGGCGATTCGTTGTACCTGATCTCGGACGACAGCAACTACCTTTATGCTTATTCCATCGGCGGGGACACGCTCCGGAAAACCGTGCTGATCGCCCATGATTCCCTCCACGAGCGATTGCCGAAAAAGCTGAAGCGCGATTTCGAGGCGATCGCATTTGACGGAACGGGCCTGCACGTGTATGGGTCTGGCTCCAGCGACGGCGGCAGGCGCGACAGGCTGGTGAGGATAGGCCTAGCCGATGGGCAGGTTGCGGGCACACGGAACCTGGCGCCGTTGTATGCGCGCCTGCGGGAGCGATTCCGGATAGGCATCGACGATTTCAACATCGAGGGCGCCGTGCACCACGCGGGTAAGGTTTACCTATTCAACAGGGGCAATGGCCCGGACGCCGTGAACGGTATTTTTTCGATCGGGGCTGGCGATACCGCGTTCACCCGTGTGCCCTTGCCGCGTTTGGCTGGGGTACGGACTGGTTTCACCGATGCGATCCTGGTGGGGGAAAGCCTCTATTTCCTGGCCGCCGCCGAAGATGCCGGCTCGGTTTACCACGATGGCGCGGTAACGGGAACCATTTTGGGGAGGCTTTCCTTTCCCGGCCTTCAGCTCCAGGACTGGGTGGAAATTTCTGATACCCATAAGTTCGAGGGGCTTGCGCTATTCGCGGAAAGCGACCAATCCATTTCCTTTCTCCTTTGCGAGGATCCCGATGATGGGAGCCGTGAGTCGACGGTCTATAAGTTGGCGTTAGCCAAGCAAGCGGGGGCGCTCATTGGCGTGCCCTGGCCGTGTCGCGTCGTAGCCGATAGGTGAAGTTCAATTGCGGCACATCGTCCTGGTAGGCCACGCGCTCTTCGGCCGCCTTCCCGGCGCCGAATTTGGCTACCGCGTTCTGCGAGCGGAAGTTTGGTCTGTTGTGGATATTTGTGTGCATTATTTATTGATAATAAGTGTTTTGTACAAGGTTCCACGGGGAACAATGTGGAAAAAGGCCAATTAAGGCATGATCCGAATGGGACGGATAGGTTTCCATGTTATACGGTTAGTTTCGCTATCTTTGATTTGAGCAGCTGCTTTTCCATGTTGGATTTAGTCAACCGCATCGCCAGTTGATAATGCCCAATCGCACGGGGAACATCCGTATCGGCATGCAGGTAACCCAACAATTGGTGATAATACGTGTTGTCAGGAAGGTTCAATTTTTCCGCCTCCGGGAGGGCGTGCTTGTGCCCGTAAACCTTGGCGAAGGCAAAGGTTCTGTTCAAGGCGGTTATTGGCGAATACTCCATCAGGATAAGTTCGTTGTAAAGTTGCAGGATGCGTTCCCACTTGCTTTTATCCGTCGATGCGGTATGCCAGTAGGCGATGCCCGCTTCCAGGTGGTATTTCGATACTTCACGTCCGTTGGTCGCATTGATCAAATAGTGGTTCCCGCGCTGGATCAGTGCGTGGTCCCATCGCCCGCGGTCCTGATCGTCAAACAGGATGGGCGTGCCCTTGCCTGCTGTCCTCGCTTCCAGGCGTGAACTTTGGTAACACATCAACGCGAGCAGGGCATTGGTCTGTGGCAGGTCTGTCAATGGGCACTCCGTCAGGAAAAACGTCAGGCGCATCGCTTCCGAACACAGGTCTTTGCGGATTTGCCGATCGGTCGTTCCGGAGAAATAACCCTCGTTGAACAGTAGGTAGAGGGTTTTCAATACGGTTTCAAGACGCGATTTTACATCGGCCTCGTGCAACGGTTTGATGTTGAATCGGGTATTCCGGAGATTCGTCCGGGCACGTTGCAAGCGTTTTTTGATCGTTTCCGGTTTGGTAAGGAAGGCGCCGGCGATTTCTTCCACACGGAAACCGCAAAGGACCTGGAGCGCAAGGCAGATTTGGGCATCTTTTGCGTTTACCGGGTCGCAGACGGCAAAGATCATGGCGAGCTGGCTGTCGGAAATGGCCTGTTGCGTAAACTCGAACTCGGCTTGCGGCTCCGCTCCGGCTGATTCTTGCATGCCCTTGATTTTCGTTTCAAAAACGGCATCGCGCTTGAACAGATCTTTCGCCTTGTTTCTGGCCGTCGTGTACAACCACGCGACCGGGTTTTCAGGCACGCCATGGATTGCCCAGTGTTCCGACGCTTTCAGGAACGCATCACTCGCAAGGTCTTCGGCGATTTCCATGTGCGCCAAGCCGAAATGACGGCACAAGACGGCCGTCATTTTAGCGTATTCCTGTCGGAAAAGCTGTGGAAGGAGCTCGCGATACGATCCGGGGTTATCCACGCCTAGTCGCGCTTTAGCACCTCCCTTACTTCAATGCTCCCGCCGATTTCGAAAATCGGGTTCCGTTTTGCCATGTCCACCGCTTCTTGGATCGTGCCTGCTCTTACCACGATGTAGCCGCTGATGAACTCCTTGATTTCCGTATAGGGGCCGTCCGTTACGCTGTTGTCGGGCCTCACGGTCTTGGCGCTTCCCGCTGTGGGCAGGAGCGTGTTGCCCTTGTCTACCAATCGGTTTTGGGCCGCAATACTCGCCAGCCAGTTCATCCGCTCCTCCATTTGTTCGGGTGTGGGCCGGAAGTCCGCCACGTCATTCAGCCTGAAGATCAATGCGAATTCTTTCATGTTATCAATCTTAATGTTTATCTCCATAACGATCGGCATCGCCGTACGGGGACAAATTTCGATAGTTTTTTTATGTCCAAGTCGATTATCCCTGCCCAAAACGCGTTTTTTAAATTTATTCCCTAGCTTTGTTTGAAACAACACCAAGATTATGAAAAAGGTATTCTTAGCGTTTGTTCCATTTTTGATCGGTTCCGTTGCCTTTGCGCAATCCGATTCCATGGACGTCGACACGAAAACACGCGCCATCAGGTTTTTTGTGAACGACCAAGCGCTCATCGGAACCATCTCCGGACTCGATCCCAACGAAATCGAACGGATAGAAGTCGACAAGGCGATGGGTAATGCCATCCGGATCTATACCAAGAAAGATGCCCGTAAACGCTTTGTCGCCTTGGATCGCTATCTGCGCAAACAATTCAAGGGGTACGGCAAAAACGACCAAGCGGCGGTATTCGTCAACGGCGTCGCCGTGGATGCACCAGCGGAAGCGGTCCTGTTTACGGAGGCCGTGAAATCCGTTTCGCGTAGCTACACGCCCGAAGGGGAAGCCGCATACCGTGTCGAAACGCTCGACGATATGGACAAGCAACCGCAAAAGGGAGGCATCCGCATCCGGGGAACGGCATTCAACAGCGGTGCAACTACGCCTGAATCCAAGTGAGGTGTGTCGCCTATGAACATATTTCTCAAGTTTGGGTGATAGTTGTACGACAATCGGCACAGGACTATAAAAACACGTTGATCGCATGGATGATTTGAAAATCGCTTATCAACAACTTTTCCCCGCGGTGGCTCGTTACGTGGCCAAACGCGGCGGCACGCTCGAGGAGGCCAAGGACGTGTTCCACGATGCGCTATTGGTGTACTACGAAAAATCGGTCGACCAACGCGGCGCCATCCGGCAGGACGTTGCGGCCTATACCTTCGGCGTGGCCCGGCACCTGTGGCACAAACGCTACCGGGAGCACCTTCGGCAGGTATCGCTGGATCGGTTGATGGCCGATTTCGAAGGGATGGATCCCGTGGATTTTGCCGAAGAACCCGTCCCCGCTGCGGGAAGGATCGTGCGTGTACTCCAGGCCGCCGGAGAGAAATGCATGCGGCTGCTTACCGCTTTTTATTACGAAAAGTTGGATATGGGCGAGCTCGCCACGCGATTCGGCTTTTCGGGCACGCGCTCCGCCACGGTGCAGAAATTCAAGTGCCTGCAGAAAGTGAAGCAGGTCGTCAAGGAAAAATCGCTCCAGTATGAAGACTTCGTTGCGTAACCTCCAATGGGTGGAGGACGGGCTGTTGCACCAGGCCGCGCCCGATGAGCAAACGCTGTTCGAGGCCAAGCTGCTGCTTGATGCCGCGCTGCGCGAAGATTGCCGCTGGCAGCGCAAGACCTACACGGCCATCCGCGAATACGGGCGGACGCAGTTCCGGCGACAATTGGAAGACCTCCACCGCGAGCTGTTCTCGGCACCGCAGCACCGGTCGTTCCGCGGGCGGGTCATGGCCTTCTTCGGCCGATAATCCCATTTTCCCAGCAAATCGGATACATGCTCCAACCGGGGCGTGCAGGAATAACTATATACACATCCAAATGAACAATCACCAACACGAATTCCGCCGCTACGCAGTGGCGCATCACGGCATCAACGGCCTGTATGTCGATCAGTACATCGCCGGGACTTCAGGCTATGCCTTGCCCCGGGCCATGACTCCCTACATCACCGAAGAGCGGCAACTCAACGTGGCGCAGATGGACGTATTTTCACGCCTGATGGTCGACCGCATCATCTTCCTGGGCGAGCCCGTGGACGACCGGATCGCCAACATCATCCAGGCGCAGCTGCTGTTTTTGCAATCGGCCGATCCGAAGAAGGACATCCAGCTGTACATCAATTCGCCGGGCGGATCGGTGTATGCGGGGCTGGGCATCTACGACACCATGCAATACATCGGGCCCGAGGTGGCGACCATCTGCACGGGCATCGCGCTGTCGATGGCCGCCGTGCTGCTTTGTGCCGGGGCGAACGGCAAGCGGGCGGCACTGCCGCATTCGCGCGTGATGATCCACCAGACCTCGGGCGGGATGCAGGGTACGGCCGCCGACATGGACATCAGCATCCGGCAGACGCTCAAGATCCAGGAAGAGCTTTACCGCATCATCGCGACGCACAGCGGACAGGATTTCGAAACGGTCGATACGCTGTCGGAGCGCGATCATTGGATGACGGCGGTGGAGGCCCGGGATTTCGGCATGGTGGACGAGGTGTTGGGCACGTAGGATCGGAATCGATCCGGGCATCGGCTTCGCACCGAAAAAAAATCTTCGTTTCCATGGGGTAATTTCATGATCGGCTCGGTATTACGGGTATACGGCTGCGCACATGAAGGTAGTTAAGGTCGTTTTCATAGGTAGATCGAGCCCCATGGTATCCTCCCCGGATACCGGGGGCTTATTTCGTTAACGGCATGAGGTAGTGGCTTTGCATGTATTTTTTGAGTAAGTTTGTTTTCGGTTTGTATCATCATTAACGCAGGTAGCCATGGAACACGGACAGTCGCCCGCAAAGCGGAAGAATCCCTTCAAGAAGTTTTTGGTCATTGCCGGCCTTGCCCTTTTGGTCATCGCCGCGGCCCTGATCTGGTGGAATTATTATTACGTGTTCGGCGAGGGCGTCAAATCCGGGCAGTTGAATTACGTGGTCAAGAAGGGCAATATCTTCAAGACGTACGAAGGGAAACTGATCCAGGTCGGGCTTCGATCGGCCAATACCGGTACCATCCAGTCCAATGAATTCGAGTTTTCCGTGGAGAACGACAGCATCGCCAACGTACTCATGCTGAACAGCGGCAAAACCTTTGACCTGCATTACCGGGAATACAAGAAGGCCATCCCTTGGCGCGGATTCAGCGTGTTCATCGTGGACAGCATCATCGACATGCGTCCGTAGTTACGTCATATTATTGTCGATTTTTACGACGGCAACATCCCCTTTTTGTTTAATGCGTTATTTTTGCTGACAGTGTTAGTTTTTAACAAGGTGTTATAATGGGAATCTCCGAACGGAAGCAACGGCAACAAGAGCAGGTACGGGCCGCGATCCTGGCCCAATCCTGGCAAATCGTGCAGGACGAAGGGTGGGAATCGTTATCCATCCGTCGTATTGCCGACGCCATTGAGTACAGCACGCCGGTGGTGTATAAACATTTCGAAAGCAAGGATGCAATCATGAGTGCATTTTCGGAAGAAGGGTATGCCCTGCTGGCGAAGCGACTGGATGAAGCAAAGGCTGCACACCGGCACCCGGTCGACCAGTTGAAGGCGATGGCCCATGCGTATTGGGATTTTGCGCAGTCCCATAAAAAGCATTACCAGATCATGTATGGCCTGGGCATCCCCACCTGCGAGATGGTGAGGGAAATCAAGGAAATCGGCGAAGTCGCCTGCTTGTTCCACGCCACGGTCGAATCGGCGATCCAGACAGGGAAACAACCGGACGCGGATGTTCACCTGAAAGCCACCACGTTCTGGTCCATCCTCCATGGCTTGGTTGCCATGGGCATGATCGCTCAACCCGGCAGCCCGGAGCGGGCCAGGCTCATCCTGGAAGATGCCGCCGCTGGCTTCATCAAAGCCCTGGTGGAGTAGAAAGGATCGTCAGAGAATAGGTACCAGACACCGAAAATTCGATCGACGGGCCGGAATCCGGCGTGATCGGCAGGGTCATGCCGCGGCTACTGGCCACGTTGCACATTAATCAAAAGCAGATGAAACCTGCATAAATTGCCATAAACAAAAGGACGTGAATAATTTATGCAAGCTTCATCGCCATTAAGAAACAATTTATTCGAATGAAACTTTTAGAAACGTTGAAATGGCGTTACGCCACGAAAAAAATGAACGGCCAAGCCGTTCCCCAGGAAAAGGTGGAAAAAATCCTGGAGGCTGCCCAGCTAGCCCCCACCTCGTCGGGCCTTCAGCCCTTCAAGGTGATCGTGATCACCAACCCCGAGCTCAAGGCCAAGATCCAGCCGATCGCCTTCGGGCAGGGCCAGATCGTGGATAGTTCGCATTTGGTGGTTTTCGCCGCATGGGATAACTATACGGCTGAACGCATCGATGCCGTGTTTGCACGCACGGCCGAAGAACGGGGCGTCCCGGTGAGCACGTTCGCGGATTACACCGAACGGCTGAAGGGCATTTACCTATCCCGCCCGGCGCAGGCCAATTTCGAGCATGCGGCACGCCAGGCCTACATCGCTTTCGGCCTGGCCATCGCCGCCGCCGCCGAACTGCAGGTCGATGCGACGCCCATGGAAGGGTTCGACAGCGCGGCGCTCGATGAGCTGCTGGGCCTGCCGGCACAGGGACTGAAAAGCGTCACGCTGTTGCCGTTGGGATACCGCGATCCCGAAAACGACTGGCTGGTCAACCAGAAAAAGGTACGCACGCCCAAAGCGGAGCTGTTCGTGGAGGTGGCGTAGCGAAGACGGGAGCCCGCCTTGCACCGGGCTCCCGTCTCCCCAAAAGGTTCCCCGTACGTGTTTGCCTGAACGGAAACGCAAATGGATTGCTATCTTTGGGCATGCGTTTAGGAATGATCATGCTCTTATGCGGCCTGACCGATATGGCCGTTGCGCAATACCTTGTCGGTAGCGTCCCTTCGCCGAAGGAATACGGACAGGGGCATTATGTCAGCAATCCGGACGGCATCCTCGGTTGGCAAACCGTAGACTCGCTCGATCGGTTGGCCGCCGGGGTGGATAGCCTGACGTCCGCTGAACTGGCTGTCGTGGCGATACGCGATTTTGCAGGCGACGATGACTTCGAGTTCGCGCTGGAACTCTTCAATACGTGGGGAATCGGCAAGCGGGAAGCCAACAATGGGTTGCTGCTCATGATCGCCACCGACAGGCGTGCCTACCGGTTCATCACGGGGTACGGCATGGAAGCCGTGTTGCCCGATGCGTTGCTAAAGCGGATCGGCGAGACGCTGCTGGTGCCGCGTTTCCGCGAAGGCGATTACGACGGGGGAATACTTGCGGCCATGCACGCTGTAAAGGGCGTGGTGCTCGATCCGGCATCAGCCTCCGACCTATCCGCCCGCCTGGGACGGGAGGCATCATGGTGGTATCGTTACCGGGTAGCGTTGCTGTCGTTCGTTGTCGTGGGTGCGCTGTATTGGCTCCTTTGGAAAAAGGCTAGCCGGGCGTACGCCCGCATCGAGACGAAAAAGCAGCGGAAAAAGCGGAAGAAATCCACGGCGATATACCTTTACTACAGTCTTTTCATCCTCCTATTCACGGCGTTCCTGTCCATTTTCGCCATCGCGTTTTTCGGGATATCCCCAGGAGCGATTTACGATTGGGCATACTTGCCGGTATACATCGGCGTATTTTTCGGGTTGGCCATCTGGATGCTCTATGTGGGCGGTTTGGCAGAGATCCGTACGAACCGCAACGACGTGTCGCACAGGCTGGAGGCCAGGGCCGCATTCCATCGGCAGATGGCCTTGCCGCTGTTGGCCGTACCGCTATCGTGGATCGCTTTTTTTTCGACCTTCAGGCGCAACGCGGCCGAGCGCCGGCGGCTGGTGCCGCCGCCGGGCGACGGATGGCAACGCGTGGACCGCGAACAGCACCCCGATGGCAAGCCCTACCTGGACAAAGGCCAGCTGGCCGAGGAGAAGGCAGGGACACGTTCCTATGAGATCTGGACGCGGGCAGGCGCGGCCGCGGCCACCATCGTGCCCTTCATGGGCGGAAAGCAGCGGAAATTCGAAACCTGCCCATCCTGTGGTTATTTCACGTTCACGAAACCCTTCGTCAAGACCATCACCAGCGCCACCAAGGCGCGGGCGGGGCAAGGCGAGCGGATGCAGCAATGCCGCAATTGCAGCCACAAATTGTCATTGGGGATGGTGGTGTTGCCCAAAATCAGTGAATCTTCCGGTTCGGGCGGTAGCGGCGGCTCGGGTGGTGGCAGCAGTTCCGGCGGCGGTAGCTGGGGTGGGGGCAGCAGTGGCGGTGGCGGTGCCGGCGGCCGCTGGTGAGGCCAGCATGGTGCGATAGGGTCTAGTCCTTGAACCGCTTCCAGCCGCTCTTGCCGCCGTTTTTGTTGTTCTTGACGAATTCGTCGAGCGCAGCATCCACGGTTTCGGCCCGGCGGTACAGCGCGTTGGCCGCATCGACCAACTCGGCATAGGCCTCGAAGGCATCGGAGGCGCGCTCGAAATAATCCCGCTCGGCCTCGATGGTGGGTGCCCAGTCGCCCAGGAAGTTCTGGTGGTCGTTGTCGAGCGATACGGTATCCACGCTCAGTTCTTCCCAGCGTTGGTACAATTCGTGTAACGGCCCGTCGGCAAACGCTTCGAACCACGCTTCGAAGGCGTCGAACTCCTTCAGGAAGGCGTTGTGCTCTTCGGTGACGCGGTTGATGCCCTCGTAGAGCGCCATGAGCGCATCGTTGTGCTTGCGCGTCGCTTCCCGGAAGCTGTCGAGCTTGAGCGAGATGGAGCCGTCGAAGCCCGGCATGGGGTTGTCTTCGCGCAATCCCGTCACCAGTTCCAACACATCGATTTCCTGCTCGATGGGATACAGGTCGGTACGCAGCTCGGCGATTTGTGCGATGGCCCGCTCCAGGCGCGGCTCGTAGTCTTCGCGCATGGTCTTCAGGCGCCACACCTCATCGTGCATGTGGAAATAGCTATCCAGCGCCGATTTCTCGAAATCGGGCGGCGTGATCCCGCGGTCGTATTCCAATACGATGGTACGGAGGGGATGATGGGTAACGACTTTTTCCAACGGCATGAGCGACTAACTGTTCGTGTGAAACAAAGGTACGCAAAGTCGGCGGGTTTAGCGGCGCGTATTGATATTTCTGGCTCGCCAGCTACCGCTTTTTGCTTTTACCTGCCGGATTCGTTAGCTTTACCCACGGCTATCGATGAATTTTTCGCCTATGGAACGGCACATCCAGTTCATTCCTTCGGGCGCGGACTCCCCAACGGCGGGGCTGTCGGCGAACGGTGTTGCGGGCACCACGTTTTTCTATGCGTCGTTGCGCGCCGCGGACACCGCGTGGCCGGTCGCGTGGCACGCGGGCGATCGTTACCTGCTGTTCGTCCTGAATGGGCGATGCGCGAGCCGTTGGCCGCTCGCCCACGGCCTGCCGGCGCTGGAAATCCCGGCCTACGCGTGCCAGGCCGTGGTACTGCCGCCGGGCGCGACCGATGTGGGGCTCGCTTCGGCGGGGGCTTCCGGTTCGTTTGCCCTCCACGCCATCGGCTTTTCCGGGGCAGCCGCACGCTTGCTTTCGGAAGACTTCCCGCAAGTCGCCGCCCTGTGGGCCGCGGCGGAGCTCGATCCGGCGGGGGTGTATGCATTGCCCGCGCGTTTCCTGCCGCCCACGGTGCATAAATACCTCGACCGGCTGCGGCAGCCGGACAAAAAGGGATTCCTGTTGAATACGCACCGCAAGGAGACGTTGTACCAGGTCGTGAAGCGCTATCACGACGCGTTGCAGACGCTTCAACCGCGATCGAAGGCGACGGACGACGCCGAGCTGCTCCGGCGGGCGGAAGCGTTGATCGCGCAGTACCTTGGCGAACCCGGCTTCACCGTAGACCGGCTGGCCCAGCTCTTGGGCGTTTCACGGCGCAACCTGTATCGCCTGTTCGAGACCCAGGGGCAGCTCACCCCCCAGCGCGCCATCGTGGTCGCGCGACTGGGGAAAGCCCGCGAGTTGCTCCGGCAGAACACGCATTCGGTCAGCGAAGTGACGGCCATCATGGGGTTCAACAACCCGCCGCATTTCTCCACCCTATACAAACAGGTGTTTGGCATCTCCCCGAAAGAAGAAAGGTAAGTCGCTGTAATACAGCCTGTATAGACGCGTTTGTAAATCCGTGCCAAAGAAACTCCACCTCATTCCGGCGCTTTGGCACGGAAACGAAAGCCCTTCCCCCGATTTCTCCCGTACTTTGACCCATTGTTAGCGCGGAAGCTCCGCATGGCAATCGTTCTTTGAAAGTCGGACAATTGGAATAATCAGTGCAATTGGAGCTCTTTTTTCTCGCCGGGATTTGCCGGGATCATGTATGGTCAGGTGCAGCATAAGCTTGACCCTGGTCTCCGTAAGGCTAGTCTGGTGCGGCGGAGGCTTGAGCCAGGTCTACATACACCTAAGCAGGTGCAGCGGAGGCTTGCCCCAGGTTTTCGTAAGCCTAAGCAGGAGCTGCGTAACTTGACCCAGGTCTCATTAGGCCGAAGCGGGTGCGGCGCATGCTTGAGCCAGGTCTCCGCAAGCCCAACCCGGTGCGGCGCATACCTGAGCAGGTTCTCCGTAACCCCAAGCGGGTGCCGTGTAACTTGAGGAGGTTCTCCATAAGCTAAAGCAGGTGCGGCGTAGGCTTGGGCAGGGTCTCCGTAAGCCTAAGCGGGTACAGCTCAAGCCCGAGCGCGATTGCAAACAAAACAACTGGATGCCTAAACCTTCCGGGGCCCCGGAAAACCGAACCCGTCGATCCTAAACCACGGATAAATTCACGGATTTTTTAACAAAAAACTTTTTAAGATGGTTTTCAAACCCAAATTCAGTTTCAGTAACCGGAGCATGATCGCACTTGACCATGCTGCGGAGAATGTATTCACGCAAATGACCGGTAACCCGCTGTTTCCCGATGCGGTAGCGGAAGTGGCCGACCTCGGCGTGGGCCTGGGCGATTACCGTACCGCGGTGGCCGATGCCATCCAAGGCGGCAAACACGCCCGTACGGTGCGCGATCAGGTGCGGGCTGCGTTGGAGAACAAGCTCCAATTGCTTGCGCTCCATGTGCAGCGCGTGGCCAACGGCGATCCCGCGGTCATCCTTGCTGCCGGCTTCGAACACAACAAGGTCCGTCAGCCCAAAGGTGATTGTCCGCGGCCGACAAACCTGAACGTGATCGTGGGGCCTATCGGGTCGTGCCGTGTGTTGCTCAAGGTGAAACCGGAAGCAACGGCGCGTTCCTACCGGTTCGGTTACCGGGTTGCGGGAACAAGCGCACCCTGGACCGACGTGAACTCGCATGGATCGACGCGTTCGGTCGAGGGCTTGCAGCAATTCGCGGCCTACGAGTTCCGGGCCGTTTACATCGGTTCGAACCCCGATATCCTCGATTACAGCGATACGGTGGTGGCTACGGTGATCTAAAGGTCCATTCCAGTCGGGCGGCCTTTATGGCCGCAGACGGCATCCTCGATACGGGGATGCCGTTTTTTTTAATCAAAAAAGTCTCCAACCGTCAGGAAGGAAACTTCGCAGCCGTGCGCTGCTTTAGCCGTACGCGCGGCTGCAATCGGTATTATTCTGCCGCCAATCCGCGGTAGTAGGCAACCTGGGCATCGGTCAATCCCCCCGCATGTGCGGCAAGGAATCCCGGTATTTCAACGCGTAGCGCTTCGGCGTCGCCGCGCAGATCCAACAGGTCGATGGCCATCCGGTCTATCCGTGAGGCCAGCGAAGCGACAGGATGGTTGCTTTTCACGGCAGCGACATGCTTCGCCAGGTCAACCTGCTGAGCAGCGGCCAGTGGCGCGAAATCCGCTTCGAAGATGATTTCGGCAAGCTTGTCCAAGTGGGCCTCTTTGGCCGCCAGGTAACCGAATCCCGGTTCGGTGGTGTTTTCGGTATGCTTGGCGATGAAGGCCAATTGCTCCTCGGAGGGGTGTTCGCCCACTGCGGCCAGGTAGGCATCCATCAATCCGCTTGTTTGGACGTGGTCTTGCGCATCCGTTGCCCCGATGATGGCGTTTTCCAGGAGTTCCACCGAGCGCTCGCCGTTTTCGAACCGCTCCAACAAGGCGTAATACTGGGTTTTGGTGTCCAAGCCGCGATTCAGTTTCACGGCCAGTTCATAGGGATATTTCGTATCTCCCGTTACCCGATGCACCAGCTTTCCGCTGGCATCATAAAGCAAATAAGCGGTTTCCGATTGGGTTCCGGGGTGCTGTACCACGAAATGGCGATCCAGGAAACCCTGTACATGCCGGTCTCCGAAAGCGGCATTTCCGATCAGGATCATTTTGCCGGAGGCCTTTGCCTCGATGAGGGTCTTTTCTACGGGTTTTGCCACTGCCGGTTTGTTGGCGGCCGCTACCGTGATGAACGGAGCGACGATGGATGCGATGATGAATGTCGTTTTCATGATTCTTACTTTTAGCTGTTTCTATTTTTTCCCTGTTGGTTAAGCTAAATACGAGCGCGTGCCAAGTTTTACCCCAGGCTTTCGCAAACGGAATGCTTTACAACCAGCAGGAATGGAGGTGGGTGGGGTATGAGGCATTTGATTAATTTCCTTATACTTGTGGCAAACCCCAAAACACCATTGAAACGGTTGGGCATATCAAACTCAAGCAAAATTGAAACTGGCATTCAAAAAATTCACACCCGACGATTTCGACGATTACTTTCGCTTGGTCGGCGATGGCACGGTGATGGCGATGATCACCGAGCGCGCCTTGCCCCGGGATGAGGCGGTGGAAGATTTCGAACAACGGGTGTCGCGCAACGGCATCGCCGACGATTTCGGTTACTACAAGGTCATCGACGCGGATTCGCGAGCCTTTGTTGGCTTGGCCAAGCTGGAGGTGGAGCACGCGGCAAGCATCGAGGCGGAGCTGGGTTACATCCTCCTTCCGGAATATTGGGGCAAGGGGATAGGCGGGCGCGTGGCGAAACTGCTGGTCGACCGGGCGCGTACGTTGCCGCAACTGGCGAGCCTGTACGCGATCATCGACCCGCTGAACATCCCCTCAAGGAAGATATTGACCAACAATGGGTTTGTCTCCAAGGCCTTCCAGGATTTCGATGGCTTGCCTGGGGAATTGCTGGTACTCAACCTCCGATCATCCGTCACTTCAAGCACGCTCGCTGATGGCAGTCCCTACAAGTAAAGTGGGATTGCAGCGGGCAATCCAAACGAATTACAGCAAGCTCCGGCAGGAGCTGGCATCGGTATCAGCCGGGTTAACGATTTTTTGTTCGCCTTGGTTTTCGGTGTATTCCGGTTCATCGGCGAAACACTTGATTTCCACACGCCGGAGACCGAACACGTCATTGCCATCATACGCGGTGTCCAGCAGCCTGATGGCATCGTCGCGCGTTGTCCGTCCATCGTCCGTAATCTGCATCGTTCAAGAAAAATCCACGGCAACGGGGCCATAGCTGGCGTAAAAATCATAGCTTTGGCCACAAAGAGCAGGCAGCATGTTAAAAAAGATACTCGGTCATCGCGTAAAGAAGTCGGAACTCGAAGCGTACCGTTCGTTCGTGGAAAACAAAGCCGATTTCGGCCAATACCTCGAATATCAGAAGTTGCGGACCGAACGGCCCTCGCTTCACACCGTCAAGCAAAACACCATCCGTAAGTTCGGTGCGAAACACGGATACCAGGTGCTCGTCGAGACGGGAACCTATTTGGGCGACATGGTCGAGGCGCAGCGCGATCATTTTGAACGGATCTATTCCATCGAATTGGGGGAGCAACTCTACAACGACGCGGTGAAGCGTTTCGAACGCTTTACGCACGTGAGCATCCTGTTGGGCGATAGCGGCGTGGTGCTTAAACAACTCATCGCCGAGATCCATCAACCGGCGCTGTTCTGGCTGGATGGCCACTACTCGGCCGGCGTGACGGCGAAAGGCGAAAAGGAAACGCCGATATTGGCCGAGCTCGAGACCATCCTGGGCGCCCCTTACGAACATGGCATACTCATCGACGATGCCCGCTTGTTTACCGCGCAGCACGACTACCCGAGCATAGACGAACTGGCTGCGTTCATCACCGGCAAGGCCCCAAACCGGATGGTTGCCATAGCCGACGACATCATCCGGGTTTTCCCCCGGGGCGAATAGGCAGAAGGGAATCGACGCACGGTCATCCAGGCAATGGCCGCATGTGCTTTCCAATGGCCCGTGATTTGTATGCCTATTGGGAAAAGACCGCATCATGAAACGCAACGAATTTTTCGCCATCGGCCGTTACCTGGCCATGATCGCCCTGCTATCCACCACATTGCTGGCCTGTTCAACCATAAAGGGCGCTTGGAAACGGGTAGACCTGACCAAGGTCGCTATTGGCATGTCCAAAGCCGAGGTGAAAACGGCCTTGGGCAAGGATCCCGCCAATACCGTTGCCGCCAAGGAATATGAAGACGGGGTGATGGAAGTGGTTGAGTATCATGATTACGTTGCGCCCAATGCCAATAGCCAAGACAATTTCGAGACTTACTGGTTGTATTTCTTCAACGATCGTTTGGTGGAGTGGGGCAAGCCGCCCGTGGATTGGGAGGTATACGTGGAACGGCTCTACCGGCAACGGCACAGGCACCATGCCCATTAAGTCGGCTTACGTCACTTGCGTAACTCCTTCAACAGGTTGTCCACTTCCAGCGGTATGCCAAACCACACATTGTGGTCTTTGCAATTCGGTACGTCGGCAGGCAAGGCGTGATTCAACATGAACTGTGTAAAGAAATTGATATACTGGGCCGATTTACGGATAGGTTTTCAAAATCACCCCATCGCAATGAAATCTTTTGTTAAAAATTAACCGCATCCGGCAATCAACGACGAACAAAACCGACCGATCGACTGTTTGCCCCCCAAATGACAGGAGGAAACGGCGATGGCTATTATCGGCGGATTGATCAAGCGGACGATTGAGATCACGCAATACATCAACAGCGAACAGACGCCCGAACAGGCGCAATTCGAGGTCTTGAAGCGCTTGCTGGAAACGGCGAAGCATACGGCTTTCGGGAAACGATACGGTTTCGGGGCCATTTTGGCCGAAGCCGACCCCATCCGGGCGTTCCAGCAGGCGGTGCCCATACACGATTACGATAAAATGCAGGCCGATTGGTGGCATTACCTGCGCGAGGGGCACCAGAACGTCACCTGGCCCGGCGGGCAACGCTATTTCGCGTTGAGCAGCGGAACGACGACCAACAGCAAGGCCATACCGGTGACCGACGATATGGTCGAAGCGATCAAAAAAGCAGGTATCCAGCAGGTGCTGAGCCTCCGGAATTTCGACCTGCCGCCCGATTTCTTCGAAAAGCAGATCATGATGCTGGGCAGCAGCACGTCGCTCAAGCCCAACGCCGAGTTCCTGGAGGGCGAGATCAGCGGCATCAGCGCTGCGAACATACCGCTTTGGTTCAGGCGATTCTACAAGCCGGGGGCGCGCATCGCGCGCCTGGAAAGCTGGGATGAACGCGTATCGCGTATAGCGAAGCGCGCACCGAAATGGGACGTGGGCAGCATGACCGGCATCCCGTCCTGGTCGGAGCTGCTGCTCAAGGAAATCATCCGGCGCAATAACGCCGAAACGATACATGACATCTGGCCCAACCTGCGCGTGTATTCCTCCGGCGGGGTGGCATTCGGACCATACGAAAAGAGTTTCGAGGCCCTGGTGGCCCGCCCGTTGATCCACATCGACACCTACCTGGCTTCCGAAGGTTACCTGGCCACGCAGAAGCGACCCGACACGCAGGCCATGGCGCTGATCGTGGATAACGGCGTCTTTTTCGAGTTCGTGCCGTTCACGCCGGAAAACATGGACGAACACGGGTGCGTGAAACAGGATGCCCAGGTGCTGAGTTTGGCGGAGGCGCAACCCGACGTCGACTATGTGTTGCTGATTTCAACGGTAGCCGGGGCCTGGCGGTACATGATCGGCGACACGGTGATGATCGCCGACAAGCAACGTGCCGAGATCATCATCACCGGACGCACCAAGCATTTCCTCAACGTGGTGGGCGAGCAGCTTTCCGTCCACCAGATGAATGAAGCCATGAAGCAGCTAGGCGAGCACTTCGATGCCGAGGTACATGAATTTACCGTGGCCGCGATCCGCAGGGGCGACGGCTACGTCAATGCATGGTACCTGGGCACCAACAAGGCGCTCGATGCGGCGGCGGTCACGCGGTTCCTCGATCGACGGCTGGCCGAGCTCAACAAGAATTACGGCGTGGCGCGCAAGCAGTCGTTGAAAGGCGTGGAGGTCGAAGTCGTCCCGGCCGAACGGTTCTATGCATGGAGCGAAGCAACGAAGAAGCTGGGAGGCCAGGTCAAGATCCCCAGGGTGATGGATGAGGGGGCGTTCTCCGATTTCGAGGCGTTTATGGCACGACATGCCGATGCCTAGCGCCTTTCGCCAAGGCTTCCTTCAGACGCGGCCCCGGATTTCCTGCATGGTTTGTTCTTCCTTGGCCAGCGTTTCGCCGCGCTGCGGATCGTTTTCATGCTCGAGTTCGCCAATCAGCCCCATGATGTCATCCGGCGAAAGGTAGAGCGCGGCGATCTTGTCCTTGTAGGCCTGCGGCAACCCGGTGTGCTCCAGGATGAACGATTTGGTCTCCAGGATGTAGCGCCCCATCCCGTGGTTTACGGCGAACGAGTCGGCCGCGCGTTCGGCTTTACGGATGTATTTCCGCGATAGCCAGTACCCCAACCCGAAACGGACCAGGCCCCAGGGGCCACGGCGTTCGTAATCCATGATGTGCCCCAGCTCATGGCCGATCCAGCCAATCAGCACACCGTCCGGTAGCTGCTGGATGGTCTGGAAACTGTGTTTGAGTTTGAAAACCGGATTGATCAGGATTTGGTAACCCCGGTTTTCCCGTTTCCCGAACAGGGAACTTACCTTGGGCCTGGCGGCCATGACCGAGCGTTTCAACCCACGGCTAAAGACGAATTCGATACGAGTATGGTCAAGTGCCGGGTAATGGGACAACGCGAACCGGGCCTGTTTCTCGATGATCGTTGGAATGACCTGCATACCTTTTCCCAACAAGTTGCCCGGCAAAAGGTTTAGGTGGGGCGTCACTCAAACGCTCAGCTTTCGCCTGAACGACAGGACCAACAGGATGCCCATGCCGACCATGATCGACACGTCGGCCATATTGAAGATGCCGGTTTGCAGGGGGCCGAGCCTGAGGTGCATGAAATCCGTGACCGATCCATACAACACCCGGTCGATCAGGTTGCCGATGCCGCCGCCGATGGCGAAAGCCAACGCAAACAGGAGCAACGGCTCCCGGTTTCCGACACGGATCATGTAATAGAGACCGAACAGCAGCGCCAGGATCGGCAAAACGATCAACATGATGGTCTTGGCGGGCGGCCACCAGCCCTGCCCCATGCTGAGGAATGCACCAGAATTTTCGACGTTGGTCAGCGTCAGGTGGTTCTCGATGACCGAAATCCGTTCGCTCGGGGCGATCTGATTGCGCACCACGGATTTGGTGAATTGGTCGCAACCGATGTTCAGGGACAAAACAATCAGGCCGATGACCGTTCCTGCCCATTTGGCAATCCTCATGTGGTTTCCTCCTAAGCATGCAAACTTACGAAAGTTACTTCGAATAAACCGTAACCTGCGCGAAGCCGCAGCAATAGCAATCATGTTGCAATAAAAAATCTTTCTTATCTTTGTCGAAACAAAACGGCGATGAACGAACAGCAAGTTTTTGACGTCATCATCATCGGCGGCAGCTACGCCGGCCTTTCCGCGGCCATGGCCTTGGGACGCTCCTTGCGGAGCGTGCTGATCATCGACAGCGGCCTGCCCTGCAACCGGCAGACGCCGCATTCGCACAACTTCATCACCCAGGATGGCGAAACGCCCGCCGCGATCGCGGCCAGCGCCAAGGCACAGGTATCGGTCTACGATACGGTGGCCTTCGTGGACGACCTTGCGGTGAGCGGACGGCAAACGGACGGCGGATATGCCATCGCCACACGGGCGGGGCGCGCGTTCACGGCGCGGAAGTTGATTTTCGCCACCGGCATCCGCGACCTGCTGCCGGATATCCCCGGCATCGCGGCATGCTGGGGCATCTCCGTGATCCATTGCCCCTATTGCCACGGCTACGAATACCGCGGCCGGAAGACCGGGATCATGGCCAATGGCGAACGGGCCTTCCATATCGCGTCGCTGGTGCGCAACCTCACCGAAGACCTCACGGTGCTGACGTCGGGGGAGGCCGGTTTCACCGCGGAACAACGGGCCAAACTGGATCGGCATGGCATCCGGGTCGTCGAAACGGGGATTTCGGCGATCGAGCACAGTAAGGGGCACATCAGCGGCGTCGGCTTCACCGACGGCGGCACGATGGCGTTCGAAGCGGTCTATGCTGCGGTTCCGTTCGAGCAGCATTCGGATATCGCCGTTGCGCTGGGTTGCGAACTGACCGAACAGGGCCATATCAAGGTGGACCCGTTCCAACAGACGAGCGTGGGGGGCATTTTCGCATGCGGGGACAACGCGAGCATGATGCGGTCGGTGGCCAATGCCGTCGCTACGGGTAGCCTGGCCGGCGCCATGGTCAACAAAGCGCTCACCGACGAGCGGTTTTAGGCTGTTGATTGACTACCTTTGCCGCATGACGATCCATCAACAGTCCGTGGCTTTGCGCCCCTATCCCCGGGGCTTCCACCTGATCACCGACCAAGTGGAAGCCTGCTTGGCGCCGATCAGGCATTGGAAGGCAGGGTTGTGCCAGGTATTCATCCAGCATACCTCGGCTTCGCTGACCATCAACGAGAATGCGGACCCGACCGTGCGCATGGACTTCGAGACCTTCATGAACAAGGCCGTGCCGGAAAACGATCCGGACTACGTGCACGATTATGAAGGACCGGACGACATGCCCGCCCACCTCAAGGCCTCCCTGATGGGCGCTTCGGTACTCGTGCCGATCCGCCACGGCCGCCTGGCGCTGGGCACCTGGCAGGGTATCTACCTCTGCGAACATCGCGATCGCGGCGGCAGCCGCAACGTGTTGGTTACCGCGTGGGGCGGGTAGTGTCGTGTCAACCATACTCCATCGCACCAATCCTTGTCCTTTCCATCCCTGGCTGCCTTGTCAAATGCTTACGTAGCTAAGGCTATGCGCGCATTTTCCAGCGTTGCCAGGAACGAAAAATAGCGGCGGCTTATGCGACATCTTATGGTTGACACGACACTAGGGCGCCTGCTTGCCCTGGGCTAGTCGGCCACGCCACGCGCACCGCTACAGCGGCAGCCTGACGTAAAACGTCGATCCTTTCCCCGGCGCGCTGGTAAAATGGATGCGGCCCCGGTGTGCCGACACGATTTGCTTTACGATGGCCAGGCCCAGGCCAGAAGACGGCTCGCCCTCGGTCCCCGTCCGGCCTGCCGGGTTGCCCATCTCGAAAAAGCCATGCTGCCCGGCTTCGATGCCCATCCCGTTGTCTTCCACCTCGATCACGGCTTCATCGGCTTCCCTGCGCAGGTACACCGCGATGCGACCGCCCCTCGGCGTGAACTTGATGGCATTGTCGATCAGGTTACTGATGACCCGCCAGAGCCGTTCCGAACTTCCGGTCACGGTGAGCGGTTCGGTTTCCACGACGAGTTCCTGCTGTTTCTTGTCGGTCCGGACCCGCATCAGGTCCGCGCAATCCTGTACCATGGCGTGCAAGGCGATTTCATTGGCCGAGCCGACGTCGTTTTCGTAGCTGCGCATGAGGTCTCCGATCAGCTCCAGCGCTTTTCCGTTGGATTTCTGGATGATCTCGAAATAGGTCGCCTGGTCGGGCGAGAGCATGGAGGTGTCTTGCAGCAGGTAGTCCGTGCTCATCATGATGTTCGCGATCGGCGTATGCAGGTCGTGCGCCACCATGGCCAGGATCCGCGTATTGTCCTGCTGGCTATCGTGCAGCGCCAACAGGGCCCCGTAGAGTTTTTCGTTCTGTTGCTGGATGCGCGCATTGAGCGAAGTCAAGTGCGCCAGGTTCCGTTTGGACCGTTGCCAGTTGGCATAGACGAGGTAGACGATGCACGACACCAATATCAACGCAAACACGCTGATCGCCAGCGATATGGAGTTCAGTCGGTTCCGGTAGGCAAGTTGGGCGTAGGCCAATCGCTGTTCCATGGTGTTGAACTCGTGTTGGAAATCCGACCCCATCATCGTTTGGTTGACCTGCGAGAGGGAATCCTGATAATGATGGTAATGCTTCAGGGCCGAATAGGCGGCGACCGGGCTATCGGCCTTATCGCGCAATTGCCAGTTGACATGGCGCCACCGGCGCTCGAAGTCTTCGCTGTGCAGCGTGTCCAGCCCTTGCCGGCACTCGGCCAACTGTTGCGCGGCCGCGTCGAAGCGACCCTGCTTCACATACAGGTCAGCCAATTTGATCTGGGCGGATTGGGCATCGCGATTGTCATTTCGTGGCCTCCTGTTGATCGTCAGGCTGGCACGGAGGTACCGTTCGGCCTCATCGTAACGTCCCGTTTTGGCGTAAAGGCCGCCTAAGTTCCCGTAAATCACCCCTTGGGCTACCTCCGTGGCCCTCGCGCGTTCTGGAAATCGCGGCGCGTGTTCATCCAGGAAATCCAAGGCCAGGTGATAATACCGAAAGGCGCTGTCCGCCTCGCCCAGCAGGTCGTAGAACCAAGCGATGCCGTTGAGGAGCGATTGTGGCTCGGTGACGGCGTCGTAGTAGGCGCGGGGCGCCCGGGTTTTTGCGCACGTGCGGTATTCGGCATACGATTGGCGGAACTGCTCGATGGCGTCGCGGTAATTGCGCTGCATATACCGTACGTTGCCCAAACGGTGGGTAAACTGCGACAGGTTGCAGGTATCCCCTTTCTCCAAATAGTTTTCCCTGACGCTGTAATAGTAGAAGAACGCTTCGTTAAGCCGCTTGAGGCCCACCAGCATATCCCCTTTGTAAAGCATCCAGTTGATATAGGCCCCTTGGTTGGTTTCGCGGAAACGGACATGATCGAAAAGGTGCAGTGCGCTGTCGACGACGCGGTTGCCGTTTTCGAAATCGTTCCGGCCATGCGTGGTGTGGTGCAGGTAATCGTATTCGTACTTCAGCAGCCGTTCGGCCGCCGAAAGCGGGGCATAGCGTTGCAGGCTGCTATCCGCGTATCGCTTCAGCTGCAATCGCGGTTCGCCATCCAGCAAAGCGGCATGCATCGAATCGAGCACGGCGCGCACGGGGAGTCGAACGGTGTTTTCCGGGCTTTTTCGGCGGTCGCATCCGCATAGGCAAGCCAGGATGAGCAGTATGGGTATCGGCTTGGCAAGCCAGGGACGACGTTTTCGGAGCATGATCGTTGCCATACCATCAAAAGCCCCCTATGGCGCCGAATCGGTGGTGGGCGCGCTTCACCTATCCTCCAGCTCAGCGACCCGCTTTTGGAGCGTGGCGATCGTTACGGCTTGCGATTGGATGGCGGTATCCTGCGTGGCGATGACCTGCTTCAATGCGTGGATAAGCTCATCGTTGGGCGACTTCGGCTTTTCGGCCAGGTAGCCTTCGGCCGAGTCCCGCAACACGGCTGCATCCGGGGTGGCATCGCCGCTCCGCATCGTGCCATGACCGGTCAGGAGCCAATCGGGCGAGTAGTGCGGATAATTTTCGGTTATCCGGACCAGCCATTTGCTTTGGATGTCGGTTCCGTTGGCCAATGCGCGGGATAGCACGCCTTTGCTGGCGCCAATCACCGTTTCCAACGCCGTGAGGCTGATGCCCTCTTGCTGCGCGATTTCCTTGATTCGTTTCAGTACAGTGCCCATTGTCGTCTAATTTTCTCCCAAATTTTTTGGTTTGAAGAAAAATTGTTCCTATATTTGTTCCCGAGCAAATAATTATTCACGAACGCTTTTTCTTGTATCGAAACGGACGAGGTTTACAAGGGATGCGAACCTCGCCGTTGCTAAAATTAATGAATTATGGTGAAAATTAAAGAAAAGAAATGGAAAGCGAAAAATTTTCGGCAGCTATCCAATGAAATTATCCGGGATCCAATGGTTTACCTAACGGAATTCTTCGGCGGCGCCGCCTCGGCGGAGGAATGGCTCCGGGAGATCAACCTGACGGTCAACTCGGCCGTTTGCCCCGAAATGGCCTGTGCGGACGTGCTCCAGAATGGATTTCACTGCCAGCAACTGATCCTGCAGGTGGAGGTGGCTTATCTCCTATACAAAAAAGCGGGCCTGAAGAGGCAGGCCGCGCCGCTGGCCTTTTTCCGGTTGCATGCGGATTACGTTGCCTACAGCGACCGCGGCGCCTATACGCAGGGAGGAGGGGTGGACCCGGCGGATACGCTCAGCAGGTTCTTTTCCTTCCAATCCTTGCGGGCGTGGTACACCGCGCTTGACGAGCTGATGCGTTTCCTCACTTGCCCCAAGCTGCCAGACGACGGGTGGCCTGCCGACCGCGCGCTGGCCGTCCGTGAGCTGTTGCTTCGCCTAGGCCAAGCGATGTACGTCATTTATGAGCGCGGGGGATCATTGACGGTCGTGCCCTCCGATTCGGCTGCCACCGTCCGGTAACCGGAAATCCACATCCAGGAGTTTTTTCAGGCTTGCTTGTGCCCAAGACGCGGGCATGGCCCGCATGGCCGCATTGCGTAGGCCAATGAGCAGCGGATTGCTCAGCTGGCCGGCACGACCGATGCGCCAGGACGTGTCGGTAATGTATTTCGTGCGCTTCAGTCGCCGTTGCTCAAAACGTACGAAGGCCTGCGCCACCGTGCCGGTTTGCCGGAGTTCATGGCTGAGCACAGCTACGTCTTCGAGCGCCTGGCAGGCCCCTTGCCCCATGTTCGGTGTGGTGGCGTGCGCCGCGTCGCCGATGAGCAGGATGTTGCCGAAGGCGAACCGGGCCAAGGGTTTGATATCGACGATATCGTTCCAGATCAGGTCCTCGTCCTTGGTGTTGCGCAGCAGCTCGGGGATGGGGCTGTGGTAACCGCCGAAAACCGACAGCAGGTCTTTTACGGTGTATTGCCGGTACGTGAGGCTGTCTTTAGGCGCATTGACGCAGGCGTACCAATAGATGCGGTCGTCAACCAACGGCGTCATGCCGAAGCGGCCCTTTGGCCCCCAGGTTTCCGAACCGCGCTCCAGGCCGATGGCGCCGTTCGGTATCGTGGCCCGCCAGCAGGTATATCCTGAATAGCGGGGGGTGGATCGGGGTACCAATTGTCGGCGGGCTGTGGAATTGACGCCGTCCGCCACGATCAGGTACTGGCAACGACAGGCGGAACCGTCCTCAAACACCAAATGGATTCCAGCGGACCCCTGCTCGAACCGCCGCAACCGTTTGCCGAGCCGCAGCCGCTCCGCGGGCAGCTTGCCAACCAGGAATCGATGGAGGTCTGCCCGATGGACGGTAAAGTTGTGCTGGTCATACCGTGCGCTGAGGCGCTGGGCATCGGGGGCGACCAGCGTGCGCCCCCGGTGGTCGAGGATCGCATAGGTCTCGGTGTAGAACCCGATCCTTTCCACCTCCGGCCGCAAGCCGAGGTAGTCAAAGGCCTGCATGGCGTTGGCTGCCAAGCCGAACCCTGCGCCCAGGCCCTTCAACACCGCCGCCTGTTCGAAGACGAGGAAATCCTTATGCTGTGCCAACAGCGCGATGCCCATGGATAATCCGGCCACCCCGCCCCCGATGATGGCGTAATCTACCGTCAACTCCATATTGCCTTCCATTGCGATGATTGCCTCCAAAAGTACGGTTTCTATGCGGCATCCCAGCGATAATGCCTACATTCGCCGAAGGGGAATTTGCATATGGAAATCCTGTTCTACGAAGGCTTTGAGCACGGCGCGCTGAAGGGAAGGATCGAACGCACGATCGCTTTCCTGAAAGCGGGCGATTTCCGCGCGGCCGACGTGAAGAAAATGCCAGGCCAGGGCTACTACCGCGCCAAGTTGGACGACACCAACCGGCTGCTGTTCAGCATCGGCAGCTACGCCGGGCACAAGTACATCTTCGTGCTGGAGACCATCCTGAACCACAACTACGCCCGCTGCCGCTTCCTCAATGGCGTGAAGGTGGACGAGTCGCGGTTGCAGGCCGTTGCAGACGAAACCCAGACCGAAGGCCATACCCTGGAGGTCAGCTACGTCAACCCGGCCAAACGCAAATTCCACGTCCTCGACAAGTTCCTCTCGTTTGACGATGCGCAATCGTCCATCGTGGAGCTGCCCGCGCCCGTCATCGTCATCGGGCCCGCGGGCAGCGGCAAGACGGCGCTCATGCTCGAGAAGGTCAAGTCGCTGCACGGATCGGTGCTCTACACCTCGCTATCGCCGTTCCTCATCGAGAACGCCCAAGACCTCTACGCGTCTTTCGGGTACGACAACCCGCGGCAGGCGGTCGAATTCCTCTCGTTCCGCGACTACCTGGACACCATCGAGGCCACCGATGGCAAGGAGCTCACCTTCCGGGCCTTCAACGAATGGGCCTCGCGCTACAAACAAGCCTACAGGATCAAGGATACGCACAAGCTCTACGAGGAATTCAAGGGCGTGCTCACGGGGTCGGCCGTCGACAAGGCCTACCTGTCGGCCGAGGATTACGCGGCGCTTGGCGTGCGGCAATCCATTTTCCCCGAGCAGGAGCGTGCGGCCATCCACGAATTGTTCCTGAAATACATGCATTGGCTCGACAAGGAAGGCTACGTCGACGGCAACCTCCGGTCTTTCGGCCTGTTGGACAAGATCGGGCCGCGATACGATCACGTGGTGGTCGACGAGGTACAGGACATCACCAACGTGCAGCTCCAGGCCATACTCAAATCGCTGGGCGAGCCTGCCAACTTCCTGTTGTGCGGCGACTCGAACCAGATCGTCCATCCCAACTTCTTCTCGTGGGCGCAGGTAAAAACACTGTTTTACCGGCAGGACGTGTCGGCCGAGATCATCCGCGTGCTGGCCACCAATTACCGCAACACGCCCGAGGTGACCGCCATCGCCAACCGGCTGCTGCGCATCAAGAATCTGCGGTTCGGTTCGATCGACAAGGAAAGCACCTACCTGGTGAAGGCCAACTCGGCCCATGCAGGCATCGTCGAATTCCTGCCCAATACGGCCAAGGTAAACGCCGACCTGGACGGCAAGACCAAGCAGTCGACCAGATTCGCGGTGTTGGTGCTCCGCGACGAGGACAAGGCCGAAGCCCGGAAACACTTCCAGACGCCGCTATTGTTTTCCATCCACGAGGCCAAGGGGCTGGAGTACGAGAGCATCATCCTGTTCAACATGGTCTCCGGGCAGGAAAAGACGTTCCGCGAGATCGCCGCTGGCGTGGCGGAAGCCGACCTCGGTGCCGACGAGATCGCGTTCTCGCGTGCGAAGGACAAGGCCGACCGTTCGCTAGACGAATACAAATTCTACGTCAATGCGCTCTACGTGGGCATGACGCGCGCCATCCGCAACCTGTTTTTCGTGGAAAGCAACGGCAAGCACGACCTGCTGCGGTTGTTGGGCTTGGTGGACATGAAGCAGCAGACCTCGCTCAGGAACCAGGCGTCGAGCAAGGAGGAGTGGCAGGAGGAGGCCCGCAAGCTCGAACTGCAGGGCAAGCAGGAGCAGGCCGATGCCATCCGCGAACGGATCCTGCAGCTCAAGCCCATCGAATGGGAGGTCATCACGGCCGAGCGATACGGCAAGCTGCTCGATGAGGCGCTCGATCCGCAACAGTTCAACAAGAAAGCCAAGGACCGGTTGTTCAACTACGCGGTCTTCTATCGGCTCCGCGCACCGCTGGCCAAGCTGGCCGAGCTCAAGTATCGTCCCGCCGACCGGTGGGAGCAAGACGAGAAGGCCATCCTGCGGCGGTTGTTCCAGCCCTACGTAACCGACAGCGTCAAGTCGGCCTTGCCCACCTACCAGCGGTACGGGCTGGACTTCCGGCATGAGTACAACCTCACGCCCCTGCTGTTGGCCGTGCGTTTCGGCGCGGTGGCCCTCACCGGGTACCTGCTGGAGCAAGGCGCGAAGACCGACGCGGCGGACAACGACGGCCTGAACGCGTTGCAGGGCATCCTCCGGATGGCGCGCGCCGACCATGCGGTACGCGAAAACCTGCTCAACCGCTTCTATCCCCGGCTCAAGGCCACGGCCTTGCGCGTGCGGGTAGACCGGAAACTGGTGAAGCTGGAAAGCCACCAGGCCGAATACCTCATGCTCCACTACATGATCGCCACGCTGCGCGAACAATTGACCGCGGGTACGCATTACGACCATTGGGCGCCCAAACCCCCGCGCCCCGCCTTCCAGGCACAGGATTTCATCGACTTTTACCAAGGCCTGGGCGAACAGGTGGTACCGGAATACCGTATGCAGCGGCCTTACATCAGCAGCATGCTGGCCAAGAACGAACTGAACGGCGGCGATCGGTACAACAAGCGGCTCTTCCTCCGCATCCAGCAAGGGTATTACGTTCCCCATCCCAACCTGGAGCTGCCGGTGGGCGATGGGTGGAAAAACATCTACGAGCTGGTCGACATGGAGGGCATCAAGCGACTGGATGACCGTTTCAACCTAAGCTGGCTCAAGGTCATCGAAGACTTCCGGCGATACGGGGAGGAAAACGACGAAACGGATGTAAAACGCGAAGTGCGGATAGCCGGATCCGGGACGAAGCGATAGTACGACAACGATTTAACGCTATGCATGCAACGACACTTTTAGGATCACGCCACTGGCTCGCCGCGACGGTTTTGTGTTTGCTTGCCGCAACGGGCGCGTGGGCCCAGCCTGCGGCCCGTGCCGAAGCGGAAATCGGGGCCATCATGGCCAAATACCAAGCCGTTGGCGTGTCCGTGGCCGTAGTCAACGGCACGGACCTGGTCTATCGCCATTCGTTTGGCCTGAAAAACCTCGGATCGGGCGAGGCCCTGGCAGACGACGACCTCTTCCGCATCGCTTCCATTTCCAAGTCGTTCGTGGCCACCGGCCTGTTGCAGCAGGTCGAGGCGGGCAAGCTTTCGCTGGACGATGACGTGGGGGCGCTGATCGGCTTCCGCGTACGCAACCCGAATTTCCCGGATTCGGCGATCACGCTGCGGATGATCCTGTCGCACACCTCCAGCATCGGTGACAGGAATGGCTATTTCACGCTCGACGCGTTCAACCCCGAAAAAACCGCCGATTGGGCCAAGGCCTACAACGATTACGCACCCGGTGCGCGATACCAGTATTGCAACCTCAACTTCAACCTGGCCGGTGCCATCCTCGAAAAGGTTTCCGGCGAGCGGTTCGACCGGTACATCCACCGGCACATCCTCCAACCGCTGGGGCTTTACGGCGGTTACAACGCGGATGCGCTGGATAGCAGCCGGTTCGTGACCCTGTACGCCTACGATGGCAATACCGGTGCATTCGCGGCGGAGCAAGCCTACGTATCGCCGGCAGAACGGCTCAAGGATTACGTCGACGGCTACAGCACCCCGGCGTTTTCGCCCACGGGCGGCATGAAGATCTCGGCAGCCGACCTGGCGCGCTACATGACCATGCACATGCATGATGGTACGTACAAGGGGGTGCGCATCCTGTCGGAAGAAAGTACCCAACTCATGCAGACCGCACTGTCGGACGAAGAGGGTTATGGCCTGGCGTTGCGCACGATGGACAACCTGCTGCCGGGCAAGGTGCTCAAAGGGCATAACGGCGTGGCGTATGGGCTGTACAGCGCGATGTTCTTCCAGCCCCAGGAAAAATTCGGCATCGTGGTCATCACCAACGGATGCAATACCGGTTACACCGAGGGGGTGAATGATTTCCTGCGGGAGGTCTACGGTAGCCTTTACCGCAATTTCGTATTGTCGCGATAATTTCTTTACTTTTCCGCTGTTAGCATAGCCGCTCAGCGGCAGCGGAGAGAACGCTAACGTTGCTTTTTATTTAGCACGATTAAAATTGCATAAAAAAGCAACTTTAGCTAAGTTTGCAAAGCGATGGCACTTGGGTTACAGGCAACGATCGATAAGGATTCCGGGTTTTGTTTCGGGGTGGTCTACGCCATTGACATGGCCGAAGAGATCCTCGAAGAGGACGGCTACCTGTATTGCCTGGGCGACATCGTGCACAACGACGAGGAGGTGGCCCGCCTCAAGGCCAAGGGGCTGCGCATCATCGCGCACGACAAGCTTCCCGGGTTGCGCAACGAGAAGGTGCTCATCCGTGCCCATGGCGAAGCGCCGGAGACCTACCGGATCGCGCTCGAGAACAACATCACCCTCATCGATGCCTCCTGCCCCGTCGTCCTGAAGCTCCAGAACCGGGTCAAGACCTCATTCGATCAGGATGAAAAGATCCTCATCTACGGCAAGCATGGCCACGCCGAGGTGATCGGGCTGCAGGGGCAGACAAACGGCGATGCGCTGGTTTTCCAGGACATCGCCGAGCTGGACGGGGTCGAGTTGCCCGACCGGTTCACGCTGTACAGCCAAACCACCAAGAGCGTCGACAAATTCTACGCCATCAAGGACGAGCTGATCGGCCGTGGGTACGATGTCAAGGCCAACGACACCATTTGCCGGCAGGTGTCCAACCGGTATGACGATCTGGGCGAATTCGCCCGCAAGTTCGATCGGATCGTGTTCGTGTCCGGCAAAAAGTCAAGCAACGGCCGCGTGCTGTACGAGGTTTGCCTCAAGCACAATCCCAACAGCTATTTCGTCTCGGATCCTTCCGAACTGAACCCTGCACACTTCAATCCCGGCGATACCGTCGGCGTATGCGGCGCCACCTCCACGCCCATGTGGTTGATGGAGCAGGTCAAAGCGGAATTGGAGCGGCTGTGATTTTCAGGCAAGCGCTTTCATTTCGTGCATGCCACGAAATAGAACGGGAAGTTCTCATCGACTTCGGTAACCTCAACCAACCCCGCTTCGGCAAATTCAAGGGCAATCGAGTCGCGATCGTAAAAGTATAGCTTTGCCCCTTCGAACAGCTCATACCGGTCTGGCCCGATGTGCTTGCCCTTGCCGTAGGTCGGTGCCGCTTTCGAGATGACGGTGAAGACCATGCAGCCGCTGGGCGCGAGCTGGCGGTAACAGTCGGCGATCAGTTTCCGCCGCTGGTCGGCATCAAGCAGGTGCAGCAACGCGTGGCAAAAAATGCCGTCATAGCTGCGGTCGTCGAATGGCATGTCCGTTACCGACCCGTGATGGATGGCCATGTCCGCTCCGTGGTGCTTCCTGGCAAGCGCGATGGCCGTCTCGGATACCTCGATGCCCGTCACGTCCATGCCCTGTTCCCTGAAGACCTGCCCGTTTCGGCCGTAGCCGATGCCGGGAACAAGGACGGTTTTCACGGCGTGCGCGACGAATAGGTCTTTTGCCAGTAAGGCGGAGTTCGCAGGCGCGAGCCCCCACATCTCTTGCTTTTCGATAAAGTTCGTTTCCCAGAATTCGGCCATTATCGAGGGATATTTCCTTGGATTGCATGCATTTCGCAAAGATAGGGCTAGCTTGCTCTTGGGGACGGTCATCTCACCATCAAATTGCACGTGATTCGCGCGCCCGATTCGCATTGCCGATCCCGATCGCCCCCGAGTTTATCATCCGTTCACTGGCGTGACACCCGATCGATTTTTTTTCGGTGATTTTTCGATGACCTTTTCATGTCGGCCCGATTTACAGGCAAAGATGAAAAGGGAATGACATTGCGCTCGTTGATACTTGGCCTACTGACGGTACGCCCATGGGGAGCCTGTTCCGGGCGGAACTTCACCGATTATTTCTTAAAACCAATAACTATACAATCATGAAAAAGTGTACGATTACCCTGCTGTTCATCGTGTTGAGCAGCGCCATGCATGCACAGGACATCCATTTCGGTATCACGGCTGGGCCCAACCTGGGCACGGCAAGGATGAACCTGAAGGATGCCGAACAGCCCCGGTTTGTCATGGGCTTCCAGCTCGGCGCTTTTGCCGAATGGGCATTTGCAGACAAAATCAGCCTGCGGCCCGAACTCCAATACATCAGCGTGGGCTATAAGTTCCCGCCTGACGGCAATGTCGGCTTCCGTGAAAAGATCGACTACGTTACCCTTCCGCTAATGGTGGAGTATGGCGTGGCCGAAAAGCTGAAGGTGGGACTTGGGCCTTATGTTTCTGCGAAAATTGTCGCCAAGTACAAATTTATCCGCTCTTCGGAGGTGGATGAGGAATTCCAGGACGATAGCGATTTCGAATATTCGGATGCCGACAACGATGAATTCCAGACCGTGGATTTTGGTTTAGGGGCAGGAATCGGTTACCAGCTATTGCCCAAGTTTGGGGTCGGTCTGCGCTACAACCATGGGCTGTCCAATATTTTTAAAATATCGGCCACCGATGGATCGAAGGTTTACAACCGGTTTATCACGCTCGGGTTGAGCTATACGATTCGGTGACCGGTTGCGAAAGCGTCATCTAAACATCAAATTGCCACCGGGTTAGGGGTTCTCGCGCACAAAGCCTTACCTTTGCCCCGATGAGTGAACCAACGAAAGGCGTCCTGTTGATCAATCTGGGCACGCCGGATAGCCCCTCGGTACCGGATGTGCGGCGGTACCTGGTCGAATTCCTGACGGATAAACGCGTCATTGACATTCCCGGGTGGCGGCGGCAACTGCTGGTGCGGGGCATCATCGCGCCGTTCCGCGCGCCCAATTCGGCCAAGCTCTATCGCGAGATCTGGGATAAGCAGACCGGGTCGCCGTTGTTGCACTACAGCTTGATCCAGCAGCGGCTGCTGCAGGAGCGGTTGGGCGAGGAATACCATGTGGAGCTCGCCATGCGGTACCAGAGCCCATCGATCGCGTCTGCGTTGGCCAGGCTGAAGCCGATGAACCTGGAGAGCCTCCGCATCATCCCGTTGTTTCCGCATTACGCGTCGGCCAGCACGGGTTCGGTGATCGACCGCGTGATGGAATTGATGCGCACGTGGCACACGTTTCCGGAAGTATCCATCGTCAATGATTTTTACGATGACCCGTTGATGGTCGAGGTGTTTGCCGAAAATGCGCGCAAACACGATCCGTCCACGTTCGACCATGTCCTATTCAGTTACCACGGGCTGCCCGTGCGGCAATTGAAAGACGTGGAGGTTTCGGGCAACCACGATTGCGAACGCGCCGGTTGCCGCGAGCGGATCGATCGCCGTAACCGCTATTGCTACCTGGCGCAATGCTACGCCACCACGCGGCTGATCGCCGATCGCCTGAACCTGAAGGCCGGGGATTACACGGTTTGCTTCCAGTCCCGGCTCGGCAAGACGCCCTGGATACAGCCGTTCACCAACGAGGTGCTCCATGACTTGGCGAAGCGGGGCAAGAAGAAGCTGCTCGCATTCAGCCCGGCCTTCGTGGCGGATTGCCTGGAAACCATCTACGAGATCGGCACAGAATATGCCACGGAATTCAAGGGACTGGGTGGAGAACGGGTTCAATTGGTAGAAAGCCTGAACGACCACCCCAAGTGGATAACGGCTTTGGAGCAACTCGCCCGCAGCGAGGTGACAACTTGGCCGAAACCGGAAAGATTGTCTTTGTAACATGATTATTATCAATTCATTCATACTCCTCGTCATCGATTTTTACATCTACAAGGCGTTAAGGGCCTCTTCGCTTCGATGGCCGAAGACCAAGGGGTTCTCGCGGATCTGGTGGGGGTATAGTTTCGCGCTCGTGGCGGGCATGTTCCTGAGCATTTACGTGAACATCCCGCTTTTCGTGCGCTCGATCCTGTTGGTCGCGTTTTTCCTGACGTTCACCACCAAATTCATCTATTTGTTGATCTTGTTCGCCGACGACATCCGCCGGGGAGGGATCTGGCTCAAGCGCTTGATCATGCCGAAGAAACGTCCGGTGGCCTTGGACGCGCCGTTGCCGGAAAAGCCGGTGAAGGGCATCACCCGATCGGAATTCCTGACCAAAGCGGGCATACTCGTGGCGTCCATACCCGTGGCCCCCATGGGGTGGGGCGTGATTTCAGGCGCATACGATTATCGTGTCCGCAGGCAGAAGCTTTACCTGCCCAATTTGCCGCACGCGTTCCACGGCCTGAAAATCGGGCAATTGTCCGATATCCATTCGGGGAGCTTCTACAACCAGAAGGCCGTGCTGGGTGGGGTGGAACTGTTGCTCGCGGAGAAACCCGACGTGGTCTTTTTCACGGGCGATCTGGTGAATCACCTGGCCAACGAGCTACGGGATTACCAGGATATCTTCGCCAAGGTACGGGCGCCGCTGGGCGTGTACTCGGTGCTCGGCAACCACGACTATGGCGATTATCACTTCGGCCCGGGGGCTTCGGCCGCCAAGGCGAAAAACCTGCAGGATTTGAAGGATGCGCATGGCGTGATGGGCTGGAACCTCCTGCTGAACGAAAACCGCGAGCTGCGTGTCGATAACGAATCCATTGCCATCGTCGGCGTTGAAAACTGGGGTACCGGGCGCTTCCCCAAGCATGGGCGCCTGGATGAGGCGTTGCAGGGTACGGAAGGGATGCCGGTGAAGTTGCTACTCTCGCATGACCCGTCGCATTGGCGCGCACAGGTGCTGGATCATCCCGATGTGGACGCCATGTTTGCCGGCCACACCCACGGGATGCAGTTTGGGGTGCGCATCGGCAATGTCAAATGGAGTCCGGTGCAATACATCTACAAAGAATGGTCGGGCTTGTACCGGCAAGGCAGCCAACAGCTTTACGTGAATACGGGCTTCGGTTTCCTCGGCTACCCCGGCCGGGTGGGTATCCTGCCTGAGATCACGGTCTTTGAACTCATCAAAGGGGAGCCTCCGGCACGCGCGTGAACGGGGTAGGCCGGTAAGGCCTTATTCCGTCCGGTTCCAATAGATTTTCAGGTTGTGCGTGGCCCGTCCGGCCGCGACGATGTCGGGTTTGCCATCGCCATCCAGATCGGCCACCACCAGGTCTTCGCAGGCCATGTCGCCAATGTCCACCGCCCGTGTCGTCCAGGCTTCCCACAGGGAATTGATGGGAACGTAGAGCTTGATGCCGATATGGCCGGCTTTGTTCGGATTGCGCCATCCGGCCACCACCTGATCCCTGCCATGGCCGATGAAATCGGCCACCGCCAACGCATGTCCCTCCTGCAGGTCTTCATCCAGTACGATGCGCTCGGCCCGGTTCAATGCGGTGGCGCCCCATCGCGGTACGTGCACGGTTACGCGATGGCCGTGAAGCGGGCCGATTCCGGCCATGACGGGGATGCCTTCGCCGGCTTGGCCCACCCGCACCTCGCTGAAGGCCTGGCCTTTGGCCAGCCAACGGTCGCGCTTATCCGGCTGCCAACGGCCGTTGCGGTATGCGAAGGCTTTCACGCCTTCCTGGCCACCGATGTAGATGGTTTCGCGTTCGCCATCGCCATGCACGTCCAGGTTATGGGTCTGGTGCATGGCATTGTCGATGATCCGGTACGGCCATTCCTGCCTGGGGTCTTCGGGTCGCTGGTAGGCAATCACGTTGACCCCTTTTCCCTGCCCATCCACATTGCCCCGGCCATGCAGCGGCAAGACGACGAGGTGATAGTTTCCTGCTCCCGCTTTTGCCCAGCGCATGCGGTGTACCGTGGGTTCGTGGTGCAGCTTGATGGGCGTCCACGGTTCGGTCGGGTCGTCCGGCCTTGCCAGGTAGTAAACGGCCCCCGATTTGGCCGTGTCGGCGGTCTCGCCCGGATTCCACTGGGCGCCCACGGCGATTTCCACCTTGCCGTCGCCGTCGATATCCCGCGCCGCGATACACACATTGTCATGCTCGGTCAGGTTTTCGGCGAGCGTGAATTTTTTCCAGTCGCCATTCCGGTACCAATGGAAGGCTTTTTTGTCGGCCAGGAGGACATCGGGTTTGCCGTCGCCGTCCACGTCGCCGATGGCCAAACCGTATCCGATCCGCACATCGTCGTCCAGCAGTTGCTGTTCGAACACGGGGTAGTGTTGGGGGGCGTAGCTGAGCGTCAGGGCCAAAAGTAATCCGTTCATGGCTGCTTGGTTTTGCTTACAACAGCGTAACCCCCGGGTTGGTTTTGAAGAATTGCGAAAACCGCTACTTTCGGCCAGCGGCCAGCCGGTGCAGCTTCACGTCGGTGAATGCCTGTCCGCTTGGTCCGCTCAGCACCACATCGTCCAAGCCAGCGGTGGGGAAGAACGTCTCGGTCATGACCGTCAGGCCGTCGTCGGCAAATAGCTCGACCGACGCGCGATCCACCAGCAGCGAAACCCGGATAACGCTATCCGCACCGATTCGGGGCGCGGTATCCCGGCTGGCGAACTTATCGTTGAATGCCGTATTGCCCGATCGTTGGCGGTCGACGAAGAATTCGCGCGAACTTGCCCGATAGCCGATGGCAACCTGTTCGTCGCGGCCATTGCCCAACGTCGCCTGGAAATCGGCGCCCGCCGATGCGGTAAAGTCCAAACGGTACGTGCCGGGTAACTTGCCGAACGCATCGGCTAGGGAGGTCGCTGGCTGGAGACGCGGCGATTCATGGACCGGCGTCGCGATGGCGTCCAGCTCCGGCACCGGTACGGATGCGACGTACCATTTACCTGCGACCTGCCTGATGGACAGGTCGCGCGCCACCGTGGCCGCGCCCCGCCATTGCCCCGTGGGGACCTGGTTGGCATAATCCCAGTTATTCATCCAGCCGATGAAAACGCGCCGGTCTCCGGTGTTCGACCACGTGATACCGGCGTAATTATCCCGCCCATGATCCAGCCATTTGGTTTCCGTTTCATGGGGTGTAAACGTTTTGCCATCGAAATCGCCTACGAAATACTGCGTTGCGGAGCCACCGTTGGGCCCGCCGGGGTTGATGCTCACCAACAGCACCCACACGGTCTGGCCGTCGAGGTCGAAGGGAATCAGGTCCGGGCATTCCCAGACCCCGCCATGTGCGCCGATGCCTTCGCCGAATTCGCTGAGGTGCGTCCATTCCTTCAGGTTGGGCGAGGCGTAGAAGGTGATGGTCTGTTTCGTCGCCAACGTCATCACCCATTTGCCCGTGGCTTCGTGCCACATCACTTTCGGGTCGCGGAAATCCCAGATTCCGGGATTGGGTAAAACCGGATTCGCTTCGTATTTCGTCCAGGTTTTGCCGTCATCGGTACTGTAGGCCAAGCTCTGGTACTGGTGCAACCCGGTTTTCGCATCTTCGATGGCGTGGTTGTGGTGCGTGAAGATGGCCACCAATGCACCTGCGCCGAAGCCGGCCGTATTGTGCCGATCGACCACCGCGCTTCCCGAAAAAATGGTGCCCAAGCTATCGGGGTAGAGTCCGATTGGCTGCTCCTCCCAATGTACGAGGTCGGTGCTCGTGGCATGGCCCCAGTGCATTGGCCCCCACACCGTGCTATCGGGATTGTGCTGGAAAAACAGGTGGTATTTGCCCTTGTGGTAAACCATGCCGTTCGGATCGTTCATCCAAGCGTTCTTGGGCGAAAAATGGAACGCCGGACGATAAGGCTCGTCGGCTGCCTCGCTCTCCTGGCCTGTTGGCCCCGTACAACCACCGCAGTGGAACAAGGCGGCAAAAGCGGCCACCATTCCGAGTGTTATCTTATTGCCCATCCCAGATCGATTTCACGGTAAACACCTCCAGGTCCTCGACGCTGATCCGGTTGCCCCAGAAATGGTGGCCTTCCGTATTTTTGCCATCGGGTTTGCGTTCCATGGAATACGAGTAGGCGCCCCCGTCGATGAACACCTCGATGTTGGTGCGGTCGATGTAGATGTCGGCCGTCAGTTCCATGCTCGTCATGTCGTTGGGCGAATAGAAAACGCCGTTGACGGTGTTGCTGTTCATGTCGTAGTCCACGATCCGTTGCCCGAATAGGTTGAATCCGGCGCTGGTGGCATGCGACAGCTTGATGGTCGCCTTGATCCGCAGTCGATTGGCGGCGTCAAACCCGTCAAGCAGTGCATTCGCGTTGTCGCTGGTGAGGTTCCGTGCTTTTCGCACGGAGGTAAACAGCTGCTCGGTTTCCTTGACCGGCACGTTGAACAGGCGGGGGCCGTCTTTGGTGGAGCGCAGCGTGAGTTCGGTGGGCAGCAGCATCATGCCCTTGAACGGCATGCCGGGGTGGGTTACCCGGCCCCAACCGATCTGTACCCGACGACCGTCGGGCATATCGGTAAAGGTCTGTGCGGCATAGATCGAGCCCGTGGTGTACTGGTATTTCCCGGCTTCCGGCGTGAACACCTTGCCGTCAAAGGAGCCGATCATGTACGTGCCCGTTGCGCCATACATCACCCATTTCTTGCGGTTCGGATCGCCATCGATGGGAAGTTCGAACAATTCCGGACACTCCCAGAAGCCGGTGACATGGCTTTGGTAGGTCCAGTCCTTTACGTTTGGCGAGGTATAGATCGAATGGCCGTCCCGCTCGTTCAGTACCATCACCCAGTGGTTGCTGGGTGTGTGCCAGAACACCTTCGGGTCGCGCGTATCGGGGCTGTCCCACTGTTCCTTCGAGTCGATTACGGGGTTGCCCGCGTATTTGGTGAACGTACGACCGTTGTCCAGGCTGTACGCGATGCATTGCACCTGCCGATCCGGTCCGGCAGCCGTATACGCCGCAATCAGCGCCGGTGTTTTTCCCTTATTGAAGCCTGCGGTATTCGCGTTGTCGACGAAAGCCGATCCGGAGAACATCGTGCCGTGCTCGTCCGGGAAAAGCGCTACCGGTAGCTCTTCCCAATGGACCAGGTCTTTGCTGACCGCATGGCCCCAATGCATGTTCTCCCACTCCCGTTCATAGGGATTGTGTTGGTAATAGAGGTGGTATTCTCCATCGTGGAACAGCAGGCCATTCGGGTCATTGATCCAGCCGCGCCGTGTGGTGAAGTGGAACTGCGGCCGGTTTCTCTCTTTGTAAAGGCTATCCTGGCCGGCGATTTTGTCGTCCTGGTAGATTTTGCCAAGGCCCGCTGCCGGGCCATCGTAGCGGATTTTGATGGTTTTGCCCTTGAAGGCCGATACATCCCTGAACACCCAATAGTCGGCTTCTCCTGGAGCCAATCGGATCACCACCGACAGGTCGGGCTCGCCTTTTACATTGAACGTCATCCGGGCCCGGTCAACCGCATGCGATACCGGGAAATTGAGGTAATTCTTGGTGATCTTGATCTCGATTTCCTGTGCATTCAACGAAATGCACAGGAAAAGCAGCATCGTGCCTGTTAGGGTCTTCCACATCATGTTACGCTGTTTAAAAATACGAATAGTTGTCATTGCTGTGCTTCGTTATCCAAAGTAGGGATATTTCCGCAGATTTTCCATTAAAGGGCCCCATTATTTTTAATCCCAGCCCGTGTTCTGCTCATACAGCTTTTTGCTGAAATTGACCTGGGCCAACGGGATCGGGAAGTATTCGTCCCTGCCTTTCGTGAATTGCGCTTGCGCCAAGTAGGTCCGCTTTGCCTTTTCGGCGTTCAGGTACTGGTTTACGTATGAATCCGCAATGCCCCAGCGCACCAGGTCAAAAAAGCGGAACCCTTCCATGGCCATTTCGAGCCGGCGTTCCCAACGCAGCGCTTCACGGGCAAAGGCGGGTGTCCAATTGCAATTCACGCCATCTTGGTAGGTGGCGATGCGGAAATTGCCCGTGGGCGCTCCGCTGTTGTCGACGAGCCGTCCCGTGCTCGCTGCGGCCCGGATCCGAAGCCGGTTGATGATGGGGAGCGCTTCGGTATGCCTGCCCAGTTCGATGAGCGCCTCGGCTTTCCACAACAAGGCATCGTCGTAACGGATGATGTCGCGGTTCTTGCTGCTGCTCATGAAGGGGTTGACCTTCCGGAAGCACGGGTTGTCATAAAGCACCACCTCCTTCAACGACATGTAGTTGCCATAGGTTTCGATTTGCCTGATCCAACTGTTCTGGAAAATGAAGTCCGGTTTGTATTTGTAAGGCAAGCCGACCACGGCTACGGTGTGCAGCAGGCGAGGGTCTACGGTTTGTGTCTTCACTTGTGCCGCCGTGGTCATGTCGGTGGTGTTGAATGCTTCGAAAAGCGGCAATCCGTTGCTGCCCGTTTTGAATGCATTGACGAGGTTTTGCGAGGGCTGGTGGAAGCCACAGCATCCATATTCGGGGTTCATGGGGTGGTTGAGCATTGCACTCCAGTCCAGCCGGCCGAATTCCGTTCCGTCATTGTGCGAGTTTTGCACCGCGAAAATGGATTCCGGCCCGTTTTCATGCTCACACAGGAAATTGAACGCGAAATCTTCCGCCAGGTCGTAGCGCCCCGCAAGTTCATCGACCAAGGTCACGACTTCGGCCAGTTTCTGTTCGTTGATGTCCGTGACTTCGTGCCGATCGTTCTGTTCGTAGGCCGCATACAGGAGGGCTTTGGCGAGGTAAGCCTTGGCCATATACTGGTTGGCTCTCCCCAATTGATTGTCATTGTTAGGGGGTAGATTCGTAGCCGCGAACCGGAACTCCCCGATGATTTTTTCCCATAGCTCAGCGTCCGGATATTCCCGGTTCGACACTTCGATGTAGGCTTCCGGCAACAGCGTTTCATCGACGTAGGGCACGTGCTTGAAAAGGACTTTGAGTTCGAACAGGTAGTGGGCGCGCAGGAATCGCATTTCCGCCGTACGGATGGTCTTCTTTGGATAGGTCGCCTCGTCCAATTGGTTGATGCTCCGGAGCGCATTGTTGGCCCGTGAGATGGCAACGTATTGCCGGTACCATTTCTGGTCCAATCCACCCACGTCGACGCGCATGGATACGAAGGTCTCATACAGGTTCCACTCGCCCATGTCGCCGGTGCCGGCCCCTCCTTTGTAAGCGTCGCCGCTTCGCAGGTCGCCGTAAGGCCACAGGCTGTTGGTTTTGTTGTTGTAGTTTTCGTTGCCCAGGCTGGAATAGGCCGCGATGACCAGGTTCTCTGCATTTTGCGGGGTGACCAATTGGTCTTCCCCCAGTTTTCCTCTCGGGTTGACGTCGAGGAACGATTCGCACGACGAAAGTGCCAATACCCCCAATGCACTTGCGATGATATGGTGTTTTATTTTCATGATCTGACAACGGTTAGAATGAGACATTGAATCCGAACGTAAGGGAAAACGGAATGGGATAGCCTGAATTTGGGGTTTCGGGGTCAACACCCGTGTAGGCATTGTCACCCCAAGTCTTTTTGAACGTCAATAGGTTTTCGCCCAATACGAAAATCCTTGTCCGCTGCATTTGTAGTCTATTCATCAAGCCTGCCGGCAACGCGTAGCCTACCTCTAGGGATCGTAACTTGAAGTACGATGCGCTTTCAACGAAGTAAGTGGAAAAGCGGTTTTCGCCGTTCAGGTTGTTAAAGGACAATGCCGGGATGCTGGAGTTGGGGTTGGTGGGAGACCACGCATCCAATACGCGCGTGCCGTAATTTTCGCCGCCGAAGAAGCTGATGAAATCGGTGTAGCCTTTTGCGGAGTTGTCGACTAACCCGCCATACAGGCCATTCCAGAACATCCCGAAATCCCACGAACCGCGAGACACGCTGAGGTTGAGGCCGTAGACGAACTTGGGGTCGGCTACACCAAGCCAGGTGCGGTCGTCCAGATTGACCAAGCCATTGTCGTCGAGGTCTACGTAGCGGATTCGGCCGAGCCCTTTGCCCACCTGCTGCGCATGCGCCGCGAGTTCTTCGGGCGTGCGGAACAGGCCATCGGCCACGAGCCCGAACATGGAGCTTAACGGCCTGCCCAAAATGGTTTGATCCACACCGTTGCCTGGATAGGAGTTGATGACATCCTCAGGCAGCTTGGTCACCTTGTTGCGGTAAGCCCCGATGTTACCGGTAACCGCGTATCGCCAACGCTGGCCGTTGTGCTGGTAGGTCAACAGGCCTTCAAATCCACGGTTCGCCAGGCTTGCACCATTCACCCACCGATCCCCACCTTCGCCCAGCGTAGCAATGAAGGGCGGTTTGATGAGGATGTCGGTCGTGTTTTTGGTGAAGTAGTCAAATGATCCGGTGAGTTTTTGATTGAACAGTCCGAAGTCGACCCCGAAATTGTTCTGGGTAGCTGACTCCCAGCGTAGATTGGGGTTGACTTGCTGGATCCGACGGTAACCCGAAGGCATGGCCCCGGTACCATTGCCGTCGATATCGTACGCGGTCCCGTTGTCCGGGTCCCACGTCGGATTGGTCGCATACTTTGCTTCATACATCCCATAGGAAGCAAAGTCGCCGATTTCCTGGTTGCCGGTCTGGCCCCAACCGTAACGGAACTTCAGGTCCGAAACGGCGGGCAGCGCATCCTTGAAAAATACCTCCTCACTGAGTCGCCACCCGAGCGAGAACGCCGGGAAGAGGCCGTAGGGGTTGTTAGACCCGAAACGAGAAGAACCATCGTAGCGGGTCGTTACCGATGCCAGGTAACGGTCGGCATAATTGTAGTTGATTTTCCCGAAGTAAGAAAGCAGTCGGTATTCGGTGCCCGAGCCACTGTTGGTTTGCACGCCCTCGCCAGCATCTAGGTACATGTAATCGGGGTCTTCCGAGGTGAACTGACGGCGTCCGGCCTGTAGGTCCTCGGCATGGTAATTGATCATTTCCTGACCCGCCAATACATCCAAGCGATGATTGGTGCCGAATGTGGCATCGTACGTCAGGGTGTTGTTCCAAACGTAATTACCCCAGCGGTTGCTGTAGTTGTTCAGGCTTGCCGTGGGTTCGCTGAGGAATCCGGAGGTGTAGGTCTTCTGCATGTTCCGCTGCCACGAGAACGAATAGTCCATGCCCAGCATCGTGCGGAACCGGAGGTTTTCGAGCAGCTTGACATCCATGAACATGTCGCCGAAAAGACGCAGCATGTTGTTGCTGTTCTGTTTGTTGTCTTCGATCATCCGTACCGGGTTTTGCCGGTCGCTCATCCCGGCGACCGGTCCACCCCATCCGATGCCGTCTACCGTGCGCACGGGTACGATCGACCAGATGTTGCGCGTGCTGCCAAGCGTGCTGCCCAGTACATCGTGTTTGACCTTGGCGATGGAGAAGTTTTCGCCGAGCGTAACGCGGCCGTTGAACATGGAGAATTCGGAATTGATGCGACCGGATAGCCGGTCGAAATAGGTGCCCCGCATGGTCCCGTCGCTGCCGAAGTAGTCGACCGAAAACAATGCGCGGCTGTTTTCGCCTCCGGTGGCCACGCTGAGGTTGTAGTTCTGCACCACGGCATTGCGGCCTACTTCTTCCACCCAATCCGTATTCGCCGCACGCATGGTCTTTGCGTCGTCGATGAATTCAGGGACGATGACCCGATCCAATACCCAATTGCCTTGCGCGTCTTGGTAGTCTTCGAAGCTGTAAGGGGGGATATTCGGATTTATACCGTCATTGCGCGCGGCCTGCCATTGGACGTAGCCCCGCTGTTCGGTGTCCAGCCATTCCAATGATTTCGCATAATTCCGGATGCCGGACGATGCCCTGGCCTCGACACTCGTTTTACCGCGTTGCCCTTTTTTGGTCGTGATGATGACAACGCCATTTGCCGCTCGCGAACCGTAGATGCTCGCCGATGAGGCATCTTTCAGGATTTGGATGGATTCGATGTCGAGGGTCGCGATCTCGTTCATGGACTTCGTGCTGGGCATTCCATCGATGATGTACAGCGGGTTGTTGTTGCCCAATGTGCTGATGCCGCGTATGCGTACGGTCGCGGCGCCATCCGGCGAGCCATTTGCCGTGATGAACGCCCCTGGAACGCGCCCCTGTAGCGTCTTCATGACGTTGCCATGGGGCTGGGTGGTCACTTCGTCCAGCTTGACGACCGAGACCGCGCCGGTTAGGTCCGCCTTCCGCTGCGTTTGGTAACCGGTCACGATGACTTCCTCGAGTCCGAGATTGGCGTTCAATTCGACAGCGATGGGTTTTCCATCCTGGATGACGATGGTTTTCGTCTCGGCACCAACCAACGAGAAGCGCAGCGTCTGACCGGCTTTCGCCCGGAGCGCGAACGCGCCCTGGCCATCTGACATGGTGCTGGAACCGGTCTCGATGACCGTCACGGTCACGGCGGCCAGTGGAATCCCATCGGTATCGGTGATTTTCCCGCTGATCGCTAAGTCTTGTGCATACAGGTTGCCGAACAGCAACAGGAAGCAGAACATCATCGGCAATAGCCGTTTCTTTGTTTGTAGGTCCATTTTTTTTGGTTAACGTGTTTGATAATCGGTTTATTTATTCCAGTTTACTGCTAAGTACTTCTCCCACATAAACCTGTTCAGGTCCAGCGGTGAATAGGGCGGGCATGCACCCGACTGGGTCGTGACATAGGCGCCCAACGCCGTCGCGAACGCCAACATGTTGTCGTTGCTTTCGCCGCGCAGCTTCTGCGCAAGGAAGGCTGCCAGGAACGAGTCGCCGCTGCCCACGGTGTCCTTGACCTGTACGGGTACCGCCGGATAGTCATAACGGGCTGTCGGCGTGTAATAGGAGGCGCCTTGCGCGCCTTTCGTCACGATGATTTCCGACAAGCCGTAACGGTCCTGGAGCAAACCGATGCCCAGGTATTCATTGCCGGCCTTGTTGCCGAGCCAGCCCGAGACCAGGACGAGTTCGTGGCTATTCAATTTGACCGCATCGGCATGTTGCAGCAGCAGGTCGATGGTTTCGGGCCGGTAGTGCGGAGCCCGGAGATTAACGTCAAATAGCCGATAACGCGCGCTGTCAAGCAGCCGCAGCAGGGTCTCTCGGCTTCGGTCGTTCCGGGCCACCAAGCTGCCATACACCAATACGTCCGCATCGCCTACCGCTGTTGCGAAGGCTGTTTCGTAGTCGATGAAATCCCACGCCACAGGCGCGACGATGTCGTAGCTCACCTCGTTGTCCGCACCGATGCTGGCCAATACCTGGCTGGTGGGGTAAGCGGGGTCGCGCTGCACGAACGACGTGTCGATACCGATATGCTGCAGGAATGCGACCAGCTCTTCGCCCGCCGCATCGCGCCCGACACGGCTGACGACCGCTGATTGGACGCCCAGTCGATTCAGGTGATAGGCCACATTCATCGGGGCGCCACCCGGTTTCCGGCCGGTTGGCAGGTTGTCCCAAAGGACTTCACCGAAACAGACTACTTTTTTGGCTTCGTGATCCATGACTTAGTGCATTAGCGTACCACCGATCTGCTCCAACGATTTTCCCTTGGTTTCGGGCATGATGCGCCATACAAACAGCAGCTGCAGCACCATGAAACCGGCGAAGATGAGGAACGTATTGCCGCCACCCAATCGCTCGCTCAGCATCGGGAAGAAAAACGTAATGACGGCCGCCATGACCCAATGGGTGAGGCTACCCAGTGTCTGGCCCTTGGCCCTGACCTCATTGGGAAAGATCTCCGAGATGAACACCCAGATGACCGCGCCTTGCGAGAAGGCAAAGAAGGCGATGTACACCATCAGGTAGGCGGTGACCGCGAGTCCATTCGGATTGGCCGAGTAAAACGCATTGGCAACGAGCGCCAACGAGACGATGAGTCCAACGGAGCCGATGAGCATCAGTTTGCGTCGTCCCACCTTGTCGATGACATTGATGGCGATCAGCGTGAACGTAAAATTGACCAGTCCGATGCCCACCGTAGAGAGCAGCGAGCTCTGCGCGCCGAGTCCGGCCATCTCAAACACGCGCGGCGCGTAGTAGATGATGGCATTGATGCCCGACACCTGATTGAATACGGCAAACACGATAGCCAGGAAGACAGGGAAACGGTAGGTTTTGCCGAAGAACGGTGCCTTGGTGCCCGCATCGCTTGCCGTTGTCGCAGACGTGAGGATGTTGTTGAGCTCATCCTGGTGATTCATTGGATTGATTTTCTTCAGGATGGCCAGTGCGCCTTCCCGATTCTTGCGATAGAGGGCCAGCCAGCGCGGACTCTCCGGGACGAAGTGGATCAGGATGTAGAAAAGAAGGGCGGGAAAAGCCTGCACGCCCAACATCCATCGCCAGGCGCTTTCGCCCCCTTGCCCGATCAGGTAGTTCGATAGATAGGAAATCAGGATACCCAATACCACATTGAATTGGAACAGGCCGACCAGCTGGCCGCGTTTGCTGGCAGGCGCGATTTCAGAGATGTATATGGGCGCGGTTACCGACGACACGCCGACACCGATTCCGCCCAAGAACCGGAAAACGACGAATACCGACCAGTCATAGGCGAGCGCGGTGCCGAGTGCCGAAATGAAATACAGGACGGCAATCAGGAATAACGTTCGTTTGCGGCCGAACCGATCCGAAGGATAGGCGCCCAGCAAGGCACCCACGACCGTCCCGACCAACGCAATGGCCATGGTAACGCCGTGCTGTACCTCGCTTAGCGACCAATAGGCCTGTACGGACTTTTCTGCGCCAGAGATGACTGCGGTATCAAACCCAAAGAGAAACCCTCCCAACGCCACGACGAACGACCACGCAATCACGATATTTTTAGTCATAAGGGATATAAAGCTTAATAATCGGTAATCAATGTTGGCAAAGGTATTCGGCCGATGAAGCAAGGGAAATCAGAAATCGAACAAAATCTTCTGTTACCGTATCAATTGACTAATTTGCTTGTTGTCAGCGCGTTAAGTTTGTTTCGTTGATTTCGGTTTTAGCGCTTGTATCAATTTGTTTCGATATTTGAACAACGGATTCCGCAAGATCAGCCCGTAATTGGGGATGGGAAGAACGAGGTAAGCCGTATTTTTGCTAATTTCACGTCAGTTATAAATCTGATTCGAGAAAGCGATGAAAGCAATTTGGGTTATAGTAGGCTTAGCGCTGCTCCTACAGGGTTGCGCTTGGGTTGATGACAGGCCGGTTTATCGCATTGCGTTTTCACAATGCGTTGGCTCGGATGCGTGGCGGCAAACCATGCTGGACGAGATGAGGCGGGAACTGTCGTTTCATCCCGATGTCGAATTCATCTATCGGGATGCCGAAAACAGCAGCGAAAGGCAAATCGAGCAGTTGCGTGAGCTGAGCGAACTACGCCCTGACCTGATTATCGTATCGCCCAATGAGGCCGATCCGCTGACCCCCGTGGTCGATGAGATCTTTCGAAGCGGCATCCCGGTGATCGTCACGGATCGGAAGACCTCGTCCGGCCTCTACCACGCTTACGTGGGCGCCGACAATTACGAGATCGGTTACATGGCCGGACAATACCTGGCCTACCAATTGGCCAAGCGCGGCAGAATCAGCGAAGTAACGGGGCTGCCGGGGTCGTCGGCCACGATCGAGCGGCAGAAAGGATTGCATGACGCGCTCAAGGCGTATCCGGATCTGGTGCTCGGTACCCAGATCAACGGGCAATGGCTGATCGATACGGCCCGGTCGCAGGCCAAGCAGCACGCAAACGAGCTGGCTTCGTCCGATGCCGTGTTTGCCTATAATGACCAGATGGCCCTGGGCACCTACCAAGCCATGAAGCAATCATTGCCGGAAAACGACACGAAGATCATCGGTGTCGACGCCTTGCCGGGCGAATACAACGGGTTGCACTTCGTCGCCGAGAAAGTATTGCATGCCTCCATGCTTTACCCAACGGGTGGCAAGGAGTGCATCCAGGCTGCCATGGCGATCCTGAACAACCAACCGTATCAACGCGAAAACATACTCAAAACATTGGTCGTGGATTCGACCAACGTGCAATTGATGAAATTGCAAGCCGAAAAGATCATCAACCAACAGCAGGATATCGATAAACAGCAACAGCTGTTTGCCGAACAGCGACGCGTGTTCAGCGACCAGCAGCGGATGCTCAACATATTGGTCATCAGTTTGGTGCTCGCCATCGTGTTCGGTGGTATCGCATTCTATTCGTTGAAGGCGAACTGGGACAAGAATAAGCAGTTGGAGTGGCAGAATCATGAAATATTGGGCCAGCAACAGCGAATCCTGGAAATGACCAACGAGGTGGAGCAGGCAACCGAGGCAAAAATCAACTTTTTCACGAACATCTCCCACGAGTTCAAAACCCCCTTGTCCTTGTTGTTGGTACCGTTGGAAGAATTGATGAAACACGGGAAGTTTACCGCCGAGGCCAATCGTTCGCTGGCACTGATCAAGAAAAATGCATTGACCCTGCAACACCTGGTGTCGCAGTTGATCGATCTGCGGCGTGTTGGTTACGAGAATTTGCGGATAAAGGCCAAACCGCAGCAGCTATTGGTTTTTTGCAGCGAAATCGTCCAAACCTTTCGCCCCCTTGCCCAGCAGCGCACCATCCAATTGCGATTGGAGAACGAATTGTCGGACACGGTATTGTGGTTCGATGAAGACCTCATGGAAAAGCTCCTCTATAACCTGCTATCGAATGCATTCAAGTTCACGGCCGAGGGCGGGGAGGTCATTGTCCGCCTGTGCAAGCCCACCGACCAGGGCTTTTTGCAGATCCAAGTGATCGATACCGGAGAAGGAATCGCGGCGAGCGACATCCCGCATTTGTGTGAACCCTTCTACCAAGGACAAAACCATGCCCATGGATCGGGCATCGGTTTGGCACTTTGCAAGGAAATCGTCGACCTACACCGGGGTCAGCTCGAGGTAACCAGTGAAGTGGGGATTGGAACCACCGTGAACGCAAGGTTCCAACTCGGTGACGCGCATCTCCACGACGACGAAAAGCAGCGCGCCACGAGCACCACAAAGGGAAACGCGGCCAACGATGCCCAGACATTGCTGCTGATGCTCGCGGCGGACCAAGCGGGACAGCAGCAATTGCCTGGCGATGCCGCCAACGGCGACGGCGAACGGCTTAAGCCCCATTCGGTGTTGATCGTGGAGGATCATCCCGACATGCGGCGCTTCCTGGCGGAAAAGCTTGCCGAACACTTCGAGGTCGTTACGGCAGCCAATGCCACCGAAGGCCTTAGCCTTGCCTATGAATCGGTGCCGGACCTGATCCTGTCGGATGTGCTGATGCCGGGCGAGCTTGGTACGTCGTTTGTCAAGAAGCTGAAGTCGGACGTGCGCACCAAGCACATCCCGGTGGTGCTGCTCACGGCGCGGGGCACCGAAGCGCAGCAGTTGGTGGGCCTGGGTACGCTGGCCGATGCGTACTTGACCAAGCCCTTCCAGCTGGACTACGTATTGGCGGTGGTCAATAACCTCATCACCAACCGGCAGGTACTGCGGCAGCATTTCAGTACCGATGTCGCCGAATTGCAGTTGCCCGCTGGCTCGCGACCCGAAGACAAACGGTTGCTGAATGAATTGGCCGCGGTTGTCGAGGAGAATATCGGGAACAGCGACCTGAATGTGGATTACATCTGCGCGCAATTGTCGGTATCCCGGATCCAGTTGTACCGTAAGGTGAAGTCGTTGCTCGATTGCAGCATCAATGACTACATCCTGGCCAAGCGCCTACGCAAATCGAAGGTATTGCTGCAGGAAGGCATGCCCATTAATCAGGCAGCCTACGAAACCGGGTTTTCCTCCCCTGCGTATTTCTCGACGGCATTCAAGAATAAATATGGCGTGTCGCCGTCCACATTCAAACGCGACTTGGCGTATGCCCGTTGAATTTGCCGATTTAATTTGCCAGAACGCGATTTATGTGATACTTTTATGGGTTCAAGGACAATTGACCTGGTTGACTCATGAAAAAAGCGCTAATCACATTCAGCTGCCTGGTTGCCTATATGGCCGTGCATGCACAGGATTTTTCGAAATTTGAGGTAAGGAACCTTGTGTATCGTGGCAACACATTGCCTTACCGCATCCTTTATCCCGAGGGCTACGACCCCGCGGGCCGCTATCCGGTGCTATTCTTCCTGCACGGTGCCGGCGAACGGGGCAATGACAACGAGCGGCAGCTGGTCCATGGGGCTCGGCTGTTTTTGGCCGACAGCGTGCGCAGCGCATTTCCCGCCATCGTTGTTTTCCCCCAGTGCCCGGCCGATTCCTATTGGAGCAATGTGGCCATCGAGCTGCCGGATGGCGGCAGGCGTGAGTTCCAGTTCCAAACGGACGGCAAACCGACCGTCGGGATGGGCCTATTCCTCCGGCTGGTCGACCAGGTCTTGAAACGCGAGGCGGTAGACCCGCAACGGGTGTACCTCGGTGGGCTGTCGATGGGTGCCATGGGTACCTATGAGGCGCTGCGGCGCAAACCCAAGGCGTTCGCTGCGGCATTCGCCATTTGCGGCGGGGACAACACCGCCAACGTGCAGAAATACGGGCACGTGCCGTTGTGGATATTCCACGGCGAACTGGATGACGTCGTGCCGTCCACCCATTCGCATGTCATCGTCGCGGAGCTGAAACGGATCGGCGCTAACCCGAGATCTACCTTTTATCCCCAAGCCAACCACAACAGCTGGGATGCCGCGTTTGCCGAGCCCGATTTATTGCCGTGGCTGTTCGGCCATGCCAGGAAATAGGCATCGGTGTAACATCGGGCCGCTTGTGGCGTCCAACGATTCATAAAGGAGCCTTGAGATGTCGGTGAAAATGTCCAATCGGGAGAATGTGAAGCTGTCGTTGCAGTCGATAGCCAGCAACAAATTGCGCACGTTCCTCACGGCATTGATCATCGCCATCGGCATCACCGCGTTGGTGGGTATCCTCACGTCCATCGATGCCATCAAAAACTCACTCACCGACTCTTTTTCGGCCATGGGATCCAACTCATTCAATATCCGGAATCGCGGGTTGAATGTCCAGATCGGTGGCGGCGGTACCCGGCCCAAGCAGTACCCACAGATCACGTACTACCAAGCGAAAGCATTCAAGGACCGGTTTGATTACCCGGCTATCGTATCATTGAGCACCTATGCCTCTTATGGGGGTACGGCCAAATACAAAAGCGAACGGACAAATCCCAACATCAACGTCCTGGGCGTGGATGAAAACTACCTGCAGACCGCCGGTTACAACCTCTCCATGGGGCGTAATTTCTCGCAGCGCGAAATCGAATACGGCAGCAACGTGGTCATTGTCGGTTCGGAGATCGTGAAGCGGTTGTTCAAGAAAGGCGAGGAGCCCCTCGAGCAATTCATTACCATCGGTAGCGCCCGGTATTCGGTCATCGGGGTACTGGAAGACAAGGGGTCAAGTGCCGGTTTCGGTGGCGACAAGGCCTGTATCATCCCCTTGATCAAAGCCCGATCCGTCATGGCCGTAGGGCATCCGTCGTACACCATTACCGTGATGGCCACCAATCCGCAGCAGATCGAGGCCGCCATCGGCGAGGCCACGATCCTGTTCCGCAATATCCGGGGTGCCCGGATAGGGCAGGAGACCAATTTCGAGGTGACCAAGAGCGATGCCGTGGCCCAGATCCTGATCGAGAGCATGACGTACGTGACGTTGGGGGCCATTGTCATCGCCGCGATCACGTTGATGGGGGCGTCCATCGGCCTCATGAACATCATGTTGGTCTCCGTGACCGAACGTACCCGCGAAATCGGCATCCGCAAAGCCATCGGCGCCACGCCGACGGTGATTCGCAAGCAATTCCTCACCGAAGCGATCGTGATTTGCCTCATGGGCGGTGTTGCCGGTGTGTTTTTGGGGCTTTTAATTGGAAATATCCTGGCGGTGGTGATGGGCGCCAGCTTCATCATCCCATGGGCTTGGATGCTGTTGGGGATCGTCGTATGCGTCGCCGTTGGCATGGTATCCGGCTATTACCCCGCCTCAAAGGCCTCCCGGCTCGACCCGGTGGAGGCGTTGCGGTATGAGTAGCTCAACTTTTTCCGGATGTAGGCGGCTTACGTCCCGCAGCTCCGTTGGATCCGTGCTTAAGTCATAAAGCGCCCACGAGGCGTCCGCTTTGTCTTTGACCAATTTCCAGTTGCCGGACCGGACGGCCTCATTGCCTTCGTGTTCCCAGGCCAATGTCCGCTTCTCGCCGTTCGGCTCCTGGTCTTTCAATTGCGGCACCATGCTCACACCTGGGAAGGCGGTCCAGGAAGGTATAGGTGCCCCGGAGAGTTCGAGCAAGGTTGGCATCAAGTCCATGACATGCCCTATCCCGTCCGAGATTCGCCCCGCGTTTACAAGTCCCCGTGGCCAATGCCAGATGCTTGGGGTGAGGATACCGCCTTCATGCATGAATTTTTTGTACTTTCGGAAAGGCGTATTGGATGCATTGGCCCACTCGGCTCCGTACGCCGTGTAGGATCCGCGCTCGCCAATGCGCTTGGTCGTGTCGTCCAGGCCCCGCCTTTCCACGGTTTCAGCGCATGCGCCGTTGTCCGACAGGAAGACGATTAGCGTATTGTCCAGCAAGTTCCGTTCTTCAAGCTGGCTTAGCACCCGTCCGATATTGTTATCCATGATTTCAATCATGGCCGCGTAGACGGCCATTTTTCGTGCCCATCGGGACTTTTCGGTAACCTTATCCCAGGCCGGGATGGCCTCGGGGCGGTCGCTGAGCACATATCGGTTGTCGATGATTCCCAAGGTCTTCATGCGGTCGAACCGCGATTCGCGGACGGCATCCCAGCCGTGAAGGTATTGGTTTTCGTAATTGGCCACCACTGAATCGGGGGCGTGCAGGGGCCAATGGGGCGCGGTATAAGCGAGGTACAGGAAAAATGGCCTTCCGCTCGTTTGGCGATGGTTTTCGTGTTGGTCGATAAATGCAAGCGCCGAATCGGTAAAAGCATCTGTCATGTAGAATCCGTCGGCTGGAGGTTGCCAGGGGGCATCATCAAGGACCATCAGCCGTTTGCGCTTCTCTTCGACGATTTCATAGTAGCTGCTCGCGCCGGAGATGAGGCCAAAGTAGCGATCGAATCCGCGCTCGCGGGGCCAGTGTTGGGGCCGTTCGCCGACATGCCATTTTCCCGCCATGTATGTGCCGTAGCCCGTTGCACGCAAGGCTTCGGCGAGCGTGGGCCGATCGGTATGGAGGAATCCTTGGTATGGCCCGGGGGTGATCGGCTCATCGGCATAAGAGACCATGTGGCCCATGCCCGCATCGTGTGGATACTGCCCGGTCAGCAATGATGCCCGCGTAGGGCAGCACCGGCCCGCATTGTAGAAGCTCTTGAAGCGCAAGCCATTCTTGGCCAGCTTGTCGAGGTTAGGTGTGCTGATTTCGCCGCCGTAGCAGCCGATGTCCGAGTAGCCCATGTCGTCTGCCAGGATGACCACGATGTTGGGCGGATTCGTGTCGCGGTTTCCGGCCTTTATGCCTGCAAGCAATCGCCGCAATGTTTCCACGGTATCCGGAAACTCCGCGAAGCGATCCTGCGTTTCGGTAGGGTCATCTTTCAGGTGATACAGCTGCCCTGTAGGGCCCCCGGCCCTTGGCTGTTCCCGTTGCGGTTCCGAGAATCCACCCGAACCTAGGCCATCGATTAGCTTCCACGGGCCTCTCCGGATGGCAAGGTAGCCGATGGACGATTGGTGGACGATGGCGGGCTGTCGGGCGACGGTATCGCTGATGCCACGCAAGACAGGTAAAATGCCGTAGCTATCGGGTGCGGAGCCCTGTGGCAGCTCGGCTTGCAGGATTTCGGCGCAGGTGGCCGAGAGGTTGGTCAACGACGTAAGTGCCTCGCTGACGGCACCGGGTTTCACGACCGCGGGCCAGCGCACAATGAACGGAATCCGATGGCCGCCCTCCCAAGCGTCGCCTTTCATGCCCCGGTATAGGCCGGTGGCGCGGTGCCCAAAACGCGCGCTGAATGCCGGTCGCCAATACGGGCCGTTGTCGCTGGTAAAGACGATGAGCGTGTTTTCCGAAAGGCCAAGGCTGTCTACCGTATTCAGTATCCGGCCCACCGCATCGTCCACCTGCTGGACGAAGTCGCCGTAGACCCCGGCGCCGGAAGTGCCTTGGAACGCATCGGTGGGCAACCAGGGGGTATGTGGCGCCGGAAGTGGAAGATACAGGAAGAACGGCTCGCGATGCCGGGCGCGCTGTTCGATGTGCCGTACGGCTTTGCCGGTAAGGTCAGGCAACACCTGATCGAACCGGAATGAGGGGGCTGCCTTTCCCGCTCGCCAGAACGCTCCGGTATAGCCGGTATTGAGGTCGTTGCCGGGCGTGTGTGCGGTGGGGAGCTCCGTCAAGGAGTCCTGCTCGAGGAAGCAATAAGGCTCCATATCGAGCGATGCCGGCAGGATGAATGAGTAATCGAAGCCAAGGGTCGACGGCCCCCCTGCGGGAGGCTGGGCGAAATCGATGTGATCGGGATCCATATCACTGATCAGTCCGTGGCCATTCATCAGCGGGCTCCCCGGCTCGACCAACGCAAGGTGTTCTTTGCGTACTGCCCAGTCCAACCCGAGGTGCCATTTCCCGATCACGGCGGTGTGGTAACCGTGTTGCTGGAGGAACCGGCTTACCGTGAAGTCTCCTTGTTCGATAAGGGAGCGGCCGTAGCCACGTAACACACCCACGGGCAGGCGGCTTCGCCACGGATAGGTACCGGTCATGATGGCGTACCGCGTGGGGGTGCAAACCGAGGAAGGTGAGTGGGCATCCGTAAACCGGATACCCTGCTCGGCCAATCGGTCGATATTCGGCGTGCTTATTTTGCTTTCGGGATTGTAGGCGCGCACGTCGCCATACCCCATGTCGTCTGCCAGGATATAGATGATGTTCGGTTTTTCCTGTGCGGTTGCCCAGTTGTGGAGCGCCAATAGGAATGATGCGGTTAAACAGGCGGATAATTTCATTGTTCGATCGTTAGGGTGTAATGATTGACAAACTCGGTATACGCATTTTCGGGGAGAACAAGGCGATCGCCGGTTTGTTTCATGTAATCTTTCAATAACGCCAGCAATTCCAGCACCAGTGGTTCGTAGCGGGGCTGGAAGGCCAGGTTTTCGGATTCCCCGGAATCTGCCGCCACATGGTATAGCTCGAGGAATAGTTCATCCTTGAATAGATCCACGATCAGTTTATAGCCGTCGCGGAAGATGCCCCGCTGGAAATTGCCCAGCGCGCCGTTACCATCATATTGGAAGAAAATCGCCCGGGTGTTGGGCGGCGTTTCCCCATTAACGAGTGGCAGCAGCGATTGTCCATCCAAGCCATCGGGAAGGGGCAGGCCCGTAAAGCCGAGCACGGTGGGCAATACATCCACCAAGCTGACCGCGTCATCGACGATCCGGCGGTTAGGGCTGAAATCTGCCGGGAATTTGATGAATAGCGGCACGTGGACGGACGCTTCATACAGGCAGTTTTTCTGCCAGAGGGAATGGCTGCCCAGCATTTCGCCATGGTCAGCGGTGACGATGACCATGGCTTGGTCATAAAGGCCTTCTTCTTTCAATACCTGGATGATACGGCCTACCTCATCATCCAGTAGTTGGACAAGCCCCAGGTATTTCGCCCAGGTATCCCGCCATGCTTCGCGGCTATAGCGTGTGCCGAGGTACCCGGTGATGTTGTAGAGCTGCAAGGGGGATTGTCCTGGATACCACCGGCCCACATCGTCGGGCAAATCCACTTGCAACCCGTCGATGGCCGAGAAATAGGGCTCGGGGATGTGGAAGGGCGGGTGGGGCGCCATGAACATGCTGTTCAACAGCAGCGGTTTGGTTTTGTCACGGTGTCTGATGGCCCGTTGTGCCTGATTGCCGATGTAACGATCCGTGAAGAAATCGATGCCGGGTTCATAGCGCTCGGCCAAGGGCGTGGAATAGTACCGTATGTGCGTATAACGGCCCGACACCTGCTCCGGAACCAACGCCTTGAATCGCCTTCCTCCGGGTTTAGCGATCCCCCTTTCCTTCATCCACCGCGAATAGCTATCCGTTGTCACCCAAGTGGTTCCGCTTCGGTCGGAGGTTATCGGTGCGTCTTCGGTAAACAGGTGTTGCTTGCCCACGTGCCAGCTATCCCATTGCTCCTGCATGAGCGTGTACAGATTGGGGATTCCGGCCTTCACCCTGCCTGATGCGGTATCGGGCGCCGCCCACGGATTGATGAGGGATGCCGTGCGGTTGGGATATCTTCCCGTGAAGAAAGATGCCCTTGACGGCGCGCACAACGGCGACGCTGCGTATGCGTGGGAAAAGGTAACGCCGTCTTCCGCCAACGACATGATGTTCGGTGCCCATTCCTGGATGACGTCTGCCCGCAATTGGTCGGCCATGATGATGATGACCGGCACCGGTTCCTGGGGTGGTTGCGAGACCGGTGTCGCCGTGGGGTTTCCAGGCAAGACGAGCGCACACAACGGATAAACAAGCAATTTCATGACGCGCCGTTGCCTAAGGATTCAATAAATCGGGGTTAACTTGCCGGAAATAGCTCGTGAGGGCATACAGCAGCGCTTCCGTCTTTCGTGGATTTTCCGTTGAAATGTCTTTTCGTTCACCGATATCGCTTTTCAGGTCGTATAGTTCCACCTTGCCGGTCTTCCAGAATTTCACCAATTTGTAGTCGCCATCGATTACCGCTGAATGCGGGTAACCCTGATGATAGCGATGGAAGAATAGGGCTTGCGGATGCCGATTGACGGTATCCGGCGTTTCCCCTTTGAGCAAATTGACCAGGCTTCCGCCATCGGTGTCCAATGGCGTTGGCAGGGGTGCTCCGTTGGCCAGTTCGGCAAAGGTGGGCAAGAGATCCCAGCCCGCGATGGGCATGTCGCATTGGCTTTCGGCCTCGATGCCGGGGCCCATTACAAGGAATGGGACGCGGATTCCACCTTCGTAGAGTGTCCATTTCCCTCCGCGCAACGGGGCGTTCCGCATGGGATCGGGGAAATCGGCAGGATGTTCAAGCCGCCTCGGCGTGGGCGGTATGAATTCGGTGGCACCATTGTCTGATGTCAGGAAAAAGTAGGTGTTTTCGGCGATGCCCAACCGTTGCAGGGTGTCCAACAGGATGCCGATGGTGTGGTCGAGGTCTTCGAGCATGGCCGCCCAGGCCGGGTCATCGTGCTTTTGCCCTTTGGGCTTTTCGGCATACCTGTTGTACGTTTCCGCGGTGGCCTGTTTTTCGACATGGGTGGCATAATGCGAAACCTGCAGGAAGAACGGCTTTCCGGCGTGTGTTTGGCGCGTCATGAAATTGGTCGCCCGTTCGGTGAGCGTATTCATCCGTTTCGGGTCTGGGGTGATGACATGGTCTTCCCATTTATCGGTGCCGTCCGTCAGGAAGTTGCCGTGCTTGTTTCCCGTGTTGCCATCGCTCTCATCGTATCCCGCATCCTCCGGCGAAAAGCCTGCCCGCATGTCCCATTTGCCGAAATGGCCGGTCCGGTAATGGGGGTTTAACCGACGGAGCACTTGCGGTAACGTGGCGTGTTTCCCCTGCGCGGGATGGTAGTTTTCGGCGAATGACAGGTTTCCTTGGCGAACGGATGTATGCCCAAAGAGGATGCTCCGACGCGATGGTGAGCAGATGGATGCCGGGGCGTATGCCCGCGAAAACCGCATGCCCGACGCGGCCAGCCGATCCATGTTCGGGGTTTCGTGGTAGTCGCTAGCCGAAAGACCGTTGGCGATGTCCATATGGGAAGAGAGACAAGACCAACCGAGGTCGTCGGTGAGGATAAGGATGATATTCGGCGAAGCAGGTTCTTGGCCTAGCGCGATTGCCGCAAGGTGGGGGAGCAATGAAAGTAGGAGTGAAATACGTCTTATTGGATGCATGGTTAACCGATTGTTTGATTGGCAAATCGTGAATAGGTATTGACCACGTTGCCACGGACATCGCAGTGGTTGAACGTGATACGCGGCCGTCCATCTTCATGGTCGACCCGGACATGGAGGAACCCGCCCTTGACCCGTAGGAAGCGATGTTCCGGCCGCAGATCGTCAGGGTTCCACCCTTGCGCATGGAAGTCGCTGACCGGACCTGAACCGAACTCCAGCAGGCCCGTGACGTCATCTTCGGAAACGTATTGCCAATGGCGATCGCCGCTGATGACGAACAGGTCTTGCTGCGAGGACAGGTATTTCCGAAGCCACGTACCCTCGGTAAGGAAGGTATCGTTGGCATGGTTGTCTTTCTTGGTGTGGCGATCCGGCCCCACGATCGGGGTCGGCGAGACGAGCAGCTTGAAAGTCGCCGTAGAGGCCGCTATGGTATCCATGAGCCACCGGATTTGTTCCTGTCCCCAGATGCTTTTGTCCGGGCCGTCGGGGATGTCGTTGTTGGAACGGTATTCCCGTGTTTCCATCAGCCATAGTTGGAGGTCATGCCCCCAGCTGAACGTCCGGTAAGGCGCACCGCGTAGGGGGACACGCTCCCGCCAAACCTTCAGGCCATCGGCGTAGGTCAACTGCCCGTAAGGCTCGGAGCTCGCGTCCACGTCATTTTTCAACAGGTCGTGATCGTCTTTCAACAGGTAAATGGGTACATTGCGCAGCAACTCCCGGATGGCTGGCCGGGAATCCATGGCGCACCATTTGTGCCTTGCTTTTTCAAGCGTCGTGGCCAATGGGCCGGGTTTGTCGTAGTACACGTAGTCGCCGGTGTGCACATAGAAGTCCGGATTCAGCCGTCGCATGCTGTCGTAGACCTCGAATCCCCGTGCCTGGTTGTCGAAGCTCCAGAAGTACTGGCAGGTGGAGGCGACAAAGGTCACCTTGGATTGCGCTCCGGGATCTGGAGCGGTGCTGAATGTGCCTGTAATCGACCACGATTGTTCCGACTTGCCGGTTTTTGCTTCGCATTGGACGCGATAGGAAGTTCCGCTGGTCAGGCCGTCGATAAAGAACCTGACGGTGTAGTCGGCATCGGCCGAAGCGATGAGCCACGGCGAGACGATGGTTTGCGTATCGCTTCGCAGGGTCAGCCGAGCAACACCCGAGGTGCCCCTGACACCGCCATCCATGCTTGACACGGGTTGGTTTTCGTCAAAATCGATGGGATGCCTGAAAATGATTTCCCGCCGTTCATGCACGATGGGATTGGGTTCGGCTTGGCTGCACAAGCGTGTCCAGAAAATGGCCGAATGGTGGGTCACTTCGGAAACCTTGAACCCCGTGGTGAAATGGATCGCACCCGTTTCTGGGTTTGCCGCACGTTGCGAAGACCCCAGCACGCGGTCGACATGGGCTACCGCCGGAATGGCGACCAGGCCGAGTCCGGCTTTTTTGATGAAATTCCGTCTATCCTGCCTTGACATAGCTACTGGTTGTCTTGATATGCCGGGTTATAGGTGCCCTGTTCACGGAATCCCGGGAAAGGCCGCATCCTGCCGAACCGCGGGTAACTATCGAACACCTCGCTTCCGGTGGTCATGCGCGGATCCCCCTCCGCGATCAACCGCTCCTCGAGCTCCTTGCGCAGCGAAGCCAGGATTTGCCGGTATGCGCTGTCGGACGCAAGGTCGTGGATGCACGCCGGATCTGTCTTGATGGCATACAGTTCCTCCGATGGCCGCTTGCCGAACAATAAGGTGTCCAATGTCGGCCACCGCCCCCGGTTGCCCAATAACAACGTCTTCGTCGGCGAATCGTCGATGTCCTCGAATCCATGGGCGATGGGCTTCATGCCCGCCGCTAAGGCTTCGGCCGCCGCATTTGGCGGCGGGGGATCGCCCATGGGCCAGCGCTCAGGCTTGAGGTTGCGGATGTACAGGAAGTCGTGTGTCCGCATGGCCCGCGCCGGGTAGCCGAGGTTGTCGGGCCGCGCATGCGTATGCCGTTCGCGACCTGCCAAGACGTATCGCCTGGCGGTATCGATGATGCCCGATGTTCCCTGCTCCAGCAGCGGCCGCAGGCTTTTCCCGGCAATGTGCGGCAGGGGCTCCGCGCTGGCGTATTCCAGGATGGTGGGTGCCAGGTCGATCAGCCCCACCAAATCATCCACGCGCCGGTTCCCGCCGCTTACGCCCGGTCCGCAGATGGCCAGCGGCACATGGATGCCATAGGCATGCAGGCTGGCCTTGGCGTGCGGGAAGGCCATGCCGTTGTCGGCCGTTACGATGACGATGGTGTTTTCCAGTTCACCGGCCCGTTCCAGCACGTCGAGCATCCGCTGCAGCTGTTGGTCGAACCACGAGATTTCCAGGGCGTAGTCCAGCAGGTCTGTCCGTACGGTACCATGGTCTGGCAAAAAACCGGGGATATCGATGCTGTCGGGCGGCAATCCCTGCCGTTGGCCCGCACCGTACTCGTAGCCGCGGTGCGGCTCGTGGCAGCCGAACCAAAAGAAAAAGGGCTTGCCTGCGGGCTTCGCCTCCAGGAAGCTTTCGAAATTCCGCGGATAGTCGATGCGGTTTATGCCCTCGTAAGGCACGGCGTCATACCGCGCTTGGTTGTATTCTGGCCCTACGGGATTGTGTTCCCATCCGGCGTCCCGCCAGTTGCCGGGCCCCCAAGCCTTGCCCGTATGGCCGGTGACGTAGCCGACCGACACCAGCGCCTCGGTAAAGACGGGGATATCTTTGGGGAAGTAGCTGCTGTGCGTGCCCGCCTCGCCGAGTTGCCAGATGTTGCGCCCGGTGAGGATCGCCGCGCGCGAGGGGCTGCATTGCGGTGCGGCCACGAAGGCCTGCGAGAACAGCACCCCTTGTTCGGCGATGCGGTCGAATGCCGGTGTACGGAACACGGATGCCCCGTAGGCCGATGCGTGGGGGTAGGACTGGTCGTCGGCGATGACGAACAGGATGTTGGGCCGTTGCCGGGCCGCCGGTTTATCCGCTTGCGGTGCACAGCCAGCCAGCCAAGCCAGGCAACCGATCACCGATTTCCATGTGGTGGATTTACTCATCTTCGTTGTGGTTTTGTAGAGACAATATACGTTGTTTCAACTGTATGGGCAACTCATCCGCACATTCACTGTACTGGACAAGGCCATCGGTTACTTCAGCGAGCTTCGCGCTGCCGTTTAGTTTACCGTGAAACGTCTTGCCGGCCAGCGAAAGCCGGTTTGCGTTTGTCATGAAGGCCGTGGTTCCCGAGCGGTTGGTGATGGACAGGTTCGGGGCCTGGGCGGTATCCAGTTGGGCCACTATTTCCCAATCGCCAGCCGTCACGACCAACGTACCTTGGCGATCGTTTTGACCGATGTCATGCGGATGGATGGTTTTGCCAACCTGCAGCACGGCAAGGAAGCGGATGGCAGAAGCCTTATGGCCGTTGGTGGCACGGAGATGCCACTGTTCGTCGTCGTAGGTTTTCAGCTGCCCGTGCTGGTTTTTGCTGCCGCGCCAATTTTCCGCCCGCACCGCGAAGGTGTCCGTCAGGTTCCACGACAGCGCGGCGGCCGACCAGAGTTTCCCGATACCTGAGAAACCGTCGAATTGCGCGGAGAAGCGGCTCTCGGCAGTGTCTATTGCCATTGGGCCCATGCTATGGATCAACCACGACCAATTGACGGGCCGATCTGCCTGCAGCTCATCGTAGACCACGACAATGCTCGGCTTGAGCAGCACGAGGTGCCGGTAAAATTTCCGTAGTCCGTAGTCTTCGCCGGTTTCGATGCTGCGATAAGCCGCAGAAGCATCACCTTTTACATAGGCCATGGTTTTTCCTTTCAGGAACAACGGGATGACGCCGTAAGCCTCCGTACTGTAGGGTTGGCCGGCCCCGTCTATCAATATGCCATTGGTGCTTTTGGTATGCTGGTACCAGCCGGTACGGTGGGGGTCTTTCATGGTTACCTTGTAGCCCGTCCGGAAAAACGCCCGTTTTCCACCAAACAGGATGTTGAACGCATTCTGATCCGATAGGAAATGGCCATAGGAACCGAATGGGCTTGAACGCATGGCCACCACCAGGTTTTCGGGCGTATGGTCGGGTTGGCTATGCAGGGCAGCCAGGCCGACCTCGCGGAATACCTTGCCGGTTTCCAGCTTGAGCGATTGCGGCAACTCCGGTAAGGGAAGGTGCCTGAGTTTGGTTAACCCGATCCACCGCAAGGATTTGTCGGGGGTTAGGTCGGCCCCTTCGTACCCACGGCATGCCTCGGCATACCACGCGGCTTTCGGGCTACCCGTCAGTTTGGCCAATGACGTTGCATAGGCGATGTAGGCTGCCCCTGGCGAGAAGATCTCTTCCGTGTTGTCGCCGAACCCATCGGCCGACGATCCTGGCGGCACATGGTAGAGCAGCCAATCGATGTTGTTGACATACCAGGGATGCGCGTTGATGAAATCGAAACCCGTATATTTCTTGATGTACAGCGGAATGTCCAGCAAGGTTTCCATATTCATCCGGAAGTACGAAGCGCCTTCTATCCAACCGCCGTCTGCACCGCCGAGAATGGGCGCACGACCAACGAAAAGTTCATACGCATATTCCAACCAGTCGGCCGCCTCGGGGATTTCCCCGTATACGGCTATGCCGGTCTGGAAGAAATAGTGTAGGATATGTTGCCATACGTGACCGCTCAGCATTTTTGCCTCCATGTCATTCAGCCACGTCGTGTAGAAGTTGCCCGCGCGGTGCGCGATGGCTTGGCGTAAGGCGTTCAGCTCGGTTGCCGCAAGGTCTCCATGAAAGGTATCATACACGATGGCCATGGCCAACATGCACCGCGCATCGCCGAAGTCACTGCGCCGGGAGATGCCGTTGGGATCCCAGTTTGCCACGGCGTTCGCGATGCGCATGGCCTGGAGCCGGTATAGCGGGTCTTCGGTCAGGAGGTAAGCCTGTGAAAGCGAAATCACGGATTGGTAAGCGAAGTCGCCCAGCCGTTTGCTGGCATCCTGTCGCAGCTTGAGGTTCCGATCCGCGTCCTTGGCGATTTCGCTGGGCAGGCCATCGGCCTCCGACGGAATGGCCGTTTTCAGGGCCAGGTCGGCTTCGTGGATAATGGCAAGCGCATCGTCCGATGCGGCAAGGGCCCTGATGCTACCGGCATCGCGGCTATCCGCAAGTACCCGGGGGTGGCCACTAGGGATGCCCGCTAGGAGCCGCGCCGCGGGAGGGGATACGATCAAGGTCGCTTCTGCGCCGATTTCAAATGCATGTACGGTAGACCAGACGCCGTCAGACACGCGGTACTGCCAGTACCATCTCCCTGCCGAGAGCTGTTGATGCGGGTTGAAGAGTGCCCGACCGATTGCCGCCTCGTATATTGTCTCCGCTGTTCTGAACGTGGAATCCTGCGCCAACCGGACATCATAGGTGCGGGCTTTCCGGTCTATTGGCCAGCGGAGTATCGGGCTGTTCACCGGCACGGCGATGCCGCCAGCCGGTTCGGGATGGGTGATGTATCGGTCATAGACGGTACGGGGGTAGGTGGGCTGCTCGTTACCAGGCGCATCGCACCGGATGAGGAAGATGCCCGCGCCGAGGTAAAGCCAATGGACCAATTTTCTCGCGTTCATGTGCGGTGTTTTGAGGCGGTAATCAAATCCCAAACGTTGAAATCCCGATAGCGGAAGTGCGACCATTGCATCTGTCGGAAGCCGATTTTCCCTGGCCCGTGAATGGGGCCTAGGGTTTTTCCATCATCCTGCCAGTCGATGATTTTGCGGCCATCGATAAAGAAGAGGATATGCCCACCGTCTTTGATCAGCCTCGCCCGGTGCACGGCGGGCGAGGTTTTCGGGATGCCTTCCATGCCGGTGTGCACCAATGCAAATCCGCTGTTCTTGCGCAGGTGGGCCAGTTCGCGAGCCGGATTTTTCGGGTTGTTGGCGTAGTACGAGATGTGATAGTTGTCGATGCAGCCCTTCGTGTACCCGCTGAACGTACCGTCGCGCGGCGGGAGGGATGGATCGAAGATGGTCTTGGCGTTTTTTCCCGATGCGGCGAAGAATACGATCAACAAGCCGGCGTCCCGATGGAGGTTCTGCACTTCCCATTCAGCGATGAAGCGGTTCGGAAAGGTCTCGGGACACCAGAACACATGATGCCATTCCGCCTGGCTGGCCTGCATTTCCATCCAGCCATCTTTAACCTGCCACGTGCCGGGTCCTTCCATTATCCAGTCGTCTAGTTTAGCGGTATCGACCAGCGAATCGCCATACAGCAACACCCCTTTTTGGTACGCAACGCTATCGGGTTGTCCATCTAGCAATTTCAGGATTTCACTGCCAGCCAGCAGGAATGCGCCGGAACCATAGGGTTCGCCATTGTGCTGTGACGAACCCTTCGGCTCTATTCCGGGTGGTTGCGCGAAGCCCAACCGCCCTTCGGGACCGACGTGGCCGCAAAGCCCCGCCCAGGCTTTTTTCACGATGGGCAGGTAGGTGGTTTCGGCAAGTAATCCCGTCCGGATTCCCCACGCGAATCCATAGCAAAAGAGCGCCGTGCTACTTGATTCCGGTTCGGGGAAGGCATCGGCATCGAGGAGGCTCGCGCGCCACAGGCCATCTTGGCCCTGCAATGCCGCGATGGCACCGGCCATCTCGACAAATTGCTGTTCAAAGCGGGCGCGACCCGGGAAATCGCCCGGGAGGTCGGTGAGCATCCGGGCCAATGCCGCGATCACCCAGCCGTTGCCCCTGCTCCAGAATACCTTGGCGCCATTGGCGCTCCTAGGGGCAAAAAAGCGGTCATCGCGATAGAATAGGCGTTCTGGCCGGGCATAGAGGTATTCCGAGGTTTTCCACCAATGCGTTTCGAGGTATCGGAGGTACCGATCTTCACCGGTGAGTGCATAAAGCTTGGCGAACGCGGGTGGTGCCATGAACAGGGCGTCGCACCACGACCACCATTCCCGCCGGTACGGGTTGTCCGTAAAGCGTACATCGGTTTCGGGCCTTCTGCCGATATGGGCGTCGAGTATCCATTGGGCGTGGCGGATGCGTTGGCTATCGGGCTCGTGGCAGAACAGGTCCAGGTAGGTCTGCACCACCATGAGCCGGTCTGCATCGTAGATGTCGGGCAAGGTTTTCCACTCATGACGGTAAGCCATGCGATGGAGCTCGTTGTAATAGGTGGTGTCACGCGTGGTTTCATACCACGCCATCAGGCCGGCGTACCAGGTGCCGTAGTGCCAGTCGCGCGTTGGGTATTTTGCGGGCTGTTGCATCTCCCACAGGGCCACACTGTGCATGACGGTCGCGATGGAATCCTTGTGCCAGGTGTCGGCATGTGCAAGCGGGAGCCAACCGGTGTTCAATAGCAAACAGAATAAGCAAGTTTTCTTCATGATAACAACGTATGGATTGCGGAGATGAATACCTGTCGCCGCCCGTCGGGGGCGCCGTTCAGGCAAAGCTGCGTATGGTCCCTGTTCCAAGCGGGGTGGGGGTCTAGTTTATGGTGGCTACCGCCGGTCTCCCGGTCTTCAGGAAGGGACTGGTTGCTGCCACCGCCTACATCCGTGGGCAATGTGCAGACCACCGTTTCGGTGTCGTGCTTCAGGTCGATCAACCTGATCGGAATCTCGCCATTGGTCGGTGCTACGTACGTTTGTTTGGGGTAGGCGTCAGCGAGCAGGTATCGACCTCCCGGATGCATGGTGGGGTGGCCACTGCCGAGGTGTTTTTCGGAAAGCACGGTGAAGTCGTCGCCTTTGTAGTCGAAGGAACAAAACAACATGTCTTGGTAACCCAACCACGTCGGTATGCAATTCATGATGATGTGTTCGCCGTCGGGATGCCAGTTGGGGTGGTTTCCCGATCCGCCCAGGCGGGCGCGCTGGTTCCATTTTTCGGCAGATAGGCATTGCATCAAGGCCTTTCCATCGGTGTCTAAGGTAAACAGCGACGCGTTGCGTCCACTGCCGTCCACTTGAGCCCGGAATACTTGCAGGATGCGCGAGTTCTGTCGGTTGAATTTCGAATGGAACAAGTATCCAACGCTACGTTCGTACCGTTGGCGATCCGCGGGCGATGCCGCCGCAAAGAATTGGGGCATCGCAGCCAAGAGCGTGGTTTCATTGCGTTCGAGGTCGGTTTTCCATAAGCCTTCTCGCGCCATATCCGCCGACGTGAAGGGGCTGGGTTTCCCCGGAGGCGGGTCGGGTACGGCATAGCCATATTGATGGATGTTCATGTTCAGGAGGTTCGGGCTGATGATTGACCGTTCATCTGGGGCTAGGTCGTATTTTGCGCCCGAAAAGCTGGTAACTGTTCCGGTTTCCAGCTCGATGCGGACGCATACGGGTTGGCCTCCGATGATGTCGTTGGTATACAGGTAGCGATCGTTGGTATAACCCCATTGCACGTTGGCGCCAACCTGGAAAGACCAGGCCCTGGTCTCGTAGACCGTCCGGATGGCGCGTCGCTCCAGATCGATGATGCAGACCGCTGCGACATCACCCCATACCGGTTTCTGGCGTTGGTACGGCAGTCTGCTGACCGCTAGGTAACGGCCCGACGGGCTCCAGGGGCATACATCGTAAAACGTATGTACATAGTAGCCATCGTTTGGTGTTACTTGCATGACGGGTGCAGCCGTCTCCCCCGGCCGGAAGGGGCGGAAATCAAACGGCTGCCAATCCGTTTGACAGGCGTCATACGCCCAGACACCCGGCATGGTCAACCATGCTGCAAACCCGGCGCTTGTCTTGTATAGAAATGTTTTCCTGTTCATGGTTGGTTAAGTTTTTTCTTGATGCCAGCCATTTGGCTCCACAGCGGATCCCGTTGGCCTTCCATCCAATCGGTTAGTTGTTGGTACAGTTGCAGCACCACCTGGCGCCGGGAGCGAGCCATCGCCAGATTGGTCAATTCGTGCGGGTCTTCCGCCAGGTCGTAGAGTTCGACTACTGGACGTGTGCGGTAATGATACGCCCGTTCATTGGTCCAAGCGTCTGTGCTCGCTGTCCACGATTGCAGTACGGCATGGGCATCGATGATGGCCCGTCGGTCTGGCCGGTCCATTGCCTGCAGGGCGAATGCGGAATCCGACCGTAAGTTTACGATCAACTTATAGCGTTCTGTTATCACGGCCCTGATCGGATAATCGTTCGCTCCTTGTACCCCTAAGTTGGCGTAGCAGGCGTATACCGCATCGTGTACGGCTATTCCCTCCTGCCTGAGCACGGGCGTGATGCTTTTCCCGTCAAGAGTCGGCATGTGGTCTATCCCGGCCATGTCTAGCAACGTCGGTAAGATGTCTACCATGCTCACCAGCGCATCGGACGTGGAACCGGGGTTGACCATTCCCGGCCATTTTATGATGAGGGGTATGCGGATGCCATGCTCATAGAGTGTCCATTTGGCAAACGGGAAAGCCGGCCCGTGGTCGCTCAGGTAGCACTGGATGGTATTTTCGCTTCGTCCACTTCGCTCCAGCCAATACAATACGGCGCCGATTTCCTGGTCGACCAACGCGACATGATCGAAATACGCTGCGGTGTATTGCACCGTTTCGGGCGTGTTTGGCATCCACGGTTTCGGGTGGATGTGGCCGTGTCCCCCCTTGAGGTTGAAATACGGCTGATGCGGGGCATTCAGCGAGACGATCAGGCAGAAAGGACCGTCGCTTTTTTGGTTCAGGTAGTCGGGAACCTCGTGTCGTTCCATATGCCTGAACGGAAACGCCGACCTGGGCTTGATGTGCTCCTTTCCGGCCAGGATGACCTCATAGCCGGCGTTGGCCAGGTAGTGCGGCAACGACCGGATGTGATCCAAGACCGCACCGTGGTTGCGGTCGCACCCGTTTCGGTGCGGATACAGGCCGGTGAACAATGCCGAACGCGAAGGCGCGCAGACGGATACCGGCGTGTATGCGCGTGTAAAGCGCATCCCTTCGCGTGCAAGCTGATCCAGGACAGGCGTCTTTACATCGGGATTGCCATAGCATCCTGCGTCTTCCTGGCCGTGGTCGTCCGAAAGGAAGAGCACGATGTCGGGGCGCTGTTGCGCTATCGACACCAATTGAAGCATCGCGGTGAGGCAGAGCGCCAGGGTTATCCGGTCAATGGTTTTTTTCATGGTTTTCTTGCGTATTCGGTGCTGGCGAGGACATGGATGGCGGAACGGAAGCCGTGCCGAAGTGCTTGTTGGGCGTGCTTCCCATCACCAACTTGAGCGTACCACCCTTTATGGCCGTTTCGTGTGGAATCCAAGCACGATTCAATGGCTTCCCGTTCCATTGGGCAGATTGGATATAGCCGTTCGTTTCGCCGTTGCCGCTCGTTTCGATCACGAACCGGTCGCCTGGATAATAATCGGGGTTGAGGTGGAGCGTGACCTTATCGAAAATCGGGCTGCCGATTTCATACACCGGGTGCCGTGATACCCCGCCGTCGGTCGAGAAAATCCCGATCTTGAAGAGGACGGCCAAGGCACCCATCAGGCCTTGGTCTTCGTCTCCACTATAGCCGAAATCTGGCGAAAGGCCGCTATACACTTCGCGGATGACCTGTCGCGTCCAGTATTGGGTGAGCCAGGGCGCACCGGCGTAGTTGAACAGGAAGGCGGTGTGCATACACGGCTGATTGCCGTAGTTGATGTACACCTCGCGGTGTTGCGGCGTGGTTTCCACGGCATGCGATTTGCCTGACGTGAAGTGGTGGACTTGGGCAGCTGTAAAGGAACGGTTCAGTTTTTCAGTGAATTTATCCGCCCCGCCCATGAGGTCGATGAGGCCTTGGATGTCGTGCGGCACGAACCACGTGTATTGCGCGGCATTCCCTTCCACCCATCCGTTGCCATAGGCCAGGATGTTGGCCGGCGACTTCCATCGGCCCAGGCTGTCCTTGACCCACATCCAACCGAGCTGCCCGTTCCAGAGGTTTTTATAATTTTCGGCACGCTTGCCGAAGCGCTGGTGATCGGCTGTCTTGCCAAGGGCCTTGGCCATCTCCGAAAGCGCGAAATCCTGGTAGGCATATTCCAGGGTCTGCGCGGCACCATCTTGGTGGAATCCATACCGGATATCGCTCAGCGGGTGCGGCACGTACCCCTTCTCCATGTAGTGTTCGATTCCGCCCCCGTGGAAAGTGTGGTGCTCGTAGCCCGCTTTGCTCATCAGGCCCCCGGGGAAATGGTTTTTGCGCATTCCTTGATAGGCCTTTTCGACGTCGAATCGTCGGATGCCCTTCTGGTAGGCACTTACGATGAACGGCGTGGACGAGGCCCCGGTCATGACGTAGGTGTAATTGCCTCCGGCGGGCCCTCGGGGTATCAGGCCCCCGTCGTCGTACATGAGCAGCATGGAGTTTACGAATGATTCGGTGACTTCCGGGTACACGAGGTGCCACAAGGTATTCAGCGACCACTGCGCCCCCCAGAACGCGTCTGAATTGTGGTGGTTGAACAAAGGTTCCCCCGCATCGTCAAGTGGTATCTGGCCTATCCGCGGGCTTGGTCCGGTCATGTCGCAGTATTTGCCGTTGGAGTCGCTGATGATGCGCCTGCCTTGCAGCGCGTGCCACAGGTCGGTATAGAACCGGCGCCTGTCTTCCAGCGAGGCTCCGGTTACTTCGATACGGCCCAGCCAACGGTTCCATTCGTCCCTGGAATCCCTTACTACACGGTCAAAATCCCAGTGTGGCAATTCGGTCATCAGGTTGAGGGCTGCCTGTTCCACACTGACGTAAGAGATGGCCACTTTCATCTGCACCACGTCGTTGTCATCGGTAGGGAAAGATACGAAAGCGCCCGTATGCGCTCCGCTGATTTCCAACCCGCCATGCAAAAGTTCGCCCTGCTGCCATCCCGAAAATTGGGCAAACGGTTTGTCGAAGCGGGCAGTGAAGTATACGGTCACGGGTTTGGGGCGTCGCGCGGTGGGCCCCATGACCGCGTATCCTTCCACTTCCTGATCGCTTATCTTCCTGACGTGTCCCCAATCGGTACGCGAGGGCCCCAATGCGGTGGTGAAATCAAAATGGATGTGGCTTTCGCTTGATTTCGGAAAAGTGTAACGGTGGAAGCCAACCCGCGTGGTGGAAGTCAGTTCGGCCGTGACCCCATAATCATCCAGCACCACTTTGTGATATCCGGCCTTGGCGATTTCCTTTTCATGCTTGTAGGCGGAGCCATATGCCTGCGGGCCAAGATGGCCTTTGAAGGATCCGGTTGTGGGCAGTACCGGTATACCGGACAATTGCCAGCAATGGACATGGCTGAAACTCCGGATGGTGTCTTGGTGGTATCGGTATCCGGTGCCCCAATCCCCATCCACTTCCATGTCGGGGCTGAGGTTGACCATGCCGAATGGCCGCGTAGCCGAATTGAAGAAAAACCACCTGGAGTTGGCCGCGTCGACCAGCGGTTCCACCAAATCGGCGGGGCACTCTCCGGTGTAGTATTCGGCTGGGTCGGTATAACCGGGCTCAACGCCGGCGAGGCTCCCAATCCAGCAGAGCGATAGCAATACATTGATTTTCATGATCATCTCTAGGGCTAATGCTACAGTTCTTTGATTTTAATGCTCCTGAAATGGACCGGGTCGTTATGATCCTGCAGGAGGATGTGTCCAGCGGGTGCCCTCCCGAACGCTTTGCTGGTTGCGACGAACCAATGGTTCGGAAAAGTAACTGCTGTACTGCAGCAGTTACTTTTGGCAGCATCGCTGCCATTTGTCCGGGTGTGACTGATCAATACCCGGTATTCTGCGCAAAGTCGTTGGTCGTCCGCTCGATTTGCGATAACGGAATCGGGCGGCGCAGGTGAAAATCCTGAATGAAATTGGCTGTCGCGGCCCGTTCGTTATAGCGCTTCACGCGCTCGACGAGTTTTCCCGTTCGTTTCAGTTCGGCCCATCGCGGTTCTTCCCCGCAGAGTTCGCGAGCGCGTTCGTCCAAGATATCATCGATCGTCACCGAAGCAAGGGTCATCCGATTCTGCATTCCGGCGGCCGCCGCCCTGCGGCGTACCGCATTGATGTGCTCGATAGCCGCCGGGGCGTTCCCGTTTTGAAGGTACGCTTCGGCCGCAATCAGGTATGTTTCCGACAGGCGGAATACGAACAGGTCGCGGGTCCCCTTGTCGTCGCCATACGGAAGCCCTGTTTCAAAGAACTTCCAGATTGGCGGGAACTGGTTATATTTCGGCACGCTCATGTAGTATTCGTCGTAGTTGACGGTGATGTGCGTGGCTGCGGCCATCCGATCGATACCCCACGGTTGATCCCAGCGGGGAAAGTAGAGTACCGTGTCGCCCACCCGGATATTGCCTTGGTTCACCGTGGCGTAGAATACCCGTAGAAAAGTGGTCGCATAACGCGTATCCAGATCGGGATCATAAAGGCTATTCAGGTAGCGCGAGGGCACATAATGCGCCTGTTGGCGATTGTATGTGCTTGACCGATCCATCCCCATCAGCCCGTCTACACCCGCGCCGAAGAGGGAATGGGCATCGTTGCCATCGCCATTCAGCACCGTGTTTCGACTGTATTGGACGGCGAAAACGATTTCCCGGTTCTCTTCGTTGCCTTGCCTGAATACCTCTCCAAATGAATCCAGCAATTGGTACTGGCCTGAATTGATGACCGCCGTCGCGGTTGCCGCTGCCCGCTGGTAGTCATCCGGGGCGGCGAAATCCCGGTATCCGCGCGTGAGGTATGCCTTGGCCAGCACATGTTGGGCCGCGCCCCTTGTTGCGCGGCCGTAATCCGCCTGAGACAACGGAAGTACCGGTATGGCCTCTTCCAGGTCGCCGATGATCCGTGCATAGACAGCTTCTTCCGGTTCGCGCGTTGCAGTGGTCACTACCTGCGTGATTTCGTTGGTAACCAATGGTATATTGCCAAATTGCTGTACAAGGTAGAAGTAATACAGGGCCCGTAAGAACTTGACCTCCGCCAGTCTTGCCGTTTTGATCTCCTCGTTCATCGATACCCCTGCGGCGCGATCGATGGCCGTATTGGCCCGCGAGATGGCCGTGTATACCATATTCCAATAGGTCGCAACGCTTTCCGTTTGCGGATTGATGGCTTGGGCTGAATATTCATTGAACCCGGTCAGTCCGCCCAATGCCGGGTCGCCGGGTTGGGTGAACACATCGGTACCCAGCAGTACCAGGTCCCTTTCTTTATGGATGTCTCGCAGCGGCGAATACACCGATTTCACCAGGTCTTCGAACCCCTGTTCGTCGACGTAATAGTTATCGGTGGTCCGGTCGGAAATCAACTCTTCCTCCAAGAGGCCGCTGCACGAGGATATGCATAGGGTTATCCCGATGATCGGTCCGATGCTGGCTAATTGTTTTATCGTAGTCTTCATAAAGCTTCTTTTTTTATTGCGCACGTTGCCATCAGAACGAGATGTTTACACCTAGTAAATAAACTGCGGAACTGACGCCCATGTTGAACGTGTTCTGTCCGCTCCACTCCGGGTCGAATCCAGCATAGTCTGTAAATATCAAGGGGTTGTTTGCCGTGACATACAGCCTAAGGCTTGACATGTTCAACCTATTGAGCACAGTCGACGGGAGGGAAAACCCCAATGTGATGTTTTGTACCCGCACAAAGGAGGCGTCGACATAAGCCTTCAACTCTTCCCGTGCCCGGCCTCCGGTATTGTTCGGCGCTGGCCACTCGTTCGAGGGGTTCGTCTCCGTCCAGTAGTTCACGTTGAGCTTGTTATAACGGCCATTCCATTCGCGTGCGAAATTGGAATGATGGAACGGACTGTAAATCATCGATCCCTGCCGCGAGTACAGCATAAAGGAGAAATCCAGCCCTTTATAGCTGAACGTGTTGGTGATTCCCCCGATCCATTTCGGTAGCGGGCTGCCGATGATTGTCCGATCCAGTTCGCTGATTTGTCCGTCGTTGTTCAGGTCTTTGACTTTCACGTGGCCGGGTTCAGCGCCATATTTGGCCGCTGCTTCCGCTTCGTCGAGCTGCCAGATGCCATCGAACACTTCCGCATAGTGCACTTGGATGGGGTGGCCGATGAACCAGGCATTTCCGACATCGTCCTGGTCATCTCCATACAGTTCGACGATTTTATTCTGGTTCCTTGAAAACGTGATATTGGTTTTCCAGGAGAAGTCGCCCGCCATGATGTTCACCGAACTGAGGGCTACTTCCATTCCCTTGTTGGCGGTTGACCCGACATTTGCCGTGATGGAGCCGAAGCCGGTATGTTGGGGCAGCGCCCGGCTCAAGATAAGGTCTTCCGTTTTGCGGCTGTAGAGATCCAATGACCCGGATATCCTGTTTTTGAAGAATCCGAAGTCGAGCCCTAGGTTGGTTTCCTTGCTTTTCTCCCAGCCCAGCGAGCGGTTGGCGATCGCCCCCGGCGCGAATCCCAACGCGGCGTTTCCTCCCCAATCATAAAGGGTTTGTGCGATAGACGCTTGGGTGGAATAAGGGTCTACGGCATCGTTGCCGACCACGCCGTAGCTTAGCCGTAGCTTCAGGTTGGACAAGGCGTTCACGTCGCGCAGGAAGTTTTCTTCGCTAACCCGCCAGGCAACTGCCGCAGATGGAAAAAAGGCCCATTTATGGCCTGCAGCCAACTTTGAAGATCCGTCTGCCCGGCCGGTGAGTGTGAGTTGGTACCGGTCGTTGAACGCATAGTTGAATCGGGCCATGTAGGAGAGCAATGCCCATTCCGTCAAATAGCTCGATACGCCCTCGACATTTCCGGCCGAACCGGTATTGTACCAAAAAGAGTCGAACGGCAGATCCAGCACATTTTGTGCCGCACCCTCATTTCGGTTTACCACGACACTGTTGGCCAATATGCCACCAAAGGTGTGGGATTTGTACGTGTTGTTGTAAGACAGCACGTTGTCCAGCGTGTAAGACAGATTCAAGTCATTGCTGTAACCGCCGCTTCCGTTGCGCGTTCCCGTGTTTGCCTTCGAATACCTTCCGGCAAACGTGCCGTTCCGGATCGATTCGAGATAGGGCGCGACCGTAGAACGGAACGAAAGGCCTTCGAGCAGCTTCAGTTCGAGGAAGAGGTTGCCGAAGACCCGAAAATTCCGAAATTCGTTTTTGACATTCAAGGGATCGAACAAGGCATTGGGCGTTTGGCTGTCGCTGGTGGTAGGCCAGAAGAGCAGCTCGCCATGCTGGTCATAGGCATCTCCCGTGGGGCGTAGGCGGTAGGCGCTTCGGAGTGCTTCGTTCGATCCTTGATCCTGTACGCTATAGGAAACGTAGGTAGACGTGCCGGCATTGATCCACTTATTTATTTTTCCGTCGATGTTGGCTTTCAATGTCAATCGATTGAACTTTTCTGCAGGCACGTTGCCTTCTTCGCTCAGGTACCCGGCAGAAAAGAAATGCTTGGAATTTTCCCCGCCGCCAGAAAGCGATACGTTATGGCTGGTTTGCATGCCATCCTGCAGCAACAGGTCGATCCAGTCGGTGTACGTTCCGTTTGCGATATTCTGTTGTTCTTTTTCATCAAAAAAGCGCGTTCCGCCATTTTTGGCGATTTCATTGAAATTGGCAACGAATTGGGGGCCGTCCATCATGTCGGGCAAGTTTGTTGGGGTCTTCATCCCAACGTACCCATCATACGCAATTCGATTCTTTCCAGACACACCCTGGCGGGTGGTCACGATGATGACCCCATTCGATCCCCTCGATCCGTAAATTGCGGTTGCCGAGGCGTCTTTCAATACATCGATTTTCTCGATATCGGCTGGATTCAGCGAATTCAACGCCCCGCCCATCACGCCATCGATAACGACCAGCGGTGTGTTGCCCTTACCGATCGAGTTGAGCCCCCTGATTTCGATGGCAAAATCATCCCCGGGTTTCCCATTGTTTTTCAGGATGTTCACGCCTGCCACTTGGCCTTGTATGGCACCAGCGGCCTGCACGCTGGCCGTCCTGACGATGGCATCGCGTCCAACCGAGCCCACCGCTCCGGTTACGTCGCCTTTCTTGGCTGTGCCATAGCCGATGACTACCACCTCGTCCAGATCGCTGAGTGATGGGGTCAGCGAAGCATTGATCGTATTGGAGTTGCCAATGGGGCTTTCGAAGGGTTCGAAGCCGACCAACGAAAACACCAATGCCGCCGCTCGCGTAGGGATCTTCAGCGAAAAGCGCCCTTCGGCGTTGGTTGTTGCCAAGGTCGTGGTGCCCTTGACGGTTACGGTTACCCCTTCCAACGGCTCTCCCTGTTCGCCGGTTACGCGCCCTGTGATTTCGCGTTGCTGTATTTCCACAGGGGCCTGTGGGTTGTCCGCTTCTTTTCGGTGTACGAGGACCGTGGTGTTTTCAATCCGATAGGTGAGCGGCTGTCCAGAGAAGCACGCTTCCAATACTTCATTCAGCGGAGCGTTGTTAAAGCTCAGATCGACAGATTTGGTGCCTTTCAAGTGCGTACTGTTATAAAGGAAATCATAGCCCGTCTGTCGCTGGATTTGTTCCAGCACTTGTGCGATCGTCGCTCGCTTGACTTGGATGGTCACGTGTTGTGCGTATCCCATGGCCCCTGCCTGCAAGAATGTAACGGTCAACAATACGGTAACAAGCTTCATGGTTAGCAACAATTTGAACAGATATCGCTGACTGCAGCGAAATCCAATGGATTTTTTATACATTTGACATCATGCTTGGTTAATAATTGATTCTTTGCGCAAACAAATGAGTTGAATGGCCAGCAATTGCCGGGTGCGCCGCGAACGCTTCCGGCTTTTTTTTGGCCGTGTTTCGTTAAGCGTATCGCTATTTCATGATGATCACCCTCCTTTCATTGACTTCAAACCGAATCGGCGCGAGCTTTTCCAGGTTGCTGAATAATTGGGATACGTGTTTGGATCGCCTGAACGTGCCCGAAAACCGCTCGGTGAAGTGGCCTTGGTATTCCACGGCATCGATGTCATACCAGCGCGATATCTTGTCGATGATGTCTTCCACAGACTCGTCATCGAATCGGAAATAGCCTTCTTTCCAAGCCAGCGCGGCGCGTATGTCTGCACGCGATCGATGGATGGCGTTTGATAGCCCGTCAACCACGGCCTGTTGGCCGGGTTGCAGCGAAACCAGGTTGTTGGCTTTGGAGATGTTGACCGCACCCGTTACCAATGTGGCCGTCACTTGCCGGTCTTCCGGATAGGCAGACACGTTGAATTGCGTACCCAAAACCTGGACGGTACTGCCGTTCGCCAACACGTTGAAGGGTTTGGAGGCATCGTGGGCAACGTCAAAGTAAGCTTCCCCGGTGAGCGAAACCACCCGCTCACGCTCGGTGAACGCAACCGGATACCGGATGGAGGAGGCCGTGTTCAGCCACACGGTCGTGCCATCCGGTAGCCGGAGTTGATAGGTATGGCCCTTGGGGGTGCTAAACGTATTGTAATGCGTGTTTCCGGCATCGCGTTCGGCGTCGACCGCTTCGTAGCGTACGCTTCCGTCCGCCTGTTTCGTAATCCGTACGCCCGATTCTTGCGCCACGATACCGTTGAGCGAATCGTCCAATACGATGCGCCGTCCGTCGGCGAGGGTCAGGATCGCTTGGTTGCGTTCAGGCAATGCAATGTCGCCGGGTGTTGCCGGTGGTGCGAAGGCGCTTGGCGTGGCTGGCTGCCTGGTGTATTCATACAGCAATATCCCAACGGAAATCGTGGCGACCAGAAAAGCCGCTATCCGTAGCCAGAACGACGTACGGTATCGGCTTTGGCGCGTGGTGTGGATGATTGTCGTTTGGCGCCCATGGATTTCGCTCATCAATCGGTCGTAGACGTGCTGTTTCCGGTCCGTACCGAAACCAACGCTGGATTCCTTCGATTCGAGCACGCGATCTATCGCATCCGATACCTTGGACGGTTCGCCTTCATCCACGTATTTCAATAACAGCTCGCAGTCTTCTTTGCCGATGGTGTTGCTGAAATACTGGTTAAGCAAGCGATGTAATCTGTTTTCGTCCATTGACCTCACGTAAATAACTGGCGCCCCTTTTTATGGGGTTGTATTAGAAGAACACCAACGTGAGCCGGTAGGACTAGTTTGATTGCTGATTTTTTTTTCGGAAGCGGATAAGCCAAGCTAATGCGCTGCCAACGTGCAGAAAGCCCAAGCCAAGAGATACGTGTATCCAGATCGTTGGAGGGAATTCCGTAGGGTTTTCAGTGCTTGCACCATGTGGTTTTTCACCGTGTTGGGCGAAAGGCCAAGTTTTTGGGCGATTTCATGATGCGAAAGCCCTTCTTCCCGGCTCAACGTGAAGATAAGCCGTTGTTGTTTTGGGAGTGTCGCTATCAGCAGTTGAGCGTGCTGTTCCAGTTCCGCGGTCTCTAACCGCACTTCGGCGCCGATATCGGTGGGAGCATCCATGTTTTGCATCAGCCGTTCGAACAGGGCGCTTGATTTACGGATTTCCCGTAGCCTGTTCAAGCAGAGCCGTTTGGTCATGACGTAGAGGTAAACCCAGATATTGCCCTTTTCATCCAGCCCCTCGCGGTTGAGCCACAATTTCAAAAACACGTCTTGGACCAACTCCTCGCTCCATGCACCGTCCTTTAGAAAGCGGAAAGCCAAGCGGTATACCTGTTCGCTGTATGCCTCATACACCGTACGGAACGCGGTTTCCTCGCCCGCTATCAAGCGTCGTATGGTCGAAGCATCAACAAGAGCCATGGTGTAAGTCTATAACTGCGTTAATGAAATACAAACCTACTATAAAAATACAAGAAAAAAAAGCAAGCCACTTTTGGAGATGCCCAGTAGTTGTCGCAATTAAAACCAAAACCATCCGTTTTTGTAGTTGGGGGTATACGATTAGGCGATTGCCGATCGCATTCATCACTCACGGCGCCGATATGACAGCAACAGCGTACGCAGCTAAATTAAGGTTGTTGGTGGTAGACGACCAGCAAATCATCATCGATGGGCTGACATCCATCCTGGAGGGGAGCAAGGCCATCGAGGTCATCGGTGGGTGCACAGACGCCCGCCAGCTCCTGGAAGCGATCGAAGCATTGCGGCCCGATGTCGTGCTGATCGATCTGAACATGCCGGTGATGGATGGCATCGAATGCATAGAACGCGTACTTGCGCACCATCCACAGCAGCGATTCCTGATGCTCACGGGGTATGACGATACCGAACTCATACGCGAGGCGCTTGCCAAAGGCGCAATGGGTTATGTACTCAAGAATATCGCCAAAGACGAACTTATCCTGGCCATCGAAACCGTGCATGCCGGGAGGCGTTACCTGGATCAACAGGTGCAGGATAAGGTCATCGGCGCCTTCCTGGACGGTGGTGTGGCCGCGAAGGAACCCGCGGTCGCGATGGGCGAAAACACCAACCTTTCGAAGCGCGAAATCGAAGTGCTGCGGTTGATCGCGGAGGGGAAGACGAGTGGCAAAATCGCCGAACAGCTCTTTATCAGCACGAATACGGTCGACACCCATCGCAAGAACATCATGGCGAAATGCGGCGTGAGGAACATCGCCGAACTCGTGTCGTTTGCCAACAAGAACGACCTAGTCTGAGCCTTTGTTGATCCAGTCGAGTGGCAGGGAAACCGAGATGAATGTCCCTTTTTCCTTGCCCGAGTCAATGCGCACTTCTCCGCCCATCAACGTGGCGCGCGACTGGATATTCTGCAAGCCGATGCCCGGGCTTGCCGAGATTTCGGCCGTATCGAAACCGCGGCCGTCGTCTTCGATGGAAATCACCAGCGATTGGTTGTCTTGGATGAGCTGCAGCGAGATCATACTGGCACCCGCATGTTTGATGGCATTGCTCAACAATTCCTGGACGATCCGGTAGCTGTTTACGCGCGCCGTCTCCGAGAATCGCTTGGCATCGAACTGCCTGAAAAATGAAATCCGGACAGACGGATCGGCCGAGTTGAGCTTATTGACCAATTCATCCAATGCGGGGATGAGGCCAAGTTTGCTCAGCGTTTTCGGCATCAGGTTGTGTGATATCGCCCTGATTTCGTGTTGGGCGTTGTCCAGGTCGGTCATGACCGCCTGTAGCTTTGCCTTTTTTTCCGGAGTTTCCAGTTGTTCGTCGAGCAAGGTCAGTTTCATCCGGATGGCCGCCAGCTGGACACCGCTCCCGTCATGGAGGTCTTGGGCGATGCGCTGGCGCTCACGTTCGATACCCGTCAGCAGTACCCGCGTGTTTTCCTCGCGTTGGTCGGCCAGCTCCACCAACATCCGGTTGTTATCTTCATACAGTACCTTAAAGCGGTACAACATGAGCGAAAAGACCACCAGTATTTCCCACAGCATGGCCCAGAACATGATATTCTGCGTATGGGTGGTCCAAATGAAAATCGGATACCAGTCCGCGAATCCGAGTGCCGTACCGTTGTTGTACAGGCCGAGCTGCCGCAGGCAGGCGATCAGGATGCTCACGGCGTGCAGGCTGAATCCGATAAGGAACCAGACCGTCTCGGTTTTCCGGCGTAGGCGCAACAAGAGGATTACCAGCACGTACACGACGACCATACCGGTCAGCGCGAACAGCACGGCATTGCTTCCCAAGGCTATTGCCGTCAACGCCGAAGGCAGCCATTGGTAGCCTAGCGCGATACCGGCAAAGCCCACCGAAGCGATCATGAGGCCCCGCACCACCCGGTCGACGCGGGGGATGAGCCGCCACGTCGTGAAATATTCCCGGAAGAAAGACAATCCGGCTATCAAGTACAGGTTGGTCAATAAAAAATTGGCGATGTGCTGCACGCGCGGTGCATCGGGCCACAGGTTTTTGAAAGCCAGTCCGATGTCGCTGTAGCTATACAATATGCCGATAAGGACATAAACAAAAAATGTCCATTGGCGACGTTGCCTGGTCATCCACAGCACGATGCCGAGGATGATCAGGAAGGTCGTGTTCAGAAAGAAAAAATAATCGATGAAACGCGACTCGTATAGCGAATATGCAGTCCGGAGATCTTGATCCCAAAGTAACAGGTTGAAATTCAGGGAGTGCATGGGCGACGCTACCCGGATGTAGCACACCGATTCCGACATTGCCGGTACAACGATCGGATACAGCAGGTTTTGGTGTTGGATGGCGCGGTGCCGAAACGGGAAAGCCGTGCCGCCGTGAAGGGAATCCGTTACGGTCCCCTGTGCGACCGTATAGAACGATGCCTCGTGGATATTGGGGTTGATGAGTTCGATGATGAGCGGTCGGGATACCGTATCGGTATTTTCCAGTGCGATCCGGATCCACCAGGCGCCGCGCTGCAATCCGAAATTGAATCCACGTTTGTCGTGCGGTTTGAAAGACAGGTCATCCCGCGCGAGGACGGCCGTGACCTGCGCTCTGCCGGTCGGGTCGTGGAAGACCGTCGCGAACTTACCCAAGGGTCGATGTGCGATGCTGTCGTCGAGCAATGGCGATTGCCCGCGCGCGGTAGGCAAGTCTGCGCCCACGCCCACGAGCAGCCCGATAACGGCCCACCAGCCTGTTTTGCCCAATGCCATAGCCTAAGGTACGATATTATCCGCCAATTCGCGTGTTGCCATCGGATTTTCCAAACAAAATACCCCATATCGGGGAGTCCGCATCCCCCGAAGCGGTGAGCGGTCACCGATACCGGTGATTTTCGCCGAATACCCGAATCGGGTGTTTATCCGCATCGTTACGTGCCGTTACTTTGTACCATTCATCATCAGCAAAGGAGGAAGACATGAAAGCGTTACTGTTGAATCTAACCCTTATCGGCATGTTGCTGCACAGCGCTTGCAAGAATGACTTGATCACGCCCGGTGGCAAGGATGGAAAGGATATGCATTCCAGCATCGTCGCCGAGGTGCCCAAGGCGGACGGTGTGGGCACCACCACCGTGCGCGAATCGGAAGGCGCCTTGACGCTGGCCTATGATCAGCCCATCGCGTTGAAAGTGGACAATCCGTTCGACGCCGTAGGCGAGGTGGAATGGTCGCTGGACGGTGAGCGAATAGGCACCGGAAACAGCCTACAGACCACGATTCGTCAAATCGGTGTCCATCGGCTTCGGGTTACGTACCGGGTGGCAGGCAACCGCCATGCGCGTGACCTTGATGTCTACGCCTACGTCACCAAGCGCCTTTCCTTCAGCATCACGCCCACGCAAGCCATCTGCGGGAAAGTAGCCATCGGCATCACGCAATACCTCGAGCAGGGCGGCAAGATCGGCCCCGGCTATTCCAAGGCCACGGTTCAGGACATCTGTACGACCGATGGGCGGAATACCGCCACGGCCGCGAATGTCGAAGTCAATTTTTTCAGCCACTCGCCCAAGCTGAAGGTGGAATTGATCGAGCCGCGCGAGGTGAAAGACGATAGCAGAACCCGGTTTTGCCTATTGATCTTTTTCTGTATCGGCGGGTCGCCCGGTTCGCAGATCGCCGCCGCACAGCTTTATGATACCTATGCCTACGAGGGCGGGCAGTTGGATAACCTGCAGGCGGGTACCTACCAAAGTGGGGCCTGCACATTGACGATACATTAAAAACGAACGAGATGAGCATGAGTATGATTAGGCCAGTACCCGCCAAGGCGTGGGTGCTTGGCGCCATCGGCGTGATGGCATTGGTTTTGTCGTCGTGCAGCCGGTATTATTACCAGGCGAACACGGTGCAAGCACCGATGTTGGGTAAGCGGCACGATGCCAACGTGACCGTTTCGGTCGACGAGTGGTCGGAGTCGAGCACGTTCAATGTGCAGGCGGCCTACTCACCGGTCGAGTACCTGGGCATTATCGGGGGCTGGTCCAATTTCAACTATCGGGCGCCGACTCCCGAACCCGAGGCGGGCGACGTGAATGCGCACGCGCGCTTGCTGGAAATCGGGGCCGGGGGCTATTATCCGGTGTTCAAGAATGGCCGCGGGTTGGAGCTCATCGCCGATGCGTACGCCGGTTATGGTGGTGGGGCGTTGGAGAGCGATGTCGACATGAACTTTTCGCGCGTATTCATACAGCCCGGTTTCAACCTGTCAACGCCCTATTTCGATGCCGGTTTCCATACGCGGTTCGTCGGGATCAAGTACCGGGATTTCGATGACAACGGCCGTGGCGAAGACTATATCCGTCAGCAGGGCTTGGCAGGCATTACCGATGGTCGGCATTATTTCTTTGAGCCCGCGTTGACGCTCCGTGGAGGGTACAAATTCGTCAAGCTACAGGCCCAATTGGTCGGAACCGTCCCGTTGGGGCAGGTGGATTGGCACTACAATGAAACCCACCTTACGCTGGGGCTGTACTTCTCGATAGACGATCTGTTGACGTTTACCCGGAGCCGGTGACTTAACTATCGGGACTGATCGATATGCGATTTCAGGAAGCGGGCGGTATGGCCGCTGGTTTGGGCCACCATGTCTTCGGGCGTCCCTTCAAACACCAGCTTGCCGCCGTTATCCCCCCCTTCGGGCCCGATGTCGATGATCCAGTCGGCGCATTTGATCATGTCCATGTTATGCTCGATCACGAGGATGCTGTTGCCCTGGGCAATCAGGGCGTCAAATGAACGCAGGAGCTTTTTGATGTCGTGGAAGTGCAGGCCGGTCGTGGGCTCGTCAAAGATGAACAGCGTGCTTTTGCTGTTGTTGCCTTTGATGAGGAAAGAGGCCAGCTTGATGCGCTGGGCCTCGCCGCCCGATAGCGTGCTCGAGGATTGCCCCAGCTTCACGTAGCCCAGGCCCACATCGGCCAGCGGCTGCAGCTTGGCGACGATTTTCTGTTGCCCCGCAAAGAATTCCAGGGCTTCGTCCACGCTGAGGTCGAGCACCTCGGATACGTTTTTGTCCATCCAGTTCACATCCAGCACGTGCTGCTTGAAACGTCTGCCGCCGCAGGCCTCGCAGGGCAGCACGATGTCGGCCATGAACTGCATTTCGATCTTGACTTCACCTTCGCCTTGGCAAACGTCGCAGCGCCCGCCTTCCACGTTGAAGGAGAATGCGGCAGGCTTCAGGCCGGCGGCCTTGGCCGCGGACTGCGCACTGTACAGCGCGCGGATTTCGTCCCAGGCCTTCACGTAGGTGACCGGGTTGGAGCGCGAGGAACGGCCGATCGGATTCTGGTCTACGAGTTCGATGGCCGCGATGCGTTGGATGTCGCCTTCGATGCCATCGTAAAGCCCCGTTTGTTCGCCGGAGTAATTGCCGATCGCCTTTTGCAGCGCGGGGTAGAGGATGCGTTTCACCAAGGAGGTCTTGCCCGATCCGGACACGCCGGTTACCACGGTGAATACGTTGAGCGGGAACTGGACATCGATTCCTTTCAGGTTATTTTCGCGGGCTCCCTTGATGCGCACGGCATCGTGCCATTTGCGGCGTGCCGTGGGGATGGGGATGCGCTCCTTTCCGCTCAGGTACCTGCCGGTAAGGCTGTTCTTGTCACGAAGCATTTCTGCGTAAGTGCCGTCGAACACGAGCTGGCCGCCGTTTATCCCCGCTTCCGGGCCGATGTCGATCAAGTGGTCGGCCGCCTGCATCATCTCCTGCTCATGTTCTACCACCAATACCGTATTGCCCACATTGCGCAACGATTGGAGCACGCCGATGAGGCGTTGGGTGTCGCGGGGATGCAGGCCGATGCTCGGCTCGTCGAGCACATAGATGGAGCCCACCAATGAGCTGCCGAGCGAAGTGGCCAGGTTGATGCGTTGCGATTCGCCACCGGAAAGCGTATTGGATAGCCTGTTCAAGGTCAAGTAGCTCAAGCCCACGTCCGTGAGGAATCGCAGGCGGTTATTGATCTCCGTGAGCAGCCTGGCGGCAATCTTGGCCTCGTGGTCGGATAATTCCAGCTGCCTGAAAAAGTCGAGGGCCACATCCAATGGCATGAGCACCACGTCGGCAATGGACTTTCCGTTTAGCCGAACGTAGGAGGCGTCCCTGCGCAGGCGCGTGCCCCGGCATTCCGGGCAATCCGTTTTCCCGCGGTAGCGCGACAGCATCACGCGGTACTGGATTTTATAGGTCTGTTCCTCCAGTTCCTCGAAAAACCGGTTCAGCCCGTCGAAGTAGGTGTTGCCCGTCCAGAGCAGTTCTTTCTGGGCGGTCGTGAGGTCGGCATATGCGCGGTGTATCGGGAAGTCGAATTTGATGGAACTGCGCACGAGCCGTTGCAGCCATTCGCCCATCTTCTCGCCGCGCCAAGGCGCGATGGCACCGTCGTAAACCGACCGGCTTTTGTCGGGGATTACCAGATCCGGATCGATGCCGATGATCCGGCCGTACCCTTCGCAACGCTTGCAAGCGCCGTACGGATTGTTGAAACTGAAGAAATTGGGCGAAGGTTCCTCGAACGCCATGCCATCCAACTCGAAGCGACCGGAAAAGGTGTGCGTAACGGCATTGGCCGATACGTGGCAATCGCCCTTACCCTCAAAGAAGGCGGTCTGTACCGAATCGGCGATGCGGTTGGTGGTATCTTCGTGTCCGTCTACCGTGATCCGATCCACGACGATGCCCACCTCACCGGCCTGGGGTACCCGGTTCTCGATGGTGGTGTCTTCCAAGAGCGATTCGATTTTGTACACCGTGTCTTGGTAGACGACCCGGATGAACCCCTTCTGGAGCAAGATGGCCAGTTCTTCCTTCAACTTGCGGTTGTTGGTGGGATGCAGCGGTGCGCTCACGGTGGCTACCGTGCCCTCGGGCAAGGCCGTGACAAAGGCCGTCACCGACGTGACGGTATCTTTCTTCACCTCGCGGCCCGAAATCGGCGAATAGGTCTTGCCGATGCGCGCGTAGAGCAGCTTGAGGTAGTCGTATATTTCGGTTGAGGTGCCTACCGTAGAGCGAGGGTTGCTGGTGATGACCCGTTGCTCGATGGCGATTGCCGGGGCGATGCCCTTGATGTAATCCACCTCCGGTTTGCTCATGCGTCCCATGAATTGGCGGGCATACGACGACAGGCTTTCCACGTAGCGACGCTGCCCCTCGGCATACAATGTATCGAAGGCCAGCGACGATTTGCCCGATCCGGACATCCCCGTGATGACCACGAGTTTGTTTTTCGGGATGGCCACATCCACGTTCTTGAGGTTATGCACCCGTGCGCCTTTGATGACGATGTGGGTCTTTGGATCGAGCGTTGCTTTTGGACTATTCATATGGGACAAGCCGCGCGTTCACCGTGCGGACAACCGCAAAAGTACGGATAATTTTTTTAGTATCAATGGCGTTGTTTACCCAAAGCCTCCAATACCGGCTGGCCGATGTTGCCGTTCGGTTCCTCGATGTGCAGCAGTGCGGCGAGGGTTGGTGCGATATCGGTCATGTGGGTCTCGCGGTTGGTGGTGCCGTGCTCGATGCCCCAGCCCATCAATACGAAGGGGATGTGCGCGTCGTAGGATGCCCATGTGCCATGCGTGGTGCCCCTGGAGCGCGGCGAACCGCTGTACCATTGCGGGTCGAGGATGATCTGGATCGATCCACTACGCTTCAGGTTATAGCCGTTCACGATGCGTTCGCGGATGCGGTAAGGAATGCTTGAAGCCCCCGCTTTTTCCATATCGACCACAAAGGATACGCCCTCCAGCTTACGGAGGTATTTGATGGCCGTTTCCTTGATGTCGTCTTCATCGAGGTCATTGGCGTCGATCACGTCGTGGGCCAGGTGCACCTGGTAGTTCATCAGGCTGCGCACGAGCTTGTCCTGTCCGAACCGCTCGGCCAGCAGGGCGTTGAGCCCCGTCATGGCGTTTCGCTCGTCGAAGTAGCCGGCATTGCCGCGCTTATCCAAGAAAAACAGCGGGTTGTGCGACGCGCCATGGTCGGCGGTGATGAACAATGTATATTCGCCGTCGCCCACCTGCTCGTCCAGGTACGCAAAGAACGCTTCCAGCTCGCGGTCCAACCGCAAGTAGGTGTCTTCGACTTCAATCGCATTCACCGAAAATTGATGGCCCACGTAGTCGGTGGACGATAGGCTCACGCACAGGAAATCGGTACACCCGTCGGCGTTATTGCCCAAACGTTCGCTTTCGATGGCCGCCTTGGCCAGATCGAGCGTGAGCGTGTTGCCAAAGGGCGTGGTGCGGATCAGGCCCAGTCCGTTGTCCTTAACCAATTCGCCCAATTTTTTCGGGAACACGGCCGCCGTCTCGCCCACGTAGGTCGCTTCGTAGGCATTGTCATCGGCGATGCTCTGCGTGTAGGTCTCGATGGGGTAGAGCGTATTCCAATCCTGCTGCAGGTATTGCTCGGCGAGTTTCCGCTCGTTGAACGTGTTGACCCACCCGGGCAACTCCTGCATGTAAAACGTGCTGGAAATCCAGTTGCCCGATTTGCCCTCGAACCAATAGGCCGCATCGGCGAAATGCCCCGCCGGCAGGATGCCGCCGCGATCCTTGATGGCGATGCCGATGACCTTGGAGCGGAAGTTGGACGCCAGTTTGAGTTGATCGGTGATGGTGGATACCAGCAGGTTGCGCGGCGACTGCTTGCCCTCACTGCCCTCGGTGCCGACGCCGCTCACGTCATCGTCTTGCGTGCAGTACATGCGCTGGCCCGACTGCTGGATGATGAAGTCATTGCCCGCGATGCCGTGTATGGCCGGTACGCTGCCCGTGTAGACCGTGCTGTGGCCAATGGCCGTGTACGTCGGTACGTAAGGGATATACGTGTTTTCGCACGAAAAGCCATCGCGCAGCAAGCGCTTGAAGCCGCCTTCGCCGTAACGGTCGTGGAACCGGTACAGGTAATCCCAGCGCATCTGGTCGATCATCAATCCAACCACGAGTTTGGGGCGTTGTATGGATTCCTGGGCTTGCGTATGCAGGACGGCGAAAAGCGTCCATGCGAGGAGGTAGAAAAGGGGTTTCAATTTCATCGATATCAAGTTTATAGGCGTAGTACCACCCCCCAATTGAGGTAGTCGGCCTGTATCCGGTGCATGTACAGGGTGCTTTGCAATCCGATGTTCGGTGTCAGGTAATAGCGCAGGGCCGAAGACCAATACCACTTGTAGCCGTGGAAACTGTTGTAGTGGAGGTAGCGGCCGAACATCCCGTTCACGGCGAACCGGCCTAGGGCGAACTCCGCCCCTGCGCTGAGGCCAAGGCGCACCCGGTCGTACGATGAACCGTAATATTGGAAGGTTTCGTCGAAGCGATCGATATCGAATACCGTGTGGTAATAGACCATGTCCAGCCCCGCTTTGAATCCAATGGCCGGATTGATGTAGTAATTGTATCCGCCATATACACCCGTGCGCCAAAAGCCATCGTCGGTGCGGTATTTGCCCCGCCGGCCCACACCCACCACCAGTTCGCCGCCGCTGCCTTCGGATAAGCCGAAGGCGGCCTTTGGTTGGCCTGTACCTGCTGGCTTGCCATTACCCAATAGCGTCTTCACGCCGACGGAACCGTTGACGGTGTTGATGCCGCCGTTCGGGATTTTCAATCCACCGTTTGAATAATGGAGCACGTTGCCTGCAGCCGTCAGGCGAACGCGTTCGCTGATCGGCACCTCCAAACCCAACTCGGCGGTAAGCGCCAGGTTCAGGTGGCTGCCCACCGTTACGGTGGCGGGCTGCGTGTCGATGGTTTCGGTGATGTACGTGATGCCCACGCCGGGCGTGAAGAAGATGTTCACCGGGCCGGCTTGCAGCAGCTGGAAATCGACCTCGGTAAGCAATCCGAACGCTTGGCCATGCGCGTAGGCCTGGCCATCGACGATTTCCTTCATGTTGCCCATGTGGTGCCACAATACGCCGAATGACAGCGATTTGGCATTCAGCAGTTTTGTCCACGTCTGCGTGCTGGTCGACAGGTCGCGATCGTAACTGGCGTGCAATCCATACAGGTAGTTGCGCGTGCCAGCGCCACCCTTTGCCATATCGACGCCGTACGTAGGTTTCAGCGAGAGCGCGTGGATGGAAGGAGGTTGTTGTGCCCATGCATCGGCAAAGCCTACCAATAGCCAAGCCAGGGCAATGATCAGCGGTCTCCTCATGATCAGCTCACCATGGTGTCGGTTTTGCGGGCCACGGCCATTTTCCTGACCGCTTGGGCGATGGCCTGCTCGTCGTATCCGCATTGCGCCCACAGCTCGTGTTGTTCCCCGTGTTCGATCACCTCGTCCGGTATGCCCAGCCGGATTACGTTCGCCCGGTAGCCGTGGTCGGCCATGAACTCCAATACCGCGCTTCCCATACCGCCTTGGATACAGCCATCCTCGATGGTGATCACGTGATGGAATTTGGTGAACACCTCGTGCAGGAGCGCTTCGTCCAGGGGTTTTACGAAACGCAGGTCGTAATGTGCCGGGAATATGCCTTCCTCTTGCAGGAGGATGCAGGCTTTCACGGCCTCGTTTCCGATGTGGCCGATGCTCAGCAAGGCCACCTCTTCGCCGTCGCGCACCTTGCGCCCCGTGCCTACGGGTATGGATTCGAGCGGTCGTCGCCAATCGGGCATCACGCCTTGTCCACGCGGGTAGCGGATCACGAACGGCCCCCTATCTTTTTGCTGCGCGGTAAACATCAGGTTGCGCAATTCCGCTTCGTTCATCGGCGAAGCCACCGTGAGGTGCGGGATGCAGCGCATGTAGGCCAGGTCGTAGGCGCCGTGGTGCGTGGGGCCGTCAGCGCCGGCAATGCCTGCACGATCCAGGCAGAACACCACGTTCAGTTGCTGGATGGCCACGTCATGGATTACCTGGTCATAGGCACGCTGCATGAAACTGGAATAGATGTTACAGAAGGGTACCATCCCTTGCGTGGCCAAGCCGGCCGAAAAGGTCACGGCGTGTTGCTCAGCGATACCCACGTCAAATGCACGGTTTGGCATCGCCTTCATCATGATGTTCATCGAAGAGCCAGAGGGCATGGCGGGCGTCACCCCCATGATCTTATCGTTTTGCCCAGCCAGTTCCACCAGCGTATGCCCGAAAACGTCCTGGTATTTCGGCGCTACGGGTTTATCGGGTATGGATTTCTTGATTTCGCCGGTAATCTTGTCGAATAGGCCGGGGGCATGCCACGTGGTTTGGTCTTTCTCGGCCAGGGCATAACCTTTGCCCTTCACCGTGATGCAATGCAGGATTTTCGGGCCAGGTATCCCGCGCAGGTCATCCAGCGTATTCACCAACCGTTTCACATCGTGCCCGTCGACCGGGCCGAAGTAACGGAAGTTGAGCGATTCAAACAGGTTGCTGTTCTTGAGCAGCGTACCCTTGATGCTTTTCTCGATTTTCTTGACCACGCCCAGGGCGTCTGGCCCTACCTCGGATATCTTGGTCAACACCGCGGCGATGTCATCGCGGAAGCGGTTCCACGGCCGTGACGTGGTGATGCTGGTCAGGTATTCCTTGAGCGCCCCCACGTTGGGGTCGATGGACATGCAATTGTCATTGAGGATCACCAGCAGGTTCGACTTCTCGATTCCCGCATGGTTCAGCGCCTCGAAGGCCATCCCCGCGGTCATGGCGCCATCGCCGATCACCGCCACGTGCTGGCGGTCGGTTTCGCCCTTGTAGTGGGAGGCCACGGCCATGCCCAGCGCCGCGGAGATGGATGTGGAAGAATGTCCCACGCCAAAGGTGTCATATTCACTTTCGCTACGCTTCGGGAATCCGCTGATGCCGCCCAGCACCCGGTTGGTGTGGAAGACTTCGCGCCGCCCGGTCAGGATTTTGTGGCCATACGCCTGATGGCCCACGTCCCACACCAATTGGTCATAGGGCGTGTTCAGCACATGGTGCAGCGCCACGGTCAGTTCGACCACACCCAAGCTGGCCGCGAAATGGCCCCCGTGTACCGACACCGTATCGATGATGTACTGGCGCAACTCACGGCATAGCACAACCAAATCCGAGGGTTTGAGCCGCTTCAGGTCCGCTGGGGAGTTTATTTTCTTGAGTAGTTCTCCGGCTTCAATCTCCATACGTATCCGGTTTGCAAAAAAACGTGGCACAAAGTAACTAATAATTATTCAAGAACACGAGGCGATTTGAATTGTTTCCGTTTATTTATGCCGTCAACCGGTTTGCATGGCAGGCTTCCGCACCTATACCGATACGCTGATTGCACTCCGGATTACGTTGCGCGAGGCCATCGATCGATGATATCCGGAGCTGCCAGAAAATAATTTTGGAATTTAAAACGGTTGGGCTAACTTTGGATGGACTAACGATCCAAAGGGATGACGCCGGTACCTCCAGCAGACGAGAAGGATTTGCTTGCCAAGCTGCGCGAGGGCGATCATCGTGCATTCACCCGGCTATACCACCGCTGCAGCCCCGCGCTCATCGCCAACCTCATCAAGGTACTCAAGAACGACGTGCTTGTGGAGGAGGTGTTGCAAGACACGTTCATGGCGCTCTGGGAAAACCGGGCTGGTATAGACCCCGCGCAGTCTGTAGAAGGCTACCTGTTCCGCATTTCGGCCAACAAAGCGAAAAACCTGTTCAAGCGGGCCGCACACGACGAAAGGATGCGGGCATATTTCCTGCCTGCCATCGAGGCCGGGTACGAGCAGATCGAGACCCAGTTGTTCCGCAAGGAGAACGAGCAGCTGCTCCACCGCCTGTTGGATAGGCTTCCCATGCGGCAACGGGAAGTCTTTATGCTGTGCAAACTGGATGGTCTCAGCTACCGCGAGGTGGCCGAGCGGCTAGGCATCTCCGAGAGCGCCGTCAACGGCCACATCCTGCGCGCCAACGTCTTCTTACGGCAGCAATTCGGCAACCATCCTGAAATCATCACCTTGCTGTTTATCCTGGGCGCCGCCGGTCTCTGAACTTGGCGGGATGTTCAACTTATGCCATGGAACTGAAATTTTATCCTTGTAAAACAGTTGGTTACATAATAGTTCGTTTTCCTGTGTATTGGAAATTTACCGATGATTGTATTTAGGTAAACGCAAGGCATTGGCACAAGACGAATACGTCAGAATTTTGTTCGGAAAATACCTGGAAGGCACCCACACCGGCGAAGAGTTGGATGCGTTGCTGCGGTATTTCGACGTAGACGGTGATGCGTCTATCCAATTGACGGAGCTGATCGAGCATGCCTTGAGCAGTCCCGTATCGGAAGCCGATGCATCAATTGCGCGTGTTGCGGCCATCAGGGATCGCGTCGCCGCTCGCTTGCCGCTCGCCAGGCCGCGCACCATCCGGAAATGGTTGCCTTACGCGGCAGCGGTGTTGCTCGTTGCCTCCGTTGTCGGTTACTTCGTGGTCGATAGCCGTCGGTCATCGGTCGATGGCTTCGTTGCGAGCGAAATCCTGCCCGGCGGCAACCGTGCGACATTGACATTGGCCGACGGCCGCACGATTGATTTGGACGAAGCCCAAACCGGGATTATCGTCGGAGCCGAAGATATAACCTACGATGACGGGTCCGTCGTTAGTCCAGCAGATAGCCCGTATGCAGGACATGCAACTTATGACTTACAACTTGCCACTCCGAAGGGCGGAACGTACCAAATCACCCTGCCGGACGGCAGCAAAGTCTGGCTCAATTCTGCATCCACGTTAAGATACCCATCCCGCTTCAGCGGCAACGAACGCATTGTCGAACTTTCGGGTGAAGCGTTTTTCGATATTCAGCCGCAGGTAGGGGTTCGGACAGGGGGAAGAAATGTAGAGGCGCATAATTATGCGTCTTTTAATGTCCGTACCGCCGGGCAAGAGGTGGTTGTCCTCGGCACCCAATTCAACATCTCTGCCTACCCTGACGAACCCGACACCAAAACCACCCTTGTGGAAGGCAAAGTGAAAGTCACGCCCGGTACACAGAACGGCTCTTCCGTATCCGGTCTTCGGTCTTCGGACCATGTGCTCCAGCCAGGCGAACAAGCCATCACGCGTGGAACGCAAATCGAAATCCGTGAAGTGGATGCCGAGCAATTCATCGCTTGGAAATCGGGCAAGTTCCTTTTCAAGACCACGCCATTCAGGGACATGATTGCGCAGGTGGCCCGTTGGTACGATATCGAGGTCGTCTATGAAACGCAGGTGCCCACCAACACCTTTAGTGGCGACATGAAACGGAGTGTCAGTTTGGCTACCGTTTTGGACATGCTCGAGATTTCCAATATCCCGTTCCGCATCGAAGGAAAGAAGTTGATTATTGAATAAATGCCAATTAAACTTAATAGCTGATTAATGCATATGAAGACATAGCACATACGAGAAATTGAAAACGATACAGGGAAGTGTTGAGACCACTCCCCTGTGTTGTTCGGATAGTACGCAGTTTTAAACCAATTGTAATAAACAGGATAAAGACTTTATCCAAACCTTGCAAACTTAATGATAAATTATGTAATTCCGCTTTGCGGTGCCAGAAGGCCGCGAAGGATGAACCAATTATTCTTAGTTATGAAAATAACTACGTTATTGATTGTCGTTGGATGCCTGCACATCAGCGCGGCGTCCTTGTCACAGACCGTCAGCATCAAGGCCAACAAATGGTCGATAGCCCAAGTGTTCGATGCCATCCGGCAGCAGACCGATTATCAGGTCGTCTACAGCGACGAGTTGATCGACCCTGCGATCGAAGTAAGCTTGACGACAAATAAAATGCCGCTCGAAGCATTCTTGGCAAAGGTGTTGAAACCCCTGTCTTTGACCTACCAGGTCAAAGAAAACACGATATTGATAGGCGCAACACCACCTTCGTCTGCTCAGCCGATTACCGGAACGAATAGCGTAAAGTCGCAACCACGAACCGTTTCAGGGAAAATTACCGATGAGTTGGGAAATCCGTTGGCAGGCGTCACCGTACGGGTCAAAGGGACAGCCTTGGCCACTACCACCAACAATTCGGGTACCTATGAAATTAATGTCCAAACCGGCGAACAAGTACTTTCCTACAGCCTACTGGGGTTTGAGGCGGTCGAACGCGCCATTACGAACCAGTCAACGATAAATGTCTCGTTGAAAACGGAGGTAAGTGACTTGGATGAGGTTGTCGTAGTCGGCTATGAGACCGTAAAGCGCCGGGATTTGACCGCGGCCGTATCTTCAGTAAATGCGAATGATCTACGCGACGTCACGTTAAACTCTGCGGAACAGGCGCTTACCGGGCGCTTGGCTGGTGTTCAGGTTACCACCGCTGAAGGCTCGCCAGACGCCGAGGTCAATATCGTCGTTCGGGGAGGCGGGTCGATCACGCAAGACAATTCACCGTTATACATCGTCGATGGCGTGCAGGTTGAGGATGGACTTCGTTCCATCGCCCCACAGGATATCGAACGCATCGATGTACTGAAAGATGCGTCAGCCACCGCGATATACGGCTCCAGGGGCGCCAATGGGGTGGTGCTTGTCGTTACCAAATCTGGCAAGGCCGGCATGGCGAACATTACCTATAATGGATTTGCCGGGCTGAACCAGCTTCCCGGAACCCTTGAAGTCATGAGTCCGTACGAATTCGTGGTGTATCAATACGAGCGGAATATCCTTTCGGGCACGAATGCCATGAACACATTCAGGAATATGTACGGTGTGGAAACGTTTGCCGACATCGAGAAGTACAAGGAATATACGCCTGTTGACTGGCAACGCCAGGTCATGGGCAACGACGCTTGGAACCATACACACAACGTAAGCATAAGTGGTGGCACCAACACCACAAAATATAACATCAGCTATACGCACAATAATACGGATGGCATCGTCCTGAATACGGATTATTTGCGAAACCTGCTCAGTTTGAAGTTGGATCAGGCCTTGTCCGAAAAGTTTAATGTAGGCGTTACCGTGCGGCATTCAACCACGAATACCAATGGTGCCGGCACATCGGATGCAGGCAACGCGCAGCTGAACGGCATTCGCAATTTCGTAAAATACAAACCTTACCTTGAGGGCGGGGAACAGGTGGATGAGTTCGACGAGGATTATTTCAACGACACCAACCAGGGTGGCGGGTTGGGACTGATGAATCCCGTGGCGTGGTCGCTTAGCAAGTACCGGCACAGGGGCATCGCCCAAACCACCATTGGTGCAAACCTGCGCTACGATATACTTCCCTCGCTTTCTTTCACCTCTACGGGAGGCGTCAATCGCATCGAGACGACAAACAATCAATTCAACGATGTCCTTCGCAGCATAGGCAATCCCAGTGCCAATATCATATCGTCTTTGGATAACTCTTTCAACGTTTCGAACGTGCTTACGTTTACCAATACGGGGTCGGCATCCGCGTTTGCCGAACGCAATGAAATCACCGCCCTGTTGGGCAAGGAAATCTACATCAGCGAAGGCGATGGTTTGACCACCCAGATCATGGAGTATCCAAGGGGCATTTCCGCTCAGCATGCGTTGAATCAGTTGACACAAGGGAGGCTAAGGCCAGGTTTTCCTGTAAAGGCATATAACCGGAGCACCTTGCTTTCGTTTTTTGGCCGAGCCAACTACACGTTTGATAAAAAATACCTGCTATCGTTGACATTGCGTGCAGATGGTTCTTCAAAATTTTCGGCAGATAATCGTTGGGGATATTTTCCCTCCGGGTCTTTTGCCTGGCGCTTATCGGATGAGCGCTTCATGGAGGGCGTGGCTTGGGTCCAAGACCTGAAGCTGCGGTTCACCTATGGCACTTCAGGAAACAACCGGATACCGAATTACGCTTTCCTGTCATCCTACACAGCCAATTCACCTTATGGACTGAATAACAGCCTTGACGTATATGGATACCAGTCTACCTATTTGGCAAATCCGGGTCTCCGCTGGGAGACTACCACGGTACAGAACCTCGGCCTGGATTTTTCAGTGTTAAAGAACCGCCTCCGCCTTTCGGTAGATCTGTATAATAATCATACGGAAGATGTCATCACGAGCGTTGCCATTTCTCCCGTTGCCGGCTATACCAGTCAATTGCAGAACACCGCCGATACGCGCAACCGAGGGTTGGAGATCCAATTATCGGCAAAGGTGGTTGAAACCAAAAAGTTCAGCTGGAATGCCGACGTCAATGTCTCCTTCAATAGCAATAGAATCAATGCGCTATCGAGCGGGTTGGATTACTATCTGCAAAGTTCGGGATGGGTCTCGCTGGGCGTACCGGCGGATTACATCGTTAAGGTCGGTGAGGCCGTGGGCAGCATGTGGGGCTATGCGGCAGACGGGTATTACACCGTGGACGATTTCAACTATGACCCGGCAACGACCCGCTACACGTTGAAAGCGGGTGTGCCTACCACCACAGGCGTATTCGGCGTTCCGCAACCGGGGTCTGTCAAGGTCAAGGATCTTTCTGGGAACGGAACGATTGGCGAGGAGGATAAGCAGATCATCGGGGTCGGTATCCCGAAGGGATTCGGCGGAATAAACCAGCAATTCACGCTTGGAAATTTCGATGCCAGCGTTTTCGTGAATTTCTCGTTTGGAGGCGACGTGCTGAATGGAAACAAGGTCGAGTTTTCAAATGGTTACCTCAGCAACAACAACCTGCCCCGCGACATGGAGAACCGTTGGAAGATCGTCGATGCCGATGGTGTGCTTGTACAGCGGGTTTCAGGATCCAATGTAACCGGCGTAGCGCCCGATGTTCTGCGCGAACTCAATAAGGACGCCACGTTATGGCAACCCATCCGTAGCACCCCAGGGTACTTTACGTCCAGTTGGGCCGTAGAAGACGGATCATTCATACGCATCAATAACATCACGATTGGTTACAATCTTGAAAGCGAACTGTTGAAAAGGATCAAGTTCAAGCGGCTGAGGCTCTACGTCACCGCCAACAATGTCGCTGTGTTTACCCGATATACCGGGTACGATCCGGAGGTCAATACGCGAAGGGCAACCGGAGTGACACCCGGAGTGGATTATTCGGCTTATCCCCGAGCGCGTAACTTCATCTTTGGTGCAAACTTCTCATTGTAAATCTTACGGAAAATGAAACGGAAATCAATATATAAATACCTCTTGTTTTTAGGTTGGGTAGTGGTGGGCGTGGCAAGTGCCTGCAAAGGTTTCTTAGACGAGGGTCCGCAGGCCGCGTCGTCGGAAGAGGCCGTCTTCTCGAATCAGAACACGGCATTGCAAGCGGTGCTCGGCGTCTATAACCGTCTGGCGGGTGATAACGCTTTTGGGAATAACCTTAGCCTTGTGTATCCTTTTGATACCGACGAGATGATAGGCTTTCTTTCGGGGGCTGCCACGGATGCCCAACGCGCGATCAACAACTACAGCGTCAATGCCGGCAATACTTCGTTGGCACCAACTTTCAATCGGCTGTATAACGGGATTGAGCGTGCCAACGTCTGCATATACAACATACCCAAGATGCCCATGTACTCGTCGGGTACAGAAGCGCAGAAGCGTGACTTGGGGCGTTTGCATGGCGAGGCGCTCGCCCTCCGTGCATTGTTCTATGCCGAATTGATAAAACTCTGGGGAGATGTCCCGGCCACTTACGTCCCGGCCACGCAATTGGCCAGCTATGATTTGCCCAAAACGGATCGTGATGTCATCTACGACCACATTCTTGAAGATTTGCGACTCGCCGCCGAGCTGGTTCCGTGGCGCGGCGAACCGGGCATCGGCATGGATGAGCGGATGACAAAGGGGGGTATCAAAGCCCTGCGTGCGCGCATAGCTTTGTTCCGGGGAGGGTATTCGTTGCGGCGGGAAACCCGGCAGATGGAGCGCCGATCGGACTACCTGGCTTACTACGCCATTGCGCGCGACGAATGTGCAGAGATCATGCAACGCTCGGATATCCATCGATTGAATCCCGATTTCCAGTCCATCTGGCAAGGCGCCCTTCTGGCCGGCCGAATAGATCCCCACGGCGAGGTGCTGTTTGAGGTTGCCATGGCCGGCGAGACATCAGATTCCGATAGCCGGCTTGGATCGTGGAATGGTATCCGTGTCATATCCGGTGGCACCAGTTTCGGTAATTACCGGAATTTCGTCTTACCGACGTTGTTCTACGCGTTCAATGCGTCGGACAAACGCCGGGATGTGTCCTGTGCGCCCTTCACCATAGCCAATGGCAATTATCAGGCTGCGCCGCTGGTCAATATCGCTGACGGCAAGTGGCGTCGCGACTGGCGCACGCCAATGATTCCCTTGACCGAAGGCCGGGTTTACTACGGCATGAATTGGCCGTTGATCCGTTACTCGGATGTATTGCTCATGTTCGCCGAATCCGAAAACGAGTTGTCCGGTCCGACCGTTTCCGCCATAGACGCCGTGAACAGCGTGAGGCGACGGAGTTGGACGGTCGGGGGAGTAAAAGGGGTGACGATTTCGGATGGCGGAAGCGGATATGCACAACCAGTTGTGGTGCGCTTCGTCGGTGGCGGTGGCAGCGGTGCTACGGCCGCGGCCAGGATCACCGATGGCGTCGTGACCGCCATCGACATCATCCAGCTTGGAACCGGCTATTCCTCGGCACCCGAAGTGGTACTGGAAGGATCGAGTGGTACCGGTTTTCGAGCAACCGTATCGATCAGCAGCGCGTCTGATGCGGATTTGACGGCTGAACAGACCACGGATAAGGCCACTTTCTTCGAAGCCATCAAGCAGGAACGGTTGTTGGAGTTCGTCAGTGAAGGCATCAGGAAATACGATCTTATCCGGTGGAACGCGCTCTCCACCACATTGGCGGAGACGAAAGCGGCGTTGGGCAGGATGTCCGCCCTGTCGCCTCCATACGACTTGCTGCCGCTCCAGTTGTTTTATCGTCAGAATTCGGTGGAAGGGTTGGTTTTGGGGTCGTCGCCGTACGTGCCTACGCCCCAGTCCCTTCCTGATGGGTTTGTTGCCGCCAATTGGCTGCAGTCATTTCAGGACTCGCCGATATTGGAGCGGTTCGCTGCTGATTTCTCGCCCAACAAAAGCGAGCTGCTGCCCATCGCGCAGACTATCATTGACGCTTCGCACGGCGCGATTACCCAAGATTACGGCTATTGATTTCCGGAGGATTGTATGATTCAAGACAGAAGATATTTTATAAAGGCTGCGTCATGGTCTGCCTTGGCGATCACCTTGGCACCGTTGGTGGGCTACGCCAAGCCAGGTCTGGGCAATGGGAGAAAAAGGGTATTGCTTAGGTCTGGATGGCAAAGCGTCAATATCGGCGATATCGGCCACACCTTCGGCATGCTATCACTGCTGGAGCAACACCTCCCGTATGTGGAGGTCGTGTTGTGGCCAAAGTCGTTCCATGAAGGCGAAGAGCAGCTGATGAAGCGCTATTTCCCGAACACGCGCGTGGTGCGCAGCCCTATCGGCGAAATATCGCCGACATTGCAGGCCGCATTCGATGAATGTGACCTATTGATCCACTGTTCTGGCCCTTACGTTGTTTCCCAGCAGGAATTGGCCGCTTGGTGGAACGCTACGCGAAAGCCCTTCGGCGTGTACGGCGTATCTTTGGATGAGGTGGGCAGCGAGTTGGCCTCATTGCTCAACCATGCGGCTTTTTTCTTTTGCCGAGACACGGAGTCGCTGAAGTACCTAAAAACCCTGCGTATCGAGTGCCCGGTACAGGCGTTCGCACCCGACTCCACGTTCGGCATCCGGGTTTATGACGACCATAAGGCGGAAGCATACCTGGATTCGGTTGGTCTGCAACGGGGTAAGTTCATCTGTGTCATCCCGCGACTACGATTCACGCCGTACTGGCAAATGGTGGGAAGGGCTCCTTCGAGCAGTGAGCAGGAGCGATATGCAATTTCGATGGCGTTCAAGGAGAGGGATGCTGCCAAGATGCGTGCAGTCATCACCGAATGGGTCGAGGCTACGGGTTTAGGTGTGCTCATCTGCCCGGAAGTGACGTATCAAGTGGAGTTCGGAAAGGAAACCCTGTACGACCCTTTGCCCAGTGCCGTAAAAAGGCATGTCGCATGGCGCGACAGCTTCTGGCTGCCCGATGAAGCCACCAGTGTTTACAAGCAGGCGAGAGCCATGGTGTGTTGCGAGCCGCATTCATTGATCATGGCCGTAGCCAATGGCGTGCCGAGCATCCATGTCAAACAATCTACCGATACCCGTAAGGGGCAGATGTGGCGTGATATCGGCTTGGATGATTGGTATTTCCTTATGGATGAAACACCTGCCTCTCAACTTTCACGCGCGCTTTTGGACATCCATCAACGGTACGATGACGCGCTAGCGTTGGTCGACCAAGCGAATGCGAATATCAAAAAGCACCAAAAAGAAACGTTCAATGTAATCAAGGGGTTGATATAGATGGCTGGCAACATGAAGAAGCACCGGATTTTTATGTTGTTGGGGTACAGTTTCTTTTTCGGAATCCTGACTTCGGGGGCGCAGTCGGATGGCGAGACCAGACGCTGGCTTGATGAGAACTTCGCGTTTGCGGCCGCACAATATGCGTTGCTGGCCAAACATGTCCCAGATTCGTTGTTCCCGAAGACGTGGTATCCCGACAAGGGATTGGAGAGCTTTCCTTCTTGGTGGTGGTGCAGCGGATTCTATCCGGGTACGCTGCTGTACCTCCATGGCGAGGTGGATAGTCCTGGCCTCTATCAGGAAGCGCTGAGGAAGCTGGCGGTACTCGAGAAGGAAAAAAACAACACGCGTACGCACGATCTTGGGTTCATGATGTACTGCAGTTTTGGAAATGCCCAAAAGATCGCATTCACCAAGGCCAACGAAGAGATCTTGCTGCGAAGTGCCCGTTCGCTGGCGTCTAGGTTCAGTGCAACCACGGGTTGCATCCGTTCATGGAATTCAAAGAAAGATGGCGAATTTTTGGTCATCATCGATAACATGATGAATCTCGAACTCCTGTTTCACGCCACGCGTGTTAGCGGAGATTCTTCCTTCCATAAGATCGCCTTGAGCCATGCAGACAAAACCATGGTGCATCACTTCCGCGACGATTACAGTTCGTACCATGTCGTCGAATACGATAGCCGTACGGGTCAGGCTTACCGCAAGCGTACGCAGCAAGGAGCACACGATGGTTCCGCATGGGCAAGGGGGCAGGCCTGGGGCTTGTATGGCTATACGGTGATGTATCGCGAAACACGGAATCACAAATACCTTGATTTGGCCGACCATATCGCCGATTTCCTGCTTGGGCATCCCCGTCTGCCCGGCAATCTCATACCGTATTGGGACTTCGATGCCCCGGATATCCCGCAAGCGCCACGCGACGCCTCCGCAGCCGCCATAATCGCCTCGGCCCTCCTGGAATTGGCTACTTACAGCGCCCCGGAAAAGGCCAGATCCTATTTGAAAGCCGCCGAATCCATGTTACGTTCGCTTTCAGGCGTTGAATACCGGGCCGCTATGGGCACCAACGGCGGTTTCCTATTGAAGCATAGTGTAGGGAGCCTGCCCGAGCAGTCTGAGGTGGATGTGCCGCTAAGTTACGCCGATTACTATTTCATTGAGGCAATGGTGCGTTACAGACGTTTGGCCATCGGTGAAAATTCAGTGCATTCGCTCAAATCAGTAAACGGGGTCAAGAAAACCCGGGAAATCATATGGAAAAAAGAAGAGATTTTTTAAAGGGTATCGGCAAATTGGTTGCCGCAATGGCTTTGACCGGTAGCCGCCTCATGGCTGGCCAACGAAAAACGGTGCTGCTCTGTTCCTCCTGGCAAACCTTCAACATTGGCGATATCGCCCATACACCGGGGGTGTTGGCCATACTTGAAAAATACTTGCCCGATGTGGATCTCTTGCTGTGGCCGCACGACGTAGGCAATGGCGTCAAGGAAATCCTCCGGCGGCGGTTTCCGCAAGTGAAGTTCGTACAGACCGAACAAGAGATCCAGGAAGCGTTTCGCCAGGCCGACCTTATGTTGCATGGAAGCGGGCCTTCGTTGGTAGGGCGATCGAACCTGAAACGCTGGAGCGAGGAAACCGGAAAGCCATTCGGGATTTACTGCATCACATTTCCGGGTATTTACGTGGCAAAAGGCGTCAATGTGTCGCCTCGCGAGTTGGACGTCGAGTTGCTAAACAAGGCATCGTTCGTTTATTTCCGCGATTCCCCGTCGCTTCAGTTTGCGTTGGCGGCAGGGATCAAAAGCCCCGTCATGGAATTTGCGCCAGAAGGCTCGTTTGCCGTGGATTTACGGAACGATGATGCGGCCGAAGCTTTCCTGTCCGCTCATGGGCTCGAAGAAGGCAAGTTCCTATGCTGTATCCCGCGTTATCGGTTCACGGAAGAGTGGCTGGCCAAGGGAAAGAACAGGCCGTATAACCAGGAACACGTAGACTACAATAACCAGATGAAGCACCAGGATAACGGACCGCTACGCGAAGCCATCATCCAAGTGGTGCGGCAAACACCGATGAAGGTGCTGATATGCCCGGAAGACGAGACCCACGTGGCGTTGGGCAAGTCGCTTATCCTGGATCACCTACCGGATGATGTGAAGGCGCGTGTGGTTTGGCGCGATCGGTACTGGCTCACCGATGAGGCGCTGAGTACCTACCGGAAGTCCGCGGGGTTATTCGGATTGGAGATGCATTCGCCCATCATGTGCATCGGGCATGGCATACCCGCCGTCGTGTGCCGATTCTACGAACAGACGACCAAAGGCTACATGTGGCGAGACATCGGGTTGGGTGATTGGCTCTTTGACATGGACATCCCCGAAGAAGTGGAGAGGGTGGTGCCCACGGTTTTGGCCATAGCCAAGGATCCGCTGGCCGCGAAGGAGAAGGCCAACGCCGCGCGGGCGTTCGTGGCGAAAAGGCAGCGGGAAACCATGGACGTCCTGAAGGCCCATACCCAAGGATAGCAGGGAGGCGATGGGAATTCGAAAATGTTTGGCCAGTGCCGTTATCGCAACGCTTTCGGCAATTACGCAGGGTGTATTGGCGCAACCGGGGTATTCCGTATTGCCGCTTGAACCCCTAGACACCGTTCGGGTGGGCGAGATTTCGGCTATGCTGTCCGAATCGCCCGCCGGTTTCGGCGACCCCATCCAGTTGCGGGAACATTGGGACCGACTCTACCGGACGGGCCAATTCGATATGTTGATCCACGAAGCGGATAGCATTTCGGCTATGCCCTTTCCGGCATTGACCGAATCCATTTACATGGGTTATTATGAGGGCACGGACTCGGAGACATCCAAAAGATTCATTGCCAACAGAAGGCTGCTGTTGGCAAAGCTCGTTTGGGCCGAGTGTTTGGTGGATCGGGGCAAATACCTGCCCGCCATCAGCCATGCCGTCAACGACATACTCCATACCGTTTCATGGGCCTTTCCGGCCGAAGACCGGTCGAAAACCAATTATTACGGCACTGGGTATACCATCGGATTGAGTTCGGCCGCTTACGGTTTCGACCTGGCGCAAACCCTATATCTCCTCAACGATCGGCTCGGGCCTGTGTTACAAGGGCAGGTTTTGGATGCGTTGCGCCTTAAGGTATTCAATCCCACGCTGCGTGCACTCGAGAACAACAACAATGGGGAGTATCCATGGCTCACGAATACCACCAACTACAATTCCGTCACTTTGGCATGCATTACCGGTGCCGCGCTTGCTATCCTCGAGGATCGGTGGGAGCGTGCCAAGTTCGTCGCCATTGCAGAACGGTATTCGCATAATTTCCTTGTCGGTTATTCCGATGACGGCTACTGCAGTGAAGGGGTAGATTATTACGCGTTCGGATTCGGCCATTACCTGTTGCTTCGCGAGCACATCTGGCAAGCAACGCAAGGGAAAATCGATTTGCTCCAGCGGCCGAAGATAAACGAAATGGCCGTATTCGTGCCTCGCATGGAAATCATCAATGGCGTATACCCGGCCATAAGCGATTCCAAGCAATACATCAAGCCCGATGGTACGGTAATGCACTACCTGAATAAGGCTTTTGGCATGGGGATGGGCGCTTATCGGGATCTTCGTTTTTCCGATATCCAACGGTTTGCGTTGTCACAGCTGATGCATTTTTTCCCCAATTCAACATCCACTGGACCACCTGTGGCATCCCTATCTCCTCAGGTAGGCCTGCGTAGCTATTTCGATCGGGCAGGGGTGCTTATCGTCAGGCCATTCCCCGCCATCGGGGGCATCGGTGCGGCCTTCAAAGGCGGCAACAACAAAGAGCACCACAACCACAACGACCTGGGGTCTTTCACCATCGTTGTCGGCAACGAATTGCTCATGGGCGATGCGGGCTCGGCCACCTACACCCCGAAGTATTTCGGGAGGGAGCGCTATGACCTGTTTAAAACCACCGCATCTTATGGACATCCTGTACCCTTGGTCGCCGAGTGCGAACAGCGGAACGGCATCGACGCCCACGCCCGGATCCTGCGCGCTGATTTCACGGATCGGCAAGATCGGCTGGTGATGGATCTGGCTTCCGGATACGCCGTTCCTGGTCTGAGGGGCTTGACGCGGACGTTCACCTACCATCGCGGTGGCCAGGCCGGCCAGGTGGAGGTCAAGGACGAATTCGCCTTCGCCAGTGATCGCACCTTTGAAACCGCATTGATTACCCGGTATGGATGGCAGCGGGTCAGTGAGGAAGAAATCGCCATCAACGGCCGCAGCCACGTGCTCCGCGTGCGCATCCATGCGGCTGGAAACCGAATTGAGTTGAAGGAAGAAGTCATCGACGAAGGCCCGGCACCCTATACCCGCATAGCCATAAGGCTAGTGAATCCGTCCGCCTCAGGATCCCTGACCATGACGTTTTACGCCGATACACCGTGAGCGGCATACCGAAAAACCAAATCAGTCGACATGTTGTCAAATAAAAAGAAATCGATCGCAAGCGTCTTTATACTACTGGTCGCGGCCTATGCCTACGGCCAGCGAACCCTGCAGGTGAAATCTCCGGACGGCAACACGATCCTTACCGTTGGGGTAAGAGACGTAATCGAATACAGCGTTTCGCAAGGCGGAGAGGTGTTGCTTGAAAAATCACCGATATCGATGACGTTGCACAACGGCTCCGCTTACGGCATCAACGGAAAATTGGACCGCGTGGAGAACAGGTCGGTGGTCGACACCATCAGGTCGCCGATATACAAGCGAAAGCACGTGGCTGACCGTTTCAATGAGATGACGCTGTATTTCGAGGGCGCCTATTGCATTGTTTTCAGGGCGTATGACGATGGCGTGGCTTACCGATTCGTTTCCTTGTCCACGCTGCCGTTCGAGGTTGCGGATGAACAGGCCGTATTCAACTTTCCTGACGATCACCACTCGGTCGTACCCTTTGTCCGCACGGCGGGGTATCACAAAGACAACCTATTCGAGGAAGGAAGTTTCGAGGATCAGTATTTCAAGTCTTTCGTCAATACCTATTCTTTCCTGAAGCTATCGGAATGGGATAAGGAGCGGTTGGCCCTTCCCCCCTTGGTGGTTGCCACTGAAAATGGCCGTCGGCTATGCATTACCGAAGCGGATCTATTGCATTACCCCGGCATGTACCTCTACAATCCCGAAGGCACCACCGGTTTCAAAGGTCATTTCGCACCGTATCCCAAAACGGTGAAACGAGGAGGTTTCAATGATATCCAAGGGGTCGTCACCGAGCGTGAACCCTATATCGCCAAGTACTCGCGTGGTACGCACTTCCCATGGCGTATCCTCATCATCGCGAACCACGATCACGAACTGATCGACAACGATATGGTGTATCGCTTGGCTACGCCCAACAAGCTTTCGGATATTTCGTGGGTCAAGCCCGGAAAGGTGGCTTGGGAGTGGTGGAATGACCACAACTTATCGGGAGTGGATTTTGAAACCGGCATCAACAACCAGACCTACAAGTATTACATTGATTTTGCCGCCGCCAACGGCATCGAATACGTTATACTCGATGAAGGTTGGTCCGATCCCGATAAGCCTGATCTGTTTACGGTGGTCGATCAAATCGATTTGGAGGAATTGGTAGACCATGGCGCATCCAAAGGCGTGGGCATCATGCTTTGGGCGGGTTACTATCCGTTTGAAAAGGATCTGGAAGCCGTTTGCAAACACTACGCCTCCTTGGGCGTAAAAGGTTTCAAGATCGATTTCATGGATAGGGACGACCAGTTGATGGTGGAGTTCCATCACCGAGCGGCACAGGTAGCGGCAAAATATCGCCTGTTGGTCAATTTCCATGGAACCTACAAGCCTACCGGCTTGCAAAGAACCTATCCCAATGCGATAACCTTTGAGGCCGTGCAAGGATTGGAACACATGAAGTGGACGGCTACCCAAACAGATCAAGTAACCCACGACGTCACGATTCCCTTTATCCGTATGGTTGCGGGGCCGCTTGATTATACCCCCGGTGCGATGCGTAACGCGACGCGAGAAAACTACCGATCCATTTATAGCGAACCCATGAGCCAAGGTACGCGATGCCGGCAATTGGCACAATACGTCGTTTTCGAATCGCCGCTGGCCATGCTCAGCGACAGCCCAGTCAACTACGTACAGGAGCAGGAATGTACGGACTTCATCGTGGGGATACCGACCACGTGGGACGATACGCATGCTTTGGGGGGTGAAATAGGCAAGTACGTATCGATTGCCCGCCGCAAAGGAGATGAATGGTATGTGGGGGCAATGACCAACTGGGACGCCCGGACCATCACGTTGGATCTGTCTTTCCTCGGTGCGGGCCATTTCAAGGCCGAGGTGTATCGCGACGGGGTGAATGCAAACCGGATAGCCAGTGATTATGCCAAACAGGTCGTAGATATCGCGGCTGATAGGCGTATGAAGATAACCATGGCTCCTGGAGGCGGTTACGCGATGCGGATTTGGAAAAGTGACGAACTTGATGTTGTCGGCCGCGTCTTGGCACACGACGCGTTGGTGGCATTCTGGGATTTCGCTCCTCAACCGTCGGGGTGGTTGGAGTCGCGTGGCCAGGCCCCGTACCGGTTGGTGCCGTCTGATGCTTCCATCCTGCAAGTTGCCGAAGGCCCTTTGTCAGGGTATGCTTTGGCGCTTGACGGCAAGAGTCAATACCTATCGATACCGCACGTCGATTCGCACGCGCTAGATGTACGCTCCGGCCAGGTAACGGTGATGGCGTGGGTTAAATGGCATGGTGGTACCGGGTTTGTTGCCGGAAAATGGAATGAGTATCAAGACGGTGGTCGGCGCCAGTATGGCTTGTTCGTATCGCTGCCGTATTACAATGGTAGGAACCAGGTTTGCGGCCATATCTCCCAGACGGGTGGCCCAACCGACCCTTTCCCATTCTCGATGGATTATTCCGCCAGTAGACAACAGGTACCGAAAGACGAATGGGTTTGTGTAGCGTTTACCTATGATGGCACCTACATCAAATCTTATCTCAATGGCCTGTTCGAGCCGCGGGAACCCGAGCCTATCCAACGCACGGCCGGCTTCCTCCACGACAAACCCAACGGGGTCATTCAAGTAAAGAATCCATATTTCTATCCGTACGGTATCGGGAGCAATGCTTCGGATTTTACCGTCGGTGCCGTGCAACTCAAGAACGGGATGGGAAATTTCTTCAATGGGAAGATCGGAGGTATCGCCGTATTTAACAAGGCGTTGTCAGAAAAAGAAATGAAGGATTTGGCGATACAACCCAAAGCACATCGATTTTGATATTTCATTGATTATGCCGTTATTTATCGGCAAATCAAGAGACATCATCCATGGTTCGTGCCGCGTTATCCGATGAACAGGACTTGCTCAATCGCTTGCGCGAGGGCGATGCCGAAGCATTCACCACGCTGTACGACCGGTATTGGCGCAAGCTGTTCGTTGCCGCCACCAACAAGCTCAAGGATGCGGCCGTGGCCAAAGATGCCAGTGTTATCAAATACATCGACACGCCTTCCGGCACCAAGGATATCGCCGCGGATGAGGGGTGCACGGCATTAGGCCCTGAAAAAGTGAAAGGCCCGGTATTTTGGGATAACCGGACCTCTCTTAATCAACCTAAACCTATCCGGATAAGAGCAAATGCCGTGCCGATTTTGCAGTTCATGCGCGAAATCGGGCGAAACTTTGTATCCTTTTCAGGAATGGTTGCCAGTGCTTGAACAATAAAGGAGCTTCGAGCGTAAAACGAGGTGCGAGCGGTGCCGACAGACGGATTTTGATGGAGGGATGCCCTTAAAAAAAGAGGGTTTCCAAACGGGGAGAATGGAAACCTTCTAAACCAATTATAAACCTAAATTATGATGATGCAAATATAGGTGTTTTTTGAATTTTGTGCAACAAATAACAAAAAATTCTCATTTTTTGTTATTTTTAGTGTAGTTGATGATGTTTTGCGATTGAACTATTGCCTTTATGTTAACTAAATGTGATATATAGTTGAAATATTCGCCTTTATTCGGTGTGAAATATGCCTTTCTTGGTTGTTTTTGTGTTGATTTAATGCTGAAATTAGACGTGCCCTGAAATTTGTGGTGTATTTGACTGGAGAATTAGCGTATTTGGCAAGATTTGGTGCCTTTGGGAGCGCGTACCGCACGGCCCTAAAAAGTGAAAGGCCCGGTATTTTGGGATAACCGGACCTTTCTTAATCAACCTAAACCTACCCATTAGCGAGCAAATACCGTGCCGATTTTAGTGATTCCCGTATTTATTTTTGAGTTGTCCGCAAACCCAGCCATCCAACGGTTGCATCCACCAGCAGCGGCATCGTGTCGGTCTTGCCGGCCTTGAACGCATGGTCGGCGCCGTCAAACCGCACCAGCGAAGCGGTGGGCAGTGTGGCACATACCGATTGGATGAGTTCCCACGTGGCGAGAGCATCCTTCGAGCCCTGCAGGAACAGCATTGGCATGCCTACCGCGTGCAGGTGGGCGGCGCGCTCCGTAGCCGGTTTGCCGGCCGGGTGGAGCGGAAAGCCGTAGAAGACCAAGCCATCGATGGCCGGATCCGGGTGTGCGGCCACATATTGCGAACCCATGCGGCCGCCGAACGATTTGCCCGCCACGAACAGCGGGAGGCCGGGGTGCAGTTCGCGGGCCTTGGCGATGGCCGCGGCGACGGTCAAGTGGGCAACCGCAGGCGCGTCGGGCCGCCGTTTGCCCTGCTCGGCAAACGGGAAGTTGAACCGCAGGGTGGCGATGCGCGCGTGCGCAAGGGCAATGGCCAGCGCTTCCATGAAGCGGTGATCCATGCCGGCACCGGCTCCATGCGCCAACGTGAAGATGGCCAGCGGATGTTCGTCGGCGATGTGGATGGCCGATACGGTGCCTGCCGATGGCGAAACCGTCAATTGGAGCGATTGGGTATGCATAGTGCGGTAAATATAGCAAGAGTGGTTGAAGGATGGCCGCAAAAGATTACCTTTGTAACCCAGTACGTTGTGCACCGCTATGGAATCAGCAGGTTATGAGATAAAGCTCCCACAGTTCGAAGGACCGTTCGACCTGCTGCTGTTCTTCATCGAACGCGACGAACTGAACATCCACGACATCCCCATCGCCAAGATCACCGACGATTTCCTGGGCTACATCCAGCACATGCAGGGCCTGAACATCGAGCTGGCAAGCGAATTCATCTTCGTGGCGGCCACGTTGATGCGCATCAAGGCAAAGATGCTGCTGCCCAGGCCCGAACTCGACGAGGAGGGCAACGAGATTGACCCCAAACAGGACCTGGTGCAGAAACTGGTGCTGTACAAGCAGTTCAAGGAAGTTTCCGAACGGCTGCAAGCATTGGAAGCGCTGCGGCTCATGCAGGCCAAGCGGGGCAACATCGCGGCCGACCTGCGCCTGGCGGGCGACCAGGCCGACCAAGGCGAGGAACTGACCACGGTCGACCTGTACAGGCTCATGGTGGTGTACGAGCGGATGATGCACAACTATTCCGCGCGCAGCAAGGAGGTGCGGCATACGGTGGTGAAGTACCCCTATACCATCGAGCAGCAGAAGAAAGCCATTGCCTCGCTGGTGGCCATCAACGCGAAATTGGATTTCAGGGCCATCGTCAACAACTCGGAAAACAAGGTGCAGTTCGTCTATAATTTCCTGGCCATCCTGGAGATGCTCCAGCAGGAATTGCTCGAATTGCAGAGTGGGTTGGGCTTCAATAATTTCTGGGTCAAGGAACGCAGGCCAGGCCCTACGGCGTAGGCACGAAAACGCTCAGCAGCGTACCCTTGCCGGGGGCGGTGTCGATTTCCAGGAAACCCTTCAGGATGGCGATCCGGTCTTGCATGCCTTTGAGGCCCGCACCCATTTTCTTGCCGATATCGTTGCGCGGGAAGCCCACGCCGTTGTCCTCGATGGTGAGCGACAGGCTTTGCGGCTCCTTGGCCAATTGGATGGTGAGCCGCGTCGCGGCGGCATGCTTGATCACGTTGGTGACCCCCTCCTGGATGATGCGGTACAGGATGGTTTCGGTCTTTTCGTCCAGTCGATCGTCCATCCCCGATATATGGAGGTTCACCTTGATGGCCCGGCCGTCCAATTTGCCGATAAATTCGCGTATGGCCGATACGAAACCCGATTTGAGCAAGGCGTTGGGCATCATCTGGTGCGATACGGCCCGCATCTCCTGGTAGCTGTCTTCCACCAGCTGGATGGCTTGGTCTACCCCGTCCGCATCCATCGGCTCCCCGGCCTTGAACCGGTTGCTGACATACTTGAGGTTGAGCAGTGCCGAAGACAGGAGCTGCCCCACGCCATCGTGCAGGTCGCCGGCGATGCGCCGCCGTTCGCGCTCTTCGGCATCGAGGACCTCGCGCGTGGCCAGTTCCTGCTGGCGGTTGATTTCCTTTTGCAGGCGTGTTTCGGCCCGTAGCTTGCGCTGCTTGAATACGAAGTAGGCCACGATGCCCCCGGCCGCCATGACGGCCAGGGCGATGAGCAGCAGCAGGCCGCGTTGCTTGAGCCGGAGCTTCTGGATGGCGGTTTCCTGGTTGAGGTTCTCGATCTGCTGTTCCTTCTTTTCCGTTTCGTACAGCACTTGGTAGTTGGTGAGGGCACGGGTTTTCTCGGCCTCGAACAACGTGTCCCTGATCGTACTGAAGGCAACGTACTCCCGGTAGGCCTGGGCGTAATCATTCCGCGATACGTAATGGTCGGCCAATCGCCTCGACGCGTCCATCGCTTCCTTTGCCGAACCGATGGCTGTGGCCACCTGTTTGGCCTCGGTAAGCGACGCATAGGCACGGACAGGCTGTCCCAGCGTGTCATAGACATTGGCCAGGTGGATGAGCGTGAAGGCGATTTCCTTTTGGTTGGCGTAGTGGCGGTGCGCATCCAATGCCTTTTCGAGGTATGCCTTCGCTTCCCCGAACCGCCCCAAGCCGTAGTAACCCAAGCCGGCATTGCACTGCGCAGTGGGCTGGACCTGCGGGTAGCCTTCCTTGGCCAAGGCTTGCTCGGCTTTCAGCGAATAATGCAGGCAGCTGTCATACTGTTGCGTATAGTAGAATACCGAACCCAGGTTGGTCTCGCAAAATGCGGCTTCGGCGGGCAGTTTCAGCTTGCGGTAGCGGGCATAGGCCTCGCGGTAGTAGGGGATGACCCGTTTGTATTCGCCTTGGGCCTTGAATAAGACGCCGAGGTTGACGGCGATCATCGCCAGCCATTCGTCGTCGCCCAATGCCTTGTAAAGATCATAGGCTTCCTGGTAATGGGCAAGCGCTTCGGCGAAGTTGCCCTGCTGGTCGTAGGTAATGCCGAGGATGTTCAGCGAATGGGCCGTTTTCAGGCTGTCGCCCAATTCCCGGCTGATGCGCAAGGCCTGCGTACCATGATCCAACGCCTTCGCGTAGTCGCCCAGTGCCTGGTAGGTGGTGCCCAGGCTGCGCAAGGCATCGGCCTCTACCGCTCGGAGATGCGATGCCCTGGCCACCTCGAGCGCCTTGAAACCGAAATGAAGGGACGAATCGGGGTCGCTGAAACGGTAATCAAACGATTGGTCCAACCATTGCTTCAGGCGTTGGCTTTTGACCGCGTTGGTTTGCTGGGCGCCAGCGCCAAGGAACGACGCAACGCACAGCAGCAGGCATGAGGTCAGCTTGCTCCAGATCATAGGGGTACATAGATTACGATCACCGTTCCCTTGCCAGGTACCGCGTCCACGTCAACGCTGCCTTGCAGCAGCGCGATCCGCGAGCGCATGTTTTTGAGCCCGATGCCTTCGACATGCCCGCTGGCCGCTGGATCGAAGCCCCGGCCGTTGTCTTCGATGGTCGCCGATATGCCTTCCTCGTCTTTCATGAGCTGGATGGTCAGGCGCGAAGCTTGGGCATGCTTGATGACATTGTTGACGGCTTCCTGCACGGCGCGGTAAAGCACCGTCTCCAGCTGTTGGTCCAACCGTTGCTCCAGACCGGATACACTGAGGTGCACCTTGATGCGCTGGCCGTCAATAGCGGCCAGGAATTCCTTGATGGACGAGCCCAACCCGGCTTTCAACAACGCGTTGGGCATCATTTGATGCGATATGCTGCGCATTTCCTGATAGCTGTCACGAACCATGGCCACCGCGTTGTCGACGAGTTCGCTGACGGCGCCGTCGCTCCCCGCCACGCTTTTCTGCAGGTAATCGAGGTTCAGCAGCGCCGCCGAGAGGGTTTGCCCCACGCCGTCGTGCAGATCGCCGGCAATACGCCGCCGTTCGCGCTCTTCGGCATCCAGGATATCGCGGGTGGCTTGCTCCCCTTGCTTGCTCAGTTCCTGCTGGAGGCGTGCGTCGGCCCGCAGCTTGCGTTGCTTGAACACCAGGTAAGCCACCAACCCACCGGCAAGCAAAACGCCCAGGGCAATCGCCAACAGGAGACCGCGTTGCTTCAGCCTGAGCTGCTGGATCGCGGTCTCCTGGTTGAGGATCTCGATCTGCTGCTCCTTTTTCTCGGTTTGGTATTTGGTTTCCAACTCATTGCTCACCTCGATGACCTTGCTGTTGAGCTCGGCCGATTGGCTGGCGGTATACCGGTTCATGTAATGGAAAACGCTATCCGCGTTGCGCAGCGCCGCGTGGACGGCGATGAGCTGGAAGTAGATGACGCTCAGCTTTTCGTTGACGCCCGCTTGCCGGTAATGATGCAGGCTGCTCATCAGCAATGCCCTTGCCTGTTGGTAGTTGCCCAACTTGGTGTGGTTGATGGCCAGCGTGACGTTGCTGCTGGCCGCATCCGATTCAAGCTGCGCGTGGTTGCGGATGTCCAGCGACCGTTGGATATGCGCGATGGCCAGTCGGTGTTGACCCAAATCGGTGTAGATGGATCCGAGGTTGTTGTAGGCCGATGATTCGGCGAGGGCGTTGCTGGCTCTTTTTGCCACGTCAAGGGTCTTGGTATACGTGCGGATGGCTTCGGCGGTGTCCAGCAGTGCATAATGGACGTTGCCCATGGCCAGTAGCGTATTGGCCAGCGGGCCGTCCTGGCCGTGCTGCTCGAAGTAGGCCTGTGCGCCCTGGAGGTAGGTGAGCGCCTTTGGGTAATTGCGCAGGGCCGTATACGCCACCGCGATATTGCTGTGCAGGTTGGCGACGACGTTTTCGTTCCCGGCCTTTTCATAGTATTGGAGGGCTTCGAGGTAGTGGGTCATGGCGCGTTCAAGGGCCGATTTCTTGTAATAGGCACCACCGATATTGAAATGCAACGAGGCTATGCCTCCCTCGTCCCGATCGGCCTGGCGGATCTGGAGCGATTGGTTGTAGCAATCTAACGACTGGTCGACGTCTCCTTTGACGAAATGGATGGCGCCCAGGTCGCTGAGCGATTGGGCCGTCAGCTTCCGGTCGCCGATCTGGCGGGCCATTTGCAACGCGGCCTGGCCATAGGCAAAGGCCGAATCAAGCGAGACCGAATTGTAATGCCAAGCCAGGTCACCATACAGTTTGGCTTTTTCGTTCGGCGCAAGTGGCCGCGCAAGGGCCTGTTTGAGGCTGTCGATGAGCTCGACTGCCGAACGTTGCGCGCGGCTCGCCGTACCCGTGCACACAAGCGAAACAAGCAGCAAAAAGAGGGTTCGGTGGCTCATAAGGCGTTGGTTTTCTGGTTAAATACAATATTTAGTTGAATGTGTGTAATAAAATCGTTATTTTAACTAACTTTGTGCTCAAGCCGATGCTTTTTCAGAAAACCTGAGATGAAACATAAAGTCCTGTTGGTCGACGATCATCCCATCCTGACGGATGGACTGAAAATGGTATTCAAGGATAGCCCATCGTTCGAGATCACGTTTTCGACATCATCGGGCACCTACGCCCTAGCCTACCTCAAGGTCAACCGCATGGACCTGATGGTGGTCGACTATTCGATGCCCGACATCAACGGCGTCGAGTTGATCCGAAAGGTCAAGGAACTGTATCCCACACTCAAGGCGGTCATGCTCACCATGCACGACGAACCGTCGGTGATCAAGGAAGCCATCGCGGCGGGCGCGGACGGGTACGTACTCAAGAAAAGCGCGATGGACGAATTGGCCGTTGCCATGGAGTCCGTCCTGAGCGGCAAACCTTACTTGAGCGCCGAAGCCTCCCAACGGCTGTTCCAACTCGCCAGGCAAGCGGAATCGGACGAATTGCTCACCGATCGCGAAATCGAGGTGCTGCGCTTGATTATCAAAGAACTGACCAACAAGGAGATTGCCGAAAAATTGTTCATCAGCGACCGAACGGTCGAAGTTCACCGCAAAAACCTGATGCGAAAGGTCAAATGTAACAATACCGTTGGACTTATCAAATACGCCTTTGCGCATAATTTGGTTTAGGAAAGCTGCCGCGGCCATCGGCCGAGGCAGCTGCTCCTCCCATTGGGCCCGTCAAAACTTGAAGGCCACGCCGGCATTCAACCAGGCGATGCCGTAGCCCAATTCGGCGAACACCCCGAACTTAGGCCCGAAGAAATACCGTGCACCGGCATGCGCACCCCAAAGGAATCCGCCCGCCGAAGCCGTGGGCATGTTGGAGTCCGTGCTCACCGAAGCGATGTTGTACCCCAGCATGAGGCCGGCATAGGGGTCGAGGTTCTCCACGCCGAAATCGAAATGGTAGGATCCGCGGCCGCCCACCAGGATGTAGGTGTACTTCCAGTCGCCGAATCCGGTTTCTACCTTAGACCCGGCATAGCCCGCATAACCGCCCACGCTGATCTTGTCGGTAATGCCGAATTCGAGGCTGAGCCCCACGGGCGGCGTGCCCTTGGCGCCCGCGGCCATGAATTGGCTGCCTAACCCGACACCGATGTTGAGGAGCTTGTCGCCCTGTTCATAGGCTTGTCCGAAAGCCTGGGTGTTGCACAGGAATAGCGCCAGTGCAAGGAATGATACGAGTTTGGTTTTCTTGTTCATCTGTTTTTAAGAATAAGGATTAATGAATTTAATTTAATTGATTGGCACGCTACGGATATCGCCGCGGCAAGGCAAAGGTAGGTGCGCGTGTCACGCTGCGCTATACGCAAAGCTACCGATTCGCACTACGTAGATTCCCGTACTGAAAATACCCGATTACACGGATGGATGCGCCCGGCGGGTGCCGCTACCTTTACACCGATAAAACATAACTTTTAAAAACCATGAAAAGAGTATTGTTAGCATCCGTGGCGGTATCGGTGATGATTGCCGCCAATGCACGAAAAAAGGACCAGCCCGACATCACGTATGATTTGGGTGGAAAAATCGAATTCATGCGGCTTACCGACGCCGGTGTGCTGGTCGTCGCCGGCGGGGGCGGCTTCGCAGGCATCAAGCCGGGCGAAAGCAAGCCGCATTTCAGCTTTACGGAGTACGGCAAGGTAAAGGAAGAAGAACTGGAGTTCGTGCCGCTTTCACCGTATGTCATCGTTAACCAAGGCGGCATGTTCGGGTCGAAGAAAACGGTCATCGATGTTGTGTCGGGCAAGATGCTGTTCGCCACCGAAGAGAACGGGTGGAAGCTGGTGGCCAAGGCCAAGGTCTTCCTGCCCCAGAACAAGCTCGTGGTGGTGGGCAACCGCAAACGCGAGGAAAGCGACATGCTGGCGGTGGGTATCTATGACCTCGGCACCGGCCAACAGGAAGGGTTTTCGTCACTGGATCCCCGGGCGGGCAAGGTGCGATCGGGCGCCAGCATACCGGCGAGTTCCGGCGACCCGTACCTCACCGGCGACAAGGTGCTGGTACCCACCACGAAAAACCTGGTCTGTGCCGACTTCAAGAATGGCCAGATCCTGTGGGAGGCCGACCTGGACAAGGTGACCTGGCTCGTCGCCGACGGTTCGGGCAACGAGATCTACGGGTTTGAGGAACGGCCCAACGGCGATACGCGCATCCACAAGGTGAGCAGCAGCGGCCAGCAGCTATGGGACAAGGAGCGCAAGATCAAAGGCAAGGTGACGCGGTTCGAGATCCTGCCGCAAGGCCTGGCCGTGGTGAGCGACGTGGACAACTCGGGCAAATCAGGCATCGCCGGCAAATTGGCGGGCGCATCCGAGTCCAAGATCGGCTTCCTCAGCGCCGCGACAGGCGAGGACCTTTGGGAGAAGGCACCCAAGACGAAGGGTTTCGTGCAGCATTTCTACATCGTCGAAGACGGCATCCTGTTCGGCATATACGATGGCGGCATCAACAAGATTTCATTCGATGGCAATGCGCTGTTCAAGAAGCCGCTCAAGACCGGCGAGAACATCCATACCATGGCGCTCACGCCCCAGGGGCTGATTTACATCACCGACACCGATGCCGACATCATCAACCTCGGCACCGGCGAGTCCATCTGGAGCAAGCCCATCAAATACAAGAAGGCGAGGGCGGTGGCGAGCGGCTACGACAAATATAAGAAACGTTACCTGATCAGTACAGGCGATGAAGTGGTGGCCATCGATGAGGCATCGGGCGATATCAGCACGTTCGCGGGGGTTGCGTTCAAGGAAAAGGAAGCGCCCACCGGGCTGTCCGTGCGGGATGGGGGCATCCTCCTCACGTCGAGCCAAAACCTGATGTACTTCGATTTCGACGGCAAGGAGAAATACCATACCTACCATAAATCGCCAGGCCAAAGCGGCTTCATCAAGGCGGCTACCGGCGTGCTGGCGGTGGCTTCGGTGGCCATGTCGGCGGCCGCGGCTTACCAAGGCGGCCGGTACGGGCATTACGCAGGCAGCAACATGCTCAATAGCTACGGCGAGCAGATGAAGATCTATCAGGAAGGATTCGCCAACATCGCCACGGCCTCGTTTGCCGAGATGAACAAGCGCTTCCGGGCTACGGCTGCGACCGAGAATGCGCAATTCATCCTCACCAGCCTGGACGACGGCGTTGGCTTGGTCCGGGTCGGGAAAGACTCGGGGCAAACCGAACGTGAAATCGTGCTCCGCGATAAAAAGCCCGAATACCAGGTCGACGAAATGGGCGGCGTATTGTACTATAAATCCAAGGCGAATGAGATTGCGGCGTTCAAGCTGTAACGATTCGAACATTTTTCATGGTGCCCGGTTTGCGTATGCCGTGCGGCGCACGGCATACCTCACTGGGTTTTCAGCAGGCAAGGCAGAACCAGGTGTGAAAACATTATCAATTAACAGTAATCAAATGAAAACAAAAACAACGAAAGTAAGCAGGGGCGGTTACCTGATGTTATGGGTTGCGGCGTGCGCGATTGCATTGACGTCATGCAAAAAGAACGACAACGGCGGTCCGGGCGGCGACGCGGCGCCAGGCACCATCAAAGCAACGATAGACGGAAAGGCATTCACCTCGCTCAAGATGACCACGAAGGCCACGCGGGTCAATGCCGGAGGCAAACCGATGATCACTCTGCAGGGTAACGATGCATCGGGAAAGGCCCTTATTTTCACCATCCTCGGCGTGGAGACCACCGGCACCTACAACATCGGCGGCGGTGCAAACATCTCGATCGGCCTGGGATATACGGAAATCAATATTTCCAACCCCACCGATACCAAGACGTGGCAGGCGCCGTTCGACTCCAGCATCGCCGGCGAAATCCAGATTTCCGAACTGACCGACAAGGCGATCAAGGGTACGTTCAAAGCCAAAGCCAAGGGCAATACGAGTTCGAATACGTCGACCGTCGACATTACCAACGGCGCGTTCAACATGAACTTTTAACGGGTAAGTAAGCGGTATACGCTTCTCGCGGGATCATCCGCGCACCCAACGAAGCGAGGTGGTTTGTATACACCTGGCAATCGATCATGTGGTAGATGTTCGATAGGCAAAGTGAAGCCAGCGCCACTTTCGAGGCGTTGGCTTCCTTGCTGAACATGCTTTCGCCGCAGAATACCCGACCAACGGCAACGCCGTACAGGCCGCCAACCAGCACGCCATCGTGCCATACCTCCACGGCGTGCGCGTGGCCAAGTTCGTGGAGCCTGACGTAAGCCCGCTGCATGTCGGCGGTGATCCAGGTGCCTTCTTGGCCGGGCCGGGGCTGTGCGGCGCAGGAGGCAATGACTTGGGCGAACGCCTGGTTCGTCGTTACGGTGAATCGGCCCCGACGGATGGCCTGGCGCAGGCTCTTGCTGATCTTCAGCTCCCCAGGGAAAAGCACGAACCGCTCATGCGGGGCATACCACAGGATGGGCGTTTCGTCACTGTACCACGGGAAAATACCTTGCCCATAGGCTGCAAGGAGCCGCTCGGGCCGCAAATCGCCGCCGATGGCCAATAGACCATCCGGCTCAGCCAGTGTGGGAGGCGGAAATCCGAGGTCGTCTGGATCCAGTTGGAAAATCATCCGGGTTATTCCGGTTGCCGAGGCTCCTTGCTGATTTCGTCGAAGAGTTTGTCCATGTGCTCCACGTATTCATTGGTGTCGTCCAGGAAAAACTCCAAGTGGGGCACGATGCGCGCTTGGTTCTTGATACGGGCCCCAAGCTTGTACCGAACCTCATTGGCGTGTAACCTGATGTTGGCTAAGTCGGATTTGGCTTGCTGGGTATTGAGGAAGCTCAGGTATACGCGTGCGATGGCCAAGTCTGGCGTAACCCGCACCCGCGTGATCGTGATGAACGCACCCGGAGCCCATGCTTGCCCTTCCCGTTGGAAAAGCTCGCCCAAATCTTGCTGGATGACCCCAGCGAACCGTTGTTGCCTTTTGCTTTCTGTGCCCATGGTATACAAAGGTAGCAATTTTTCCGGTGTGCGGGCTGCCGGGCATCAAATCAAAAAAATAATTGTATAATAAAAAACAAATGCTGATATTTGCAAACTCTTTGCAAAAAAGGCAATTAAAAGTTTAAAACAGCATACGATCATGTCAAGAGTTTGTGATTTAACGGGAAAAGGGGCGATGAACGGTTACAACGTTTCCAATTCGAACGTAAAGACGAAGCGCAAGTTTTACCCCAACCTGCAGACCAAGCGGTTCTTCATTCCAGAAGAAAACCGCTGGATTACCTTGAAAGTATCCACTTCAGCGATAAAGACCATCAACAAGAACGGCATCACGGCCGTAATCAACAAGTTTATCAAAAAAGGATACGTATAATGAATACGACGGCCGCACAATCCGGGCGGACGATAATACGACAAAGCAATGGCAAAAAAAGGAAATAGGGTACAGGTGATCATGGAATGTACCGAGCACAAAGAAAGCGGCCTTCCAGGCACGTCTCGCTACATCACCACAAAAAACAAGAAAAACACGACCGAGCGATTGGAATTGAAGAAGTTCAATCCGGTATTGCGCCGTGTGACCGTTCACAAAGAGATCAAATAATCGGGGGTAAAAAGACATGGCAAAGAAAGCAGTAGCATCACTGAAGACTGGAAAAGGCAAGGACTACACCAAGGTCATCACCGCTGTGCGTTCACCGAAAACGGGCGCGTATACGTTCAAGGAACTGATTGCACACAACGACCACATCAAGGATGCTGTCGAAGCGGCAAAAGAAGCCGTTTCAGAATCGGTAGCACACTAGTCGTTGCACTATATGGCATTGAAAAGCCGTTTCGGAAATCTACCGGAAGGGCTTTTTTGTTATGAGCGTTAGCTATGGGATTATTCGATTTTTTCAAGAGGAAGCAAGAGACGCCCGAGGCGCAGGAAGCACTTGACAAAGGGCTGGAAAAGACCAAGGAAGGTTTTTTTGCCAAGATCACCAAAGCCGTCGTCGGCAAATCGACCGTCGACGACGAGGTGCTCGACGACCTGGAGGAGGCGTTGGTCACCTCCGACGTGGGCGTGACCACCACGCTCAAGATCATCGACCGGATCCAGGCTCGGGTGGCCCGAGACAAGTACGTGAATACCGCCGAGCTGCACGTGCTGCTACGCGAAGAAATCCAGGCGCTGCTGGCCGAAAACAACAGCGCTGACTTCGAACATTTCGAGTATGGCGACCACAAACCATACGTGATCATGGTGGTGGGGGTCAACGGCGTCGGCAAGACGACCACGATCGGTAAGTTGGCCCACCAGCTCAAGGAGGCTGGCAACAGCGTGGTGTTGGGTGCCGCCGACACGTTCAGGGCGGCTGCGGTAGACCAGATCAAGCTTTGGGGCGAGCGGGTTGGTGTACGCGTGGTGGCCCAGTCGATGGGTTCCGATCCCGCTTCGGTGGCGTTCGACACCGTGAAGTCGGCCGTGGCCAATGGCGACGACGTGGCCATCATCGATACCGCAGGCAGGTTGCACAACAAGGTCGCGCTCATGAACGAGCTCACCAAGATCAAGCAGGTGATGCAGAAAGTGGTGCCGGGTGCACCGCACGAAATCCTCTTGGTGCTTGATGCCTCCACGGGGCAGAACGCAATAGAGCAATGCAAGCAGTTCACGCAGGCCACCGACGTGAACGCGCTGGCACTCACCAAACTCGACGGCACGGCCAAGGGCGGCGTGGTCATCGGGATTTCCGATCAGTTCAAGATCCCGGTCAAATACATCGGGGTGGGCGAAAAGATCGGCGACCTGCAGCTGTTCAACAAGAAGGAGTTCGTGGATTCGTTATTCAAATGAATACCAAACAAATCAAATCCGTTGCGCCACGCAGTCCGCGCGTCAACGTGGTCACCCTGGGCTGTTCCAAAAACATCCACGACAGCGAGGTGCTGATGGGGCAGTTGCGCGGCAACCAGTTGCAGGTGGTGCACGAGGCCGCCAACGTCCAGGCGGATGACATCGTGGTGATCAATACCTGCGGATTCATCGACAATGCCAAACAGGAGTCTATCGATACCATCCTGCAATACAGCGCGCTCAAGGACGAGGGCAAGGTGGGCAAGGTCATCGTGACCGGATGCCTATCGGAGCGGTACAAACCCGAACTGCAGGAAGAGATACCGAACGTGGACGCGTATTTCGGTACCAACGACCTACAAGACTTATTGGGCACCATCGGCGCCGATTACAAGCACGAACTGCTGGGCGAACGGATGCTCACCACGCCATCGCACTTCGCCTATTTCAAGATCGCCGAGGGATGCAACCGGCCTTGTTCGTTTTGCGCCATTCCACTCATGCGCGGCAAGCACGTGTCCAAGCCCATCGACGATTTGGTGCGTGAGGCGCGGCACCTGGCCAGGAACGGCACGAAAGAACTGATCCTCATTGCGCAAGACCTTACCTATTATGGCATAGATTTGTATGGCAAACGCAACCTGGCCGATTTGCTTCGCCGACTTTCTGACGTGGACGGAATCGAGTGGATCAGGTTGCAATACGCGTATCCGTCGGGTTTCCCGCTCGATATCCTGGATGCGATGAACGAGCGCAGCAACATCTGCAACTACCTGGATATGCCGCTGCAACACATCAGCGACGACATGCTGCGTTCGATGCGCCGGGGGATTACCAAACAGAAGACCATCGATTTGGTCAACGCGATTCGAGATCGCGTACCCGATATCGCGCTGCGCACCACGCTGATCTGCGGCTATCCCGGCGAAACCGAACGCGATTTCGAAGAGCTGCGGCAATGGGTGGCCGAAACGCGTTTCGACCGCTTGGGATGCTTTACCTATTCCCACGAGGAAAAGACCCATGCCCACAGCTTGGTAGACGACGTACCGGATGCGGAGAAGGCCGAGCGCGTGGAACAGATCATGGAAATCCAGCAAGGCATTTCCTACGAAATCAACCAAGGCAGGGTGGGTAATACCTACAAGGTGTTGGTGGATAAGGTGGAAGGCGAATATTTCGTTGGCCGCACCGAATTCGATTCGCCTGAAGTGGACAACGAGGTGCTCATTCCCACAGCAGGCGATTACCTGACGGTGGGCCGATTCGCGCAGGTGCACGTGGATCGTGCGGAAGACTTCGATCTGTATGGAACCGTCACGAAATAAGCCGAGCAAATCAAGCGAAGCGATTTTGTTCGTTATCAAGGCGTGTATTGCAGCACATAGTGGAGCTATGGGTAAGATACGCAACGAAGATAACGGGCAAAAGGACAAGCTTGAGTGCTTAGGTTATTTCGTGTCGGTTCCTGTGGAACGATTGTCAAATGATCGTTATCCGGCGCGGGGTTTGGCGCTAACGGTTATCTTTGCGAATCGATGAAGGCGACCTACATAGACTACAAGGATACGAACAGCTTCTCGAAGACGTTGCTGGCTTACTTGGACAACGACCCGGCTTTGGCGCCCTTTGCGGGCAACCGGCCCGACACGGATGGTTTTGCGCGGCAGCTGGGGGCCGAGCGGGACATCGATCGAGAGGTGTTGGTGCAAAGCTTGCGGCGCCAGTATGGCGAAGCGCTGCGGTCGCTCCCGGCCGTGGCAACCAATGTGGAGGCGTTGGCCGACCGGAAAACGTTCACCGTGACGACGGGCCACCAGTTGAACATCTTTACGGGGCCGCTGTACTTCGTATTCAAGATCGCCACCACCATCCGGCTCACGCAAGACCTCAAAGTCGCCTTTCCAGAATACACGTTCGTGCCGGTCTATTGGATGGCTACCGAAGACCATGACTTCGCCGAGATCAACCATACGCGGCTGCACGGCAAGAAAATAAGCTGGGACGCCGCCGCGGGTGGCGCCACCGGGCGGATGAAGACAGCCGGGATAGCCGAGACGGTACGCGCCTACCAGCGTTTCCTGGGCCTGTCTGACAATTCGGCGAAACTGGCCCGGCTGGTCGAGGAGGCTTACCTTGGGCACGATGATCTAGCCGCCGCGACGAGGCACTTGGTCAGCGGGCTATTCGGCGCCTACGGGCTGGTGGTGATGGATGCCGACGACGCATCGCTCAAGCGGACCTTTGCCGATGTCATCGAACAGGATATCTTGGGGGAGCACAGCCACCAGGCAATCGCCGACACCTCCGCGGCGCTGAAGGATGCTGGTTTCCCGGCCCAGGTGCATGCCCGTGAAATCAACTTTTTCTACCTCACCGATGCCTATCGCGAGCGCTTGGTGCGGCTCGATGATGGGCGGTACGAGGTATTCCGCCAAGGCATCCAGTTCTCGGCCGATGCGCTAAGGACGGAGATACGCCAACACCCGGAAAGGTTCAGCCCGAATGTGGTGATGCGCCCGGTGTACCAGGAAGCGATCCTGCCCAACCTGGCCTACGTGGGCGGCGGGGCGGAAATCGCCTATTGGCTGCAATTGAAAGCCGCATTCGCCCATTACGGCATACCCTTCCCCATACTGGTGCCGCGCAATTCGGCGATGGTTACCGATGACAACATGGCCGTAAAGGTATTGCGGCTCGACCTGACCTTCAGGAGCATTTTCAAGGATACCGAAGAGCTAAGGAAAGAATACGTGCGCAGGCATACCAAGCATCGGCTAAACCTCCACGACGAGTGGATGGAGCTCAATGCCATTTTCGGCAAATTGCGTTTGCGCGCCCATAAGATCGATTCCAGCCTCGGGCCGAGTACCGAAGCCGTAAAGGCACGCCTCAAGAAGGCGATAAACAACCTGGAGAAGAAATTGCTGAAAGCCGACAAGCGCAACCACGAGGACGCGCTCATCCAGATCGAACGCATCAAGGAAACGCTCTTTCCAGGCGGGGTGCTGCAGGAACGATCCGAAAATTTCGGCTTGCTGTACGTGAAGCACGGCGATAAGCTGATCGATGAGCTGGTGCAGCATTTCAAGCCCCTCGAGTTCAAATTCACGATCATCTACTGATTGCGGGTTTGATGCGTTGCGTCACCTTGGCGAGCGTTGCCGTGTCGCGGCCACTCAATTCATAATAGGCGATATCGGGCGTGAACATGCTGCCGCCCTTGATGCGAACGAAAATGCGGTCAAGGATCGCTTCGCGGTCGTTGATGGTGGCCAATACGCGGTAGTCTTTGCGCTCCTTGCAATACGAAAGTCGCAACGGCAGGGTCTTATACGAAACCAGGCGCAATTCGAAATCGCCGTTGCCGAGCGCCTTGTGGCTGATGCCGTAGGCCATGGTGCGCTGCACGAAGTTCAACCCTTTTTTCTGGCCGTCTTCGGCATAGCGTATCCAGTACACGCTTACCGGCTCATCCGGATCGACCGCTCCGCCCGTCATGTTGAGTTGATAGACCAGCGTGTTTTCGTCGGGGTCGCGTTGCAGGTAAAACAGCTGCTGCTTCTCGTTCGGCACCGGCAATCGATCCACGGCCACTTGTTTGTCGAAATCGCCCTCCTGCGCCTTGGCACCCAATGCAAAAAAGAGGAGAACCATCCCAATGTCCGTTTTGCGCGAAGAATACTGCCCCAACATATGACCTCCTTTTTTCAAAGATAGCTTTTTTGTTCACAATATACCCATGGAAAACGTACCTTTACCCATTATGGACCAATAACAAGACGCGAAGATGTATGTAAAACTGGTGCTTTGTTCAGCCGTATGGCTGGCGGCATGTACGGCCGCGCGGGAAACGGAAACGGCTTATTTCAACGATGTAACGGATACCCATGTTCCTCGAGATCCCGATGCGCATATCCTGGAGGTCGCTTTTGCCGACGTGGATGGCGACGGCGACCTCGATGTCTTGGCCGCGCTCGAAGCCGACGAAAACCGGCTTTACCTCAATGACGGCACCGGCAAGCTAACCTGGAAGAAGGACGTATTCAAGGCAGCAAAGCACGATACCGAGCATGTCCGGGTGGCCGATTTCGACGGAGACGGCCACATCGACGTGGTGTTCGTGGCCGAAGATGACCAGACGCACGAGTATTACCTCGGTAACGGCGATGGCACCTTCCGCGACGTGAGCGATCGGCTACTGGCCAAAAGCGAGGGCAACGGATTGGACGTGGGCGATGTGGATGGCGATGGATGGCCCGATGTCGTCGTGGGCAACTCCGGTAGCGAAGGACAGGACTTCCTGTGGATCAATGATCCTGCTCGCCGGGGCCACTTCATGGAGTGCACGCTCGAAAACCTGCCGCAGGTGAATGACGCTACGCAAAGCATCAAACTGGCCGACCTGAATGGCGATGGGCACCTCGACATGGTGATCGGCAACGAGGTGCCGCCCAACCGGCTCCTGTTCAATGACGGTACCGGGGTTTTCACCGAAGCTGCCGAAGCGCTCGATTTGCCGGTGCCCTTGGAAACGCGTGAAGTGCTTGCGGTCGATGTGGACGGCGATGGCGACCTCGATCTGGTATTCGCCAACTTGACCAGCAATGGCGGCGATTGGGACAAGGATCCGCAGCTGCGCCTGCTGATCAATGACGGCCAAGGCAAGTTCACCGACGAGACAGCGACGCGCTTGCCTCCCAATCGATTTTCGACTTATGCCGCCATGCATGTCGATTTTGACCAGGATGGCCATCCCGACTTGCTGGTGAGCGCCATCCAGATTCCCGGCTTCAATCCCGAACAGGTGCGCGCGTACCGCAACGATGGGCGCGGCTACTTCACCGACGTGACGCGAACGACAATACCGGCGTCCGTGATGGGGCGCAATTGGAACATCACGATAGGAGACCTCGATGGCGACGGCATCAACGATGCCATGATCGGCGGCTGGGGCACGCAAGCCCGGTTATTGCTGGGAAAGAAAGCGGATTGAGCGGGTGTCCGGTTAAAAATGAAAGGTTTCCAAACGGGGAGAATGGAAACCTTTACTAACCAATTATAAACCTAAATTATGATGACACAAAGGTAGTGTATTTTTCACACTATCCAAAGAATAATTTTATTTTTTTTCGATCGCGTCCGGCAAGTCGATGATGAGCCGTATGAATCGTGGCGAGAAATCGCCGGGATTTTCGTGGAAGTCTTTCAGGAAATCGAACGAATTGACGTGGTAGCTGATGAGCAGCTCACCAGGGTTTGAGAGGTTTGGGTGGGCCTTGGCATTGTAGGCGAACAAGGTGCGCTTGCGTGCGGGTTCCGGACAGGTGAAAACCGGGATGATCGGTCCGAAGGGACCGATGGGGCTTTTGCCCACGCGGAGGCCAATGACGGGGTCGATGCCGTTTTGCTGGAAAATCAGCGCATAGCGTCCATCGGGTAGGGGCGTCACGCTAAGCTCGTTCGATACGTTGGCCGTAACGGCATGGGCATGCTCGATGGCTGAACCCCAGCGCTCCCCATCCCAAAAGGTCCATTGCGCAAAGTCTTCGAATAGGTCGGGCTTTACCCTCGCCACCACCAACTCCTTCTGCTGTCCGCGCACCCCATAGACGTAGACATACCCATCCGGCTGCGGCGCACCGGCCCACGTGGTGTTCACCAAGACGCCCGCGCCGAAGGAATACGCTTGCCGATTCGGGGTTTCTGCCACGAATAGCGGCGTTTCCAGCTGGCGATGACGCGTAAAGGGCGGCCGGTCGTGGGCATCGATGGCAAGCAAGGCGTTCCCGACTTCCTGGAAGCCGAAGACCGCGGCCCCCGTATTCCTCATGCGGTAGGCAAACACGTAGGTGGTATTTGCCTTTTCGCGGTTTACGAACCCATCCCCAAGCCAGTAATAGCTTCCTTGCTCGGCGGTGGGCGTGGACGGAACGAACACGGCGGCACGTTGGCCGTCGCTCGCTGCGCCGCTGAAGAACCGGATATGTTCCTTTTCGACCGTGCCGTTGGGCAAGATGGCGATCACATTGTTGGTCATCCGGCCCCCCGGTGCCGGTTTGCCGCGCGCCTTGCTGCCCCAGAAGCTGTCACTGAAGACGAGCATGGTTTCGGTATGGGCGCCGGCTCCGACGGTGTCCACCCCATCCAACGGGATGGAAAACAGGCCATCGCCGCCAATCCATCCCGAATCGCGGTCAAACAACGCGATCCATTCTGGCGCGGCCTCGACGCGGAAACCCAGTTGGAAGTCCTTCGCACGGTCCTCGGCGATAGGGGGCTGTTGTCCATGCAGCAGTAGCGTAGCAAGGCAACAACCTACCAGCAACGTCATTCCGCGTCCCGTCGCGCGTTTGCTACACATGCGTCGATCCATATCCAGTTTAAACGTTTCCGTTTTCGTTTTATGACGATCCGCGCGAAATTGCCGTTGCATCCGTGCGCAATTTTGCCGATGTTTGGGGCATGAAGCCAGCACCACGCATTTTTTCAAGGAGAAGCGCCTTAAAGACGATAGCGACTTCCACGACGGCGCTATTGGGCAGCGGCCTGTTGCAACGCGTCTCGGCCACGGAGTCAGCCCTGCCGCGAGCGTTGCAAGGCAAGATCAACCATGCCGTATGCCGATGGTGCTACGGCGATATCCCCTTGGAAGAGCTGTGCCGCGCAGCGGTAGAGATCGGCATTGCAGCCATCGATTTGGTGGGGCCGGATGAGTGGCCCGTGCTACAGCGATATGGCCTACAGGCATCGTTGCCGCATGGCGCAGGCAAGGGCATCGAACACGGTTTCAATGACCCGGCGCTCCACGGCGAGCTTGTGGCCAGCTATGAAGCGATGATTCCGCGCGTGGCTGCTGCAGGCTACGACCAGCTGATCTGCTTTTCGGGCAACCGCCGTGGGTTGGCCGATGAGCAGGGCATCGCGCATTGTGCCGAAGGCTTGAAGCGGCTGATGCCAACCGCCGAGCGACATGGCGTTACGTTGGTGATGGAGCTGTTGAACAGCAAGGTCGATCACCCCGACTACCAGTGCGACCGTACCGAATGGGGTGTCGCGCTTTGTGAGGCCGTCGGTTCAGAACGTTTCAAACTGCTGTATGACATCTACCACATGCAGATCATGGAGGGCGACGTCATCGCCACGATCCGTAAATACCACCGCTACATTTCGCATTACCACACCGGGGGCGTACCCGGTAGGAATGAGATCGACGAAAGCCAGGAATTATACTACCCTGCCATCATGCAGGCGATCGTGGATACGGGCTATACCGGCTATGTAGCGCAGGAATTCATCCCAAAGCGGCCAGACAAGCTGGCCTCCTTGGCGCAGGCCATCGAAATCTGTGATGTAAACTAGTGTCGTGTCAACCACATTCCATCACACTAAGCCTTGTTCTTTACGTCCCTAGCTGCCTTGTCAAATGCTTACGTAGCTAAGGCTATGCGCGCATTTTCCAGCGTTGCCAGGAACGAAACCTGCATGAGTGAGCTGCCGAAAAAACATAAACGAAGCGGCTCATGCAAGCTTCATTGCCATTAAAAGCAAATTATCCCAACGAAAATAACTGCGACTTATGCGACATGATGTGGTTGACACGACACTAGGCATCCATAACGATTCGCCAGGAAATCAGTTCGTTTTCAGCTTACGTGCACGATGGCATAGTCGAGGCCATTGAAGGCAAACCGGTCGCCTGCCACCTTGCCCAACAATTGGCGGCCCACCGGTGCGGCGGTGGATACCACCCAGTAAGGTTGCCCGTCCACCGCTATCTGGCCGACACTGACGGCGAGGAAAAACGTCCCCCGGTTGGTTTCCATCAGGCTGCCCAATTTGGCCGGACCGGCTTGCGCGCGGGCATCCACCGATGCCAGTACCTGCTCCATTCGCTGTGCATCTGCCAAAAGCTGCTGGTGCCTGCTGATTTCCTGTTGCATCATTTCGCGGGTGGTTTCGAATTTGTCTCCCGCGCTGCTCTTGGTATCATCGGTCGCCGCTTCGCTCGCCGCCGCGATGGCTTGCCGGGCATTGGCTGCACGTTGGTCTATGTATCGCTTGCACGCGGCAAGCAAGGCAATCTTGATGGGGTGCATCGTCTGTTCCATATCGCGAGGGAAAGCGGCTAAAGTACAGATAATTTGGCGGTGTTTGCCATAATTTCGATATTAGCCACGAGTTTCATTCATGTTATGGGCACCTTTGAAAATGCTGTTCCGTGTTGAGCGTCGCCTGCGCAATCATCGAGTCCAACGGGAAGATGTTGATCTGCCAGCGCAGCGCAGCGATGCGCTTGCCGCTGAAATGGGAGTTTCCTGGCGGCAAGGTCGAGCCGGGCGAAGATGAGGCGTTCGCGATCGTACGCGAGATCCGTGAAGAACTGCACCTGGATATCGTGGTGCGGGCGCGGTTGCAAGCCGTCGAACATGCATACCCGGCGTTTCGCATCCGGTTGATGCCGTTTATCGCCGCCGTGGTGGGTGGCGAATTGTCGTTGCAAGAACATGCGGCGGCGCATTGGGTAACGGTAGCTGAACTGGATGACTATGATTGGGCTCCAGCCGATGTACCCATCGTGGAGCAATTGAAGGCACGACACTAGAAACGATATCCCACGCTAAGCTGCGGCCCCGGCATGGGCAGCTGAATGCCGCCAAAGAGGGCTGAAATGCCGCCGCGGACCATAACCCCACGTACAAGGGGTTGGTAGCGGTAAGACGCGCTCAACGTACCGAATACGGCGAACCCTGGCCCGTCGACCACCCCCCATAGCGGATCGTCATCCTTGGAATGATAACCCGTCATTCCGCCGCCGACCTCGAGGAAATGCCGTTTCCTGCCCATCAAATACGTGAGTTGTACGGGCGCGGAAAACACGTGGGAATACGCCGTCGGCAAGTAACCCAGGCCTCCGCGGACCCCCCAACCCTTGCGTCCCTTGAACCGTGTATCGTAGTTGATGGAATAATTATTCCCCGCCGGGCCGTAGGCTTCGATATAGACGCCTTGGGCCCTGGACGAATCCGGGTTTGCGCCGTTCTGGTCGGAGACCGCGCCCTGCAAAGCCAGGTGGCACGTCACAAGGAACACGCTAAAAGGCAGCGGCCAATGGCGTGCAAAAGATCGTTGTTTTATTGGTTTCATGACATCAAGGATTGTTTACCAAACAAACATACACTGATTTCCGCGAATCCGTTTGGCGGTAAATCCAAATAAACGCTCGTATAGTTGCGATAATCACAAAAATGGCAGTCACATGGTCCAGGAACGATTGATCCATGCGGTAACCCATCCGCTACGATGCGGCGCACCGCAGGATATCCATGAACTGTTCAGGAACCAGCTCACGGCCGAAGAAGCGTTGGGATAGGAAATGACCGCTGCCAAAGCGGTAGCGGGATAACACCCCGATACGCAAAACCTTATCGTGTGCCTTTTGTTGTATAGCTGTTAAAAATGAAAAGCTATGAATAAATTGATCAGGGCGTTGCTCGCTGGCTGGGGAGCCCGGAAGCTGGGATTCGGGTGCTTCGGTACCATCGTTGTGTTCATCATCCTGTACTACCTGCTTGGGTACGTGTTTGGTTAGGCGATACCTACCGCCCAAATGTTCGCATGCGGACAGCCGATTGTTCGATAACGAACAGTTGTAAACCGACTACATGATTCTATTTTTCTGAAAGACAGTGTTTTCTGTTTTTGGTACGGAAATGTAATGCCTTGGCACAGACAGCGGCGGCTAGCCGGACGCGGGGACGCCCGCCATCAAATAGGCCACCCTGTCCAAACAGGAATTAGCAATTAAGTACATAAAAAAGAAAAAGCAAAAAGTCATGAAAACATTCGTATTATGCACCCTCATCGCAGTCGCTACCTCAGGAAACGCACAGTCGAGCCCCGCCGAGCCCGTTGCCAAGGAGCAACGCGTCGATGCCTTCAAGTCACAGCTGGTTTTCCACCAACGCAACGTGGAATTCCTATGGAATCAGTACGATCAGGCGGTAGCGCGCATCCAGGACAGCCAAGGCAACCATGCCCAGCTGGAACGCGACCGGGCCTTCTTCGTTGGGGCCTATCAGCAGGATATCAGTCAGGGTATCCGGGTCGAGGAAAGCGAAAAAGCAATCGCCCACATCGAAGTGCGGTATAAACAGGCGCATGCGCAACGGGACGCTTTCGAGGGCCGGCAAATCGCCAGATTGCTCGGCCAGTTGGAAACGGAGCTTAAACGCGAGGATAGGCGTTTCAAGAAAGTTAAGCAAAAGAATGCGGCATTGATTGACGCCGAAACATTGCCGTTGCTGCAGGAGGTGGAGCGTTACCTGGCGCAATCCATCGCGCGGGCAAGCGAAATGGCGTCGCGGCAAAACGGGCAAACGATGGCCGCAAGGTAAGGTCCGGATAGTGGTTAATATGGATGGGCGCCTTTTGAGCGCCCATTTTTCTTTGGCAGTACCGTTAATTCGTGCGGAGGTACACGTTTTTGTAAGTCGACTTGAGGATGAAATTCGTTCCGCCTCCATTGACGGTGCCTTCGATATTTTCCGATGTGATGCCCCAGCCAGACAATTCGCCGACAAGCGTGCTCACCTCCACGGCCCGTGCCGTAATGGCCGCCACCGCCACCGCGAGGCCTTCTTCGCCGGTCACGGTAACGCTATTCGGCGCGTCGGGGGGCGCTGGCTTGGCAGGAGCTTCGAGCCCATTGACGGTTGGGCGCTCCGCGGCACCTGTTGCCGAACCGCGCTCGCTTTTCTGCGCTTGCGGTTTGATGGCGATGTTGAAATCATCGGCGGCGTAAAGCTTGCCGTAGTCGGTACCTAAAGCGATGTTTGCTTTGGTCGTCTTCGGCATCGCCACATCTACATGGCCGTATACCGAGATGATGGATATCGGCCCGGTGATGTCCTTGGCAAACGAGGCTTCGACATTTTGATAAACCGCCTTCACATTCATCGGCCCGGTGTTATTTTCCAGGATAACCTCGTTGTAGCTCGTGGAAACTTCCAATTCACCCTTGATGCCCTTGATGTGCAGGGTGTCGGAAAACATCGATCGGTCGTTGTTGAAGACAACGCTCATCTTGCTCGGCACGCGTATCCGGACCACATCGCCCCCGAGGACGCTTCGGTTGCCCACCGGATTCACCTCCACGTCCTGGCCGTTTTCGGTCACGTTGATGCCAAACCCGGTGTTGTCCCTGTAGCCCGAGCTGGTGAGGGCCTGTAATCCGCGCGCTCGCTCGTCGTCGTCCTCCTCCGTGGTTTGCTGGCTGGAGAAAATGATCTCTTTTCCATCGTATCCCTCGATGATGGCGCCGGCGAGGTTCACGTGGAGCTTGCCGCTACTCTTGTTGATCCGGTATTCCTTTTGTGCCCAAGCTGCGCTGCACAGCGAGAGCAGGATGGCCACGATGATTGATTGCTTTTTCATATCCTTGTTCGTTATCATTTAATTAAATTGTTCTATAGCCTGTCGCGGCGGAGCAAGACGGCGTAAGCCTCGTCTTTGACGGGCAGGAAGGTATTCGGATCCCGCGCCAATGCGAATAGCGCCCCTTCCACGGCCATGTCGTCTATCCGCGCAGCGACCTTCACGATGCCCAGCTGTACCAGGGGGTCGTCTTGGCTGATGAGCGAGTTGGTAAGCAGGCTTGCAACCTCCTGATCATCGATGTGGTTGCTGAGCACATCCAATGCGGCGAGCCGCACGTTGGTATTGCCGTCTGTCTGCAGGCTTCGCGAAAGCATCTCGCGAAGTTGGCTATCCATGCGGCCATCCTGTTCGATTTCCAGGATGGCGGCCAGCCGCGTACTTGCCGAACTGCTGTCGGCGAGTCGGTCGGCCAGCGGCCGGGGCGTGGTGCTTGTACGTTTGGTGGTAGCCACCCGCTCCGGCTTGGTGGGGCGCGGATGATGTTCGCCCGCGATGGCTGGACTGCTGGCGCGCTCGGCGGTATCGGGTATGGCCGCCGGTGCAGTGTCTATCCCCGCCGGCATCTCCTGCTGCACGGCTACTTGGCCATCGTTAGGCGCCGGTTCAGTCCGCTCGCCGAACAAAAGGTAAGCGGCCGCGACACCCACCAGCAACGACGCAGCCACCAGCCAGGCGGTACGGCCATACCGTATTAGCGGCGATTTTCTGACCACGGGAGTTGGGGCAAGTTGGCCTTGCAAACGCTGCAGCACACCCGCCGGTGGCTCCAGGTGATCGAAGGCCTCCCGGTGATGTTCGACGAATTTTTTTATCGGATCGTTCATGATAATGTCTTATCTGCCAATGATTGGATCACTTTTTTCTTTGCACGGTGGTATTGCGTGCGTACCGTGGTGTGCGAGATGCCGAGCATCTCGCCGATTTCTTCCTGTGGGATGCCTTCGAACACGTATAGGCTCAAGATGGTTCGATAGCCATCCGGCAGTTGCTCGATGGCCCGCCGTACATCTTCCACCCGGCAATCGAATCGTTCGTCCTGTTCCTTGTCGTACGTTTCTTCATCCGCGATTTCCAGGGTCGTGACGTCCGAGAATTGGATTTTCCGCTTCCGGAGGTAGGTGATTGCCCGATTGAGTGCAATCCGATTGACCCAAGCCCCGAAGCTAGCCGCTTGCTGCAACCGGTGGATGTCGGCGAACGCATGGTAAAACGATTCCTGCAGGATGTCTTCCGCCTCGGCCGTATGCGAAACGATGCGGCAGATCGAATTGTAAACCGGCTTGGCATAGCGGTTGTACAGTCCCGTGAAGCCGGCGTCATGTCCCTGCCTGCACAAGGCGATCAGCTCGATCTCGTCTTTTTTCTCTCTTGCCTGCAAGTGATCTTACTTATGTGTTCCATTGGTTAGTCGCCAACTCCCGGGTAATGTTGCACGGAAAAATGCCGAAAGGGCAAAAATAATGGCTCAGCCAAGAAAATACCCATTTCGGTGTATTGGTTTCCATGGGAATGGTCTTTAAATTAGCGTTTTCCATTTCCAACGTATACACCCAATGAAAGGAAATACGCTCTTCCGGTTTGGCTTGCAGCTCTACAATACCGTTAAGCTGAATGCATTCTACATCCTGCTGTCACTTTTGGTGCCCTTGATCCTGTGGAAGGTACAGGTGGGCAGGGACATCGTCGTCAGTTTGACGGAGCCGGGTGAGCGTAATTACCTCAATATCCCCCTGTTGATCGCGGCTTTCTCGCTGCTCGCGCTGAGCAACTGGGCCATACCCGTACTGGCCATCGACCTGTGGCGGTGGGTATTGCGGCGGCGGGTCAAATCCCAACGGCTATACGGCGGGTTGATTGCGCTGTATAACGGCGATAAAATGGATGGAAAGGCACAATTCCCGATACGGTATTTCGCCAGCCTTCCGTGGGTCATTTTCCTTTATGTGGCAACCATTTCCTGCTTTCCGGACCGGCGTTTGTTGGCAGCGGCCATCTTGGTCGCGTTGATTGCATCGGTCGTTGCATTGGATTGGCTATACCGGAGTAAACGGGTGCCAGCCGCCTTCCAAGGGCTTTGGGACAACGTAACGGAAGGCGAGGCGGGCGACCGTGCCAAGGCGCTGCGGTATGTGGCGTCCATAACCACCATCTTCGCCGTTTTCCTCGTTATCGTGGGCGCCTTGGGTTATGGCTCGCGTCATAGCCAAGGGGGGTTGATGGGGTTGGTCATCGGTGCCAACTTTTTGGCGATCCTGTTCAACTACGCCTACATGAAATTTGCGGAGAACGTGGATGTGCGTGCCGTAGGCGTTTCCTATTTTGTGAGCAAATACATCCACATCCTTTCCCTGTCGTTCATGGTGGTGGTGGCGATACTCTTGCAACATAGCAACGGGCAGGGCTACCCCGTAGAAATCGGCTTTTTCTCGCCGATTTTCGTGTTGGTCATCGCCATCTCGCTGTACCTCTTCGTTGCCGATATCGTGGTAACGGCACAGTTGAACATCACGTGGATCTATAATCGGGATCCGGCGAAGTATGACCAGGGCGGTGCCGGACCATCCAAGCCGGTGTGGCTATGGTATCGGCCCGTTATACGCCTCATCGCGCTGGGGTTTGTGTTCTTGTTTTTCTTCAATTCCATCAATTCGCATCGCATACGTAGGGAAGCCGCATCGCCGAACCAGGCGAACGTGGCCCGTGCGACAAGGCCGGCGTTGACGGATTATTTTGACCGGTGGTTGGAAAGTCGGCAATTGGCCGCCGGAGATACACTCGCCGTCTACCTGGTGTCTGGCCAAGGGGGAGGGTCGCGCGCAGCCGCGTGGTTCTTCATGGCCATGAACTACCTGGATAGCACCGAAAGCAAAGCGGGGCGGCGGTTTTCGGATCAGGTGTTTTCGATTTCAACGGTGTCGGGATCCACTTCCGGGGCAGCGATGTACCTAGCCGATAGGCACCTCAATGTGCCCAAGGATGCGGCATCGGTGGTGCCACGATTGAAGACCATCTATGCGCGGAACTACCTGAGCAGTTCGTTTTGGGGGGCATTGGTGGGCGACGGGTTCGAAGGTGCCAAGTACGAAGTTACAGGCTGGCTGCGCGGCAAACGCGCACCCTTTCCAAAAGATCGCAACCACTACTTCCAGCAAGAAGAGGTAGCGGGTTATGCAGCAGCCACGCCGTTGCATGAAAAAGGCGATATCGACGGATTTTTCAACGGCGATTACCTGGCGCCCTACCTCGCGGATTCCGCGGCGTTGGGCACGGCATTGCCGCTGTTTTTCGTCAACAGCGCCATCGTGGAGCGCGGCGAACGGGGGGTGTTCGCCCCCGTCGACCTGGCCAGTTTCAGCCTGGCCACAGACCTGTATGGCCTTTTCAGGCGATATCATCCGCAATACCGCATCCCGTTGGTTACCTGCGTAAACCAAAGCCAGGCGTTTCCCATCATCAATGCCTACAATTACCTGGATGGCGCAGGTCGCTTATTGGATGGCGGTATCTACGAGAATTCGGGTACCGCTACGACCTTGGAAATCTATGAAACACTGCGGAGGCATGTCGAATCCGGCGGAAACAGGCACCGCGTCAAATTCATTTGCGTCAATATCGTCAATACGGATATGGATGTCGAGAAAGGAGCCGTTCGCTTCCGTCCGGCGTCTGTACTCAATACACTCACGGCAGCATTCCAAAGCCCTTTCGGCGGGCATGAACAATTCAGTTATCGGAATATCCTGAGAAGGGTCGCTGCGCCAGACACGGCTTACTCCTTTCCGCTCAGCAGACGGGTGCCGCTTACGCGGATGCTGCAACCTGCGGCGATAGACACCATGTATGTGGCTTTGCGCATTGGCAATGGCACTTGACGCGATCGAGCGGCTTCCCCGATGTGAAGATTAAACTTGTCAAGATTATATTTTCCTACCTCCGAAAGTTTGGCTACCTTCGCGGTGTCACGCCGATTTGGTATACACTTGAAGACAACGATCGCAAAAGTAATCTCCACGCTGGGTCACCCCTTCCTGACCGTCCCGTTATTCGTTATTTTCCTGTTATTCAGTATCGAATCCGTGAGGCAAGCCACCTACCTTTCCTTGCTGATCATCGGCGGCATTTTCCTACCCATCGGGCTGCGGACCATCTGGGGTGTGCGAAAAGGCACCTACACCAACCTTGATGTATCCGATCGGGCGCAGCGGCAAAAGTGGTTTATCGCCACGACGGTCTTGTTGTCGATCGTCACGATCATCATTTGGCTCACGGACCAAGACCGTACGTTGAAGCTGGGTACCGCGTGCGCATTGGTGTTGTTGCTCACGGCCCAGTTGATCAACATCCGCATCAAGGCGTCCATGCACTTGGCCTTCCATGCGTTCCTCGGATTCATGATCCTGTACTTCAACGGCCTGGCGGGCGCCGTGTTCCTGCTGTTCATGCCCGTCTTGGCGTGGTCGCGCATCCAGCTCAAGCGCCATGTGTGGAAAGAAGTGGTGGTCGGGATGGTGTTGGGCAGCATACTCGGCATCACGTTTTGGTTCCTGAACTGACACGACACTACGCCAATCGTACCACTTCCGTATCTGGGGTAATGGCCAAGCCGTTCGTGCCTTTCAGTAGATTGACGCCCGGGGTTTTGCCGGGCTCCAATGAACCGTGGGTCTCATCGATGCCAAGGAATCGTGCTCCGTTGATGGTGGCCCATTTGATGGTTTCGGTAAGCGGCAACTCCGGGAAGTGCTGATGGATGGTCTTAAGCTCCGACAGGATGCACAGTCGATCGTTGGAAGCCAAGCTATCGGTGCCCAGCGTGATGCGGTGCCCATAGTGGACAAAACTGTTCACCTTGGGTAACGTGCCCTCGATATACAGGTTGGCGTTCGGGCAGAAACACCAGGTAACGTTTCTTTCCTGACGTTCGACATAGAAAATATCTTTTGGCGCGGTATACGTATTATGCACCAGTAACACCGGTATCTCGGGCGATAGGTAAGCCAGGAAGGTTTGCAGGGAATCCCTCGCCTGCGCCTTGAAGGCGCTGATGTCCTTGCCCAAGGCTTCGTAGAAAGCCAGGAACTGCCCCGTTTTGTATCGGAAGAGTTTGTTTTCCGCTTCGCTTTCCTGGTTATGGATGCTCAAGGCGTGCTGTTGCCTGACCGCCTCATCGCTCAGCAGCTTGAACAGCTCCTTGGATACGGAATAGGGTGCATGCGCCGTGAGCGATGCATTGTGCCCGTCGAATCCCTGAGCGATGGCCTCGGCGGCGGCAAACCGCTGTTTGGCCAATTCGGGTTCGAAGCCCAACGTTTCCACGAAGGTATGGTATCGGATGCGGCTTGCCGCCTTCACGGGTGCCGAAACAGCTGTGTTGGCATGATCGCCCACCGCAACCACGCCATGATCATGGAGCTGCTTATCCGCGAGCCGCATCGCCTGTTGTATCCGATCGCCATCGGCAGTCCGCAACGCCATGACGTGCTGCAAAAAAGGTGCGAGGCCGGTACGCTTTGGAATCAAGCCCACGAGGTGAGAGAGTTCGAGGTGGCAGTGCGCATTCACGAAACCCGGCGTGATGATGCCCCGGTGCCTGCTAATCGTTTTTCCGACAAGTTTTGGGCTGCCGGGAACATGTACACTTCCGATGATGCCATCGCCGATTACTTCCACGACCCCGTTGTGGATGGGTTGCCCGTTGGCGGGCAATACATAGTCTGCGGAATAGTAAGTGGTCATCGCCATATATCCACGAAACCAAACGGCGATGTCTCATAATGGTCATCACCCTTGAACACGAAACCGATGTAGCCGAACCGAAATAACGTCATGGAGGCCAGGTCTACTATAAACTCAATTGCAAACTTAGCTAAAGTTGTTCACATAAAAAAACGTTATCTTTGCCGCTAGGTGACACAAGGGTCGAAAATAGATGTCCGGAAGCTCACGCTTGATGAGTTGCGCGCGCATATGACTGCGATGGGCGAGCAGCCGTTCCGTGCCAAACAGGTGTATGAATGGATCTGGCAGAAATCATGCACGGATTTTGATTGCATGAGCAACCTCGGCAAGCCCTTGCGCGAAAAGCTCGGGCAAGCGTTTGCCATCCATGCCGTGAAGGTGCGGCAGGCCCAGCGCAGCGCAGACCAAACCATCAAAAGCAGTTTCGTGCTGCACGATGGCAACATCATCGAAGGGGTGTTGATACCGGCACCGGATCGAATGACGGCCTGCGTCAGTTCGCAGGTGGGCTGCAGCCTTACGTGCAAGTTCTGTGCCACGGGATACATGGATCGCAAACGCAACCTCCATGCAGACGAGATCTATGACCAGGTGGTGCTCATCGGCAAGCAGGCCCAAGAAAACTACGGGCAACCGCTCACCAACATCGTGTACATGGGCATGGGCGAGCCGTTGCTCAATTATGCGAATACGCTGGCCTCTGTGGCCCGCATCACCGCGCCAGACGGACTGAACATGGCGGCAAAACGGATCACCGTATCCACCGCCGGGATCGCGAAGATGATCAAGAAACTGGGCGATGACCAGGTACGGTTCAACCTGGCCCTTTCCTTGCACGCGGCGAACGACCAGAAGCGAAACGAGATCATGCCCATCAATGAGCAGAACTCGCTGCGTGCGCTGGCCGAAGCGTTGAAGTACTATTACGCCAAGACCAAGAACCCCGTTACCTACGAGTACATCGTGTTCCATGGGGTCAACGACGACCTGGTCGACGCGCAAGAGCTCGCGGCGTTCTGCAAACACGTGCCCTGCAAGGTCAACATCATCGAGTACAACCCGATTGCCTTTGCCGACTTCCAAAACGCGTCGGCGGATAAGCTCGATCGGTTCGCTGACTACCTTCGTCAAAAAGGTATCGTGACCAACATCCGCCGCAGCAGGGGCAAGGATATCGACGCTGCCTGCGGGCAGTTGGCCATCAAGGAGACTGCGCCTCCTGCGGTCTGACAGCGCATGGCCATCAAGCGGTATATCCATGACCTGGCATCGCTTTTTTTTCCGCGGGCTTGCTTGGGATGCGATACCCCCCTTGTATATGGCGAACGCCTTATCTGCACCAACTGTTGGTACCACTTACCTTACACGCATGCACACCGCGATACCCAAAACGTGGGTGCCAGGCAGCTTTGGGGGCGCGTGCCCGTAGCGGCGGTGGCCTCTTACCTGTATTTTGTCGATTCGTCGCGCGTGAAGCGGATCATGCACCATTTCAAGTACCGGCGATGCCCGCAGGTGGGCGAACTGCTTGGCTCGAGGTACGGTGATTTGCTCAAGGAAACGGCACCCTTCAACCAGGCCGACATCATCGTGCCCGTGCCGCTGCATCCGTCGAAATTGCGCGATCGGGGTTATAACCAAAGTGCATTTTTCGCAAAGGGGCTTTCCGCTTCTATGGGCAGGGCGGTGGAGGAACACGCCTTGGCGCGTCACCAGGCCACCGAAAGCCAGACGCGGAAGAGCCGTTATCAGCGGTATGAAAACACGGTGGATACCTTTTCGGTCCGTGGCCGCGAAGCCATAGCGGGCAAGCACGTCTTGCTGGTAGACGATGTCCTGACCACCGGCGCCACCCTGGAGGCCTGCGCCCATGTGCTGTTGGTGGGTGGAGCGGCCAAGGTCAGTATAGTCACCATCGCCAAGGCCCGTTGATCAGCGCTGCGCGGCGGCTTGCGTATGGCGATGCACGGGCGGGCACTTGCACCCTTTGCGGAAAACCCCGCAGCCGGACAACGCGAGCAGGGCAATCATGCCCAATGTCCCATAGATCACTTGATTTCGGAAGCGTTTCATGTGCGATAGCTATACTGGTTGTGAAGCAAAAGGTAAGCGAAAACACCCATTCCCGTCCCCACGGCATCCGCAAAGAGGTCCCAAGCCTCGGCCGCGCGGTATGTGAAGACTTTCCATTGCAAGAATTCGGTCAGCAACGCAAAAAGGACTGAAAGCACCACTACCCGCACCGATATGCCCCAGGAAGGCCTGAAGGTGCCGGCTTTTCGAATCGCACCATAATAGAGCAATACGGTGAATACGAAAAAAAAGCCGGCGTGCGCCAATTTGTCGATGCCCGGAAACTTGGGTATGTCATCGGTTTGCTCCGAGGGCATGATGCAAAGCACCAATACGATTACGGCCCACAAGATGGCCCAGCTGTAGTGTCTCATTTTTTGACTATGGAGCGATTTTGATGCCAAAAAAATACGGCAGATGCCATTCGTCGCAAATGCCGTATCCTAGGCCGCTGCCCAATTCAGCCCTACGCCGTTACCTGCGCCTCGTAGTCCGCCGCGCTCAGCAGGCTCTCCACGTCTGCCGGATTGGACAACTTGACGCGCACGAGCCAACCTTCGCCATACGGATCCTGGTTCACCAATTCGGGCGAACCGTCTATCGCTTCGTTGACGGCCAGGACCGTGCCCGTAACCGGCATGAACAGGTCAGAAACGGTCTTGACCGCCTCTACCGTGCCGAAAACCTCATCCTGCGCCACTTCGTCGCCCACCGTATTGATGTCGACAAATACGATATCCCCAAGTTCGCGTTGCGCAAAATCGGTGATCCCCACAACAGCTTCATCGCCTTCTACGCGAATCCATTCATGGTCTTTCGTGTAGCGTAAATCCGAAGGAAAATTCATTGAACGTTTATTTTTAAGTTAATACTCGCTAAGTCCATACGTGTGCATCCCGTAGGCGCGCCAAACTTAGCTAATCTCGCGCACAAACGCAAGATTATCCGTCATAAACGCTACCTTTAGCACTTCATCAAAGGGCCATGAATAAGCAGATAGACAAATTGTATCTTATAGCCGGCAAGCAACGGCGCCTCATTGTCGGACTGATGTCCGGTACATCGATGGACGGATTGGACATTGCGCTCTGTGGCATCACGGGCAGCGGCAAGGACACCGCGCTCGAGGTGCTTAGGTTTGATACCAAAAGCTATCCACCGGCCTTCCGCAGCCGTGTCCGGGAAGTATTCGCAAAGCGAACGATCGATCAGCAGGTACTTTGCGGTCTCCACGCCCTGGTGGGGCGTACCCATGGGTCGCTGGTCAACGAGGCGCTACGCGAATGGGGACTCGCCGCCGATGACATCGACGTGGTGGCGAGCCACGGGCAGACGGTGTTCCACGCACCGCAATCGCTCACCGGGGATGCCGATTATCCCAATAGCACGTTGCAATTGGGCGATGGCGACCACGTGGCGGTCACCACCGGCATCATCACCATCTCCGATTTCAGGCAGAAACACATTGCCGCAGGCGGCGAGGGAGCGCCATTGGCGGCCTATGGCGACTACCTGCTGTTTTCGGACGAACGGGAAACGCGCGTGCTGCTCAACATCGGGGGCATCGCCAACTTCACGTTCCTACCGGCGCCGCCCGGTACGGCGGCGGCACGTTGCTTCGCAACCGACGTAGGGCCCGGTAATACGTTGATGGACCAATGCATGCAAGCCCAGCTAGGTGTGGAGATGGACTTGGATGCCCGCGTGGCCCGTGGCGGCGCGGTGAACGAACGGTTGCTGCAGGCCCTGCTTGGCAACGATTTTTTTGGGTTGCCCTTTCCCAAGACCACCGGTCCGGAACTGTTCAACCTGCACTACCTGGCCAAGGCGCAACAGGCCACGGCCACGACTGGATTGGGTGTCGAGGACGTGATGGCCACGTTGAGTGCCTTTTCGGCGTCCGCCATCACCACAGCCATCCGGCACGTAGCGCGGGGTTGCCACGACCTGACGGTATACGTAAGCGGTGGCGGATTACACAACCCGCTGTTGATGGATCATATACGACAAGGGTTAGGCGACACTCCCGTGGTCTCGTTCCATACGCTGGGGCTACCGCCGGATGCCAAGGAGGCGGCACTCTTCGCCGTGCTGGCCAACGAGACGTTGGCCGGTGCGGCATCAAACGTACACGCCATCGCGGATGCACCGCAGGTATGCATGGGCAAGATCAGCCTCCCGCAATGACACGCCTTGGTGAACCGTCACGAGATAAAATGAGCAAATTAAGCGCAGCAATTTTGTCCGGTATCAAGGCGCATATTGCGGTTCATCGTGGAACTATGGGCAAGATATGATTCCTTATTCCTCGCCTAGGGCCTCGTGCAGGAATAGCTTGAAACCGTACATCCGACGGAAGGCCTGTAGCACGCGATCCAAGCCATCATCACCGGCCAATTCGTCGTCGGCAAGTTGCTCGAAGGCCGTGAAGCTTTTTAGCTTGATCCATTCGATGTACGGATTGTCTTCGTCGAAGCCCGCCGGTGGCCTTTTCAGTTTTTCCTGCATGTCGAGCTGGCAATGTTTCTTGAACGCGGGCTCTTCCAGCAGTTCCAGGAGCCGGGCACCGTTGTAGTCGAGCTCCTGCCGGATGGCCATCAGGTGATCTTTTTCCGGACGCCAGTAACCGCAAGCCGCAAAGCTGTTTCCGGGTTGGATGTGCAGGTAGTATTCCGGGCCGTTCAGTTTGCGCCCGGCCGTGGATATGCCCGCGCCCAACCAGGTCTTGTATGGCGTTTTGTCCTTGCTGAAGCGCGTGTCGCGATATATCCGGAATACGCATTTCGATACCGGGATGTCTTCGGTGATGTACCGGTCTGTTTGGGCTAACCCCGTGATGATGGCCTGGGTGAATTCCTTCATGTTTTGCCAGGCCTGTTCGTATTCGTCACGATGCTCCTGAAACCATTCCCTGTCGTTGTTTTCTTTGAGTGCGGCCAGGAAATGGAATGTCGCCGATTGTACCGTTGGTTTCATAAGGGATGTATTAATTTATATCAGCTTATTTCGAGGAATGCCAGCACGGCCGGCGCGGCCAGCAACAGGCCGTCGAACCGGTCGAGCAATCCGCCGTGGCCCGGCAACAGCGCGCCCGAATCTTTCACCTGCTGGCTACGTTTGAGCATGGACTCGACCAGGTCGCCATAGGTGCCAAAGAAGGAGATGATCAGCGCCATGGACGCCCATTGCCAGGTGGCGAGTACCGGAAAATAATGGGCCAATACCAGCGCGGTCGCTAGCGCCAAGGCGATGCCGCCAGCAAGCCCTTCCCACGTCTTTTTAGGCGAAATGCGCTCGAAAAGACGATGCCGACCCACGAACCGGCCTACGAGGTACGCACCCGTGTCGTTACCCCACAAGATCAGCATGAACCCCAAGGGGATGCGGTAGTCGTAAGCCGGACCCGCCCTGAACCCCAACGAGAAGAACGCCACGAATGGCAAAGCCACATACACCACCCCCAGCAACGTCAGGGCAATGCCCACGAATGGTTTTTCCTGCTTTTGATACAGCGGTGCGATAAACAATGCGGCAAACAACGGGACACCGATCCACAAGGCCTCCACGGGGAGTAGCCCCAACCGGTGCGCCGCGTATAGCCCGAACAGGCATACGGCGACTACCAGCCCAAGGAAGCGGCCGGGCCGGGCCGTTTCATCGGCGACGATTCGATAGAACTCACCCAGGCAATAGGCGCTGAGCACCACCGTGAACACGGCGAATACGTAGCCATTGACCAGGATGGAAGCCAGTACGGCAATGACGAAAAAGAGGGCGGTGATGGCGCGTGTTTTCATATCAGCTTAGGCTTGTTCGTCATCCAGGTTTATCGTTGCCAGGAGTTCGCGCGCAACAAGTTCGGTCGTCTCGTGCACATACAATTCCACCTGGCCGAAACGGTAAGACGAATCCTGTTTATTGATGACCACGGCAGGTACATCATGCTCTTCGAGCATCTGCTTGGTGATTTCCGCTTGTATCGGGTTGTTGGTCACGAGTAGTTTAATCCAATGCTTTTCCATGTCGGCGTGTGTTTGGTGTGGTTGCGGTGCGGTAATATTGGTAGAGCAACACGACCGTAATGACCATGCTGACTACGTAAAGGTACCCGGGTATTTCGTCGCTCAGGTTTACGTCATCTAGCGACTTGCCTTGCCTGAGCAGGTAAAATGCCGAGATGGTGGCGATGGCATTATTGACGAAGTGGGCCAATACGGGTAGCCAGATGTTCTTGCCCCACAGCAGGAGGTATCCAAAAAAGGCCCCTAGCAGCAATCGGGGCAGGAATCCGTAGAATTGCAGGTGTATGGCGCTGAAGATGATTGCCGCGATCCAGACGGCCGCGTGCGGATTGCCGAACCAACGAGTCAGGATGTGCTGGAGACAGCCACGGAACAGGAATTCCTCCCCGATGGCCGCGATGACGGCGACCACGATCAGGTTCGTAAACAACCCCCAATACGTGGTGTCGGCAAACAGGAGCAGGATGAGTCGCTGCTGTTCGGCTTCCTTGGTTTTCATCCAGTTTTCCAGGCCCGATAGCGCCTCGGGAAGCCGTAGCTGTTCGTTGAGCTTGATCACCTGGTCAAAAAAGGGCATGGCGAAAAACAGGATGGCGATGATCAACAACCAAAGCATCGGGTTTACCGGCGCATGGAAGTCGAGGTAGGTATAACGTCGCTTCTCGAAAACCCCCAGCAGCAAAGCCGGCAAGACGAAAGTGCCGATGCTCGATCCAGCCTGCACGATCTTGATGAAACCGGAATCAGCCGCTGAGCCAGAAAGCAGGTTTTCCACTTCCGTGAAATCGATCGTTCCGCCCGCCACCACCAGCGCCACAGCCACAGACAGCGCACCCATCGCCAGTGCACCGGTCAAGACCAGCATGAGTAGCAATAGCAACGATTTCACCGGATGGTTTCCGTATTCAGTCATGGGCGTCCCTTAATTTCGGGGATGAAGATACGGATTGTGATCGATACCCTAAAATAGGTCGGCATCCTTGCACATCCAGCCAAGAATGGTTAAGTTTGGAAATCACTTTAGTTGAAAGGCGTTGCCATGAAAGCCTTGTCCATTGTAATCCTAGCTGTTGCCGCTTGTTTGCTTTCCGCGCGGGCGCAGGAAGAGTACATCCCACCCCCTTCCAAGACGCTTACCGTCTTGCCGTTTTCGTTGGCTGCCGAGAGCGTGATCCTGATCAAGGGCGTCCTGGTGGGCCATCCCGATACGCTCGTGTTTATCTTGGACACCGGCAGCAGCGGCATTTCGCTCGACTCCACGACCGCCAGTTCGCTGGGCTTGGTTCCCATCGAGTCGAACATCAATATCCGTGGCATCGCCGGCGTCCGCAAGGCGGAATTCCTTTACCATCAAACCCTCGAGCTCAACGGACTCGTCGTGGACAGCCTCAACTTCCACATCAATGATTACGAGTTCTTGTCTTACGTCTACGGCACCCGTATCGATGGGGTCATCGGCTACTCGCTGTTCAGCCGCTACATCCTCAAGATCGACTATGATGTCATGCAAATCGAGATTTGTTCGCAAGGCCCCATCCGGTATCCACGGGGCGGGCATTTGCTTCGGCCGTTTATCCGTACCCTGCCGGTGCAACCCGCCCGGGTGAGGGATCATCACAAGATTACCACACGCTTCCTGTTTGATATCGGTGCGGGTTTGTCGTTGGTGCTTTCCAGGGATTTCGAGCAAGACAGCGCCTTGATTCGCAAGAGCCGAAAGCGATTTCCGGTCGAGGCCCATGGCGTAGGAGGCAAACTGGCTATGGAAATGACCCTAGTCAAGGATTTCCGCCTGGGGCCGTACCGCTTCCGGAAGGTACCCACCATGGTCTTTGAAGACGAGTTCAATGTCACCTCCTATCCTTATCTCGGCGGGCTTATCGGCAATCAGATCCTCAAGCGCTTCAACGTCATCCTCAACTACGAGCGAAGGGAGATCCACTTGAAACCCAACAACCTGTATCGCGAACCCTTTGAGTACTCCTATTCCGGCATGGAGCTCTACTACATAGACGGCGTCATCATGGTGGGCTCGGTCGTCAAGGGTTCGCCCGCAGAAAACGCGGGTATCCGTGAAGGCGACATCCTCATCGCCATAGACAATAATGCGAGCCAAGATTTCGTACACTATAAAAAGGCCTTGATGACGGCAAAGAAGCAGGTAAGGCTCATCCTCAAGCGCGATGACGAACTCATGGAAATCAAGCTGAAGCTACAAAGTCTGCTGTAGGATAGCGGTAACCATAACGTATATTTGGCGCGTGGAGAAATTGGACATCAGCAAGCAGGAAAAGGAACTGTTGGACAATGCCATCGGGCATTGGCAACAGCAGGGGTTGATTGACGGCGCCTTGGCCGATCGGTTGGCCGATACCTACCAAGTGAAGGGCTTCGATTGGAAGCGCTTGGCGCAGTATGCCTTTTGGGTGGCGCTCTCGTGCGTCGTGCTGGCGTTCCTTTCGCTCTTTGCCGACCAGCTCGTGCTCCGCTGGATCGAACGGCTGTATGACACGCCCGACGCGGTGATCTGCCTGTTCTGCCTGGTGCTGGCCGTGCTGTTTTACGTAATGGGGTTCAGGAACAAGCGCAAATATCCGCACAAGACGTTCAGCAACGAGGCGCTGATGGCCTTGGGTGTGTTCGCCACGGCGACGTTCATCGGCTACTTGGGCAAGCTCATGGACAATGGTTCCGGGCATTTCTCGTTGCTTTTTTTGGCGTCGGTGGTCATCTATGGCATCTTGTCGGTCAAACTGTCGTCCAAGCTCATCTGGCTATTCACCCTGATCAGCCTGGGCGTGTGGTTCGCCACGGAAACGGCTTACCACAGCGATTGGGGATTCCGCTTCTGGGGGATGAACTACCCCCTCCGGTTCACCATTTTCGGTGCGTTGGTTACCGTTTTCGCGTTCTTTTGGCAGCCCCGGATCAAACCGCTTGCGCCTTTCCGGCAACTGAGTTACATCGTTGGCCTCACCTACCTGTTGGTTGCGCTGTGGCTGCTGTCCATTTTCGGCAATTATAGCGACATCGACAAATGGTCGCAGGTGCGTCAATGGCATATTTTCTATTGGGGGCTGTTGTCATCGGCCGTTTCGCTGGGTTTCGCGTGGTACGGCCTCAAGCAACAAGACCACGTGGCGCGCGAATTCGGGATTGTTTTCCTCATCATCAACATCTACACGCGTTTTTTCGAATACCTGTGGGATAATGTCAACCGGGCGTTGTTCTTCCTCCTGCTGGCCCTGTCGTTTTGGTTCATCGGTCGCTGGGCCGAGCGGGTATGGAGTAGGGGGAAATAATGTCTTGGTGACAGTCGCAATAAAAAAGAAGAAGCCCCGAAACGGAGAGAATCGGGGCTTTCAAACTAACCAATATAAACCTAAATTATGAAAAGACAAAACCAAAGTATTCGTTCAAATACACCATAATAACGCAAGGTGGCTGGCTATAGTATGGGGTAAATGTTAAAATTTTGTTAACAAGCTCGGCAGACTTACTTTTTGCGATTATCTGCCAACAGTTGTATCTTGCCTGCGTTTACATACGTTAAGTAGCAAGGACGCAGCAGGTGTTTATGAAGTCGAAGCTTTGGGCAAGCATAGGGGTATGGATGGGAATGGCAGCCTGTTCGTTTGCGCTGGCCCAAACCACGGTGCGCGGAAGGGTGTCTTCGGCGGCCGACGGCGAACCCGTGGTCGGGGCGACCGTAACGTTGCCCAACACCGTGCACGGCACCTCGACCGACAGTTCGGGCCGCTACACGCTCACCTTCGAAGGACAGGTCACCGTGATCGAATTCAAGGCGTTGGGCTATAAGCCCTTGACCAGGCACCTGGGATCCGAAGCCCAGCAAGGCATCGACGTGGAGCTGGAGGAAGACGCATACACGCTTGACGAGGTGGTGGTGAGCGGCAAGGGCCGCTACCGCAACCGCAACAACCCGGCGGTGGCACTCATCCAGCAGGTAATCGAGCACAAGCCGGTGAACCGCGTCTCGCGCTTTGATTTCGTTTCGTACAACGCATACGAGAAAATCACGATGGCGCTGAGCGACGTGCCGCGATTCGTGACCAACAACGCCCTGACGCGGGGCTTTCGCTTCGCTTTCGAGAACCTGGATACCACGCTGGTGCCGGGGAAAGCGTTGCTGCCGGTGTACCTGGAGGAAAACCTGTCAGCGAATAGGGTGAGGCGCCATCCCAAGGCCGTCAAGACCGTCATCACCGGCCACAAGAAGACGGAGCTCGACCAGCGCTACGTAAACAACCAGAACATCGAGACGTATTTCAGGTTCATCCACGGCGACGTGGACATCTACGACAACAACATCCTCATCCTGAACAAGCCGTTCCTGAGCCCCACGGCCGATGCCGCCCCGTTGTTTTACAAGTTTTTCATCACCGATACGGTGACCAATGCCGACGGGCGCTTCGTGGAGCTGACCTTCGTGCCGCGAAACGAGGAGGACCGGTTGTTTTCCGGCAAGTTGCAGGTAACGCTCGACGGCAACTACGGCATCCGGCGGGCGGATATCTGGATCGATCACCGCGCCAACCTCAATTGGGTGAACAAGGTGAACATCGCACTGCGTTACAACCGGCATAGCAGCGGCTTGTACCTATTGGCGCACGCCGACGCAAGGATCGACTTCGGGTTGCTGGAAGGCAAGCGCGGGGCGTTCGGCCAGCGCACGGTGATATACCGCGATTACGACACCGAAACGCCGATACCGGCCGCGGCGTTCACCGGCCAGCAGCTGGTAAAGGCCGACGGCGCCGAGGCGCGGACCGAAGCGCAATGGCAACTGGACCGCCCATTGGCGCTTACGGGGGCCGAAGCAAAGACCTACACCAATATGGACAGCCTGCAGCGCAACCCGGCGTTCAGGCGGACGCTGAAGTTCGGCTACCTATTTGCGCAGAGTTTCGTGAATGCCGGCCCGGTCGAATTCGGGCCTTGGGAGTATGCATACAGCTTCAACGACCTGGAAGGCAGCCGCGTGCGGCTGAGCGGGCGCACCACGAGCCAGCTGTCTGAAAAATTCTACGCCGAAGGGTATGCCGCGTACGGTTTCCGCGACGATCGGGTGAAGTTTTTCGCTGGGGCGGCGCGGTCACTCAATGGGCGGCCGGTGGCCGAGTACCCGGCGCACTACGTGCACGTGACCTACCAACAGGACGCGCGCGAACCCGGACAATTGCTGGGTTTTAGGAACGGAGACAGTTTCTCCCGCTCGTTCCGGAGCGGGACACAGGATAAATGGTCGTATTACGACGCGTTTAAATTTAACCACATCGTCGAATTCGGCAACCACGTGATGTTGCAGACGTTCGTGGCCACGCAGCGGCAATCGCCGGCGTCGCGGCTATTCTTCATCAGGCCCGGCACGCGGCCCGACACGGTGGCGGACATACGCACGGCCGAGTTGGGGGTAGACCTCAGGTGGGCACCATACGAGGAATTCTTCCAGCGCAACCTGGAACGTCGCCCCATCATCAACGAGTACCCGGTGTTCAACCTGCGCTACAACATGGGGCTGAAAAACGTGTTGGGCGGCGAATACGGGTACCATGCGCTGCGCCTCGACATATTCAAACGGGTATTCCTTTCCCAGCTGGGCTTGGCCGACATCAACTTCGGCACGGGGTACATCTTCGGTACGGTGCCTTTCCCGCTGTTGGACATCCCCAATGCGAGCAAGACTTACATGCTTGCGCCGGATGCCTTTGCCTTATTGAACAACCTGGAGTTCGTGAGCGACCAATTCGTCAAATTGAATGTGGAGCACCGGTTGCATGGCTTCATCCTGAACAAGATCCCGCTGGTGAAAAGGCTGAAGGTTCGGGAGTTGGCGGGCTTCAAATTGTTGTATGGCGCTGTACGACCGGAAAACCGGGCGGAAAACAACCCGGACGTCTTTTCGCTCCCGGCAGACGACCACGGAAATCCATCGACATTCACGTTGGAGCGCAAGCCGTACATGGAGGCCAGCGTGGGCATCGAGAATATCCTGAACGTGCTGCGCGTTGAATATGTGCGCAGATTGTCGTACCTTGACCATCCCGACGTGGATCGGGGTGGATTTCGTTTCAGTTTGAAAGTTGATTTTTAACCATGGCATATCAGCAGCTATCCATTGAGCAAGTAGGGAACACGTTTCGCATCACCATTGCGCGCGAGGAGAAATTGAACGCGTTGAACAGGGCGGTATTGGCAGAATTGAATGCGGCCTTGGCCGAAGCACTGGCCAGCGATGCCGTACGCGGCATCCTGATCACTGGGGCTGGCGAAAAGGCGTTCGTGGCGGGGGCGGACATCGCCGAATTCGCCGCCTTCGACGCCGATCAGGGAAAGCAGCTGGCGCGCGACGGCCAGACCGGTGTCTTTGACCGGATACACGGCGCAAACAAGCCCATCATTGCCGCGATCAATGGCTATGCGCTGGGCGGGGGGCTCGAACTGGCCTTGGCTTGCCACATGCGGGTGGCGGCGACGTCGGCCAAGCTGGGTCTGCCCGAGGTATCGCTGGGTCTGATTCCGGGATACGGCGGCACGCAGCGGCTCACGCAGCTGGTCGGCCGGGGGCGCGCATTGGAAATGATCCTCACGGCCGATATGATTTCGGCGCAGGAAGCGCTGGCGTACGGGTTGGTGAACTACGTGGTGGCGCCCGACGAGCTCCTGCCCAAGGCCGAAGAGTTGCTCGCGCGCATCGGTTCGCGCTCGCCGAATGCGGTGGCCGCGGCCATTCGGGCGGTGAACGCCAGCTTGGGCGACACGGCGGCGGGCTTCGAGACAGAGATCGACGAGTTCGGCCAGTGCTTCGGTACCGCCGACTTCAAGGAGGGGGTGTCTGCATTTTTGGAGAAGCGCAAACCAAACTTCTGATTTTCCGTTTACTGGTAAATTGCTGATCGTATCGTTATGCCTTACACCGTATTTTCTCAGAAAGAGCGCAACATCATTACGCTGGTGCTGTTGGTGTTGCTGGGGTTGGTCATCGCCTATGCGGTGCGGGGCATCATCGGGGCCCTGCTGGGCACCATGGTGATGTATACCATATTCAGGCCCATGAATGTTTGGCTGGTCGAAAGGCTCAAGTGGCGGAGGCCGATCGTGGCGGTGATCATCATCATCGTGTCGTTTTTGATTATCGTCTTGCCGTTCTTGGGCATCGGCACGATGCTGACCAATAAAATCGTATCGTTGATCAAGAACCCCGATTGGATAACGCGTACGGTGGATACCATCAACGAATATGCTGGCGATAAGCTGGGCAAGCCGGATTTGCTCCAAGAACAACTCGAAAAAAGCGCCACTTACCTCGGTGGATTGGCGACCTCGTTGCTGACGGGTGCGGCCAGCTTGTTCCTGGACATCACGGTGATGTATTTCCTGCTGTATTTCATGTTCGTCAACTTCCGGAGTTTCGAGCGCGGGCTATTGCGCTACTCGCCGTTCAGGGTCGAAAACGCGGTGCGTTTCGGCCATGAGCTGCGCAACATCACCTATTCAAATGTTATCGGCCAAACGTTCATCGCGTTGGTGCAGGGCGGAGCGCTTTCCTTGGGCTTCTGGATATTCGGCTATGACGATGCTTTGTTCTGGGGCGTGATCTGTGCGATACTGGCGTTCGTGCCGCTGCTTGGCCCCCCGCTCATTTTCGTTCCAGCAGCCGTCTATGCATTCACGCAAGGCGATAACGTCGCGGCCATCGGCTTGTTGGTCTACGGCTTTGTGGTGGTGATCAACATCGACAACGTCTTGCGCTTGATCATTGCCAAGAAGGTGGGCGACATCCACCCGATCATCACGGTGGTAGGCGTAATCATCGGCATCCCGTTGTTTGGCGTGATGGGGCTGGTGTATGGGCCGCTGCTGCTTTCGTATTTCCTGATTACCGTGCGCATCTACGAAGCGAACAAGCGTGAGGGGGGCGCAACCGTCGACTTGGCCGAGCAAGAAGCGATGCCGCCCAACCCGTGATTATAAAAATGCGTTATCTTTGCCTTTTGATTTAATGAACATACGTATTCTCATATTGTCGTTCCTGATCTTGGGAAAAGAACAAGGACAGGCCCAATCCAACGCACACTATGTTGATGTCGCAGGCAAGCTGAGCCTCACGGCAGCAGGGGCATCGCACCTGGCGAAGTTGCCCTTGCACTGCATGCAGCAGGAGTATCCCTACAAGACGGGGATCACGTTCCTCGACTCGTCGCTGATCCAGGCTCCCATCAATTACCACCCCGCTTTTTATGGGTGCTTCGATTGGCATAGCAGCGTGCATGGGCATTGGATGTTGGTGCGGTTGCTCAAGCTTTTCCCCGATTTGCCGGAGGCTGCCGAGATCAGGACGAAGCTTTCCGAAAACCTCACCGCGGAAAACATCGCCACCGAAGTACGGGTTTTCCAAGGGTTGAACAAGAGTTTCGAACGCACATACGGCTGGGGTTGGTTGTTGCAGTTGCAAGCCGAGCTGTTGTCGTGGGACGACCCGCTGGGCAGCTCGTTGAGCCGGAACGTGCAGCCTTTGGCGGATTTGCTGGCGCTTTCGTATCAGGAGTACCTGCCAAAAATGAACTATGCCATCCGGGTGGGCGAACATTCGAACCTGGCTTTCGGGCTACGTTTGGCCTACGACTATGCGGCGCAAGTAGGCCTCGATACACTAAGGGAGGCAATCGTCCAAACGGCGATGCGTTTCTATGCGCACGATACCGACTGCCCGTTGGGCTGGGAGCCGGGTGGTGCAGACTTCCTGAGCCCATGCCTGGAAGAGGCCGACTTGATGTGGCGGATTTTGCCGCCAGCTACGTATCGGAAATGGTTGCGGAGGTTCCTGCCAGGCATCGCCAAGAAGTCGTTTCACCTCGAACCGGGCACCGTGAGCGATCGCACCGATGGCAAACTCGTGCACCTGGATGGATTGAACCTAAGCCGTGCGTGGTGCCTGTACGGCATTGCCCGACACGCCGGGCGCAACGAAGGGCGCCTGCTTGCCGTTGCCAAATCGCATCTGGAAGCCGCGTTACCTAATGTGGCTAGCGGCGACTATATGGGCGAACATTGGCTGGCATCCTTTGCCGTATATGCGCTGACCGCGCAAGAAGGGGATGAGCCATGAAAAGGCTTGGACTCGTAGTCGCGTTGCCCGCGCTACTGCTATTTGCCTCGTGCTTCCAGCTCATCGAAGACGTGACCATCAAGCAGGATGGATCAGGCACGGCTGTTTTTACGGCCAACCTCAGCCAAAGCAAGTCCAAGCTCGCTTCCATCATGTTGCTGGATAGTGTCAATGGACGCAAGGTGCCGTCTAGGGCCGACGTGCGCAAGCAGCTGGACGAGCTGGCGCAAGAATTGGAAAAAATAAATGGGATATCGCAAGTTTCACAGTCGGTCGATTTCGATAAGTTCGTGGCGACCGTACGCTTTTCCTTTGCTGAAGTCGATAACCTGAACAGCATAGCGAACCGGATTTTTGAGCAAATGAAGGTGGTGCCATCCAATAGGTCGTCTTACGCCTACCGAAGCGGTTCACGTACGTTCAGCCGGACGTATGTGCATGAGCCGAAAGCCAAGGCTGAATTCGATAAATTGAAGGACGCCGACAAGGACGTGTTCAAAGCCGCTTCGTATACCAGTATCTACCGCTTCGATCGCGAGGTGGCATCGCAGAGCAACGAGGCAGCCAAGCTCGCGGCTTCCCGGAAAGCGGTGATGCTGCAGAGCTCCATTTTGGACCTCATCAACGGTAAAAAGAACATAACAAACCACATCCGCTTAAAATAGCACACACATGAACAGGATCCTTACCGCCGCTTGCATACTGGCGATGACCACCGCCAATGCGCAAGACCTTGCCCAGAAAATCCCCGCCGATGCCTTCGCCGTGACCACTATCCAAACCACCCATTTCTTCGAGCTGATGAGCGCGGACGATTTCAACGGTACGACACTGGGAAAGGCCATCATCGAAAAGGCGAGCGAAGCAGGTTTGGAAGGCATCCACGGCATCGCCGATTTCGGTATCGCATTGGATCGGACGTCTTATGCCTATGCGAGATTGACCGACAGCGTGTCTTACTTCAGCGTGTTGATACCCATCGCCGACGTCGGTGCTTTTGAGCGGCACTTCGGAAAAGAGGGGGAGGTAACCGACCAGGGATCGCATAAGCGCATCGTGAGGGGGGGAGCAGACGACGAGGCTGTTTTCGCCTGGGACGGCAACATGCTGACCATCACCGTGGCAAACTTGGTGGATAATTATTTCAACCAGCCGGAAGTGGCCGAGCGATATGGTATCGCCAATTACAATTATTACGATTACTACCAAGACAACGCCGCCTCGGCGGCGGATAGCGCTTACGCATATGGCGATGTTTGGATGGAAGCGGACACCGTCGTGATGGGCGACGAGGTATTCGTCGATTCGATTGATTTCGAGATACCGCCACCTGTGGCCCCGGATACCTTGGTCTGGCGGGCGGACGATTCCGACGGATCCAGTGGCGACGGAAACCCGTATGAAACGTACTATGCGGCCGATCAAGCAATCAAGTCTGGGCTGGCATCGGCATGGACCGAAAGGCAAGCCAGCTCGCTTTTCGAGCAGTTGCCCGGGCAAAGCATATTGGCCAATCGTTCGTACCTGTCGAGCCTGAACAAGGAAGCTCTGGCCTCCGTTTGGATACCGAGCTTTGAAGCCATTTATACTACACTACTTCCTGAACTGAGCGCGTTCCGGTCTTCCACCGTTAAGTTGTTCAGCTATTACGGGAGCTTCCAAGCAGGGCTGTTCGCCGACACGGACGGCTTTCGGTTGAAATCATCGATGGAGGTGAACGGCGACATGGCCAAAAGTTTCAAGCGGATGTACGGGCGTAAACTCAACCGGAATTTTCTAAAGTACATGAATACCGATGATGCCGTGGGTTTCTTTTCAATCGCGATGGATACTAAGGCCTACCTGGAGGAACTTCCGGCATTGATGAAAGATACCTACGGAGGCTTGTTTGCGCAATACGAAGACGACATCAACCTAGGGGCCGAATTGGCCTCGTTGGTGCTGGACGAGGAGGCGATCGCGAATGTGGCCCAAGGCGACGCGTTGTTTGTGTTGAATGGCATATCCGAAATGGAGGTGCCCTACATCAGCTACGAGTATGACGACGACTATAATTATAAGGAGGTCGAAAAAACGAAGACGGAAACGATTCCAGATTTCCTGTTCATGTTCTCGTCAGCAGATGTACGGCTCTATGACCGTGTGATGGCCTATGTGGTAAGCAAAGGGTTCTTGGTGGAAGGGAACGGTGTATACCAATTGGCGAATACGAAGTTGCCGTTTGGCTTGTTCTTTACCCGGAAGGATGGCATCGTCTTTATCGGTACGGCCGCCGATCAATTCGATGCGATTGCAACCAACCGTTACCAAGCAAAAATCGATCGGCAGACAAAAAAACTGCTTACCAAGAACAAAGTGGCCGGGCTACTGAGCGCCAGGAAGCTCGCGGCCGAAATCCCGGTGGAGCAGTTGGCCTCGCTCGATCGCTACATCGCGTTCAACAAGATGTTTGGGTCAATGGGCGATTTCCATTTCGCCTCAAACGGCATCAAGGGGAACCGGGTGACGGGCGAGTTCGTCGCCCAGACGCCCGAGGGTTTCGATAATGCCGTGCAGTACTTTTTCGCGTTAGTTGACTACGCCATGGGGCAACGCTAGCCCACAATTTGTTGAGCAGGTATTCGCGAATGCAAGGCATTTTGGCTATGTTTGCCGTCTTATGAGCAAGCAGACAGACGATTTTTTCAAAAATGTGGTTTCACATGCCAAGGAGTACGGTTTCGTATTCCCTTCGAGCGAGATATACGACGGCCTGAGTGCCGTGTACGATTATGGCCAATTGGGTGCCGAACTGAAGAACAACCTGAAGCAATATTGGTGGAAGGCCATGGTGCAATTGAACGAGAATATCGTGGGAATCGATGCGGCGATTTTCATGCATCCAACCACGTGGAAGGCGTCTGGGCACGTGGATGGGTTCAATGACCCGATGATCGATAACAAAGACTCCAAGAAACGTTATCGCGCCGACCAACTGATCGAAGACAAAATAGCCCGTTACGAGGCGGATGGCAAAACAGACAAGGCGCAACAATTGCAGGCGGATTTGGATGCCGCCCTGAATGGCGATGATCTGGCCGGATTAAAGGCCATCATCGAGGCGCATAACATCGTATGCCCCATTTCAGGCACCAGGAATTGGACGGAAGTACGGCAATTCAACCTCATGTTTTCCACGCAGATGGGTGCATCGGCCGATGGCGCCGAGACGGTATATCTACGGCCCGAGACTGCCCAGGGGATTTTCGTCAATTTCCTCAATGTGCAGAAAAGCGGGCGCATGAAGGTGCCATTCGGCATCGCGCAGATCGGCAAGGCATTTCGCAATGAGGTCATTGCCCGTCAGTTCATCATGCGCATGCGCGAATTTGAACAAATGGAGCTGCAGTTTTTCGTGCGCCCCGGCACCGAGCTGGACTGGTACGAGCAATGGAAGGCGACGCGCCTGAAATGGCACCTCGCCCTCGGTAGCGATGCGGCCAAATACCGTTACCACGATCACGTCAAGTTGGCGCATTACGCCAATGCGGCGGTCGATATCGAGTATGAGTTTCCCTTCGGATTTAAGGAAGTCGAAGGGATTCACTCCCGCACGGATTTTGACCTTACCCAGCACCAGAAATACTCGGGCAAGAAATTGCAGTACTTCGACCCCGAGATCAACCAGAACTACGTGCCGTACGTCATCGAGACCTCCATCGGTCTGGACAGGCTCTTCCTGACCATATTGTGCAATTCATTTGAAGAGGAAGACCTGAGTACCGACGAGAAGAAGGATTCCAGGTCTGTATTGCGCTTCCACCCGACGCTTGCACCGGTGAAGGCGGCTATATTGCCGCTGACCAAAAAGGATGGGTTGCCCGAGAAAGCCCGGGAGATATTGAATCGATTGAAGATCGACTTCAATGTCAGGTATGATGAAAAGGACGCCATCGGGAAGCGATACCGGCGGCAGGATGCCATCGGTACCCCCTTTTGCATCACCGTCGATTACCAATCGCTGGAGGACGACACCGTAACGCTTCGTCATCGCGACAGTATGGAACAGGAGCGTGTAGCGATAAAAGACTTAGAAAGGATTGTTGGCGACCTGGTGGGTTGGAAAAACCTGTTGTCTGCATTGTAATGGATGGTTTGCGCAGGCTGTGCCAATGCGTATACCTTGGCACAGCCTGCGCGTACCGTTTCACATTCCCCGGCCCTCAGCCGCCGACAATGGGCAGCGTTAAGCGATATTTCACCGCGACAACCCGGATAATGACCACGATGCTGGCGCTCAGGAAAGCATTCAGGTTATAATCCACCCCTAGCCCATTGAGCGTGACAAATAGCATGGCCCCCGAAAGACAAGCGGTGGCATAAATTTCTTTCCGGAAAATCAACGGGGTTTCATTCAATAACGTATCGCGCGTAACGCCGCCCATGACAGCCGAAAACATACCCAGCACCACGGCGGCGATTCCGCTGCTATCGAACGCCAACGATTTCTGTACGCCCACGACGGTAAAGAAGCCGATGCCAATGGCGTCGAACAGGAATAACGTCCGGGCCAGTCGGTCCAGCAGCTTCTTGAAGAACACGGCAACCAACACGCCCGACAGGATGGCAAGCAGGTAATTCCCGTCATCTACCCACACAGGCCTTAGGTTAAGGAAGATATCGCGCAAGCTGCCGCCGCCTATAGCCGTAACAAAGCCGGTGAACGCTGCGCCGAAGATGTCGATGTTGTGGCGCATCGCAGCCATCGCACCTGAAATCGCGAATACCAGCGTTCCCAACAGATCGATGTAGTATATGGATTCCAAACCTTTTTTGTTGTAAAGTTAATGGATAGCATTAAGGATACCAACTCTTGTATTTTTTTGACTGATTATGAGTCGGTAACAACAATATCGAAAAATAATGGTCAAATATGCTTGGAAATAGGAAACAATGCTCATACCTTTGCGCTCCCTTCAGGAAAGAGGGGGTGTTCATTGAAAGTAAAGAAAGTTGTTTTTAATTGATTGACGGGGACGTCGCTATGCTTTTAAGCATTACCCGAGGTTCCGAAAAAAATTAAAATAATTTTTGCAACGTTAGAAAATGTTTCTACCTTTGCAGTCCCAAACGGAACAGGGGTTTACAGAAGTTCCGAGCCAAAGGGCGCGATGCCCGGAGGCAATTGAAAAAGTGAAGATTTGGCCGGTTTATCCCGGTTGGATATAATAGTCGAAGCGTGATGCGGAGGCGATGAAGTTCTTGAAAATATTGATATTCATGTAGCGTAACGAGTAGTCTGTTAAATAGACGAAAGTTAAAAAAAACAGACCTAAGTCAATCCAGGTTATTAGACAAATTAATAAAGATTGATTCCGAGTAATCGGGTCAGATCGAACTTCATTTTACAATGGAGAGTTTGATCCTGGCTCAGGATGAACGCTAGCGGCAGGCCTAATACATGCAAGTCGGACGGGATCGGGGAGCTTGCTCCCCGTGAGAGTGGCGCACGGGTGCGTAACGCGTGAGCAACCTACC